>CAZTUB010000010.1:0-278199 GCA_964615905.1 uncultured Clostridia bacterium
CGCTTCACCTTGGACTTTCAATTTAAACCTAAAAACTTGCACATCGCGTTACTAGAAACAGAATAGGGCGGGGTGGGGCTCGCCCCTGCCTCACTAGGCCCGTACATAATATTGAACGAAGCATATGAGCTTCGACTGCGGGCTAATGTGCATGCGCATGTTAGGAACACTACTAGCCGCCTAGAATAATGGATTCTTGCTCAATATATCATGTCGTTGCATATAGCTTGTTCTGTGATATATTGCACACCGATATTTAGCCACCACGAGTGCGGCCGAGTTGCCGGGTTGTAATAAAGCTCTAGGCTCTCATATCAATCCAAAACGCGAATGCTTTTACGAATCTCACAAGCTCAGGAGTCGCGCTTGGTTTTGTTTCTTCTTCTTGTAAGGTTAAGCCCTGATAATGCGATGCCGGGTCATCGCAAGGACACCATCCAAAACCTGGAAAGGTATGGCCTGCCAGGGCAGGAAAGGACAATAGAAGAATGATCGAGCAAACAGCCACTAATCGTTTCATAGTTCCTCCTAGCGGTAATCAGGAGGCATTGTATCAGCACCTACAAAAGGGATTTATTAGCTATGATCTATTAGGCAACAGGCTGATTCATCTTGCAGAACAAGCACGAATGTTGAGGCAGGTAGATGCTCTTTCAGAACTTTCTTTAATCCTTTGTAACTTCCCCGTTGAACACTATCGAATAATCGGCCAATACTACTTCGCTTTAAGTATTTGCCGTAACGGACAAGGAAACTTAGAGCACGCATCAACGATCTTTGAGAAAGTAGCCAGTAACGGCCCGGTGAAATATAGAGCAGAAGCAATGCTCTCTCTCGCAGCAATATCTTGGATAGAGCAACAACCAGAAGAGATTATTAGATACTGCCTGGAAGCATCCATGGTTGGAAACTTCAGCACCTCTATGCAGGCTCTAATGGGAATGGCCGTTGTTAAAAGCCAAGAAGGTTTTCATCTATCTGCGCTAAACGACCTTGAGAAGCTTTACCCACTCTTTAGGAGTGCTTCACCGTATTACTATTTTAAATATCTAAACTCATACGCAGTAGAACTAAGCGAAGTAGGGCGGCTGCAAGAGGCAGGAAATGTATCACAGTTAGTAATAGATTCTCCTTTCATCCAATATTATCCAGAATGGCAAGAGACGCATTCAGAAATTAAACGGAAGCAGTACAAGAGGCGTTCGACCGTCTCCGTCTCTATTCCTAAGTCTAAGCCCACACCCAAAGCTAAGCCAGTAAAAGAGCCGAACCTTGCCAGGATACTCAAGTTCCCTCAACCAAAGGCCAAAGAACTTTATAAGGGTATGGAGATGCCTGCCCTGACACCTATTCAATGGCTCGCCGCTATGCTCAAGACAAAGTATGGACCATTTATAGAACTCTTTATACCAGACGCAGACGACGATATAGACCGCTTCTGTGATGCCTACCTTGATCTGGTCATAAATTTTTACGAGTAGAGAGCTTGAGTTAAAACGGGCTTGATCTCAATAAGGGAAAAGAATAAAATGCCGCTCAGTCGGAGGGTCACAATCCCAGGTCTACCCTCCGACTTGATGTTCGGGGCAAATCTACCCCAAATTGTGCAACACACATTTACATCACTACCTACAGCCTCTAGTCCAGCGTCTTGTTAATCTCAGCCACCAGGATGCTGCCGATCTGGCCTACCAAGCCACGCAGGATGATCCAGACAGCCTGATCCTATTGCTAATGGGTATCATGGAACTGAGAAGCCCGCTAGAGATAGATACGCTGATAGATTCCAATAAGCGCGCAAGACCTACGAAGTTTCATTGGTGGCTTACGGCAAGGCGATAGGGGCTTGTACGTCAGCACCGGGGGCTTTACTAAGGATGCAAAGTACGAGGCTGACCGATCTAATATTCCGGTGACTTTGATCGACCTGGATGAGCTTGCGACTCTTGTAGTGACTCACTACGAGAATTTCGATTTGGAAGGCCGCGCATTGATCTCGTTGATCAGGGTCTACTGGCCCGCCGAGTAGTAGGAGCTTTATGGTTTCAAACTTTGACGCTTTGAAAGTGGAGAGAAAAACTGGAAACGAGCCTTTCCTTATCTCAAACCGCCCAGCGGGTTTCAACCTACTCTCTTTCTGGCAATGGCTCGCATCCGACCTTGTTGATAACGCGCTACGTGGAGCACTCGCCGAGTATATAGTCCCTTACGATTTGGCAATTGCAAACGGCACAAGGCCGGGATGGAACGCCTACGATTTGATTACTCCTGATGGGATAAAAGTCGAGGTCAAATCCGCCGCTTACCTCCAAACTTGGAAACAATCTGCACCCTCGAATATTTGCTTCGACGTTCGACCGACCTACGGCTGGGACACATCTACTAATACGATGAGTGTAGAGCGCAATAGGCATGGCGATGTGTACCCGTTCTGCCTGCTGGCCACTCAGACAAAGCGACGTCTGTTGCCTCAATTATCAGCTAGTCCTGTCACCAATGGGTCAGTAGGCTTTTGCAAGTAAAGCCGATTGAATTATGATTATTTGCGGTTCGCCCGCTTCGCGAGAGCTTAATAACGCACGTTGAAGGGTGATGCTCAGGGCTGAGTTTGGGCTTCACGCTCGACTTGTGCGGGGACTAACCTTCGGGATTTGGTGTTAAGCGATACCCTCCGCCGGGATGCGTAAATAAGAAGCGCGGGTTATCAGCATCATCTCGGATAATTCTACGCAATCTATTGATGGCCGTGTTCAACCTGCTGATCTGACTGCGATCCCATTCATCATACTTTATGCCAAAAACCTCTTCGATCAACTCTCGCCGAGACCGCAATTGGTTGGGATGATCGTAAAGGTTGCATAGCAGGCTATAGCTGTTGCCTCTAAGCCTTACCTGTTTGCCCTCTACCCACACGGCCTGGTTGGCCTTATCAATTCGAATCCCTTTCTCCTTTGGCTCGCTATTTATACCTACCTCTTGCAGGCTCTCCAGTATTTCGCCGGAGATCATCGTGGCGGCCATTAGCATGTGGGCCTGGTATACAAGCTCAACCTCTAAGAGCCTCGTCCGGGTTGAAAGTTTAGCCTGCACAATGCGGCTGGCAGCCTGGTAAAGGATTCCCGCATGGTAGGGCAAATAGTCTTTGCCAACCGTACGCGCCGCCAGAGAGCGAATCACCTTTATGGCTTTCAGGGGTTTCCTTAATGGCGGTTCAACATCATCGATATCCAAGTTATTGAAATCCCCGCTCACCAAGTGCTGTTCCATTTCATATATCCAATACAGATTACTCGTCTCTACCCAATCAAAACGGATGGCAGCTTCTAGAGATACATAATTCCATAAAATCGGCGCGCTACCTGAGTTGATAAAATCCGTCAACCAGGCTTGGCCGCTTTTGTCTACCAGAATGTTATCCCCGGAAAGCGTTCCGGGCGAGCTTATCAAGACCGCAGGGTCTCCGATGTCAAAAGTTTGATTAAGCAATATTGCAGGATCGGGGTAAGAAACCGAGTGGCCGTCAAACCGCATATTTAATTTTCCAGAGCCGTAATCGATTTTAAGGCCGACCCTTAGGGCCTGTTTAATGAGCGCCCGCACGGATGCCTCGAATCCATTCTTTCCAGTAAGCTCAGACGACAAGCCGAGCAGGCGACGATAGACCTCATCTAGTGATTTGCTCTCGTCGACAATGCTCTTGCCTTGATGCCATTCTGCGAGGGTCTTCTCGATTACCTTGCGCAGGACAGAATTAAATACTCTATCCGGTTCTGTCCGGTATGCTTCTAGGAGCGAATATGTATTCTCAAGGTCAGCGCCCGCAAGTACGTATACATTTGCGGCAAGGTTAATCGTTTCACTCGATTTATCAAGTATGGTTGATGTCTGCCCTGGCGGCGGGGCAAACATTTTGTACCGGGACGCTTCTTCATTTAGGGCCGCTTTCTGTCCACAAACGACAACCGTAGACCTGGGCGGATGCTCTTTTGTAAACTTAAATACAGCCAGCGCCGTACATCCCGGTCGTTGCCATAGCAGGCGATCAATTATGATCTGCTCGTCCTTGAAGTACAGGCGTCGAAACAACGTCTCAAGCTCTTCGGCGCGGGCCAAGAGCCTTTTCCCGTCATATTCCGGATCGATGAGGTTCGAAATGTGTAAGAAGGTAATCGGTTTGCGATCATTAAATTCGATAGATAAATTCTGATTTACGCGCGCGCTTTCGGAGTAAGCTTTCTCTATTGCGCGAATCATCGCTTCCGGCTCCTCTTTTTTGGCCAAGAAATCCACGGCAGGCGGCAGTGAATCCAATACGGGGCCTAGCGCTTCGCGTACATGCTCGTAAGTAGGGTGGGCTGTGAGGATGATCTTCGGTACGGAGCGGTAAGCCGGGTCTTTTGCCAGATCTAACCCGCTAGTATCATTTGAATCAAGATCGTCTTCCAGGCGGATATCGAAAACAGCAATATCTACGAGTTCATCTCGCAGAATTCTTTTGGCTTCTTCGACAGAGCTAGCTCGGAGGATTGCATAGCCGGCTCTTTCAAGAAGCTCTGAGCGAATCTTAAGGAAGAGAGGATTATTATCGGCAAAGAGAATGCGCAGACGTGACACGTTTTACCTCCTTACAGGTATGCCTGCGTTTATGATCTCTCTTTTTAGCAGCTCCTGCCACTTATTGGACTTGTTTAAAGGGATATAAACTACACCATAATAGTCGGAGGGAAGCTCAACTCCTTCCTGGTAGAGCGCGGCCACCTTCTGGCGGCTAAGCTTTGCTGTGAAGTATCCTAACTCGAAAATTACATTCTGGCGAGCGCGGAACTTTAACTCTTTGGTACGACCTTTCTGTCTGCCAACGTCATCAGCCGTGAGCAACGCGACAGCGAAGCCTACATTAGAGTTCCTCTCAAATTTTGAGATGATCGTGTGCCCGCCGCTCGCCTGTTCGTCAAGTATGACCGCCCATAATCCTAGATCCTCGATGAAGCGCGCCACAGTATCTTTGATCGGGCTGTGCCCATGCACTATGAAAACACGCAGCTTCATAGCCTTTTCGATAGCCTTTAGCAACTCCTCAGGGCCTTCCTTTTTATCTATATAATCAACCGCGAGCGGAAGCCCCTGGAAAGCCCATTGCATAGACTCTCGAAACGTCTCATACGACGGATAGGAAGTTAGAATGATTTTGGGCACATGGCGGCCAGCCTCTTTGGCAACGGTTATTCCGCTTATGTCAGTTTTGTCGCGAGGTCTCTCCAATCGCATGTCAAGCACGGCGAGGTCCAAATTATCTTCGTTGAGAATCCTCTTTGCCTCGTCAGGCGTGTAAGCGCTGATAACCGTATAACCGGCATTTTCCAAATGCTTCTTCCAGGTCTTGTGAAATAAGGGCTTATCATCGGCGAAAAGAATGGTACCTTTTTTCACTTCTGCCTCCTTCCGCAACTAAACTCTCATTAGAGACGCTGCTCATAAAACTTCGTCTTTCTGAATCGCAAAAAGATTCGTCCTATGAAACCTTTTTTAATGACTGTTCCAGAATCGCCCTGAATCTTGAACGGAGGTCGTCGACGGTCATCGGTCTGTGAATGTAATCCACCGCCCCGAGTCGAAACGCCTGTCGCGCCTCTTTCCAATCCGGCTTCGCCGTAGCAACAACCACTCTGGTGTCTTTAAGTCTCTTTTCTATTTGCAAGAACAGTTCCGACAGATCTTTTATATGAGACGTATCTATTATTATGATCTTATAGCGCTCGTGTTGAATAAGTCGGGAAGCTTTGCCTTCGCCCTCAATGTCCAGCTTTCCAAGGGGGGCCAGGGCCTCCTCGACTACTCTAAGCCAGGAGCGCTTGCGGGGGTCTGTAATTAGAAGAAAGGGGGATTTCATAGTCATACCACTCCATCTGCACGCATAGGCTCAAGAGGCAGCCAGACAATTATAGTCGTTCCCTTTGCGCCTGTTGGACCGATTTCAATATCGCCTCCGTAGGTCTGTACAATGGCTTGTACCTGCAACAGCCCGATACCCGCACCCTTAGAGCTTTTAATTGCCTTGCTCAAGAGGTCTGGCTGCACATCCGGAGGGATTCCTTTGCCGTTATCAGTAAATCTAATCTCAACCCGGCCATTTTTCAGACGAGTACTTACACGAAGAATCTTCTTAGGATTGTTAGCCATCGCCTTGACCGCGTTGTGTATGATAAAGGCGAAGGCCTGTTTCAACCAGTCAGAACTGGCTATGACAGAGGCTGTCTTTTCCGATTTTGGATCCAATCCAAAGTTTACCGATTTGTATAAGGGCTTCTCTCGTAGCTCATTCATCTGTTCTGCTATCAGCCTATATAGGGGGACAGACTCGACGCCTTCCTCTCTAGACAGCGGAGCTGTGATCGGGTTCTTAAGGATTAATTTGGCTGACTCCGAAATCGTTGTAAGATGATCCTCCACCTTCTCTTCTGAGGATTGTGAACTCAATTCCGCCCGCAGAAGCGGGATCGTATCAACGATTGTGCGAGCGCTAGGGACTATATCGTGCGCCCAGCTAGTGCTGGCCATTCCCGTCCAGGCCAGGGCCGTTCTCGCGACCAGCTTCCCCATAGTCTGTTGCAGATTTGCATACGCGCGAGCATTCTGGATGGCTATGCTGGCTTGAGAGGCGAGAGATTCAAGCGTGCGCGCGTCTTCGTTATCAAAGGCGTTAAAGTCCGGATGCTCTACATTGATCACCCCGATCACTGTATCGTTTTTTATGATCGGAACGACTATCTCAGAGTTAATGATGCGAAGGAACTTTATATAATCGGGATCATTCTTCACGTCGCCGACTATCTGCGTTCTCTTCTCCTTGATAGCCCGCCCTATTATCCCCATGCGATTGTCAATGCCTTTGTTCAAGTCTATGCCCGGCGTCAACTTGGGACGCCTTGTCAACAGAGGTCCGTCCGAGCGAGTCACCGCAAGCGTGATTGTCATCCCTTCTACTGTCTTAACATCAACAAAGCACCTCTTGAGGCCTTTGTTACTTGCCAGATTCCAGACTTGCTCGGCAATCCGTTTCAATATCTCAACCTCATCGAGCGAGCCTGCCACGGCCTTGCCTGCCTCATACAGCGCCTGTAATTGATTGGCTCGACGTTGCTGCTGCTCGTAGAGTTGACCATTGCGTATTGCCACGGCTGCTTGATGAGCCAGCAACTCTATATTCTTTCTCTCTTCCTGTGTAAACCGGTGGTGTGTTCGATAGTTTACAAACATTATGCCCACTTTTTCATCCCCTATTATCAATGGAATCACTACGCAGGAAGCTATCTTTTCATCCTTAGTAAATCGGCTCTCACTCAAGACCGGGTGAGTTGAGGTGTCACTGACGACCAGAAGAGTCGTTCGCCTCAGCGACTTGTAGATTATCGAATTGGCCTCTATCTTCTGGAGCTGGCGTGTGCGGTTGCGATATTTGACGCCTGTCATAACAGGCTCGTGGCTGAGCCTTCCCTTGTCGGGCGAGTATACGTACAGAGTCACTGCGTCGCAGTCGAGCGTGCTTTTTGTGCCTTCGACCACTGATTGGAGGGTGCTATCGATGTCTTCATTTTCGAGCGTTGTTAGTTTGGCGACCAGATTGGCCGTGTCGCGGGCTTTGTTGACCTGCTCAAGCAGCTTCGCTCGCTTCAGCGCCAGCGCCGCTTGATGCGCAAACGCCCGTGCCGCTTCCTGTTCTTCCTCGCTAAAGCTGCGCGGGCGGTGGTAATTAATATATATTACACCCAGCTTGTCTCTGCCTGTCGTCAGCGCAATTCCTAAGAACCGTCGGGCCTTTATACGACCGAGCATCCTGCGCGCATGGGCCTCCAGGTGAGGCCCCTCGTCTTTCTTGCGAAGGTCTTTTACTTGTATAAACCCTTGGGAGAATAGCTGGTAGGCTGTGCCGGAGGGGCGCGGAGCTATCCTCTTGAGGTTTTCCCATTCGTCTTTACTGATACCCGCGGCCTTTGAGATATCGGGCAGAAAACGGCCTCTGATATTATCGTAGTACCAGAATACGACTGAATCCGCTTGCAGCGCAACGCACGCGCTCAGCACGATCTGATTTATAACGTCCTGAGGTTCAGTCTTGCTCACTAGCGCCTCGGCGCCCATTCTCATGCGCTTCAAATCTTCGACACGTTTAGCGCTGTCATAGGCTATGGCCGCCTGATTGACGTACAGTTGTAAGGCGTCGATCTCAGATTGTGAGAAGCGGTGACGTTCAGCGTAGTGTATCCAGACCACACCGATTCGCTCGCCCTGCAATGACAGCGGCAGGCATAGCGCCGCCGCTACTTTATACCTTCTGAACATTATCGGATTAAATCTTTCACGATCTCTTAACGTGTCTTCTATAACGACGGGCATGCCCGTTTTCATGACCTGCATCGAGATGCCATTGGGGCGAATCACCTGTCCGATGTCAGGCTGTCCCTTTGCCCCTGCCGTTATGGGGCTGCGGGCCTGACCGCCTTCATCTATAAGAACAAGACTAACCCACCAGGCATCAGCAGCCACTTTGGTCTGTGCGACTATGTCCTTCAATAGCCGAGAAGCCTTTCGCGACGACACGAGCTCGCTGCTGGCCTCAAACGCAGAGCGTAGCTTCTCGCGCGCTGCTTTGGTCTGTTGAAAAAGGCTTATATTGCTGAGCGATGTTTCTACTGTTTTGGTGAAGGTTAACAGCGATTCGATGTCTACTGGCGTGATGGATGATTGGGTGAATTTATTGTCTGCTACTAGCACCCCTACCGGCATGTCTCTGTCTAATAAAGGTATGAGGATGACCTCAGTGGTCGGGGCGAAAACCTTGCGGAAGTTCTCCGGTAGCCGATTAAGGTTCTTTCGCTTGATCAGAACGTGAGAGCCCTTTTTCATTACCTGAGAAAAAGGACCGCGCGGGTTTGATTGAATAGGCAGGCGGACTTTGAGGACCTGCTTTCCAAGCGATGTCTTATGTATATTCCCTCTTTTGTAATGCTTCCGGTACTCTGTAAAATCTATTAACCCTAATTCACGATCTCTATCCCAGGCTTTATGAGCTTCACGCAGGGTAAGCTGACCGATCGCTTCTCTGCCTACCAGGCAGGTCCCATCTTCATCTAAGAGCAGCAAGGCCGCGCGATTAAACCCCAGACCGTACTCTGCGGTGATACCTGTCAGCACGGCATGCAGGATGTCCTTCAGGTCGGCTTCTACCTGAATGAAGTTCGTGATGTCGTGAAGAATCTTTAGCCTCTCGGCCATTCTACGTTCTTTACTAAGCAGCTCGGAGTTATCCAGCACTACCAAAGAACGCGACGCGAATCGCTCCAACACCCTAAGCTCGGCTTCGTTGTAATGTCGTCTGTTGCTTGTGGATGCTATGAGGAGGACTGCTTCTACCTTGCCTGCATCCTTGAGCGGAATGCCGATCATCGTCTTAAACTTATAAGGCTCGAGCATGGCTTCGCGGGAAGGCCACCTCGAATAATTGTAGATAACTTGACGTTCGCCGGAAGCGGCGACCAGCCCTGCCAGACCCTCCTCGTGCGACAACGAACAGCCCTTCAGGTTATCTGCTATCCCATAGTGTACGGTTAACTCTAATTGTTTAAGGTGGGGGTGATTGGTGTAGAAGGCTCCGGCCTTGCAGCCGATAAGCTCGGCAGCCAGCCGAACGAACTCTTGCAGCAATTTAACCGGCTCCTTTTCGGCCCGGATATGGGTCAGCGCCTCATCGAGAGCTGAAAGAAGCTGGCGGTCATGCTCGGTGTCTTCAAATAGCCTTGTACGAAGAATCAAAGCTGTTGTCTGATCCGCGATAGCGCGCGCTAGGTCCATCTTTTCTCGGGAGAAAGCGGCCCGCTCCTCACGCCTTAACTCTCCGACGTGCAGAAGCCCTACAAGTGTGTCGCCGATTTTGAGCGGGACCATTAACAGCGATTCTATCTTCTTTTCAAGCCTGAGGCGGTCGGTCAACTTTTTCAGATTCTTCTGATACCTCTTATCCTTCGTGCTGAGAACTACGGGTTTGCCCGCGTCGAGAATCTTTTGTAGTCCCGGCCAATCATTTACAGGGCTCGGTTTTTCTAAGCCGGGCCTCCATTTCAGTTTCTTTCCCTGCCGCAAGATAGGGTAGGCTGCTTTGGGTATAAGCATCCTTTTATTTTCATCGAGAAGGAGAATTCGGCAGAAAGTGCCTGTCAGCGCTAAGACTACTTCCTTTGCCAGTTGTTGAAGCGCTTCGTCTAAGGTACGCGCCTCAGCGACTATCTTGCTGGCCTTTAAAAGCAGATCCAGATGTCGATCCTTCTGCTGAATGTCGCGCTGGTCTTCAAAGTAGCCGACCGAGCCTACGAGCTTTCTATCAGAATCATATAACCATGTCGCCGACAGGTGTATGGGTATTTCCAGGCCCTCTTTTGTTTTTATGGAGGTCGGATGCTTGATTAGTTTACCGTCATTACGCGAGCTCAGCAGGCGTCCAATTCTACGAGGCTCTAGTGGATCGAAATATAGCCTGCTTACAGGTGTTCCTATGACCTCTTCTTTCTTGTAGCCCAGGATTCTCTCGGCCTCTTCGTTGAATGTCTTTATACTACCTAGCTTGTCTATTTCAATAATGCCGTTGGGAGAACTGGTGACTAATCGCTCCAACCCTTCGACCAGCTTGGCTTCCTCAAGGGCAACTGCGACTGCCTGACAGAAAGATGTCAGAATTAATTCATCATCCTGCGTGAAATATAAGTTTCTGTGAGGTTTGCCGTCGCTGCCCAGCTTGTTTTCTACCCTTAACAACCCTATTAGCTTAGCGTCCTTCTTTAAAGGCAGCGCCAGCAGCGAGTAACAGTTCTCATATACTCTGCGATCAATTTTAGCATTCCTCACAGCCCCGTGACCGGTCAATTTTTCTCCCCAAGCGTTGAACAGTCTCCCCTCTTTGGCTATATGACCCGTTAATCCAGCTTTAGGGGCGCTGACGATCTTAAACTCTCTCCCTTGGCGAAATACCCCATCCTTGTATCCATAGCCTGCTTCCCAGCTTAGAAGTCCATTAGGCTTTATTAAACAGATTCCGCAAGATTGGGCGTTGGTAATTTCTGCGGCTCTCTTAGCGATCAAATCCAACCTCCGTTGCAAGTCCATAGAGCTGAGGTTGCCTACAATCTCGTTGCTCATTTGAGAGAGCTTCCCCCATCGCTCAAGCCTCTCGCTTAGCGAGAGATGGGACTCAGGAAATCTTTCACTTATGTCAGAGAGGTTGAGTACGATGGCCGCCTTCTTGGCAGCGGTTCTGGTAAGAAGCTCTGCATCCTTTTCAGTAAATTTGCGTGTAACATCGTCGTCAACATAAAGGACTCCAACAATCTTTCCCTGAAACTTTAATAATACTTCGAGTACCGCGCCGAATTCTCGTTTGCCGGAAAAGACGCGGGCTTTTCCCCTCCATTTGTTATAGTCAGGCATGATACGGTAGGATTCGCCGCTTTTGACCAGACGACCGGCCAGGCCCTCTCCGACTTTTAGCTTTGCTTTGATATGATCAGGCCGTCCGTGATCTGCAACTAAAGTTAATTCTTGCCTGTCGGGATGATACTGGTAGATACCACCGCTCTTCGCGTTTGTGACCAACACGGCACTTTCAATGACCCTGGTTAGCAGCGTATTTCGATCAACCAGCGAAGTAATGACTCGGACTGACTCCTGAAGAATCTTTAAAGGCTGGCCCGGATCAATTGCTCTCTCTTGAAATATGGGGCTGAAGAGAATACTGTCCTTCTGTTTCCTTTCACGTTCACTCATTTTTAATATCCTCGGAGCATGGTGTGATATATCACTTAAACAGAGAGGGCCGCATTCTACCTGATTTTCTGACCGACTTACCAGCAAAAACAACCGATTGGAGAATTGCTCATAAGGGGTGAAATACTTAATAAGGTCTTTTCCTATTCTGTACTGAAACATTTAGCCTCTTCTATCTAGCCTGGTTCTCCTGCTAATCTCACGCGTTTGGCTCATGCATATCAGCAGTTGAGGCAATCAATATCTCAAGAACGTCTTTGCCTGTATTGCGCGGTTGATATACATGAGCCATTCAGTTTGCGTCTGGCATGTAATGCTTCGGGTGGGCTGCGCCCGGTCCGCAAATCTCCCAGGACCGTCTTCAGTGATTTGTTAGTGAGTAGTAGCCGAGGCAGTTTTCGTGCAGCGGCCTCGCGTAAGGTCTGTTTATACGGTTTGCTCCGGTTTTTATGTGAAGCAGGTTTTAATATGCCGTCGGCCGAACATGTAAAACTGATTGGTATCACAGGCCCGGGCAGTGAACTTCGTTCTTTATTTCTACATTCTCTATGAGCAAGCTCCAAGATCCTGCCCTCCTTATGATTTCAACGGGAGTATAAGCTCTTGGTCGGACAGTTGAAATAACAGTTGCCTTACATCTTGCTTACTGCCCCGAATTAGATGACACAAAACTGGTCCCGCAACTATCTATAAAAGTAAGAGGCAAGCGGTAAAGGCGAATAGCGGTCTTTGATAATTAAATATGTTGTCATCTCGGAGGTGAGCGGCCTGCATAGGCGGCAGGTCAAATCAATAAACCAAAGGGCAGGCTTTACAGCCTGCCCGATTTAGGTTGGCGGGTGTTCCATTGGACACGGCTGCACCCTGCCAGCAGGGAGATTTTAAGCTATGAAGGAACTTAATCTCAAGCCTAGATTAAATGGCAGGGCACAGGCATCTCGCTCATCGCTAAGGGCGGCTCGTCCATTATGCGGCGGCTCCCAAGATAAGGTGTCTTATGCTTGCAGTGTCAAAGAAGCCTTGGACGCGAAAGGCTATAGCTTTAGCCAAGGCAAAGACATTCGCGTTCCGTGGCGGCTGCGCCCGGCTCTACAAGCTTTCCTTTCAGAGTGTGCCTATCTTCCGCCAGATAATTATTGCGGCGAGGGGACGCGCAAAAGGCGGCACACGCGATTGTTACTGTTCCCCTGGAAGCAGCAGCTTCTTCGTTGGCCGAAGAACACTTACTGCCAGGAGGCGGCAGTCAATCGAGACGCCGCCGGCGCTGCCCGCGAATTCGAGCCGCTAACGGAAACGATGCTGGAGAATGAATTCTTACAGCAGTTGATCCTGACGAATTTTAGTCAGACGCCGTTTGCAGCAGCAGACTTGCAACAACCCTTTGACGTCGGTCTTCACGTAATAAAGACGGTTCCGCGCCCGGACCAGGCGGCAGTCGCCTCGCCCAACTGCTTGCACAAGGATACGGAGCCGTTCACATTCATCCACCTACTTGCCAGGGAGAACATCGTTGGCGGCGAAAATATCATTACGGACAATGCCAAAGAGCCGTTGTTTATCGCAACGCTCGGTAAGTTGATGGATACGATCGTCGTGAAGGACGACTCGGTTTATCACCACGTCATGCCGATCAACCTGGCTGACCCTCAAGCTCCTGGCTTCCGCACTGTGCTACTGATTGACTTCACCCCGATGCGCTCGGCCGTCAATCAATACATGTAAGACACTTGTAACAACGCAGCACACTCAGCCAGGTTAAATTGCATTTGTTGGCCCAGTAGGAGGGTAGACGATGTTACGCGAAGAGGCATGGATTAAGCTAAACGAGTGGGTAAAGTCGTCGCGCTTGCTGCGTCACGCCCGTGCGGTCGAGGCAGTCATGTGTGCAGCGACCGCGCGCTATGGTGAAGCTGGCGCGGACCAAAATAAATGGGCTTTGGCCGGACTGTTGCACGACGCGGATTATGAGTTTGCACCCGAACAGCACCCGCGCCTGATTGTTGACTGGCTGAGGTCGAAAAATGAACCTGAAATTGCGCACGCAATTTCAGCGCACGGCATAACCTGGGGTGTCCCATACCTGACGCAGATGGATCGCGCTTTGGTGGCCTGTGACGAACTCACAGGCTTCATAGCTGCCTGCGCTCTCTTGCGCCCCGACGGAGTTCTTTCCCTTAATGCGGCCAGCGTGCTGAAGAAACTGAAAAATCCGAAATTCGCCGCCGGGGTGGACCGTCGAGAGGTGTATGGCGGCGCGGATATTCTCGGCGTGGACCTGGCGGAGCATATCGACTTCGTCATTTCGGCCTTGCGCCAACACGCTAACGAACTTGAACTGGGGGCAATAGAAAAGGCAATAGCTAGGCCTTAACGGAGAGCGTCTTGAAAATATTGTGCAAAAAATGACACAAATTCCCCTCTAATGCCATCTATAGCTTTAGAGGGACGCTCTAACAGTAAGAGACTAAATTTGTTTACTGTTTAAGCCTCTTCGACCAAATTACAGGTTTGACCCCCTATATTTTGAAGGAGGGATAATGGATGCTAATTTGGACAATAGAGTTCCTTCTGATTGTGAGTTGTTGGTCGCTATTAAAAAGGGTAGTTCTGAGGCGGTCGAAGAGTTATGTCGTAGACATGATTCAGCGCTTTGGGGAGTGACGATCGGTTTCTTGGAAGGCAAGGGATGCAGTCACCCGCGTGACCACGCAGAAGAAGTCAAAACCAGAGCCTGGATCAATATCATTCGCTATCTTAGAGATCTGGATGACGTAAACAAGTTCAATGCGTGGCGAGATGCGATAGCCAGGAATGAAGCAAAGCAACATCTCAGGTCTTGCATTAAAGAGCAAAACACTTCCGTCGATCTAGAAGACGAAACGCTACTACCTAAGACTAGAATAACTGAGTATTACGAATCGAGAGATGCTGCGATAGATGCTAACAAGATGTTGACGCTTGCTAAGAAGATTTCTTCAGAATTCGCCGTGCTGTTCCAACTCTATAACGTGGATGAATTGAGTTTTGATGAGATCGCGGTTCGGGTAGGAAAGCCAAAAGAAAGTCTTCGCAATGTTTACTATCGTGGACTGAAAAGGTTGAAGGTAATGATCAATGGAAGAGAAGTCTGAAGAACACCGGATTTCCAGTAAAGGAGGCGGAAAATGAATTATGGTTTTAATGTGCAAAAAACCCACGTCTCAGTTTAAGGCAAAAGCAATAGAAGCAGATGGGCCAAATGGGCCATGTACCAACGGTCGAAGCGAGTTGCCGCCAGGTAGCAAAGCCCACAATGAAGGAGACAGATTATGACTAAATGTACTGACAAGTCTGAGCGCTGGCCCCATGCTCTAAGAGATGTCTCTGCTGATGAATTAGGTGCATTCCTTGCTCACGCCGAGACTTGCCCATTTCACGCAGAAAAATTGCGTGCTGAGGACGAGGAGATACGATCTGTATTTCGTCTAGCGCGGGGGCTGGACAGCCAAGGTCGAGTACTGCAAGGAAAAGAACTGAAACAGACCATCGCAGAGCATGAGAGGAGGCAAGTCCTGTGGCAAGAAGCGGCGCGAAGAATGAAATCACCGTTCAAGCGTATCTATCTTAGCAATCACGGCGAAGATATAGCTAGCAGCGGGAAATTCTATGATTTTCGCAGGTATGAAGGTTATCATCCGCTTGATCTGCAATCCGGATTGCAGATCTGGGGCGTGCTTGAAACCGAGGGAGAGACCGGAGAAGTTCTTCTCGGCTTTTACTCTCTCGCGGGGGGCACGCACACGGGTAAGGAAGAACTCCTGCCGCTCGATAACGGTTACACCGTGGGGTTAAAAGTCGAGCAGTTGACTGACCGGCTTTTTAACATAGAATTCCGCTGTGTAGAAAACGAAGTACTCGAGGCAGAGCGGAATGAAGTTGTTAAACGCAAAAAGAAAGGCAAGAACGGGGTTGCCTTCAATATTCCCAACACCGAGGAGTCGTTTTCGGCGCTAATCCAAAAGACGATTACTTTTTGTTATTCACTGCTGTTACCCTCAAGACTCAGATTGGGATATAAATCTGCTTCAAGGGTCGTCACAGCATACCTGTGCGTAGTGATGACATTCGGCTTTCCGTCTACTCCTAAAAAAGGTGATTCGCTGGGGAGTATTGTGCCCACAGCGAATCTGAATCATGGCGACAGTCAATTCGCTGATGGCGACCATTGGTTATCGGCGAATACTAAGAATGCTATGACGCATGATAAGACTGACAAGATGGGAATGGGTCATCGAAAAAAACAGAATATATACAAGGAGAATCGACCGGCTGCGAAGGACAGTCGGACAGAGGTTAAACTATCTAGCGTTGGCTCAACCCTGTCGCTAAGGCCCTCGTCTCCGAGTGAAAATGAGGTGATGATGGCAACTGAAAATGGTCAGTCCACAGTGTTATCAAGCAATGACATCGGCGATCAGACCGAGAAGATCGACTTAAGTCATGAGGCGGCTTGGTACTTCAAGTCATTCGCCAATAACTGTGCGACCTCAGATAAAAGAACTATCCTCCATACCGGGCACAACCGAATATTGAGAGAGAAGGTGTTTGCTGAAATTAATCAGCGCGCCATAAGTATTGTGCCGCTAAACAGCGTGCTCGTCAGCGTCTCCTCGCCAGAGCAACTCACAGCAACCTGGGATATAATCCGGGCAGAGACATCCGTAACAGTGGAAATCAATTTGACCGCGAACGGAGAAAGCAAGCTCCTCTCTTTTCGCAGCGATAAGCCTTGTTTAGAACAGGCTTGCAACGAGGCGGTCAGAGATGCTGTGTCTGGGGTTTTCGCTGTTATTAACCAAAATATGGAGGCTACGAAACAGGCGTAGAGATCATATGCGATTTGCCTAGAAGCCATCCCCGAGCCTCGGTGTCTGGAACTGAGGAATAAGCAACAAAAGCGCGCGCGTAATTCTTTGGATTACGCGCGCGCTTTTAGCGAAAAGCGCCGTACCAAATAAAGCATCCAGTTGTGATTCACAAAAGATGCTGACGAGCGTTTATGGCGGTTTGCGAATGAATGGAGACGGCTTGTTTCGGAGTGCACCACCCCCGCGGACGGAACCGTCTGTGTGAATTAGCCTTAGCCATTTCTAGATGGTGACTTAAAGTGAGCCAAGACCCCCTACCCTTCGGGTAATAGCATGAGCCTAGGGCCTGTCGGTTAGTCGATCATTGCGGGTTGGCCGTTATCTAACTCAATGCCGGTGCTGTGAAGTTCATCCAACGCGGTAGCGGCCCTACGCGCAATATCCGTCGTAAGGTTGGTGTACCGATAAGTCATCGTCGGTTGCGTGTGACCCAACACTCGGCTCACCTCTGCCAGAGGCAAATGCTTTGATACCAGTCTAGTCGCATACGTGTGCCGGAGGTCGTGCAGGCGCAGGTCCGTTAATCCGGCCTTCCGGCGAACTTTGTTCCACGAGTGCTTTACGCTGCTGATGCCGAAGAGGAGCGCGTCGGGATTTGGATTCTGTGAGTAGAGAGTCCAAAGCTCTTGAGTGAGGCGATGGGTCATGCCGACTCGCCTCTCTCGCATCATCTTCGTGTTGAACGCGCGGATCGTGATTAGCTTATTCTCGAAATCTACGTCCGACCAAGTGAGCGAGAACAACTCTCCCCGGCGCATGCCGGTGTCGAGCGCGCAAATTAAGATCGCTCGCAGGTGGACGCGCGGCCCCTCGCACGCAGCGAGGAGTCGGGCCTCCTCCTCCAATGTGAGAATTCGCTCTCTAGGCTTTTCGTCCCCTACGCTTATGAGGGACTTGCCCATCGTGAACGGACTCCGGTGAATCCACCCATTCGACACCGCCACGTTGAGCGTTCGCCGGAGAACCGCCAGCTCTCTATTCACCGTCGCTATTGATCGCTGCTTCCCGTGCTTAGTGGGAACTCCCAACCTGGCCATTCGGAACTTCTCCAAATCGGTGTGCGTGATCTCGCGCAACCGGCGAAAGCCGAAATACTCCCTCAAGATATCTAACCGGTACTTCGCGTCGTAGCACGACCTCAAACCGGCGACCTTTCTATCGCCGACGTACTGCGCCTCGATCAAGTAGGTCTTAGCGAAGTAGTCGGCCAGTTGGTTGAAAGTCATCCTTACGTTGTGGTACTTCCCTGAAGCTTACGGTTAGAATTTGAACTGTGACCCCACGACGACGTAATATTAGTGCTCCTTGAAATCTTTCCCCAGAGAAACATATATGTCGCAAGCGCCGGACACCACCACCATCGAGGAGCCTATCAGGAGCATGGAGGCCGATGGGTTCCTGATAACGGAAAGGGTTCACTCGCCAAACTGGGTGCTTGCAAGACACGACCACGCGGCGACAATCATTGGCATCATCTTGCAAGGCTCTTATATTGAAACTATCGGCAGGCGCTCGCGAGAGTGCGGCCCTTACAGCGTGCAGCTGCTTCCCGCAGGCGAGGTTCATGCCTATAGATTCGAGCAGAGTAATGTCCGATGCTTAACTATAGAGATTAAGCCGCGAAGGCTTCAAGAGATTCGCCAGGTCTCGCCCGTTATCGACCGCCCCGCTCACATCACACAGGGGCCTATGTCTGCGCTTGTGGCGCGGCTTTATAAAGAGTTTCGGTTGATGGACGACACGTCTGTTCTCACGGTAGAGGGGCTTATACTCGAAGCACTGGGAGAGGTACTACATCACGGTCACGAGCATCCATCACTAAAGCCGCCACAATGGCTTCGCCTGGCGAAGGACCTCATCGAAGAGAACGCCACGCGCGGCGTGAGCTTGATCAGTGTGGCGGCGTCTGCAGGGGTACACCCTTCCCACCTGGCCCGCTCGTTTCGCAAGTTCTATCGCTGCTCGGTCGGCGATCATGTGCGGCGCATGCGGCTAGAGTACGCCATCCATGAATTGAAAACATCGGAAAGGCCGCTTGCGGAGATCGCCTCGACAGCAGGATTCTACGACCAGAGCCATATGACTCATGCCTTCAAGGCCGTGATGAATATGACCCCTGCTGAATTCCGCGCATCGGTCCGGCCGGGTCACAGTGGTACAAAGAGGCTCTGAATCTCCAATACTCTTTAGAACCTTGCCTGTTACAAATAACCTTGCCTGTTAAGGGAAGATTGCCTTGAACAATATGTAGGGTGACGTGTGCCGCCGTGGGGCGAAGGTTTTCATAGCGGAAAATTTCTGTCTGCGAAGATTGGCAAACGGTCGCGGACGGCTGAAGGGAGAAAGTTCCAGATGCGTTTTAAGGTCCTCTTTATACAATTGCTTTTAGTTGTGGCATACGGGCAGCCGCTATTTGCGCAGTCCCAATCACCGGTACGCGGGCCTGCCCGTGTGACCGCCTTTGTCGGCGTGAACGTGGTCCCTGTGGATGAGGAGCGCGTGTTAGAAAACCACACGGTCATAGTGCGCGACGGGCGCATCGTCGAAATCGGCCTCTCGGCAGAGGTTAGAGTGCCACCGGAGGCAGAGCGAATCGAGGGGCGAGGGCGGTACTTATTGCCCGGCCTGGTCGATATGCATGCGCATTTGAATTCGCCGCACGAGCTGCCGCTTTATCTCGCCAACGGCGTAACGACCGTCTTTAACTTGAACGGACGCCCCGCACACGTCCTGTGGCGTAAAAGGATCATCAATGGCCAGATGCTCGGCCCCTCGATATACACTTGCGGGCCAACCATACGCACCACGCAGAAGGCCGAGGACGCCAGGCGCATCGTCGACGAGCAGCGCCGAGCCGGGTACGACTCGATAAAGGTTTATAACGGGGTTTCAAAAGAGGCTTACGAAGTGATCGTTGCCGAGGCGAAAAAATACGGGATGCTTATGGTCGGCCATATCCCGCGCGAGCCAGGGCTGGAAGGGGTACTAAAAGCGGGCCAGGCAATAGCGCACGCTGAAGAGTACATTTACACGTTCTTTAAGAAGAACGTCGACAGCTACGAACGAATTCCCGAGGCGGCGACGATGACGCGCGATGCGCGCGTGCCGGTCATACTCACGCTCGTTGCCTTTGACCATATCATAAAACAGACGGAAGAGCTGCCCGCGCTGCTCGCAAGACCCGAAACCAGGTATTTAGCGCCGTGGGTGAGAGATGAATGGGGACCCGAGAGAAACCTTTACAAGAAGAACCTAGGCAACCCCGAAGAGATAGCCCTATTGAAGAAGTCGCTCGCGATGCAAAAGAAGCTAGCGCAGACTCTGCATCAATTGGGCGGCCGCATTTTCGTCGGGACGGATGCGATGAACATGGGGGTCGTGCCCGGGTTCTCCGCTCAGGAAGAGTTGCACAATCTTGTCGGGATCGGCTTCACGCCCTTTGAAGCGATCCGGGCGGCCACGCGCTACCCGGCGGAGTTTCTCGCTGGTAACGAGTTCGGTACTGTCGCGGTCGGCAAGCGAGCAGACTTGATCCTGGTGGACGGCAACCCTTTACGCGATATTAACGCGCTAACCCGCCCTGCCGGCGTGATGGTTCGCGGCCGCTGGCTGGCCGGGGCTACGCTCCGTCGAAACCTGGACGAGGTTCCAACTGCTTATACAAAAGAAGTGCAGTCCCTGATTACAACTCTCGAACGAGACGCCGATAAAGCCTTCAGGTACGTGAAGGATAATGACCCTTTCGAGGCTTTGTTGAACGCGGCCATGACGGATGCCGTGGCCAGGCGAGGCGTGATCTGGTTTAAGAACGCGTACAGAGAAGCCAGGCGCAAAAATCAGGAGTCCCCCCTGGTAAAACAGGCTTTTATCAACGCGCTGGGTTACCGCCTGCGCGATGACCGAAAGCTGGTCAAAGCGGCTATTGAAGTCTTCAAGTTCAACACGGAGGCTTATCCCACATCTGGCAATACGTACGACAGTCTGGCTGAAACGTACCTGGCCGTCGGGGAAAAGAAGCTTGCGCTGGAGTATTACAAGAAGGCTCTTGAGGTGGAGCCTAAATATCCCAATGCGGCGGCGGCCAGTGAGATAGTAAAGAAGCTCGAAGCCGATCTGAAGTGATATACGATCCGGTTTATGAGTCCGAAGCGAAGGCTACATCCAGAGGGATTCGTTGCTCTGAAACCTCCAGCTCTTCGCTATGTTCATTAATAAATCCATAATGGATGCCTGCGGGAACCATTAACAGATCACCCTTTGAGACGGGAAGGGTTGGCGGAGTCAGGGACTGCGCTTCCGAGGCCTCTCCGATTATTAAGCGGCCTTTCCCTTTCGCTATGTATAGGGACGCGGCGCAAGCTTGATCCTCGAAAAGATCGCTTGTCTCTAAGGGGTCTATAATGTACCGCGAGGCAATGACGGAGCTTCGGGCTATTGGAATAAGCCTGCCGCCGCGAATCTCAATCGGGGATATTAAAGTCACGCCTCTGTCTGTCGAGCGGGTGTCAACCTGTCTCGCGCTGTTCGGGAAAGATATAGATTGCAAGCGGTCATTAAAATATTGACGGTTGAAGAACGGCGGCACTTGCTTCCCGGCGTTCTGATCGTGCAGGCGGTCTACCATGTCTGTCGAAACCGTGGCAAATTCTTCCAGGATGCACCCGACGGCAGTATGCACAAGGCCGATCTCGTCTATCTTAAAAACATCTCCGGGATTGGGATGGAATTTGTACTCGTCATAACGGCTATCCGATTTGCCTGACAACCAGTCTGTAAACGAGCTCTCTTCATAAACCCGGAGCCAGTCCTTATATTCGCAGACGAAGACGAAGCCTCCGGGCAGGCAATCGAGTATGTGAAAAACTTCGGTTTTATGAGACAGATGTCGTTGAAAGCTGAACCCTTCATTCTCATTCTGAATAAAGATCGAATATCCCAGCGGGCTCGCGGCCTTGATCGCGTAAGATTTGTACTTGAATAAAAAACCGGTCTCCTGTTGGAAGCGAGCCACCTCGCGGGCTGTCTCTCCTGAGACAGCCCCATTGAGGGCGCGCCCCAGTATTTTTTTCAATACCGCTTCCAGCCTCTCCAACATCTCAATCGGCATATCAGCAGATAAATGCTCGGCTAAAACAGGCAGCGACCTCAAGCCATAATTCACAACGCTGTTGTACTGGTCAGCGGTGGCCGTTCCATTTATCAGATCAGGGAGAGCGGACTCGATCAGGCTGGCAGTTGATTTTGACATAGGCGAAATATAATCCTACCATCGAAGTATGGAAAGGAGTACCTAATGACCTACCGGGTTTTGAGACTGGCCGCCCTGGCGCTGATTTGCTGCTTCGTCAACAGGGCCGCGACAGGGCAGGATAGCCCGCCTGTTTACACCAGACAGGACGTTATCAAGATGGGCCAGCGACTCCAGGAGAATGCCGACCAGTTCACAAGGATTCTCTCAATCGCGCTGGCCGGGAGTTCGAACCGGCCGGCGGAGCTAAACGCCCTCGCTCCGCAATTGACCAGGCGGGTTGCAGAGTTTCGCAAGAGTCTCGACTCGCAAAAGCGATTCGAGGATACGCATGCCCAGCTAGCCCAGGTGATGCTCGCGAGCGAAGCGATAAACTTTGCGCTCAAGGGTGCGAACCTGAGCGCGGAAGCGACTCAGGCGTGGAGCCCCGTGCGCGCAGAGTTGAACGGTCTGGCCATCGCCTACGGGCTGCGCCCGTTGAGCTGGGACACCATCGGCCACAGGATCACCAAAGCCCAGGTTGATCGCTTTATCAAACAGGTCGAGGAGCAGGCAGACCGCGTCGAAGAAATTTTCAACCGCGCGCTCGACAAAAGCTCGCTCAACTCTACCGAAAGAGAAGACAGCCTGAACAAACGCATGGACGACGTGGAAGACGCGCTGGATAAATTGCGCAGAGACTTTGACAATGCCGAGACATATGAAGAGACTCGCCCGCAGGCGGCGACGCTTCTCGTAGCTGCCGAGCAGATAAACCTGCTCTCTCGAACCGTTCAGTTGAACGGCGACGCTCAGCGCGAGTGGGGCCTGCTGCGCGAAAGGTTGAACGATCTGGCGGGGATATATTACTTGCGACCTCTGCCGTAGCGCGGGGGCAAAAGGCGCGGCTAGCGATTCGGGTGGCGCGGGAACTTGACGAAAGGCAGCCGCACGCCGCGCACAAAGACGCGGTCGGCGCGAATCTCTACGGGCGACTCGAATCCCGCGCTCCCCATCGCCGCTATCAGGTCATCCTGGTCTATCCCGTCTCCGCTGACCCCTATTGCTCCGACCAACCGCCCGTCTTTGTAAAGCGGCACGCTTCCGGCAAAGATTTGAATCCCGTTCGGCAGGGTCGCAATCGCCGTGCACGGCACGCTCTCTCCGCCGAGCGCTTTTATCAAAGCGGTCTTTACGAGGTCGAGTTGAAGGCCGTCATTGAACGGGCTGAAATCTGCGGCGTCAACAGAAAACGGGCCGTGGTCGCTCGTGTCGATCCCGTCGGGGAAGAAGGGGCGGCTTAAAAACCCCTGCGCGCGGTCAGAGAAGGCGACTGTCCCGTCGAGCTTTATGCCGTCTCTCGCGGCCGCATCGACGTAGCGCGCAAACCTGCCGCCTTCGGCAGAGCGCAGCCGCGCCGCAGCCGTCGCGCTTGTAAAGAAAGCGGCCGTGCGGGCTTTCTGGACCGCCACGTCGAACCCGAAAATAGGCGCGTCTGGCGTGCTGAACAGACCGAGCACACGCCCGCTCGCATCAACGACGCTGATGTTCACCTCGGCGGCGCTGCCCAGGGGCCGCCTTATGGCCGCGCGCGTGATGAATGCCTGACGCGCCGCCTGAATTATGACTCTCTGAACTTCGCTCGCCGTAAGCCCCGCGCCGGACGTGAAGGGAAAGAAGCGGTCGTCGACACGGCCCGCGACCCCGTCAACCGTTACCGCTCTGAACCGGGAAGCCACCGCGCTCCTTAAAGGAAACGCCGCGTCAACCGCGCCGCCGAGCTGTTCAAATTGCGGGACGCTCCCGGCGGGCGTGTCCGCTACGTTCACGAACGGGAAGCGTATGCCGTTGACGATTATCTGCTCGCCCCGGATGTCGGCAGGAGGCTCGAACCCGCGAGCCGCCGCCACCGCGACCGCTTCTTCGGCGGGCGTGTCTTTGTCGGTGGGGTCGAAGTCGAGCCCGTACCGCCCGTCGCCTTCAACGCCTACGCCGCCGACGAGCAAGCCGTTTTTGTAGAGGGGCACGCCGCCGGGGTCGGCAGATAATCCGAGCGGCAGGCGCGGGTTTATGTCGCTACAGGGAAGCTGCGAGAACTGGACCCCGAAAAGCGGGCCGCCCGGTGTGAAATCTACGCGCGGCGGGAAATGCTCCTGCACGATGAAACTCGCGGTCCGTGTCGAAAAAGCGTGGCCTTGCGAGCTGAGGAAAGCCCCCGTCCCTGCCTTCGAGATCGCGGCAAACGACGACGGGACGCGCGCGCCTTCAAGCCCGCAGTCGGGCGCGCAAGCACGCCCGGTCCCGACCACAGTATCGCCGCGCGCGCCTGTCATCTTGAAAACGCCGACGACATTGCCTTCCCTGTCCGTTACCGCCACGGTCGCCTTAAACCCAATGCTTTCGGCGTGCGAGACGGCCTGCGCAATCACGCGCTTGACATCCGCCAGCCCAAGCCTGCGCTCGTCGGAAATGGCAAGCTCCAGCCGTACCAGGTCCGAAGCGCCGCCGTCAGGGTTTATAACTTTTACGTCGACCCCTTCCGCTACGTCAGCTTCGTCGACGTTCGTGATGATGATCTTTCGCGCGCCCTTGATCTTGACGCGACCGTGAGGAACCTGGCCCGCGCCGTTTAAGAGCGTGACGTTCGCGCCCGGCTGGAAGCTCTCGCCTTTTATCGTGAGCCGGGCCGCGACAGGGTCATACCGGCACGACTCTCTTTTGATTAAGGGAACGGTTTGATTCATCCATGGAGGCGAAGCAGCCACAGTCGCGGTCACCGCGCTCGCGATCAACAAAGCGCAGACGACCGCCCATTTAGACGGTGAGCTAATGATCTGCTTGCCGACAATAGCCATCTCTATCCTCAAGCCTTGCGGCCGGAGCAAACGGATTGGACCCGGCTATATTACACCCCTGTCTACCGGATTTGTAGCCGGACCGAGAGCCTTATCAAAGGCGGCACGGAAGAGCATATTGCGGCCTCCTTAACTTTGCAATAGGGCTGTGCTATATTGGCGCGGCCGAACCCTGTGAGTGCGAGGGACTCAGGGCCATCACCTCATAACGGATTTGCTCAACCGAAGGGCTTTCAGGTTAAGTTGCCACTCGATCAAGTGATCGTCTCGGATGATAAGGATCAGATGCGACTAAAGCTGACCATAGTGGCCTTTTATATGATGGCGGTTAGCCTGCTCGTCGCCTTCTCTCCCACCCGCTCGACTCGCGCCGATTCAAGGAACGCTCAGCAAAACGAGACGGAGCAAAAACATCTGCCCGTGAGACTCGACCTCGGCGGCCAGAGGGGGCTCGTACTGTTCGATCACAAGCGTCACGAAGCGGTCGTCAACCCCGACCCGACTTATCCTCATAAAGCCCCCGCGGGTCTTGCCTGCACGGGGTGTCATCACACGGTCAAAGATGTCACCGAGCTAAGAGAGTTTCAAAAATGCGCCTCATGTCACAAGACCGAAGGCGACCCGGCAAACCCTGACGATAAAGAAGGGATCGACCTGAGCGCGAGAGAAGCTTTCCACCGCCTCTGCATAAGCTGTCACCGCGCGTCGGAAGTAAGGGCGTCGAACGCTCGCTTCACAAACGTCGCCTTCACGAAATGTTCAGAGTGCCACGACCGCGCCGCAGACGCGTCGAGCTTCGCAGAGCAATCGAGGCCGGTCCCTCCACTTGAACCGCTGCCCGCTGAATCGACTACTGCGCCCGCCGCTCAGGAGGCGACCGCCGAAGCGGTTGATACGCCTGTCGAGCAGCCGCTGGGGTTCGCAGGGCCGTCGAGAATCGACGCGCCCGAAACCGACTCTGCGGACGCGCGCGCGGTCACGGACCGGTGGCGCATAGGCATGCCTTCCGACCCCAGGTTTGAAAAGGGGCGCTGGTATAACCCCTATCGCCAGAACGTGCTCAAGGGAGATTACCCCGTATTCGGCCAGCATCATTTCATGGTGCTGACGGCTGAAAGCGACACGCTTTTTAGCGCGCGGCGGCTGCCCGTGCCGAGCGACATAAGCAGCCAGCGCCCCGACAGCGCAGAGTTCTTTGGTCGCGGCGGGCAGTTGTTCTTCAGGCAAAATTTCGTGCTGTCGTTCGAGCTGTTCAAAGGCGACACGGCTTTCAAGCCCGCCGATTACCGCGTGCGCTTCACGCCCAATTTCAACATCAACCTGCTCAACACGCAGGAGAACGGCATAGTCAACATCGACCCGCGACGCGGCGCGAATCGGACGGACGGCTATGTCGGGTTTCAAGAAGCTTTCGGCGAAATCCGGCTCGGCGACACGAGCAAGCTCCTGGGGTTTCTGCCCGGCCTCGGAGACAGGAAAGAGGGGAGCCCGTTTTTCGACTCGACTTTCATAAGGGCGGGCATCCAGCCTTTTATAAGCGATTTTCGCGGCCTGATCTTTAACGATTTCAACCTCGGCGTACGGTTGTTCGGGCAGCACGCGAACAACCGCTATAACTTCAACGCCGCGTACTTCTACCTTCTTGAGAAAGACACCAACAGCGAGCTGAACACGCGCGTAAACCTCGGCGAGTTCCGCGACCAGACCGTCTTTATCGCGAATCTTTACCGGCAGGACACGATCTGGAGAGGTTACACGACGCAGTTCAGCTTTCATTTCAACAACGACCGTCCGAGCCGCCACTTTGACGAGAATGATTTTTTAGTTCGGCCCGCGCCCGTGGGCGATGTCGCGCCGCACGGCGTCAAGGTCGGCTATTTCGGCTGGGCCGGTGACGGCCACATCGGGCGTCTAAACCTCAACCACGCGCTTTATCAAGCCTACGGCCACGACACGCGCAACCCCATAGCCGGCCGCCGCACAGAGATAAACGCGCAGATGGCCGCGCTCGAATTATCGCTTGACCGCGACTGGCTCAGGTTCAAAGGGTCGCTTTTGTGGGCGTCGGGCGACGACGACCCGTTTGATGATACGGCGCGCGGGTTTGACGCCATCTTCGACGTGCCTGAGTTTGCGGGCGGCAAGTTCAGCTTCTGGAACAGCCAGGGCCTCAGGCTGACGCAAACGGGCGTGGGGCTTGTTCAGCCCGACAGCCTGCTTCCAACCCTTCGCAGCAGCAAGACCGAAGGGCAGGCCAATTTCGTAAATCCCGGCCTGTTTCTTTATAACCTCGCTATGGACGCGGAGCTTACGCCGAAGCTCAAGGGGGTGCTCAACCTGAACTACCTGCACTTCCACCACACGGAGCCGCTTGAGGAGCTGCTGTTTCAGCCCGGCATAAGAAGGGCGATAGGGATCGATTACGGCCTCGGCATAATCTATCGCCCGTTCTTAAACGAGAACACGATAATCGCCGCCGGGTTCTCTTCGCTGATCCCGGCGGCGGGCTTCAAAGACATCTTTAGCTCGAACTGTTTCGGGCAGGGGCAGGGCTGCGGAGCGCGACCCGAAACGCCCTACGCTGTCTTCGTCCGTTTGAAATTTACTTATTAAGAGCTCCGTTTAAGAGCTTCGCGCGGCGGGGGAAACCAGTGAGCGCCTCAAGCGAAACGAGAATTTCTAAGATCAAGCTGTCACTGCTCACCACGATGGCCTGCCTCTACGCGCTCGCCTTGATGGCCGATTCGAGCGCGTCACAGGCGAGCGTTGGGCAAGCCGTGGCGTCGTCCGCCGTCGAGTCGTCCGGCACGCAAGCGGCGCAAGACGACCGGCCCGCTCGATTATGGGGCATGGGGCGCGAAGAGGCCGCGCGCAGAAGCCAGGGGTGTCTCGACTGCCACAACGGCATCGAAGACATGCACAACGGGGCTATAGAGATCGGCTGCACCGATTGTCACGGCGGCGACGCGACCGCGCGCCTCGGCGCAAGTGACCCGGCCGGCTCTGCCGCTTACGCAGAGGCGAAAAAGAGAGCGCACGTCGCGCCGCGATTTCCCGAACGGTGGAAGACGTCGGCCAACCCCGTTCGCTCTTACACGCTGTTGAACGAGGAGAGCGCCGAGTTTATACGCTTCGTCAACCCCGGTGATCTGCGCGTGGCTCGTTTGAGCTGCGGCACTTCCGAGTGCCACACGGACGACGTTCACAACGTCAGCAAGAGTCTTATGACGACGGGCGCGATGCTTTGGGGGGCCGCGCTTTATAACAACGGCTCGTTCCCTCTTAAAAATTACCGCTTCGGCGAAAGCTATAGCGCGGCGGGCGACCCGCAGCGTTTGCAAACCGTCCCGCGCCCCACGCCCGAAGAGACGCGCGCGAAAGGCGTGCTCCCGTTCCTCGACCCGCTGCCGAGGTGGGAGATCACGCAGATGGGCAACATACTCCGCACGTTCGAGCGCGGCGGGCGCAAGGCTCCCGAAATCGGGCTTCCCATACCGGAAGAGCCGCCGGGCCGCCCGACCCAGAACCTGCTCAGCCCTCGCGGGCTTGGCACGCTGCTCAGGACCGACCCCGTTTTTCTCGGCCTGCAAAAGACGCGACTGCTCGACCCGATGCTCTCTTTCTTAGGCACGAACGATCACGCGGGCGATTACCGCTCGTCGGGCTGCACGGCCTGTCACGTCGTCTATGCCAATGACCGCAACCAGTTTCATTCGGGGCCGTATTCCAGCTACGGCCACACGGGCCTGAGCTACAGCAAAGACCCGACCATCCCGAAAAACGAGCCGGGCCACCCCATCAAACACCAGTTCACGCGCGCCATCCCTTCGAGCCAGTGCGTCGTCTGCCATATGCACCCCGGCACGAACGTCTTAAACAGCTACTACGGCTACATGTGGTGGGACCTCGAAACCGACGGCGATAAGCTCTACCCGAAGGCGGGCGAGATAAAGAAGCCCTCGCCGGCTGAGGCGCGGCGGATACTCGAAAGGAACCCGGAAGAGTCTGCGCTCATAGGCAAGTGGGGCGACCCGGACTTTTTGACGCGACTCGTAGACGAGATAAACCCGCAGCTCAAGCACACGCAGATGGCCGACTTCACAGGCCACGGCTGGATATTTCGCTCGGCGTTTAAAAAAGACAGGAAAGGCAATCTGCTAGACGCGGGCGGGCGGATAATCAAGGAGGTGACGAACGAGAAGCTGCGCCGCGCCGTAAACGAAACCACCGCCGACGTCTCATCGAGAGAAGGCGTGCCGGTTCACCTCAAAGACATCCATCTCGAAAAAGGGATGCATTGCGTCGATTGCCATTTCAAACAGGACAACCACGGCAACGGGAAGCTCTACGGCGAGGTGCGCAACGCCATCGAGATAGATTGCGCCGATTGTCACGGCACGATCACGAAGCGTGCCGACCCGACTTCGCTCGACGCAAGAACGACGGCGGCGGCGGGCGGCAATCGTTTGCTCGATTATCGCTCTTTGCCTTCGGGCAAGGACCGTTTCTTCAAAAAGGACGGCAAGCTCTTTCAGCGGGCCGCCGTGGCGACAGACGAGGAAGGCCGCCCGCGCGTGTGGGAGCTAAAGCAGGTCGCAGACACCGTCACGCCTGGCAGTCCCAGCTATAACGAAAAGGCCGCGCTCGCCAAGACGCTTTTGAAAGATGGAAAGACGTGGGGCCGCCTTCTCTCAACCAAAGCCGTCAACGAATCGGAGCTGGCGCACTCAAACAAGCAGATGACCTGTTATAGCTGCCACACTTCCTGGACGCCGAGCTGTTTCGGCTGCCACCTGAAGATGGAAGCCAACGAAAAGATGCCTATGCTCCACAACGAAGGCGAGCGGGAGCTGCGCAACTTCACTTCATACAATTTTCAAACGCTTCGCGACGACGTTTTTATGATCGGGCGCGACGGCACTGTGACGGGCCGCAGGTTTGCCCCGATCCGTTCGGCGTGCGCCGTGCTGGTCAGCTCTCAAAATCAGAATCGCGAGTGGATATACTCTCAACAACAGACCGTCTCGGCCGAAGGCTACAGCGGCACCGCCTTCAGCCCGCACTTTCCGCACACGGTCCGCACGCAAGAGACTCGCGGCTGCACGGACTGTCACGTCTCCGAGGCGAACGACAACAACGCCTACCTCGCGATGGCCGTCATGCAGGGGACGAACTATTACAACTTCATCGGGCGGTTCGCGTACGTCGCGCTCGGCGACGCGGGGTTTAGCGGCGTCGTTGTCACCGAGCGGCGAGAGCCTCAGGCCGTGATCGGGAGCTACCTGCACAGCCTCGCCTTTCCCGAAGAGTTTCAAAAACACCGCGAGCGCCACGAAGAGCTGAAAGAGTTCTACGAGCACCCGGGCAATGACATAACGAACGGGCTTATAAGGTTCGGCACGAACAAGACCGAAGTGCTCGGCCTACAGCTTCGCGGCGAATACCTTTACGCCGCGACAGGCTGGGGCGGACTCCGCGTCTACGACGTTGCCAACATCGACCAGAAGGGATTTTCCGAGCGCATAACGACAGCGCCGTTTTCGCCGCTAGGCCAGCGGTTCTATGTTAAGACGAAGTACGCGACCGCCGTCGCTTCGCCGTCGACTATGGCCGTAGACCCCACGCGCCGCCACCTGCCCGAAAATGAAGAGGCGGTAAACCGCGACGACAAACAGCCCGTCCACCCGCTCTACGGCTACCTCTATGTCGCGGACCGTTACGAAGGGCTGATAGTCGTAGGCGCGGCGACGCTGCTCGACGGCGACCCGAGGAATAACTTTCTAAAACGCGCGCTGACGTGGAATCCCGGCGGCGCGCTCGACGGCGCGACGAGCATCACGGTAGCGGGCACGCATCTTTACATAACCTGTGAGCGCGGGCTTGTCATCGTAGACATAGACGACCCGCTTAGCCCGCGCGTGGTTCGAGAGATCACCTCGCCCGATTTGAAAAAGGCGCGGGCCGTCCAGGTCCAGTTCCGCTACGCCTTTGTCGCAGACAGCGAAGGCATAAAGGTCATAGACGTGACCGAGCCCCAAAGAGCGCGATTGGTCGCGGGCGCGTTTGTGCCTTTGGCTGAAGCCAACAGCATATACCTTGTGCGAACATACGCCTACGTCGCCGCAGGGAAACAGGGCCTCGCGATAATCGACATAGAGCAGCCCGAAAGACCGCGACTCGATCAGGTCTTTGATGCCGGGGGCGAGATCGACGACGCGAGGGATGTGAAAGTCGGCATGACGAACGTCAGCCTTTTCGCTTACGTGGCCGACGGGCACAACGGGTTGCGCGTCGTGCAGCTGACCTCGCCCGAAGACACGCCGGGTCACTACGGCTTCAGCCCGCGCCCGACCCCGCGACTCATAGCCACGCATCACACACACGCCCCCGCGCTCGCTGTTTCCGAAGGGCTCGACCGCGACCGCGCGATTGATGAGAGCGGCAACCAGCTTTCGGTCTTCGGGCGTCGAGGGTCGCGCCCGCTCAATCTCGCGGAGGTCCGTCAACTCCATTTGAGAAGAAAGCCCGACGGCGGCCTGGAGCTTTTCGCAGTGCCCGAAATCCGGGACTCGAACAAAAAAGAGAACCGCGACATTCGCAACTTCTACGGGCCGCCCGCCCGAAGCGACTCTGATGAGCATTTAGAAAAAGCGCCCGGCGGGCCTTTGGATAAAGCGCCCGGCGGTCTTTCGTCAAGTCTTCGGCAGTCGCACGATGCGGACTTCGTGGGGCTTGCGTTTCTGGCGCTTCCGCTTGTAATCACGCTGCTCAGATGGAAGCGGCATTCGAGAAGGTGAAGATGAGATTGAAGCTGGCCGTTGTGATCGTCTACCTGGTTGTGGCCGCTATGCCTACGTCGCCACCGGCGGGCGCGGGCGAGCAGCCTCGCAGCACGATCACGCTCAACGTAAGAGGCAGGCGAGGCGCGGTCATATTCAATCACAAGACGCACGAGACGATGATAAATCCCGACGCCGGATCGGTCTTCACGGCCAGGACGGGCGCGGCCTGCGCGGGGTGTCATCACACGGATGATGCTTTTGGCATCTCGCAACTGGTGAAGTGCCACGCGTGCCACGGCGCGGAGGGCCACCCGAAAAATCCTAAGAACCGCGACTTTGATGAGGTCTTTGCCGAACGGGCTTTTCACGATACCTGCATAAGCTGTCACAGGGCTTCAAACCAGAATGCGGGTTCGGACAAAGCGCCGACGAGCTGCACGAGCTGTCACCTGAGCACGCGTTGAAGGAGAAGAGTTGAGCGTTAAGCCCATCAAGAAGAGTTTGCTCGTCGTGGCATCCTTGCTCGCCGTAGCGGCCAGTGTCGAATCTCACAAGGCCAGCTCTCACAAGGCGAAAACTCACGAGACAAAAACTCACGAGGCGGCGCAAGCGATCGAATCGGTCGAGCGCGCGAGCTTTCCTCACGACAGGGCCGCTCATAAGAAGCTGGAATGCTCTAACTGCCATTCGATACGGGCGGGCGAGATCGACGTAAAAGAATTTCCGGGCCACGCCGATTGCATATCCTGTCACAACTTCGCGCTTGAGGTCTTTCGAAAACCCGCGACCTTCTGCGGCACCTGCCACCAGGGGCGCGCAGGCTCAAGATCACAGCCGTCGCTTTTTGATTTTCCCAGGCCGCGCGTCAAAAGTAACTTCGGGATAGACTTCTCGCACACGGCTCATATGAAGCCGCTCAAAGCCGCCGCCGCCCATCTCGATCTGACGGCGGGACAGGCGGCCCGCTGCACCGATTGCCACAGGCGTGTGGAAGAAGTGCGCGCGCCGCTCCCGGAGATGACCCTCGAAGCCAGTCACGCAGGATGCTTCAAGTGCCACGGCCAGTCGCCTATCGCCGAGCCCGGCATGCGCGAGTGCGCCGAGTGTCACAAGCTCGAAGGCCCGCGCTCGCCTCACCTGTTCGGTATAGTCAAAGGGTTCCGCCACGAAGACCACACATTAGACACGCGGCCAAGAAGAAAGAGCGACGCGCGCGCAGTGCGCCCTGGGGACCTGCTGTGCGCCGAGTGTCACAAATCGGTTGCCGCTGCGGCGAGCCTCGATGATATAAAGTTGCCGCCGAAGAGTTACTGCGTCGAATGTCACAACGGGCGCGTGGGGCTTCCGGACCGGCTGGCCGATGAGATTTTAGAGAGCCTCGAAAGACGATAATAACGGATGAGGAAGACGAGATCAGACAGTCTCAATCTGAAGAATCTCAAGCGGGCCGTGGCCGCCGTAGCCGTCGCGCTCGTGGCCGCCACGGTCTCCTGCCGCGAGGCGAAGCAACCGGCCAACAGCGCGGCGGAAGCCCCCCGGCCTGCGGCCCAGCCTGCGACAAGCTCGCCTTTCGATATTGTCGATTCAGGGGTAATCGCAAAGCCCGCTTCATTCGATCACACGAGGGCCGAACACAAGACAAAGACGCAGGATTGCACAGTCTGTCACGAGAGAGTGGATAATGAGGTCACGCCCGGATTTGCCAGCCACTCTGCCTGCATTGACTGTCACCAGCAGGATTTCTCAGCGAGCGCCAGCCAGCTGTGCGCGGTCTGTCACAAGACGCCTGTCGAAGCGAGCGCGGAGTTGATAAGCTTCCCTTCGCAGCTAAAACAGTTCGGGCTGAAAGGCTTTTCGCACAAGACGCATCTCGACCCGGAAAAGACGGGCGGCGCGAGTGCGGCCGATACGGCAGCGCCTCCCGCGCAAGAGTGCGCCGCATGTCACAGGTTCGACAGTCGCGGCGTTGAAGCGAGCTTCCCGCGCCACGCCGAGTGCTACAGTTGCCACACTCATCAAGCGGGACAGAAGCTCGGCGAGTGCTCGACCTGTCACGCCCCCGCGGGCGCAGCGTTAAAATACGCGCGGGGCGTCGGAGAGCCGTTCAGGCTTTATAATTTCAAACACGCTTCCCACGTCAAGCAGGCAACCTGCGCGAGATGCCATCGCTTAACAGAAGCGGCGTCGGAAGCGCGCGCGGATATTCAGCAGATAAGCACTGCGCGCGGGCAGCGTCACAAGTCGGCCTGTTGGAGTTGCCACACACAGGCGCGGGAGCCCGTCTGCACAAAGTGTCATACAGGCTCTCTGCCGTTTTAAGGTTTTAGTCCGAGAGGAAGGTTAAGGGTTATGCCGCGCGAACATAAGAGTCGGCGCGAGGTGTTGGACGCCATAGAAAAGCTCCCCTCGATTGCGGAGCTGCTTACAACACACGACGGCCACTATGATTACGAGCTTGATCTGGAAGTAGTCGTCTATGGGCGCAACTATAACGGCAAGAAGGTCGGCCCGTACGTGCGGCTGCTGACATACGAACCCGGCGAGGCGGTGATTACAGAAGGCGACTGGGGCGGCAACACTTTTTATATCGTGGTCCGGGGAAACGTCGACGTGCTTGTCGGCGGGGGCCTGAAAGTAGCGGAGCTGAAGCCCGGCACGCAGTTTGGAGAGATGAGCGTGCTCGGCGGCGTGCCCCGTAATGCGACCGTCAAGGCTCGCCCGTCTGAGCCGGCACAGATTCTTGAAGTCCAGCGCCCGGCGCTACGGCTGTTGCGCAAGCTCTCCTCGTTCAGCGAGACCCTTGATCGAACATACAGGTCACACGGTCGTGACGCGACAATCGAAGATTTGAAGATCATCACAGGGCTCAGCCCCGATATGCTCAACGAGCTAAAGAGCATCGCGCTTTTTAAGGTCTACTCGAAAAACCACGTCCTGTTTCGCGAAGGCGAGCGCGCCGACCAGATTTATATAATCAAGGAGGGCTGGCTCAGGCGCAGCGCGGGCGACAGAGAAGACTTCCTCGGTCGCGGCTATTGCTTTGCGGCCGAAGGCGCGGGCGCGACCTGGCCTTTCACCGTCACATTGATGGGGCGCACGGAGGCGCTCGAAATCTCGGTTTCGAAGCTCAGGCAGACCCCTTCGCTCAACAAACCGCTTCTCGAAGCGCTCAGGCGTTTTGCGCCCCCGGCTTCACTCGAAGGGATCGCGGCGGCAAAGCCCGCCCTCCGCGAACAAGTAGCCTCGGCGCAGCGCGACCTTATAAACACGGGACTTGTCGACGCCACGAACCTGCTCGTGATGGACATGGATCTGTGCGTCAGGTGCGGCAACTGCTCGCTGGCGTGCCACAAGATTCACGGGCAGTCGCGCCTTACGCGGCGCGGCATCCACATTACGCGGCTAACGTCGCTAAAACCTTCCGCGCAGCAAAGCGCGCTTTCACCCGAAGTCTGCCTCCACTGCAAAGACCCCGAGTGTTTGACCGGCTGCCCCACCGGAGCCATAGGCCGGTTCGCAAACGGGCAGATAGACATCAACCCCGCGACCTGCATAGGCTGCGGCGATTGCGCCATGCAATGCCCTTATAACGCGATCTCGATGATCTCGCGCAAGCCGCAGGCCTACGATTCAAACGGCGGGTTTGGCCGCAAGCTCGCAGACCTTTTCCGGCTGAAGAGCGACACGCTTCCCCCCTCGGTCGAAGCGACCGACGACCTGCTCGCGGTCAAATGCAACCTCTGCACAGACCGCGCTTCGTTGAACCCACCTGCGAGCAAGACGCAAGTCTACAGTTGCGAGCAGAACTGCCCGACGGGCGCGCTTGCTCGCATCAACCCGCGCGAATACTTCACGGAGATAGGCGAGATCGAAGGGCTGATGGTCTTAAACCCGACGCACGCCACAGGGCGCAACATCCATAAATCGGACCCGCCGAAAAGGTTGATCCACACCGTGGGTATACTTGCGGTCGCGGTTATAACTGCGCTCGCGCTCGCGGGGCTCGCCCGCTACGGGTTTGGCGAAAGCCTCTGGGGGTTTCTCAACATGCGCTGGCTCACAGGGCTTGTCGGGCTTGCGGGCATAGGGGCGGCGATGGCATACCCCGCGCGGCGACAGGTCTACACAAAGCGGCGCGGGCCGCTCAGGTACTGGATGCTTGCGCACACGTACCTCGGAATACTTGCGGCGGTCATGATCTTGCTGCACGGCGGCACGTCGTCGGGCGGTATGCTTACGACGCTGCTTATGATCAGCTTCGACCTGGTGATAGCGACAGGCCTGTTCGGCGTGGCCTGTTACCAGATATCCCCGCGATTGCTGACGAAGATCGAAGGGTCGCCCCTGTTGCTCGACGACCTGGTGGCGCGGCGCGAAGAGCTGAAAAAAGAGATAGCGGAGACGCTCGCGGGCGCTTCGCCGCAGCTTGCGAGCCTGATTCTAGGTAAAGTGCTGCCGCGTTTCGTCTCGCCCGGCTACCTGTTGCGGCAGTATTTGAAGCGAGAGGCGCTGGACCGTATGATCGAAACCGCGCGTAAGGAGTTTCAGCCCTTGCGCGTGACCTTATCGAGCGACCGCGATAGACAGACTATGAATCAGGCAATCGAAGCGGCGGCCACGCTCCGGCGCGTCGATGCGCTCGTCTATCTCCATCAATCGCTGAAACTGTGGCTCCCGCCGCACGTGGCGACGACTTCTATAATGCTCGCGCTCATGGCGGTCCACATAATACAGGTCATCTACTATGCGGCCTGGTAACGAAGGAGGGTGAACAGTGACAAGTGACAAGTGACAAGAAAGCCCTGCCGGAAGGTTGATTCTTTCCTCTATCTTGTCACTTGTCACTGTTTACTTGTCACTAAAAAAGGATGTCTACAAAGAGCCGGTTCATAATAAATAGGCGAGACAGCGAGACGGCTGTCGATACGCTGGTCGTTGAAAGCGACGGGCTGACAATCGGCCGCCTCATCGGCAACGACCTTGTGCTGAATCATCGCGCAGTCTCGCGCACGCACGCCGGGATCAAGGAGATTTCGGGCGAGTTCTGGCTCTTTAACCTATCGGGCTCAAACGGCACGCTGCTAAACGGCGAGCTTGTAAGTAAAGCCCCGCTCGACGCCGAGAACATAATCCAGATCGGACCTTACATACTGGATGTGAAACCGGCCGGGCGCGCGCTTGCGATCACGGTCGAGCGCAAGCTGGAGGTGCAGCCGCTCGAAGCGCGTGCGGGCACGGGCGCGGGCGACATCTCCGACGCGACGATGATGATTCGCGTCGTCTCGAAGACGGGCAAGCCGCCCGCGCGCCCTCGCGGCACGCAGCAGGTATCCTACACGGAGCTTTTAGAAGAGGCGCTGCCGACGCATGAGCGGCACGCGCTGGACATATTCTGGGAGAAGCGGAAGCGTGAGGCGGGCAAGATCGACGCCGAGACTCCGCTTCATCCCAAGACGATCCTGAAGGTCGGCAAGGCGCAGCGGAACTGGCGGCCCAATCTCGACCTCAGGCGACTGTGGAGGAAATCCTATTTCTCGTGGGGCGTGGTCGTAGTCTTTTCGCTGGCCGTCGCGGCCTTCTATCTTTACGATAAGGCGTACTCGCCCGGCCCCGTCTCGACTGCTCACACCCTGAACGCATCCTCGCGCGACATCGCGCTACACGCTAACGCAAGCTCCTGCTCAAGCTGCCACGCGCTGCCCGCAAGGCTCGAAGACAACTGCGCGTCGTGCCATACGACACAAACTTTTCAGCCCGCCGTCTATGAAGCGCACGCGCGTGAAGGCGTCGGCTGTGTCGCCTGTCACACGGAGCATCAAGGCCCAGGTTCCGAGGCGGGGCTCTTGAGTTACGGGTTATGCGCCAACTGCCACAACGGCGACTACACGATCAACACAGGGGAAAGAGCCGGGTCGAGGCTGGCGATTCCGCACGGCGGGGCGGTGGGCCACCCTGTGATAAACGGGCGGTGGGAGTGGAAGCTTTCAGCCGAGCAGTTGAAGCGAAGGGGGCTGCCCGAAAAGTGGGCCGCCTATGATTCAAACCGCCAGTTCCACGCGGTCCACCAGATGGGCAGGATGGCCGGCCGCACGAGTTGCGGCGACTGCCACACGGCGGGAGCGCGCGGCGATAATATATGGCGCGAATCGACGCGTGCCGAGTGCTCCAAGTGCCACGCGGCCCAGACCGCAATCGCGGGTTCAGCGGTCGCGGGCCCGGCTCGCGTGCAGGCAAGCTGCAACACCTGCCATCAGCAGCACGGCCAGAGCCGCGATCTTGCGCGGGCCCTCACAGACGCGGGCACGAACGATCAGAAGCTGAAAGATTATTTCGCCTCACTCGACCAGGCACAGACGGCTACGGACAACGCGCCGCTCGGCACCGCGCGGTTGTTTGCGGGGACAGGCCCCGCCACGCGCATACGCCAGGACAGGGACGTGCCGATACTGGTGGGGGCGTCGCGCCTGGGCGCGCTGCCCTGGTACGCGTGGGCGGGGCTGGCCCTCGCGCTGCCGCTTGTAGTCGTAGCCGCTGCCGTCATAGGAAGCACGCGGCTCAAGCGGTTTTTCAAAGACGCGGAGATCGCCCCGCGCCCCGGCGAGCAGGCGGAAACGCGCCCGCCGGGATCATTAGATATGAACAGGCTCGTCTACGCGGGCCCCGCCTACCCTCACCCGGTCATCGACCCGATGCTGTGCATAGGCTGTCACGCCTGCGTCGAAGCCTGCCCGCACGACGTGCTTGCAATCGTAAACGGGATAGCCACGCCCGTCGCGCTCGATCAGTGTATGGAGGACACGAGCTGCCAGGTCGAATGCCCCACAAACCCGAAAGCCTGTATCGTCGTCAACACGAAGAAGGTCATCCCGACTCGCAAGGTCCCGGCCCGCGACCAGAGCTTTATGACAAACGTCGAGGGCATATACCTTATAGGCGACGTGTCGGGAGTGCCGCTGATAAAGAACGCCGTAAACGAAGGCGGCCAGGTCATAGATCACATAATCAGAGGGCCAGGCGCGAGCGGCACAAAAGCGCAGTACGATGTTGCGATAATCGGGCTGGGGCCAGCGGGGCTGTCGGCGGCGATAGTTGCGCGGAAACGTAATCTCAAATACATCGCCATCGAGCAGGACAAGATAGTGAGCACGATTGAAAATTACCCTGCGGGCAAGTACATCTTCTTCAAGCCCGACACCGTAGAAGCCACGGGCGGCGTCCCGCTCGACGGCGCGGGCGAGATAAAAGAGAGCCTTCTGGAAAGCTGGATGGAAGCGGTCCGCGCGAACAATATCGAGATACACGACGAGGAGAGCTGCAAGTCGATCAAGCGCGAAGGGAACCTGTTTCAGATCACGACCGAGCGCGGCAAGCTCAAGCAAAGATCCGCCTACACGGCGCGGGCGGTTGTGCTGGCAATCGGAAATCGCGGCACCCCCATGAAGCTTCGCGTGCCCGGCGAGGAGTTGAAGATTTGGGTCGAGTCTGAAGTCGTAAGGGCCAGGCATTGTCCACGGTGCGGGGCAGAAGCCGGGGGCGAAGCGAGCGCCTCCTGCCCGCGCTGCGGCGGCGAGCTTCCAAAGCGTACCGTCGAAGCCTACGAAGACAGCAAAGTTAAGTACAAGCTTTCGGACCCCGAAGATTACAAGAACAAAAAGTGCATCGTCGTCGGGGCGGGCAACTCGGCCATCGAGGCGGCGGTGGGCCTGACCGGGTATAAACGCGAAGGCGACCGTATAAGGTTCACGCGCGATAACGATGTCACGCTCGTCATTCGAAGCGATTTCAAAGCCGACCTCAAGCTCGGCAACAAGATGAACGTCTACGATTGCATCGATGCGGGCAAGATCCAGGTCTATTTTAAGGCCGAGATAAAAGAGATTCGCAGCGGAGAAGTCGTCTTGATGGACGTGAAGACGAAACAGGAACTGGGCGTTGTCGCTAACGACTACGTCTTTGCGATGATCGGCGGCGAAAAGCCTACGAAGTTTTTAGAGAGCCTTGGAATACGGATAGGGTAGGCTATCAAACAGGAGCAGGATGAAAGTTAGACTTTTGCCTAGCACCATCGGCGGCAAATCCGAGCATCAGGCGCTGACCACTTTCCTTATAAACGAGCGGCTCGCCGTCGACGGCGGGAGCCTGGGGCTTGCGCTCGCGCCCGAACAGATGGCGGCGATTCGCCACATCGTCGTGACGCACGCGCACAGCGATCACACGGCGTCGCTCCCGATCTTTATCGCCGAGGCTTTCACAAACCTCGACGGGCCAGTGACCATCTACGGCACAACGGAAGTCGTGTCGGCGCTGCGAAACTTCGTCTTTAACGACGAGGTATGGCCTGACTTTGAAAAGATCGAGCTTATGACGGGCGGTGGCCCTGCGCTTCGGTTCAAGGTGATAAAGGCGTGCGTGCCCATAGAGATCGCGGGGCTGCGGATCACACCTGTGCCGGTAAACCATGTCGTGCCGACCATAGGGCTTGTGATCGAAGACGAGATGTCAGCCGTCGCGCTGACTTCCGACACGTACTCGACCGACGAGATATGGAGCGTGGCGGGCGCGACCGAAACACTGAAGGCGGTCTTTGTCGATGTCTCTTACCCGAACGAGCTTGAGCCGCTCGCCGCGGCCTCAAGACACTTCACCCCGCAGACGCTGGCTTTGGACCTGAAAAAGCTTGGGCGGCAGGCAGAGATTTACGCGGTCCACATAAAGCCGAGTAACCGTGAGCAGGTCGTGCGCGAGCTTGGCGGGCTTTCAACCCCCGAGGTTCGGGTGGCCGAGATCAACAGGGTGTACGAGTGGTAGGAGAGAGTATGCCGGCAAAGCTCACAGCTGTAAAATCAAGCACGGGCGAAAAGTTTGACTACGTTTTGTCGAGCGACGAGGTCAAGATCGGGCGGTCGCTGACCGCAAACGAGCTGCCGCTTCACGACAGCCAGGTCTCTCGCGAGCACGCCGTCATACGCCACACCGAGCACGGCTACCTGCTCACGGACCTCAACAGCGCCAACGGCACTTTCGTCAACAAAGAGCGTATCACCGCGCGCATACTCGCGGATAAAGATACGATCTCCATCGGGCAGCACATCTTTGTCTTCGAAGCTCACGGCCCGCAGCTTCAATATGAGGACACAGGCATCGGCGACAACGTCCTCGTGCGCAGCCCCGAAGAGGTCACGCTCGGCAAGATCAAGGCGTACACCGACGCGACAACGACCGGGCAGGGCGGCGAGGGGCTTGCGGTGCTGCGCAAAAAGGCCGAAACGCTCTCGCGGCTTTACGAGCTAAGCCAGATGGTCAGCTCCGTATTTTCGCTCGAAGATATTTTCAAAAAAGCAGGCGATATGATCTTTCGCACGACCCCCGCGGACCGGTTCATAGTCCTGCTCAAAGACAAGCAGAGCAAGCAGCTCCTCCCGTTCGCCACCGAATACCGCGAATCCGAAAGCGATCAAGAGATGATAATCAGCAAGACGGTACTCGACCGCGTCCTGCGCGACCGCATGTCGCTGCTGTCGATTGACGCGCAGACAGACGAGAGGCTGGAGCAGGCCGTTTCGCTCATCGCGCAGCGAGTGCACTCGGTGATGTGCGCGCCGCTGTTGAGCAAAGAGGACGTGCTTGGCGTCATATACGTGGACTGCCGGAAGAAGATGAAGCTCTTTAGCGCGGACGATCTCGACATGCTCAACGCGCTCGCCGCGCAGACTTCGCTCGCCGTAGATAACGCGATGACCCACGAGCAGCTGCTAAAAGAGGCGCTGGCCCGCGCCGCCTACGGTCGCTTCATGCCGCAACACGTAGTCGAGCAGATTCTGGCAGACCCGGCCGCGCTCAGCCTCGGCGGCACGAACCAGAAGGCGACCATACTTTTCACAGACATTCGAGGGTTCACGTCCACCGCCGAAACCCTAGCGCCGGACGCCGTGGTCCAGATGCTCAACGGGTACTTCGCGCAGCTGACGCCGATCATCTTCGAGCATCGTGGGTTGCTTGATAAATACATCGGCGACGGTATGATGGCGCTGTTCGGGGTCCCTTACGCGAGCGAGGACTCGGCGGCTAACGCCGTCGCGGCGGCCATCGCCATACAACAGCGCATGGCGATGATAAACGACTGGCTGAAAGAGGCGCGACTGCCTGAAGTCTCAACAGGCATCGGCATCAACACCGGCACGGTGACGGTCGGTTACATCGGCTCAGAGCAACGGACCGATTACACGGCGATAGGCGATGCGGTCAATCTCGCTTCAAGGCTCGAAAAGCAAGCCGCGCCCGCGCAGATACTGATAAGCCGCTCGACCTTTGAGCTGATAGGCGACCGCTTTCCCGTCAAGCCGCACGACGAGATTCTGGTAAAAGGGAAAAGCTATCCTATACAGGTGTACGAAGTCCTCTGGTAGAACCAGGTTGAGTTAACCCAGTCAAATCTATTCTTCAAAGGAGGGGCAACCGTGCCCGAATGGTTTAAGCTGCTTGGGGTCGTGATAGTTGTCGTGGGGCTTGCGCTGAAGCTGCGGACCACGCTGGTCGTAGTGACGGCAGGCATAGTGACGGGGTTGCTTGCGGGGCTCCCGCTGCTGTCAGGCGGCGGGCAGGAAGGGATAGTCAACATGCTCGGCCGCGCCTTTGCAGACAACCGGTTGATGACGCTCTTTATAATCACGCTGCCCGCGATAGGGCTCGCAGAGCGCTACGGGTTGCAGGAGCAGTCGGCGGCCTTGATCCGGCGAATCCGCGTGGCGACAGTAGGGAGGCTTGCGATTGTCTACCAGCTCTTTCGCGTCTTTCACGGGTTGATCGGCATAAGGCTCAACGGCCATCCGTCTTTCGTGCGACCGTTGATCTACCCGATGTCGATAGGCGCGGCCGAGGCGGCGGCCCGCGTCGAAAGCGTGGACGAGCTCGATGTGGATAAGGTCGAAGAGATCAAGGCGGCCGATTCCGCTAGCGAGAACTACGGCAACTTTTACGGCCAGAACCTGTCGCCGGTGCAGCCGGGGATACTGCTCGTCTTCGGGGTGCTGGCAGGGCTCGGCTACACTGTGAGCGTGTGGCGGTTAGTGCTGTTTGCCATCCCCATAACGACCATCTCGATCATACTGGGCGCGCTCCAGTTTTACCTGCTCGACCGCCGTTATCGACTGGAGCAACCCGTCGAGACTTTGACCGAGAGCGCAGCAAGCGAGAGGGGAGCGGCGACCGAATGACGAGCCTATCACTGGCGGGCCTGGCCAATGCGCTGTTCAGTTTAAACTCTGTTTACGTGCTGACGGGGCTTGTGCTTTTTATCTTCGCCTGGCTGACCCTGCGCGACCGCGAAAACCCAAACCGGTACGCGACAGCCTGTTTCTGGTCTACGCTTGGGGTCATATTTGCATTCGGAAGCGTGATGCCGCACTGGCTGACGGGGCTGCTGGTGCTCGCGATGGTCGCGCTCGACGGCGCGGGGCGAGTAGGGCGGGGCAGATACGACGAAGCGACCAAACACGAGAAGCAAGAGCGCGGCGCGCGGCTCAAGGACAAGGTATTCTTGCCTGTGCTGATGATCCCGATTGTCACGTTCGCCTTTGCCGTAGCGTTCAGGCTGCTCGGTCTTGACGTAAACCGTGGCGCGCTTGTGGGATTGGGCTTCGGCGGCATCGCGGGGATGGCTATCGGACTCGCGCTCACGCGGGGCACGTTCGGCGCGATGATGGATGAGGGCCGCCGCATAAACGATTCTATGGGCACCGTCAGCATACTGCCGCAACTGCTCGCGTCGCTCGGCATAATCTTCACCGCCGCAAAGGTCGGTGACCTGATCGCGGCCGGGATTCAGATGATAATCCCCGATAACAGCCTCTTCCTGTTGATCTTTGCCAACTGCCTCGGCATGACGCTCTTTACAATCGTTATGGGAAATTCTTTCGCGGCCTTTCCGGTCATAGCCACTGGCGTTCTGGTCCCGTTGATAGTCAAACCGTTCGGAGTCGACCCGGCGATGGTCGCGATCATCACTCTTACCGCCGGGTCGAGCGGGACTTTGATGACCCCCATGGCGGCGAATTTCAACATCGTGCCGACGGCGCTGTTGAACATGCGCGACCAGTACGGGGTGATAAAGTTTCAGCTGCCGTTCGCCCTGACGATCTGGACGCTGCACGTACTGTTGATGTGGTCGATGATCAAGATCATGGGGACGTGAACCGTGAACCGTAAACCGTGACAAGAAAGAGGGAGGGGCTCGATCTTCCAGGTCAATTGCAACGGTTTGCGACCCTTTTTGACTTGTCACGGTTTACGGTTCACGGTTCACGAAAATAGTATTGCCCTTTCGCCGGTGATGACTTATCTTGTCTTCACTGCCTGCCCCTGGTTATTAACATATAAATGCATATCAGGAGACCAGGATGAGTTTCATCGACATCCCGCCGATTCTGGACAAGATGCTTTCGGTGGCCGACAACATATCGGATTTGAACTTCTCGGTGGGGCGGCCTCCTCAGGTCGAGATAAACGGCAAACTCACGCCGGTCGATGTCAAAGGCTTGCGCAGCCTGACGCCGTACCAGACAGAGATCATCGCCATGTCGCTTCTGGAGGGCAACGTCGATGCCGCGCGGCGGTTCGTTCAAACCGGCGCTTCCGACATAAGCTACGCCATACCGAGCAAGGTGCGCTTCCGCGTCAACATATTCAAACAGCGCGGCTCTATCTCGATAGTCATGCGCGTAATCCCTACGAACGTGCCGACGATAGATTCGCTCAACCTCCCGGCGCAGCTTGGCGAGATTTCGCACCTCAAAAACGGGATAGTGCTGCTGACAGGGCCGACCGGGTCGGGCAAGTCTTCGACGCTTGCAGCCGTAATAGATAAGATCAACACAGAGTACAGCTATCATATCGTCACCATCGAAGACCCAATAGAGTTCCTGCACTCGCATAAGAAATCGACCATCAACCAGCGAGAGCTTGGCACGGACACGCCCGCCTTCGCGCTCGGCCTGCGAGCGGCGCTCAGGCAGGCCCCGAAGGTCATACTCGTGGGCGAGATGCGGGATATGGAGACGACCGAGATCGCGCTCGAAGCTTCGGAAACGGGCCACCTCGTGCTCTCGACTTTGCACACGACCGACGCGTCAAAGACGATCAACCGCATCATAGGCATCTACCCGAAATCAGAAGAGCACGTGATTCGCACGCGGCTCGCGCAGGCGTTTCGTTACATAGTCACCCAGCGGCTGATCCCGCGAGCGGACGGTGAGGGGCGAATAGCCGCCGTCGAGATATTGAAAGCGACGGCCCGCACGCGCGAGTACATCGAGCAGGGCGAGAGCGAAGGCAAGAACCTGCTTGACGCCATGAGCGACGGCGAGCTTGAAGGCATGCAGCATTTCGACCAGGTGATCGAGCGCATGATACGCAGCGGCGTGGTTACGCAGGAAGACGGCCTGGCTTTTGCCACTAACCCGTCGAACCTCCTGCTGCGGCTTTCGGGGCTCGGCACTTCCGACGACATGCTCAGCCGCCGCGAGGAGCGGTCCTATATGCCGCCGCGCGCGAACGACTCTTTGAGCCGCGCGCGGATAATGGACGTGGTCGAGCGATAACAAATTAAGATCCCGGAGAGAGTAAGATGATAGCAAGCTGCCCACAGTGCGCGATGAGCCTCAGCTTTGACGACGACAGGCTCCCGACCGAGCCGTTCAACGTTTTGTGCCCTCGCTGTCGCCAGTCCGTAACCATCATGCCGCCGCCTAAGGAAGAGCCTAAGCTTCCCGGAACAACAGGCATGCTCGACACGTCGGTTGCCGAGCCCGTCGGGCAGAACGATACGCTACGCGCGCTCGCGGACCTTTTGATGGGCAGCCTTAAACAATCACAGGCAAAGGCGGTCGATGTCGACAAGTGGCAGCGCAGAGGCGTGCTGCTGTGCATGGACGACGCCGCGGGCCGCGAGCGACTGCGCGCCGCGCTCGACCCTGCGAGGTACGAGATATTTTCAGCCGACATAGCCCCGGAAGCTATAGAGATACTCCACGATTCACGCGCGGACGTGATCGTGCTCAGCCCTACTTTCGATACCGAGCACCAGGGCGGCGCAAGCATGATGCAGTACATAAACAGCCTCACTCCGCAGGTCCGCCGCCGCATCTACGTCGTGCTCGTTTCGCCGCAGCTCCGCACAATCGACACTTACCTGGCCTTCGCAAACGGGGTCAACCTGACCGTCCACCCCGAAGACCTCGGCTCGTTTCAGTCGATCTTCGAGCGCAGCGTCAGGGACTTTAACGAGCTATACCGCCCGTTCAACCAGGCGACCACCGTGCCGCCTTTTTGAGCTTGATCGAGATTTGACACCGCCGCGCTTTTCCAATTAAGCTCTATCCAGTTCATTGATGCGCCCGTAGCTCAATTGGATAGAGCACTGGTCTTCGGAACCAGCGGCTAGAGGTTCGAGCCCTCTCGGGCGTATTTTTCTTTTTCTTGTTTCCACCCCAGGTAGCTTATCTATTCAGGAGCATCTATGAAGACCTGCTCTCGCTGTGGCAGAAGCCTGCCTCTGGAAGACTTTACCTGGAAGGACAAGGCCAAAAGCAAGAGGCATTATGCCTGCCGGGATTGCATGAGGGAGTACATCCGCAACCATTATAAAAACCACACTAGGTACTATGTTGAGAAGGCCCACCGTCGTAAGAAGAGATATCTAATAGAGACATACGCGAAGATAAAAGAATATTTCTTAGCGCACCCTTGTGCAGATTGCGGGGAGGCAGACCCTGTAGTTCTGGAGTTCGATCATATTGATCGCTCGACCAAGACCGCCGCCATCTCCGTGATGATAAAATTCCAGAGGCCGTGGCGGGTTATCCTTCAGGAGATAGAAAAATGCGAGGTGCGGTGCGCGAACTGTCACCGCCGCAGGACGGCGACACAATGCGGCTGGCGCATACACGCTGCGCCCGAAAGTAAAGAGAGATTGACTACCAAGGCAAGGCGAGCAAGCCTGTAGCTTACAGACAGGAAGCACAATTCTGCTTAAACGCTTTCAGCCGGATTAAGTGGAGCGGGCGCAGCCTGAGCCGCAGTCCGTGCGGCCAGTCTTGATGCCGCGCCCGTCTCACCTATCGGTTAGGGAGATAGCAGCTTGCCAAGGCTCGCCACCCAGTTGGGCTTAACCACCTCGCCGTACATTTCGCGCTCTTTCTCGCGACGTATAGCGCAGGCTTTCTTCAAGGCCGCCTGCTCTCCCAGCTCGTCTATCGATACCCAGGTCCTGCACAGCCTGCCGGGCCACGGGCTCCAGGTGACTTCGTAGACATAGCTTACGCGCTCGCCGCTTGCGGTCTTTGTCACCCGCTTTTTCCGCTGAACGCCCATGATGCCCGAACTGTTGCGGGAGTTATGAGCTACTACCAGCCTGTCCGTCCGAGGTTTCCCCAACTCCTGTTCCGCTTTGTTGCGAAATTTGACGGCCTCTTCCAGCGCCTTCTCTTTCCCGCCGTTCGCTTCGTCATTGAAGAATTTGACTCTACGTTCTCCATTGAATGTTACTCTTACATACCATCCGTGTGTCTTCTTTGCCGGTTGGTCAATCCGGCTTATCCCCTTATAACCACTCTTAGCCATAGTGCTCCGTGGGAAGTCTCCTTTTGAAAAAAATTTTCACCTGTTAAAGCTAACGCGTCGTGGGCGAGTTGTCAAAGGAAGTGTCCGTCGGCCAGTCCTCGGTTTTCAGAAAAGAGATTGCGAGACAACGCGCGCTCGTCTGAAAACCGAGGACTGGCGACCTTATTCGTATGGCCTATTCGTAGCGCAAAGCGACCATAGGGTCTACGCGGGCCGCGCGGCGAGCCGGGATAAAGCTCGCAAGCAGGGCTACCGAAATCAAGATCAGCGGGATCAGGATAAATGTGGCGGCGTCTGTCGCGCTGGTCTGGTAAAGCAGGCTCGACAGTGCCCGTGTCACTGCGAACGCGGCGATCAAGCCTATGGCTACGCCCGCAAACGACAGAATGATGCCGTGGCCGACCACGAGCTTGAGTATGTCCCGGCTGCGCGCGCCTAACGCCATGCGAATACCGATCTCGTGCGTGCGCTGCGTCACCGAGTAGCTTATCACCCCGTAGATTCCGCCTGCTGCCAACACGAGCGCGACGGCGGAGAAGAGCCCGAGCAGCAGAACGGAAAACCTGCGAAGGGCCATCGAGTCGGAAAAGAGCTGGTCCATGGTGGCGATGTTGAAGACGGCCTGATCTTTGTCTACCGCAAGCACCGCGTCGCGGACCGCCGCGACCATCCCCTGAGGCTCGCCCTCTGTCCTCACCACGAGCGTCAAAAACGAAGAGGGAAACTGCGACTGCGGCAGGTATATCTGCATAGAAGGCGGGGCATCGACCGATTTCTGCTTAACGTCGCTAAGAAGGCCCACAACCTGAGCCCACGGGCGCGGGTTGGAAGGCGACCCGGCAAGCCGCACGCGTTTGCCGATAGGGTCTTCGCCGGGCCACATGTTATCCGCGAGGGTCTGGTTTATGAGCGCGACCGGCGGCGAGTCAATAGTGTCCTCCTCCGTGATCGAGCGCCCTTTTACCACAGGGATCTCCATCGCCTTTAAGTAGCCGGGCGTCGAGATATAAAGCTCGACCGTAGGCTCTTGTCCGAGAGCCACCGGGCGGTCTTCCACCTGGAGCCCGCGCCCGTCGAAGTTGCTGGCAAGCGGAAGGATGCTCACAAACCCTGCGGACTTGACTCCCGGAACACGTTCTATCGACTCCGTGGCCTGGTTATAAAAGTTGATCCACGAAGGGGCGTCCGGGTACTTTGCGCGCGGAAGCCACACATTCATCGTCAAAGCGTTTGCGGGGTTAAATCCCGTATCAACGTTTTGCAACCGGACCACGCTCTTGATCATCAACCCCGCGCCTATAAGCAAGACGAGCGCAAGCGCTATTTCGACGACGACAAGCGAGCTGCGCATGCTTCGGCTGCCGGAGCTTGAGTGCCGCCCGCCTTCTTTTAGCGATTCGTTGAGGTCGGGGCGAGAAGCCGCGAGCGCGGGCACAATGCCGAAAACTATCCCGGTCAGTATCGAGATCGCGATTGTGAAAAGCAGCACTCGCCGGTCTATGTCGATCTGTGAGAGCAGGGGCAGAATCTTCGAGCCGAGCGACGTGATGACGCCTGTCGACCAGGAGGCGACGAGCAGCCCCCCGACGCCGCCGACTACCGACAGCATCAGGCTTTCGGTCAAGAGCTGGCGGACGAGGCGTAAGCGTCCCGCTCCGAGCGCGGCGCGAATGGCCATCTCTTTCTGCCGGGTCGTGGACCGCGCGAGCAAGAGGTTGCCCACGTTCGCGCAGGCGATCAACAGCACAAAGACGACCGAGCCGAAAAGCATAAGCAATGCGGGCCGCAAGCCTCCGACGGTGTCTTCGGCGAGCGTGACCAGCCGCACGCCGTAACTTGCGTTGTGTTCGGGGTGCTCCTGCTCAAGCCGGGAGGCGATTGTACTCATCTCCGCCTGCGCCTGATCGATGCTCACGCCGGGCCTCAGCCTTGCGATGGCGCGAAGGTGGCGGCCGGACCGGTCCTCTTCGCTGTAGCTTTCGGCCACCGGGCGGTACAGTTCGGCCGGGACCTCGACCAGCCCTTCCGGGAGCGATTGAAACCCCGGCGGCATGACCCCGACGATTGTGTACGGGCGGCTGTTGAGGTAAGTCGTCTGGCCTATAATCTCAGGGTCGCCGCCGAACCTGCGCTGCCATAGACCGTGGCTCAGGATAATTACAAAGTCTTTCCCTTCTTGTTGCTCTTCGGGGGTGAAGACGCGGCCAAGCAGGGGCTCGGCTTTCATCACAGAGAAGTACCCGTCGCCTACTTGCATGGCGGGCACGCGCTCGGCCTCGCCCACGCCCGAAAGTATCGGACGCCAGTCGGTGTAGTTTGCGATCTCTTCAAACGAGGAGTTCTGCTTGCGCCAGTCCGCCGTATCTGTGAAAGAGACCTGGCTTCTGTTGTTCCCCGTGTCGCGCGAATCGCCCCAGACGAGCACTATTCGGTCCGGGTCAAAGTAAGGCAGCGATTTTAGAAGCACCGCGTTTACGACGCTAAAGATCGCCGTATTCGCGCCGATCCCGAGCGCGAGCGAGAGGACCGCCACGGCCGTAAAACCGGGGCTTTTCAATAGCATTCGGAAGGCGAATCTCGCGTCCTGCAAAAGAATGTTCATCTTCGGTCACCTCCTGGCAAGCACACGGATAACAGATATTCTGACAAAGGCGTCTTCACATTTCGGATAATTTAGAAGCTTTAAACCTGCCGTAAAAAAGCAGCCCGGTCACTTTACCGCTCTCGTTAAGCTCAAACTTTACTCGCCCCCAGCTTGAGCGATGGATAAATTCCAGCTCCGAGATTCGTATCAACCCCATCGCCCGTTCAGGGTTTCGCTGTTGTTCGTAAAGTATGCCGTCTGTCTCGACGATATCGAGCACCGTCCCCGGCATAAAAAAGTCGTCACCCAGCTTGTACTTTCCCACAAGCCTTGCGGCAAGGTCTGCCGATAGCGGCTCGCCTCTGACTGTGAGCGGCTCGAAACGGCCGTCAACCACAAGGGCCGATACCTTGTTGGCAAGCTCGCCCGTGACGCTTGCAATGTTGAGGTTGTTAAGCAGGACTACAGTGATTCCTTCATTCGGAAAATGAAAGAGAGTTCCCGCGAACCCCGCGCCGTCCCATCCATTCTGCGTAATCACATCTCGGTCCCATAATTTCCTGAGCGTCCACGAATAACCGGATTCGCTGCCGGGAACCGGTTTAAACATCAGCTCTACCGAGCGCTTCTTTAAGACCCTGCCCGCAAACAGCCCCTGAACCCACCTGTCAAGGTCTGCGGTCGTCGAATAGAGCGACCCGGCCCCTGTCGAGATAGACCTGTCGAAAGCCCTCGCCGTCTCGAATTCACGAAGCCCCACGGGCGTATAACCGCATGCAAGATTGACGACAGGTTCACTTGACGAGTTCGGCTCTCCGGTATCTTTCATACCTAACGGGATGAAGAAATGTTTCTTGAGGAAGTCGACGTAACTGAGGCCGGAGACCTTCTCGATAATACGGGCAAGCAGGACGTAATTGGAGTTGGAGTAACTTGAGCTTTCACCCGGCTTAAAGATCAGAGGCTTATCGCGAAACAGCGTTATAACATCCGCCGTCGTGTAGCGCCTTTTAGATAGCTCTGTAAAATCCGGGAAGCGCACGTAATCGACGATCCCCGAAGCGTGAGTCAAAAGGTGGTGGATTGTGATCAGTTCTCCACTGTGGAAGCCTGGGATGAAGCGAATCACTCGATCATCGACGCGCAACTTGCCTCTGTCTTGAAGCAAGAGGATCGCTGCTGCGGTGAAAGACTTTGAGATTGAGGCGATATAGAATCTGGTCTGCGGCGTGACGGGCACGGCCCGCTCGCGGCTAGCCAGCCCGTACCCCCGGTTAAATATAACCTTGCCGTCCTGGGCCACCAGGATATCGCCGCTGAAGCTCGACGAATCGACATAGGCGGCGACAAGCGCATCGATTTGACTATGAAGAAGCCTCGATTCGGAAATCGTGTTTACGTTTCGTCGCGGGCCCCGCGCCCCTGCGTTTTGGCTGAAGCCTTGCCCGCAAAATAGGAGCAGCGATAAAAAGAGCGGCGGCAGAACTCTCGCTTTTGAAGAGGGTGTGCGAGCATGCGAGCAGGGCTTTCTCCGCAGGGTGGTCATCTGGCTACTCCGATAAAGACCCCTTTAGCGATCTTCGGATACACCGGTCTTAAAACCAAATCGAGGATAAACGACAGGTGACACACCTGTGCCACCTGTCAGTTAGTGCGGCGGGCGGGAGAAAAGTTTCAGATTTAGCTGTCCATCCCGTGATCGCGCATCCGCACAAGCTCTTCTACGGAAAGGTTTGTAAAGCCGCGCGACTTCATCTTTTGAACGAAGCCGGGCGTCACGCCGTGGTCGCGCATGCGCACGAGCTGTTCTACTTGCAGGTTGGTGTAGCCCTCTTCTTTCATCTCTTTGATGAACCGGGGGGTGACGCCGTGATCGCGCATTCGCACCAGTTGCTCCACCTTCAAGTCGTTATAGCCTTCGGCCTCAATCGCTTTGACAAAGTCGGGCGTCACGCCGTGGTCGCGCATCCGTACGAGCTGCTCAAGCGGGAGCCGGCTGTAACCGAGGTCGTCAAGCTCTTTGATAAACGAAGGGGTGACGCCGTGATCGCGGGTTCTGACAAGCTGCTCCGCAGGCAGGCCGTCATAACCGAGCGCCTGAAGCTCTTTGATAAAGTTTATGGTGACGCCGTGATCGCGCATCCGCACGAGCGATTCGAGATTCTTCAGGTTGTACCCGAGCGATTTCAGTTCTCGCACGTAAGAGAGCCGCACGCCGTGAGTGCCTGCCCGGACCAGTTGCTCGATAGTCGGCTGCTCGTAGCCGAGCGAGTCGAGTTCTTCGATAAAGGCTATGCTCACGTCGTGCAGCGCCATCTTGAACTGCTGCTCGTCGGTGGGAGCCTGGTAGCCCTTTGCTTTGAGCCTCGCGGCAAAATCCGGGTTGGCAGTGTAAGTGAAATGGCCTGACCCCTTGCCGTTTTTGAAATAGCCTTCGCAGGCGAAAGTGCCCGCGTCGCGGACGAGGTTAAACTGCGCGGTCCCGCCCCCGGAATTTGCCTGCGCGAGGCTGAGCCCCTGCAAACGGTCCGGCGCGATGTTGAAAGAGGTCATGCTGTTCCACCCCTTCTCCATCCCGTAGCGCAGCGTCAGGATCACGTCGCTCGTTCCGCGCCCCGTGTCTATCAGCCACTGCCCGGTGTAGGACGCCTGCGCAGCGGTTGAGAAGCCGGCGGTTGAAAGAGTCGCGGGCGAAAGAGTCGCGCTTGAAACAGGAATCAGACCGGTTGCGAGCGCGAGCGCGGCAACCACTCCCGCAAGCGCGGACTTTGCGGCGGTCGCGGTTGCTCGAAGCAAGCTGACAGGATTTCTCGATTCGTTGTTCGTCTTCATGATGAAGTCTCCGTTCTATTTGTCAAACCCGTGAATTCTGAGCTTGATCAGGTCGTCAACCGACAGATTGTTCAAGCCGCGCGCTTGCATCTTCTGTATAAAAGCGGGGCTCACGCCGTGTATACGCATGGAGACGAGCTGATCTATGGGGACGCGGTCGTAACCGAGCGCCTTGATCTCTCGGATGAACTCGGTGGTGACCCCGTGTATGCGAAGGCTGACGAGCTGGTCGGCCGATACGCGGTTGTAACCAATTTCGTTTAGTTCTTTGACATACTCGGCGCTGACGCCGTGTATGCGCATGGAGACAAGCTGGTCGACGGGAACGAGTCCCGCCCCCGTCGACTGCATCCCTCGGGCAAAGTTTCCCGTGACCCCGTGTATGCGCATGGAGACCAGCTGATCGGCAGATACACGCTCGTAACCTATCTCTTTCAGCTCTCGAACGAAATCGGTTTTGACGCCGTGAATCCTCATCGAAACGAGCTGATCTATGGGCAGACGTTCATAGCCGAGCGATTTGAAATCGTTGATATATTCGGCCGTCACGCCGTGTATACGCATGGAGATCACCTGGTCGGAAGTGAGCTGCGTGTAGCCGTGCGTGCCGAGCTCGCGTATGAAGGCGAGGCTCACGTCGTGTACGGCCATGGCGAAGACGGTATTGTCGGAAAAATCATCGAGACCGAGCCCGCGAGCCTCGCTTATAAACTGCGGGTTGGACGTGAAGCTATATTGGCCTGACCCTTTCCCCCCTTTGAACCAGCCGTCGCAGGTCAAGGTTCCAGCATCCCGCACGATCTGGAAGTTGACAGGGGAACCGGCTGACTGCATCTGTGCGCGGGTCAGGCCTTTAAAAGAATCCGTGTTGATGTCGAACGAGCTTGTCATCTGGTTGCGGTCGCCCCAGCGCCTGTGAATCGTCAGGTGAACGTGATCGGGGCGCGAGCCGGTTTCGATTATCCACTCGCCTGTGATAACAGATTGTGCTCCGGTCGGCGAGGTCGCTACGCCTGAGCTGGAAGTCCCTGAGATCGAGCCCTGCCAAAAGATGAGGGCCAACACTGCCAGCAGCGCCCACATTCTCAGGCTTGCGGCTAGCGGCAAACGGCGACTGCCGCAGATATGATTATAACTGTTCATCTTGATCCTCCGATTCCGACACGTATCCCGTTCCGGGACGCAAGCCGGTCTTTACAGTCTCGAATTTTCGGTCTTGAATCTGTGGCGGCAGGCCCTTGTGCCTGGCCGCGATTATTTCTTACGCGAGCCGGGAACGATGTTCAACTGGCGCAGCTTTATCAACTGGTCGACAGTCACGTCGGTGAACCCGCGCTCTTTGACGTTCTTTATAAAGTCGGGCGAGATGCCATGAATTCTCAGCTCCACCAGCTTCGAAGGCGAGAGCCTGCCGAACCCTGCTTCCTGCATGCCCCGTATGAACTCAAGCGAGACGCCGTGTATTTTGAAGGCGGTCAACTGGTCGGCCGAAAGCTCCGTGTAACCGATCTCCTTGAGGCCCCTGACATACTCCGGCGTGACGCCGTGTATCCTGAGCCCTGTCAGATCGTCCGCGTCGAGCGTGCCCCTGACTATCGTCTTCATCGCCTCGGCGAATTCGCCCGTCACACCGTGTATGCGAAAAGCGGTCAACTCGTCGGCCGACAGGTTGTTGAACCCGGCCGCCCTCCACTTCTCGACAAACTCCGGGCTGACGCCGTGTATCCTGAAACCGATCAGGTCGTCCGCCTCAAGCCCCGTGTAGCCCAGCCCCTGCATCGCTTTGACGAACTGCGGGCTGACGCCGTGTATCCTGAACGATATGAGCGTGTCGGCTTTCAACCTGTCAAACCCGCTGGCCTTCATCTCGCTCACAAAGCCGGGCGTGACGCCGTGAATCTTCATCGATATGATGTCGTCAAGGTCGAGCTTTTCGCCGATCAGGTTGCGCATATCCCTGACGAATGAGGGCGTGACGCCGTGAGTCTTCAAAGATATGAGATCGTCGACGGAGAGGTTCGTGTAACCGAGCGATTGCATATCGCCCAGGAAATCCTGCGAGCCGCTGCTCTCCTGCGACTGGCTCTGCTCGTCTGGTGTGGTAATAGCTTCGGTCTCGTCTGAGACAGGCTGCTGGTCTTCGCCGTCCGTCTCGTCTGTCTGTTCGGCAGCCTCTTTAGCGGCTTGCTCTACGCGTGCGGCCGATTTCGTAACAACGCTTGAGCCAGGGCTTGTCGAAGCGGCGCTGGCCTGTGTAGCCGAAGCGGCGGCCTCGTCTTTTCGCGTGTCGGCAGAGAGCAAGTTCGTCTGCGCTCCCGCCAGTATCGCGAGCGCCGTCACTAGAGCGATGATGCCCGCCATCCATGAATCGGCGCGGCGCGAAGCGGGCTGCGCCCCGACAAGCCGCTGTATTCTTCCGAGAAGCGAGCCGCCGTTTGCCGCAACGGCAAGCGGAGGCGCGACGCTGCGAATCTGTTCTAAAGCCGCGAGCGCGCGCGCGTAAACGATCACGTCGCCCGACGCGCTGACAGCCAGGTCGTCGCAGCAATGCTCTCGCTCTATCCGAATCTCATTGGAAATCCACCACACCGCCGGGTGATAAAAGAGCAGCGTTTCGACCGCCGTCTGTAACAGGTTGACCAGGTAATCGTAACGCTTGATGTGCGCAAGCTCGTGCGCCAGGAGCGCCTCTAACTGTCGCGGGCTCAGACCCGTGATCGCGCTCGCGGGGACCAGTATCATAGGTCGCAGCCAGCCGATGACGGTCGGGACTTCGACGAGCGCGGACGCGCAAAGCCGCACGGGGCGCGATATGCGAAGCTGTCTTGAGAGCGCCGAAAGCTTCTCTTGCCAGAGTTGAACTACGGGGCTCGTTTCGATTCGCTTCAGGCGGTGCGCTACGGCAAGGCCGCCCGCGAACCTGAGCGACAGCACAAGCACCCCGGCAAGCCACAGCGCCACCATCCAGGGTAAAAGCGTCGCGAACCGCGCGCGCCCCCACTCTTTTAAAGATACCGCCTGCGGATAAGGCTGGGTCGCGGGCTGAACGATCAGCTTCGACTTGTCCGATTTCAGCGGCGCAAGCGAAGCGTCTGCCGCAGCCGAAGCGGCAGCAGCCGAACTCTCAGCCGAAACGTGATCGGTTGATCCGGCAGCCACTGGCGCGGCCTGCGCGAACGGATCGCCGACGACAAAGATCGTGCCGACGGGCAGGGCCAGCATAAGCGCGAGGCTTGCGCAGGCGGCCACGTAACGAGCGTTCGACGAGCGGTTCTTGAGCATGAGGCTCGCGCTCTTATAAAGCACGGCCACAAGCGCGCCCTGCCAGATGAAATGAAACAGCGTCCAGCCCAGAGCTTGAAATATCGGCTTGGCCAGCATCATCTCAATCGAATTCATCTGGCACCTCGCTCGTACTCGTCAAGGATGTGGCGTATCTGGTCGAGTTCTTCGGCCGACGCGGCCTCCGTCGATAATGCGTGCATGACGAGCTTCATCGCCGACCCGTCAAAGACTCGCTCGACGAGGTCGCTGACCATCTGCTTCTGGGTCTGCTCCTGAGCCGCCCGCGCCTCGTAGACGTGAGCCCGTTCGCTTTCGTCCCTTTTGACCAGCCCCTTTTCGGCCATGATCTGCATAAGCTTCAACACGGTCGTGTACCCTGTAGGCTTCGTCTCGGTTATGGTCTCGTAAACCTCGCGAACCGTCGAGGGCCCCCGCTGCCACAGCACCCTCAAAATCTCAAGCTCGCCGTCCGTCGGCCGCAACGCCTGTCCATTGCTCATCTCTGACGCTCCTTACACCGTCTCTGTCCCACAGCTTATACTACGAACGGTTTCGTAGTGTCAACGAAAATCTTCGTAGACGGTTATTTTTGGGAATTGTGCACTTGACAAACCCGCGTCCAGTACATCGCAAACCCTGCTCAGTCATGATAATACACATCACAGATTAGCTGAATCTCGTCATCCGTGATGCGATCTTTGAGAACCATCTTCAAGAGCAAGGCTAGGAGCGCACCGTCGCTTATCTCTCCAATCATGGCTATTGCTTCGGCAACTTCGGCTCGGAAAGGTATCACAAAATCGGCCGCTCGTTTAGATTGTCTGAATCGGATTTGCACTTCTTCTTTATCATCATTTGATTCCATAGCGACGTAGATAGCACGCCAGGAAAATTGAAGTCAAGCAAGATGGCACTTTTTGTTAATTGTAATGGTTACGGTGCAAAAGATACCATAATGCGGCACTACTTATGGCGACTCAGCAAGCAGAAAAAGACCGCAAGCGTTTTGGCGATTGGCTGTATGAGCATCGCGTAGCTCTAAAGATCAATCAAGCGGAAGCTGGCCGCCGCGCCGGGATAAGCAGAACCCAGTGGATACGGCTTGAGCATGGCGAGAGCGGAACGAAGCGCGAGAACATACCCGCCATTGCGAAAGCCATCAAAGCGGATTTGCACGAGACTTACAGAAAAGCCGGGTACGCGCCGCCAACGGCGCGTACACCTGCCCCCGATTTTATCGAACGATTTTATGAGTTGCCGCAGTCCGTTCAAGACGATCTAGCCATCCAGATAGAGGCACTTTGGAAAAAGTACGCTTACGGTCAAAAGACAGCAGGTAAATAACGGTTCAACCACTTCCCATGAACGCCATTGCTAATGCCTTTACACTGGCGTACACTTTATATATAAAACAGGTGTAATGATGAAAAATGCTCAAAGAAATGGGAAAGCCAAAGGCCAGAAAGAACCAAGCAACAAGTACGGCCGCAACGGCGACCCTTTATCTCTGCATCCTTTAACACCTGATGAAGCTATACGTACAATCTTACGAGTGCCACCTGAGCCGAAAGATCGACAAGCCAAACTAGATAATAAGCGGCCGCCCAAATAGGCGCATTCGTGAAACGCTTGAAACACATTAAACACGGATAGTACAAGAGTTGTGTTTTACATGTGAAACATCATATTGACAGATGAAACACGCGGGGCTATTATCCACTTGCAGAAACCCCTGCCTTTGGCTTAACCGCTTTGCTGGCGAGTAGGAGTGACCTATGAACCGCGAGGAATTTGAACGTCTGCGCGATCTGCCGGATAAGCGGATAATAGGTAACATTGAATTTACCCCTAGCAGGCAAGTCAGCACGACCCTAATTATTGATCGAATCCGAGTAGAAAATTCGGCGGGTTATGAAATAGTCCTAAATGGTAGTTATATTCGTGATATTCCATCCCTGAAACTCAATTTTCATATAGTCGGTACTGGGGCTTTTTGCAGGCTTGAGATAAACGGGAAAGTCCATAAGAACGCGGGACGTACTCACAAGCATAGCGTACACGACGAATCTTCCATTAGACGACACCTTCCAGACCCTACACCTAGGGCTGATCTTGATTTAACAGCGCAAAGTGCAAAACAGATATGGGAAACCCTATGTCAAGAAGCGAATATCACTCATCTCGGAGAGTTTGTAGACCCTGAGTAAGCTAATGCAAGTAACGTGTGACACCATCACTAGAGCCGTTAGAGATTTCTCGCTAGTAAGTCAGTGCGATGTTGTTCGTAGCGGGATGCTAAGGATTTCTACGCCTTTTAAGTATCCCAATGGCTCTAATGTCGATCTTTTTCTCAGGATGGAAAAGCCGCTATTGCCAGAGAGCCTAATTCTCTCCGATTACGGTCAAACGGCCGACTACTTGTTTGATCTGCATATCAAGCCTTGGGCGACAAAAAAAAGGCGACAGCTTATAGAAGATGTTTGCTCTATTCTAGAGGTTGAGCAAGACGGCGGCCAATTTCTAGTCCGTCTAGACGCTAACCAGATCAACGAGTTTCCAGATGCGATGGTACGCCTAGCGCAAGCATGTATTAGGATTGCCGACTTGTCATACACCACGCGCCTACAAACGGCCAGCACTTTTCAAGAAGAAGTCGAAGAATACCTGTCAGTAGTCGAATTACGCTATGAGCCGGAAGTACAGCTTATAGGGAAGTACGGTAAACCAGTAAAGATAGACTTTGAAGTGAAGGGTAGAAAAATCCATTCACTGGTTCAGACTTTGGCGAGAACTAGTCCCGCTAACGCTCACCATGTATCTCTTGAGGCGTTCACGCGCTGGCATGACATAGAGACTTACATAGCATCAAGTCAATTTGTCACTCTGTATGATAGTACTAGTGACGTTTTCCGCTCGGATGACCTGAGCCGCCTGTCTGAAAAATCTTTAGTTCTTGGCTTCCCCCAAGACAGAGATCAATTTTACGAGGCCGTAGCAGCGTAGTTCAACTACGGCCTTTATCAATAAGGGAATCCGCATCATCATAATTTAGACACCGGAGATTTATAGTAGAGCCGCTTGCCAGCGATAGACCTTAGCACTTCGGCCGCTCTCGCACCGTCATTCGTTTTTCTCAGATTGAATCTAAAATCAAACTCACTCAAATAGCGATGCAAATGAGCCTTTGAAACATGATGGTAAGTGCCGATTATGCCGCGCTTCAAGAGTGCGTGTACTGACTCGCAGGAATTAACGTGAGCATCACCGCAAACATACTGGCCAGCTTTGTGATTGACGCTTTGGTGATCTGCAAACCTACGGCCGCCATGTTTGTAGGACTGGTTTTCATCGGTCATCAAACGGGCTTGCTCGTCCACGTACTCAAGTAGAACCTTTTTCAGATTCGTACCTGTGACATCTGCAACGTGAGTAGACTTCACACGGCCGCCGCGTTCAACCAATGTGACCACAGGAGCCTTATCAACAGAACCGCGACCCACTATCCTTTTCTCGCGTTCGCTCTTGTGCATATTCTTAGCCTTGCCGCCGATGTACGTCTCATCGCTTTCGACTATGCCTGAGAGCTTAGGAGTAACAACACCGTGAGTCATTGCGTGACGTATACGATGCATCATAAACCAAGCGGTCTTATAAGACTTCAACTTGAGCATTCGCATAATCTGATGTGCGCTGATGCCTTTCTTGGAAGCGCAAAGCAGATGAATAGCAATAACCCACTTTGAAAGCGGTATGTGCGAATCAGAGAAAATGGTTCCGACCATCACCGTGAATTGCTTGCGGCACTTCTTACACTTCAACAGACCCTTGCGACCCGGCCGGGTTGACTCTGCTTTAGGAGTGAGGCGATACACTTCGGTTGATTCGCAATGCGGACAAACAGGGCCATCGGGCCAGCGAAGATTCTCAACAAACTCTCTCGCTTTGTCCTCATCGCTGTACTGTTGGAATATGTCAAAAAGGATTGCTTCGTTTATGTCGGTTTTTACTTCAATCTCTTTTTCGTTTGCCATGATTCTTACCTCACTATCTCTAAGTGGGTTTATCATAGCCGATTAGCTTGGGTTTGTCAAGTACATAATTCCCTTATTTTTAGCCGCGCGGTGGATCGGGTATCCCGCGCGAGATAAAGTTAACCCAAGCGGGCAGACTGAGTTAGCTCGAAAGGCGCGTTCCCGCAGGTCCGCTCGAAAGACGACCGAGGCTTGCGCTATATTGGCCGAGCGGAGTAGGCTGTCGGATCAATTCGCCTGAGCCGTGTGGACTGAGAATTATACAGACGAGGCACCCGATAGATGAGTTGCGAGCCGAGCACACTTACGATTGAAACTTTTGAAGAGACCATTTGCCGGTATGCGCGCTACGCGCTGGGCAAGAGGGTCGAAGACCTCAACCCGCGCGACCTCTACCTGACGGTGACGCTCGCGGTCAGAGAGCGGCTGCTCGACAGTTTGCTTGAGACAGAGAAGCGTTACAGCCGCGCAGACTCGAAGCGGCTCTACTATCTCTCCATGGAGTTTTTGATGGGCCGCTCGCTCGGCAATAATCTCTACAACCTCGGCATACTCGATATGTGCCGCGACGCGCTCTTAAAAATGGGGGCCGATCTTGAGGAGGTGCAGGAGCGCGAGCCCGACGCCGCGCTCGGCAACGGCGGCCTGGGCCGTCTCGCCGCCTGTTTTCTGGACTCGCTCGCGTCGCTCGACATGCCCGGATTCGGTTACGGCATCAACTACGACTACGGGTTGTTCAAACAGGAGATTCAAAACGGCTATCAAAAGGAGAAGCCCGATCACTGGCTCGAATACGGGAACCCGCTTGAGGTCAAGCGCGCAGACGAGGCGTGCAACATCCAGGTTTACGGTCGGGTCGAGCACGGGCTTGAGCCTGACGGGTCGCATCGCTCGACCTGGGTAGATTGGAAAGAGGTCAAAGGCATACCTTATGACATGCCGGTCGCGGGATACAGCGGGCGAACGGTCAACTACTTGAGGCTCTTTACAGCGCGGTCGTCTCACGAATTCGACATGGAGATTTTCAACCAGGGCGATTACGTAAAAGCCGTCGAGCAGAAGATAGCGACAGAGACCATCTCGAAAGTCCTGTACCCTTCCGACTCGGTCAAGGCGGGCAAAGAGCTGCGGCTGCTTCAGGAGTACTTTCTGGTAGCGTGCGCGCTCAGGGACATAGTCAGAAAGTACCTCGCCGTGCACAAAGGTTTTGAACAGTTTGCCGACAAGGTGGCGATCCAGCTCAACGACACTCACCCGGCGCTTGCCGTGGCCGAGCTTATGCGGCTGCTCATAGACGAGCACGACCTGCCGTGGCATGAAGCCTGGAAGATCACCGAAGCGACCTTCGGATACACCAATCACACATTGCTTCCCGAAGCGCTCGAACGCTGGCCCGTGTCGCTGGTCCAGCACGTCTTGCCGCGCCACCTTGAGATCATACAGGAGATAGACCGCCGCTTTCTCGCGGTCGTGGCCGAAAGATTTCCCGGCGACGAGCAGTTGCCGCCCGCGCTGTCGATCATCGAGCGGGGGCCTGACCCGCACATACGCATGGCCCACCTGGCAATCGTGGGCAGCCACTCGGTAAACGGCGTTGCCGCGCTCCACACCGAGCTGCTCAAGACTTCGCTCGCAAAAGATTTCTACAGGCTGTGGCCCGAAAAGTTCAACAACAAGACGAACGGGGTCACTCAGCGCCGCTGGCTTTTGAAGTCGAACCCGGGGCTTGCCGGCTTGATTACGAAAATGATTGGCGACAAATGGATAACCGACCTCGGCCTGCTCCGCGACCTCGAAGGCTACGCCGACGCGCCACAGTTTCAGATGGAGTTCCTGAACATAAAGCACGCCAACAAGCAGAGGCTTGCCAACACCATCCGGGAAAAGACAGGCTTCATCTGCGACCCGAACTCGCTGTTCGATATACAGGTCAAGCGCATACACGAGTACAAGCGGCAACTCCTGAACTGCATGCGAATTATTCACGAGTACCTCACGCTCGTCGAAGACGGTCGCGCGCCTGTTGTTGCCCGGACATATATCTTCGCCGGTAAGGCCGCGCCGAGTTACTGGGCGGCAAAGCAGATCATCAAATTAATCAACAACCTGGGCGAGATCATAAACAAAGACCGCCGCGTGGACGGGATGATGCGCGTCGTCTTCATCCCGGATTACCGTGTGTCGCTCGCCGAGCGGATAATGCCCGCCGCCGATCTGAGCGAGCAGATTTCGACAGCCGGCATGGAGGCGTCGGGCACCGGCAACATGAAATTCGCTATGAACGGGGCGCTGACCATAGGCACGCTCGACGGCGCGAATATTGAGATACGAGAAGAGGTGGGCGACGAGAATATCTTCATCTTCGGGTTGAGGGCCGAAGAGGTTCGCGCAATGCGCGAGAGCCGAAGCTACAACCCCCAGGCTTTGTATGAGAGCAACCCCGCCTTGCGCCGCGTCATGGACGCTTTCAATTCCAACCGCTTCTGCCCGGATGAGCCTGGACTGTTCAACTGGATTTACAACTCGATAGTCGTTCAGGGCGACTACTATTTTCATCTGGCCGACCTGCCGTCTTACATCGAAGCCCAGCAGCGCGTCGGGGAAGAGTTCAAGCAGGTCGAGAACTGGGCGAGCAAAGCTATATTGAACGTGGCTCGAACGGGCAAGTTCTCAAGCGACCGCACGATCCTCGAATACGCCAGAGACATCTGGAACATCAAGAGCATTTGAGCTGTTCGGGCCGGTAAAGACGCGGCGGTTGCTTAGCCGCCGCAAATACTTTATCCTTCCGGCGCGCTCTTTGCGCTTGCTTCTCGCCGACCACGACCCGGACCTAATATGAATGATCGCCGCGAAATTACCGGCTGGTATTTCTACGACTGGGCCACGTCCGCCTTTAACACAACGGTGGTCACGGTCTTTCTTGGGCCTTATCTGACAAACGTCGCCCAGACGGCGGCCGATGCGGCGGGGTTCGTCTATCCGTTCGGCATCAAGATAGCCGCCGCGTCGTTTTTCCCCTACATGGTCTCGCTGTCCGTCCTCTTGCAGGTCTTCCTCCTGCCCGTGCTCGGAGCCATAGCCGATCACTCGCACCTCAAGAAACAGATGCTGGCCTTCTTTGCCTACGTCGGCTCGTTTGCCACGATGGGGCTATACTTTCTCGAAGGCGACAGGTATCTGTTCGGCGGCGGGCTCTTCGTGCTGGCCAACGTGAGCTTCGGCGCGGCGCTCGTCTTTTACAATGCCTTTTTGGGCGACATAGCGAGCCCGGACCGAAGGGACGCCGTCTCGTCCTACGGTTTTTCGTTCGGGTATTTCGGCGGCGGCTTCTTATTAGCCCTGAACCTTTTGCTCTATTTGAATCACGAGTCGTTCGGGCTCGACGCGGCCGAAGCGGTGCGAATAAACCTGCTCAGCGCGGGCGCGTGGTGGGCGATATTCACTCTCGTACCGCTCGCGACACTAAAGCGCCGCCAGGCGGTCAAGACGCTCCCGCCGGGCAAGGGCTTTCTGACTGTGGGCATAAGCCAGCTGCGCCATACTTTCGGCGAGCTTCCGCGCTACCGCCACACGCTCCTGTTCCTGCTGGCTTACCTCTTTTATAACGACGGCATTCAAACGATCATCGCGCTTGCGGCGCAGTTTGGCAGCGAAGAGTTGAAGCTCGATACGGGAACGCTTACGGGAGTGATTCTGCTGGTGCAGTTTGTGGCCTTCATAGGCGCGGCCGTCTTCAATTACGTTGCCAAAGCGGTCGGGACGAAACGTGCGATCATCATCAGCCTCGTGATATGGACGGCGACGGTCATCTACGCCTATTCGTACCTCCAGACAGCCCGCGACTTCTACATAATGGGCGCGATCATAGGGCTTGTCATGGGCGGCAGCCAGGCGCTCAGCCGCTCGCTATATTCGCAGATGATACCCAAAGGCCAGGAGGCCGAATACTTCAGCCTGTACGAGGTGAGCGAGCGCGGGACGAGCTGGCTTGGGCCGCTGTTTTTCGGGCTCGCGCTTCAATTTACGTCGAGCTACCGCATTGCGATACTGACGCTCGTGACCTTCTTTATAATTGGGCTCGGATTTTTGATAGTCGTGGACGTTCCGAGGGCGATCAAAGAGGCGGGCAACGAAGTTCCCGCAACTGTATAACGCAACGCGCGGCCGGTTCCGTTTTAGCCGTCTCGCTAGACGGAACCGGCCGCTCACGCGCGGTTACTTCGAAGGAGCGTAATAAGGGTTCTGGCCCGACTGGTGATCCGTGGTGTCGAGCACCTGCTCGACTTGCGGAACGTACTCGCGAATCGCGCGCTCGATGCCCATCTTCAAGGTCACATCTGCCGCGCCGCAGCCCTGGCAGCCGCCGCCCAGCCGCAGGTAGACGTTGTTGTCCTGCACATCGATCAACTCGACAAAGCCGCCGTGTGACGCAACGCCGGGGTTGATCTGCTCGTCGAGGACCTGTTGAACCTTGCGCCTGACCTCTTCGGACGGCAAACGGTCGCCTTCCGCAACCTCTGGCGGCGGATTCAGGAAGTTGCGAATCGCGCTGCCTATCCGCTTGCCGACCTGACGCCAGTCTTCCTGACCCGATTGCTTCACGGTCACCGTATAGCCGTTCACTTCCACCCTGGCTATGCCTGGAATCGCAAAAATCTTCTCGGCCACGCCGCTGCCTTTCGCCTCGGCAGAGCTGTTAAATTCGGCCTGACCGGAATGGACAGGGCGGTCTACGGTAAACCGGCAGACCTGTATATCGTTTTGATCGACTTCGGCTTTGATTTGAATGTTATCCATACTTGTGCTCCTCTCTTCACCCTACACGTCTCCGATTATAGATGATTAGCCCGGCACATATCCACCGTCTACCTGTTCAAACTCCCGATCTCTTTTCAAGGGGACCGAACTGGTCCCGCGTGGGCTCCGCTCAGCAGAACCACGCTTCCGTCAGTCGCGGCGGTCGCGAGCGAGCCGGATCGATTACGGGAATCACTTGCTCGCGGAGTTGCCGCCCGCGCGCCCTGTAGGCCAGCTCTTTTATCTTATAAAAGATTGCCGCAGAGTCTTCGTTTCTTCGGACGCCCTGCTCGACCAGGACGCTTACGTCGCCGCACAACCTGTCCATTGTCGAATCTTCGTGCGCCCATTCGTATGTGAACGACTCCTGAGCGAGCGCGCCTAACCACGCCTCTGTCCCTTCGCGCTCAAGCAGAAGCGACCCCGGCGGCACGAGCAGCCGGATCGTATACTGAACCGGGTCAACGTTGTCTATCAGCCCTTCCGCCTCGACGAACTCCAGCATCGCTATGTAGTCGCCGGTCGTCGTCCAGGGCGTGAAGGATACGAACGAAGGTCTTAGAGCTATCCCCGCTTCGCGCAGGACCGCGAGCGCGGCATAAATGTCCTGGCGCGTGTGCCCCTTTTCAAGGTGCTCAAGCACTCTGTCGCTGAGCGATTCAAGAGCCGATACGATGAAGATGCACCCCAGGCTCGCAAGCTCAGGAAATATCTCTCTATGTTTTAATATGTGCTCGACCTTCGCGGTAAAATCGAAAGTAAGGTCGGGAAACTCCCTGTGCATCTCGCGCGCCAGGCGTAAAGCGTGAGTCGGCCCGTTCAAAAAATCGGGGTCTCCGAAAGTGATGTGGCGCGCCCCGGCTTCGACCAGCCCGCGAATGTCCGCGAGCACGACCTCTTGAGGGACCACGAAGAACCTGCCGCCGTAAACAGGCGGTATCGGGCAATGCGTGCAGTTATGCAGACACCCCCGGCTCGCTTCCACATAACCGACCAGACGCTCGTGGCCGTTGTGCTCAAGCCGCGCATATTTTTCGATAGAGGGCAGCTGGTCGCGCGAGGGTGCGGCGAATGAAAGCCGCGCGAGAACAGGCGAGTCGATCTGGCTTCGCGTGTTGACGCCCGGCAATTCAATCTCTTCTCCCTTATCAAGCGCCTGAACCAGCTGGACGAGCGATGTCTCGACCTCGCCGCCTATGACCGAGTCGGCCACCGTATCGAGCAGGTAATCTCGATTGAGCGACGCGTAGAGACCGTAAAAACATATATGCGCCTCGGCATTTATGCGGCGAGCGGCTTCGGCTACGCGCAGCCCGAGCCTGAGCGCTGTATGCATGGGGACGCTTATGCCTATGAAACGCGCGCGCACGATCTTTTCCTCGTCGTACCCTTCGACAGAGACATCCATCGCCTCTACTGCGATCCCCGCGCGACTGAAAAACCCTGCCGGAACGGCTACGCCCGCGGGCTGGTGACCAAGCTCGTAGCACGAAACAAGCAGTACCGATTCTCTCTGCATAGTTCTATTCTAACCATTTTTGGGGCGCGCGCTAATAAATCTCTCTATTCGATTACGAACTCAAGGCGCGCGTGAGCTTCACGCAAGGCGGCCTCGGCGCGGTCGGGGGTTGCCGCGCGGCTAAAGATAAACCCGAGATAGCTTGCGCCTTCGGGCGGCGGCAAAAGTTCTTGAGTGATATGAGCGCTGATTATCACATCCTCTATGCCGGGCAGGCTACGAGCCTTCGCTAGCCCCTTCACCTCTTTTAATACCCCAGGGCGCGGTATCGGTATCATCATCACGCCCGCCGCATCGGGTTCGCGTTCGAGCGAAGCGACATCTTCTCCGAGCGCGTGGCGAACGATCAGCTCTTCGAGCGAGACCCGCCGGTCCTCTCCGAACCTGAGCGTGCGAGAGCATAGGCCCCCGATGGCGCGGGCCGCCACCTCGATGACCCACGCGCCCTCGTCGTTGATCCTCAGCTCGGCGTGCACAGCGCCGCTCGTGAGCCCCATAGCGCGAGTCGCGGCCTGGGTGGTTTCGACAATCTCGCGCTGAACGGATTCGGGCAGACGCGAAGGCGTGACGTAGATTGTCTCTTCAAAAAACGGCCCGTCGAGCGGGTCGGGCTTATCGAATATGGCGAGCGCTTTCAAGCGCCCGCGCGCGAGCAGGCCTTCGACCGCAACCTCGACCCCTGGGATGAACTCTTCGACTAAACAATCGCGCGCCGCGCTGCCGCCACGCCTGGCTACGTGCGGAAGCGCCAGTATCGCTTCCAACCTTTTGACGGCCGTTGCGAACTCTGCCGGCGTGTTTACGCGCATCACGCCCCGGCTTGTCGAGAGAAAGACGGGCTTGACGACCGAAGGGTAATTTATGCTTGCGGCTATCTCTTCAAGATTCGAGTCGAGAGTAAAGTGGCGGAAGCGCGGCGCTCGCACGCCGCTGCTCGCGAGCAACTGGCGCATCAAGTGCTTGTTCTTTGCCGCCGCGACAGACTCGCGAGAATTGTGGCTGATGCCGAGCGCGTGCGCGATGCTTGCGGCAACCACTGCCGTATCTTCATCGACAGGGATCACGGCTTCGACAGGGAACCTGCTCGCGTACGCGGCAGCCTCGCGCGCAGCCTCGTCCGGGTCGCTGAAGTCAAGCAACAGGAGCCCCGAAGGGTTCTTATCCGCAAGCGTGTTTCGGCGCTCGGAAGCCGCCGCCACCTCAACGCCTGCGCTTAGCGCCGCGTCCAAAAACGCCTTCGTGCGATACGTCGTCGTAGGCAAAAGCAAAAGCAATCTGGCCATGGTCAAAAGGTAAACAGTGACAAGTGACAAGTGACAAGAAGGGATGGACTCGAACTTGGTCAGCCCCTCTTTCTTGTCACTTGTCACTTGTCACTTGTCACTCTCCCTATCGGTGCGCTTCGACGCCGATCTGCTGGCACATATCTTCGACGGGGCAGGTCGAGCAGAGCGGCAGCTTGCCCTTGCAGATGTGCTTGCCGAACGGGACAAGGAGGCGGTTGATCTCGACCCAATACTCGCGGGGGAGCTTCTGCTGAAGCGCCCGCATGGTATGCTCAGGCGTCGGGGCCTGTACATACCCCCACCGGTTTGTTACACGGTGAACGTGGATGTCTACGCCTATCTGCGGCTGGCCGCAGGCGATGCCAAGCACGAGGTTCGCGCATTTGGGGCCGACGCCTTGAAACGACAAAAGCACCTCTTCATCGCAAGGCAGGCGGCCTTCATACTCTTCGGTGACGCGCTCGGCGATACGGTGTATCTGCCGCGCCTTCTGCTCGTGAAATGTCGATTGCCCGATCAAGCCGTCAAGCTCCTCGATTGTCATCCGGCTGATTGCGGCGGGCGTGCGCGCCCGCTCGAACAATCGGCGGGCCGTCGTTATCATAACTTCGTCGAGCGTGCGGATTGAGATTATGCACGCTACCAGTTGCTCGAACGGCGAGATGAAGCCTTCCTCGGCCAGCTCAAACATAGCGGCTTTAGCGAACGGCTCAACCGCTTTGTCGATGCGGCGCAGGGCGAGGCTGATGTCGAACGTCCGTTTTGACATAGAAGATATAGAATACGGCCTTGAGCGAGTTTTGGGAACGGCTATAATATCTCGGCCTGTTTGAGGAATACCGAATGAAGATAATAGTTCTGGGCGCAGGACGCATGGGATACGGCGCTGCTTATGATCTTTCGCGTAGCGCGGATGTTGAGAGCGTAACAATTGCCGATGTCGATTTCGAGCGGGCTCGTCTGGTTGCCGACCGGTTGAACAGCCCGAAGGTCATACCCCGCCAGGCGGACGTGACCGACTACGGCCAGGCAGTCGCCCTGCTCGGCGGCCACAACGCGGCGATAAGCTGTGTGACCTACAGCCTCAACCTTCAACTCGCGCGCGCAGCCGTCGAGTCGCGCGTCAACTTCTGCGACCTCGGCGGCAACAACGATGTGGTAGCGTCAGAGCTTGCTCTCGACAGCGAAGCCCGACTGGCAGGGATTAACATAATCCCGGACTGCGGGCTCGCACCGGGCATGGTCTCGGTTCTCGCGGCGCACGGAGCGGCGCGGTTCGACCGTCTCGACTCGCTGCGTATACGCGTGGGCGGCTTGCCGCAATCGCCTGCGCCGCCTTTGAATTACCAGATAGTCTTTTCAGTCGAAGGTCTTATCAACGAATATGTCGAGCGCTCGCGCGTTGTGCGCGAGGGGCGGATAATCGAAGTCGATTCGATGACCGAGATCGAGAGCCTTGAGTTCCCCGCCCCCTTCAACCACATGGAGGCGTTTCATACTTCGGGCGGCATATCGACTCTGCCTGACAGCTTCAGCGTGCGCGAGATGGATTACAAGACCATTCGCTACCCCGGCCACTGCCAGCAGTTCAAGCTGCTGATCGACCTCGGCCTCGCGACGAGCGAGCCGGTTGAAGTTGACGGTGTTAGTGTCAAGCCGCGCCGCGTGCTGGGCGAGATGCTGCTCAGGAGCCTGCCCGCCGACGGCCCGGACGTAGTCTTGATACGCGTCGAGTTTCGCGGCAAGACGGATGGGGACGACCACAGCCTCCGCTACGACATAATAGATTATTTAGACCCGCAAACGGGGTTGAGCGCGATGATGCGCACGACCGCTATCCCAGCGTCGATAATCGCGCAGATGATGGCGCGCGGCGAGATCAAACAGAAGGGAGCGGTCCCGCAAGAGCGCTCGGTTCCGGCCCAGCGGTTTGTCGATGAGCTGGCCAAACGCAATATCAAGATTCAAGAGACCGTCGAATAGATCGCGCCCGGCTTAGCGCCTAAACCCGCGCTTAAATCGACGGCTCATTCGTATCTTAGCGCCAGAATCGGGTCGACCTTCATCGCGCGCCGAGCGGGGACGTAGCAGGCCACGAAAGCTACGGCGGTCAACACGACGGCGATCAGGCCGAAAACAACCGGATCGGTCGCGCTCACTCCGAAAAGCAGGCTCGACATGAGTCGCGTCAGACCGAGCGCGGCACCAAGCCCTAACGCTACCCCCACAATCGTCAAGACCATCCCCTGCCTGACGACCAGCTTGAGAATGTCGCTTCTCTGCGCGCCGAGCGCGATGCGCACGCCTATCTCGTGCGTGCGCTGCGCCACGGTGAAACTCATCACGCCGAAGATGCCTGTCGCCGCCAGCGCCAGCGCGACCAGCGCGAACACGCCGAGCAAGATCATGTTGAACCGGCGCGAGGCTACCGATTTAGATACCATCTCGCTCAGCGTACGAACCTGGAAGATGAGCTGGTCTTTATTTATCTCCCGGATAGCCTGCCGTACGGCGGGGGCCATCTCGGCCGGGTTGCCTGAGCTGGCACGCACGACGAGGGTCATCTGGCTCTTGGGCGACTGTAAAAACGAGACGTACTGCACAGGCACAACGTCTTCATCCAGCCCGCGCTGGCGAACATCCTTGACCACTCCGACGATCTCGCGGACAGGCTCGTCATCCATGACGAGGCGTTTGCCTATCGGGTCTTCGTCCGGGAAATAGCGGCGCGCAAAAGAGTCATTGATGACGACCACGTGCGGGGACGAAAGCGAATCTTGCTCGGTCATCGCCCGCCCTTTGAGCAAGGGCATCTTCAACACGTCGAAGTAGCCGGGGCTGATGATCTGATACCGCGCGGAGTGGCTATTACCCGGCTCGGTCGGCGGGCGGCCTTCGACGTTGAACGTGTAGACAATATCGGCTTCGCCAATAGGCAGCAGGGTGGTCAAGGCGGTAGATTCTATCCCGGGTAACTGCCCGACACGCTCCATGATCTGCTGGAAAGCGGCGACCTTCTGTTCGGGCTTCGGGACCTTCGAGCCTGACAGCGGTAACGTCATCGAAAGCGCCCCTTCGGGCTCGTATCCCGCATCGACCGATGTAAGCCGCGCAAAGCTCTTGATCAAAAGCCCCGCGCCGATGACGAGCACCACAGACAAAGCGACTTCGACGACGACGAGCGCGCTGCGCAGCGACCGCCGAGCGCCGCCCGACCCGCCGCCCCTCGACCCTTCTTTCATCACGTCGTTGAGGTTGACTTTGGAAGCCTGAAGCGCAGGCGTCAGGCCGAAAAGTACCCCCGTCAAAACAGAGACCAGAAGCGTGAATCCAAGCACGTTTCTATCAAGGCCGACCTGATCCATGCGCGGCAGGTCGGCGGGACTTGCGGCGACAAGCGCGCCAAGCCCCCAGTTGGCAAGCAACAGCCCCGCTGCCGCTCCGAGAAACGAGAGCAGAAGACTCTCAACAAGCAGCTGCCGAACTATGCGCGGGCGGCTCGCCCCAAGCGCGGTCCTGACGGCCATCTCTTTGCCGCGCCCGCTCGCCCGCGCGAGCAGAAGGTTGGCCACGTTTGCGCAGGCTATCAGCAGGACGAACCCGACTGCGCCAAAAAGGATCAGCAGCGCGGGCCGCATCTTGCCCACGAGGTCTTCGTGCAGCGAGACGACGCGGACGCGCTTGCCTGTATTTACGTCCGGGTATTCCGCTTCAAGGCTCGCGGCAATGCTGTTGAGCTCCGCCTGCGCCTGCTCTATCGTAACGCCCGGTTTCAGTTTTGCCACGACCGGCAGAAATATCAGCGAGCGACCCGTCTTATATTTCGGGTCCATATCTGGTAAGAACGGCCCCCAGTATTGGGCCGGTTTTTCAAACTCAATCGGGAACTTGAAACCCGCGGGCATAACCCCTATGACGGTCCTCGACCCGCTCAGCTTGATCGTCTGGCCGATGATGCCGGGGTCGCCTCCGAACCGCGTCTGCCACAGATCGTGGCTCAAGACTATGACAGGCTCAGCGCCTTCTTTGTCTTCTTCCGTAGTAAAAACTCGCCCTAGCGCGGGCTGCACTCCGAGAATCGGGAACAGCTCCGCCGACACGTCCGCGCCAAAGACTACCTCCGGCCCGTCCGAGCCTGTAAGCACCGCGCCGGAGCCGAGACAGACGGCGGCGTTCTCAAGCGTCTGGCTTCGGGCTTTATAATCCGCAAAGTTAGGGTATGAGAAAGGGCCGCGCGCATCCGGTATTGGCGCGGACGCGGTGAAAAGGGTGACGATCCGTTCGGGGTCTTCAAACGGCAGAGGGCGCAGCAGCACGGTATTGACCACGCTGAATATCGCCGTGTTGGCCCCTATCCCTAACGCGAGCGCCGTGACCGCAATGAGCGTGAAGCCGGGCCGCTTTGCCAGCATACGCAGCCCGAATCGCAAGTCTTGCCATAATATGTCGAGCATGCCGCCTCCCCTGATGTCGCGGGCCCTATCTTTGACCCGCGCAAAGTTTCCAAAGCTCCGCACAGCCGCGCGCCGCGCCTCGTCGGAACTCATCCCCGACCTGATGTTGGCCTCCGTGACCATCTCTATGTGACAGCGAAGCTCTTCGTCGATCTCGCGGTCGATCTTATCGCCGCGCACGAACCCGCTGAGCCGCGCCGCCGCAACTTTGAACCATCTCATAAAGGCCCGCCCCTCAAGTCGTCTGCATCACGTTCGAGATGGCCAGGGCAAGCTGCTGCCAGCTCTCCTCTTCGACAACCAGCTGTTTCCTGCCCGATCTTGTGAGCGTGTAAAACCTGGCCTTGCGCCCCGTCTCAGAGACCCCCCACTCGGAACTTATCCAATCCTGCTGCTCGATACGGTATAGCGCCGGGTAGAGCGACCCTTGCTCGATTACCAGCAGCCCGTCGGAAATCTGCTGTATGCGCTGGATGATGCCGTACCCGTGCAAGGGCCCCAGGCTGAGCGCCTTCAAGATCAACATGTCGAGCGTGCCTTGCAGCAAACCCGCTTTTGTCACCGTCACGATTGAGCCTCCGTTTGATAGGTTGCCTAGACGCGCATAGTATGCCTAAGTCATACCTAGAGTGTCAAGGTATCAGGTTAAAAAATTTATCGATTGCGCGGTTGGCGTCGAACAGTTGCCTGAGCGGGGTACTCTATATTAGTTTGAAATAGAAACCGGATGACTTTGAATATGCAGGAGGGGAGATTATGTGGAAAAACTACATTGTCGTTTTAACGATTTCGATAGTGGTCTTGATGACAGTCGCTTCCTCCGCGCTCGGGCAGCAGGGGCTTCCGCCGCTGATCGACAGGCAGTTGTTCTTTGGCGACCCGGAGATCTCAGGGGCGCAGCTATCACCCGACGGGCGCTTTATCGCGTTTATCAAGCCGCTTAACGGCACGCGCAATATCTGGGTCAAGCGCACGAGCGAGCCGTTCAGCGCGGCCCGCCCCATAACAAACGATACGAAGCGCCCGATACCCGGCTACTTCTGGAGCCGCGACGGCCGCGCAATCCTCTTTGTGCAGGACCAGGGCGGCGATGAGAACTTCAACATCTTTGCGGTCAACCCCGAGGACCGCCCGGCCGCCGGGCAAGAGGTTCCGGCCGCGCGCAACCTGACCGACGCCAAAGGGGTCGCGGCTACAATTTATGCGGTCCCCAAGAGCGACCCGAACACGATCTTTGTCGGGCTGAACGACCGCGACCCGGCCTGGCACGATCTCTACAAAGTCAACATCGCTACGGGAGAGCGGACGCTCGTGCGCAAGAACACAGAGCGGATAACGGGCTGGGTCTTCGATCAGAAAGACCAGCTCCGGCTTGCGACGCGCTCGGCCGAAAGCGGCGATACGGAGGTTCTCAGAGTGGACCCGGGCGGGTTCAAGAAGATCTATTCTTGCTCGGTCTTTGAGACCTGCGGCCCGATCCGTTTTCACAAAGACGGCAAGCGCGTCTACATGATCACGAACAAGAGTGAAAGCGTTGACCTGATCGGGCTGACGTTGTTAGACCCGGAAACAGGTAAAGAGGAGATGGTCGAGTCCGACCCGCTCAAGCGCGTCGATTTCGGCGGCGCGACTTTTTCGGATCTTAGCGACGAGCTCGTCGCCACAAGCTACGGGGACGAAAGGACGCGGGTCTATTGGAGAGACAAGGCGTTTGAAGCCGATTACAACCTGTTGAAGAAGCAGTTGCCGGGCAAAGAGATCAACTTCGGTTCCGGGACGAAAGACGAGCAGATGTGGCTTATTTCGGCCTCAAGCGACCGCGAGCCCGGCGAGACGTACCTCTATGACCGTAAAACGAAGAGGCTGACCTTGCAGTACAGGCTCTTTGACAAGCTCCCGCGCGAATCGCTGGCCGAGATGAAGCCCATAAGCTACAAGTCTTCCGACGGGCTTGAGATACCGGCATTCCTTACCTTACCGAAAGGCGTCGCGGCGCGTAACCTCCCGCTCGTTGTCTTTCCTCACGGCGGCCCGTGGGGGCGTGACGCGTGGGGCTACGACGCGTTCGCGCAGTTTCTGGCCAACCGTGGTTATGCGGTCTTGCAGCCGAACTTCCGCGCGTCGGTCGGGTACGGCAAGAAGTTCCTGAACGCGGGCAACAACGAGTGGGGTCAGAAGATGCAGGACGACCTCACCTGGGGCGCGAAGCATCTGATCGCGCAAGGCGTCGCAGACCCGAAGCGCGTAGGCATCATGGGCGGCTCTTACGGCGGCTACGCTGTGCTCGCGGGGCTGACCTTCACGCCCGACGTATACGCGGCAGGTGTTTCAATCGTCGGCCCGTCGAACCTGATCACGCTGCTCAACTCGATCCCGCCCTACTGGGAGCCTATCCGCAAGCTCTTCACGGAGCGCATGGGCGACCCGACCACGCCTGAGGGCCGCGCGCAGCTTGAGCGACAGTCGCCGCTCAATTCGGCCGCTAAGATCAACGACCCGCTTCTGGTGATCCAGGGCGCAAACGACCCGCGGGTGAAGAAGGCCGAATCGGATCAAATCGTCGTAGCGTTGCGCGAGCGCGGCTTTCCCGTTGAGTACCTGGTTGCGCCCGATGAGGGGCACGGGTTCCACAGGCCCGTAAACAACCTGGCGATGGTCGCTTCTGTCGAGAAGTTTTTGGCCAAACACCTCGGCGGCCGCTATCAGCAGGAGATGACGCCCGAGGTGGCGACGCGGTTGAAAGAGATCACGGTCGATGTCAAGACCGTCGAGATGCCCAACAAAGTCGACGCCTCTGCGGTCAAAGTGCCCAAACCCGCTCGCGACCTTCAACCCGGAACGACAAACTACAAGGCCACTCTTGAGATGGCCGGGCAGACCATACCCGTCACGGTCGTGTCGGAAGTCAAAGAGGAGAACGGCGCGTGGGTCGTGACCGAAAACGCGAAGCTTTCGTTTGGGGACATAAGCGACCGGACCGTACTTGAAAAAGGGAGCCTCATTCCCATCAAGCGCTCGATCAAACAGGGGCCTGTGACAATCGAGCTTGAGTTCAAAGACGGCAAGGCGACAGGGACGATGAATATGAACGGGCAGTCTCGCCCGATCTCCGTGGAGACGGGAGGGCCGCTTTTCGCAGACGGGTCCGGCGCATCGCTGACTATGGCCTCGCTGCCGCTTGCAGAAAACTACACCGCCCTGTTTCGCAACCTCGACGTGCAGACGCAGAAGACGAAGATGATGCAGCTGAAAGTGGTCGGCGTCGAGAAGGTGACAGTCCCTGCGGGCACATTCGATGCTCTGAAGCTGGAGGTCACCTCGGCCGAAGGCGAGGGGGGCAAGACCACTGTCTGGGTAGATAAAGAGACACGCAAGGTGCTGAAGGTCAGCTCGGTCATCCCGCAGATGAACGGCGCTGTCTTCACATCCGAGCTGGATAAATAACGGCCAGCGGCCGGGGCAGTGGTCGGTAAAGAGGAAACTATACTACGTTTGTCACTCGTCCTCTTTACCGACCACAGGCCGCTGGCCGCTGCCTTTTACTGCCTGATTATCCTTACGTCATCTATGCCCGCTTCGATCAGGCTCGCGGTCGAAGCATCTGCGGCCTCGATCAGTATGGTTATAGTCTGACCGGCGAACGCGTTCAGGCTCACGCTCGTAGAAGCCCACGCGCCGTTGACGTTCGTCGCCGCGCCGAGCCTCTGGAAGACAGTCGTGTTAGTCGCCGCCCCGAAGACGCGGACACGTAAGAAGTCCGCGCTCGTAGCGTTGCTCCCGTGCGCGAGGTAGAAGCTGAACGACAGCGTGAGGTTGCCCGTGGCAGGCAGCGTTATCGACGGCGAGCGAACGGAAGTCACCCCGCCGTCAACGTCAAAGTCGCCCGCAGCCGCGCCTGCCAGTCGTCCCGTCACGAGATCGTTGACGCCGCTCACGGTCGTGCCGAGCTGCTTGGTTCCGCTCGAGGTTGTCGTCGCCGGGTCGCCGCGCTCCCACAGGCCGGTCGTCGCCGTGTCTGTCCCGCTCGGATTCACCACCCAGCCGAGACTGGTCTCGAACGTATCCTGAAATACGACCGTCCCGCCCGCGCAATCGACAGGCACGTCGCTCGCGGCATTGTGAGTGGTCCCGTTATTTCCGCTGGCCGACACGCCCATGCCGTGACGCGCAAAGACCGTCCAGATAGCGCAGCGGTTGGCGTTGAGGTTGAGCGCCTGATCGGCTTGCAGTATCCCGTCACGCGCGTTCAAAAACGACGGGCTGCAAGGCGTGAACTTCATGCCTTCCAAAACGAGCCGGTCAGTTATGGCAGCGCCGAGCGTGTTGCGAAGGTCCCACAACGTAGCGGCCCATACTTCGCCGTCGCGATGCACCTGGAACCCGCCCGCCCCGATGTCCGCGTACGAATCGTGTATGGGGTTGGCCGGGACGGTGTAGGCCGCTCGCCTGATACCCGAAGTGGAGTTGCCGGTCGCATAGTCGCCCACGCGCCCGTCGTTGTAGAAGGTGATCGCCCAGTAATCACTCCAGCCTTCGCCCATCGCCCCCGCCTGCGTGCCGCCGAGGCAGGTCGTGCTCCCGCCGCCGACAAGGCGGTTCGATACGCCGTGACCGTATTCGTGCATAACCACGTCGCCGTCTACGGAGCTGTCACGGTCGTCTGAGAGGCTCGTCGTGCCCTGCGTAAAGAGGTACTGCTGCATGCGCGGGCGGCTGCCTTCGGGCGGCGTGGCGAAGTTGGCGTTGTTTGTGCCGGACCCGTCCTGGGCTTCGGCCCTGACAGAGTCGTTGCCCGTGCCGCCGCGACCGAAGTTGTTCGTCTGGAAATTCCTCGCCGTCTCTGTGAAGCCGAGACGGTAGTGGAAATCGTGCGCGATGTTGTTGAAGTAGAAAAGATTCGTGACCACGGCCGGTCTTTGCGTGCGCGGGTCAACGCCCGTCGCAAACGGGAAGGTGAAATCCTGGTTGGCGGCGAACGCGTGGCCGTTTGATAAGCCGGTCGTGTTGTTCGCGTCGGGCGCGTTATTGGCGTCCGTGTCCAGGTAGGCTTCGACGTTGTTGCCCGTCGTGACGGTCGAAGTGCCCATCCACCCGGCCGTCGTATTAATTACGATGTCGCCGACGAAGGATTCGAGCGTGCGCCCGCTAAACCCGGGGTGCTGCCTGTAGACCGTCCCCTGCGCAACGTCTGCGTAGAGGTTGTAGCGCAACAAAAGCGCGCCGGTGTTCGCGTCCAGGCATATCTCGTACCACTCGCTAGGACCGGCGTCGACGTACATGTGCCAGATGAGCACGGGCTTGCCGCCGATCCGCATGACGCGCAGGTTCGATAGTATGTCGTCGTGACTTGGGCCGAGCGGGTTGCGGTAGTAGGCGCGGTCGCCTCGCGCCGCGCGCCCTTTGACCAGCTCGAAAGTCTTCGGAGCCTCGCGGCCCGAATAGTTAAACGCTTCGGCAATGGCCGACTCTTCCGAAAGTTTCGGGGTCGTATTCACCTTGCCGTTCGGGATGACCTGGCCCTCCATGACGGAGAGCACCTCTCCCCTGGAGTTGACGGCGACCTGGACCTGGCCTTGATAAAGCGGCACGCCGCCAATCGTTTGATTGTAGCTGAGGAAAGTGGTCTCGCCGTCCGGGTCCACATTTTCGAGTTTCAGCTTGCGAACCTCGCGCGCCGTCAACCCGAAGACAGTGGTGTTGTCCGATATAAAGCGGCGGGCGACCTTGTCGGCGGTCCCTGTGGCAGGCTCCGAAAGCGGGCCTACGGTGTTGAAGAACATCTTTGGCACGCCTGCTTCATTAAGCTCATAGCGCAGGTGATCGCGGTGCTCGGGGCGCAGGGTCGCGCGGAACGTCTCCATTGCATCGACGCGCGCCTGGTGAAGGCTATCTTCAGGCCGCGTCTTCGGGCTCCGCGCCCTGTCGGCCTCCTCGATCTCAGCCAGCTCCTGGCGTATATCGTAGTTGGGCAACCCCAGAATCGCAGCCTGCGACGGGCTTGCCTCACTCGCGCCGGGTTTGGCTCGATCAGCGCTTGCAATATTGAGTTGAATAAACGGCGGGACGGCCAGAGCAACCATGATTAATAGAAACCATGTCTTACGCATACGGTTTTCTCCTTTTCAATCTGAAGTGGCAGAACGGACAAGAGACCGCCTGTACCTCCTCTCGCAAAGCAGGAGGGCCTGCCCTACGGGCTTACATCGGTCTTCTTACGTGAGGACTTAAACTAACGCTCTAAAACATTTCCACTGGAGCATAGTGTTGCTTCGCGCACGACGCCCGCAAAGGGAAATTCTATATGTCGTTTTCTTAGTGGGAAGAAGATCGCGGCTCGTTGTGACTCCACTCTTCCGCTAAGCGATTCACAACACGATGTGGTCTATATCACATCCGCCGTGACATACTCAAGGGTTTTTTAATCCGCCCCCTCGCGGTGGTGATCGAATGACGACCGAAGTGCAATAGAGCTCTGCGTATGCGTTCTGATAAGAGCGCAATTACACGGTAAGAACGGAGCTACCCGAATGTTAAGAAGCTACCTGCTACTTTTTCTGATGACGGTCTTCGCCGCCGGCCAGACGCCTTCCGAAAGCGTCGCGCGCAACTTTGAAGTCCAAAAGCTGGCCGAAGGCGTGTACGCGGTCATACGCAAGGATTTGCCGGGTTTGATGGTCGATGCGAACAGCGTCTTTATAATCAACGAAAACGACGTGGTCGTCGTCGACACTAGCGGCGCGCCCTCGACGACGAAAGAGGTGATCGCCGCGCTCAGGCGGCTGACGAACAAGCCTGTCAAATACGTCATCAACACGCACTGGCACGACGACCACATCATAGGCGACACGGTCTATGGCGACGCCTTCCCTGGGGTCGAGTTCATCGGTCACTCACGCATGCGCGAGTACCTGCCCGGTCAGGGCGCTCGCAACCGTAAGAGTTTTGTCGAAGGCGCGCGCGGGGCGCTCAGCGAGATGAAAGAGGCGCTTGGGAAAAACAAGAGCCTCGCCGGCTCTGACATCACCGACGACGAGCGCGCGAGCTATGAAAGTGACATAAGGCTTGTAGAGCTGGCCCTGGCCGAAGCGCCTGAGACGCGTTTGACGCTTCCGACTATCACGGTCGAAGACCGGCTGACGCTCCACCGTGGCGACCGCCTTATCGAGATTCGCCACATAGGGAGCGGCCATACGAGCGGCGACCTCGTCGTTCACCTGCCGAGAGAAGGCATAGCGATTACGGGCGACCTTGTTGTGTGGCCCGTCCCGTTGGTAGGAAGCGACCAGTCGCGCATTGGCGAATGGAGCGCTACGCTTGAAAAGCTGCGCGAGCTTCGCCCGGCAATAATCGTCCCCGGCCACGGCCCCGTCCTTAGAGACGACACCTACGTGAGGCTCCTGGCGCGCCTGTTCGCGTCGATCAAGCAACAGACCGAGGCCAGTGCGGCGCGAGGCGAGACGCTTGAACAGGCGCGCAGGAGTGTGAAGCTCGAAGAGTTTAAAAAAGAGTTCGCGGGCGATTCGGCTGTCAGGAAATTCTTGTTCGATGTCTACGTGGCCGCCCCTGCAATAGAGGCTGCGTACCGCGAGGCGAAGTCCGCGCGCTAAACGCTGGCTCGTGCGCTCAGTTGAGCGCACGAGCATTTTTTATAATCTGTCGATTGGAGCGCTAACGCTTTCGACCTAGCTGGCTGTCGATGCTCCACACCCCCGCGCCGGTCGCGGCGATGTAGAGAAAGAGGAAGCAATAGAGCGCGGCCAGCTCGCCTCCGTTCAGCAAAGGGAGCAGGCCCCTCGGAACATGCACCATGAAGTATGCGACGGCCATCTGACCGGCGGCTATGAAAGCCGCGTATCCGGTCAAAAACCCCACCGCTATCAAAAGGCCCGTGACAAGCTCGATCACCCCGCCTATCCAAAACAGCGAGCCCACGGGTGGGGGAGGGTTCGCCCCCGGCGGCCAGTTAAATAGCTTCTGAGTGCCGTGCATCATAAACATCAGACCGGCAACTATGCGCAAAACGGCGTAAAGATAAGGTGAGTACTTACCCAGGAAACGCTCCATAAACGACCTCCTATCAGGGTTCGAGAAAGCTGGCTTAACTAGGCCGGGCGTGTCGATCAAAACTCGATCTGCGGCCGGGGTTTGACTGCTTTATACGCCTGCTTCGGCTACGGCTCTCATGATCGCCTTTTTCGAGTCGTTTGCAAATCGTTTCTGTAACCTGCGAGCGTAGGGGTAAGCGAGCCGGGCAAGAGCACCCGGTTTTGAGACGGCCAGTATCTCGTACCAGACCGAATCATCCTGCCGGTCCCATTCGACCGTGAACCTTTCCTCCCCGCGCTCTGCGTGGCCTGTCAGAGTCCCGTAAGCAAAACCGTATCGCGCGCGCGGGGCGTCTTCTTCGACCAGATAGACTATGCGGCACGCGTTCATCGACCAGAAGCGAAGATGGTTGACAACGACCGCGACTGTCGCGCCTATCTCAATCGGAGTAGTACTCGAAAAGAGGTGGACCCAGCCGAGGTCGAACATCTTCCACGCTTCGATAGCGGCTACGGCCGCGCGAAAGGCGCGCGGCCCTTCGCCTACGCGCACGCGGTTATGGTCTATGTTGTAGCCACTTGCGGGCAGGTTCCGAGTGATACCGACAGGGCCGTATGATAAGGGCTCGCCGCGCTGTGCAGATAAAAAAGATTCGATCTCGTCACGCGAGGGTCTGGCGAGTAGAAACATATCGCTGCCCGCTATGAAAGCGATGCCCAGAGGCGAACCTGCTCGTGGTGCTCGGACCAGGCGGCCCACGTGGCTCGCGCCCATTCGCTGACCAGTCGCTTGTGCTCGGCTGCGTCGTCGCCTGCGCGGTGGACGTCTATTACGGTCAGGCTGTATTTGGCCACAGGCGGGTCGAGCCACCTGAAAGATGCGCTGCGGTCCGCGCTGTTTTTGATCAGCTCGATCACGCGGGCATTATCAAGCCCTTGCTCTATGGTCGCGTACAGCCCAATCAGGTGCACGGCGACCGATTGAACCGCCCGCCGCTCCGGTCTGCCCGGATGCTGCACGGCATATGTATCGACGGTGAGCCTGTGGACGGCCCCGAAACGATAGTCGCTATACTCTTTGGCAAGCACTTCGCCGTAGACGGCCCAGCAGCCGGGCGATGCCCCGATGTAGGCGTGCGTCGGGCCGTTTGAGGCAGGGACTAAAGCCCCGCAGCCGACGCAGGGGATCGTTTCAAGATGGTCGCTCATGATGTTAAGAAGGATTCGCGGTGTGAGTTTACTACAAATTTAACGGGTCTGCGCTCTTTCGGCCGTCTCAATCTGCTCCCGCTATAGCTTCGATCTGTACGCGTATGCGCATGAGGTTTCTTCGCTCTTGCTGCCGCTTATCTTCCGACAGGTCGTCGAGCGACAGCTTTGCGTTTAGAGTCGCGGCCTCCTGCCTGAGCCTCTCAAGTCTTATGTATAACCCGTAAAGGTTTCGCCGGGCCGATTCGACGCGCTCGATTGATTCGGCCTCGGACGCTGCCAGGTCGTTGATCGACTTATGTAGCTCGACCGAACGCAGCTTCATGCCGAGCAGCCGGTTTATGTCGCCCGACTGGTCCATCCTGTGCGGATCAGAATCGAGATCGTGCAGCTCGCTTCTTCTCTCTTCAAGCAAGCGCCTTATCTCCTGAAGCTCTTTTTCAGACTTCTTCAACATCGACTCGGCTATTATCAACTCGCTTTGATTATTACGAAAATGATTATGACTTATCATCTCTGCCCCTTGCCCCGTTATGGTCAATACTCGCTTAAAAGTTTGAGTTTGATAAGTGACGGTCAAGCGGGGGCCTTCACGAATAAGGTAAGACGACTGGCCCGCGAAGGCAACAGTAATTCAAGAGCGGGGGCCGGGGGCGTGTGCTGCCGGTTCGGCATATTCATTGCTAAACAGTTTATCAAGAGCGCGCAAGCGACTCTATACGCGCGGTCTGCACGTTTACGCTACGCGCGTTGTGACCGCGAAGGCTACACCACCGGACAGGCTTGGCGCTTGGCGAGATCGCTCGAACGTATGGGAGGGATCGATGGCTTCCGACACAGCAATTGAGATTATCGACAAACAAGATTGGATGGAGCCGCTGGCCGACACTCTTCAAACCGCGATAGACGGCGCTTTTAAATCGGGGGGCAAGGCGGGGCAAAAGGTCGCAAACTTCCTGCACGGGACCTGGCTCGGTCACCCGCTGCACTCTGTGCTGACGGACGTGCCGATAGGGTCGTGGACGGCCGCGCTCGTCTTGGACGCGATGGACGAGATAAGCGGGCGCGAAGAGTTCGGTCGCGGGGCTGATGCGGCGGTAGCCGTTGGGATCGCGGGAGCGGTCGGCTCTGCCGTGACAGGGCTGACCGATTGGCACAAGATCGACGGAGAGGCGCGGCGCATCGGGTTGACTCACGGGTTGATGAACGCGACCGCGCTCGCCTGCTACACCGCATCGTTTGTGCTGCGCAGGCGTAAAGCGCGGCAGGCTGGCAGAGGTTTTTCGCTGATTGGCTATGCCATCTCAAGCGCGGCCGCATACCTCGGCGGCCACCTTGTTTACAGCAAGCAGATAGGCGTTGACCACACGGCTGACCAGAAACCGCCGGACAACTTTGTCGCGGTCGCGGCCGAATCGGAGCTGGCGGAAAACACGCCCCTGCGCGTTGAGGCGGAAGGCATGGCTGTCCTGCTCGTGCGGCAGCGCGGCAATATTTTTGCAATCGCCGAGACCTGCTCTCACCTGGGCGGGCCGCTTTCGGAAGGAAAGCTCGAAGGCGAGACGGTGATATGCCCCTGGCACGGGTCACGGTTTGCGCTCAAAGACGGAAGCGTCATAGACGGCCCTTCCACGCACCCGCAGCCGTGTTTCGAGACGAGGGTAAGAGACGGGCAGATCGAAGTTCGCGCGCGCTGAGCAGCCGCCGCGCTGTCGGCGGCTGCACGGTTTCACGCGGCGTCTTCCCTGACCTCCGCCCGCTGATTGCCGGACGAGCCGAGGGATTTTTGCCTCTTGCGGTAGATCAGAAAGCCTATGATCCCGACCGCGATGAGGATCACGAATGTGATAAGTACGGGCTTGTAGTTTTCGGCAAAGAAGCCCAGCACCTTCTTTCCGTAAAGCGATGCCAGGTAGGCGACGATACTGAACCTGATTAAGCGCCCCAAACAGAGCGCGGCAAGGAACTTCTTGAGCGGGTAATCCATCGCGCCCGCGCCGAGCAGGAAAGGCCCCAGCGGAACAGGCGGGGGAAGAAGCGCCGGGACGAAGACCGCGCCGAATCCCCACTTCTCAAAAATGCGATAGATTTTCTTGAACTTCCGTTTCGATAATCGCTGTTCGAGCGCTTCTTCGCCGCCTTTGCGCCCAAGCTTGTACGTAAGATAGCCGCCAAGCACGGACCCCGTGGTCGCCATCACCGCGTAGTAGGGCCACCACGTTTTTTCGCCCGCCGCAAGAAGCACGGTCAAAACATCCAGCCCGCCCGGCGTCGGGATGACGGAGCTGTCGATGAGCCCCATGAGAATCAGCCCAAGCCCGCCGAGCTTCTTGAGCGTTCCCCATATCTCCAGCAAGACAATAGTGGTCAAATAAGAATGCATAAATTAGTCTAATCTCTTAGTTACAGCCTTCCCCAGCAACCGGGGCCACGATCACAAGATTAGACAGCAAATGCCGGGCCGCAGCCCGCCTGCGCTGACCGAGCGAATTTAAAGGGGTTACATACCGCGCCTCGCTCTCCACGCTTGCACATATCGCGCGGCTCGCGGGTTGGCCTCGTTCCATTTTGGCTCATCCGGGTTGTTTGCCATCATAACGAGCGCCACCGCTATAAGGCGGTTTATCTTCTCCATGTTCGAGTAATCTATCTTCTCCCAGTGATCGCCCAGGCCGTGGTAGTCGGGATATGCGAACGCTACGCAGAGAGTGTGCGCGGGAACGCCCTGGTCCGCAAGCGCCTGGTTATCGCTACGGCCAAAGTAAGCATCGCTGTTGCGCTCGTGTTTATAGACGTTGACTCCCGTAACCTCGCCCGCGGCTTTGAAGACCGCGCTGACATCCGAGTAATCGAACCCCGTGAGCGTCGCCGTCGAGATTTGCGGGCCTTCCGTGCTGTCGGTGCGCCCGACCTGTTCGAGGTTTACATTGGCGACGGTCTTTTCAATCGGGAAGACGGGGCGGCGGCCGTAATACCTTGAGCCGAGCATGCCTTTCTCTTCGCCGAAGAAAGTCATAAAGACAATGCTGCGGCGCGGGCGAGGGTTGATCGTCGCGAGCGCCTGGGCAAGCTCTATGACCGAGACGGTCCCGCTCCCGTCGTCGTTCGCGCCGTTAAAGATTCGGTCGCCCTCGCCGTAGGCCTGCTTGCCCACGTGATCGTAATGCGCTGTCACCAGCACATACGTATCTTTCAGCGCGGGGTCCGAGCCGCGAAGCACGCCTATGCAATTGCGAAGCTTGACAGGCTTTTCAACCGTCTGTCCGAGCCGCGCAGAAAGGGTCGCGGCAGTCGCGCCCGGTTTCATCGCGTCATAGGCTTTGACCGCGCGCGGGTCGAGCACGGTTATCAAAGGGACCGGTTGCCCGACAGAGACGCTTATGCGGTTGTCGGGGTCTATCAGCCGGGCCGCCGTGGGCGGGCCGTCGGCCGGGCCCGTCCTGTCTATAGAGATAACGAGCGCGGCTTCGAGCGCGGCGAGCCGGCTCATAAAAGCGTTTTGCGATTGATATACCTGCCACATGCGCGAGCGGTCAGCGCGGCGATAGTCTGGAATTTCTGTGATAACCACCTTCGCCCGCACATCAGCCAGCTTGAGAGAGTCGAGGGCCGAGTTGTTATCAAATTCGACCTTGATGATCCCCTTCCCGACATGGTCGAAGACCGTGTCTGCCGGTAGACTCACCTGCCCGTAATCGACGTTTATAACTTCGCCCCCGGTTTTGATCTTCATCTCGAACTTCTGCGGATCAGGCTGGGCCACGACCCAGTTCGCGGTCTGGAAATAGCCGTCGTCGCCCGCGGGCTCAAGCCCCGCCCGCCGGAACTGAGCGGCGATGTAGTTGGCTGCTATCTCAAGCCCGGCAGACGGCGTGTCCCTGCCCTCTAAAAGATCGGACGCGATAAACGACAGGTGACCCCGTAACGAATCCGCCGAGATTCGCTCCAACACAGGCTCGACGCCAAGGGGCAGCGCGCGCTTCTGCTGCGCGCCCATGCATAAGGCGATCAGTAAAAGCGCCAGCGCAGCCCGCAAGGCGGAAGGCGTAATGCGGTCGTGAAGCCTCATAAGCTAAACCCCTCCGAGCTCTTAAATCTTATACCGCAGCATAGCACCGACGCCGCCTACGTCCGACAGCAGGGCCGCGTCTTCGATAAACGTCACGCGGGCGTCCGTCTGCCGCGCGCGACTCACGAGCTCGTCGGCCAGGATGACCTTGATGGTCCTGGACTCCTCAACGGGCGCTTCGACGCCTGCCTCTGTAACAGGGTCGTCGGGGACGAGCAATTCGCTCACGTCTTCTTCGTCGGCCTCTATCTCCGACAGCGACGCTGTTATCAGCAACTCGTCTACCTGGCCTATGCCAAGAGCTTCGAGCGTCGCGCTTGCGCCCACGACCGCCAGCCCTCCTGCTCGATACTCGTCGAGCAGCCGCTCGACTCGCTCGGCGTCCGACTGCGCGTCGTGCTCGCGCAACGATTCCAAGGTCGCGGCCATCACTTCCTGCTCAGGCGCATCGACTTCAAGCCTTAGCGCGTCGATGACTTTATCGGCCAGCGGTTGAGGCAGCTGTTCGCGCAGGATCGAAAGTATCGACTCGTCGCCCGCGAGGATCACATGCTCTGCGGCCTCCTCGCTCACCACGCGGTCGAGCGCGTCGACGACCTCTTTGGCGTGTTGCAGGTGATAATTCTCGACGTGCCGCTGGTAGCGCATCTGCGACCACCCGCCTACTTTTGTGCGGCTGAACTTCTTCTTGCTCTTGACCTCTTCGGTCTCGACGACTCCGCGCCTGCCGAACACGAACAGCCGCGCGGAGTTCGTGTCGGCCACAAGCGCGGCGTAGCGCGGGTACTGGTCTATCAACCGCGCGAGCGGATAGACGTGAGGCTGGTGATAAACATAAAGCCTGTGGTTTTCGATAGGCGCGTCGAGCTGCGCGGCTTCAAAGAAGTCGTCGGCCCCCGCGCAGGCAAAGATGACGAGCCCGTTCGCCTGCGGGCGCAGTTTATCCGCGAGGTATTCGTTTATCCTTTCCACGTCGCGGTCGAAGCTTATGCGCTCGTCCGACCCGGCGGCGTATGTCTTCGCGCGAGCGCGAAACTCTTTACGGATGAAGGCGTCAAAGTTATCCCGCCCGTGTTGATCGGGCTGCGTGTTCAGATAAAGACTCAAAACCGGGTGGCCCGTCGCGTCGAACGCGGCCAGCTTGTCCAGCAGATCGGTTAATGACATCCCTTGTTCCTCCCTTTGTTCTCAGGAAACGTCGCGGCGAAGCGTCAGGCCGCCGTCGACGGTGATAACTTGCCCGGTGATGTAGTTGTCGGGTTCGAGCAGCAGCCGCGCCACCCGCGCAACGTCTTCCGGGCGTCCGAAGCGGGGTATTATCTTCCGCTCGATGTAAAAATCGTACTTCCCCGACTCGATGGATTTCAGGGCCATCCCCGCGCGGTTTACGCCCGGCGCGATCACGTTCACGCGAACCCCGCCGGGGCCGCCCCACTGCTTTGCCATCGTGCGAGCCGCGTGAATCAAGGCGACTTTCGGACCGGCATAGTTGATGCTCGATTCGAAAACGGCTACGGCCTGCATCGTCGAAAGAAGAACTATAGAGCCTTCGGTCCCGCGCCGCATCATGGCCTGTGCCGCGTCGCGCGCCAGCAGAACCGGCGCGATGTAATTCTGCTCAATCGAGGCGTGCAGGTCGTCGCCGGTAGCCGCGTCGAATTTCACGCGCGCAGGGTCGCCGGTGAACGAGACCACCCCGTAAAGCCCTTCGCCCAGCCGGTCGGCCGTCTCGACGTAACGCGCTCGCGCCTCGGCCTCTGAGATGTCGCCTTCGACCAGGTGCATCTGGCCGCCGTACCTCGATTCGACCGCCTGTTTCAAAGCGAGCGCGCGGCCCCGGTCTTTCAAAAATCCCGCGACGACAATCGCGCCGGAGCGCGCAAGCAGGGCAGCGGTCGCGCTGCCAAGCCCGCCCGTTCCGCCCGCCACAAGTACCACTCGCCCCGCGAGCGGGCGGTCGTCAAACTCGAAATCGAACTCGTCGTTTATCATAACCGGTCAGGCTCTCATCCTCGCCCAGTGATTAATATTTTGCCGCGACACCCGGCGCTCCGCTTCAAGGAGCGCGAGCGTCGGCAGGTAGATTATCGCGCCGAGCCACACGGGCAGGTTTGGATAATCGCCCGTGAGCCATAAAAAATAGAGGAGCACAGACGCGCCCGTAAGGTATGCCCACGACGCGCGCGGGGCGAAACAGAGGAAAGGGATTATCCAGGCCATGTACCAGCTAAACCGGGGCGTGCTCAATATCAGGAAAAGTCCTATCATCGCACAAGCGGTGCGCGCCACATCCACGCCCGTTCGCTTCACCTTCAGAAGCGACCACAGTCCCGCCCCGGCAAGCACGAACGCCGCCGCAATCGAATAGACGGAAGCAGGCAGCGGTGCTATCAGCCTTACAACGCCGAGCAGGAAATAACGGCTCCCCGTCTCGACAAACCCCTCCTCCTTCAAATACCCCGGCAGGTAGCCGAGCACCCCCGCGCCCACGCCGATGTAAGGCAGGTACGCGACGATGATCGTCAGGACGAACGCCGCGAGCATCCTCAAACTCAACCGGCCCGCAAGCTCTCGAAAGCGGTGCCGGATTAAAGCGCGCGATTGCGATGGTTCGCCAGCCGTCTCATCTAAAACCCGTTTCGGCTTCATCGTCAAAAAGACCGGCAAGAGCAGCAGCGGGTAGAGCTTCACAAGCACCGCGAGCGCGAGCGCGACACCTGTGAGAGTATATTTTTCGTAAACCCATGTCATCAAAGCGAGCGCGAGAAAGGCCATGGCCGCCGCTTCTATGTGACCGCTGTGCGCGGACTCCCATATGACGAGCGGGTTCCAGGCGAAGATGATTACGCGGGCGGGCTCAAGCCCCGCGCGCCTGAGCGCGAGCGCGATTGCAAGCGCCGCCAGCCCGTCAAACAGCGACATGGCCGTCTTGAACCCCGTCAGGCTCGACGGCCAGATTCGATAGATAGCGAAAAAGATAGCCTGCGCCGCCGGCGGGTAGATCGTGTGCGCGAAGTCGCGGCGGTTTATCAGGTCGTAAACTTCACGGTCGCGCAGGTGCGCAAGCTCGGCCTGCTCAGGGATATAGCGGTAAGGGTTTATCCCCGCGTCCTGCACGCGCCCGTCCCAGATATAGCGAAACAGGTCCGTTGAAAGATAGGGCGGCTCGGTAACAAGCTGCGTTCTGAAGACCGCCCCGAACAGGGCTACCACGGCGAGCAAAATCGCGCCCGTCTGTTTTGCCGACCTCTTTTTCGCCCCGCTCTCTTTCGCCCCGCTCTCTCTTGCCGCGCCGAGGACCACGCGGCACGCGGCTGAGTAGAGCGCGAACTGCGCCACGAAGGTCGTGACGTAGACGAACATCGATTTGCTGAACCGGTGGAGGTAAGCCGCATGGTCATAAAGCAACAGGGTCGCCATGCCGAGCGCGATCAGCGCAAGCGGGCGGGCGAGAGCAACAAGCTCGTCTTTCATGACCGGTTCTCTTTCATGACGGGTTCCCGATTGTCAAATCTCCGAAACGCGATCTTATAAAGTCGCGCGTATGCGAAGCCACAGACCCGTTACGCCCGCCCGAAGCGGGGCCGTCGAGTATCTCTCGCTTGAGTCGCTCGAACTCCGCGACGCTATCGACATCGTACCATTCGGGCAGCAGCACTGCTTCGAGGTCGATCTCGCGCGCGCGTTCGAGCGTCTCTTCGAGCACGCGCTCCGTCGACCATGTTATGCGGTCGAACAACGCGCGGTGAGGCCGCTTGACGCCTATCAGGTAATAGCCGCCGTCGGCAGTCGGCCCTAAAACGACGCGGTCGCCGGGGCGCGAGAGCTTCTCGAACGCCTGCGCCAGGTACTCACGCGGAAGCGTCGGGCTATCGGCATCCATGATGGCAGCGCTTGCGAACCCGTCGGCCAGCAGATCGGCAAGCGCGTTATAGAGCTTGTCTCCAAAGCTTTCGCCGCGCTGAAGGAGCAACCTGTGGCTCCCGTTCACTATTGTGTCGAAGTAGTGTTCCGCGCCCGCAGGTGTGTAAGAGACGACCGCAGACGTTTGAGGGACGCTTTCCATAAGCTGAAGCGTGTCTTTTAGAAAACACCTGTATAGCTCCGTAGCATCAGTGATTGAAAGCACTGAATGAAGCCGCGTTTTAACCGTCCCGGGCTGTGGAGCTTTAGCGGCTACCGCGAGCGCCTGTCGCATCAATCTCGGCTGGGCTCCTTTTTATGATCTGGTAAAGCTTCATGTTTTCGATCCCCGCTTCGTCGGGCGACTCAAGCTGGATCGTGACGTGCGTGATGTTAAACGACGCCTGCAACGCTTGCTGAATGGCTTCGAGCGTCGCGCGGTGGCTCGCGCCGGGCTCGATTGTCACGTGCGCCGACAGCGACTCCTTGCCGGAGCTGATCGACCAGACGTGAAGGTCGTGGACATCCGAAACGCCCGCGACATCGTGCAGGCAGTCTATGACCGAGCGGATGTTGATATGAGACGGCGTGCCTTCTAGAAGTATGTTGACCGAGTCGCGTATCAGCTGCCACGAGCTGTAGATTATCAGCAGGCATATCGAGACGCTTATGATGGGGTCGGCGGCGGTCCAGCCCCAGAGCCAGATGACGCCGCCCGCAACGATTGCGCCGACCGAGCCGAGCGCGTCACCGATAACGTGCAGGAACGCGCCGCGCATGTTGAGGTTGTCTTCCGACACCGAGTGCAGCAGCCACGCGCTTACGCAGTTGATTATGAGCCCGCCCGTGGCCACAAGCGTCACCTCAAGCCCCTGAACCGGTTCGGGCTCGCGTATGCGGTTGACCGCTTCGTAAAAGATCAGAAGCGAGATGACGACAAGCGTGACGCCGTTGGCAAGCGCCGCGAGTATCTCCATGCGGTAATAGCCGTAGGTCTTGCTCGGTGTCACGGGCTTTGAGGCGAACCACAGCGCGAACATAGCCAGCAACAGCGCGGCCACGTCTGCAAGCATGTGGCCCGCGTCTGAAAGCAGCGCGAGCGAGTTTGTGAGGTACCCGCCCACGGCTTCCGTCAGCATATAGCCGGCCGTCAGGCCAACCACGATTGCAAGCTTATTTCGCCCCGCGTGCGCGTGCGAATGCTTATGCCCGTGTGTGTGATCGTGCGCCATACGAGGCCGTTTGTTTACTTCACTCCAAGCAGCTCGACTTCGAATATCAAAGTCGCCCTCGGCGGTATTCTAGGCGGCCGCCCTCTCTCGCCATAAGCCAGATCGTAAGGGATGATCAGCTTGCGTTTGCCGCCGACCTTCATCGTCATCAGCCCTTCATCCCACCCTTTTATGACGCGGCCCACGCCGATCGGGAACTCAAGAGGCTGCCCGCGGTCAACAGAGCTATCGAACTTGGTCCCGTTTTCAAGAGTGCCCGTGTAGTGAGCGACCACAGTGCGACCCGGCGCGGGGCTTTCGCCCGTGCCGATTACAAGGTCGATATATTTCAACCCCGACGGGGTGGTCACCTCTTTTCCGACGGCGGGTTGATCGACGACAGAGGTCGCGTGCCACGAGACGGCTTGCCAGCGACCGGGCGCGCGGCGGACCCACACTTCGGTGTGCTTAAGCTTGCCCACGACCTGGTTGCGTCTCAAGTAGGATGACGTGCCGGTGACTACCGCCGTGTTCCCGTAGACGCGCACGCGGAAGTCCTCGCTCCCGATTGCGTCGATGCCCGGCGTTGTGACCTTAAACGAGTCCAGCACCTCCTGCTTGGTCGCGCTCGTTCCGTCCTGGCCTGTGGCCACGAAATCGTCTGCGAGTATGCGGTTGAGCGCGCGGGTGTCGCGCTTGACGATGGCGTCGAACCACTCGCGCTCCAGCCTTCTGAGATCGCGCTCGGCGACTCCTGCCCCCGTCGAAGCAGGGCGCGCGCTACGCTTACCCCTTGCCTGGCCAAACGTGACGGCTGAGGCAAAGACCGTCACGGCGATTATCACGATAAATCTTTTCATAAGTCGATTCCCTGAATTGATCGGCTTTGTGAGCCGCAAAGGTTTCCGTATCAGAGGCTCCATCGCACTCCGCAGTTTTTACACGCGCTCGGCGGGCTCTCCGATTGAAGCTCTGTTCGGAATTTCTGGTACAGGTAGTCGTTCCACACTTCCATCAAAGGCCGCTCGAAGACGTTACCCAAAACAAGCGAAGAATAGTCGCGCTCGGCAAACGGGGCGATGCAGCAGGGCAACACGTTCCCGTTGGCCGTTATGTACATAAGCGTCCAGGGGCGGCGGCACAGGCTCCAGGGCTGGCCGGCGTCTTTCGGCATGAGGCTCTGTTCGGGCGAGGCGGCCCCCGACGCGTGAAAGACGACGCCAAGCTCGTCCGCGATGCGGTGGGCTTCGGCTATCAGCCGCATCTCTTCTTCATCGACCGCGCCGAAAAGCGCCTGATCGGCGCGCGCGAACCCCTGCCCCTGCTGCGCGTCGTCGAAGAAGACCAGCCGCTGCAAGTAGACTTCGCCCACACCCATGTCGTGAGCCAGCCGGACGAAGGCAGGCAGCTCGACAAGCGTCTCTTTCAAACCGACGAGCCACAGCGAAAGGCGCGGGCGCTCTACGCCCAGCTCTTTTTTCAGCGCCACAAACTCGCGGACGTTTTTTACGATAAGGTTGAAGCGCGGCAGCCCGCGCACCCGCGCAAAAGTCTCCGCGTCCGCCGCGTCGAGCGATATGCGGTATTCGTCGAGCCCGCTTTCGATAAGCTCGCGCTGTATGTGCGGGTATAGCATCGTGCCGTTTGAGTTGAACAGCACGTAGACGTTTCGCTCTTTGAGATACCGTATCATCTGCGGCAGCTCTTTGTTTATGAGCGGCTCGCCTATGCCGTGAAGCACGGCCTGTCTCAGGTTGGGGACTTGATCGACAATCATCCGCAGGCTGTCGAAAGAAAGGTCCGCGGGGCGCTCGACCGAAGCGAACGTGCGCGGGCAGTGCTGGCAAAGCAGGTTGCAACGATTCGTCGTCTCCAGATAAAGACAGACCGGGGGGTTGGTTACGACACGGTCAAGAGTCTTGATCTGCTTGAAGTAAGGCAGCGTACTTTCCGTGGTCGCCATGCGGCAAGTGTAGCTTGGCCCGCTTGTCGACTGCAAGGAAGGTAACTCAGTTGTCGGCCTTTAAAAATTGCGACGCGACGCCGCCGATATAGACAAGCTTGTGGTTCGAATAGCCTATCTCCGTCGCGCTGTATAGCTCGTCTATCAGGCTCGGTCCGTAGCGCGACAGCAGGTAGTAGATGTTAAGCTCGCGCTCTTGCGGGTTCTTGTTCGGGTAAAGCGTCGCGTAGGCGCGCTCGACCTGGCGGTAAGCAGTCTCGTGGCGGCGCGCGCTCGTATGCACGTACCTCGTGCGCAGGTGCTCGATCTGGTACAACACTTTTTCGCGCCCGCGTTTGAGCGCGGTCGCAAGCGTCGGGTCGGCCTGCCTGAGCGCCTCTTCGAGCCTGTCGAGCTGATCTGTGATGACGCGCTCTGTTTCGGTAAACGTCCTGGACGTGCCGCGATCAAGGCTCTCTTCGACCACTTTCGTAATCGCAGGGTGAAGGCCGTCGAAAAAGTCCGCGAGCTCAAGCCCGTATTTTTTCAGAGTCTTCTGGTGGCGGCCTTCCACTATCGTAAAGCTCGCCCGAGGCAGCACGCAGGGCTGAGGTCTTTCGAGCGTTTCATATACCGCGCTTATCTGCGCAAAGTACGCGATCTCTGCCGGGCCTCCGATGTAGGCGGCGACCGGAAGCAAGTAATCCTGCACGACGGGGCGAAGCGTGACGTTCGGGCTAAAGCAGTTGGGACAACGCCTCGCAAGCTCCGCAAGCTCGTCGGGCGCGAAAGACCGCGCAGACCCTTTGACCGCAAATCGCCCGCCGGCTTCGGTCGCCCCTTGAGTCCCGGCTTGAGTCCCGGGTTGAGTCGCGGGTTGAGTTAATGCCACGCGGCGGCCTTCATCCATGATGAAGAGCGGGACCATGTCGTCCGAGACTTTTACCTGCGCGTGATACCCTGCCGCTTCAAGCTCCGCGCTTCTGGCGACGAGCGCGCGAGCTATATCGCTCGACTTCTCAATGGCCTTCGCGTAGAGCGGCGCGGCCACCTGCTTCAGCTCCTCGTCGAGCGGGTCTATCAACACCACGCCGTAATTGCGGAAAAGCCGCGCCATCAACCGCGCGAAAGCGTCCGCGAACCCGACCCCCGCCGCGTAGCTCTCGCGCAAATCGCGCTCAAGCTCAGGCGCGAACTCAGACTGCGGCAGCCTGTTTATAAACTCTGTTATGGTCTCGCTTATCCGCTCGTCCAGTATCACGCGGCCCACGGACACGTCTGCGGGCCTGTCTTGCGGCTCGTAGCGAAGCTCTGCAAGGCGGCCTTCTGTATCGACAAGGCGGGCGTGATTGACCTCGTCATAATCGTGATCTTCACTGGCTATCCAGAAGACAGGCGCTGCCTCGATGCCCTGCTCGCGAAGACAGGCGGCGAGCTTTATAACCGTGAGCGCTTTATGAATCGTGTAGAGCGGCCCCGTAAATAACCCCGCCTGCTGGCCCGTGACGATGGCGACGGAACCGGGGCGGCGCAGCATATCTATGTGCTTGAAGGTCAGCTCCGGCGACCCCGCGCGGCGGTTTATGCGCTCTAAAGCGTTCGGCACGCGCACGCGGTCGAACTCGTATGCTCCGACCCTGCGAGCGTGCTCGGCCAGAGGCGAAACCGCCCGCCCGCAGTCGGTGTAGAACCGGGATACTTTTTCGTAATCGTAAAGGAAGTCGTTAAACAGGCGGGTCGTGCGCGGGATATCGGTGAACCGAATCGCGTTGGCGACTCTTTCGGAAGCGGCTTCGAGGTTTCTACAATCTGGCTCGTTCATTAAATCCTCAATCGAAATACCGTAGGATCAATTCACCTGAGGGAAAAGACCTGTCTGGCTCATCAAGCTCTTGATCTCGGCCCTGACCTGCTCGCTCACCTCAGTAAGCGGCGGGCGAGGCGCGCCGCCCGCGTAGCCCAGAATATCGAGCGCGGCCTTCAGGCCCGGAACGCCGAACCCGGCAGTGACCGCCTGCGAAAGCGGCGCTATGCGCGTCTGGAGGTCGCGCGCGCGCTCCGCGTCTTTCGACATTGCCGCGTGGTAAAGCTCGACTGCGGCCTCGGGCGCGGCGCAGGCGACGGCGAGTATCGCGCCGCGAGCGCCCATAGCGAGCGATGGGTAAAGGATCGAGCCGTTGCCCGTCAGCACCGTAAAATCTGTCGGCGCGAGACGTATGGTGCTGGCAATCGCCCCCATATCGCCTGAGCTATCTTTTACGCCCAGGATGTTGGTATGCTCTGCGAGCCGGGCGATGGTCTCAGGCTGTATGACCACGCCCGTGTTCTGCGGGACGTTGTAAATGAGCACAGGTATCCCTGAAGAGTCGGCCACCTCAGTAAAGTAGCGCAGGAGCGCGCCCTGAGTCATCAAGGACTTGTAAAAAAACGGCGTGATGACAAGCGCGGCGTCCGCGCCCGCGTCCTCGGCCCGTTTTATCGCCTCAAGCGCCGCGCCGTTCGAAAATTCGTTTATTCCGGCCACGACCGCGCGGTCTGGGGCGGCGGCCCGCTTGATCGTCTCTACGACCCGCTGCCGCTCTTCGGCGGTGAGGTGGACGGCCTCGCCGTTCGACCCAAGGGCCACGTAACCCGACAACCCTGTTTCGTTGTAACGCGAGACGTTGGCGGCGAGCGCGGCAAAATCGACCTTGCCCTGCCTGTCAAAGGGGGTCGTGAGCGGCGGCATTATTCCGTTGAGGCTAAATTCACGCATCGGCGTACCTGGACTTACGTTAAGGGAACACGGCTGGTTTCAGGCAACCGCAGGGTAAATTGGGATTATAGGTGGCAGCAACAACCCCGCGCAACTTTATTGAAAAACGGCCCGGATGCGGGTATGAGATAAGTCATGAGATTGATCTTCATGGGCACGCCGGAATTCGCCGTGCCGTCGCTCGTCCGGCTCATTGAAGACGGGCACAAGGTTGCGGCCGTCTTCACACAGCCGGATAAACCCGCCGGGCGCGGCAATAAGCTCGCGCCGCCGCCGGTAAAGCTCGAAGCCTCGCGGCGCGGCATACCGGTCTACCAGCCCGCACGCATAAAGACAAACGAAGAGGCGCGAGCCGTTTTTGAAGCCGAAGCCGTTGACGCCTGCGTGGTTGCGGCATACGGCAAGATACTCCCCCCGTGGATGCTTGAGATGCCGCGCCTCGGCTCGATAAACGTCCACGCCTCGCTCCTCCCAAAATACAGGGGCGCGGCCCCAATCAACTGGGCTATAGCGCAGGGCGAGCGCGAAACCGGCATAACCATCATGCAGATGGATGCGGGGCTCGACACGGGCCCTATGCTTGCCCGCCGCGCAATCAGTATAGGCGAGACCACGACCGCGCCTGAGCTTACCGAAGTGCTGGCCGTGCTCGGAGCCGAGCTTCTATCCGAAACGCTCCCGGTAATCGAGCGCGGGCAGGCAAGCCCCGTTGCTCAAGACGACGGGCAGGCGAGCTATGCGCCGATTCTTAAACGCGAAGACGGGCTTATAGACTGGCAGATGAGCGCCGAAGAGATAGCCAACCGCACGCGGGGGTTTCAGCCGTGGCCGGGAACTTATACGTACTTTCGCGGCTCGCGGCTTATGATCTGGCGCGCGAGCGTGGGCGAAGCTGCGGGTAATCCGGTTGGAGCGAAACCTGGATCGGTTACGATGATTGATAAGTCTGGGATAACGGTTGCAACGGGTGGATATGCGCCGCTTCGCATAGAGGAGTTGCAGATAGAAGGCAAGAAGCGGCTGGCGGCGCGCGATTTTTTAAACGGTGTGCGTATCAGCGCAGGCGATTCGATAAGCGATCAGTGATCGGCTTTCCGATCAATCGGCGTTCGGCCTCAGGTACTGCTTGAACCAGCTTGTGGCGAGACGCGCGACCTCTTCGAGCGCGCCGGGCTCTTCAAACAGGTGCGATGCGCCGGGGATGACCGCGATCTCTTTTTCGCCCGGCAGCTTTTTATAAGCGTCTTCGTTGACGCGTATCACAGGCTCATCCTGGCCGCCCACGATCAAAAGCGTCGGCATAGTGACCCGCGCAATGTGAGGTTCGGCCTGATCTGCGAGCCCGCCGCGACAGACAATGGCCTGCGCCCCCTGCTCGCCGGTTATGGGTATGCCGCCCGCGACGGCTGTGCGCGCAGCCGCGACCAGCGCGGGCGCAGCGCCTGAGCTTGCGCCAAAGTAACCGACAGGCAGATGCTTCGAGTCTATATTCTCTTCGAGCCAGTCTGTCGCCACGAGAACCCTGTCGGCGATAAAATCTACGTCGACAGGCTTGCTGCGGTCCTCGGATTCCTCAACCGTCACAAGATCTAGCAACAGCGTCCCAAACCCGTTGTCGCGCAGTATCCGCGCGACGTAGTTGTTGCGGGGGCTGAGTCGCCCGCTTCCGGCGCCGTGCACGAACAGAACGACCCCGCGCGCGCCGTCAGGCAGCCCCAGTATCCCCTCAAGAGTCGTTGTTCCGGCGGCTATTTCGACCAGCTTTTCGTTCTCGTGTATCTTTATCTCTGGATTGCTTTGCATAAAACAGTTTCAGTCTTCCTCTTTCGAAGTTGAAGATGAGAGCGAATACCGTTCCACTCACTCGTCCGCGCCCGCGCCTTCTTCCTTGAGCCAGTCGCGCGGGCGGAAAAATCCCATCGCTTCGGCTTCGCGCGTGCCGGGCTCCGGCTGGTAATCGTAATCCCATCTGGCGAGCGGCGGAAGCGACATGAGTATCGACTCGGTACGTCCGCGCGTTTTCAGGCCGAAATGGGTGCCGCGATCATAAACGAGGTTGAACTCGACATAACGGCCGCGGCGAACGAGCTGGAACCGGCGCTCGCGCTCCGAATAAGGCTCTGTGCGCCGCCGCTCGACCACCGGCAGATATGCAGGAAGAAAGGCCCTGCCCATCGCTTTTACAAAATCGAAGACCTGCTCGATACCGGCGCGAGCGTCGGGGTCGCGGGCGGGCGAGTCCGCGTCGAGCAGCGGCCCCTGGCTGCTGCCCGTAAGGTAATCGAAAAAGACGCCGCCCACGCCTCGCGTTTCATCCCGGTGCTTGACGAAGAAATACTCGTCGCACCATTTCTTGAACCGGGGGTAGAAGGCCGGGTCGAAGCCGTCGCAGGTCGCCTTCAAAGTCCTGTGAAAATGGGCAGCGTCCTCAAGGTACGGGTAGCAGGGCGTGAGGTCGAGCCCTCCGCCGAACCACCCCTGTATGCCGCGCTCAAGATAGCGGAAATTGGCGTGCACGGTCGGGACCATCGGGCTGAGCGGGTGCAAGACGAGCGACACGCCTGTAGCGAAAAACTGCGCGCCTTCGCCCACAGGGATGCTTGAGGCCAGGGTGTCGTCGAGCATCCCGTGCACCTCGGAAAAGTTGACGCCCGCCTTCTCAAAGACCTCGCCGCCTTCGAGCACGCGCGTCCGCCCGCCGCCCCCGCCTTCGCGCTCCCAGTGGTCTTCGCGAAAGCTTTCGCGCCCGTCCGATTCAGTAATCGCGCGACATATCTCATCTTGAAGCTCAAGGAAAAAATCCCTTGCCCTCTCTCTCAGTTGTCGCCGGTCGCTCACTCGCTCTCCTTTAATCTTTCACCCGCTCTCGGCCGTCTCTCTTTTGCGGTTTTGGTTACCTGAGCGACGGCGCGAGCAGAATCGAGTTTATAAACATCTGCGCAGTCGTGCGCCAGAGGAAGCGAAAGTTCGGGTCTTCGGCAAACAAGATCACGTGGCCGCTGCCCGTAGGCTCGTCGATGACGTAAGCCGTCCCGCGAAGCAGCTCTTCGGTGTTATCGGGCCAGGTGAATCCCGCGATCACAATCGGCCCCGAGGCTTCAAAGGTGACGACGTTCGCGCCATCTTTTGACGGGCGGAAGAAAGAGTCTCCATCAACAAGGGCCGCCAGGGTGTCCGTGTCATAACCGTATGAAAGATAATGTTCGCGATTCAAGCGGGCGCGAAACGACGCGCCGGGGACCGCTAGCGGCTCTGTCGGTCGCTTCTTTAGAGCGGCCCGCTCATCGGGCTTCGCGTCAGGCTTCGCGTCAGGTTTCAAGGGGGGCTTGACTGCGGATTCGGCCTGCTTGCGCGCTTCACTCGGTTTCGTCTCCGCCGCCTGTTTTTGAGGAGCGGGCTGAGACTGCGTTTGCGCGGGCGCAGGCTCGGCGGGCGGCTGAGCGTCATCGGTCGCGCCGACCAGACGCGACGAAGACATATCGACATCCTTGCGCGTGAACATTACGGCTCCGCCCCCGACGCCTACGAGCACGCCGCCGCGCTGCGCCCACTCTTTCAGCCTGTCGACGCCGCTTTTGCCGAGCGCAGAGGCGTACCCGCCGGCGCTGCCGTCAGGCAGGATGATGCAGGTAAACTTTGAAAGGTCGGCCGATTTTATAGCGTTTATCGAGACGGGCGTGAACTTCAACCCGTACTCGCGCTCGAACGTGTACCACATCGCGCCGTAGCTTGTTGGGCTCGTGGACTCGTCCCAGATGACTGCAACCGCAGGCTTTCGCAACGAAGCTACGGATTCGGACCCTATCCCCGTGTCGCCCTCTTCGCTATAGGCCGAGTTGACCGCCCAGACCCGCGCGCCTGTCTCCGTGGCGAGCGAGGCCACGCGCGCGTGCAGGGATTCAGGGTTGCGGTGCACGCGCGCAATCAATGTGCCCGCAGGCCAGTTGCGCCCGCCCGCGTTCAACTGTCGCGTGGCCACGGCTACCCTGTAGCCTTCGCTTAAAAGCGCGATGGCCAGCCTCGCCGCCGCGTCGGTCCCGTAGGGGATCACGTAAGCCGAGTTGGCGCGGCCGCCTTCGACGCCGCCGCCCAGACCCGGAAGCGGCTGCGCGTCGGAAGCCGTAAGCAGGCCCGCCTTTCTGCCCGCGTCAGCAGGAGAGTCTGTCACCTCGACTCTTGCGCCGCGAACGGCGGGCGCGTCTTCGGTCCAGTATGCCTCGACGCCCGATGCGAGCGGCAGCGACCACGACGTTATGTCGTAAAACTCCGCCTCTTCCTTCCCGACGTTCTTGCCACGGCGCTCGTTGCGCGCCGCCCGCTCGTACTCGTTTTTTGCGAAGGTTGCATCGACTTCAGCATTCGGCTCAAGCTGCGCCTTGGCGAGCCGCTTCATCGGCTGGCTCAGGTCGACCACATACGCGCCCGATGGAAAGTCCTTTGTCTCGACGCGCGTGCCTGTGTAGGAGCGCGCCTTCGTCGAGCGGAAGCCTTCGCGGGCGACCGAGACTTCGATCCCTTGCCGCACGAGGTTGCGCACAAGCGCGGCGGCGCGACCGGGGTCTTTGCCTGGCAATATCACAACGCGCTTTAGCGGCTCGTTTCTAACCTCGTCCATCCCTGTCTTAAAGAATAGGTAGTAATCTTTAAGCCGCGCTTCGCGATTATCCGAAGCCGTCTCGACCGTGGCCATCGAGGCGGTGAAGTGCTTGGCTATCCCCTGGCGGAAAGTCAGAATCGTGTCGTCGTCGCGCCTGAGCGCGAGCGAGCGCGGGCCTCCGCCGTCCGTCTCGTAGGTCATACCTGTCGCGCCCGTCAGCGACGACCACGAATCCATGTACCCGGCATAAAATATGTCGAAGACGTGGCGGACATAGTAGTTCCAGCCGTAACGGTCGAAGGCCGCGGCGTTGGCGCGACCGAACTTGTCATACCAGAACTTTGACCGCTCTACGGGGAGGTTTTTGTTTATAGGCTCGGCCGCGGGCGGAAAGAAGTAAGAAGCAACCTGCCCGTGATGATCGACGAAGACCTGCGGCCGCCACTCGCGCATGCCGCGAAGCAGGGCGTGGTTTTCAGGCTGTGTCAGCGCGAGCATGTCGCGGTTCATGTCGAAGCGATAATGGTTGCCGCGCCCGTAAACCTGGTACGGCTCGCGGTGCTCGACGCTGAAAAATTCCGGGTCGCCGATTGCGACGGAGTTCTCCCACACGGCGAACCGCTCGTGCCCGTCCGGGTTGTGCATGGTGTTTATGACGACGACTACGTTTTTAAGAACCTCAAGCGTTCGCGGCTCTTCGGATGCGGCAAGCTGGTAGAGCACCTGCTGAACCGTCTCATAGCTGGCGGACTCGTTCCCGTGTATGCCGTAGTTGAGCCACACGACGATTGGAGTCGCGCGAGCTATCCGGTCGGCCTCGGCTTCGGTCGCGGTCGTTCGCGGGTCGGCCAGGCGGGCGATGCTGGCTTTGATCTCGTCGAGCCGCGCGATGTTTTCAGGCGACGAGACTACGGCGAGATAAAGGTTGCGGTGCTCCCAGGTCTTCCCGTTTTCGATCAGCCTCACGCGGTCGGGCGCGGCTGCGGCAATGCGCTCGATCACGCGCACGATGTTTCCGTGCGAGCTTTGAAACTGTCCCGGCTCGTAGCCCGTGATGGTCGAAGGGCGCGGCACGCTCGCGCGGTACGGCCCGCGTGCGTAAAAGTCAAATCTGTCTTGAGCGATTATTTCCTGAGCTATGCAGCCGGGGGCCTTGCCTCCGAGGGCAAAGCTCGCCCCGACCAGGGCAAGGACAATAACTCTTTTCAATCTCATCTAAATCGTCCACCTGCGCTATTCAAATTTTAAGAAGAGAAACGATAGTAGCCTAAAAAGCGGTTGTATGGAAAGCAGAGCGCCCGCCGCGCGTGTCCCGTCTCGCTGCACCCCGCGCCAGGCGGTTGGACGGCTTTCGTTCGTTTCGGCCTCGAAAAGCGCCGCTCGGATGCAGGCCGGAAGGCACGACGCTTGCTTTTTTGATATGGGGCAGGAACTCAAATGGTTAACCGAGATCAAGGAGGGAATTTCAGATGAACGCACTCGAACTTTTAAAGCAGGACCATCAGGAAGCAAGCAACATGATGGACAAGCTTGAGATGAACGACCAGTCAGACATGCAGATGTTTTCACAGCTCAAGCAGGCGCTGACGCTTCACACAAAGGTGGAAGAGACGCTACTTTACCCCGCGCTCGAAGAGCACGAGGAGACTCGCGACATGGTTCAGGAAGCCTACGAGGAGCACCAGACCGTAGACGAGATACTGGCAGAGATGTCCGGGCTCGCGCCTACGAACGAGGACTTCACAAGAAAGCTCGCCGAGCTGCGCGAGAACGTTATGCATCACGTCAAGGAAGAAGAGAACGAGATGTTCCCCAAGGTCGAGCAGGTGCTGGGCCGCGACCGCCTTCAGGAGATGGGTCGGCAGATGCAGCAGATGAAGATGGGCAAGAGCGCCACGGCTACGCAACAGAAGTAGAAGGAACGTAAACAGTGACAAGTGACAAGTGACAAGTGACAAGAAGGACCAGGCACGGCTTTGGTCGTTTTCTCCTTCTTGTCACTTGTTACTGTTTACTTGTCACCTTTCTAAAGGGCCGAAGCGCTTTGCTCCATTCGGCCTGTACCCGCGAGAACTCTTTCGAACAGTCAGCCGTTCTTTCGACGGGCAGGATTCTGTTTTTGGCAAGATAGCTATGCTTGTCGGCGGCGCTGCCATAAATCCAGCAAAGTATGTCCCCGACCCTTCGCGGGCTTAAAGAGTGCTCCTTCCAAAAACCGAGCGTCACCAGATTGGTCTCTTCTTGATCGTCGAGGATGAACCAGCTCGCGCCGTCTACGACCGCCCGCTCTCCGGCCTCCGGGCCAAGCCTGAGCAGAAACACCATCAATTGATCGACTCCGTCTTCTTCGCCGTCGGCGGGCAATTCGAGCACGTCTATGAGCGCGTGCGCGAGCGCGTGATAAAAGACGAACGCGGTCGCGCCTATCACCGCTGTCTCTTCGATCTCCGAGTGCGCTTCATTTTTTGAAAGCAGGCGGGCGAACCTCTCCATCACTTCGTAACAGATCGTGACTCGCCGCGCGCTTCTGTCATAAGCGACCGCAGGCTCTCCGCACTCGCCGAGCGCGACCGTAATGTCGGAAGGCAGACGGAGCGCGCCGTTCAAGCTCGCGGCAATCGATTCAAAGAGCCGGTCTTCGCGCAAGCCCATCTGAAGCTCTGTATACTTGAAACTACTAACAGGCCCGAATGTCACCTTGATCCGTTCCCGCGCTTCGGCTCTCTCTTCTGTCTGAACAGGCGAGCTTGCCTGCGGGCTTATGGTGACCAGCAGCAGCGCCAAAATCGTAAGATTCAATCTGCCTGTCATAACTTCAACGGGGCCTCGCGGCCGCGCGCACTCACGCGCTCTACGCCCTGAACCTCGCCCGCGACTACGATCAGCGCGTGATCGAAATTATTTACGGTCGGGCACACATGACGCGGAACGAGATAGATCGTCTCGCCGAGCCGTGGGAGAGTTGAGCCCGCGCTCGTCTCGACGGGAAGATGTTCTTCGCTCGGTCTGAGCGGTTTGCAGTCCGCCCGGCCAAGCACCGCGCACGTAGGCACACCCGCGTCGGCAGAGACGGTCTTGTGCCCCGCGTCACAGGTGAATATCCCCGCAGAGGGGTGGCTCACGACCGTCGAGACCACGATTGCCGCCGGGCGGTACCCATACTCTTCGGGCAATTGTGCGAGGCTCGTCATGTCGCCGTAGACGATAGTTCCGGGCGAGGCTCTATGGACAAAGCCCGCGTCGCGAAAGCGGTCGTAAGAGAGGGTGCAGGGGAAGGCGGGAGTCCCTGCGGTTATCACCTCTTCGACCGCGAGACCTGCGCTCTCAAGCTCGCCAACCAGTTCGATCAACCGGTCGTACCCCTTGTGCGCCGCCGCCTCGCGCTCGTCGAGACCGTATTTCGACATGTGGCCGTCATAGTAATGAAGGCCGCGAAACCGGAGCCCCGCCGACTCTACGGCGTGTGCGAGCGCTATAACCTGCCCGGCCCGTTCCTGCTCGACGCCCGTGCGGTTCATGCCGGGGTTTACGTCGATGAAAAGGCCGACGCCGCTCGATCTCCAGGCTTCGATCTGTGCGCTGTTTTCGATAAGCGCAGAGATTTTGCGGTCGCCGTACTCCGAGGCTATCTCGCGTGCGCGGCGCGCGTTCGCTCCGACAACCGGGTAAGCCAGAAGAACGTCTTCGGCCCCGGAAGCAAGCGATGTCAGTAGCTCAAGCGTGGTCGAGCATTTAAACTGTTTGATCCCGTGGCTGATGAACCGCTCGATAATGCTCGCGAGCTTCGCGGTCTTTACGTGCGGTCGCCAGCGGCCGGCATCCCCGCCGAGCAGCTTTATAGTCGTGGCGATATTAGCGTCGACGATCTCCGTGTAGACGGCCAGCGCGGGCGTCAGGATGGTATCGGCGTCGCGGATTCGATAAGCATCCGGCGCTTGAGCGAGCAGAGACGTTGCCTGTCCGAGAGTTGCCATGATATTAAGTCTCCACAATCAGTGGAATGTCACACGTCGAAGTTTTCATTCTCGCGGCTAGTTGATGATACAGACTCTTTGGCGCAGACCACAACCTTGACTCTTTCGGTTCAAGCTCGGATTCTTAGTTACGGTTTATGAGGAGGATTACCCAAATGATAAGACAGGCGATACGATCCCTGGCAATAGCCATGCTCGTGATCTCGTTCGCGAGCGCGTCGCCCGCTTTAGGGCAGGCGAAAAAACGTCTCCTTGAAAAAGAGACTTTCATGGACATGGAGAGCGTGAGCAACCCCTCGATCTCTCCTGACGGCAAGACAATCGTCTTCACAAGGACATGGGTCGATAAGGCGAAAGACGAATACCGCAGCAACCTGTGGGTAGTCGACGCGGACGGCTCGCGCCCGCGCGAGTTGACTCAAGGCGCATGGCGAGACACCGCGCCCGTCTGGTCGCCCGACGGCAAGCGCATAGCTTTCCTGTCGGACCGCGACGGCACGACGCAGCTCCACGTCATGTGGGTCGATACACGCGAAGCGGCGCGGTTGACCACGCTCGAGCGCGCGCCTTCAAACCTGCGGTGGTCGCCCGACGGCAAACAGATAGCCTTTAACAATTTCGTTCCAGACAACGACCCGATCCTGGCAGTCAAGCTGCCCGAACGCCCGAAGAATGCCCAGTGGGCAAAGCCCGCTGTCATAGTCAACCGCCTGAGCTGGGCAAGCGACGGCCAGGGCCCGCTGCCGATGGGCCACAACCAGGTATTTGTAATCGATTCGATACTCGGCGGCACGCCGCGACAGATCACGAGCGGCAAGTACAACCACGGCGGGACCGAATGGTCATCGGACGGGCGGGTGATCTACGTTTCGGCCATTCGCAAGCCCGATGCGGAGTATACGAGAAACGACAGCGAGATATACGCCGTCACGCTCGACACGCTCGACATCCGCCCGCTCACGGAGCGCGCGGGGCCTGACAACAACCCGCGCGTATCTCCGAACGGCCAGTGGATAGCCTACACGGGCTATGACGAGAAGCGGTTTACAAGCCATCTCTCAAGCCTCTACCTGATGGACCGCAACGGCGGAGCCAAGCGGCTCTGGGTCGGCAATCTCCCAAGCTCGCCTTCCGGCGTAACGTGGGCCGCGGACGGCGGGGGCGTTTACTACTCTATGGAAGAGAACGGGGTGTCGAACGTCTACTTCGCCCCGGTTGACGGCAAGCCGCGCAAGATCACAAACGGCGTGCATTACCTCGGCGGGTTCTCCATGTCGCGCAACGGGCAGATGGCCGCCGTGCGCTCTACGTTCAAGCAGCCCGGCACGATTGTGACGTTCAAGCTCAGCGACGGGGCGAACATGAAAGAGTTGATCGACGTAAACGACGACGTGCTGGCCGACGTCAGGCTGGGCGACGCCGAAGAGTTGTGGTTTACATCGAAGGACGGGACGAAGGTGCAGGGGTGGCTGATAAAGCCCGCGGATTTTGACCCCAACAAAAAGTACCCGATGCTTTTATGGATTCACGGCGGGCCGTGGTCTATGTACAACGTGGCCTTCAACTGGGCGTGGCAGAACTTTTCGGCCAACGGCTACGCGGTGCTCTACACGAACCCGCGCGGGTCGACAGGCTACGGGCAGGAGTTCGTAAACGGGATTCAGTACGCATACCCCGGCAAAGACTACGACGACCTTATGGCGGGGGTCGATGCCGCTTTAGCCAAGGGCTGGATCGACGCGAACAACCTGTTTGTGACAGGCGGGTCGGGCGGCGGCGTGTTGACCGCGTGGATAGTCGGCCACACGGACCGCTTCCGCGCGGCAGTCTCTATGCGCCCTGTCATCAACTGGCACTCTTTCGTGGGAACGACGGACGGCCCCAGCTGGTACTATCAATTCGAAAAGTACCCGTGGGAAGACCCCATGCAATACGCGGTGCGGTCGCCGCTTCATTACGTGGCCAACGTCAAAACGCCGACTATGGTCATGACGGGCGAAGCGGACCTGCGCACGCCCATCAGCCAGAGCGAGGAGTATTATCGCGCGCTCAAGATGCTGAAGAAAGATACGCTGCTTGTTCGCATGCCTGACGAGTACCACGGCTGGCGGCGGCCTTCGCACCAGCTCTTGCAGCAGCTTTACCTGCAAGCGTGGTTCGACAAGTACAGGAAAGAATCCCGCCCATAGACAGTAAGGTTGACAATTCAGGGTTCGGCGGCGGCCTTGCTGCCGAGCCCTGAGCTTTCCGGTCAAGCGGCCGACTTATTAAGGAGGAACGAGGATGAACCGGCTAAGGAAGCTACTCGTAATGATTTTGCTCGTCTCTACGCTTGGGCTTTCGCCTTCGGCGGCGGCGCAGCTCGATATGTTCGACGGCAAGCCTGCCTTCGCGGAAGGGGTGGACCTCGGCTACTACCTCTGGAGGGAAGGCGACACGTGGCACGTCAGGTGGACGACAAAGGGGAAGTTGAGACAATTCACCGGCGCCGTGACGGCAGAAGGCGGCGAGCTCAGGTCGCTCAAGCGCATAGACGTCGAGGAGGAGCGCCGCGTCCTTTATCCTGGACGCGCGCCGCGCGTGGTCTATGGCCCTAGAGGGCGCGCGCATGTTCGTCGCGGCAGAGCGCCTGTCGTCGTCGAACGCGAGCAGGACAAGATAGAGAAGGACGGCGACCGGAGAATCGTTTTCCTTGCGCGGACAGACGACGACATAGACGGGTTCAATTTCAAAGTCGATGAGAATGTCAGGTCGTTGCGCTTCGTGCTTGAGATAGACGGGAGACAGATGGCGCACTCTGTAGAGGTAGGCAAAAATAACCGGAAGCCGCAGAGTATGCCCCTGGTGGTTGAGCTGAAGTAAGCGGAGGCGCGAAGCTTCACGCCTTCGGGTGCGACTTGTCGTAGACTTCCATCAGCTTTTCCATCGAGACCTGAGTGTATATCTGAGTTGTCGAGAGGCGCGCGTGGCCGAGCAGCTCTTGAATCGCGCGCAGGTCTGCCCCGGCAGACAAAAGGTGCGTCGCAAACGAATGGCGCAGCGAGTGCGGGCTGATGTCGCTGCGCATGGCGCACTCTTCGACGTACTTGTCGAGCATCCTTCCCACCGAGCGCGTCGTAATCCGCGTCCCCTGGTAGTTCAAAAAGACCGCGTTCACGTCGCGCTCTTCTTCCGGAGCTTCTATAAGCAGCTCGCCGCGCACGCCGAGGTATGCTTGCAGCGCCTCCTTGGCCTGCTGGCCGAAAGGGACTATGCGCTCCTTTCGCCCCTTGCCGCGCACGCGTATCGATTCGTGCTTGAAATCTATGTCTTCGAGGTTAAGACCGGCAAGCTCGGCTACGCGGACGCCTGAGGCGTAAAGCAGTTCGAGTATGGCGCGGTCGCGCTTTCCGAGCACCGTTTCGGGGTCGGGCGATTCGATGAAGCGTATCACGTCTTCGACCGACAGCACTTTCGGCAGCTTCTTCTCAAGCCTCGGGCTTGAGACAAGCTTCGCCGGGTTCATCTCAAGCACCTGCTCGCGGCACAGGAACTTGAAGAAAGTCCTGAGCGTGGCCAGCTTCCGCGCTATCGAAGTCTTCTTCTTTTTCAAAGCGTAGAGGGTCGCAAGATACTCGCGTATGGTTATGTGGTCGATCTGTTTTATGTCTATGTGGCGGCGGTTGCCGCTTGAGTCTACGGGGCAGAGGTGATCGTAAAACTGTTCGAGGTCGCTCAAGTAATTGCGCAATGTGTGCTCGCTCACGTTGCGCTCGTACTTCAGGTGGTTGCTGAACCGGTCGATGTACTCTTGCATGACAAGACTCCGCCTGCCAGTCAAAACGGGGTGCTCTAATTCTATAGCGCGCCGCCCGCGCGTCAAGCGCAAACCGGCGGTCACCGCCTGCGCCGCATCTCCATCGCCGCGAGCGTGTTCTTCATGAGCATAGCGATTGTGAGCGGGCCGACCCCGCCGGGCACCGGCGTGAGATAGCCCGCGACCTGGGCGACCTCGCGCGGGTTCACGTCGCCGACGAGCGTGTAGCCGTTCTTTTCAAAAGCGGCCAGCCGTTTCTCGTCCGCGCCGAAAAATCTTTCGAGGTCCGGGCGCGCAGTCACCTTGTTCATACCAACGTCTACGACGACAGCGCCGGGCTTGACGTAGCTCGCATCGACCATCCCCGCGCGACCGATAGCCGCCACGAGTATGTCGGCCTCGCGCGCCACCTCGGCAAGCCCTACGGTGCGCGAATGGCATATGGTTACGGTCGCGTTCTTGTGCAGAAGCAGGAGCGACATGGGCAGCCCGACTATGCGGCTGCGGCCGAGCACGATTGCGCGCTTGCCTTCGACCTCGATGCCGTACCGGTCGAGCATCTCGATTATGCCCGCGGGCGTGCAGGGTCTTAGCCCCGGCTCGCCCAGCATCAACCGGCCCGTGTTTACGGGATGAAACCCGTCTACGTCTTTCGCGGGGTCCACACTGTTTAACACAAGCGCGGTGTCGACGTGGCCGGGGAGCGGCATCTGAACGAGTATACCGTCGATCTCGTCGCGCGAGTTCAGGCTCTCGACAAGCGCTAGAAGGTCTGCGGTCGTCGTCTCAGCCGGAAGCTCGATCTTTTCCGAGTAGAGCCCGAGCTGCTCGCAGGTCTTCACCTTGCTTGACACGTAGATTTGCGAGGCCGGGTCCGAGCCGACGAGCACTGCCGCAAGCCCCGGTCTGAGCCCGCGCCTTGCGTAGCTGGCCACCTCGCCAGCGACTTCGTCTTTTATCGCGCCAGCCGTGCTTGCGCCGTCTAATTTGATTGCGGTCATAGATGATGAATTACCCGCGACGGGCGCGGGTTTTCTCGATAACTTATTTCTTTCTGCGGTTTGAGATGAAAAGGCTCAACCCGCTCGCGAAATAGATGCTATCAGAATTCCTGCGCCATCGCAGCCCCTGTTAACGTTTCATGTGACCGGGTCGTCTAACAGGGAGGCGGCGGCGGTCTATTTTCGGCGGCGAGCCGTCAAAAAATCTGAAACGATTTCGACCGCGCGCTCACTCACTCAGCAAGTCATCATCTGCTCGATTGTCGGGGAGACGTGAGGGTCTCTTCTTTTGCATCTCTAATTCTGACTCGCGCACATCGCGCGACTGGAGGAGTGATGGAAACTTTATGGCAAGATCTTCGCTTCGGCCTGCGTGTGCTGGTAAAGAAACCGGGCTTCACAGCAATCGCGGTCCTTACGCTGGCGCTTGGGATTGGGGCCAACACGGCGATGTTCAGCGTGCTCAACACATACATGTTTCGCGCGCTCCCGTACCCTGAGTCCGACAGGCTTGTGCGGGTCTTTCGCACCTCTCCGCATTCGCAGAGCTGGCCGCATTCGCCGGGGAATTTCTTTGCGCATAACGAGCAGAACACAGTTTTCGAGCACATGGCGGCATACAATTTTATCCGCCCCAACCTTGCAAACCCCGGCGAGCCCGCAGAGCGTTTGCAGGGCATAGCCGCCACCGCAGACTTCTTTACGGCGCTCGGCGTGCAGCCTAGCCTGGGGCGCGTCTTTACCCCCGAAGAGCACGAGCAGGGCGCAGACCGCGTTGCCGTATTGAGCGACCGCTTCTGGCGCAGCCGTTTCGGAGCCGACCCGAATGTGATTGGCCACACCATGCGCATGGAAGACCAGGATGTGACGATTGTCGGGGTGATGCCCCCAAGCGCCGAGCACCCGCTGCTGTGGGGGACGGTCGACCTTTGGCGACCGCTGGCGTTCAACGCGGAGGGGCGCAACAATCGAGGCAGCAACTACCTGAGGTCGCTTGCGCGGTTGAAACCCGGCGTGTCGATTGAGCAGGCGGAAGAAGCGATGGTCGCGCTTGCAGCCAACCTCGCCAGAGAGAACCCCGCGAACGCGGGCGAAAGCCTCCGGCTCGACCCGTTGCAGCGCTCGATGTCTGACGACATAAGCCGCAAGGTCATGTGGTTTACGTTCGGGCTTGCGGGGTTTGTGTTGATGATCGCGTGCGCGAATATCGCCAATCTCCAACTTGTCCGCACGGCGGCACGCTCGCGCGAGTACGCCGTCCGCGCGGCGCTCGGCGCTCGGCGCGGGCGATTGCTCAGGCAGTCGCTCACAGAGAGCCTTGCCATCTCGCTCTTAGGCGGCGTGTTGAGCCTCGTGCTGGCTCTGCTCGCGGTCAAGTTTATCAACAACCGCATGTTCAGCGAACTGCCCGGAGCCGAGGTGACGCTCGATTTCAGGGTATTCGGTTTCGCGCTGCTCGTCTCCGTGCTGACCGGCCTCGTCTTCGGCATAGTCCCTGCGTGGCTCGCCTCGCGCGCCGACGTGAATCAGGCGCTCAGAGAGAACGCGCGTGGCTCGACGACGGGCCGCGCCCAGAACACGTTGAGGCACGCGCTTATCGTAGGCGAAATAGCCTTCGCGCTGGTTCTGCTCACAGGGGCGGGGCTGTTCCTCAGGGGGCTGGAGCGGTTCGGTAACATCGACCCCGGCTGGCACCTGGACGGGCTGGTGATGGCTCAAATAAGTTTGCAGGGGACCAACTACGCGACTCCCGCGCAGCGCGTCTCATTCTTACAAAAGCTCGAAGAGCGGTTGCAGGCGCTGCCGGGAGTCGAAAAAGTGGCGCTCGCAGGATCGCAACCCGTCTGGGGTTTCAACAGCAGCGGTTCATTCCGAGTCGAAGGCGAGCCTGAGCCGCAGCCCGGCGAGTGGCCCGAAGTCTTCTTCGAGCCTGTGACGGCGCAGTACTTCGACACGATGGGCATTCGATTGCTCGAAGGCCGCGCTTTTACCAGCGCCGACACCGCAGACAAACCCGCTGTCGTCATCATCAACGAAACCATGGCGAAACGGTTCTGGCCGAATCAAAGCGCCGTCGGCAAACGCATAGGCAGGCCGGGTCAGGACCCGCGCTGGCAGGAGGTCGTCGGCGTAATCAATGACGTTCGGTTCCCCGCGGACCTCAGAGAGCCCTACACGCGGTTCCAGGCTTTTCGCCCGATAGCGCAGGCCGGCTGGGGCGGCGGGACAATCATTTTACGCACACCGGCGACCGCCGAGGCGATGGCGGGCGCTTTGCGGTCCACCGCTGCGGAACTCGACCCCACTCAGCCCGTGCACCAGGTGCGAACCGCGCAGAGCCTTTTAGAGCAAGGGCTGGGCGACATCTCGCTGCTCGGCGCGCTGCTCGGCGCGTTTGCCGGGTTGGGTCTGGTGCTCGCGGCCATAGGGATTTACGGCGTGACCTCTTACTCCGTGGTCCAGCGCACGGGCGAGATAGGGATTCGCATGGCGCTCGGTGCGCAGCGAAAAGATGTGCTTTGGCTAGTGCTGGCCAGGGGTGCAAGGCTTGTTCTGCTAGGCTCGCTGCTCGGAGTCGCGGGCGCTTATGGCGTCTCCCGCTTACTGGTATCCGTCATCCCGACCTTGCCGACGCGCGACCCGGCGGCGCAGGTTGTGATAACGCTCGCGCTCGTCGCCGTAGCGCTCCTGGCCTGCTACCTTCCGGCGCGACGGGCGACAAAGGTCGACCCGATGGTCGCGCTGCGCTACGAGTGATAAGCGGGCGAGTCTAGACGTGAAATCGGGCGGGCACAAAATCGCATAAAATCATGGTTCCTACCGGCGGCGGTCTTCCTTTATAATGTTGGCTGCCACGAATCAAGCACTTTTTCAAGCTGGGGGACCGATGACCAGAAGAAGTTTTCTCTTATTGCTCGCGCTAGCGCTGGTGGCGGCCGTTCCCGCCAATCAGCCGGGCAAAGATTCATTCAGCCACATCGGCACGGTATCGGCGCAACAAGCGCCCGGCCACTTTGGCTCGACGCGCTTCCCCGATATCGAAGTCGATAAATCGGACCACGTCTATGTCTTGATGTCGGTTGCGACGAAGCCCGCCGGGGCAGGCACGCCCGGCAGCCAGATCTTCTTTGCCATGTCGAAGGACAAGGGATCGAACTGGAACAACCTGCCTTTTACAAAGAACCTGTCCAAGTCCAAAGGCGAAGCGTTCGGCCCGTCGCTCGCGATCAACATGAACGGGAAGACGCGCGCCTACGCAACCTATCACGACACCGCGCCCGGCAATACGCAAGCCTTCATGGTGAAGTCGAAGAAGGGGAGCAAGTTCAAAAAGGCTTTTAACATCACCCCGCACGACGGCGGCGCGTTCTCGCCTCGCGTAGCGGTCGATTCAATCGAGCAGGTAAGCGTGGTCTGGGGAGACACGCTTGAAGCCCGAAAGCGCGTGGTCTTCGTGCGCTCGCTCGACCAGGGCTCTACCTTCAGCGACCCCGTAGACGTATCCCGCTCGTCGGGTGACGCCTTCGAGCCGGAGATTGCCGTCGATAAAAACGACGCGATCAACGTCGCCTGGGAAGATACGGCCACAGGGACGAGCGTGATTATGTTTGCGCGCTCGACGGACCGGGGCGACAGCTTCTCTGAGCCCGTGCGCGTTTCAAGCCTTGACGAGAAAGCAAACGAAGCGAACATCGCCGTCGATTCGCTCGGCAATATTCACGTCGTGTGGGTCGGCGAAAGCGGCGACACTTTACAGGCTTTTTATGCGCGCTCGACAGACGGAGGGATCACTTTTTCCGAGCCCGTGAACCTGAGCAACGTCGAGGGCGCGGACATTCATAAGCTCGTCATCGCGACTTTTAACGAGAACGTCTACGTCGCCTATAACAACGAAGCCAATAACAGCCGTCAGGTCTTTCTGGTCAAATCCAGGGATTCGGGCGAGACGTTTTCAGAGCCCGTTCGCGTCTCAAACGCCGACCGCACAAAAGGGCGCGCTCATAGCCCCGCCCTCGCGGTCGATAGCACGGGTCTGCTTCACATAGTCTGGATCGACAGCTCTGTAGTTGGCCAGGACGAAGGGTTGCTCTTTTACAGCAACTCGGCTAACGGGAACAGATTCTCTACTCAGCAGTTGATACTCGCCGCGCTTCCTTAAACCGTTCGAGGCGTGAACCGTGAACCGTAAACCGTGACAAGAAAGATGAGAGTACCCGGCTGGGCTTCTTTCCCATCTTGTCACGGTTTACGGTTTACGGTTCACGTCCCCTTATCACCTTCCCTTTGGTTTGTACCCGGCCGGATGATGGAGATGGACATCGAGGTTGCTCGTCACCTCTATTTGGCGAAAGCTGTCGCCGGTCGTCGAGCTTTCATAAGTGATGAGCCACAGGTTGCCGAGCGCTTCCTGCAAATCTTTAAAGTAAGGGTCGAAGCTCACAAAGGTATCGCCCGCGAAGAAAGCCTCGCCGCCCGTCTCTTTAGCGAGACGGTTGAGCGCCGCCTGTCCGTAGTTGACCGCCACCCGGCTCTCGCTCGTAAGCCCGACCGAAGGCGCGTAGAAAGCAAAGACCGCCACGCCGCGCCGCTGGGCTTCGCTTATGGCGCGGTTAAGGTCTACCGACTGAGTGGGGCCTGTGCTGCGAAAACCACGCGACTCGTCAAGCCCGTCCGACACGAGAAATACCACTCGTTTCCCATCGGGCTGGCTGTCGAATAGCTTGAGCGCTTCTATAACTTCGACGTAAGGATTATACGGCGCGGCGTCGCGCGAGCTTCGGATCACGCGCAACGACTCGGCGGCGCGGTCGCGGTCCGTCGTAAAATCCTGCGCGGCTTTCAGGCTGCCGACCGTGAGATAACCCGTCATCACGCGCGAGCCGTCAGGAAGGCTTCGTATAAACTCCTGAATGCGCTTGCGCTCGTTGTTGACGCCCGGAACCAGGTCCTCTTGAATAAGCACCGCCAGTTGTACAGGCGCTTCCTGCGGACGCTTTACCGAGATGATGCGCTGGGGGCGCTTGTTTTCGTGCACGGCGAAACCATCGGGCCCGAGCGATTGGGCGGCCTGTCGCGTGCGCTCATTGTGCGGGTGAACCGTAACGGGGATGGTTACCTCTCTCCCGCTCGCGCCGGAAGGGCGACGCTGCGCGACTGCAACGGGGGACAGAGCCAGGACAACGGCCAAAATCATTAGTTTGTGACTTGTCTTTTTATACAGCATAGTTTTACCTCTAATCAGCAATTACTACTCTATTTTATTATAACAGCCGGTTGGGATCGGGTTGAGTACGGAGCCGCACTTTGGAAGTCCCGCTTAGGGAGCCAGGGCGGCCGGCGATGTGTCTCTGAACTGAATATCGTAGAGGTGTTTGTAGAGCCCCCGATTTGCTATAAGCTCGTCGTGCGTCCCTTCTTCGACAATCAGGCCCTGGTCCAGGACTATTATGCGGTCTGCGCGCCTGACCGTAGAGAGCCTGTGCGCGATCACAAACGTCGTGCGGCCCTGCATAAGGTTTTCAAGCGCGTCCTGCACGAGCCGCTCCGACTCGGAATCGAGCGAGCTGGTCGCTTCGTCCAGTATCAGTATGGCGGGGTCCTTCAACAACGCGCGGGCTATGGCTATGCGCTGGCGCTGGCCGCCCGAAAGCTTTACGCCGCGCTCGCCGACTACGGTGTCGTAGCCTTGCGGAAAGTCCTTGATGAATTCGTGCGCGTGGGCGGCGCGCGCCGATGATTCGATCTCGTCGTCTGTCGCCTCGATCTTTCCGTAAGCGATATTTTCGCGGACAGTACCGGCGAAGAGAGTTGTCTCCTGCGGCACTACGCCTGTGGCCCGTCGAAGGTCCGCCAGCCGCGCATCTCTTACATCGAGGCCGTCGACAGTGATCGCGCCGGAGGTCACGTCATAGAAGCGGGGCAGGAGCGCGACGAGCGTCGATTTGCCCGCCCCGCTCGGACCGACCAGGGCTATTATCTCGCCGGGCCGTGCGTCAATCGTGACGCCTTTCAATATCTCTATGCCACGGTCATCCGGGTAAGTAAACCGCACATCTTTCAGCTCGACGTGGCCCGAAACGCGAGCGAGCGGCGCGGCCCCCTCGGCGTCTTTTATCTGCGGCTCCGTGTCTAACAACTCGAATATGCGGCGTGTAGCGCCGATGGCCTGGTTAAACATCCCGTAAAGCTCGGACATGCTGCCAATCGCCGCCGCGACGACGAAAGTGTAAAGCACGAACGCTATCAACTGGCCGGCGGTCACCTCGCCCGATAAGACCATGCGGCTGCCGAACCACAGCACCACCGCGATGCCGCTATATGCGACAAGGATTATGAAGGCGATAAACCCGCCGCTTGCGACCGCCCGGCGTACCGCGAGCGCGAGCGCGTCGTCGATGCGCTTGCGATAGCGGCGGCGCTCATACTCTTCGCGCACGAACGACTGCACTATTCGAATTGCCCCGAGCGTCTCTTCGAGCACCGAGTTTGCCTCGGCCAGGCGGTCCTGCACCTTTGTGCTCAGGCGACGGACGTAGCGCCCGTAAAAGAGCGCCGCGACGATCACGGGCGGTATTATGGCAAGCATGACGAGAGTCAGCTGCAAGTTGGTGTAAGCGATGATCGCCACCCCGCCGACCAGCACAAGCCCCTGACGCAACAGCTCCGCGATGCCGCCGGTCGTCGCGGTCTGCACGACGCTCACGTCCGACGACAATCGCGACGTAAGCTCGCCCACCCTTCGGCTGGCGAAGAAAGAGACTGGAAGCGTTGTCAGGTGTGTGTAAAGCTCTGTGCGAACGTCTGCCACTATCCGCTCGCCTATGTAAGAGAGCAGGTAAGTTCTTATAAAGCTGAAAAAGGCTTGAAAGGCAAAGACGACGACCAGCAGCACGGCCATCTGGTTGAGCTTATCGGTGTTTCGCTCGCTAAAGGCCGCGTCGATTATATAGCGAATAACCTGCGGGGCGGCCAGACCCATCAGCGCCGCCACCAGAAGGCTTGAGAAAGCTATCGCGAACCTCACACGGTAAGGCTTTACGTATCGCAATAGGCGCAAGAGGTCGCGGGGCGAGCCCTTTATCTTCTCGTCAGCCGCGCCCGCCTGCGAATCCTGTTCGCTCGTCATTCGATCTTCGGCCATTCATCCTTCCTTACCTGCTAGCTTTAACCAGCCGTCGCCGAGCGGTCAAGTCAGGCGCAGCCGGGAGCCGCCATGTGTCGGATCAAGTTTGCGCCTGCCTGGGGCGTCTTCTAAGACCGGGCGGCAAAATGGCCCGGTTTTCGCCCCCTCAGGCTCTGGCACGATTCTAGCTCTATGAAGTAACCTGAAATATACTATCAAGGCCGAACAGTCGAGGTTTGATGACAAGCTTGGAATCGATCACAGCCATTAGACAGCGTGTGCAGCCGTGGCAAATATTGCTATGCGCAGGGGTCTGCGGCTACCTGTCGCTGAGCGCGGCGACGCACTCTTTGAAGACCTATCACTGGTTCATGCTGGTTGTGATACCGGGGGCGTGGCTCTACAGGGAGCGCATGCGCCGGTTCTTTCTCGACTGGGCCCCGATGATCGCTTTCTGGGTAGTGTATGACAGGCTGAGGCTCGTCCAACCGCTGCTGCTAGACCGCGTGATAATCGACCAGGCTTACAAGCTCGAACTATGGGCCTTCGGCTGGATGGCGTCAGGCGATTTGCCCGCGCACGCGGGGCGGGCGTGGCTCGCCACCCTGAGCGGTACGGCGGCGGGCAGCTTTATAAGCTGGGGCGCGCAGCTTGTTTATCTATCACATATTTTCGTCGTGCCGGTTTTGATGCTTTTCTGGTGGCACGCCGACCGAAACCGCGAGCGGTTCCTAAAGCACGTAAAGGCGTTCACCGCGCTACACCTGCTCGCGATCTCGCTTTACCTGCTCTTGCCGGTCGCGCCGCCGTGGTGGGTGAGCCTGCACGGGTTCGCGTCGCCGTCTGCGGAGATGCTCGCGCAGACACGCATGAGCGATGCGATGGACGGGGCGCTGGTCGCGCGCATGATAAAGACCGCGTCGTTGTGGTTTGCCGCAGTCCCTTCGCTCCACGGCGCATACCCTGTGCTTTTGCTCTTGCTCGGACTGGGCGAGCGCAAAAGGGGCGTGCTTGTTTTGCTCGGAATCTACTCGGCGGCCATGTGGGCGGCAACCGTGGTCCTGAATCAACACTACATCATAGACCTTATGGCGGGAGCCGCGCTCGCCGCCGTAGCCTGGCTGATCTTCAAGCCTCGCACCCGGTCATTGGCATTATGAATAAAACCAGCCGCCGATGCTCACTCTCGCCGCATCGCCTGCCGACGGCTTGATACGGTTTACGCAGTGCTCTGTCCCGGCCGTGACATCAAACAGGACGAGGCTGTTAAACCGGCTCTCGACCTCTATCAACCCGCCGTCTGGGCTTATCATCGCGAGTTCCCCGCCAAATGAACGCTTCCACCCGGCGCTTAAATAAAAGACGAAGGCCAGCCGCTTCATGTCGTCGTCGTCACTGTGCGCGCGAAGAAAATCGCCGCGCCTGTAAGAGTATGCGTTCATCTTAACCGCTTTGAGTCTGGTCCCGCATATCATCTCGAAATATTGCCTGAACTCCGGCCCTCTCACGGCTTCAAAGAAATCATGAGCCGTCGTCGTAGGGTCGCTGTGGCGACGGTCGAGCGGCACACCGGCCAGTTGCCTGAACCGAAAGAACCGCTCCCGGTCTTTTGCTTTGATCCAGTCTTGCCTGCTCACGCCTGCGATGGTGCCGGAGCCGTCCTTGTCCGAATAAAGCCCGTAAGAGATTTTAAATGCGGCTTCGGTCGTCAGGAAGCGGCTTAGATTGGCGGCGACTTCATCGAGCAGAAAGTTATGCAAGACTACCAGCCGCGCAGGGTGGCCAACGAACGCCTCCGCGTAGCCTTTGACCGCTCTCGCCTGAAGGTGGCGGGGCTGAATCCAGGGATTGAGTCGCTTGCGGTCTACCATAACAAGCCTCAATTTACCGTATTAATCACTACTTTGAAACCGAGGGGCCAAAATCTCCGAAAGGCGAGTCGCGCTCTTCGACCGCGCGTTTGAATCCGGCCTCCGAGGCGCGCTGCTGAAAGCCGTAGCCTTCTTTGGTATGGCGAGCCATCCCGTCAAACAGTGTGCCTAGCATCTGGGTCGTCTGCAGACCTTGATTCATCACGGTCTGGTTTACGAGCAGCTTCATCATCATCAACTGGTTGACGGGGAGGCGGGCTATTCGCTCAAGCAGCGACTCGAACCTCTCGTCGAGCCGGGACCGGCTCGCTGACTCTGTCGCAAGCCCCCACTCGACCGCTTCCGAGCCGGATAGGCTGTCTCCTGTAAAGAGCAGCCGCCGCGTCTTTTCAAGCCCGATGCGGAAGACCCACATCGCAGTCGTGGGCGCTCCCCACACACGCGCGGGCGGGTAGCCTATCTTCGCCTCGTCTTCGATTATGAGCAGGTCCGAGCACAAGGCCATGTCTGTCCCGCCAGCGACGCAGAACCCGTGGACCTTGCATACGACAGGCTTATCGCTATGAAAGAGGCTCATAAAACCACGGACGTTACGACTCATCATCGCGTAATCGATCATTGGGTCCCAGGTCTCACGAGGGTCGTGGTTGGCTCGCTGGACTGAAGGGTCCATGAAAGAGCCTTCTCGAAGGTCGCCCGCTTCGAGAGGGTCGCCCATCCTCTGCTCGGCGGATTCGACCAGATCGTACCCGCCGCAAAAGCCCTTCCCGTTGCCCGAAAGCGCGATGACGTGCACGCTTCGGTCGAGATTTGCGCGCTCGACCGAAGCGGCAAGCTCCTGAGGCATATCGAGCGTGATGCCGTTGCCGCGCTCCGGGCGGTTCAGCGTTATCCGCGCCACCCTCCCTGTGACTTCGTACGTCATGGTCTTTAGCTCGCTCATACACCTCCGCTCCTCAGTCCTTAGGAAACCCCGGCGCAAGCATGCGTGTTATCAAAGCCGGGTTCTTGATCTTCTGTTTAAGCATCCAGCTCTCGGCTTCGGCAACGAGTTTGCCGCCTTCGTCGCCGCCCAGGAGTTGTCCGAGCCGCCGCTGGGCAGTCGCCCAGTATAGCTTCATGTCAGCAGCTTTAAACGCATCGGCTGCGCTCGACAACAGCGATGCGGCAAGCCGGTCGTCTCCTTTTACGCTCGCTACTCCTGCGCGCAAAAGCGAGACGAGCGGGTCGCTCCAATCCATGCGCTCGCGCTCGATCAGCCGCGCATACCGCTCGGCCTCGGCCACCCGCTCCGCCTTATCGATGCGCATGCGCGACGTGGACGCGATTGTCGCGACGGCAAGCGCGCTGCGGGCTTGAAGATACATGGCCTCGATCCTGAGAATCTGTATACGCAGCAGCATCGACTTTCGAATCACAGGCCATTGACTCGTTATGTGCTTCCACGCCACAAGCCCGTCGCCCGTGTAAAGCTCTATCTGCGTGAGCGCGGCGAACGCGTTGTAATGCTGGAGGTGGAACCCCTCCTGCGACCACGCCTGAAGCGATTCGATAACTTCCTGCCGCGCGCCGTTCGGGTCGTCGGCCGCGAGCCACATGATGTTGAGCCGGACGCGAAGGTCCGTCGCCGCGTAAAGATTCCCCTGCTCTTTGGCCGCCGCCAGAAGCGCGGGCAGCTTGTAGGATATCTCTTCGAGTTCCCCAAGGTACATGAGCGAGCTGAGCATCATTCGCTGCGCGCTCGAAAGCTCCCACACGACGCCCGTGCACTGGTCGCGCAGTATCTCGGCGGCGCGCTCGCTAAGCTCGACCGCCCTCTTCCATTCGCCCGTCAGGTAAGCGGCGACGCCCGCCGTGAAATGGACGAGCCCGGTTGCGTGCGGGTGGTCTACTTTTCGCGCAAGCGCCTCGGCGGCTTTCAGGACCCGCGCGGCGCGGTTGCGCGTCGGGCCTCCGGGGCTCGCGGCGAAACCTGCCTCGAAAGCCATAGCGCGGGCTATGCGGTAAGGCTCGCCCGCCTGTAACGCGAGCAGCAGGTGGCGCGTCTGAAAATCCGCGCCCCGAATGTTATCGACCATCGCAAGCCCCGCCGCGACCGCCCAGCACGTGTCTATCTTCAGCAGGCGGTCTTCCGGTATCTGGCTCGCGTCGCGCTCGGTGAATTTGAACCCCCGCGCTAACAATTGCGCGCGGCGCACGAGCAGCGACAGCAGCGCGCGTTTCGGCCCCGCCGCGAGCTTGAGGCCGAGGGCGGCCAGGACTGTTCGGATTACGTCGAGCCCTTCGTCTATGTGGCCGCCCATGAGCAGCTGCGCGGCGGCGCGGCGCTGAAACTCAAGCGCCTTTTTGGCGTCGGAGTGGCGCGCGGCGGCAAGGTATATGCGAGCAGCCTGGGCAGGGCGACCGGCATTGGCGAGCGCGTCTCCGAGCCGCGCTTCAAGCTCGACAGGGTTGGTGGCGGCTTCGGGCGAAAGATCGAGCGCCCGCCGGTAATATAGGGCCGCGCGATCAAAGGCGAGCACCGAATCGGCCTTCCTGGCGGCGAGAACCGCCTGGCGCGCCGCGCGCTGTTTGTCGCCCGCTCCGAGGTAATGCTCGAACAGCGATTCGGGGTCGTCATACCCGCGCGATTCAAGCGCGCCGACGAGCGAGCCGTGTATACGGCGAACAGTGTCAGGGTCGAGCATCCCTGAGATCGTCTCGCGTATGCGGTCGTGGTAAAGCTCTATGCGCTGAACGGACCCGCTGCTTCTTAGAAAGTGACTGGCGCGCAGAGCGGTCACAAGCGACCGCTCGTCTCCCGTAAGACCCGCCGCCTGGTAAGCCACCTCCGCGTCAACAGGGCGGCCCGCGACCGCCAGCAGTTCCAACAGCTCGCGCGCGCCCGTGGGCAACTGCCGAATCCCCGCGTCGAGCATCTGTGCGAGCGTGATCCCTGTGGTCGCCGCGCGCTCCGCTGTGAGCGCGTAACGGGTCAATTGCTCGACAAAAAACGGGCTGCCGCCCGACTCGCGCACGATGGATTCGACAAACTGGCCGGCCCCTGGCATATCTGCGGGCAAGAGCGAATAAGCGAGCCGCCGCGCTTCGTCTTTCGTTAGCGGCTCGACTAAAATCTCGCGGCAGGCGTCTGTGCCCGTCTGTCCGAGCAGCTTTCTTAGGAAGGGCTTCTGGTCGATCTCCTCGCTGCGAAACGACGCCACGAGCAGGAGCGGCGGCGGGTTTGGCGGACGGAGCAGGTCGTCTAAGAGCGCGGTCGAGTCGGCGTCTGCCCATTGAAGGTCGTCTATGTATATGACGAGCGGTCGCCTGTCGGATATCCGCGCAAGCATCTCGCGAAGGGCCGCGAATGCGCGGCGGCGCAAAGCGAGCAGGTCCGGGATGTCCTGCTCGCGGTGCGGTGCGTTGGCTATCGAGTCCACCCTGAGCATCACGGGGAAGAGCCGCGAGAGCGCCAGCACGTCGCGCGGCATAAGAGCGTCGGCTTTCGCGCGCGAAAGCGACATGAGGTAACGGCTGAGGCTGTCTATCACGCCGTCGAGCGCCTTGTAAGGTACGCTTTCACGCTCGTAACAGCGCCCCGCGACCACCACCGCCTCTTCGCGCCGCTGCAACTCGTCGAGGAAATGGCGCACGAGCGCAGTCTTCCCCATCCCCGAATTTCCGTGGACGTATACGCTGACCGTTCGCCCCAGGCGCGTTGCGAGAAATGAGTCCGTCAGCGCGTCGAGCTGGCGCTCGCGCCCTACGAAATTCGGTTCGCGGGCGGGCGCGGCTTGCGTCAGCACAGCGACCGAATCCGAAAGCTGAACGCCGCCCAGCCGCTCCAGTATATCGCGCCCCGACGGGCGCTCGGCGGGCGGGCGCCTGAGCAGGTCGCGGCACAGCTTGTCGAGGTCTTCGGGGATTCCGGCTACGATCTCCGAAGGCGGCGGCGGCTCGTACTTCTGTTTGTTGACCAGCACCTCGATAAACTGGCCCGTGAAAGGCAGCCGCCCCGTCAGCGCTTCATAGAGCATAACGCCGACGCTGTACCAGTCGCTCGCCTCCGTTATCGGGTGGCCTGCCCCTTGTTCGGGCGACATATAAGCGGGCGTCCCGGCTACGTGCAGGCTGTTGCTGTTGGCGTCGGGCTCGACCTCTGTAATCAACCCGAAATCGAGGATGACGACGCGGCCCTCTTTCGTAACAAGCACGTTGGGCGGTTTGATGTCCCTGTGCAGCTTTCCCATCTCGTGAAGCGCGAGCACGCCTTCGGCAAGTTGTCGAAGCGCGGCTCGCAACCGGTCGAGATTTACCGAAAGCGGGATCAACGTCGCGGCCAGTATGCCGCTGCCGCCCCAACTATCTATGTCCGCAAGATCGAGCGTCTCAGTCGGGTCGGCCGCTCCGACGACCGGCGACTCTATCTCGGCGGTATCGACCCTTACGTCCTGCGTATTACCGTCAATCGATTCATCTGTCGGGTAATTGTGATTATCGCGAGCAGAACCGGCCACCACAGAATCTGTGACGTATTCGAGGAAGTTCGTCCCCTCCACCAGCTCCATCGTGAAGAACCAGTAGTCGCCTTCGGCAACCATCTCGTAGAGCGAGACGAGATTGGGGTGAGCCACATCCGAAAGCGAGCGAAACTCTCTCTTGAACCGGTAGATGGCCGACGCGTCCGCGCGAACGAGCGTCTTGAGCGCGACAAGCTTATCGGAATCGGCGTCGTAGGCTTCATAGACCACGCCCATGCCGCCAGCCCCCAGCCGCCGACGTATTCGGAACCGGTCATTGCCTATGAATTCGCCGCTCGGATTGCTCATCTCGCACTCACGCAAACGAAATTATAGCGTAAAGATTTCGCGCGGTCTGCCATTCTCACTTTGCGGGGTTAAATAACAGGTATAACTAAGCTCAGCAACAACCCTTGTGTACTCTTGAGGACGGCGCGATTATACCACGGAAGCCGCCCTTTTTTCATCGCGTTGATTTTTGATTCGCAGGCTGGCATATTCTTGAGTCCGGTCCAGGCTGATGACGATTCATCCCACTGCCATTATCGAAGAAGGAGCGCGGCTCGGCCTGGACGTGCGCGTCGGCCCTTACGCCGTCATCGAATCGCACACAACTGTAGGCGACCGCACGGAGATTCGCGCTCACGCCACCATCAAACGGTTCACGTCGCTCGGCGATGACAACGTGGTGCACGAAGGCGCTGTCATCGGCGGCGAGCCGCAGGACACACGGTTCACCGGCGCGGAGAGCTTTCTGCGCATCGGCTCGCGCAATCAGATTCGCGAGGGCGTGACGATTCATCGCGGGACCGAAGCGGGGTCTACGACGGTCGTCGGGTCGGACTGCTTCATCATGGCTTATGCGCACGTGGCGCACAACTGCTCGCTCGGCGACCGCGTGGTGCTTGCCAACAACGTCGCGCTCGCCGGTCACATCGAGATCGAAGACCAGGTCTTCATATCAGGCGGCGTCGTCGTGCACCAGTTCTGCCGTATAGGAAGGCTTGCGATGATCGGCGGGAATTCGAAGATAGTCCAGGATTGCTTGCCGTTTGTCACAACCGACGGCGTGCCGGGCCGCGCGAGCGGGCTCAATCTGGTGGGGCTAAAAAGGGCGGGGTTCAAATCGAGCGAGATACAGAACCTAAAACAGGCGTATCGGACATTGCTGCGCTCGGGTCTTTCGCTCGAAGAGGCGCTGTCCGGCCTCGAATCGGCCACGGACCCGCTCGTCTCTCACATGGTCAATTTCGCCCGCGCCTCAAAACGCGGCTTCTGCCGCTAACCGGCGGCCACGGCTAAGCCGGGACGGCCTCTTCGATGAGCGAGCCTGTCTGGCTCTTGCGTATCTTCTTATCCGAATACATCGAGCGGTCGGCTTTCAGCAGGAGCTTATCCATAGTCCTGCCGTCGCGGCTGTAGAGCGCCGAGCCGACGCTTATGCCGACCTTCACGCTCTGGCCGTCGCGCACAGGGTATCGAAACTCGCTTACGACTTCCTGCAAGCGCAGGCATAGCTGGTCGCACTGCTGGTCTGTCATCTGCGTGACGAGCGCGACAAACTCGTCGCCCGCGTATCGCGCAAAAAAATCGTACTCTCTGAACTGGGAGTTGAGCAGCTGACCGACGGCCTTCAAGACCTCGTCGCCTACCTGATGGCCGTGCGTGTCATTGACCGGTTTGAAATGGTCGAGGTCGAGCATAAGCACATGAAACGGCGAGCCGGAGCGGTCGGCCCGCGCCGCTTCCTGCTCAAAGCGAAGTTGCAGCGCGCGCGAGTTCGGCAACCCCGTCAATACGTCTGTCATCGCGTCATATCTTGTCTCCGCGTAAAGAACGGCGTTGTCGAGCGCGTCCGACGCTATGCGCGCGACAGTCTCAAGCAGCCTCAGATCGTCGTTCGTGTACTGCGCGAGCGTCATAGAATAGAGCGCGAGCGCGCCGAGCAAGCGGTCGTCCTTCTTGAGCGGGAAGACGGCCACCGCGCTGTAGCTCGCTTCGGGCGGCAGCTGAAGGTCGCCGAAGTCGAGCATTGGGTCTGTGTTGGTAAGCGGCTTGGCGTTGGCAAGGACGTAGCCGGTTATGCCCTCGCCCGGCACTGCGCATCGCCCGCGCAGGTAATCCGCGTATGCGCCCGTGACGTGCTCGGCTACCGCGAGCCCGCTCGCCTCGTGATAGCGATAGATCACGCAGGTGTCGAACCTGACCATGTAACCGAGCTTGTTTGCGATTATAGCCATCGCGTCTTCGATGTTGAGGCTGCTGCCGAACGTGCGCGCGATCTCGTAAAGCGCGTAGACTTCCTGGTGCGCGCGGCTGATCTGATCTCTGTAATCTGTCGCGCGCGATTGAGATACTTCCGGCTGGCTTGCGCGCAGCTCCGTCGCGGGGAAGGCAGCCTCGTCGGGCGACAGGTTGTTTTCAACCTCTTCTACTTGATACTCCGTGACCTGCGCTTCAAACTTCGGCAGGTTCTCTAAAAAGAGCTTGACGACTTGCGGGTCGAACTGGGTGCCCGCAGCCTTGCGCACGAACTCAACCGCCTGCTCGCGAGTCAGCGCGCGCCGGTACTGGCGGTCTTCGTGGAGCGCGTCGAAACAATCGACCACGGACATGATCCGCGCGGTGATCGGTATCTGTTCGCCCGCGAGCCCGTCCGGGTAGCCCGTGCCGTCCCACCGCTCGTGATGGTGGCGGACAATCGGCACTACGGGGTAAGGGAAACCGACCCTCCCAAGAATCTGCGCGCCCACGACCGTGTGAATCTTCATCTTCTCGAACTCGGCGGGCGTGAGCTTGCCCGGCTTGTTCAAGATGTAGTCGGGGACGGCCAGCTTGCCTATGTCGTGAAGCAGCGCGCCCGCCTTCAAGGCTTCTATCTCCGCGTCCGACAGGTTGAACAATTTCGCTATACCTTCGGCGTAAATCTGCACGCGGCGGACGTGGCCGTGGGTCGTCTGGTCCTTCGCGTCAATCGCGGATGCCAGCGCCTCGACCGTGGAGAGGTGAAGCCGGTTCATCAGCTCGATGTGGCGCGTCTTTTCGGTGACGCGCTCGAAGTAGATCTTGTAGGTCAGGTAAGAGGCGACGATGACGGGTAGGGCCGCCGCCATGTGGAACAGCCCGTAGCGCTCAATCAAGCAGTAGGCCGTCCCCGCCGTTATGGCTGAGGCGAAGAAGGCCCAGGATGTCCAGAGATACCCGTCGCGCCAGTAGAGATAGACGGGCTTGTTGGCGCGGCGCGCGTAAAACCACGCGACGAGCCAGCCGTTTGTAAGGTACTGGACAAGCCCTAACGCGACGAGCGCGGGGAAAAACGCGAGGAACGAAATCTCGTCGTCCCTTATCGGCCAGGCGGGCGGGCGGGCGAGCGAGATTTTTAGCGTCCAGTTAAAAGCCGCCGCCGAAAAAAGCACCGTTACGGCCATGATGTTCGGCGCGAGTATCCAGCTTGTGGCCCGCTTTGCGGTCTGGCGAGCGGAAATGAAGTTGTCAATCGAGCCGAGCAGCACCGCCGGGCCTGTGCCGAGGTAAAAGAGCCCCAGGAAGATAAAGACGTCGCTGATGCTTACGGACGCTTTGACGTTCGGGATGTCGAGCGGGTGGCGGCTTGCCAGCACCACAAGCCCCGCCAGAAGCAACAGCTCAACCCACTGGTTGGGGCTTAACGAGCGAAGGCCGACAAGCGAGACCAGCGTGATCGCGCTTCCGGCCACTACCATCGCCCACCAGTATACCCTTGACCCCAGGTTGAAGTCGGACATATCTAGCGAGCGAATCTTCATTTAGATGCCTTATTTGCTTTCGACTTTCGGACTGACCGAACCGGTCCCGCTTGTCAGGTGCCGAGGGTCAATCCGAAATCATACTGTGGGGGCAGTATCAAAAGATCGAAGCCGGTGCGGATCAGGGCTCTCCGAATATGACCGATGAACTGGAGCTTGCGTTTACTATACCTTCGGCGACCGTTATACCTTCACTTATTGTAATGCCCTCGGCAAGAGTTATGCCCTCGGCGAGCGTGATGCCTTCGCTGAGCGTTATTCCTTCACTGAGCGTAATGCCTTCGCTGAGCGTTATCCCTGACGAGATAGTGATGCCCGACTGGAGCGTGTATGCCCCCGCGATGACGCTTGAGCCAAGCTGGCCGTAATTTTTTGCGACGGCCCAGGTGGCGTTTCGCACGCCCGGCGTCAGGATGGTCCCTGCCGTCACCGGCTGGCCGTTGATCTTGATCGTCGGGCCGTGCCAGACCGCTCCCGGTCTGTATATCATCTGGTAGCGCAAGAAAAGCTCGTTCCCGGTCCAGACGTGGTAAGCATTGGCGAAGATGATGTTGCTCGTCCAGGCTTGCTGCCCCATGATGGTCGTGTTCAAAGAAGGCAGCGACGTTGTCAGCGAAAGCTGAGCGCCGGGGGTCAACTGCGACGCATTCGTCTTGAGCGCGACGGCGAGCTTGATCGCGGCGTCAAGATTCAACAACCCCGCCCCCTGCTGGCAGACATTCGTATTATTTATAGGCTGAGCGGAGTATTGAAGTATGGCTTTCACGAGCGCCGGAGTCAGGCCGGGGTTGGCCTGCAACAAAACGGCGGCAGCGCCCGCGACCACGCCCGACGCTATCGAAGTGCCGCTTATCTGCATGTGGGACGCGGAGCCTGAGTATGCGAGCTGCGGGTTGCTGGTTATAAGCCTTCCGGTCGTGGCTTTCGCCGTCACAAGCCTGTTGCCCGGAGCGACCAGATCGGGTTTGAGCAGAAAGTCGTACTGGCGACGACCGTCGGACGCAACGCGGTATCCGAGCGTCGGGCCGCGCGAGCTGAAATTGTTCACCGTGTCGTCGCTGCGTATGGCAGTTCCCTTCGTGTTTACGGAGCCGACGGTGATGGCGAGCGGGTCGTTGCCGGGCGAGGTTATCGAGCCGTAGACCTCCTTCCCGCTCGAATTGCGACCGTGATTTCCTGCCGCCGTAACGACAACCATTCCGGCGGCGACCGCACGCTCTACGGCCTGACAAAGCGGATCGTTCTTGAACGACCCGACCGAGGACGCCCCCAGGCTTATGTTGATCACGCGGATGTTTTGCGCTGCCTGGTTGGCCAGGCACCAGTCGATCCCCTTGATGGCGTCGCTCACAGTGCCCAGCCCGTTCGAGTTGAGCACGCGAACGCTTATCAGGTTGGCTTCAATCGCTATGCCTGAGATGTTTTGAATCTGGCGGCCCGCCGCCGCACCGGCGACAGATGTGCCGTGACCGTGCACGTCGTTTACAGTCGTCTCGCCTGTCACCTTGTTAACCTTGGCTGTGATTCGAGTGCTGCCCGAAGAGGTTTTAAGCGCGGGGCTCGCAGCGTCAAGCCCCGAATCGAGAAACGCTATGCTGATGTTTTTGCCCGTAAGAGTCGGTCTTACGACGCGCACGTTTGCCGCGCCGGTCTCGTCGTCGAGGTCCGTGTCTTCATCCATCGCGGTCGTCGCCCTGTCGGGCGAGATGTGCACGACCGAATCGCGCGCGGCCAGATCGAGGATCTCTGCGGGCGTCATCTCGGCCGCGAACCCGTCGATGGATTGAAACCTGTAAGCGGTCTTTGCGCGCGGCTCTAATCTCACGCGGCGTTGCGGGCCGTCAAAGAGAGCGCGCCTGACGGCTTGCGTCGAGACCGTCTCAAGAATACCTTCGTCCGGCGGGCCGGAAGTCTGAACGATCACACGAATCGTGGCGGAGTCAGGGCCGTCTTGATCGTCAGCCTGTAATTCGGATCGACCCGACTGGAGCAGAGCCGGCGCGAGGTCTGATGCGATCTTTTCACGCAGGGGGGCGTCGAGACGGAGCAACGCAGTGTCGATAGCGCCTTCGCCGAGGCTCGCTTCGACGGCGGGTTCCTGGCGCTCGTTTGCCGAGGCAGCCGCCAGGTGAGCGACAGGCCAGAGGGTCGCTATAGCGACGAGCGCCACTGCCAGTATCCGTTTCTTTTCAAGAACTGCGGTGAGGTTATACATTCCTTAAGCCTTCTCCTAAATCTTCTGCGTTCGGCCTGCAACCGACGCCATTCGATCCCTGTTCGCAATGCTCAAGGCAATTCGGGTTCCACTCCCGCATAGCAGCTAAATGGCGGTGATAATTGGCAGAATGGTTTCAAGGGGTTGTTAAAATGAAGGAATGGCAGAAGCGATTCGGTCAAACAGACCTAATTTTCACGGTCTGAAGTTACTGGAGGATCGGTCTTATTTGAAATAGTTCTCGGCTTCGAGGCGAAGTCGGTCGAGCGACTCTTGCAGGCGGGCCTGTTTTAAGGCGGATTCTTCGCTTCTGTCATCGCGGTCAACATAGATCGGCTCGCCTATGAGCGTCACCGCGCGCGTAAACGGCAGAGGTATCTGCAAACGGTCCCAGGTCTTTAGCGTCAGGTAGCGGCGCGAGGCGACGTGGAAGGGCAAGACGGCCTGGCCCGTGTGACGCGCGAGCGTGACCGCGCCCGGCTTTGCGACGTAAGCGGGCCCGCGCGGCCCGTCTATGGTAAAGGCCACGTCGATGTCGCTCGATAAACACTCGGCCATCTCCGCCAGCGCGCGCTGCCCGCCACGCGTGGCAGAGCCGCGAGACGTGCCGTAGCCGTACCTCTTTATGAAACGCCCTATGTACTCCGCGTCGAAGCTCTGGCTTGACATAACGACTATGCCGCGCCGTCTGAAGAACCAGACCGCGCCGAATATGCACGAGTGCCAGAAGGTGAGAATCACCCTGCGCTTGTCACCGTAAACCGATTCGAGGTGATCGCCGCCCCGCACCTCCCATCTCAGCGTCGAGCATATAAGGCCGATGAGCACATAAAAGAATATGTCTGCCGCATAGATCATCGCGCGCTGGCGGCGGCTATAGATCGAAAGGTCCGATTGCCTGTAGACGCGCGCGCGCAACTGCTCCGGGTCGCGGGCGCGGCCGACTCGCCGCTCTCGCTTGCCGCCCCGCGCGCCCGCTTCCTTTAACTCTGTTGTATTCTCTGTCGTCATAGACGCGATTTCAGCAGATTCTTCACGCCCCTGCGAGGATTCGTCGATAGACCTCCGCATCGACGTTTCCGCCGCTCACCACCGCGCAGACCTCGGCGCCCGCGAAGCGCTGAGGCTCCGTGAGCAACGCGCCGATGGCGAGCGCGCCGGTCGGCTCGGCCTTGAGGTTTGCCAGGTGAAACAGCAGCCGCACCCCCTCTTCGATCTCCACTTCGGGTACTTCGACTATCGCCTCAAGCCCCGACCGCAGCACCTCCCAGTTATGCGCGCCTATCGACAGCGTCCGCGCGCCGTCGGCGATGGTTTGAGGCTCGGCGCTGTTTGCGACTATGCGCCCTTCGCGCAGCGAGCGAGCCGCGTCGTTCGCGATCAAAGGCTCCGCGCCTACAACCCGCGCGCTTCCGCCCCGGCCTCCAAACCCGCGTATGAGGCCTGAAGTGAGCCCGCCCCCGCCTACCGGCGCGATGACGTAGTCGAAACGGCGTGCGAGCGCGGCAAGCTCCGCTCCGAGGCTTGCGTTGCCTTCGATCACAAGCGGGTCGTCATAGGCGCTCGCAATGTAAGCGTCGGCGTGACGTGCGGCAAGCTCTTTGACGCGCTCTGCGCGGCTCATAAGGTTTACGTCGAGCAGATCGACCGTGCCTCCGTATTCGCGCACGGCATCGACTTTGACCTGAGCGGAGGTCGCGGGCATGACGATGATGCAGGACTTTCCCAGAAGCTGACAGGCGCGCGCCATAGCCTGCCCAAAGTTGCCGGAAGAGGCGCTTATTATGCGCGGCTCAGGGACCTGCGAGGCGAGGTTATAAGCGGCGCGAAACTTAAAGCTGCCCGTGTGCTGGAAGGTCTCTGTCGCAATCGTGAGCGAGCATCCAAGCCGTTTTGACAGGCGGGGCGATTCTATGACGGTCGTTTGCCGGACGACTTCCGAAAGCGGCTTAAAGGCGCTGTGAGCGGTATTCATAAGAGACAACTATCGAAAATGCGGCGGGAAAAATCAAGGCAGTGGTCAGTGGTCGGCCCTCGGTGGTACAATTGGCCGCGATGTTCGCCGAGGTCGCCGTTCCGTTATACGTCCGACAAACTTTTACTTATCACCTGCCCGGCGATCTGGCTTTGCGCGCCCGCGCGGGCGCTCGCGTCGTCGTCCCTTTCGGCAAAAAGCTCCTGACAGGTTTTATCGTAGCCTTGAACCCGACCCTCGAAGGCGAGATAGCCGAGGCCGAGATACGCGATGTCGAAGAGCTCGTAGATGAGACCCCGATAATTTCAAAAGAGATTCTTGAGCTTACGCGATGGATGAGCGATTACTACTCTGCGCCGTGGGGCGAGTGTTTGCGGACGGCGCTCCCGGCCGCGGCAACGATAGCGACCGAGCAGATCATAACGATCACGGAAGCGGGGCGGTCCGCGCTTTCGCACGAGTCGGCAGGGTTTAGCTGGTCCTCGTCGAAATACCGCGCGCTTGAGATGCTTGCGGGCGCGGGCGCTATCAGTTCAACAGAGCTTGAGCGACAGTTGACAAAGCCGCGAGCCGCCGCGCTCATACGCCAGCTGGAGCGGTCAGGGTTTATAAACACGTCGCACCGCGTAGGGGATTCGCGCCTGAAACCACGGCTTCAAAATGCCGTTCGGCTTGCCGCGCCGTCCGAACAGGCTCTGACCGCAAACCAGCAGCGCGTGGTCGAGCTTCTCGAAGAGATAGGCGAGCCGCTCCCGCTCAGCGAATTGCTCGAAACAGCCGAAGTCTCCGCGTCGGTCGTGCGCACGCTCGAAAAGCGCGGCGTGGTCGAGGTCTTCCCTCGCGAGGTGCGCCGCGACCCGCTCGCGCACATCGAGCAGACCGAGATGACCGCAGTACTGCTGAACGAAGACCAGCAGGCGGCGCTCGATAAAATAGTCGCGCGCATCGAGGAGCGGAAGTACGCAACCTTCTTGCTGCACGGCGTTACGGGCAGCGGCAAGACCGAGATATACATACGCGCGATGCGCGAAGCGACGCGGCGCGGGCTTTCCGCGCTGATGCTTGTGCCAGAGATCGCGCTGACGCCTATGTTCTCGCGGCGGCTCAGAGCCCATTTCGGCGATCTGGTAGCCATACTCCATTCGAGCCTCTCCGACGGCGAGCGCACAGACGAGTGGAGGCGAGTCAAAGAAGGCGAGGCGCGCGTCGTTATCGGGACACGCTCGGCGGTCTTTGCGCCGCTTGAAGACCTCGGCGTGATAATCGTGGACGAAGAGCACGAGACTTCATACAAACAAGACGACACGCCGCGCTACCACGGGCGCGACACGGCCATCATGCGGGCGGTCAGGGCGAACGCCGTGGTCGTCTTAGGCTCGGCCACGCCTTCGCTCGAATCTTTCCACAACGCGATCTCAGGCAAGTACACTTACCTGAGGCTCGACACCCGCTACGGCAACCGGTCGATGGCCGAGGTACAGACAATCGACATGCGCGAAGTCTTCAAGCGTCACGGCAAGCAGCAGACCTTCTCGGAAGAGCTGAAGGCGGCAATCAATGAGACGCACGAGCGGGGCGAGCAGTCGATAATATTGTTGAACAGGCGCGGGTTTTCCTCTTTCGCGCTGTGTCGGTCGTGCGGCGAAGCGGTCCACTGTCCGAACTGCGACGTTACACTTACCTATCACCGTCACAATTCGAGCCTGCTCTGCCATTACTGCAATTACATACGACCCGTTCCGCGCGCCTGTCCGGCTTGCGACGGCCAGTACATTCAATACGTCGGCGAAGGGACTGAGCAGCTCGAATCGAAGCTCCGCGACCTGTTTCCCCAGCTGAGTATCGCGCGAGTCGACCGCGACACGACGCGCAAGCGCGGCCAGCTCGAACACCTATTGATGGAGTTTGCCGCCGGGGGCATAGACCTGCTCGTCGGCACGCAGATGCTTGCCAAGGGTCACGATTTTCATAACGTGACGCTTGTAGGCGTGATCTCCGTTGACGCGGGGTTGTCGCTGCCCGATTTTCGCGCGGCCGAGCGGACGTTTCAATTGCTGACGCAGGTGGCCGGCCGCGCCGGTCGCGGCGCGCTCAGCGGGCGGGTGATAATTCAAACATACCACCCGGAGCATTACTCGCTGGTCTGCGCAAAGGCGCAGGATTATGACGAGTTTTACCGCCGCGAGATAAGCTTTCGCCGCTCGATGCACTACCCGCCGTTTTCGGCGCTGATAAACATCTGCGTGCATCACAAAGAGTTTGACCGCGCGAGCGACGCGGCCTCGGACCTTGCGCGCGAGTTGCGAACGCAGGCTACGGATTCGGCTCTGAGGATTCTCGGACCTGCGCCCGCGCCCATAGCGCGCATCAAAGGCGAGCACCGGTTCCAGATTTTGATAAAAGCCCGCAGCCGCAAACGCGCGCGCGAGGCGCTCGATTTCGCGCTGGACCGCGTGCTGGCTTCGGGGCACAACCCGCGCTCGATCTCTGTCGAGGTCGATCCCATAAGCTTGATGTAACTAAATTATTGAAAGCCGCCGGGCAAGATAGTAAGCTAATCGCGCCCAGCCCGCATCCCGGTCAAGAGGTTTCCCGATGCGTCAGAGTTTTCTGAGACTCATCGCAGTCTTATCGCTTGTCTTATCGCCCGCCTTTTTACCTGTCGCCGCCGTCGCGCAATCGCAGTCAGGCGTTACGCGCGAATACGAAAAGGAGCGCGCGTATGAGGACCGCCAAAAAAGCGAAGAGCTACAACGCGATTTCGACAGGCGCAGGTCATATCTTTCGAGTTCGTCATATTACAGCAGGCGCGGCAAAGACTATTACAGCTCAAAGCTGACCCCCGGCCAGAAGAGGCTCCTGGCCCCTACGGACGAAGACCTCCTGGCGCACGCGGAGTTTCTCAAGCAGCAACACACAGGTCTTGCGCGACTGCTGCCAAAGGGAAAGTATGAGCTTGAGATGACCGTTGCGGTCGATAGGGACCCCGACACAGTGCTCCCCATAAGAGGCGGCGGGGCTTATTACTCGTTCGTCGAGCGGACGCACCATTACGGCCCGTGGTCCGAGATAAGCCTGCAATCAGGCTTTCTCATGACAGGCTTCACATACGAATCGCTCGGGCTGTTTACAGAGCTTGGCGACCTGCCGCTTGAGTCGGTCACGCTTACGACTCCGGGCGTAGAGTTTCTCGCGCGCTACGCCCCGCCGCGCAAGTACATGGAAGCCGCCGAACATCGCAACCTCAATTTCGAGGGGTTCCAGGTCGGAGAGTTCAGGTACAGCTCTCTGATCCCGTTCAAGACAGGCAGCACGTACGCGCTCAGATCGATTGCTTACAAGAAAGAAGGCAGGGTGACGACGGCGATGATCTACGTCCCGCACCCGGAAGAGTACAGGGGCGCGGACTCGCTCATAGTCTTTCGCATACTCCGTCAAGACGCTGACGGCAGCCTTGTGGTGCTATGGAAGAGGCTGAAAAAGTTCGACGCCTACAAGCTGAAAGACAGGCCCCGCCCGCGCCGCGTCAAGGCCGAAGATGTCAGGCGGATGGTAGACAAGTCGCTCGCGCCCGGCGCTGACGTATCCAAGGTCAAGGCGTTTCTCAACTCCGAGAGGATCGAGCACACACAGTATCGCGAAGGCGAAGCGACTCTCGACGTAAAGTCGAACGACACGGAGCGCGACCGCATCTACGCGATGATCTTTGACGCGGAGGTAATAATGGGCGCGGTCTACCACATACGCATAAAATTCTTTTTTGACGACAGGGGGAAGCTTGCCGAGTACGAAGTCGAGAAGGTGAGCGACCGGGACTGAAAAAGAGTTGCGCGGCGGCAGATTGAGCAAGCGGCGGGATCAAGGTAAAGTATCTCCCAGGCAGGTATTTCCTCTCAAATGGAAGGAGTCCATATATGAACTGCTCAAGGTGCGGCGCGGCGCTCGCCCCCGGCTCTCGATTCTGCGACACGTGCGGGACGCCCGCGAGTGTCGCCGCGACCGAGCCGATTAACCAGCAGGGGCGGGGCATAAACATCGACAGCGATTCGCGAGGCGCGGGACGCGGGTACAGCTATGAAGTGCTGCACCAGCCGTCATTCGCGCTGGCGGTAATAAAGCTTCAACCCGAAGCGTCGATACAGGCCGAGTCAGGCGCGATGGTCTCAATGTCGGCGAACGTCGAGCTGCAATCGCAGATGAAAGGCGGCGTCTTTGGCGCGCTCAAACGCGCAGTAGGTGGCGAGTCTGCTTTCGTATCGACTTTCACGGCGCGGGGCGGCCCAGGTGAGGTGACGCTTGCGCCGGGCGCGCCGGGCGATATAGCCGCAATCGAGCTGAACAACCAGGCCTTCTTCGTTCAATCGTCATCCTACCTGGCGGGTGACGGCGGCCTCGTGGTCGATACGAAATGGGGAGGCGCGAAATCGTTCTTCGGGGGCGAGGGGTTGTTCGTGTTACAGGTCCACGGCACGGGCGTTCTTATAGTCTCTTCCTACGGCGCTATACATCGCAAGCGGCTGGGGCCGGGCGAGCGCTACGTCGTAGACACAGGCCACCTCGTAGCGTGGGAAGCCACTACGCAGTACACTCTGCGCAAAGCCGCGGCGGGGTTCTTTCGCACCCTTACAAGCGGCGAGGGCATAGTCGCGGAATTCGCAGGGCCGGGAGAGATACTGATACAGACGCGCAACCTCGCCGCGCTCGCCGGTGTCCTCAAGCCGTTCTTCCCGTCAAGCTCAAGCAGCTAATTTAATGTACATAGACTCGCACGCACACATTGAGATGGAGGAGTTCGACTCGGACCGCGACGAGGTCATCCGGCGCGCGCTCGACGCGGGCGTCGAGATAATAGTCAACGTAGGCAACGGCGATGTCTCGAACGATTCGCACAATCGCGCCTTCCGCGTGGCCGACCAGTACCCTTTCATCTACACCACCGTAGGCGTTCACCCGCACGAAGCGCGGCTCCTGGACGACGAACTTTACGCGCGACTCGAAGAGATGGCCGCGCACCCGAAGGTGATCGCGTGGGGCGAGATCGGGCTCGATTACCATTACGACAACTCGCCCCGCGACGCGCAGCGCGACGCGTTTCGCAGGCAGTTGCGGATGGCGCGCGAGTTGAAGCTGCCCGCCGTGATCCATACGCGCGAGGCAGAGCGCGATACGATTGAGATCCTTCGCCAGGAGTGGAAAGGTTCGGGGCTGCCGGGCGTCATACACTGCTTCACAGGCACGCGAGAGCTTGCCGATGAAGCGATCAAGCTCGGCTTCTACATCTCGTTTTCGGGCGTAGTCACTTTCAAGAGCGCGACCGAGTTGCAAGATACCGCAAAGCACCTGCCTATAGAACGGCTCCTCGTCGAAACAGACAGCCCTTTCCTCGCGCCCGTCCCACATCGCGGGCGGCGCAACGAGCCCGCTTACGTAGTCGAGACGGCCAGAGCCGTCGCCGCCTTGCGCAACCTCGCGCCCGAAGACGTCGGCCGGATCACTTCGGTCAATTTCAAGCGATTATTCAAGCTCGGCGAGTGGGCGCAGTCCCTGCCGACCGGGCAGCGAAATATCGTCTACCAGATTCGTGACGCGCTCTATATAAATCTGACGAACCGCTGCACGAGCCTTTGCGCCTTCTGCACGCGTGTTGACGACCCCGTCGCTTCCGGCTATTACCTTGGGCTTCGAGAGGAAGACGAGCCCACGGCCGCTGAGGTCATCCGAGAGATGGGCGACCCTGCGCGGTTTCGCGAGGTGGTCTTTTGCGGGTACGGCGAGCCGACTATAAAACTCGACGAGCTTAAAGAGGTTGCGCGATTCGTAAAGGAGCGCGGAGGGCGGACGCGGCTCGATACAATAGGCCACGGCAGCCTGCTTCACCGGCGCGACATCGCGCCTGAGCTTGGAGGGTTGATCGACGAGATTTCCATGAGCTTGAACGCGCCGACCCGCGAGCAGTACGAAAAGATCGTGAGGTCGGACTGGCCCGACCAGGCGTTCGACGCCGCTATCGAGTTTGCCCGGTCGGCCGTCGCGCGGGGGATCAAGGTCTATCTTTCAATCGTTCGACTGCCGAATCTCGACATCGAAGCCTGCCGCCGGATAGCTGACAGTGTCGGCGCGGAGCTTCGCATACGCGAGCTTGTCGGCATGACGGGGACCGAATTCAATCAAAGGTAAGAAGGCGTGCTGACCCGATTATCTCATCAAGAACTGACGCTGCTGGTCTTTGTGCTCGACGGCGGGCCGACGGCTAAAACAGATAACTCCGCAGAGCCCTCGTGCGAAGAAGCCTGCCCTGTGGTCGAGCATTTCGAGCAGCTTTTCGATCACGGGGCCATCCCACACGAAAAGCAGTTGTCGCGCCACCTGAGCGATCACCTGCGCCAGGGGTTGGCCGAGTGCGGCTACCTTGACGTGATGGGCGCGGTCAATACGCGCGGCGAAAAAGAGATCAGCGCGGAGGACCTCGCGAGGCTCGAACAGATGAACGAGCGGCTGAGAAGCTGGAGCTGTGAGATAAAACTTGAAGAAGCTGACAGGCGGCTGCTTGCCCGGTCACTCACGCGGCTGCCTTGCTCGGCCTGGATTTCGATGCCGAGAACGCTCTGGCGGCTGAAGAAAAAGCTGAAGGTCAATTAACAACCCGCAAACTTCGCGCAGCGCATCATTTCGCAAGGGAACGTAAACTTTAAAGCGTAAAGCGTGAACCGTGAACTGTGACAAGAGAGATCAAGCGGGCGGTTCCGGTCCCTCTCTCTTGTCACGGTTCACGCTTTACGCTCCTGAAAAGGAGGAGCGGTCATGCGAGCGGCGAAGCTCATTCTATTCCTGTCGATCCCCGCCATCTTTGCAGTCTCGGCCCTGGCTCAACGAGCTTATTCACAGCCCGCTGTGCCGAAGCAGCGCAAAGTGATTGCCGCAAGCGCGGTGCTCGACGGCAAGGGTCGCGTGCTTGGCGACACTCGCATCGTGATCGAGGGCTCGAAGATCGTCGCCATTGACCCGAAGGCCGGTCCCGTCGACTACGATTTGCGCGGCCTTACGGTGTTGCCGGGCTGGATCGACGCGCACGTCCACATCACATGGATTTTCGGTCGAGACGGCAAGAATGCGGGCGAGGGGACGATAACACGTGAGGCCGGGTATCAGGTGGCCTCGAACGCATGGGTGACGCTGATGGCGGGCTTCACGACCGTGCAAAACGTGGGCTCGGCAGTTGCCCTGCGCGATCTAATCGGAAAGGGGCTGCTCCCAGGCCCGCGCATTCTGACGGGGGTCGAGGCGCTCGCAGGACAAGGCGAACAGACAGGGACGCCGGATGAGATCCGCGCATACGTGCGGAGACAAAAAGAAGCGGGCGCGGACCTGATTAAAATCTATGCCGCGGGCGGCATGCTCCGGGGCGGCATGACGCTTTCACAGGAGCAATTGAACGCGGCTTGCGATGAAGCGAAGAAGCAGGGCCTGCGCACGCTCGTACACGCTTACAGAGACGCGGTCCGTGGTGCAGCTCTCGCCGGGTGCACGCAGGTCGAGCACGGCCTTGGGGCGACGGACGACGATCTGAAATTGATGGCAGAAAAAGGGACCTATTTCGATCCGCAGGCCGGGCTGCTGTTAAAAAACTATATTGAAAACAAGGAGAAGTATCTCGGCACGCCTTTTTACCCCAAGACCGAAGAGGGGTTTGCGGTCTTTCAGACGATACTGCCGATGAACCATGATTTGTTGAGGCGCGCGGCGAAAGTACCTGGGCTGAAGATCGTTTTCGGCACGGACGCGGTGGCGGGCGCGCATGGGCGCAACGCTGAGGAGTTTATCGACCGCGTGCGCGATTGTGGAATCGACCCTATGGCGGCGATGGTCTCGGCCAACTCGCTTGCGGCCGAAGCGATTGGCATGGCAGACCGGATCGGCTCGATTGCGCAGGGGATGGAGGCGGACATCATTGCGCTCGACGGCGACCCGTTGAAAGACATAACGGCGGTTCGCCGCGTAGTATTTGTGATGAAGGGCGGCGTCGTTTACAAAAACGTTGAAAAAAAACGGTCGGTGGCTCTCCGCAAATGACTGAAAACCGTGACCTCAAACACCTGAACAGGGCAATCGAGCTGGCGCTTGCCGCCGAGCGCGAAGGCAACATGCCAATCGGGGCCGTCATCACGCTCGACGATTCTGTGATAGCCGAAGCAGGTAATGCGCTGCTCGTGCCTCACTACGACCCGGGCCGACACGCAGAGATCGAGGCGTTAAAGCGCGTCCCCGTGGAACTGTGGAGCCGCGCGCGCGAGATGACCTGCTATACGACGCTTGAGCCGTGCGTGATGTGTATGGGGGCTTTGCTGCTGCACGGCGTGGGCGCGGTCGTTTTTGGCGCAAGTGACCGCCGGGGCGGGGCAGGCACAGTGCTCAAGCACCTGCCGGGTTATTACGCGAGCGGGGCGGGCGTGCCTCTGTGGATAGGCCCTCTGATGCCTGAGATTTGCGACGAGCTTTATGACCGGGCAGCCGAAAGATTCGACGCGCTGCCGTGCGGCGACAGCCACTTCAAACAACGCGGCAAAGGATGATTCTGTCTTCAATTCGCCCGGCCCTCGGAAGGCAGCATCACTCCCATCTCTTTCAACACGACCGGCAGCTTTTCGCTGAACGCGTAGCCGTCTCGCCACTGCCCGCCCAGCCACTCGCGCGTGAACTCGATCACGGCGCCTTCTTGCCTGAGGTAGTAGCCTGCGCGAAACCTGCGCTCCTCGCCGTCTCGCATAAGGATCACAAGAGGCACAGTCTTTGCCCAGCCGCCGTGATTAGACGAAAACCAGCTCTTATCATTGAGCGCGGCGACTATCAATCCGATCTCGTCTGCATCGTCGATTATCGACCCGCCTACCTCTATGTGCGCGACTTCCCCGGCAGACAGGTTGGCCAGGAAGACGTGGTTTCGCGCTTGATTGATGTAACGAGTTCCCATCAAAAGAAGCATCAACCCGCCCATGACGGCCAGCGCCCTGCCTCCTTTCTGCTTCTTGAACGCGGCCATATAAAGCCCCGCCAAAAAGAAGACGAGCGGAAAGACGAAAGTCATGAGTTCCAGAAGGAACGAAGATAAACCGATCATATACGGAGCGCGCGCGGCTTCGTCAAAAGCGAAAGCCGATTCCGGCGTTCAACTGAAAGTTGTGAGTCGTGCCGTTGTGTATGCTGACCGGTACGACAAACTCAGGCACGAACGGAAAGAGCGTGATGTCTTTATAACGGATTATCGTGTCGCCGACATCGACACGCACGAGAAACCGCGACGATTTATAGAACTCGACCACCCCGCCTATGTCGAGGGCCAGCTCGGTTCTGGCCGTGACGTCGCAGGTCGACGGGCCGCTCTCGTCGCAGTTGGAAACTCTGCTGAACCTGACGAACCCGGGCCTTATCTTACCGAACACTCCGAAGCGATTGCCGCGACCGCCGATCTTCGCGCCGAACAGCCCTTGAAAAAGGTTGCCGGTGCGCACGGGGGCGAAATCCGGTGTGCGCGGGAAGTAGTTTAGCTCGGCTTCGACTGAGAGCAGCTCTGTGGCGTTATACGTAAACCTGCCCCCGAACCCCGGCTCCCACCTGCTGGGCTGCGCGAATATCGGGGTGCCCCTGGTCTCGCTCAAAGAGAGCGAAGAGAAGTGAGCGCCAACCTCCACCTTTTTCAGGTCCGATTGCGCCTGGGCGGGCTGGCTCAGGGTCAGAACAAACAACGCTAAAGCGAAAACAGTTCCGGAAATCTTGCTTCGCATACCTAACCTCCTTGCTGAAGTTTCACTCCGGTCGGCAATAGGTCTCTCCGGGACTTGATACCTGAATGAACGATGCGAGATTTGATTCCTGCGCTCAATGATCCGGGGCGTGCGCTACGTGCGACGTTTAGCCCGCGCGACCCAATGCGACCCCAGGTCAGCGACTCTGCGCAAGTTGAGCACCATAAAGGCTACCGATGCGAGTATGAAGATTATCCCGATAAACCGCTGCGTTGCTGGCGAGATGGCTTACCCCTGCGATAAGGTCGCAGCGGAGGCAGGGCGCTCGGCCCCCGCTGCTTTGCGATTTATCTCCGATCTATCAGTGCACGCGTTTCTCGTGCCCTTGCCAGTATTTCTCGCGCAGGTCTTTCTTGAGAATCTTCCCGGTCCCGCCTTTCGGCAGCGACTCGAAGAACTCCACAGACTTTGGGACCTTGAAGCCCGGCAGGTGGCTGCGGCAGTGGTCTGCGATCTCCTGTTCGGTCGCGGCCTGGCCGGGTTTCAAAACGACGAGCGCCTTGGGCACTTCGCCCCATCGCTCGTCGGGGACCGGAATGACGGCGCACTCCATGACGGCCGGGTGAGCGAAGATGGCCTTCTCCACTTCAATCGAAGAGATGTTTTCGCCGCCCGAAATTATTATGTCCTTCTTGCGGTCCACGATCAGGAAATAACCCTCTTCGTCTATGACGGCCATGTCGCCCGTGTGAAACCAGCCGCCGCGCGTGACGTGCGCGGTGTCTTCGGGCTGCTTCCAGTAACCGGCCATGACGTTATCTGCGCGCACGACTATCTCCCCGACGCTCTGGCCGTCTCGCGGCAGGTGGTTATCGTCAGGGTCCACTATGCTCATCTCGACGCCGGGCATCGGATACCCGGTCATGGCCTGTCGCTTCCACCGCTCCTCGTCCGACAGCCCCTTGAGATGGTCTTTGATAAACGAGAATGTGAGCACGGGCGTAGTCTCGGTGAGCCCGTAGCCGCTATAGGCGCGGCAGCCGAGTTTCTGCTCGACTTCGCGAATCAAGTCCGGGGCCGAGGCCGCGCCGCCTATGCCTATATGCTCAAGGCTCGACAGGTCAAAGTCGCCGAGCTTCGGATGGTTGATTATGGCGATGGCCATCGTAGGCACTACCGAAAAATGCGTGACGCGCTCTTTTTCAACAAGCTCAAGCACCTGGGCGGGGTCGAACTTGTTTACGACGATGTGGCGAGCGCCCGCGCCCGTGATCGTGTGCGGGGTGCCCCAGCCGTTCACATGAAAAAGCGGTATGGTGTGAAGCTGGACGTTGCTGTCTTTGACGCTCATACCTGCGTAGACCTGCATCGCATGCAGGTAAAGATTGCGGTGCGTCATCATAACGCCTTTGGGGTTTGCGGTCGTCCCCGAAGTGTAGAACAGCTCGGCAAGGTCGTCGTCTTTTATGTCGCCGGGCGGCGTGAAATCCGGACCACTAGCCGCCAGGAGCTTGTCATAATCGTCGCCTTCGCCCGCCTCTATAGGGATAAAGTGCCTCACCGTCTCGGCCGTCGAGCGAACCGCGTCGACTATGGGCAGAAAGTCTCGATTATAAAAGACGGCTACCGATTCCGAGTCGTTCAGTATAAACCCTATCTCGGCCGGCGTGAGCCTTATGTTGAGCGGCAAAAGCACCGCGCCCATCTGCACCACGCCGTAGTATGCTTCGAGAAGCTGGTGCGAGTTGTAGCCGAGCCACGCCACGCGCTCCCCGCGTTTGACTCCAAGCTCGGTCAAAGCATTAGAGAGGCGGTCGGCTCGCTCGCCAAACTCCTTGTAGGTGAGCCGCACGTCGCCGTCGACGATGCCGACTTTGCCGCCGAACAGAGCCTCGGCACGATCTTTAAACCTGATTGGTGTAAGCGTTAGATTCATCTCTCTCCTTTGATAAAGTGACAAGTAAACAGTGACAAGTGACAAGAAAGAGTGAAACTAGGCCGACCTACTATCCTTCTTGTCACTTGTCACTGTTTACTTGTCACATCCCTAATTGATGCGTCGCGATTGACCCTGCCAGTGTCGCTCGCGTAACTGTTTCTTGAGAATCTTTCCCGTCCCGCCTTTGGGAAGCTCCCCTTCGATGAACTCAATCGAGCGCGGCAGCTTGTAAGCCGTAAGCCGCTCGCGGCAGAACTCTATCAACTCTTCGGCTGACAGTTCAGCCCCGTCGCGCCGGACCACGCAGGCGTGCACGGCCTCGCCCCATTCCGCGTCCGGCACAGAGATGACGGCCGCCTCTTTTACGCGCGGGTGCGCGTAGAGCGCGGCCTCCACTTCGGTCGAAAAGACGTTCTCGCCGCCCGTTACGATCATGTCTTTTTTGCGGTCGACCAGGTAGAGATACCCGTCCTCGTCTACCGTCGCGAGGTCGCCCGTGTGAAGCCATCCGTCGCGTATCGCCGCCTCAGTCTCTTCAGGCCGCCGCCAGTACCCGGCCATAATATTTGCGCCGCGCGCTATGATCTCGCCTACCTCGCCTGGCCCGACATCGCTCCCGTCTTCTTTGACCACGCGCACATCGAGGCCCGGCACAGGCTTTCCGCACGACGCAAGACGCCGCGCGCGGCGGTCGTCCGTTACGTCGTGGTCGTCTGCCGGGAGCACGGTCAAAAGCGGGGCGGCCTCCGTCAGCCCGTACCCTTGAGCAAACCGGCAATCGAACGTCTCCATGGCTCGCCTGAGCAAGTCCGGCGCTATAGGCGACGCGCCGTATGTGATCTGCCGCAGCCGCGACAGGTCGTAATCTTTGAGCTTCGGGTGCTGGAGCAGAAAGTTTATCATCGTCGGCACAAGCACTGTCAAAGTCACACCTTCGCGCGAGATAACCTGCAGCACTTCATCGGGATCGAAGCGAGGGGTGAATACCTGCGTGGCCCCACGGCGCGTGTTTGAAAAGACTGCCGCTCCGTCCGCCAGATGAAACATCGGCGCGGCGTGCAGGTATACGTCATCGGGCCGGTACTGGAAAACCCCTTCCGAGTTATTGACGTTTGAGATGACGTTCTTATGCGTGAGCATCACGCCTTTAGGCTCGGCGGTCGTCCCCGAAGTGTAGAAGAGTCCGAGCAGGTCGTCTTCGCCAAGCTCGGCCTGCTCAAATTCTGGCTCGCCTGTTTCGAGCATCTCTTCGTAGGCTATGAATCCATCGCGCTTCTTTTCACCGATGGAGATAAAGTGCTCGACCGACGGAAGCTCGTTTCTCAGGGAGTCGACGAGCGGGGCGAGCGCGTCGTCGGTGACTACGGCCTTCGATCCCGAATGGTCGATGATGTACTTGACTTCGGCGGCCACGAGGCGAAAGTTTACCGGCACGACTACTGCGCCCATCTGCGGCGCGCCGTAATAAAGCTCAAGGTAGCGGTGGCAGTTGAGCGCGAGAATCGCAACACGGTCCGAGCGACGCAGGCCGAGCCCGATAAGCGAGCCCGACAAGCGGTTGACGCGCTCGCTCACCTCGGAGAAGGTGAGCCGGGTCGAGCCACATACGGCGGCCACTTTCTCAGGCTTTATGGAGACGCCTTTTTTGAACCCCTCGATTATATTCAAAGCCGGACCTCCCGCTCGTTGACAGACCTCTGCCCCCACAATAATTCGACATTCCACTGTAGAGCCGGGCGTTTGTTAGGTCGCAGAATCGCACAACTAACGCTGAGTTGTAAAGACAGCCGTCTGCGGTCTTTTCTTGTTGACCTGGACAGAGCCCCTCGCTATAACAAAATGTAAGATGTGAGATTATGGCCACGACACGGTTGGAACCGAGCAAGATCAACAGCGTCCGTGCGAGCGAGCAGTCGCGCGGGCACGCGCGCTTTGTCGATTACGCGGGCGTGGCTATAGACTCTTTGCGCGCGAACAAGCTTAGGTCTTTTTTGACGCTGCTCGGAATAATCATCGGCATCACTTCCATCATCTCTGTAATCTCTATCATCCAGGGGCTCGATCATTACTGGAAGGCGAAGGTCTCTAATTTCGGCCCGAACACTTTCGTCATCACGCAGTACCCGATCACTACCGACCCGGACGAGTTCTTCAAGGTGCTCAGGCGCAACCCTGAAATCGACGACGACGAGGCCGACGCCATCCGCCGCCACTGCACCGCCTGCGAGCAGGTCGGCGTAGAGACGCACAAATCCGTAAAGGTGCGCGCCGGTCGCCAGACGGTCGAGCAGGTAGACCTGGCGGGGCTCACGCCAAACATAATCGAGATAGAGGTCTACGACGTGGAAGAAGGGCGAGCCATACAGGAATGGGAGAACGAGCGGTCGCGGTTCGTCACATTCGTCGGCTGGGAGATCGCCGACAAGCTCTTTCCGGGTCTCGACCCGATTGGCAGAGAGATACAGATCGAGGACCACTGGTTCACAATCGTCGGCGTCGCCGAAAAGCGGGGCAGCGTGCTCGGCTTCTCGCGCGACAACTTCGTGAAGATACCGCTATCGACGTTCCAGAAGATCTACGGCGGGAGGCGTACCGTAAACATATCGATAAAAGCGAAAGAGGGCCAGATGCGGCAGGCGGAAGACCAGGCCCGCATGGTTATGAGAACAGAGCACAGGCTCGATTACCATGAGGAAGACGATTTCGGGTTGATAACTTCGGAAGGGGTCAACGAGCTGTTCAACAACCTGACGAGGATAATCTTTTCCGTCTCGCTCTTCGTCGTCGGCATTTCGCTCGTGGTAGGCGGCATAGTGATTATGAACATCATGCTCGTCTCTGTAGTCGAGCGCACGAAAGAGATAGGGATACGCAAGGCCGTGGGCGCGCGGCAGCAGGACGTTGTCAACCAGTTCCTTGTCGAGTCGGTCGTCTTGTGCTGCGCGGGCGCGCTGGGCGGGGTGGCGCTCGCGTTCGGGATTTCGCAGTTGCTGGCCCGCTTTACGCCGCTCCCGTCGAGTTTCCCCGTGTGGGCTCCGCTCGTGGCGTTCGCGCTCTCGACCGCCATCGGAGTCTTTTTCGGCATATACCCTGCGCGGCGCGCGGGCAACCTCGACCCGATTGACGCGCTCAGGGCAGAGTGAATCAAGCTATGAATTTTGCGGGCGTAAGAGAGAACACAAGGCTTGCGATGGAGACGCTGTCGGCGCACCGCTTCCGCGCGGGGCTCACGATACTCGGCGTATTCATAGGCGTGCTGGTCATAGTCTTGATGGCGGCCGTGTTGAACGGGTTTCGCCAGACCGTTCTCGACCAGGCCGAAAGCTTTGGCACTCGCAACGTCTACGTCTGGCGCTGGCCCTTCATCCCGACAGGCCGGCTGGACAACGAAGTGATAAACCGCAAGCCGCTGTCGCTCGACGACGCGCGAGCGATAGAGAACGAAGCGAGCGCGGTCGAGCATGTCTACGCGGGTTTGATCTACGGCCTGCCCGCGCCGGGCGAAATCCCGCCCGTGCCGCCCGAAGCGCGCTACCGCGACCGCGTCATGAGCCGCCCGCGCATGATCGGCAACTTCCCCGTGGCCGAGCTTGTCATGAACGTGCCTGTCGACCAGGGGCGTTACTTTAACGAGACTGAAAACAACCACCGCGCCGCTGTCTGCGTGCTGGCCTTTAACGTCGTCGAGGCGCTCTTTCCGGCTGAAGACCCTGTCGGCAAGACGATCAATGTCGGCGGCCAGAACTTCACGGTGGTCGGCACAGTCAAGAAGCAGAAGACGGGGCCTTTCGGCTCGGAGAACCAGGAAGACAACGACATATTCCTGCCCTACTGGACCTTTAAGAAGATCAACCCTTCGCTCGAAGATCACTTCATCATCGCGCGCATGCACGAAGGGCGGATGAAAGAAGGGATAGAGCAGATCGAGCAGGTGCTTCGCCGCCGCCGCAACGTGCCACTGCACGCCGAGAACAACTTCGAGGTCGGCACCCCGGAATCTTTCATCTCTACTTTTGATGACATCGTTGGGGCCGTCTTCGGGGTGATGCTGATAATCTCGTCGATAGCATTTATGGTCGGCGGCGTGGGCGTGATGAACATAATGCTCGTGGCCGTCACCGAGCGCACGCGCGAGATAGGCATACGCAAAGCCGTGGGCGCGCGCCGCTCCGACATCACGCTGCAATTTCTGACCGAGGCCGTTACGCTGACCGGCGTAGGCGGCTTTGCGGGGCTGTTCACGGGCTGGCTGCTTTCGTTATCTATCACGGCGATGCTGCCCGATATGGCTATGGACATTCCGACCTGGGCGGCGGCGTTCGGATTTTTCGGATCGGTCGCGGTCGGTATCATCTTCGGGCTGTGGCCTGCCGTGAAAGCCGCTCGGCTCGATCCTATAACGGCGCTAAGGCACGAATAAAGGACCGGGGCTCTTGCTTCATGACCGACAGACAACCTGCGCATAGATGGAACGCCAAGGCCTACGACCGCGACAACTCTTTCGTATGGAAGTACGGCGCGGAAGTAATCGCGTTGCTAGACCCCGCAAGCGGCGAGCGGATACTGGACATAGGGTGCGGGACCGGGCATCTCACCGCACAGATAGCCGAGCGCGGCGCGGAGGTGACAGGCATAGACCTGTCGGCCGAGATGATCGAGCAAGCCCGGCGGCTCTATCCGAACATCAGGTTCGAGATAGCCGACGGCACAAGCTTCAGCTTTGATGAAGAGTTCGACGCAGTCTTTTCAAACGCGGCAATCCACTGGATGAAGGACCAGCACGCCCTGGCCGCGTCCGTCAACCGCGCGTTAAAACCCGGGGGCCGGTTCGTGGCCGAATTCGGCGGTAAAGGAAACTTGAGCCGCTTTCACGGAGCGGTTCGAGAGACGCTCGCCGGGCGCGGCTACGATGCGGAGCGGCTGCGAGAATCGAAATACTATCCGAGCATAGGCGAGCACGCTTCTTTGCTTGAGCAGCACGGCTTCCGCGTGACTTACGCGAAGCACTTCGACCGCCCGACCCCGCTTGACGGAGGTGAAGCGGGGCTTGAAAACTGGCTAAACGTATTCGTCAACAACTTCCTCGACGCCGTTGCGACAGAAGACCGCGCGGCAGTCGTCGAAGAGATTCACGCACGGCTCCGCCACGACTTCTACCGCGACGGAACCTGGAACGCCGACTACCGAAGGATCCGCATAGTCGCCGTCAAAGAGTAAGCCAGCCTCTCTAAATTAACGCACCTGCCAATCCATTTTCGGGTGCATCGTGTGCCAGCGAGTTGACTGCTGGTAGCGGTGCGCCACCTTGAGCGGCGCGCCTTCGTCATAAAGGCCGCCCGTGAACATGATCGCCTGCGGCAGGTTGTTTATAAACCCGCAAGGCACAACCACCTGCGGATGGCCCGTCAGATTGGTTATGAGAAGGCTTGCGCTTCCCGGGGCGGGCGATACAAGCACGTCCCACCCCCGCATGAGCTTGTCCATCTCGCGCATTAATATCGTGCGCGCCCGCTGCGCTCTGAGGTACTCGACCGCCGGGATAAAGCGAGACGTGCGGAAGGTGTTCGGCCAGTCGTTCGGGCTCTGGCCCGATAGCTCGTTGATCCGGTTATCGCGCGTTATGTCGTCAAACGCGGCAGCCGCTTCGGCCACGAGGATGATGCGGAGGCTCGGCGTAGAAAACTTTGGCAGCTCGACGGGTTGGAGGTTTGCCCCCGCGCTCTTGAGCGCGTCGAGGGCCGCTTTGTACATGGCCTTGCGCTCGTCGTTTCCCTGCTCGAACTCCGTTTGGATGTAGCCGATGCGCATACCCTTTAGCTCGCCGGGCGACCAGTTGAAAGGCACGTCCTCGACGGTAATGTCGCGCCCGTCCGGCCCATAAAGCGCGGCAAGGACCGCCGCGCAATCCTCTACGCCGCGAGCTATCGGCCCTATCTTGTCCATAGTCCAGCTGAGCCCCATCGCGCCGTAACGGCTGATGCGCCCGTACGTGGGGCGCAATCCCGTCACCCCGCACCTCGAAGAAGGTGAGACTATCGAGCCGAGCGTCTCTGTTCCCATCGCGAACCCCACAAGCCCCGCAGACGCGGCCGAAGCCGAGCCCGCAGACGAGCCGCTTGAGCCGATACGATCTTCGTCAACCTGCCAGGGGTTGCGCGTCATGCCGCCGAACCAGCGACCGCCCTGCGCGAGCGCGCCCATAGAGAGTTTGGCCAGAAGCACCGCGCCCGCTTCGCGCAAACGTTCGACAACCGTCGAGTCATAATCGATAACCTGATTGCGATAGGGCTCGGCCCCCCACGTCGTCTTGATCCCGCGAGTCGCGAAAAGGTCTTTAGCGCCCCACCCGATGCCGTGGAGCGGGCCGCGATACTTGCCGCTTTTTATCTCGCGCTCGGCCGCTGTGGCTTGCTCCAGCGCGAGGTCTTCCGTGAGGGTCACGACGCAGTTGAGCTTCGGCCCGTAATGCTTGAGCCGCGCAAGGTACATCTTTGTCAGCTCGACGGGCGAGAGTTGCCGCGTGCGGATCAGCTCTGCAAGGACCGGGACGGTCGCGAACGCGAGGTCTTCCACGCGGCTGTATTTCGGCACTTCCACGCGCGCGAATTTGACTTTGCCCGGTTTCACCGCGAGCTTCTTCTCAGGCGGGTGCGGGTGAAAGGCGACGGCCGGTTCGGTATCGAGCGGGATGTCGATCTTGCGAAGCGTTTCATAATGACCGAGGTTTGTATTCACACCCGGCAGCGCCATCGCTTCGTGCGCGTCCGTCAGCTCGATGCCTATAAGCTGCTCCGCCTGCTTGAGCATCTCTTTTGTCACGCGTTGCGGCGGGGCTTGCTGAGGCTGCGCGGTCTGAGAGGCGGAAGCCTCTGCGGCAGCGCCGCCGGTTATGGCTGCGACCCCGACTGCCGGAAGCAGCTTTACGAAATCGCGCCGGTCTTTCTTGATCTTCGATTTAGCGGGAGATTTTGCGGTCTGTTTTTTCATAATCGATCAAACCGGGCGGCGCGTGCCGGTAGACTAAGGCTCGCGCCGCCCGTCGTCTCAAGTTAGCGAGGCCCGGCTGCCGTATCTTTGCGGCCAAGCTCTTTTAACAGTTCTTGAACAGCGGTTTCAAGCTGGCGGTCACGCCCCGCGAGGTTGTCTTCGGGCGTGTTCTCGACAAGGATGTCGGGCCGCACGCCGAGGTTTTCCATGTTCGTTCGCTTATCGTCGGCCAGGTAGACGCCCACGCCGGGCGTGCGAACGGTCGAGCCGTCGATCAGCGAATAGCTGCCCGTTCCGATGACGGCGCCGGCGGTCGGCGTGCCTATCACCTTACCCAGCCCGAGCGCGCGGAAGCCCGCGGGGAACATCTCCGCGTTTGAAGCCGAGCGGAAGTTTTGCAGCACGACCTTTGGTCCGAAGAACCCTGCGAAGGGCCGCCCCGTCGCCTCTGTCCCGCGAGGCTGCCAGATTTGATACTGGCGCTGGACGAGTATCGCCAGCAGCTCCTGCTCGATGTTGCCGCCGCCGTTCCAGCGCTGGTCGATCACGAGCGCTTCTTTGTTACGCATCTCGCGAAGCTCTTTTTCAAACTTGCGCAACGACGGCTGGTTCATCGCCTGTATGTGCAGATACCCTATGCGCCCGTTTGAGAGCTTGTCGACCATCGCGCGCCTCTCGGCCACCCACCGCTCGTAGCGAAGCTGCGAATAGGCGGCTTGCGGGACAGGCTCTATGCGGCTCTTCCACGCGCCGTCTTCGGAAGGCTTGTTGTTAAAGCTGACCTCGACCTTTCGGTTAAGGCGGTGGTTGAGCAGATGCCAGTAATTGTCGCCCGCGCGGACCGGCTTGCCGTTTATCGCTATCAGGTAATCGCCCTTGCTCACCTTGACCCAATCTTTATCGGCAGGGCCTGTCTCGTAGACGTGAGTGACACGATAGCGGCCCGCCTGAGTGTCGGGTTCAAGCTCTAGCCCGAGGTGCGCGGTCGTCACTCCACCGGCGCGGGATCCGGGCGGAGGCGCTGCGCCGGTGTGCGAAGCGTTCAGCTCGCCTATCATCTCGTTTATGATGTTGAGCAGTTCCTGGCGGTCGCCTACGTATTCGACGAGAGGCTGGTACTTTGCGCGCATCGCGTCCCAGTCCTTGCCGTGCATCTCGGCGTCGTAGAAGCGATACTTCATCGTGCGCCACGCGTCGTCAAACATCTCTCCCCACTCGGCGGGCTTATCTATCTTGACCTTCGCCGTGTAGTTTATCCGTTTGCGCGTCGCCTCGCGCCCGCCGCTCCCTGCGAAAGCCGCCGCCGCTCCCGACATGGGCATGCCGACCGAATAGACCGAGCGCGACTGCATGAAATAGAGCGTGCGACCGTCGCGCGAGAAATTGAGGCCGGATATTCCACCGCCGAACCCGCCGAAGCCGCCCTGCCCTTCATCGCCCTGCCCGCCGCCGCCTGCGATGATGCGCGTCAGCCGCTTGCCGTCTTCTTGAATCGAGTAGATCACAGGAACCGTCGAGGTAGCCGACGGCTCCGTGGTCACAAAGACGACGGTTTTGCTGTCGGGCGCGACGCGGTAGTTAAAGACCGCGAAAGGCATGCGCGTCACCTGCCGCGTGCGCCGCTTGAGTCCCGCCCAGTCTATGTTGACATCCTTTGGCGGCTGGTTGCGCTGAGCCTGCCGTCGCATCAGGGCTTGAGCAGGTGAGTCCGCGCCCTGGTCCTGACCTTCGGCCTGCTCCGCGCGGTCTTCCGGGTCATTGGGGTCGCGCTCCTCGCGCTCAAGCGCGACAGAGTAGATTTGCGCCGAAGGGAGCCCGCCCACGACGCCTTCGCTCCTGATGAAGTAGAGCTTGCGACCGTCCGGGGTAAACAGCGGCCCTACCTCTGTGAAGGAATCGAAAGTCACGCGCCGCTCTTCGCCGCCCGCCGAGGGCAGAAGGAAGATGTCGGAGTTGCGCGTGTAATCGGGTTTTGAATAAGCGATCCATTTGCCGTCGGGCGACCAGGCGGGCTGCCCTATCGTGCCGAACTTTGATGATGCAAGCTCGACAAGCTGTTTCGTCTCGACGTTGTACTTGCGCAGCTTGTTGTCGGAAGCGGTCAAGGCGATCTCTTTCGAGTTGGGCGACCACGAGAAGTTGAATTTGAGGCTGTCGAGATCGGTCACCTTCACGGGCGCGCCAGCGCCGTCGGAAGCGATCAGGTAGAGCTCCTCGCGCCCGCTGCGGTCAGAGATAAAAGCTACCCACTTGCCGTCGGGCGAATAGAGCGGGTCTTTGTCGCGCGAGGGCGAGTCGGTCAACTGGTCCAGGTCGCCTTCTTCGGTCGGCGCGGTAAAGATTTCGCCGTGGACGGATATGACTATGCGGCGGCCCGAAGGCGCGAGGTCGTAATCGTCCGCCTGCGAGTTGAAGTCGCGGACCTCGGACATGCTCTCTTGAGTTTCGGCGTTGATGTTGAGCTTGATTGGCGTAACACGCTTGCTTGCCAGATCGAGCTTCGACACGCCGAAGTCGTGCTCGAAGACTATCGTCTTGCCGTCCGTGCTCATCGAGGGCCAGCGCACGTCGCCGGACTTGAATGAAGTCACGCGCTCGGCCTTGCCCCCTTGCTCGCTCACGCGCCAGATGTTCGTCTGCCCGTTCGGGTCGCGGTCGCTTACGAAATAGACGTGGCTGTCGCGGCCCCACATAGGCCAGGAGTCCATGCCTTCAAAGTCTGTCAGGTCCGTGAACTTCTTTGAAGCGGTATCCATGACGGTCACGTCGGATTGAAAAGAGCCGCGATAGAACTTTCGCCAGTAAGCCTGCGATTTGCGGTTGAGCGCCACGCGCCGCCCGTCGGGCGAATAGGAAGCGTATACGCCCATGTCGGTCCCGGCGCTGCGCTCCATACCGCCGTCAACCGAGACGGTGTAGAGCCTGGACATGAAGTCTTCGCCCCGGTTCGAGGCGAAAAGCAGCGACCGCGAATCGGGCGACCAGTCTAGCAGGGTGTCGTCCGCCGAATGAAACGTGAGCTGTTTTGCGGTCCCGCCCTCTGTCGAGATGATAAAGAGATCGAGGTTGCCTTCGCGGTCGCTTGAAAAGGCGATCCAGCGACCGTCGGGCGAGAATCGAGGGTAGACATCGCGCGCCTTGTGAGCGGTGATGCGCTGGACGTTCTGCCCGTTTTCATCAGCCGTCCAGATATCGGCCAGGTAAGTGAATACAATACGGCCCTGATGATAATGCGGGTAGCGCGCGAGGCGTGCTTCGCGGCTCAGGCCGACGGCGGGCGCGCAGAGCATCACCAGAAAGGCGAGGACATAAATTCTCTTCATTGCGTCTCCTTAAATGTGGTTTTCAAAAAGAAATAAGGTTGGTAAACGACAAAGACGAACCCAGTATAAGTTCGGTTACAAGAGTCTGCCGCCGAGCTAACCCATAAAGTTTATCGATGTACGAGATCGTGTCTCAAAGCCACACACACCAAAACGAAAATCGTTTTATTGCTGCAATTAACTAACGGCACGGTGTTTGCGATTATACCTGTGTGGAGTGAATTTGAATTGTATGAGTTTCTATCAGTTGTTAACCAAAGAGGCCTGGCTCCGGGCCTCTGTACGAACAAGAGGGGCGACCGAGTTAGTAAGGAGGGTGCAATGAAAGTTAATTTCTTTAGCAAGCTGGTGGTTGCAGGGACAATAGGCGCAGTATCGCTTGTGGGGATGAGCGTACCGGCCTCTGCACAGGACAACCAGAAAAAACAGCAGAAGCAGCAACAGAAGGCCGCTGAGAAGCAGCGCCACGAAGCCAATCAGGCGCAAAAGCAGGCGGCGCGCGCCGCAGCCGCACAGCAGCAGCAGGCGCAAAAACAGCAGAAGCAGACGCAGCGCTCAACTGCCGCGCAGCAGCAACAGCAGCAGCGCCAGCTCAACCAGCAGCAACGCCAGCAACAGCGTACCGCTGCCGAGTTGCAGCAGCAGCAGCAGCGTCAGCTTAATCAGCAGCAGAAAGAACAGCAGCGTCTGGCCGAGCAACAGCGTCACCAGGCCAACCAGCAGCAGAAGCAGCAGGCCGCCATTGCTGAGCGGCAACGCCACGAGGCCAACCAGGCGCGTAAACAGGAAGCGCGTCGATTGTCACAGCAGCAGCAGCAGGCGCTTATCCGCCAGCAGCAGCAGCGGGAATTACGATACCGCGACCGCCTGATTCAGCAGCAGCGTGTTGCGCAACAGCGCGCGATAGCGTTGCAGAACCAGCGCCGCCTTGCGCAGTATCGTTATCAGCAGCGGTATCTGGAGCGCCTGCGACAGCAGCAGATATACCTCCAGAACCAGCGCAACTACAACTACAACAACGACCCGTATTTTTACACGGCTCCGTCTTACAGGTACTACCGTGGCGGGCGTTACTACCAGACGAACCAGTACGGCGCAGACATGCTGCGTCAGGCCATCAACTACGGTTACGAGGAAGGCTTCAGGGCCGGACAGGCGGACCGTGAGGACCGATGGAGGTCTGGTTACCAGGACTCGTACGCCTATCAGGATGCGTCCTTCGGCTACACGGGCCGGTACGTAGACCAGGACGAGTACAACTACTACTTCCGCGAAGGCTTCCGTCGCGGGTATGAGGACGGCTTCAACAGCCGGTACCAGTACGGCAGCTACTCGAACGGCAAGTGGCAGATTCTCGGAACGGTCCTGTCGTCGATCTTCAACCTTCAGTCGCTCTTTGACTAAAGCGCGGCTGATCTAAAAGCAAAAGCCCGCCGGCTTGCATAGCCGGCGGGCTTTTGCTTTTCACAGCGATGGCCTGAAGGTTGCGCTTACAGGCGCGCGAGTCTCTACTTCACACGTTTCTCTTCGCCCGACCAGAGGTGCTCGCGCAGCAGCCGCTTTTGAACTTTGCCGGTGGCCGTGCGCGGCAGCACGTCGATAAACTCGACGCGCTTCGGGCATTTATAATGGGCAAGCCGCTCGCGGCAAAACTCTATAAGCTCGGCTTCAGTGGCGGCGCTTCCCGGTTTCAAAACGACCACGGCGTAAGGCACTTCGCCCCACCGCTCGTCGGGCGCGGCGACTATCGCGGCTTCGAGCACCGCCGGGTGCTTGTAGAGCAAGCCCTCCACTTCTATCGAAGAGATATTCTCGCCGCCTGAAATTATCAGATCTTTTTTGCGGTCGACGACTTCGATATAACCTTCCCGGTCGAGCGTGGCCATATCGCCCGTGTGAAACCAGCCGTCAACTATCACGGCTTCGGTCGCTTCCTTCTGCCGCCAGTAGCCTGCCATCACAACGTTCGAGCGCGCGATGACTTCGCCCACCTCCTGGCCGTCGGGCGCAACATCGTCCCCATCGTCGTCTACAACGCGCACGTCAACGCCGATCATCGGATAACCCGTCTTGGTCTGGATGCGGTAACGGTCCGAAGCGGGCCATTCGCTCATGTACGGCTTGATCTTTGACACGGTCAAAAAAGGCGACGTCTCTGTCAGGCCGTAAATCTGTATGACCTGCCAGCCGAACTTTTCCTGCGCGCCTTGAATCGTAGCGGTGGGCGGGGCCGACCCGGCTGTCGCTATGCGCATCTGCTTTGGCAGTCGCGCGAGACCCTCATCATCAATCGGGTGATTCAAGGCCATGTTTATCATGGTCGGCGGCATGGCGGCGAAAGTCACCTGCTCGCGCGCGACAAGATCGAAGAATGCTCCGGGCTCGAACTTCTTGATGATTACGTGAGTGCCGCCCATGCCCGTCACGGCATAAGGCACGCCCCAGCCGTTGCAATGAAACTGCGCGAGCGTGTGCAGGTATATGTCCGTCTCGCGTATGCCGAACTCGAATATGCTGCCCATCGCGTTGAGGAAGAGATTGCGGTGCGTGAGCATCACGCCTTTGGGGCTGCCGGTCGTGCCCGACGTGTAGAGCAGCGCCGACGTTTCATTCTCATCTATCTCGACCGCAGGCGGCGGCGCGGCGGCGGCCTGCGCGAGCAGTGATTCGTAATCACTCCAGGCGTCGGTTGACGGCTCGGACCGGTCGCGCGCGATTATGAAGTGCTCGATTGTTTCCAATTGCGGGCGAATGCTGTCTACGAGGTCGGTCAGCCCTTCCTCCACGATCACTGCGCGCGCGCCGCCGTGGTTGAGGATGTAGCGAAAGTCTTCGGGCACTAACCTGAAATTGAGCGGCATCAATATCGAGCCCAGGAGCGGCGTGCCGAAGAAGGCTTCGAGCACGCGGTGGCAGTTCTGCGACAGGATAGCCACGCGGTCGCCCTTCTTTAACCCGAGCGAGCCGAACATGTTGGCCCACCGGTTGACGCGCTCGCCAAACTCGCGGTAGGTCAGTCTCAGGTCGCCGCAAACGACCGCCTCTTTGTCCGAATGTGCGACGAGCGCGCGCTTCAAATAGTCATACTCACTAAGCGGTATTATCAATTCCCTTCCTCCCGGGCGACGGCTTAAAACGCGGGCGTCAGCATAGCATAAACGGTGGCCCGTGGTCAGTCGTCAATCGCCTGTGAGAAGATCGACCGGCGACACACTATCGTCTGCGCTGGCCACCGGCCACTGTTGATAACTCGGCCCGTTTAAGTCATGATAGCGCCCCGTGAAAACAGACTTCAGATTTCATCATAAGCTCAGGGTCAGGTTTGCTGAAACAGACATGCAGGCAATAGTCTTTAACGGGAACTACCTGACGTACTACGACGTGGCATGGACGGAGTACTTCCGCGAGATCGGTCTCGATTACCAGCGTATGCTTGAGATGGGCGCGGACACAGTGCTTGCGCGCACGACGATTGAGTTCAAATCGGTCGCGCGCTTCGACGACCTGCTTGAGGTATACGTGCGAGTCTCGCAGATAGGCAACACGAGCATGACGTTCGATTTCGAAATCTACAGGGAAGGCGAACAGAGGCTGATCGGCGCGTCTCAATCGCTTTACGTCTGCATAGATCACAAGACGCTAAAACCCGTCCGAGTGCCCGACGAGCTGCGCAGGCGCGTAAGCGAGTTTGAAGCGAGAGATTTCTAAGAGACCGGAGAAAATTATGAAAGCGATAAGAATCCACGAGCTGGGTGGCCCGGATGTGCTCAGATACGAAGAGGCGGAAAAACCCGCGCCGCGCGCGAACGAGGCGCTCGTTCGCGTTCACGCCGTCGGGATAAACTTCGCCGACACGCTGCTCAGGCGCGGCCAGTACCTTGTGCGGCCTGAGCTTCCGGTGATCCCGGGAGCCGAGGCCGCGGGCGTCGTTGAAGATGTCGGCGCGGAAGTCGATAAGGCGCTGATCGGTCGGCGCGTCGCCTTCCTCGGCCAGAACTGTTACGCAGAGTATACAAGCGTGCCCGCGCGCCAGTTGATACCGCTGCCCGATTCCGTGTCGTTCGAAGACGGCGCGGCGTTCCCCCTCCAGGCGCTCACGGCTTATCACCTGCTCTACACCATGGACCATGTAAGCGCAGGCAAGTCTGTGCTCGTGCACGCGGCGGCCGGGGGCGTCGGGCTGCTCGCGGTGCAGATGGCCAAAGCGGCAGGCGCGACCGTTTACGGCACGACTTCAAGCGAAGAAAAAGCCGCGCTTGTGCGCACTATGGGCGCGGACGAAGTGATCCTTTATAACAAGACAGACTTTGCCGAAGAGATAGCGAGGCTGACCGGTAACAGGGGGGTCGATCTCGTGCTCGAATCGGTCGGCAAAACGACGTTTACCGGGTCTATGCGCGCGCTCGCGCCTTTCGGCCACGTGATCGTATACGGCGCGGCGAGCGGCAGACCCGATCCCGTCAACACGATTGACCTGTTTGAGAAATCTATAAAGGTGAGCGGGTTCTGGCTGATGACCGTTGCGCGGGTGCCCGAAGTCTCTATCGAAGGGGTGATGCGCGTGGTCGAGATGGTCGCGAGCGGCAAGCTGCGGCTTACGATAGGGCTGAAGCTTCCGCTCAGCCAAGCCTCAGAAGCTCACCGAAAGATGGAATCGCGCGACACGGTAGGCAAGATCGTCTTGACAATCGATTGATGCCGGTACCGCCCCTATAACCGTTTGCTCGGTTGGTAGACTTGACGCTCGGCAGAGTGTTATCGTCTAGCCTTCGCTCTTTTGTTTCCACAAGGGAGGCTGTCATGACTGGCAATTCCAAAAAACTCAAAACGATTAAAGGCGGCGGCTTTCTGATTGAAGACCTGGCGCCCGAAGAGATATTCACGCCCGAAGAGATTACCGAAGAACAGCGCATGTTTGCGCATACGGCCGAAGAGTTTCTGCGCAAAGAGGTGATGCCGCGCGAAGACGCGATCTACGCGAAGGATTGGGCGGTGACGCGCGAGTTGATGAAGAAGGCCGGCGAGTTGGGGCTGCTCAGCATAGACATACCCGAAACCTACGGCGGGCTTGGGCTTGAGAAAGTCAGCTCCTCGATAGTCGCCGAGCAGTTCGCGCTCCAGGCATCGTTTGCCGGCACTCAAAGCGCGCACGTCAACATCGGCACGCTCCCGATAGTATTCTTCGGGACCGAAGAACAGAAGCAGAAGTACCTGCCGCGACTCGCTACGGGCGAATGGATCGGCGCGTACGCGCTCACCGAGCCGCATTCGGGCTCTGACGCCCTGGCGGCAAAGACGAAAGCGGTGCTTTCAGAAGACGGGCGGCATTACATCCTCAACGGCCAGAAGATGTGGATCACAAACGGCAGCTTTGCCGACCTGTTCACAGTCTTTGCCAAAGTCGACGGCGACAAATTCACAGCCTTCCTGGTCGAGCGCGGGCCGGGCCTGACGAGCGGGCACGAAGAGAAGAAGCTCGGCATAGACGGCTCGTCGACGACCGCGCTGATGCTGGAAGACTGCCGCGTGCCTGTCGAAAACGTGCTCGGCGAGATCGGGCGCGGTCACAAGATAGCCTTCAACGTGTTGAACATCGGGCGGCTCAAGCTCGGCGCGCGCTCGGTCGGGGCGATGAAGATCGCGCTTGGACAGTCGGTCGGATACGCGAAAGAGCGCCACCAGTTCGGGCAGCCCATAGCGAGCTTCGGTTTGATAAAGCACAAGATCGCTGAGATGGCGGTTCGCATATACGTGGGCGAGTCGATGCTCTATCGCACGGCCGGGATGATCGACGCGGCGCTTCACGAAGTCGATAAAGCAAACCCCTCGGAGGTGCTCGGCGTGCTTGAGCAGTACGCCATCGAGTGCTCGATCATAAAAGCATGGGAGAGCGAGGCGCTCGCTTACGTTGTAGACGAGCAGGTGCAGATTTACGGCGGCTACGGCTACTCGAAAGACTACCCGGCCGAGCAGGCCTACCGTGACGCGCGCATCGCCCGGATATACGAGGGCACGAACGAGATCAACCGCATAGTGATAGCGAGCCAGTTGCTCCGACGCGCAAAGTCGAACGAGCTGCCGATTCTGCAAGCGGCCGAGTGCATACTCGAAGGCGCGGGTCATTCGTCCGACACCCTGCACCTGAACTACGCGAACGTGATCTTTACAGACGAGATAAAGATTCTGGCGGCGGCAAAGAAGATGGCCCTGGCGATGATCGGCAGCATTTCGCGCAAGTACGGCGACCGCGCGCGCGACGAGCAGGAGATGCTCGGCCTCGTCGCCGAGGCGGCGATGGACATATACGCGATGGAGAGCGCGATGCTGCGCACGCAGAAGATTCTAACGGAGCGCGGCGGCGCGGCGGCTGCGGTGCAGACAGACATAACCCGCATCTTTATAAGAGAGGCGGCGGCCCGCATAGCCGCTAAGGCAGAGATTGTAGAAATCGAAACCTCGGACACGGACAAAGACGCTACTCGGTTCGACATCGAGCAACACCGGGCTCCGGTAAAGGCCATAGCCGCGCGCCGCCGCATCGCCGACTCGATCATTGAAGCAGGCAGATACAATCTATAGAGGGGACCATGAAACTTACAGCCTTGAAACTGGCAGCTTCGAGATTTATCGCTTCGATATTGGTTGCAGTATTGCCCGGCCTTGCGCCCGCTTACGCTCAGCGCGATACGGCTGACATCGTCTTCAAGAACGGCAATGTCTACACCGCCAACGACCGCCAGCCGCGCGCCGAAGCAATCGCGGTCAAAGGGAGCAAGATAATCTTTGTAGGCTCGAACAAAGACGTGCAAGCCTACCAGGGCAAGCGCACGCGCGTGATCGACCTTGGAGGCGGAACGGTCGTGCCGGGCCTTACGGATTCGCATTATCACCTGTCGGGCGTCGGCGCGCGCGAGATGAACCTGAACCTCGAAGGGACGACGAGCCTCGAAGACTTTCTCGGCAAAGTGAAGGCGCGCGTCGATAGAGCGCGCGGGGGCCAGTGGGTGACGGGGCGCGGGTGGATAGAGACTTTCTGGAGCCCGCCCGCATTCCCCACCCGATGGGACCTCGACCGCATAGCTCCAAACAACCCCGTCTATCTCACACGCGCTGACGGTCACGGCGCGGTCGCAAACAGCGCCGCGCTCAAGATAGCAGGCGTCGATAAAAGCACCGTCAACCCGTTCGGCGGCGAGATCATGAAGGATAAAAAATCGGGCGAGCCAAACGGCATGCTGCTCGATAAAGCCCAGGCGCTCGTCACCGCGCACATACCCGCGCCCACCGAAAGCGATAACGAGCAGGCCATACTGCTTGGGGCGAAGCGGAGCGTCGAGCTGGGGTGGACACAGATTCAGAACGCCGGTTCGAGCTATCAAGAGATCGCGCGGTTTAAGAAGCTCTACGACGCGGGGCAGATAAAGCTGCGAGTCTATAACGCCGTCTACGGGCCGACCGCGAACTCGAAACAGCTGATCGAGTCGGGGCCGCTGCTTGGGCTATACGACAACCGCTTCACGGTCCGCTCGATCAAAGTGGTGATGGACGGCGCGCTCGGCTCGAAAGGCGCTGCGCTGCTTGAGCCTTATTCGGACCACGACACGTCGGGCTTTCTCACCTCGAAAGAAGAAGACGTATTTCCGATGCTCGTGGCCGCGCTTCGAAACGGCATACAGGTCGAGTCGCACGCCATAGGCGACCGCGCAAACCGGATCATACTCGACCTCTACGAGCGGGCTTTTAAGGAAGTGCCCGCGGGCGAGCGGAAAGTTCGCGAGCCGCGCTGGCGCGTCGAGCACGCGCAGATACTTCACCCCGACGACATCGCGCGATTCGCAAAACTCGGCGTTATCGCTTCGATGCAGCCGTCGCACGCCATAGGCGATCTGCACTTCGCTCCGAGCCGCGTCGGCATAAAGCGGCTCGAAGGGGCATACGCCTGGCAGAGCCTGCTAAAGAGCGGAGCAATCATCGCGGGCGGCTCTGACGCCCCCGTCGAGCGCGGCGAGCCGATGATAGAGTTTTACGCGGCCGTGTCGCGCAAAGACCAGAAGGGGTTCACAGGCGAAGGCTGGCACCCGGAGCAGGCGGTAACGCGCGAGCAGGCGCTCAAGATGTTTACGATCTGGGCCGCTTACGCGGCATTTGAAGAGAATCTGCGAGGCTCGATTGAGGCGGGCAAACTCGCCGACCTGACGGTGCTTTCGGCGGATATAATGAAGATCCCCCAGGCTGAGATTTTAAAGACCCGCGCGGTGATGACTGTAATCAACGGCGAAGTCGCCTTCGAGCGAAAGTAGCCGGTGGCCGGTGGTCAGTTCTTATGATGAGAGATCACCTTTTCAGATGATCTCTGCTGACCACCGGCTACTGATCGCCAGCCGTCACTTCTTTTTGGCTTCCCACTTACCCTGGACCTGGCTCGCAACGTCGATGTCACCGACAAGCTTGCCTTCCTTTATCATCGCGTTGAGCGTGATGGGTCCCATCTCGGTATCGATCACAAGGTTCAGCTTATCGTTAGCCCAGCTTCCCTTGCTGATTGCGGCCTTCCCTTGCGGCGATTCGCTCTCGCCTGTGACCTTGTCGCCTTCGAGCTTGAGCCTCAACGTGAACGGAACGCTCGTGCCCTGAACGTCGGCCGTGCCAGCCCACTCGCCCGATATTACGTCGCCGCTCGCGGGGGCGGCGGCTGCGGGCGCGGCAGGCGTGGCGGCCGCAACGTCTTTCCTTGTCAGGTCGATTGTGCCCTTCTGGCCTGCAAGCTCCCATTCACCCACAAGCTTGTTGCCCTGGAGCTTCGCGGTGACTAAAAGCTCGTTGCCGCCGATGTCGAGCTTCAAGGTGACCATATCGCCTGCGATGCTGCCGCTCGTTATCATGGCGGGTCCCTGAGCAGTCTCGATCTTGCCTGTCAATTTTCCGCCTTCGTTTTTGATCTCTGCCGTGATGGGCATCTCGCCGATCTCCGCGCCGCGCGCGACACCTTCATACTTGCCCGAAATGGTGTCAGCGGTCTGCGCTGCGACCGCGGAAGCGCCCGCCAGCAACACGATAACCAGCAAAGTTATAACTTTTTTCAACTGCATTTCCGTTCTCCTGATATCTGTTTTGAAATGTGGAACTCAAGCCAATCTACGCGTGAAGAATGACGAAAGTTCAAAGGCAGTTATTTATACCCCAAAAGCCGGCCTGGCGAAAGCTCGTTCTGCGGCTTCGAGGGGCGCAAACGGCCCGCGCCCCTCGAAGCTCGCGGGCCGCTACAGGTTTCTGACGATGAAGTCGGTCATCAACTGCTGCATGTGCTTTGCCAGCAGCGGGTCCGTGACGCCGTGGCGCGACTTCGGGTAGAGCATCAGCTCGATCTGCTTGCCCGCCTTCTGAAGCTCGTACATAAACTGTATGGTGTTTTGCATGTGAACGTTGTCGTCCGTCATGCCGTGGATCAAGAGAAGCTTCCCGTGAAGGTTCTTCGCGGCATTGAGCGGCGCGCTCTTTTCATAACCTTCGACGTTATTCTGCGGCATTCCCATGTACCGCTCCGTATAGATCGAATCATACAGCCGCCAATCGGTGACGCTGCCACCGGCTATGCCTATCTTAAAGCTCTTGCTGTGCGTGAGCGCGTAAGAAGTCATATAGCCGCCGAAGCTCCACCCCCATATGCCTATGCGCGACGGGTCGACGTAGGGCTGGCTCTTGAGCCAGGTGACCCCGTCTTCGAGGTCGCGCAGCTCAAGCTCGCCGAAATTGCGATAAGCCGGCCAGGCCGACTCCGCGCCTTTGCCGCTCGCGGTCCGGTTGTCGAGTATCCATACGATGTAGCCCTTCTGCGCGAGCAGGTGATGCCACATATGCCTTGTGCCTCCCCACGAGTTCTTGACCGACTGCGAATGCGGCCCGGCGTATGTGTAGCTCATGACGGGGTACTTCTTGCTCGCGTCAAAATCGGGAGGCTTTATCATCATGGCTTCCATCGTGAAGCCGTCGCGCGTCTTGACTTGAAGAAACTCGACTTTGCCGAGCCTGTACTGGCCGAGCGCCGCTACTTTGTTCTCTTCGACCACGCGCGCGACCGTGCCGTCCGAGTTTAGGAGCCGCACTTGCGTCGGGGTGTTTATATCGGACCAGTTGTCGATAAAGCGCGTGAAGGCGGGGTTGAAATTTACCGTGTGGTTCCCTTCCGCCTGAGTGAGCCGGGTGAGCGCGGTCCCGTCCAGCTTTATTCGATAAGCGTTCACCGCAAGCGGGGTGCGCTCTGTGCCGCTGAAATAGACGAGCCCTTTTTCCTGGTCTATGCCGTGCAGCGTGCGGGCTTCCCACTTGCCGTCTGTGACCTGCCGTATGAGCTTGCCGTCGCCCGAGTAGTGATATATGTGCATCCAGCCGCTCCGCTCACTCAACCAGAGGAAGCTGCCGTCTTTGAGCCAGAACGGCTCGTCGATGACCTCGACCCACGCTTTTGTCTGCTCGTGAAGCAGGGTTTGAGATTTACCCGTCGCAGGGTCGGCCGTGTTCAAATCGAGCCAGGTCTGCTCGCGGTCCTGGAGTTGATAAACGATTCGCCTGCTGTCGGGCGTCCAGCCGACTCTGACGATTAAAGGCTCCGCGCCCTGGTACTTGAAAATGTCTACCCAGCGAGTCTCGCCGCCCGATGCGTTTACGACTCCAAGCTGTACGCCGGGATTAGGGTCGCCCGCTTTCGGGTAATTGGTCGTCTCGTTCTGTTGAAGCCGTGGGATGTGGTCTATGACTGTGAACTCTTTTACGGGGCTCTCGTCGAGCCTGAGGTAGACGATCTTTGTCGAGTCGGGGCTCCACCAGTAGCCCTTGAAGTTGCCGCGCCCGTACAACTCTTCTTGATAGACCCAGTCGAGGCGCCCGTTGAGAATGGTCGCGCTTCCGTCCGACGTCAGCGCGCGCTCGCGCTGTGTGGCTATGTCTGTGACAAAGATGTTTCCGTTGCGGACGTAGCTTACAATCTGGCCGTCGGGGCTGAACTCTTCGCCAACCTCTTCTTCGGGGCTGTTTGTGAGGCGCAACGCTTTGTCGCCGCCGAACTCGTAGTAGAAGAGATCGTTGCCGAAATTTATCAACGCGGCGGTTTGCGCAGGGTTCAGATCATAAGCGCTTCGGCGCGCGAGACGGCGCGCTTCTTCCGCGCTAAATCCGGGCAGAGCGTTAAAGGCCCGCTCCATCTTCGCCGCGTCATAAAACGGGACCGCTTCGCCCGTCGTCGCGTTGACCTTCATAAGCTGCGAGGTGCGTGTTTCGGGGTCGGTCCTGCTTTGAAGATAGTGCGTGCCGGATTTGAGCCAGACAAGCCCTGACGGCGGCGAGCCGCTGAAATTCACGCGCTTCACGGGATCATATATGTCGTCTATCGACAGCGTCTTTTCTTGCGCCGGCACGGCTCGCGTCAGGCAGGCCAAGAGAATTGTCACGGCAAGAGTAACCAGAGTGCGTCGCAATTAATCTCTCCTTTATAAAAGAAATCTCTAAGGACGGAGACCTTGCAGGTCACCGTTATTTATACCGAAAAAGCGCCCCGCGTGAAAGCCGCTGCGCTTAAACAATTTAGCCTGCTCGCTCTTAAGAGCGAGCAGGCTATTAAAGAAAAGGTTGTTGCTGACGCCCGGCGCGAGGCTAGAGCGTCAGGCTTTGGTATTGAGCGAGCTAGTTGCTTTGCGGCCCGCCTCCCTGTGGAACACCGCAAGAACAGGTGTTATTGCTGATATCCCTGTCGGTTATATCGCACTTGTTCTGGCCATTCGGCACTTTAATTGAGGCCGCCCCCTTGCCTGCCGAGTAATCGATCTTCGCGCTCAGTTTGCGCTCCGCATCATTGTGCGCCAGCGTGATCGAGCAACCCTTCTTCGTCACGGTCGCCCTGCCGGTGTATGTCACGCCGTTGCAGCAGAACATGTAGTCCCCTGTCGTGACATTAAACAACAGCGTAGTGCCGGGATTTGTGTCGTCCTGCAAGCAGGCGTTGAACACCGTGACGGTGAAGCTGCACATTGAGGTATTATCGGCATCATCCGTAAACGTGCAGGTGACGGTCGTCGTGCCGACGGCGAAGATTGAGCCGCTCGAAGGTGTGCAGACCGAGTTCTTGATGTTGCAATTGTCGGAGGCACCTGGATCGTCAAAGTTGACGACAGTGCCGGTAGGCGGCGGGCAAGCAATGGCGGTCACGGCCGTGATATTCGAAGGGCAGTTGACCACCGGAGGCTCCGTGTCGTTGACAGTGACGTTGAACATGCACGTGCTGCCAGTCACAGAGCAGGTGACAGTGGTCGTGCCGACAGCGAAGAACGACCCGCTTTCAGGCGAGCACACGACATCGCCGCAGCCGCCGCCCGTGGGCGCGGCGTAATTGACTATAGCGCCGCAACTGCCTGGGTCGTTCGAGACGGTTATGTCCTCCGGGCATCCAAGCGGCGACGTGAGGTTGAGCCCTACGACAACCGGGTCATGATCGGCCATGCGGAATGGGCCGGGGCTGTAGAACGTATTGATCTGGTTGGCAGTCTTGAACTCCACGTTGTAGTCGAGAACTATCGGCTCGTCGGCGTTGACGTGCCACTCGGTCGCGCCTGTTACTTGCGGAGCCAGGCAGGCGTTTGCGAGCGCGTGATCGAGATAGCCTGACTGCCCTTCGAATTGGAATGAATAAGCATCGGCCCCGACGAACGCCTCTATCAGGTTTGTGTAGTTTGCGCTCTCGATCACAGTAATCGGGTCTTCCATCGCGTAAGCGTTGAGGTCGCCTACGATAAGAAAGTCCGGGTCCCCGCTACCTGTCGGGTCGGTCGCCAGCCAGTTGACAAGCGCCGTTGCGGCCTTTGTGCGTGTCTCGTTGCAGTTGCCCTGACCGTCGCCCGTATCGGGGTCGCCTACGTCATTACAGTCCGAGCCTTTTGACTTGAAGTGATTGACGACGACTGTGAATTTCCCGCCGCCCGAATTCTGCATGAAAGTTTGAGCAAGCGCGGGACGATTCTTTGTGTCGATAAACATCGGATCGACCATCGAGTTGAGGATGGCGAACGAACCGACGGGCGTCACGGTCGCAGGCTTGTAGATAAGCGCGACGCGAATCTCGTCTGTCCCAACCACGCCCGTATTAATAAAGGCATAGGTCCCCGGCGCGGTCGCGGCATTGAGACCGTTGACAAGGTCTTCGACGGCGCTGTTGGGAGGCGCGTCGTTCTCTATCTCAATCAGCCCCGCGACGTCTGCATTAATAGTCGTAATGGCGCTGATGATCTTATCTCGCTGGCGTGTAAATTCGGCCGCCGTCGTAGCGCCTCTCGAAGTCGGGAATCCTCCGCCCATCCCGTTACCGTTGAAATAATTTAAGACGTTGAGGCTCGCTACTTTCAACGTGCCGCCGACAGAATCGGGCATGGTCGGCCGCGGGTTTTCTGCAACAAAGCTGATCGCTCCCACGGGTTGTACGCGGTACAGCCCGAATCTCTGATCGAGCACGCCCGTCAACCCGTTGACCGTATAGCCGAGCCGCAAAGTATTCGCCGCGCTCAACCCACCGGAGGGATAAAGCGTCGGGTCGATGTTCTGCTGGTTGTTGCCGTCATCGAGCACTATGCGGCTGCGGTCGTTCAGGTCTTGCTGCGCGATTGCCGCCGCGCCGGGCATCGTGATGTGTGTCGGGTTAAAGAGCCGCCCGTTTACCGAAAGACCTACTTCGCCAAACCGGCCAAGCGTGAAGTTGTCTGTAACGGTCAACTCTTGCGGGATGTTTATAAGCATCCCCTCGTAGCGCTCCAGGTCACTGATGCTCATCACGGGAAACATCACGGTTGCCGGAGTGACGCTGCCTGAGCCGCAAGAGCTGAAGGCCGTGACGTTCGTCATCTGTGTCAACATTGTGCCGCTGCTTGTAAACTCGCCGATGGTGCCCCTGACGCGGACCTTATCTCCGACGTTTACAGGAAAACTCGTATTGAAGACGAAGATTCCTTCCGAGGTGGCAGGGTTGCTGTCCACATCGTCGTCTTCTTCCTGCACGTAGTAACCCCCGAATTGGCCTGCCGCCTGATAGTCGCCGACGACAATACCCTCGATTACAACGTTCATCGCGCCGTTCATGGTGTTGGTCGCGTTGATACCTTGAATAGTGTGGATAAGCGTAGCCGGGTCGCCGCAAACCAGCACAACCGGAGTATTAAAGCTGAAGGAAAAGTTGGCCGCCATCTGGTCCGGCGGGTCATTAATATCCTGGTCGGTCACCTGAGCCGCTACAACCGTAACAGTCACCGTTTCGTTATTCACAAAATCCGTGTCGGGGTTGAGTGTGAAGGTTGTAGCGCCGCCGCTGAGCATAAAGGTGTGCGAGCCGCTTGAGCTGCCGACGATTGTGAACGACGAGCCGGTCGCGTTCACGGGCTCGCTGAAAGTAATCATCACGTCAGAGTTGAGCGCAACGTTGGTCGCACTTGCGGCCGGGTCAGTGCTGCTCACGGAAGGCGCAGAATCGGCGACCCCGCCCTGCGGAGTTATGTCGAGCTCATCTATCGCGAGTCCGTGGTCGTTGTTTGCGTGGTCTATATCTCTCCACCGCAGCCATATCTCCTGACCCGGTAAAACCATAATACTGTTTATCGTAGCCGATAACGCGGTTCGATTGGCGGCCAGGTTGCCGTCGAGCGCGCTCGGCGCGGTCGTGCCAAAAATGGGGCTTGTAAAATCGAGCGAATTAAAATCTACCCAGGTGCCGGTCGCTATATCTGTAACTTCCCCCACATTAGCAATCCTGTACTGGAAGTCGACTGTCTGGGCGACGGAAGGGGTAGCGGTGCTCGACCCGCCCGACCGCCACTGCTCGCCCACGTAGCTGACATCGAGTGATGTGATGGTGCTGCCGGTATTATTCGTGAGTCTTGCCCCGTAAACGATTGTGCCCGTGCTGCCTGAACCGACTGACCCAAGCGCGCGCTCTGTGTTTGAGGCCGCGCCAAAGCTATAGAGCGCGCCCGCATTACTCGACCCTGTTCCTGCGTTATAGGTCGTGCGGCTGGAAAAGAAGCCCGGAATCGTAGTGTTATTTGTCCAGGTGTTTCCAGTATTGGTGTTTGCGAGCGAGTCGAACTCCTCGGTCAGAGTAGCGCCTAATGTTGTCATCGAGCCACCATTTGTGAGGGCCGATGATCTTTGCGCGAACTCCAGACTGACTAGAAGGGTTAGAATAAAAGAGAGTGTGATTGCGACAACAACACCCTTTCTGCTGTTCGGTCGATATTGCTTTTTGCCGACAGGGTTGTGTCGAGGATTTGAGGGTCCGTTTCTTTTCATAGCTTTGAATCCGCTCACGGCTGCGAGCCTTGGCAAGGGGAAGCTTTACCTGGGGGCAGACGGGGGCATACTCCTTTCAAATTTAGATGGCTGTCTTGTGATGTCGAGATGAGATCGTACTCGATTCAGCGAGCAGGGATTTTATAAGTGATTCTATTCTAGAGCAAGCTAATAATCATAAAGTGCCACGGATAATATTTTCAGGCCATCTTGAAAATATTATCCGTGGCGACCATTAAACAGTCGTGCGAGTTACAAGATGAGCTTTTCGGCTATCTCGGAATAAGATAGGACGCTTCGGGCTTGAAGTGGTGTTACTCGACGGGCCGTTTCATCATCAAGTCGAATAACCGCGTGAGGTCGTCCGGGCTTGTAAATTTGATCTCGATCTGCCCGCCTGATTGATGAAACTTTATCTTAACCGGCGCGCCCAGATTCTTGCTCAGTTTCGATTCTGCCGCTTTTATATTCGCGCGCTCTTCGTCAGGGTATGTCGATAACGCATCCTGCTTTTCAGCAGCGGGCTCCGGCTGATGGACGCCCTTGACTAACCGCTCGGCCTCTCTGACCGAAAGCGACCGGCTTATTATCTCGACGGCCATGGTCTTTTGCTCTTCAGCCGTCTCCAGAGACAGTAGCGCCCTGGCGTGTCCCATTGAGAGCGCTTCCTCTTCGACCATTTGTTGGATTTCGAGCGGCAGCCGCAATAGCCTTAAAGAGTTTGTGACTGACGAGCGGTCCTTCCCAACTCGCCGTGCCACTTCTTCTTGCGTAAGATTTAGCCTTTCGACCAGATTCCTGTAAGCAGTCGCCTCTTCGATAGGGTTTAGCTCTTCCCTCTGTATATTTTCTATTAAAGATAGCTCAAGGATATTCTCCTCGGGAATATCCTTTATAATACAAGGCACTTTATGGAGTCCCGCTCTTTGCGCGGCACGCCATCTGCGCTCACCCGCAATAATTTGAAACCGGTTATCATTCCGCCTCACTACAATCGGCTGAATAATACCGTTAACTTTTATTGACTGAGCCAGTTCCTCAAGCTTATCTTCCTTAAAGATGTGGCGAGGTTGAGTATCTGTCGGCTCAAGTTGATCAATATCCAGCTCGGTCAACTCATTCTCAATAGAGTTTATCTGGGTAAATAGAGCACTAAGCCCCCTGCCCAGTGCCTTTTTTGACATTTTGGATTATCTCCTTTGCTAGTCTCAAATAACTCTCCGCCCCCTTTGACTTAATGTCATAAAGGACTATAGGTTTACCGTGACTCGGCGCCTCGGCCAGCCTTACATTGCGCGGAATAATAGTTGAAAAGACCTGCGCGCCAAGAAAGTCTCTAAGGTCAGATACAACCTGGTTAGATAGATTTGTGCGCTCATCAAACATCGTCAATAGAAAGCCTTCGATTGTCAGACTTGGATTAAGGCTGCGCCTGATCTTTACAAGCGTATCCCACAATTCTGAAACCCCCTCAAGCGCAAAATACTCGCACTGAATGGGGATAAGCACTGAATGTGCTGCAGCCAGCGCGTTGAGCGTTAATAAGCCAAGACTGGGCGGGCAATCTATAAGGACATAATCGAATTCCCTGCCGTAATCCTCAAGAAGGCTTTTTAGCTTGAATTCTCGATGCTCGACATCTACCAGTTCTATCTCTGCTGCAACGAGTATCTTTTCCGACGGTATCACTTTGAGATTTGGCAGCTCTGTATTAAGGACAATTCGCTGTAGAGGCTCGTTTATAACCAGCGAGTGGTAAAAGCTCTTGTGGAATGTTCCTCTAAGCCCCAGACCGCTTGTGCTGTTGCCTTGAGGGTCTGCGTCGATCACAAGGACCCTCATATCTGCCACTGCCAGGCTGGCTCCAAGGTTAATCGTAGTGGTAGTCTTGCCAACGCCACCCTTTTGATTCGCAATAGCTATGATCCTTGGCATCAGGTGTTACAATAGCATAAATTTTTACGGTCGCAACATTTTTCGTGCTCTATTGCCGAGGATTTTCTCGCGGCCCTTCCGGTGCCTGGCGGAGCCATGTTTTGCAGCGCCCCCGGGGTGTTGAACAACCGGTTTCACGTGAAACGCGGCCTCGGAGGAGGAGATAGCAATCCGGTTTCACGTGAAACGAGCCCAACTCTTATCATAACCGCGCGAGCATCAAACTACTGGAAATAGGGCGACTTTTATGCTACCGTATTTGGCTTTACAACCTGACAAGATCGCCATGTAATAGCGCGGTCTAACTGCGGTTATCAAGATAAGGAGAGATAGAGAATGGCCAATCATGGGAAGATAGTCCAGGTAATCGGCCCCGTCGTAGACATTGAATTTGACGAGAAGGCGCTGCCGCCGATACACCAGGCGCTCAGAATCACCAGCGAAGGCTTCGATGTGCCCGAACCTATAGACGTTATAGTGGAGATACAACAGCACCTCGGCGAGGGCCGATGTCGATGTGTAGCCATGCAGCCGACCGAGGGGATGATAAGAGGCATGGTTGCAATAGATACAGGAAACCCGATTACAGTGCCGGTTGGCCCGACAACTCTCGGCAGGGTCTTGAATGTAATCGGACAGCCAGTCGACAAACTTGGACCCTTAAACGCCGAAACAGAATACTCAATCCACAGACACGCCCCGGATTTCCAGGACCAATCGACCGAACTCGAAATGTTTGTCACAGGGATCAAGGTCATCGACCTACTGGAACCCTTTCTCAGGGGCGGCAAGATTGGCCTATTTGGCGGCGCAGGGGTCGGTAAGACCGTTCTTATCATGGAATTGATTAATAACGTGGCCATGAAACACGGCGGATATTCGGTCTTTGGCGGCGTAGGCGAACGGACTAGAGAGGGAAATGACCTTATACGAGAATTCGTTGAATCTAAAGTAATTAATTTCGGCGAATCGTTTTATGAAAACTTTGAAGCAACCGGGGATTTTGATCTTTCAAAGGTTGATAGACAGGCTTTAGCAACTTCTAAGGCGGCGCTTGTCTACGGCCAGATGACCGAACCCCCGGGAGCGAGATTGAGAGTCGCACTGACCGCATTGACGGTTGCCGAATACTTCCGCGATGAGGCGGGCACAGACGTTTTGCTCTTTATCGACAATATATTCCGGTTTACCCAGGCGGGCTCAGAAGTATCGGCCCTGCTTGGTAGAATGCCGTCAGCTGTAGGATATCAACCAACGCTCGCGACAGAGATGGGCGAGCTACAAGAACGCATTACTTCAACCAAGAAAGGGTCTATCACTTCAGTACAGGCCATCTACGTGCCCGCCGACGACTACACAGACCCTGCGCCTGCAACTACGTTCGCGCATCTGGACGCTGTCACAGCATTATCGAGGCAGATTGCAGAGTTGGGAATCTACCCGGCTGTTGATCCCCTCGCTTCTTCCTCAAGAATCCTCGACCCACGAATCCTTGGGGCCGAGCACTATAACACCGCGCAGCAGGTTAAAGGTATCCTTCAAAGATACAAGGACTTACAAGACATCATCGCTATCCTGGGGATTGATGAACTGTCTGAAGATGACAAATTGACTGTTGCACGAGCACGAAAAATTCAAAAGTTTCTTTCTCAACCGTTTCACGTTGCAGAACAATTCACGGGTATCCCAGGGAAATTCGTACCGCTTGAGGAGACAATTCGCGGTTTTAAAGAATTGATTGAAGGGAAGTATGATGATCTCCCCGAACAGGCCTTCTTCCTCGTCGGTGGAATAGACGAAGCCATAGAAAAAGCCAAGCAGATGTAGTGAATAGTTTTCAACACGAGAATCGGTAAGGAGATTTGGATGGCGGAAAGAATTCATCTGGAGATAGTGACGCCAGAGCGGAAAATCCTTGAGGAAGAGGTGGACAGGGTTGAGGTTCCAGGCCTTGATGGCGAATTGGGGATTCTGCCCGGTCATACGGAATTGATTTCACAGCTCAAGCCCGCCGGATTGCTGACCTACCATAAGGGCGACCAGAAGGGCGAAATAGCTATAAGTGCTGGCTTTATTGAAGTTAGCCCGGATCGAGTCGTAATACTGGCTGATAAAGCCGAACGGCCGGAGGACATTGACCTCGCTGCCGCTCTCGAATTAAGAGGGAAGGCTGAACGCCAGCTTCAGCAAGCCCTGACAGACCCGGATGGGGATATAGTCCGCGCGACTATAGAGCTGGAACGCGCCACAATAGAGGTGCAACTGGCTGAAAGAGCAAGACGTTAACTACCCTCGTCCTGCTCACAACCGCGCCGCAATTTGAGATATAAATTACATCTCGCCTGCTTTCAAGGTTATTTAGAAAATGGTTTGTAGATAGCATTGAAAGCAGGTGGGATTATATGTTAATGTTGCCAGGCTTCATAAAGGAGCGATTCATCCATGCGGCACAAACTCCTATTTAAGTTCTTAATTTGCTTATATTTCGCTAAAACTTGAGGACCCGGCGGCGACGTATTACGCGCGCTGCCTGGAACCGGAAAAAGTCCTCACTAATTAATAAATGTTTGGTGATCTCAAGTGACAACATCAAAAGTACAAGTAGACCTTCTTTCCTCGATCCTCTCAGAAATTTCCAAGAGAGTAAATCACCAGAGCTTTAATACATGGTTTCGACCTATCTCATTCGCAACTAAAGATGATACGACCATCTATCTAAAAGTCCCCAATGAGATTTTTAAGGACTGGATAACGAGCAACTATTTCGATGTGCTTGAGGAATCGCTTGAAGAACTGGGCCTTGAAACCTACAATTTGAACTTTCTGGTTGAAGACCAGCCCTCTTCGAACGGGTCGAACGGGCACAAAGCCACAGAACCGCTTCCGAAATCTTCCAAGCCTATCTCCTTTAACCAGCAGGAGATAAACCATTTCGGCATCGCAAAGCTAATTGAGATTGAGCCTGTCGAGCTGCCGCTCAATCCGAAATATAGTTTTGAGACCTTTGTCGTTGGCTCCTGCAACCAATTTGCGCACGCGGCGGCGCTCGCCGTCGTAGATATGCCGTCCAAGACCTACAACCCTCTATACATATACGGCGGTGTAGGGCTGGGCAAAACCCACTTGATGCACGCTATAGGGCAGGCCATTAAGGGGCGAAACAACAATTTGCGCCTGACATATATCTCATCCGAGAAGTTCATGAACGAATTGATCAACGCGATTCGTTACGATAAGACTATAACCTTTAGAGAGAAATATCGAACCATCGACGTGCTATTGATGGATGACATACAATTCCTGGCCGGCAAAGAGCGCACGCAAGAGGAGTTCTTTCATACATTTAACGCTCTATACGATGCCCAGAAACAGATTGTAATATCGAGCGACTGCCCGCCTAGAGAGATACCCACGCTGGAAGAACGCCTCCATTCCCGATTCGAGTGGGGGTTAATAGCCGATATTCAACCGCCCGACCTTGAAACAAAAGTCGCGATATTAAAACGCAAGGCCGAGATCGAAAAGATCGACCTCCCAGATAACGTCGCGCTTTTCATCGCCAGTAAGATAAAGTCGAATATAAGAGAGTTGGAAGGGTCGCTCGTCAGGCTTGTCGCCTACGCTTCGCTGAAAGGCTTGCCTATAGGGATAGATCTGGCCCAGGATGTTCTTAAGAATATAATAGATGAAGAGTCTGACGGTATCTCGATAGAGCTTATACAAAAGACCGTGGCGGGCCATTACGGGTTAAAAGTCGGAGACCTCAAATCCAAGAATAACTCGCGCAGTATCGCTGTTCCAAGACAGGTAGCAATGTATTTATGTAAGACGCTTACGAAGGCAAGTTTACCTGAGATTGGAAGAGAGTTTGGAGGAAAGCACCATACGACGGTTCTCCACAGTATCAACAAGATTGCGGCATTATACGAGACGGAAACTGTTTTCCACAGACTTATCAACAGTTTAATTGCAGATATTAAATAAGTTACATGTTTTTTCCACAACCCCTCCCTGTGGACCCATTGTGGAACCTGTTGAAAAGTGAAGGAGTTATGAAAAGGATCCACAGAGCAGGGCAGTTTTGCACAAGTTTTGCACAGCCTTTTTCACAGCCAAAATGGGGAGTTATTATTGTATTTTCATCAGTTTAGCAGTAAGGGTCCACTTTTCCACAGGCCCTACTACTACTACTAGATAAAACAATAATTTTGTTAATTAAATAAGTAGTAAGAAGGGCGGATGAAAGATAGAGGTGAGTAATGGAATTCAGTCTTAATAAATCGGTTCTCCTAAGAGAGTTGAATCTGCTTCAAAGCGTCGTTGAGAAGAAGAACACGATCCCGATCCTATCTAATGTCTTGATTGAGACGGTGAATGAGTCGTTGATATCGCTTGTCGCCACAGACCTTGATGTCTCACTTCAAACAGAGTGTGCGGCAGACGTCACGCGCCCCGGAGCGGTCGTTCTACAAGCGCGAAAGCTGTTCGACATAGTTCGCAACCTGCCTGACGCCGACATACACTTTATAAAAGAGGATAAGGAGTGGGTGAAGGTGATATGCGGGGCCTCAGAATTCAAGGTCATAGGCCAAGCTAAAGAGCACTTCCCCTCGACCCCTCAATTTACCACGGCCAATCTGACAATCCCTGCATCTTTGCTAAACAACTTGATCAGCCGCACGATATACGCCATCACACAGGAAGAGTCGCGTTATGCGCTTAACGGCTCATTGTTCTCGATACAGGGCGGCAAGGTGCAGATGGTCTCAACAGACGGCCACCGTCTTTCTCTCGCTTCAAGCGACCTCGAACAATCATCAGATACTAGTGGAGGCGAAGAGCTAAAGGTGATAATACCGAAGAAGGCTCTAAACGAGTTATTGAAGATGACGGGAGGGTCGGACGAGTCGGTAGATTTCGCCAAGGATGAGAACCATCTCTATTTCAAACTCGGCCACCGACAGCTTACATCGCGCATGCTGGCAGGGCAGTTTCCGAATTATGAGTTGGTGCTTCCAAAGAATAATGACAAGTCGGTGCCGTTGAACTCCGATAAGACTAACCAGGCGATAAAGCGCGCGGCGCTTATGGCGGATGAGCGGAGCCACGGCGTCAAATTCGAGCTTTCGGAAGGGAAGCTGAACATCACTTCGCAGAGCGCCGATGTGGGCGAAGCGAAGGAAGTGATTGCGATTGACTACACGGGCAGCGGGCTCTCGATAGGGTTCAACGCGCAATACATCATGGATTTTCTGAATGTGGTTGCGACCGAAGAGATAGTCTTCGAGTTCAAGGATGAGCAGAGCCCCGCGTTGATGCGCCCGGCGGGTGATTCCGGCTATGATTATAAGTATGTGGTCATGCCGATGCGGTTGCTATAATATTTGATCTGAAGATACTGGAAAGGAGAGTGCTGCGGCGAACACCAATCAGATGTCAACCAATGACGGTAAGCGAGTCCTTATAGTTGATGACAACAGGTCGATCCGCACGATGGTTGCGGACTACTTGAAAGAGAAAGGTTACGAAGTCGTCGAAGCCGTTGACGGCATCCAGGGCTTCGAGCGGGCATTCTCTTCTTCACCCAACATCATCATACTCGACGTGGTGATGCCGAATATGGACGGGCTGAAGCTGTGTCAGTTGCTTAGAGAGAAAGGCTTGAAGACGCCGATCATTATGTTGACTGAAAAGGCAACTGAAGATGATAAGGTTCGCGGCTTCTCGCTAGGCGTCGATGACTACCTCGCAAAGCCATTCAGCTCGCTTGAGCTTGAGCTGAGGATAAACGCGCTTTTGAGGCGCACGCAGGGCGATTACCAGAAGGCCGAGCCCAAGATAGTAAAACACGGCGGGCTCGAAATAGACCTGGATCGCCACGTTGTAACAGTTGACGGCAAGGACGTCTCGCTCACGCCCATCGAGTTTAATATTCTGAAGCTGCTGGCATCGGCTCCCGGTTACGTCTATTCAAGACAGGACCTTTTGAGCGTGATCTGGGACACGGCCTACGAAGGCTACAAGCGCAACATAGACCCGCACGTCAACCGGCTCAGAACCAAGATCGAAGAAAACCCCAAAAAACCAAAGTATATCCTGACCGTCTGGGGCGTAGGCTATAAATTCAACGAGACGCTCGGCTCCTAACAACCGGTCAGTCGGTCCTCACGCAAATCTCTTACCCGGCAGGCAATCTGCCTATCCTTCAGGCAACCGTGTTGCCGCTTATAGTTTGATGATGTATCCTTTAGCTTAGAAGTTGAAAGCAGGCAATCAGGCTATGTATGACCTTGTAATCGTTGGGGGTGGTCCGGCGGGCCTCGCGGCGGCGCTGACAGCAAAGCGCGACGGGCTTGAGTATATAGTCCTTGAGCGCGGCTTGATAGCCAACACGATTCAAAATTATCCCCTCGCCCGCCCGCTCTTTTCTACCTCGAACGAAGTTGAGCTTGAGCGGGGAGCGATTAGGTCTGATCGCAAGCCTACGCGAGAAGAGGTGCTCGATCATTACCAGCAGGTTGTCTTGCGCGAGGCAATCAACATTCGGACAGGCGTTGAGGTTATTAACATCAAGCCTGACGGCAAAGGATTTGCGGTCGAGACAAAAGAGTCGCGTTACACCACCCGCGCGGTACTCGTCGCGGTCGGCGGATTCGGGCGCCCGCGCAGGCTTGGCGTACGCGGAGAGAGCGACGCGCAAGTTTCCTACAGCTTTGTTGAGGCCGCGCCGTACGCGGGCAAGCGAGTCGTTGTAGCTGGCGGCGGCAACAGTGCGGCCGAGGCGGCCCTATTTCTCGAAGAGGCCGGGGCAATCGTGACACTATCCGTTCGCCGCTCGCTTGAGTCGCAGGCAGCCAAGATAAAACCATGGGTGCTGGAGCCGTTGCTTCGCGCAGCTTCCGACGGGAGGATCGAAATAATCGCTTCGTCCGAGATAGTTGAGATCAAAGAACGCTCCGCTAATTTGCGCCTCCAGGACGGCGGGGCAGGGAAGACGGTCGAGATAGACTGCGATCATATCTTTGCTCTCATCGGCGCAGACCCCGACACGCGGCTGCTTGAACAGGCGGGCGTGGAGATAGCCGAAGACGGTCGCCCGGTCTATGACACGGAGACGTACGAGACCAACGTCGAGGGCATATATGTCGCGGGTCATATCACGCGCGAGATGCACATGAAGAATGCGATAAGCGGAGCGCCTAAAGTTGTAGAGCACATAGCAGCAAGGCTATTTCAAACAGCATAAAGATGGCATCACCCGACAATCACAATTCGGAGCGTAAGGATCACAAGACGGGCGACAGACCTGAAAAGGCTGTAGCGCTGGAAGAGGTTTCTGTCGGTCACGGCTCAGGGCTCAATCGCTCGCAAACCCTCGGTGAAAGACCGACGACCGGCCCGCTTGAGACAGCCGCCGGAACGCCGGCGCAAGCGCAAGCGGATCGCAAGCGCAGGGCGGGCGCCAGGTGGTGGGCGCTTGCGGCTACCTCTGCGCTCTTGCTCGTCGTCATCACAGCGGGCGCTATCTATTTAATCACCAAGCGGCCTTCGACCGTCGATCAACTGGTAATACTCACAGTCCCATCGGGCGCAGAGGTAAAGCTCGACTCCAAAGAATACGGCAACTCTCCTGTCAAGCTGGAGCGCGTGCCGATTGGCACTTATACGCTTGAGGTAACCAAAGAAGGTTTTGAGCCGGTAGTCGAACGCATAACGATCTCCGATTCGCAGCCGCTAGAGCTGCGGCTAAAACCGCTGCCCCCTTCGGAAGCCGCAGGGCTGTCTCGCGAAGAGCAGATAAAGCAATCCGAGAGTTCTGCCGAAGCCGCGTTCGCCAGAAGCCACCTGGGCGTCCCGTTTGAAGGAAGCGCGCTCTCGTCGACTCTTTTTATCCTTTCGCTCGACCCTTCGAATCAGTTTGCGCTAGAGATGAAAGACCGCATACAGAAGGGGCTGCACCAGTCCGCGCAAGCCGCCGTTGCTCGCGGCGATATGGGGCAGGCTCAAGAGAGCTATAGCGTTCTTGTCGAATACTATCCAGAGGATGAAGGCGCGCGCGCTGCCCTGTCCCGGCTCGAAGGCCAGCTGTCGGCCCGCCGGGGCGAAGTGCAGAACCTCGTCACAAAGGCACAGGAAGCCATGCGCGCCGGCTACCTGATAGAGCCTGCTCGAACAAGCGCCTATTATTACTCGAAACAGGCGCTTGCGATTGATCGTCAAAACGCGCAGGCGCGCGCGGTGCGCAATCAGGTAAAAGACAAGCTCGCCGCCGCAAGCGAACAGGCATATGCTCGCGGCGACGTAGACGCAGCCATGAGGCAGCTTGAACAGATAATCCAATTCTTCCCGGAAGAGAAACAACTTCGGACGCGGTTGCGAGAGATAGCCACGGCGCGCACCGCCGAGCAGGTCAAGGCGAGTGATCCGTCAGTCAGACGTGTACAGGGGCTTGAGAAATACCGGCGCGGCGATTTTCAAGAAGCGATACCTGACCTGGAGATGGCTGTCGTCAACGGCAAGGGGACCCCTGAGGTGATATTTGCGCTCGGTCGCTCGCATTTGAAGATCGGCCAGCTTGATAAGGCCTCTTTATACTTTCAAAAGATGCCCAAGGCGAGCGACGACACTTACCGCTCGTCAATAGCGGCGCTTGGCGATATTGCGATGCAGCGCGGAGATACTGCGACGGCCCTTGAGCGGTACAAAGAAGCGCGCCAGCTTGGCGGGAGCAACCTTTACCCGATTGCCAACCTCGACGACAAGATCGAAAGGATCGAGAAGCGCGAGCGCGAGAAGGCCGATGAGCCTTACCCCGTCAGCATACAGGTCCGCCACCTACACGGCAGCCTGCGCGGCGCGTGCAGCGGCACGCTTACGGTCAACTCGAGCGGCGTACGCTATGACGGCAGCGAAGGCCATCAATTCTCGTCAAACTTCGTCGGCGTCAACGTCAGGGTGAGCGGCGAAGAGATGACCGTATCTTTCGGGAAGCCGGAGAAGTTCAAAGTCGGGCGCGCAGATGCCCAGCGATTCACCGACGGCCTGATCCGTTATCAAAGCCGAGCGGCCACGCCTTCGAATAACTAAATTTCAAAAGCTACCCGGACGGGGAATTGACTCTTGAATTTTTTCGATTATATTCGCTTATGTCAGATAAACGAGCGAAATCGAACCGGGTGCTCAAGCTTCCATTAATGATCTGACCAACCGAACGGCTAGACAGTAAAAGCCGTCAATCCCGCTCTCGAACCAGGTCGGAAATCTGATCCGCCACCTCGACTGGGAAACAGACCCTGTCTATGCGGTAGCCTCTCATCCCGCGAACAACCTCAGAGACCTGGCTGATCTCACGTATCGACGGATGGCCTCCGCCGGTCTCGATGTAGATCAAGCTCTTCGGGTCGATGCCGACCGGCGAGTAATAACCGTAGTAAGGCACGTCGCCTGCGCGGTCCGTAATAAGATAGTAAGCCGGATCGAAACCGGCCTTTGATACCACCTCCTTAGCGCGCGCCCAGAACTCGTCCCCCTCGTCGGCGGGCACTTCCAGGTCGATAGCCTTGAAAAGTTTCCGCTCGATAAATCGCGTGGCAAGATCGCTCAACACCGCGTCCGGGTCACGCATCCATTGCTTCATATGAAACGTGATGTCCGTGTCGTCGAGTTGCAGGTATTCGGCGGTGGTAACCTCTTCGCCCATCAGCAGCTTTTCAAAAGCCGACCGGCGCATCCGAAACTCTAATCTGCCCTGCTCTATAAGCGTTCGCGCGCGATTCAGGGTCGAGACAAGCACAGCCTCCGCGCTCCTGAGCGTGCGATGAAAATAGACCTGCCTGAACATGTAGTAACGCGCTTGCAGGTACTCTTCGACCGCATAGAGCCCTTTCGCCTCGACGTATATGCGGTCGGAGTCGTCGATGTTCAGCGCGTGCAGCACCCATTCAAGATCGTATATGCCGTACTTGGCCCCCGTCATCAGGCTGTCGCGAAGCAGGTAGTCCATGCGGTCGCAATCGAGCTGCGAAGAGACGAGTTGAGAAATGAACATCGGGGCGAAATCGTGCCTGTAAAGCGAGTCGAGCTTTTCCGGCAGACTCGCGTCGAAGCCGCGCAAAATCCGGTTGATCTCTGTCTCTTCTGAAAGGATTATCCTACGGGTCCAGTCTTCGTGGTGGAAGCGAAAAACTTTCTCTATGACGTGAGAAAAAGGGCCGTGACCGACATCGTGAAGCAGAGCGCCCGCGCGCCCGCAGACGCGCGCCTCATCGCTTACGGTGTGGCGCTTCGAGAGCAGGTTTAACACCCTCGTCATCAGGTGCATCACGCCGAGCGAATGGGTAAAGCGGCTGTGCTCGGCCCCCTGATACGTGAACATAGCGATGCCGAGTTGCTTTACGCGGCGCAGGCGCTGGAACTCGGCCGAGTCGATCAGGTCGACCACGAGCCGGTCGTCCGCGACCGATTCGTCGAGCGAGATTATGTTATGAAGCGGGTCGCGGTAGTTGCGTTGAGCCACCTTAAAACCCTCTCGCAAAAAGAATAGGGGAACCCGGAAGCTCCCCTTTCTTTATGAATATCTAGTGCGCCCGGCAAGACTCGAACTTGCGACCCCATGATTCGTAGTCATGTACTCTATCCAGCTGAGCTACGGGCGCGCTTTATAACCACGCTATACGGTCGGTGTAAGCGTGATATTGTCAACGCTCGATTATCGCAAAGGCTTCAGCCCGGTGTCAACCGCGACCTCCTGGGCTCATGCGAGCCTAATTGACCTTAATTGACCTTGCCGACGGGGGGTTGATAACATCGCTCCGGTGAGTAAAAAAGATCAGGCCCCACAAGCACCGCAAGCCTCATTGATACCAGCAATCGTCGGCCCTACCGCTTCGGGCAAAAGCGATCTTGGCATCAAGATAGCCCTGGCCACAGGCGGCGAGGTCGTCAATCTCGATTCGGTTCAGGTCTATCGAAGAGTTGAGATAGCCACGGCAAAGGTCCCCATCAGTGAGCGCCAGGGTGTCCCTCATCACCTGATAGACATAGTCGAGCCGACCGAAAACTTCACCGCCGGCCAGTACGCTCGCCGGGCGACAGAGACTATTCGAGAGATCGAGTCGCGCAACCGCCGGGCGGTGCTCGTAGGCGGCACAGGGTTTTACCTGCGAGCGATAGTGCGCCCCCTGTTTGAAGGGCCGGAAACCGATCTTCGTTTGCGCGAGAGGCTGATCGCGTTGCGTGACCGCCGGGGGGCTGCTCACCTTCACCGGTTGCTGTCGCGGGTCGACGCGGAATCCGCGCGCACGCTCAGCCCGCGCGACTGGTCGCGCACAATGCGCGCGCTTGAGGTCTACTTTCAAACCGGAAAACGGCTCTCAAGCGTCCAGCACCAGACGCCAGACCCGCCCGATTTCGCTCCGAGGATTCGCGTTATAGCCTTAAACCCGGGGCGCTTCGACCTCTACGAGCGAATAAACCTGCGCGCCGAGATGATGTTCGAGCGGGGGTTGGTAGAAGAGGTGGAAGAGTTGATCGCTTCGGGGATACCGGCGAACGCCAAGGCTTTTCAAGCGCACGGCTACAGGCGCGTTGTCGAATACCTTCGAGGCGCGCGCACGCGCGAAGACGCGCTCAACCAGATGAAGCTCGATACGCGCCATTACGCCAAGCGCCAGCTTAGCTGGTGGAGGGCCTGGCCGGATGTTAAATGGATAGATCGATTCGGCGACGAGGCGGGAGCCTTCGACGAGGCCATCGCGTTTCTATCCGATCAGCTCGTGGACCGAACGGTCGAGCCCTAGCCTTTCCATATCTTCACGGTTGCGTTCGAGCAAGCTGCGCAGCTCAAGCGACACCGTCGAGCGAAGCCGCGCAGGTTGCGCGCTCGATTTTAGCATCTGGGCGAAGGCGTGCTTGAGCGCCTCCGTGAGCCCGGCGACAAATTTATCGGGGCTCGCATCGCCGATAAAAGCTATCTCGCCCGCAAGATACTCGAACTCCGAGGCGAACGGGTCGAGGAACGGGTACGCTTCGGCCACCTTGATCTGCCCTGCGCGCAGCTTGATCGAGAAAGTCTCGCGCTGGTCTATCTTCTGACCCGCCACGTCGATTATCCTCGCCATCTCGCCCATAAGCCGTTTGATCTCGATCATCCTCTCGGCCTGCTCGGAATCACTCGGCCCCGGCAGCGCCTCGTGAATAACGGCCAGCTCCTCAGCGGTCAACGTAGCCGGTTTCGGCTCCTCTGGCTCCGCATCCTTTGCCTCAACATCCTTTGCCTCAACATCCTCCGTAAAAGCCTCGCCCGAATCCGCGCCGGTTACAGGCGTCGATTCAACAGGCGCGGGCGCAGCCTCGATCAAACCCTCATCGCTCGTACCGGTGGAATCGGGGGCCGCTGATTGATCTGCGTCCGTAGCTGTGCGTTCCAGAACGACCGCCGTGGCGAAATAAACGTCAAAGGTACCGCCCGCGCTGTTACACTCTTTGAGCAACCGGCCCATCGCTCCATTATCGACCCGGTCCTGACTGCTTTCCGAGCGTCCCGTCGCTTCATCGTAAGAAGCGATCACGCGGCTCTGACCGTCTTTGATCTGGATTACGGCTTTTATGCCGCTCGCGGTCTTGACATCGATGAACCAGTGGCGCGCGCGCTCGCGCGCAAGCTTCGAGATCATCTTCTCAAGATCGGCAAAGTCTGTGCTGAGGTGAGAGTATAGCGGGCGTGCAAGGATGCGGCTCGCCAGAGCCGAGGCAAACTCGTGCGTGTAATGATAGACCGACACGCGGCCACGCTCGCGGCGAGCAAGCGCGGCTATCTCCTCCAGGGTAATGCTTGAAATAGAATCGCCGTCGCGCATCTCAACCGTAGCCGCAACCTTGCCGTGGTTGAGTATGACGTGCACGTCGCGGTCGCGCAGGGCTATATCGACATCGCCTGAGAACCCGCCGTCGCACAGGTCATCGATGAGCGCGTCTACGAGCACGTAGGTCGTCGCGAGGTTCTCGTGAACGGGCTTGCCTTTCGGTACTAACATAGAGCAGGGCGCAGGTGCGGCTCGTAAAGTCTCGCCTTCAGTTCGTGGTTTTGACAGGTGATTTGAACTTCTTCTTTTCTATGCTGGTGATCATACGCTGCGCCTTGTTGCGCGCGATCAGCGGCAGCGTGTCGCTTGCGGCGATCTCGCGCAGCGCGGCCACCATCTGCTCGGGTTCTGCCACGCGCTCAAGCTTGAGGTCGCTCTCCAGCGCGTCGAGCTGGCCCGGCAGGTCGAGCGGCTGGTACTGCTGCGAAGTCTCTATGTCGAACAGGTGTATTCCTTGCGAAGCTATCGCCCGGAAAATATCTGCAAGCTCGCGGACTTCGAGGTTATGCGTGTAGTTGAAACGCACCTTGCGCTCGCGCTCCCCCTGGCGGGCCAGAAGCGTCATCCAGCCGAGGTGCGAAAAGTCTTTCTTGCTTTGATAATCCTCGTCCGATGTCAAAAACCGTGTCTGTTCGATCAGCTGCCGTATGCGGGTCAGCGTTTGCGGCAGGAGCTTCATTTTAAAGTCGATCAAATCGTCCGACTCGCCGCGTTTGAAGCGGACAAGCCCTGTGCCGTCCGGCTCAAGGTCCACTTCCATGATTGATATGTGAAAGCGCGGATTCTCGAATCTGTAGCTGAAGCTCATCTCGGCAGGCGTCGCCGCTTCAAACGTCTTGTCCTGCGGGGCCACGGCCGAGCTGGCCGGCAAGACGGAGGCGATCAGAAAGAGCCATACCGGTAAAGACAACTTGCCTGTTAATCTCAAGACCACTGCTTTCTCCCTAGTCGAACTTTACAGAGACCAGTTTTGAAACGCCTGGCTCTTCCATAGTCACGCCGTAAAGAGCGCGAGCGGCCTCCATCGTGCGCTTGTTGTGAGTGATGACGAGGAACTGTGTGCTGTTGCTCATCTCGACAACTTTATTCGAGAAACGGCCGACGTTCATCTCGTCGAGCGGGGCGTCAACCTCGTCCAGTATGCAGAAAGGCGAAGGGCGGTACTGGAATATCGCGAGCACAAGCGATATGGCCGCCATCGCCTTTTCCCCGCCCGATAGCAGCAGCACGTTTTGCAAACGCTTGCCCGGCGGCTGCGCTATCAGGTCAATTCCCGATTCCAGAATGTCGTCTTCGTCGATCAATATCATCTCGCCGCGCCCGCCGCCGAACAGCTCGACAAACATATGCTGGAAGTTCTGATTGATGTGCGTGAAGGCGTGACGGAATCGCTCGCGCGACCGTCGCTTTATCTCCGCAAGCCCCTCTTCGGTCAGCTTGATCGAGTCGAGTATGTCGCGGCGCTGCTCGGACATGAAAGCGAATCGCCCTTCGGATTCTTCAAGCTCTTCGAGCGCCATCATGTTGACGGGCCCCATCTCGTCGATCTTGACGCGCAGCTCTTCAAAACGCGCGCGAGCCGTCTCCAGGTCCGTGGTTATGGACCAGTGGCCCGTAGCGCCTTCGGCCGCGCTCTGCGAAGCCTCGCCCTCAATTGCTTCGGCCCCGGCAGCTTCTATCTGCCCCGCTGTTTCTGAAGCCATGTTCGCCGCCGCTTGCGCGAGCTCGACGCTCGTCACGCAATCTTCAAGCGACATCGCAAGCTCGGCGTAACAGGTGCGTGTAAGGTGCTCTGCTTCGGCCTCTATTCGCGCCCGCTCGACTTCTATCTGGCCGCGACGGTCGTGAGCGGCGGCCGATTGTTGCCGCATCTCGGCCAGCAGTCGTTCAAGCTCGTCTGTACGCGAGCGCGATTGCGTGAGCGCGTCGGTCGCAACCGAGATCTTTTCTGCCAGGTCCGCCCGCTCGGCTTCGAACCTCTGGCTTACGCTCTCGCCTTCGTTTTGCGAAGCGTTGAGTTGTTCGGCGCGGCTGTGGCTTTCATAAAGCTCAAGCCTGTTGCGGTTGATCCGGCCGCGAAGATCTTCGGCTTCGTTTTCGACACGTCTCAACTCCGACCTTGCCGATTGCAACCGCTCGACGCGCGCAGCAACCGACGCCCGCGCGGACGAAAGCTGCTCGGACAACTGCTCGGTCTTCTCGCGCATGTCTACAAAGCCCGCCTGCGCGGCCGTGACCGACTGCTCGACGGCTTCGCGCGACGCTTCGGCCACCTGTAGCTCGCTCGATAGCTGCGCTATTCGCCCTTCAATATCGGCTCGCTCCTCGTCCGTCTGACCAAGCTCGGCTTCGACCACGCGAACGTGCTGCTCGGCTCGCTCAAGGTCGCGCGCGAGCCCTTCGAGCTGGGAATCGCGCGCGGCGATTGTGCGCTCGTGCTGGCGAAGCTCTACGTCGAGCGAACCGGCCTCGCTGTCGATCTCGTTAAGCTGCTGTTCGGCCTGGCTGAGCTCTGTTGTCAGGCTCGTCTCCTCGTCACCAAGCACGACGGTCTGTGTGCGCAACTGCTTGATTTCGCGCTTTAGACCGAGAAGCGATGTCCCCCTCTGGCCCGCTTGCGCGCCCGTGACGATCAACCGTCCGTTGACGACCTGCTCGCCTTCATATGTGACGTAGACGCGCGAAGCGTTCTCGATTGAAAGCTGCAAGGCCGCCTCGATGTCCGGCACAACGTAGGCCATGCACTTATCGGGGAAGGCGCGCTCGACGACGGTCTTGATCTCGGAACGCAGTCGCAAAAGGTCTATCGCGCGGAGCGCATCGAGCTGGAACCTTCCGGCATCCATCTCCGCTTCCTGGTCGAAGCGCGCGCGGCTATAGCTCTCGTTCGAGCGAACCGGCTCCGCTTCATTCAAAGCGACCGACTCATTCGATGAGAGATCGGCGGGCGGCAGCTGATGGTCAATCGCAACAGGCTCTCTGTCGGAAGGCGTCCAGTAATCCCCAGCCTCTTCGCGCCGGTCGTCCGCCGCTTCGATAAGAAAATCCGACGGGTCGCCTTCGCCTCCGTGCAGCCCCACGACGAGAAACGCGCCGCGCCCAAGCTCTTCGCCCTTGATATACTCCACCCCGGCCAGCGCGTCGTCTATCGTCGGCACAAGCACACATTGAAGCTCGCGCCCGAAAAGGCTCTCGATCAACCGCTCATACTGCGGCTCTACCTCTACGAAATCCGCGAGCGTGCCAAGCCCGTTTATCCGCGCAGACTGTTCGGGCGACAGCACCTGCTGAACCGCGTCCGAGTAGTACGAGCGGTGTGCGTCCACCTCTTCGAGCGATTTAAGGCGATGCTCAGCCGAAGCGCGATTCGCCTGAAGCGCCTTGAGCTGTTCTCGAAGCTCGCTGGCTTGAGAGCCGAGCGCGGCAAGCGCGCCCGTGCGCTCTTCGATGCGCGCGGTCAGCTCCGCAAGCCTGATGCGGTTCGTTTTCGCTTCGCCGCCTACGCGCTCATACTCGCTCATCGCCTCGTCGCGGCGCGTGAGGGCTCGCTCCATCTCGGCGCGCAGGCTCGATTGCTTCAAGTCGATCCGCCGCAAAGCGTCTTCCAGGCTCACGCCGAGGTTGCGCAGCCGCTCTGTCGCGCCGATCTCTGTCATAAGTCGCTGGCGCAGCTGCTCGATCTCAATCTCAGATTGCCTTAGCCGCGACATTTCGGCCTGGTACTCGCCTTCGCGGTTGAGCAGCTCGGCCTGCTCGAAAGAGACCTCCGTCTCAAACGATTTAAGGTCAGCCGCGCGTCGCTCGGCTTCCGCATCGAGCAGCGCGAGCCGCTCGGAAAGCTCTCGCTGGTCGCGCTCAAGCTCTTCGATGCGCGCGGTCAGCTCTTTTATCTGCTGCTCTTCAAACGCGCGGCGGTTGCGCGCGCGGTCGGCCTCAAGCTCGACGGCAGAGGCCTGCTCGCGCAATTCCGTAAGCTCGTCTTCTGCCGCGCGCGATTGCGCGGAGACGGCCCGGTATTCGGTTTCACGTTCCAGAAGCATCTGGTCCAGCTCTGCCTGGCGGGCCTGCGCCGCCTCAAAATCCTGCGCGACTCGCCCTATGGCTTCGTTGAGGCGGTAGTAATCGTGCGTGTAGACGAGCTTCTGCAACCCGCGCATCTCGTCCTTCAGCCGGCGGTAACGCCGTGCCTTCTGCGCCTGTCGCTTGAGGCTGTTGACCTGCCGCTCGATCTCCGTGATTATGTCGTTTAGCCGCATCAGGTTCTGCTTGGCAGAGTCGAGCTTTAGCTCGGCGGCACGTTTTCTCGATTTGAACTTTGTGATTCCGGCGGCTTCTTCGATGAGCGCGCGGCGGTCGAGCGGCTTCGACGAAAGGATCTGGCCGATGCGCCCCTGCTCGATGATTGCATAATGCGCCCCGCCAAGACCCGTGCCCGCGAACAGGTCTTGAATGTCTCGAAGCAGGCAGGTGTGGCCGTTTATCAGATAATCCGAGTCGCCGGTCCTGTAAAGCCTGCGCCCTATGGTTATGCGCTCGCCTGCGGAGATGGCCACCATTCTGCGTTTGCGGCGGCGCGCCATCTTTCGCTCCTGGGCTTTATAGTGATCCTCTCTCTGCCGATCCTCCGACGCCGGTTCTTGAATCGCGGCCGCGCCTGTTTGTTCGGCACCCGGTTCGACGACAAGCGGCGCGATCTCTGTCTCCCCGCCCTTTACTGAAGCCGAGGCGTCAGCAGGTTCACCCGCACGATTCTCAACGGGCTGGTTCACCTCGGGCGCGTCTGCGTCTGGTTGCGCCTGGTCGCTCGTCTCTTGCCTTACCTGCTCGACGAGCGAGCGGGCGACTTTTGCCGCGTGGTCAGCCGCCTCGACGACCTCGTCATAATCGCTGCCGTCATCGTTTGCGGGCGCGTCTTCTTCGCGCTCGGCTATATCCGCGATGGCGACGAGCGTGAGCAAGACTTCGGCCATGCCTTGAGGCTTGCGGTCGCGAGTGCCGTTGAAGATGACATCTTCCATCTTGCCGCCCCGGAGGCTTTTGGCGGACTGCTCGCCCAGCACCCAGGATATGGCTTCGGCTATGTTGCTCTTGCCGCAGCCGTTCGGGCCGACAACCCCTGTTATGCCTTCACCGAAGCTTAGCGAGGTCCGGTCGGCAAAAGACTTGAAGCCGCTTATCTCTAACTTTTCTAATCTAAACATGTGTTACCCCGTGGCCGATGGGCGCAACCGCAAGTAAATCAGACCACAAGTAATAGAGTGCCTGCAAAATCTCGGCACACTATAAAGTAGCGCCTGCTTGTACGTCAATATCAGCCAGCGTTAAACCTAAGAATTATACTGTGCGCGGCCCCGTTTGGTCATGTCGGTAAAGGAATGCGAGACCCTGCCGAAATGTTGACCGCCTGACGCTCGCCGCGATACCATCGCTCAGTAAGGATGAACCGGCGCGGGGCTCTCATATTCACTCATCATGACAGGCACGCTCTACCTTGTGGCTACGCCAATCGGCAACCTCGAAGACATTACGCTGCGCGCGCTTCGCGTGTTGAAGGAGGTTGACCTGATCGCTTGCGAAGACACACGGCACACGCGAAAGCTCCTGGCCGCTTACCAGATCGCGAAGCCCATGATCAGTTATCACGAGCACAACGAGCGCGAGCGAGCGACCGAGCTGATGGCGAGGTTAGTTTCTGGCGCTAAGATAGCCCTGGTTTCGGATGCGGGAACGCCGCTCGTCTCAGACCCCGGCTTTCGACTGGTCAAGGAAGCCATAGCGAGCGGGATTGCGGTAGTGCCGCTGCCGGGGCCGAGCGCGTTTGTCACCGCGCTGGTCGCGTCGGGGCTTGCGACCGCCGAGTTTATCTTCCTAGGGTTTCTTCCCGCGCGAAGCCTTGCTCGTCGCGCGCGGTTATCAGAGCTTATCTCTTACGACGTGACGCTAGTGCTTTATGAATCTCCGCACCGCGTAAGAGAGAGTTTGAAAGACGCGCTCGCAATACTTGGCGACCGCAAAGCGGTTGTGGCGCGAGAGATGACGAAGATGCACGAGCAGTTTCTGCGGGGTAAGATCTCCGAGATAGTCGCGAGCCTCGATGAAATGAGCGTCCGGGGTGAGATCGTGGTCGTCATCGCGCCCGCCGAGCCTGATGCTGCAACCTGCGCGCAACCGGCTCGTTCAATAACAGAGGATGTTGACGAGATTATCGAGCGCGAGGGTCTGGACCAGAAGGCCGCGCTCAAGCGCGTGGCCCGCTCGCGCGGCCTCACAAAAAGCGACGCCTACAGGCAATTAGTCGCGGAGCGTGCGGCTCGCAGCCCCGAAAAGAAAGATTAAAAAGAGAGTAGCGGTATGGACAAACTCAAAGGTAACAGGACGGGGCGTGTAACCCGGTCTTCAATCGTTTCGGCGGCGATCTGTCTCTCGCTCGTCGCTTTCGTCTCGCGGGCATCGGCTCAAAGCGGCGCGACCAATGCGCGCGCAAGCGGGCGCGAGTACGGCGTGAACCTCACGTTTGCCGTATACCAGTACGACGCCGCGCGCTCGCCCGCGCTCGAAGAGACGACGCGGCTGCCGGGAACTTTTTCAAGCGCGCAAGAAGAGGTGGCCTACCTCAAAGAGAAACATAAGATCGAGGGCGCGGAGGTGCGCCACGTACGCTCTGTGGGGCTGCGCAGCAACGAGGCGTTCAACGACGCGGTGCTGCTTGGGCCTGAGTACATGGTCTTTACCGTTACTCCGACAAACATCGTGCGCGGCTACATGAAACTCGACCTCAAAGTCCGGTACGCGAACGAAGCGCTGCTTGAGGCCAAAGGGGTAGAATTTGACAACTACGAGACGGTGATGATCAGGGGCGGGCGCGGCATGTTCGGCATAAAATATTTCGTGGGCGCGGGCGGCCGCCAGGAGAGCGCGCCCGTAGAGCGGACGCTGCTCGTCTCCGTCACGCCTGAGATAGTCCCCGTGGCCAGCCTGCGCGACCGTCCTTCACAGTTGTCGCACCCCGTCGATGAATTCGGCTCGCCCGTTGCGATCAAAGAGAGCGACCGCTTCACGCCGCCTGTCGCGCTTGAGCGAGTCGTGCCGAGCTTTGAAACAGGGCGCGGAGTCAAAGGCTCTGTGCTGCTTTCGGGGGTGGTCACGCCCGAAGGAAAGATAATCAACATAAAGGTGCTGCGGTCGCTTGAGGCAGTGATAGACGAACGCGCGATCTCCGCGTTTCGCCAGTACCGCTTCTCGCCCGCGCTGTTAAACGGCAAGCCCACACACGCCACGTACCGCGAAGAGTTGACCTTCGCGGGCGCGCCGCCCTCGCTTTTCGAGATTCAACAGGAGCTTGAAAAGCAACGCAAAGAGGAAAAAGAGAAAGAGAAACGGCGCAGACCCTATCTACAGAACTGAGCGGAAAAAGTAAGGGCTGAGTGAGGCGCGATCACCTCACTCAGCCCTCAGTCCGCACTGCTCGCCACTGGATACTTACTGCGCGGCGGGGATGACCCTGAGCCTGTAGTCGACCGCAGGGCTTCCCGGAAAAGCGGTCACCCCTATAAGATAATTGCCCGCCGAAAGCGAGGCCGCCAGCATCTCGTTTGAATTGCTCCCCGCGCTCAAGTCGAGCAGGTTCGGATCGCTGAGTGACGACTTTTTCTTGCTTACGGTAGGAGCAAACAGGTAGAGGTCGAGATCGCCGTTGCCTGAAATAGGCTCAAGTATGATGTAGACCCTGCCGCCGCTCGGGACAGTGATTCTGTAAAGGTCCTCGATCTTATCCGAAACCGTGCTTGAGAGCGTGACCTTCAGCTTCGAGGTTTCACTTGTAGAGGCATTGCCGGTCACCTCCAGCGGCAGCGAATCGGCCTTCTGCGCCTTTTTCGTGACATGATTAGGCTCGCTTTCGCCAAGCAGGAGCGGAGCGGCCGGGCTCAACCCGTTAAAGACTATGTCGATGCCGCTCGCGTTCTGCCCGGCTGTCACCAGGACGGGCGTGAAGGCAGAGTTGACATCAGTCGGCAGCCCCGATTCATCCGGCCCGTTATAAAACTCTTCCGCGGGCAGCGGGAACTGGTTGAAGAGCGGACCGATTGACGACCCGTCGAGCGCGTTGGGGTTTATCTGCTGAATCTCGACTATGTACTGGCCCGGCGGCAACCCGCCTATCTGGTAATTGCCCGGCCCGAACTCCAGGCCCGTCACCGCGCTTGATACCGTGACAAGCGAATCGGTGCTCGCCTGAAGGCTCGGTTCTACCGGCACGCCGTCAGGGTCTGTCGTGATTGAGGTGGTGTAGGCCACCGTTCCAAGCGCGGGCGGATAAACGCCGCTCTGTTCTATGCGCCTGGCGATCACGTTGACGCCGTTTATGGGAATATCCGAGTTGCCAAGCCTCAGAACCACGCGACCGCTGATCGTGCCACGCGAGTTTAGATAGGCCTGTGTCGGGTAAAGATTAGAGAGCGCGTTCTTCGTATCCAGGTCGAGCGAGGCGATGAAGAAACCTGAGTCTTCAAACGTGCTGTCGAACCTGGAACCGAACGGGGAAGAGAAGACGAACGGGTACATCGTCTCGGTGAAAGGCGCGAACAGGTCGTAAGCCTCCACGTCGCTAAACCCGGCCGGGAGCGTGGCGCCGTCGCCGTCGTTGGCTATGTTGCCGTTTATCTGCGCGTGATCGAGAGGCCCGGCAAAATGGCCGAACTCGTGTGTAAAGACGCCGAGGAACGAAGTCTCCGAGATCACGCCCTGCGTGAGCGACCGACCGTTGAGCACGATCACGCCTTCCATTATCTCGTTGCTGTCCTCATCGAGTTGCAGAAATCCGAAAAAGCCGAGGACCCCGCCGTCGCCGGTTATCTCGCCGTCGTCGTCAAAGATAATCGGGTTTTGAAAGGTCGGGTTGTTGCCTGCGAATCGGCCGAAGTTCGAGTCGTTGACATCGACGGGCTGCCCTGTTTGCGGGTCGAGTATTCGACCGGCGTTGACAAACTCAATCGAGGCCGTAGAGATGCCCGTGTAAAGATTGAATATTCTGTCGACGAACGCAGTGGCCCTGGTATTGCTCATCGTGCCAAGGGAGCCCATATCCACGCGGTACTGAACACGCCCCTGCGCGTCGACCGTCCGCAGAGCCGGGTTGTTCGGGTTGACGATAGGCCTGTTTGCCCACTTGACCGGCTGGCCGTTTGAGCCCAGAAGCAGCGGCCCGCCCGCGCGTGCCTGCGGTGAGAGAGCTGCAATCGCGGCGGCGAAGATTGTCAGAGAAAGAATTGTTCGAAGATTCAACCGATAGTTACTCATTGAAGTACTGCTCCTTTGCCCTGATCGATAATCACGCCTTTTTCTCCGCCACGCGCGGTGACGATCTGCTCGACAAGCCCCAGGAACCCGTCCAGAGGCAAGGCCCCGCGCTTGGAAAGAAGCGCCCCCGACTGTACAGACGCCTCAGGCGATTTGATAAGCGGGGTGTCGCTCGTCGGGAATATCACGCGGGCATCGCTCTCTTTAACCGCGCTGCCGTTATAAGGCGCGGTTAAAAGCCCCGTGTTGTTTATGCCGTTTCGCACAAGCTCTTTGCCCGAAGGCATGCGCGAGATCTCAAAAGCGCCCTGGTACAGCCCGACAGGGTATGTCAATGTCCCGCGCATATAGTTCGGGATGAGAAACAAGACCATGCGGTCGCCTTTTCTGTACTCGCTCATTCCGTGAAAGAATTGCTTCTCTGTGACCGCTCGACCGCCCATGGTGATCTCCCCGCCTTTGCCTATGGCGCGACGGGCCGGGTGGCCCAACTGGCGGAAAGTGATCGTCTCCGGAACCTGGCCCTTGATCGCGCGCTCGACTTTGAATGTGTAGCGTGTCACAGGCATCATGCCTTGCGCGATCATCTCCTCTGTCTCTTCGACCGCAACGCACTGGCCCATAAAGATGCGGTTCGCGTTTTCGGTCATCTCTTCAAGGTTGAACCGCAGCACGGCGTGATGCGCGTCGGTCGTGGGAATCCCGCTCGAAACCGCTATCGCGGCGAATGCGAGCAGGACAAGCGCTCTTATCCATCTTTTGTACATAAACAGCTCCCGTTTGATAATCGACAGGTATAAAAGACTTCAGATGCCCTAAAACAAGGACGTCTCCGATCAGGTCTTCGACGAACTATTGGTTGTCTTTAATAAGCAACTGAACTGCGCCTCGCTGCCCGACTGCCACCCCGCGCGCGAGGTCCGAAAAATCTACAGATATTAAATCGCGCCCCACAACCGCCGTCGCGGGGCTCCAGCTTCTACCGCCGTCGGTAGAGCCTACGGTTGCGCCTTTCGAGCCCACCGCCCAGAGTATTTCAGGGCTAGCCGAGGCGACGGCATTGAGCGACTCGCGTGTCTTTGAATCCGCTGCGGCCCAGTTTCTACCGTCTTCGCTTCTGATGATCGTGCCCGCTTCGCCCACAGCAACCACCGTATTTTGTGACGACAGGGCAAGACCGAAAAGCGCGCGGTCAGTCCCAGAAGCCTGCGCGGCCCAGGTCGCGCCGCCGTCGGTCGTCGCAAGTACGAGGCCGTCTTCACCGACTATCCAGCCCCTGTCGGGAGAAGCGAAACGTATGTCCCACAAATCTTCAACGCGACCCGTCGGGACAGGTTCCCAGGCGTCCCCGCCGTTTACGGTGCGAAAGATAATGCCGCCGCCGCCAACGACCCACCCGCGATCCTGGTCTAAAAAGAACAGTGCGTTGAGCACTTCGCCCTCGCGCTCAACTCGTTGTATCTTCCACGTCCGGCCGCCGTCATCCGTGCGCTCGATGCGGCCCGCGTAACCGGCGATCCAGCCGCGCGTGGCGTTTACGAAATGGACCGCTTCAAATATCTCTGTCTTTTCGGCAATCTTTTGCCAGCCGCGCCCGCTGTCTGCCGTGTAAAAGACCGCCCCTACGGTCTGGCCTGCCGGTTCAATATCGCCTACCGCCCAGCCTTGCCCGCTCGCCAGCAGATCGACCGCCAGCAGGTCGAGCTTGCCGGCCTGCGCACCGGCTTCCCATCTTGTTTTAAGAGGCGCGTCGCCTATCGGCGCTTGCCTGTCTCCGCATGAGACAAGCGTGATCAAAAAAAAAGGGATAAATAGCTTCGATCTAATCAATGTCTGAAGATCCGCCAGCACGCCTCTATCGATGACAATCCCAAAAAGACCGTAAATAATTTACCACAACTTTGATTCCATGTCGTGCTTTGCAAGCATTTCACAAGAAATTGCCTGCCGGTGGATTAGACTCTCGGTCGACGGCTAAAGCCTGAAATATTTCATAGCTCGAAATATCTCAAAGCCTGATGATCTTTGCTTCGTCTTCGGCCGAGGCGAGTTTGCGCGTGACGTTTCGAGTATCGACGACAAGCCGGGCAAGCCGGACTACGCGGCTGTAATCTACGGTCGAATGGTCTGTGACGATTACGACGCAATCGGCCGATTGTAGCGTCTCGTCGTCGAGCGCGACGCTTGTGAGCGTGCCTTTGCCGTCTAGCGGCATCTCTGCGACGTAAGGGTCGTGGTAGCTGACCTCTGCCCCTTTGTGCATCAACTGATCGACGATGCCTAGCGAGGGCGATTCGCGAAAGTCGTTGATGTCGCGTTTGTAGGCCGCGCCAAGCACGAGCACGCGCGAGCCTTTGAGCGGTTTGCCCGCCTCGTTCAGCCCGTCTTGAATGAGCTGCACGACGTGACGCGGCATGCGAGAGTTGACCTCTTCGGCAAGCCCGATGAACCGGGCCTCGAACCCGTGAAGCCGGGCCTTCCACGACAGGTAGTGAGGGTCGAGCGGTATGCAATGGCCGCCTATGCCGGGGCCAGGATAAAACGGCATAAACCCGAATGGCTTTGTCGCCGCCGCCGAGATGACATCCCAGGAGTTTATTCCGAGGTGGTAGCAGAGCTGCGCCATCTCGTTTACGAGCCCTATGTTGACCGAGCGAAAGGTGTTCTCAAGAAGCTTGGCCGTCTCGGCCACGCGCGCGCTCGAAACCTCGTGCACGCGCTCGACGATATTTTTGTAAAGCGCGGCGGCGATCTGGGTCGAAACCTCCGAGACGCCGCCTACGACTTTCGGTATGTTGTGGGTCTGGAACTGCTTGTTGCCCGGATCGACGCGCTCAGGCGAAAAGGCGAGGAAGAAATCTTTGTCGAGATCGAGCCCCGTCTCTAAGAGCATCGGGAGCAACACTTCGTCCGTGGTCCCCGGATAGGTCGTCGATTCCAGGACGACCAGCTGAGGCGAGTGAAGGTTGGCGCGCACCTGTTCGGCAGCCGCCAGTATGTAAGAGATGTCTGGCTCTTTGGTCTTGCGCAGCGGCGTGGGCACGCAGATGATTACGGCATCCGTCTCTTTAAGCTTCGAAAAATCTGTCGTCGCGGAGAGCTTGCCGCGCTCGACAAGCGCGCTGACCATCTCGTCGGGCACGTCCGGAATATAAGAACGGCCGTCGTTTATGACTTCGATGCGGGAAGAGTCGACCTCAAACCCTATGACCTGCAGCCCGCCGCGCCCGAACTCGACCGCAAGCGGCAACCCTACGTAACCGAGCCCGATCACGCCGACAACAGCGCGGCGCTCGACGATCTTCTTCAACAACTCATCACTCATAATAGCGTCCCCATAATAATCTGTATCAAACTATGCGCTCCCCTGCGCGTCAAGAGAAACTTGGCGCTGAGGAGTAAACAGTGACGAGTGACAGGTGACAAGAAAGAGAGAATAACCGACGCGGCTTCCGCTCTTTCTTGTCACCTGTCACTTGTCACTTGTCACCTTCCCCAAGTCACTTCTCTCCAATCGTTTCCAGCAGCTCTTCGCAGGTGACCGTGGCGGTCCCGACTTTTCCTACGACAACGCCTGCCGCGTGGTTTGCGAGCACCGCCGCTTCCGTAAGCGTCGCGCCCGATGTGAGCGCGAGCGCGAGCGTGGCGATGACCGTGTCGCCCGCCCCCGTCACGTCATAGACCTCGCGGGCGACCGTAGGGATGTGCGTAACCTCGCCGCCGTCGGTAAACAGCGTCATCCCCTCTTCGCCACGCGTCACAAGCACCGCCTGACACTTGATCGCGCCGAGTATCGTTTGACCGGCTTCGACGAGGCTCCCTGTATCTTCAATCGAAACCCCGGCCGCTTCGGCTGCCTCCTGGTTGTTGGGGGTGATTACCGTGACCGGCTGGTAATGCGCAAAGCTCCGCATCTTGGGATCGAGACAGACGACGATCCCGCGCCTCGCGGCTTCAGGCAAGACGCGGCCGAGCAAGCCCGGCGTAAGCAACCCCTTGTTGTAGTCGGAAACGACTATCGCATCAAGCCTGCTCATCTCGCCGGTTATGAGCGCGGCGACCTTCTCTTCAAGTTCGGTCGAAACGTGAGCGCGGCTCTCCCTGTCTGCGCGGACGACCTGCTGGTTATGAGCGATGATGCGCGTCTTGAGAGTTGTCGGGCGCGAGCCGTCTGCCACAAGCCCTTCGTCGCTCACAGAAAGAGAGCGAAACGCGAACCGCAACCGCTCTGCGTCCGCGTCGTCGCCCACAATTCCGAAAGGGGCCGTGTGAGCGCCGAGCGCTACGAGGTTCGAGACCACGTTTCCCGCCCCGCCAAGAGCCACCGTGTGGCGCTCGACCTCGACTACGGGAACAGGGGCTTCGGGCGATATGCGGCGCACGCGCCCCCAGATGAATTCGTCCAGCATCAAGTCTCCAAGCACGGCTATTCGCTTGCCTGTGAACCCATCGGTCAGTCTTTTTGCGCGCTCGCCGCTTAAACTGATCATAAGCCTTGAAATCTACCTTTGAACCCCGGCCTTTATTTCGAGCCGGGCCTGCGCCGCCTGCTCTATGACTTCATCGACCGCTTGCGTAACCGCGACCGGGGCGATTGAGTCGATCTCGCGGTCGTCGATTTCTGGCCCGCCCGCCGGGCAGATTATTTTATAAGCCGACTCTGTCCACGGATGCCAGACGTTCGGGTTTGACGAGCCGAAGACGACGACCATCGGCCTATCGAACGCGGCGGCGATATGGGCCGGGCCGCTGTCGTTGCCGACAAAGACGCTCGCCAGGCTCAACAGGGTCACAAGCTCTTCCAAGCTGAGCCCTGTCAAAATGTGAGTCTCGGATTTTGAACCGGCGTCGTCTATTGCCGCGCGTACCTCGCGGGCAAGATGCTCCTCGCCCGCTCCGGCTATGACCACAGAGGGCAAGCCCCAACGGTCGCGCAGGTGGCAGGCTACATCGGCAAACCTTTTCGACGGCCATCGCTTCGACGCAAAAGCGGCGGCGGGCGCAATGCATGCGAAATTCGGTTCACGGCTCCCGTTTGCTTCCAGCCCCAGGCTGCCGAGCCGCTCTTTCACGCGCGCAAGGGCTTCCGGCGAAACCGCCAGCGACAAACGCGGTCGCTTTGTTTCGGGCACGCCCGACCAGTAAAGCAGCGCAAGCTGTTGCTCGACGCTATGCACACGCTTACGGCCGAGCAAAAGCTCAGGCGCGGGCGCGCGCTTCGTGAGCAGCCGCGAGTAACGATAAGCTCGATAGCCTACCGTGTGCCGCGCTCCCGAAAGCGCGGCGATAAAGGTTGCCGTGGTGCCGCCGTGAAGGTTGAACGCCAGGTCGTACCGCTCGCGGCGCAACTGCCCGGCGAGCGCAAGCCTTGAGCCGAGCGTGGAGCGCGCGATTATGAGCTTATCGACGAGCGGGTGGTTTTCGAGCAGCGGCGCAGCCGTCGGTTCTGTTATGACGGATATTTCCAGGCGGGGCTGCCAGGCTTTCAATTCAGAGAGGCAGGGGGTCATCAAGACCGTGTCGCCTATCGAGCGCAACCTGATGAGCAGCACGCGCCGGACCGTCGTCCAGTCAATGTCACTTGCCTGAATGGCGCGAGCGTCTGAAGTCGTGCGGGAGGCCTGTGTCACTCTTTAGTCGCCTTCAATCGTCGCCTCGTCGACCAGCATAACCGGAATATCGTCACGCACGGGATAGACGCGCCTGCATTCCGGGCACTTCAACCCGCTGCCGTCTGGCTTCAGCTCGACCTTGACCTTGCACACGGGGCACGCAAGTATCTCAAGCAATCTTTCACTTACTGCCACATCGCCCTCCGCCTTTTAAACTAAATCAGCAAGATTGCAGTCTAGCATCTACCCCGTCAAAACGGCAAAATTGAAACTTGGTGGTAAGGCATGCTAACCTTTTATTGATCTTCGCACATCCCCTATCCGTACTGACTAGGAAGACGGCTAGAGCCTTGCGCGGGTTCAGGAAGTATTTTCAAGAGGGGTTTTCGATGAAGTTTAAGAAGGTAAGTTTCAGAAGCGTTCTGGCTTCGCTCGTAGCGGGACTGTTCGCGCTTGCGCCCGCGCTCGCCGGCCAGGACGACAAGCCTATCAAGATAGGGACAGACCTTGTAACGGTCGACGTGACGGTGACGGACAAGGACGGCAATTTTATCCGCAACCTCAAAGCCGAAGACTTTGTCATATACGAAGACGGCCAGCCGCAGAAGCTCGACTTTTTTGAAGCGAGCGAAGAAGCCGCGCTCACACGGCCCGTAGCGGTCGTGTTCGCGCTCGACGCGTCGGGCTCGATCAAGCCCGAAGAGGTGGTCCGCCAGCGCGAGGCGACCGAGATCTTTATTAAGATGCTCAGACCCGAATCGGTCTTTTCGCTCGTGGCATTCAACCACGAAATCCGCGTGCTCCAGGATTTCACAAACGACCCTCGAAAGCTCGGCCAGGCGTTTCAAAAGATAGGCGAAGCCGCAGGCTCGACGCGCCTTTTCGGCGGCATAGAACGCTCGATAGCGCTGCTCAAGCGCGCGCCGAAGTTTCGCAGCGGTCGCAGGCTTCGCCGTGTGGTCGTCGTCATTACGGACGGCATAGGCTCGGACACTATGGACCAGCCGGGGATGATTCCGAGACCGGGCGGGCCGCTCGACATGGTGCAGGCCGCGCAGGACGCGGGCGTGACGGTCTATTCCATAACCCTGCCTTCTTATGCGCCGGGTCTTGGCGGCAAGCGCTCGATCACGCTGCTCGACGCTTCGCGGCTCGTGCCCGCGACGGGCGGCGCGGATTACTCTGCGGATTCGAGAGATTTCACGCCCGCTTTTAAGGCAATCGCCGAAGAGATAAGATCGAGCTACACGCTTGCTTACTACCCGCCCGATAAGGGTCGCGGCAACAAGGGCGTCCGCCAGATCAAGGTCGAGGTGAAACGAAGCGGCGCAATCCCGCGCGCAAGCCGCACCAGTTATCAATCGGGCGAGTAGGCTCGCCAGCCGCCCGCAAGGTCGCTATAGCAAATCTGTCGTCAATCGTTTAACATATCAGTTTCCGCGATCACGAGAATCGTCTGCCGTAAGGATGTGAACTAAGTAGATGACGCAAAAGAAAAAGGTCGGGATGGTCAGCCTCGGATGCCCCAAGAACCTTGTCGATAGCGAGGTGATGATGGGGCTTCTGGCGAGCAAAGGCTACGAGGTGACCGCCGACTCCGGTGAAGCCGACCTGCTTGTCGTAAACACCTGCGGCTTTATAGATTCCGCCCGCCAGGAGTCTGTCGATACGATTCTTGAGATGGCCCAGTTGAAACAGAAGGGCAGTCTGAAGCGGCTCGTCGTGGCCGGGTGTCTCGTCGAAAGGTACCAGGACGACCTTCGGCGCGAGATACCTGAGATCGACGCCTGCGTCGGCGTCAACCAGCTTGAAAATATCCTGGACGTGGCCGAAGCGGGCGGGCGCAAGTTCCTCCCCATATACAGCGAAGGCAAGGCAGCGCCAGAGCTTTATCTATATGACGAGACAACGCCAAGGCTGCGCGCGACCGCGCCTTACACGGCTTATGTGAAGATAGCCGAAGGCTGCGACCACACCTGCGCCTTCTGCATAATCCCAAAGCTGCGCGGCGTCTTTAGAAGCCGCTCGCCCGAATCGATAATCAAGGAAGTCGAGATGCTCGCCGCTCAGGGCGTAAAAGAGATCGTGCTGATCTCGCAAGACACTACCACATACGGCTCGGACCTGGCGCTTAAAGACGGGCTCGCGCGACTCGTAGAGCGAATATCTTATGTCGAGGGCGTCGAGTGGGTCAGGTTTTTGTACTGCTACCCGACCGCTATAACAGACGAGTTGCTCACCGTGATGGCCAACCGCCCGAACGTCTGCAAGTACTTCGACATCCCGCTCCAGCACGCGAGCCGCAGGGTGCTCCAGCGCATGCGCCGGGGCGGTAACCGGGAATCGTACGAAAGGTTGATCGCGCGCATACGCGAACGCGTGCCGGGCGTGGCCGTCCGCACTACTTTTATAGTCGGGTTTCCCGGCGAGCGCGATGAGGATTTCGAGGAGCTTTTCGATTTCGTACGCTCCGTCGAATTCGACCGCGTCGGCGTCTTCACATATTCGGACGAAGAGAACTCCCCCGCTTTCGAGCTTGATGAGAAGGTCGACCCGCGATTGGCAGAGCGGCGCGGGAAACGGTTGATGAAAGAGCAGGCGCGCATATCGCGCCGCAAGAATCGCCGCCTTGTGGGAGAGCGGGTCCGCGTCTTGCTCGAAGGCGCGTCTAAGGAGAGCGACCTGCTGCTCGAAGGCCGTATGCAAAGCCAGGCTCCCGAGATAGACGGCTCGATTTTGATAAACGACATTCCTGAAGGCGTCGAGGTGCGTCCGGGCGATTTCGTCACGGTCGAGATTACCGAAGCGCACGATTATGACCTCATCGGCCAGGTCGTTTAGCTTTCCTCGTTTAGCTTTCTTTGTTTAATTTTCATGGCTCGACCACGACAGGCAGCCCAAAAGATCACCGCCCTTGATCGCGCAGGCTACGCAGTCGCCACGGGGCTTGGCGCGGGATTTGCCCCCGTAGCCCCCGGCACCTTCGGCGCGATTGAAGGCGTGGGGCTCTATCTGGCCGTAGCCGCGATTGGCCTCGATTCCTACTCGCTTTTTGCCGCGCTCGTCGTGATCAACTTTGCGCTGTTCGGGCTCGGAGTCTGGGCGTCTGCGAGGGCGTGCCGCGTAAGCGAGCTTGAGGACCCCGGCCAGGTTGTGATCGACGAGGTGAGCGGCCAGTTGATAGCGTTGACGCCGCTTGCATACGCGCTTCCAGCGACGGGCGGCGCAGGTATTGTTCTGGCCTTCGCGCTCTTTCGCCTGTTCGACATCTTCAAGCCTTACCCTATCCGGCGTCTTGAGCGGCTGCACGGCGGACTGGGCGTCATGGCTGATGACGCTCTGGCCGGAGTCTACGCGGGGCTCGTTGTCTGGCTCGCCATCCGGTTCGGCTTCGTATAAGCGGTGACCCCATTGATCGATCTCCCTCACATCGAACGGTTAATCGAGAGCGTCGCCCGGAGTCACAAGCCCGTCATAGAATTCATAAAGCGGGCCGAATCTCATTCGACGCGGGTTGGCGTCTTCGCTTCGTCGTTCAACCCTCCGACAAACGCGCACCTTGAGTTGATTATTCGCGCAAGGCGCGAGTTGTCGCTGACCGAGATGCTTGCGGTCGCAAGCCCCGCGAACGCCGACAAAACCTCTTACGCATGCCGTCTCGAAGAGAGGGTTGTGATGCTCGACCTCGCGCTGGCCTCGGAGCCTGCGGCCTCGATAGCCCTGTCGTCGCACGCATACTTTGTAGACATGGTCGAAGCAATCGAGCGCGCCTACGCGGAACCGACCGATTTGCACTTCGTCATCGGCTTCGATACATTCGAGCGTGTGCTCGACATTGAAGAGAAGTACACGGCGCGGTATCACAGGAAGTTCACGGGCCGCCTCGACGCGCTGGATTTTTTGTTGCGGCAGAGCCGCCTGGTCGTCGCGGAGCGAGGCGGCGCGGGGCGCGGATTTTTTCACGACTTGATCAAACACGTGCCTGCGGGGCTGGCCGACCGCGTCTCGTTTCTGGAACTCCCCGCCGATGTCGCAGAGCGTTCCGCGACCGAGGTGCGCGAGCGAGTCGGCGCGGGGGCGAGCATCGCGGGGCTTGTGCCCGGCCGCGTCGAAAAATACATAAGCGAGCGAGGACTCTACAGGTAACCATGTTAAGAGCAGAGATAATAGCAATCGGGTCAGAGCTTCTGACGCCGCACCGGACGGACACGAACTCGCTGTGGCTTACAGAGCGGCTCAACTCTGTCGGGATAAGCGTGCACCTGAAGACGATAGTCGGCGATGAAGAGTCGAACCTTGAAGAGACCGTTCGCGACGCGCTCAAGCGGTCGAACGTCGTCATCTCGACCGGCGGGCTGGGGCCGACGGAAGACGACATCACTCGCAAAGTCTTTGCGCGAGTTTGCGGTCGCCAGCTTATGCTCGATTACGACGTGCTCGCGCGGCTGCGCGAGAGGATGACGAGTCGCGGCTACCAGATGACACCGAATAACGAGCGACAGGCGCTTATCCCGCGCGGCGCGAGCGTGCTGCCGAACCCGAACGGCACTGCGGCCGGGATCAAGATCGAGCACGAGGGCAAGCTGATAGTCCTGCTGCCGGGGCCGCCCAGAGAGAATCGCCCGATGTTTGACGATTACGTGATGCCGGAGCTTGAAAAGATGGCGCGCGGCACTCGCATCGCCAAACGAGTGCTGAAAGTGACAGGGATGGGTGAATCTCAACTCGACGACATGATCGCTCCCATCTACACGGAGTACACGAACCCGGCGACTACCATTTTATTCACAGATTCGGAGATCGAGATACATCTTGCGGCCACGGCCGAGACCGCAGGGCGAGCCGAAGAGATTGTCGAAGAGCTTGCAGATAAGCTCGAACAGAAGATCGGGAAGAACCTTTACACGACTCGCGGCGAATCGCTTGAAGGGGTGGTCGGCGACCGCCTGCGGCTCAGGCGTTATACGATAGCGACGGCCGAAAGCTGTACGGGCGGGCTTGTGGCCGAGCGCATTACAAGAGTGCCGGGGTCGAGCGACTATTTTGTCGGGAGCATCGTCACATACACAAATGAAGCAAAGACCGCCTTGCTCGGCGTCACGACAGAGATGCTTGAAACGCACGGCCCGGTGAGCGGCGAGACGGCTGAAGCTATGGCTCGCGGGGTTAAAGAGCGGACGGGCGCGACCATTGGCCTCTCCGTCACAGGCGTGGCAGGTCCGGGGGGCGGCACGGAAGCGGTGCCGGTCGGGACAGTTTACATAGGGCTTGCGGACGACGTCGGCTCTTCAAACAAACGGATGGTGCTAGCGGGCGACCGCCACCTGATCCGCTGGCGCGCATCGACCGCCGCGCTTGAGCTTGTCCGCCGCCGATACCTGTTGTGACTCAGGTATAAAATGACTGAGTCGCGGCTTCAAAATTATCGGGTTACAGCCCGTGTTTCTTCTTCAAGTTATGAACGTGGACCTTTGACACGCCGAGCTTGCGGGCCGCGCGCGTCAGGCTGTTGCTCGTCTGTCTCAGCGCGTTCCTGAGTAAAAACCCCTCAAGCGTGCGCTTGGCTTCTTGCCAGCGGGGAAGCTGGTTCCCGTCAAAGACAAGGCGGTTGTCGTCGGTAAAAACGATCTGCTCTTCATACTTGGCCGACACGCGGTTGAACTCGTCGCCCAGCCACGCGTCTTCGAGCGTATTCAGTATCTCGCTCGCGCGCACAAGCTCCTGCCGCCCGGCTCGCGTATCGACGTTGTGAAAGGCTTCGGCCAGGTATATGACCGCCGAAAGCTCAAGGCGGCGATTATCGGAGACGCTCCTGGCCTGCCGCGCAAGCTCTGCGGCTTCGCCAAGTGTATCGGTGGCCTGTTTGAATTCGCGTTCGGCAAGCCGGACCTGTCCGAGCGCAATGCGCGCCTGCGCGCGCGCTTCAGCCGACCCCTGTTGATCGCCCGCTTCGACCGCGGCCACTGCGCGCGTGGCGGCTTCATCTATCTCGTTTTGCTGCAATGCCACAAGCGCCAGAACCGCGAGCGCGGCGCTTTCGCCTTCGGGGTTTCCGCGCATCAAATCGCGGCTCTCTTCAGCAAGCTTTTCCGCGCGCTCGAATCGCTTCAGCCTTATCAGCGCTTCGGCAAGCTTCAACCGCCCTTCGGCCAGGTCTTGTCTGATGTCGTAGCGCTCAAAGATCGTGTTGGCCTCTTTATAAAGCTCAAGCGAGTCCTGAAAGTCGCCGAGCGAGCACTTGAGGTCTGCCAGACCTACTATCGCGCGACCGTAAAAACGGCCCCGCTCGTTGCCCTTTAGCAACCGCATCGCTTCCGAGTAGCATTCGGCGGAATGTTCAACCTCTCCACGGTCAGCGGCTAGCGCGGCTTGCTCCGAGATTATCAGCCCGCGCACGAACTCTGTCTTTCTGTTGGTCCGCCCGCGTATGCCTTCCAGAGCAGTCGCCAGCATCGATTTCGCTTCGTCGAAATCGCCGCTCCGCCGCTCAAGGCGCGCAAGCCCCAGCAATGCCTGGCCCAGCCCGTAAGAATCATTCTGGAAGAGGTAAAAATGATAAGCGGTTTGAAACTGTGTCTCGGCCAGCTCATCCTCGCCGCGCCACAGCCCCAGCCTCCCTTTGGCGAGCGAAAACCGCGCCGCTACGTCGATGTCTGCGATCCTCGGAGCCACCTGGTTTAAAAGGTCCGCCCCGTGGTCAAGCCTGTCGAAATACATGTCAACTTCCGAACGAACAACCATCTCCATCGGGTCGTCGGTTCTTCGCTCGGAGAACATCTCCTCGGCGATGAGAAACTGGCCGCTGTCGATCAGCTCAACAGGGCTCTCCTGTGTAGCTCGCCTTTCCATTTTTCTACCCCCGCTCAAGTGGCCAATCAGATTGAATCCAAATTGAAACGAATACCTCAGGAGCCGTAAATACACCTATACCCAGGGCCTGACCTGGGTTTGGTTATAAGTTTCCCTTCCTTCGTTCCCGATTCTTGACCTTACTTATGCAAGCGGCTTACTATCTTATCCCCGCCGCGAGCATACCATACTCATTCAAATATGTTTTAACTTTATTGAGCAAGATGAGCAAGTCTAAATGCTGAAACATAGCTCAATATTCCCGTATTCAGACTCTTTTAGCCTGTTTTTACAAAAAAATTACAAGTCCGGTTAGTTTTGCTTACTGCTTTGCGGCGACGGGGCTAGCGTGGCTAACTATCGCGGCGGTGGAATATCAATTGCTTTTCTAAGTCTGGTTGATTGAGCGGTTGAAGTTAACGAAAGGCTAGGAATAGGGAGGAGAGCAGAAATGGCAAAAGAACAGAGTACGGACAGGATGCCCGAAGAGATGACAAACAAGTCTATGGGCAGCGGTGAAGCGGCCGAGAGGAGCGGGAAAGGCGGAAAATCGGGCGGCGGAATGGGCGGCCAGGATGCTGGCGGGTTTAAAGGCGGCGGTAAACGCAAGACGCACGTCGGCAACAAAAAAGGGAGCCCCGGCGGCCTGGGTTCCGATTGAGCTGATTCCTGCTAAACGAGTTGTGAATCCCTACGGCTACACCCAACCTTTTCGGCTGGGGGTAGCCGCTCTATCTCATTCGGAAACAGCGTAGCGGTGACCTTCGGAATCGCTAATACCGCTGCCTGTCTCTGAGTGGAATCTGTGACCCAACGGGCAAGTGAACCAAACAGAATCTTCGGTGCTACTTACTCGTCGGAGGGGGTTGAAGCACTTTGGGCATTTCATAGATTGGATTCTAGCATGACTTTCCCATTTTGTATGCTTTTTTTATTGCAATAACACCCCCGTCATCACTTCCCTGCTACGCCTATTAATTGAGCCAAGCCGGGCGAGAGGTATTAGTTAGAATAACTTAACCTGCGGGTTGGGTCGAGTTGACCGCCGCCGGGCAGGGTTAGCGGCAATTAGCAGGCTATAATGCCACAATCGAGCTTGCTCCCAGGTTTTATATGAATAGGGTGTAGCGTCTCGTTGAGGTTATGGGTCGATTGTGCCGGGTGTATCAGAAGAGGTGAAGTCCGAAATGTCTTTAAACGGCGTCTTGGAGTCTCCGAAATCTGGACGGTAATACTCGGCTGCTGAATCGAAATCCTGCATCCAGCCTTCTTCCATGCCGAAAGATTCCATCTGCTCGATGGCGGTGAGCCATTCGGTCCACCTGATCTTCCGCGAGATCAGCGGGTATCGCTCAACGCCTACCTTATTTGTCGGGAAATATTGAGCCATAAGGCTTATGGTCACTCGCGGCGAAAGCTCGTCGCGAATCCAGCGGAGTGATTCCTCTATCCCTGCAATGTCGTTTGGCAGGACGAGCAGCCGGATTATAAGCCCGCGCTTGAGCAGCCCGTCCTCGCCGTAAACAAGCTCGTCGCCAACCTGGCGATACATCTCTTTTAAAGCCGCGCGCGAGTGGCGGACATATTCGGTCACCTTCGAGTACTCGCGCCCCGCTTCCGCATCGCTATACTTGAGGTCGGGCAGGTAGACATCGACTATACCGTCAAGCAGGCGCAGGACTTCGACCGAATCGTATGAGTTTGTGTTGTAGACGACCGGCAGCCGCAAGCCTGCTTGCGCGGCCAGGTAGAGCGATTTTACAAGCTGCGGCGCGAAGTGCGTAGGCGAAACCCAGTTGATATTGTGACACCCGCGACCTTGAAGCTCCAGAAAGATTTCAGCCAATCGCTCGAACGAGACTTCGTTCTTTCGCTGCTCTTTAAATGTCTGGCTGATCTGATAGTTCTGGCAATAGACGCAGCGCAGGTTGCATAACCCCAAAAAGACGTTGCCCGCGCCGTGCGTGCCGACAAGCGCAGGCTCTTCGCCAAAATGGGGCGTGTATGTCGAGACTATCGGGAGCAGCCCGGAGTAGCAGGCGGCGGGCTCGTCTTTGAGCCGATTATTGTCGCAGTCTCGCGGGCATATGCGGCACTTTTCGAGCATACTGATCAGCCGCTCGACGCGGAGGGAAAACTCGCCCGACTGCAAAAGCTTGGTGTAAGAAGGCTCGCGCACGGTTTCATTCTACAACCTGCCCGGTCGCGCTTCAAAGCGCATAAGCGCGACCGGAAAAGAGAGCGCCGCGACGGCCGAGTTCTCCGGCTGTCGCGGCACTATGTTTAATCGAAATTACGGGTTTAGTTCGAGTCTCTGACTTGAATCTTGGAAGCGACAATGGTTCCGTCCGCCTGCCGTCTCCCCTTGACCTTGACTCGGACACCGACGCCCACGGGGCCGTGTTGCTGCTTGATCCGTGTCGACGGTGTGATAAGCACCGTTCGACCGCTTATCGTCCAGGTGTCGCCCGACATCGCCTCGATCACGCCCTTAAAGTTCGCGGGAGCGAGGTTGCCGCCGTTCCCGTTGCCGTTACCATTCCCGTTGCCGTTGCCGTTACCATTATCGTTGTCGTTACCGTTGTTATCGTCGTCGTCCTGCTTCGACTCGATCCGGGTGGCGTCAATGACACCGTCGGAGCGGAGGTTGCCGTGGACTTCGACGCGCGCGCCCACGACAAAGGGGCCGTGCTCGTCGTCGAGTATAGTGTTTGATGTGACGTTCACCCTGCGACCGTTTACGATCCATTCGCCTAAAAGGCCGGATGCCGGAAGGCTCTCGATAGTGCCTTTAACCTCGTGGCGTCCGTCATCGCCGTTGACATTGGATTCAACCTCGATTTCACGCGCCTCGAATACGCCGTCGCTCGCTAGAAACCCTTTGACCTCGACAAACGCGCCGACGACTACGGGGCCGTGATTCTGCTTGATACGGGTTGCGTTTGTTACCCGGACCGTGCGGCCTCCGATTATCCAGTCTCCGACAAACCCTTGCGGGAACGCCTGTACGGTACCTCTAAACTCAATGTCGTCGTCTTCATCACGGTCATCGTCGCCGTTCCCGTTCCCGTTCCCGTTAGTATTGCCATTCCCGTTGCCGTTGCCGTTACCATTCCCGTTGGTATTGCCGTTGCCGTTTCCATTGGCGTTACCGTTGCCGCCCGGTCCCGCTTCAACGTCGATCCTTGAGGCCGTGACCGAGCCGTCCTGTGCGGGGCGGTCGCTTCTTACCTTTACGCGAGCGCCCAGGGATACGGGGCCGTCCTCCTCCTCGATCCTTGTGGCGGATGTGACGTGAACGGTGCGCCCGCTCACGACCCAGTCGCCCAGGTGGTTTTCGGTGCCGGGTAAGCTTTGAATCGTCCCTTCAAACTCAAAACGCTCATCGTCTTTGGCGGCAGAGACTCCGCCAATCGAAAGGACGCCCGACAACAGCGTCAGCGCCGCCAATACCAGATAGATCCTTGCTTTCATTCTTAACGCCTCCTCTAGAACTGCTCTGATCGGTCCAAATAATTTGTCCCTACACCGAAATTAGAGGCTAACTGCGGCCAGGAAATACATACTGCCCGATAAAAAGAGAGGTTTTGACCGCAAACGAGCGTGGTTGACACGAGCGCGGGCGAGACTATAAGCTCAGGGCATAGAACAGGCGGATCTTGATAATTGAAGAGAGGCGACATGGGTCACGGCCGTTTCGAGGGGTTCTCGGCCGGGTTGTTTCAGTTCCTGCGTGACCTGACCGAAAACAATAGCAGAGAGTGGTTTGACGATCATCGTCGCGAGTACACTGCTGCGGTCCTCGCCCCCGCAAAGACGCTTGTTGCCAGTTTTGGCCCCCTGCTTTACGCGCTCAACCAGGATTTCGACATAGAGCCGCGCGTGGGCCGGACAGTGAGCCGCATAAACACCGACCTCAGATTTCAAAAAGACCGGCTGCCTTACCGCCCGTTTATATACGTGAGCTTCCCGCGTCACGGCAAGAGATGGACAGACGAAGCACTGCTTTACATAGGCATCTTTGCGCACGGCGTCACTGTGGGATTTTATCCAGGCGGCTATCGTAAATTGCGAACGGGGCCTGTTCAGGAGAGGATAAAGAAGAACATTCGCCTCTTCAGGCGATACCTGGACGAGCGCCGCATATCGGAGCGGTACTGGGAGCTTGCCGGCACAGAGACGGGCGCTGTCACGCGCTGGCCCCTGCCAAAGAGTGCAAGCCGCTGGGTCAATCTTGAGAGTTTTACGGTCGGCGAATACTTTCCCGCTACAGACCCCGTCCTGTACAGCCGCGCCTTCCTCGACCGCGCCCAGCAGATCATGCTCGATCTTTATCCGCTCTGGCTCTTTGCGGTAAGCGATAATATCAGGGAAGATTTCGAGCTTTACGAGCAGAAGTGGTCAGTGGTGGGCGGCCGGTGGTCAGTGGTCGGTGATTAACAGTGAGCGGCGGGCTTTTACGCGGACCCGTGATTCGCATACGACGACAGACGGCTGCCCACCGCCGCGTGGCATAGGCATTGCCTTAATCTATTTATGATAGGCGAAGGTGTGCGGGAATAAAACAAAAGGGAGTTTGCAGTATGGCTACCAACGAAAGAGTCGCGCAGGTAGCGGCCGCGGCCGCAGGGGCGGCGCTGGCTTACTACGGTTTCAAAAAAGGCGGCGTTACGGGAACGATCATGGGAGTCATGGGCGCGGGCATTGCCACGACGACGATTGCGACGGCGGCGGGCGCGCCAATCGCTTCGAGTGCGCCGCGCGAAGTGCGGCAGGTCGTAGAGGTGATGGCTTCGCCCGAAGAGGCATATAAGATGTGGTCCCGCTTTGAAGATTTCCCGCGCTTCATGGCGAACGTGCTTGAGGTGCGCAAGACGGGCGCAAACACCTGGCGGTGGGTAGCCGAAGGGCCGCTCGACGAGCTTGTCGAATGGGACTCCGAGCTGACGGCTAACCGTCCGGGCAAGATCATCGCCTGGCGCTCGACCACAGCCGGAGTGCCAAATAGCGGCGAGGTCCTCTTTGAGCCGACAGAGCACGGCACGCGCGTGCTCGTAGTCATGCGCTACGGGCAGACCGCAGGGCCGATTGGCGCGCTGGTCGGCCGAGTCACGGGCAGCAGTCCCGAATCGGTTGTGCGGCAGTATCTTCGCCGGTTCAAGCAGTTGATCGAAGCAGGCCAGGTAGCCCAATCAACGGCTCTTTGAATCTAAGAGGTCCGATTTTTAATCGCCGTCAGATCAAAAACAGAAGCCGGGACAGGTCGACCTGCCCCGGCTTTTGACTTTTAGAAGCCGCTTATCTGAAGAGGTAGCGTTTGGCGAGCATAAGCCCCGCCACTCCGACCGCTGACGTGGCGATTGGGTGACGCCCGATCAGGTTAAGGATACCTGTGCCGCCGCCGTTGCCGTTCGAGTGCTTTCGCATACCGAGCGCGTTCCAGCCGCCGTGCTCGCGGCGATTCGGCGGCACGTCGAACAGGTTGCTCATATCCTCGACCGTCTTCGGCTCGTCGCTCAACTGCCCGCTGATCGCAGTCTTTCCCAAAAACCAGTCGGTCACGCCCGGCGCGAGCGTGTTAAAGAGAGCAAAGGCTTTGCCGCCCGCTCCTATCAGCACCTCACGCTTCGGGTCTTCGGCGCAACCGATTATCGCTTCGGCCACGGTCTCAGGCTCATAGACCGGAGCCATAGGCTTTGCCGCGTAGCCTTCTTTGCTCATCGCGTGATCGAAGAAGGGCGTATCGACAGAGGGCGGGCAGATCGTGCAAATGTTTATGTTCGAGTCGTCGCTTGCAAGCTCTGCGCGCACGGCTTCGCCAAGCCCGACAATGGCGTATTTCGACGCGCTGTAGACGGTCTGAAGCGGGATGCCGCGCTTGCCTGTAACCGATGCGGTGTTGATAATCGTGCCGCCGCCGTTCCCGCGCATAATCGGCAGCGCCGCCTGCATGCCGTGGAACGTGCCCATGAAATTTACGTCCATAATCCTGCGAGCTTCCGCTTCGGAAACCTTGTCGAACGTAGCGTAGAGCGAAACGCCCGCGTTGTTTATCCACGTATCGATACGCCCGAAATGAGCGAGGGCCGTGTTGGCTAATCGCTGAACCTGGCTGCTGTCGGAAACGTCCGTCTGGCAGGCAACGGCCTGGCCGCCCGATTGATTGATCTCTTCGGCAATCTCTGTGAGCGAGCTTAGATTTCGCGAGGCGACGACGACGCGCGCGCCGCGAGCGCCAAGCATTCGCGCGGTGACACGGCCTATGCCCGAAGACGCGCCCGTTATCACCACGACTTGTTCGTTTAATGTTCTGGTCATACCTCTCCCTTCCCGGTCTGTTCCGTAACGCAAAACTTAGAAATGCAAAATCGAAAGGGCGCGCCTGTTGCGAAACGATCTGCCGCCGGTCGCGCCCGAAAGCCTCTGTCTACCCTACCGCTTCCCGGACCTTTGTCCCGTCCCAGTAAAGCACGTCGCCCATGATCGGCAACTCTGCCGGCACGGTCGCAGTGGGCGGGTTCTCAAGGTAGCGGGCCATCTGCGAATGAAACGCCGCGATGGCCGGGTTCGAGATGTAGCTTGCGAAAATCTGCTCGAAATCGCCGTCATATTCGACCACGGCTGAAAAGATGCCGTTTCCCTGGCATATGGTCACCTTCTCGATCCCTTCGATCTGGCGCAGGGCTTCATTCGGGAAGATGTTCTTCAGATTCTCCGTCACCTGTTGCTCGGCTCCGTCCTTGAGCCTGTTCCAAAATATAATCGTCCTTTTTGCCATAACTCGTTACCTCTCCTGTTTGTTGCGCGTCCAACGTCAGCGGCTTCAAGCCGCCTTCAACTGCTCAGGCTGCTCTCGCTCGGCGGGCATCTGGTTCTGGGCGCGCGCTATCTCGGAATTGATCTCTGCGCCCGCCAGCAGCATGAGCCCCATCATGTAAAGCCACAGCATTAGAACTATGACCGCGCCTATGCTGCCGTATGTCGCGCTGTATTTCGGCCCGAATCTCAGATAGAGCGAAAAAGCCAGCGAGCCGACTATCAGCCCGAAGACCGCAAAGGCCGCGCCCGGCGTTATCCACTTCCACGCCTGTTTTATGTTCGGGCCGAAGTAGTAGACCATCTGAATCCCGAAAAAGAGCAGCGCCAGCCCCAGTATGTAATCGACTACGTGCCAGACGGTCGCGAACGTGGGTCCGAGCCCTAACCACCCGGCGACGGCGTCGGCAAGCTTGTCGCCAAACATGATGAGCACAGTCCCGCCGATGATCAGAAGCGTCAGCATGACCGTGAGCCCTACGGCGACGACTCGCTGTTTAATAAACGACCGCCCTTCCTTGACTTCATAAGCGGCGTTGAGCGATTCCATGAGCGAGGCCACGCCGCTCGACGAAGCCCAAAGGGTTGCGAGCACGCCGAACGAGAGCAGACCGCCGCTGCGGTTTGCGACCACGTCATTTAGCGTCTCGCGCACCATGTCCATCGCTTCGCCGGGGACGGCCTTTGCGAGCCCGTTCAGTATGTTCTCCTGCGCGCCCGGCAAGAAGCCCACGAGGCTCGTCAAAAAGATCAGCATGGGAAATAGCGCGAGCAGAAAGTAGTAGGCAAGCTCGGCCGCCGTGCCGAAGATATTGTCTTCGCTCGCCTCTTTCCAGACTCGCTTACCAAGCTCTGTGATGGTAAGTCCGCCCAATATACCTTCAGCCATATTCGAAACCTCCGTTCGCTTTTAGTTCAAACGGCCCATCCAAAGAGATTAGAGCAAACTCGATGCCAAGACGCCTCTCCCTGCGGGGCTCCCGGACAGGTTGACATAACCGGCGCTAACTAATTCAATAGGTGTTGGTTTTGCCGGGTTATCGCTATGGAAAACGACACTAATATCCCATCGCACGAGAAACGGCGGCTCGTCGTCTACGTTAACGAATATGACGCGCTTGCGCGCGTCCTTGATATTGACGTAGGCGATTACGAGTGCGTTATGGTCAATCAAGACTGGATTGAAAAGAGCCTGTTTGAAGGCGACATAATACTATTCACCACGGCGACGGCGGGCGGCGCGGGCGACATCGTCTTGATCGAAGAAGACGGCCGCTCAAGGCTTGGGCTCGTGGCCGAGCCGGGCTATCTTGAGACCCCGAACGGTTGGAGGCCGATAAGGGCCACGGAGAAGATCATAGGCGTCGGAGTCGGCCTCGCCCGGCGATTGCCTCGAAGGGCCACGATAGACGGCCAGACCGTAGCCCGCTAGTCAGTTTTCACCGAACACGGGTTGTTTTTCGGCTTCCGGGTCGGGCTCAAACCTTGAAGGGTTGGCCCGCTCGTCTTCTTCGCCGACCTGTAGCTCAGCCGCCTGCTGGCTCTCGTCTCTTTCGTTCACCTTCTGGTCATCGGCTTTCTCTGCGTCTCTGTCGTCGTGTCTCTTTTCCAAAACTGATCTCCTCAAAGCAATATCGCCTCAAATCGAGGCACACCAGGCCCGCTAAGAGTAAGCGAGCAAACCCGGTGCCAGCTAGCGGGCTGTCTTTTATCAAATTTGAAAAGAAAACGGCTTTGCGCGCTCCGGCTAAGATCGGTAGAATGTGCCCGGCTTTTCTGTGACCGGCGGGTTGATCCTTCAAAGCCGATCTGACGAGGATGATTGCCTTATGAAGATAAAGAGTGTTCGCGCGTTGGCCGTGCTTGCGACAGTGTTCGTCGCCGCGTTGTTATTAGTCTGCCGGGCGACGGCCCAGACCTCTCGACAGACGCAGAGCCTGCCCAGCGAGACGCCTGCCAAATTTACCCCGACCAATGACGGCTTCGACTACGTCAGGCGACAGGTGATGATCCCTATGCGTGACGGGGTGAAGCTTTACACGGTCATCCTTGTGCCGAAAGGGGCCAGGAACGCGCCGATCCTTTTGACGCGCACGCCCTACGACGCCAAGTCGCTGACGACTCACGCCGAAAGCTCTCACCTCGGCCCTATCTTGACCGGCTATGATAATGCCACTGACGTTATCGTCGAAGGCGGTTACATTCGTGTGGTCCAGGACATACGAGGCAAGTACGGTTCAGAGGGCGATTATGTCATGAACCGCCCGCTGCGCGGGCCGCAGAACCCTACCTCCGTCGATCACGCGACCGACACGTACGACACAATCGACTGGCTGGTAAAGAACACGCCCGAAAGCAACGGCAAGGTCGGGATACTCGGCATCTCTTACGACGGGTTCCTGCCTTTGATGGCGCTCGTCAACCCGCACCCCGCGCTCAAAGTATCTGTGCCGATGAACCCGATGGTTGACGGCTGGATTGGCGACGACTGGTTTCACAACGGGGCCTTTCGCCAGCAGGGCATGCCTTATATTTACGACCAGGAAGCCACGCGCGATAATTCCGTCAAGTGGTGGAGGAGCCACTTTGACGACTACGACATGTTCCTGGAAGCGGGATCGGCAGGCGAGCTTGGTCGCCGCAGGGGGCTTGAACAGGTCGGCTTCTGGCGAAAGATTCTTGACCATCCCAGTTACGACGCCTTCTGGCGCGACCAGGCCGTCGACAAGATACTTGCTCGCGAGCCGCTCAAGGTTCCAGTGATGCTTGTGCACAGCCTCTGGGACCAGGAGGACATTTACGGCGACATAGCCGTTTACAAGACCATCGAGCCGAAGGACGTAAACAACGACAAGGTCTTTCTGGTTCTAGGCCCCTGGTATCACGGCCAGATGATAAGAGACGGGAGCACCCTCGGCGCTTTGAAATTCAACAGCGACACCGCGCTTACTTTCCGCCGCGAGATACTGCGCCCGTTCCTCGACGAGCACCTGAAAGACGGCGCGCCGAAAGCAGACATCTCTCCCGTCGTCGCATTCGAGACGGGAACGAACACCTGGCGGAGGCTACCTGCGTGGCCTGCCGGTTGCGCGACCGGCTGCACGGTAAAACCGGCCCCGCTCTACCTGTCATCGGGACTCCGGCTCAGCTTTGACCCGCCGAAATCCGGCGACACAGCGTTTGACGAATATATCTCCGACCCGGCCAAGCCTGTGCCCTACCGCGCGCGCCCAATTGACGGCAGCAGCTGGTCCCGCTGGCTGGTTGACGACCAGCGCGAAGCGTCAGGCCGCCCCGATGTCCTTGTCTACGTCTCTGATGTCCTGACCGCCCCCGTAAAGATCAGCGGGGAGCCCATCGCCAATCTCATCGCATCGACAAGCGGGACCGACTCCGACTGGGTCGTCAAGGTCATAGACCTGTACCCGGCCGAGGTGGCGGGCCAGCCGGAGATGGGCGGTTATCAGTTGATGGTCTCGGCGGACATATTCCGTGGTCGCTATCGAGAGAGTTTAGAGACGCCGAAGCCTGTCGCGTCCGGCAAACCTCTGCTATACCGCTTCGCGCTCCCGACCGCGAACCACGTCTTTTTGCCGGGCCACCGCGTCATGGTGCAGGTACAGTCGAGCTGGTTCCCGCTCTACGACCGCAACCCGCAGAAGTTCGTGCCCAACATATTCTGGGCCAAGCCGGGGGATTACCAGAAGGCCGCGCAGCGCGTATACCACGCGCCGGGCCAGGCCAGTTTTATCGAGCTGCCACTGGTCACGGCCCCTTGAGGCAAGAGGCGGTGAGCTCGAATTTTGAGACTTTCACAGTGAAGTAGTATTTTTCACATTTAGTCCTTGACCGCTTTAAATTGTAATGATACTCTCTCGCCCATCCTTGGGTAAGCAGTACAAATCTTCCTCGCGTTAAGTCTGTCGTTTTTTGATTAACTCCCACTGGCTCTATAAGTAAATCGGGCCAGCCTCTCGTCCAGGAGGTGCTTCAATAATGGCAACATTTCTTCATCCCGGCGTCTATGTCCGGGAAATCCCCAGCGGTATTCGGACCATAGAAGGGGTCCCTACCTCCACAACCATCTTTATCGGTGAGACGGAGCGCGGGCCGCTTGAAGCGACGCGCATCAACAGCCGCACGGAGTACCAGCGGCTCTTTGGCGGCTACCGCCGCAGGCTGGCCGGTCAGGCGGACCCCGCGAGCGGTCGCCTGCTCATGGCTTATGCCATGGACGGGTTTTTCTCAAACGGCGGTTCGAGCGCATACATACTCCGCCTCTGCGACGGTTTCAATGTGGTCGACCCGAACACTACGGTGACGGCCTTCCGCGACGAGCCCGGAGCGGGCGTTCAGGAGTTTATAGAGGCAAGCTCACCCGGCGCGTGGGGAAACAGCGTTTCGGTCGCCGCCGCGCTCTCGACCGACTCGACCGCGGCAGGAGATCGTGAAAGGCTGCGGCTCGCAGTCTTCTACACGCCTCCAGGCAGCACGACGCCGATCCCTGTCGAGGAGTTCGACCGCCTGTCGGACGACCCGCTTGACGAAAACTACGTCGTCGATGTGCTGCGCCGCAGCACATACATCAGATGGCGCGCGGGCGTCGCCCCCTTCATCCCGGCCGACCTTGACAACGACGACATATCGCCGCGATTCCCTACGGCGGCCGAGCTTGCTACGGACGCGGTCGCGCTCGGCAGCGGCGCAGGCGGGGACGGCGATTTCGATGCCGCAGACCTCCCGGTTTTTCTGACCGACAGGCTACTAGAGATCGATGACGCTTCATTGATGGTTGCGGCGTCGTCGAGGATGTTGCCGGAGGCCGGGACCGCCGACGCGGACTTTGTCGAGTTTCAGAACCATTTCGTCACGTACGTCAACAACCGCCCGCAACTCGATATTTTCTTTATCGGCGATCTTCCGTCACTCACGGACGCCACCAATCCCGTCACCGAAGCGGCCAACTGGGCCACGGGCGGAGGCGGGCTTACGCCGATGGCGGGCGCGACGACTTTTAACGCGGTCTACTGGCCGCACGCCGTAGTGCCTGACCCGGCGGGCGTTGGCCGAAACCCGTCGATCACTATCCCCGCGTCCGGCTACATCGCCGGGCTCTACGCGCAAACCGACGGGCGGCGCGGCGTATGGAAAGCCCCCGCGGGTACCGAGGTTCAACTCGGCGGTGTTCGCGCGCTGGAATTTGAAGTGGTTGACGTTCACCAGGACTCGCTCAACCCGCGCGCTATAAATGCGCTGCGCCGTATCCCTTCGGCCGGTCTTGTCGTATGGGGCGCGCGCACAAGGCAGCCGACCTCCGAGTGGCGATACATACCCGTGCGCCGCACGGCCATCTTCCTTCGTAAGAGCATCTATAACGGCATCCAATGGGCGGTCTTTGAGCCGAACGACGAGCGGCTCTGGCAGACGCTTCGCAACACGATAGGCGCTTTTATGGACATACAGTTCCGCAACGGCGCATTCGCGGGTCAGACGTCGCGCGAAGCATACTTTGTCAAAGTCGATTCGACCACGACAACCCCTGACGACCAGGCCGCTGGCATCGTAAATATCCTTGTCGGATTTGCGCCGCTGCGACCGGCTGAGTTCGTGGTCGTATCGCTCCAGCAGATAGCGGGCCGCCCGCGCTGAGCCAGGTCGTCAGTCGAGAGGAAGAAGGTAATTTATGCCGCAATTTACCGTCAATTCGCACCGTAAAGACCCGTACAAGAACTTCAAGTTCCGCGTCATCTGGGACAACCAGGCCGTCGCGGGGCTGTCGAAGATGTCCGCGGTCAAACGCGTCACCGAAGTCGTCGAGTGGCGCGAGGCAGGAGGCCCGTCGATCATCCGAAAGATGCCCGGGCGGACGAAGTTCGAGCCGATCACGCTCGAATCCGGCCTGACGCACGACCGCCAGTTTCTCGATTGGGCCAATCAAGTACACAACCCCCTCGGCGACGCCGCCATGTCACTTGTGAACTACCGCAAGGAAGTCACGATTGAGGTCTTGAACATGCAAGGCACGCCGGCCATCGCCTTCAAGCTGTCGAGGGCGTGGGTGAGCGAGTTCCAGGCGTTGCCCGAGATGGATGGCAACGCCAATGCGGTTGCGATTCAGACGCTCAAGCTCGAATACGAAGGGTTCCAGCTTGACGAGGCGGTCGCAGAGCCTGCGGAGAGTTGATGATTGAGGAGGGCAGGCAACCGGTAAGTCCAGCCGATACCCTCACCCTCGCCTCGCAGCTGCGTGAGCTTACGGGTTACGAGGAAGACTGGATACTATCCGAGGGAAGACGTGCGGCGAGCCTCCCGGAGGCGTGTCACGAGGTGCTGGCCCGCTGCCTCAGCCGTCCGGGCGAGCCGCACGCGCGGATGCTCGAACATGTGCGCTCGCTCGACCTTGCTCAGCGCGACTGGCTCCTGATCGAGCTCAGAAGCCGCTCTCTCGGCTCTCGGATAAAGGGTGAAGTCGTGTGCCCTCGGTGCGGGTCGGCCGAGGAAGTCGAGTTCGCCGCTGCCGATCTGCCTATACAGCCGCCAGCCGAAACCCGGCCGCTCGTCATCGACCTGCCGAGCGGCAAGGTCGCGCAACTGAGGCGGCTCGCGGCGGGCGACCACGAGCAATTTGCCGCGACCCCCGGCCTCGACGGGGCCGCGCAGATGGCGCTCGCGCTCAACCGCGCGCTCGTTTCAGTCGAGGGTGAACCGGGCAGTCTTGAGGACGAAGACCGCAGGGCGCTTGAACAGGCCCTGGCCTCGTCGGTCCCAGAAGAGTTGAAGATCAGCATCGATTGCCATGCGTGCGGTCAGCAGATGGCCGCGCGATTCGGCGCATGCGCATTCTTCCTGGCCGAGCTTCGGGAGCATAGCAAGACATTGATTGACGACGTTCACACGCTTGCGCGCACATATCACTGGAACGAGGCGGACGTGCTTCGCCTGACACTCAGGCGGCGTCTCGCCTATTTACTCCGCATAGAGGCAGAGCGCGATGCCGCAATGATCCAGAACGTGGGGTAGGCTTGCCATGACGCCCGACAATGCTCTCAGCCATCTCTTTCCCGGCGAACCGCGACAACCGCGCACCCCCGAAGCGGCGGACTCGCCCGCGACCGTCGAGCTTCGGCCGGTTCTTCAGCGTAGAATCGCCGCGCCCGCGTCTTACCTGCTTGAAGTAATCGACGAGCCGCCCGGTCAAAATCAGCTTGAGCCCAGCCGCGAGACGAAGAGCCCTCCCCCAGCCGGTCAGACGCCCGTCGATCTCCCTGTTAAGACCGAACGGATCATCGAGCGGATAATCGTAGAGCCGGCTCTTGAGCTTCCTCGCCGGGCTGACAGTGATGATCGAGCCGCGCCCGCTCGCAAACCCGACAGGGGTGCGGCCAGCGGCGAAACCGGAAGATCGCAGCCTGAGCCGTCACGCCCCGTCGATTCAGACGATCAGAAAACGCCAGCCTTCCGGTTTGCTCCAGACAGTCAGCCGCGCAATGAGCCGCCCGCGCCCGCGCCTTTTGAGCCTCCTGCGCCGGTTCAGGTTCAGCAAGGCTCGCGCGCAGAAAAGAGCACGGACCGCGAGCCACTCCGCGCCCGACCTTCTCAACCGGATACCGGCGAGCCTGAGCGGGAGACGGTGGTCGTACAGCCCGTCATACACCGAGAACCGCCGCGAGCGCCGGAGCCCGCGCCGAAGGCTGAGAGAGCAGACCTCTCCCCTCGCGCGGAAAAACCTGAGCCGCCCGCGACCGTTTCAGATAAGGTTGCTGTTGCTCCTAAAGCGGGAGAAGACGGCGACCGGAAGATTGAGCCAGCTCGCATGCGAGAGGAACCGAAGCCCGCGACCGCGCTTCCCGATCAGCCTGCCGCGACGCGAGCGGAACCCGTCTTTATACCTGTCGCGCAGCCCCAATCAAACACCGATTCACAGTCAAGTCGTCAGCCTTCGCCGGGAGGCGTCACCTTGCGAATCGGCAGCATACATATTACGTCGAGAGGTAAGAGCGCGCAGAAGCCGCCGACTACAAGGCGTCCCGCGCGCAGCCACAAGATCGAACCGCGCCTTCCATTCGCGTCCGGGAGATGGTAAATGGGCCGCTTTCAAAACCTCAGCCAGGTCGGGCTGGTGCTGGCCGATGTGATCGAGTCCGCGATCCCGGCCGGCACAGAGGTTCTGCTAAATGTCCCGCTTGATAATGCCACGGCGGCGGCCCCGGCGGTTCGCATCTCGCTGCTGTGGACGACGCCGCAGCCGGGCCATCGCAACGATCTGCCGGAGCGCGAACCGGACGGCACGCTGGCCCCGCCGCCGCCGACGCTTTCGGCCTGGTACGTTGTGACAACATACGGGATGACGGACGAGCAGGACGCTATCGGCGCGCACGACTTGCTCGGACAGATCATACGAGCTTTCCATATACAGTCCACGCTTGAGCTGCCGGTTGACGGCCTCGGCGAAGGGCGCATACACGTCGCTCAAGTCCCAATCGACGCCGACTTGAACGAAAAGATATGGGGAGCGCTTCAGGTGCGGCACAGGCCGTGGGCGCTGTTTGATGTCGGGCCGATACAGGTGCTGCGAACGGACGCGCCGGGCGCTGTCCAACCGCTCGTGCATCCGGGGGGGATTCGTCTCGGTCCTGTTGATGCCGCCGACCGTCCGCGCATAATTCGCATCTCGCCCGAACAGGTCGGCGTCGGAGGCCGCGTCCGTCTCGACGCGAGCTACACGGGCGCTCCCAGCCGCGTAACGGTCGGGCAGACGCAGATCATTCCGCCAAACATCGCGGCTATGGAAGACGGCGGCCCTGTTCTTGTCACGTTGCCGGCGGGGGTGTTAGAAGGCGCATACGACCTCACGCTTGCGGGCGCGGGAAATGTCCCGTCCGACGCGGTGACGCTCACGGTGCTCGGGGCCGCGCGCGTATCTTTAGACGCGCCAGCGACCCTGCGCCACTCGCGCGCGAATAATCTCATTCTGACAGGGCGCAACCTGGGGGCGGGCGCGGTCGACGTGATGTTTTGGCCGGACACGGGCGTAAGCGTCCCGACCGATGTCGTCACAATTTCGGGGACCGGGGGCGGAAATAACATCACTATCCCTGCGGCCAGTCTCGCGCCCCTGCGCAATACCGCTTACCGTATCAGCTTTCAATTCGCCACGCACAGCTTCACGCCGTACGTGTTGCTGGAGATCACGCCATGACCGGCATGCAAGGAATAGATATAGCGCGGCGGCTGGCGCTGATGGGCGCTGAAACGGTTGTCGGCACGCCGAAAGAGATGTTGCCGTTTGATGATTCCGGCCCGGCCTTTCGCGCCGCCGAGTGGTCTGAGCTCGGCCTTGAGATGAGCTATCACGAAACGAGCGACGACCCGGCGGTCGCGCGGCTGCGTGACGGGTTCTCGCTCGGCTCGCTCGAATACTGGCTCGTGATGTTGTGCGGCGCAGTGGAACGCTACGGCGAAGCGGCTGCCTCTATTGGCATCCTTATGGACGCGCCGCACGCGCATCTCGTGACCCCGCTCGCCTTCGCCCAATTGATGCAGGCGGCGCGCGGCGTCCCTATCGAGGAGAGCTTGTGCGCGGCGCTTGGCGGCGGCGTGGCTGCGCGGCTTGGGCTTGTCGAAGCGGCCGATATGCAGCCGGGGCGGCCGCTCTCGCACCAGGCCATACGGCTTGCCTCGGCCGAGCTGCTCGCGCTCTTCGGCGGCGCGGTTGATAGCTGTGAGAAAAATCTCGCGCCACGGCGAGAGGCCTTCTCGCCCGCATTCGACGAGGGCTTGATTCGCGTGGCGACAAATCTTCTTGAGCAGAGCCGCGTGTTGTGCTTGCGCGGGCCTGCGCCAAGGGCCCTGCGGCAGTTTGCCAGCGATATGGCCGGCTGGCTCGATCTCGAACCGCGCATATTTCCGGCGGGCGAGGGGCCGCTCGACCTCATCCCGCTCCTTCGCCTGCGCAACCGGTTGCCTGTGCTCGATATGACAGGGATTCAGCAGCCGTCTCAACAGGTGAGGCTCGCGCTTTCCGAGGCTCAACCGGCGGTGCGCCGTATGATAGTTCTCGCCTCCGACGGTTTTGCAGAATCGGGCATCGCCAGTTTCACCGTCCCGCGCCTTGGCTGGCCAGAGTCCGAGCGCATCTGGCGGGCCGCGACCTCAGACAGCCAGATCGCGCGGCGGCTGGCTTCGCGGTTTCGTGTCAGCCTCGCAGAAGCCATAACCGCTTGCAGGCACGCGGACCAGCTGATAGCGGCAGGCAAGTCGGCGGCCGCGCGCGAGCGAGTGATTGCCGCGCAGGTGCTTGAAGAGGGCGAGCGCAGGATGGGAAGACTGGTTACTCACCTTCGCTCCGAGGCGCGGCTTGCGGACCTCGTGGTTCAGGACTCTTTGCTTGGGCAACTGCGCGACATACTCGATTGGCAGAGGCATTCGGCGCGCGTATTCGGCGAGATGGGGCTCGGCCGCCGCTCGCCGCTCGGTCGAGGGTTGACGTGCCTGTTTTCAGGACCTCCAGGGACCGGCAAGACCTTTGCCGCTCAATGCATCGCAAACGAACTCGGCTTGAACCTCTACCGCATAGACCTGAGCCAGGTCGTGTCGAAATATATCGGCGAGACTGAAAAGGCGCTCGCGACCGTTTTCGATGAAGCGGAGGCCGGACACGGCGTGCTGCTTTTCGATGAGTGCGACGCGCTGTTCGGGAAACGTTCCGAGGTGAAAGACGCGCACGACCGCTACGCAAATATCGAGGTCGGCTACCTGCTTCAACGGATAGAGGCATACGAAGGCGTGGCGATACTGGCGACGAACCTTCGCTCCAACATGGATTCGGCATTCTTGCGGAGGATACGTTTCCTGCTCGACTTTCCCATGCCCGACGCGGGTATGCGCCGCCAGTTGTGGGAGCAGTCGTTGCCGGGCGAGGGCTTCCGAGGCAGCGGCCTCGACGTCGATCTCTTTGTCGAGCGGTTCAGACTTTCAGGCGGCTCGATTCAAAACATCAGCCTTGCGGCGGCGCACATGGCCGCGGCGACAGAGAGCGGGCGCATCACGGTTCACCACCTCGTGCGCGCCACTTATCGCGAGCTTGAGAAGGCGGGGCAGAGCAGGGACCGCTCAAGCTTCGGCCCGCTTGCGGAGTACCTGCCCGTGGAGGTGGCATGACGCGCATTACGGTAGACATAGGCGAGGTCGTGGTGTTGACGGAAGCCGAGCGCGCGGAGCTTGAGCGGGCCGAGCCCACCATCCGTGAAGCGTTCCGCCTGCTCGGCGAGCGACTCGACCGCACGCCGTTTCGCCAGTTCGGAGAGGCGCGCAGCTACACGCTCGAACGGCTTGAGGTGAGCAGCCTGCCGCTCGATGAGCTGCTTTCGCCGCGCGGCGCGGAACGGCTGGCCGACGAACTCTACCGTCAAATCCTTAGGAGCAAGCCATGAGTGAAACCAAGTACCTGCGCGGGGCCTTTATCGCTTACGAGCCGGGCGGCTACCCGGACCGCAAGCGCGTCATCCCGTTTCGCTTCAACCCCGAATCGCTCTCGCGCCAGTTGAGCGTCGAGCAGGGCGAAGGCGGCGCGCCGGGGTCAGAAGCAGGCGCGGCGGCGGGCGGCTCGACGGGCGCGCCTCAAGAACAGGGCGCGGACGCATCTTCGGGCACGCTGAAGGAGTCGTTCAGCGTCCAGATTCGCGTCGACCTCGCAGACAGGGTCGAAGGCGCGAGCGAGCTTTCGGCAGACCTCGGCATTGCGCCCGAAGTCGCTGCAATCGAGGAGTTGCTCTACCCCGTCGAGTCGGAAGCGCAAGCGCCTTCGGACGGAACAGAGCCTACGCGCGCGCGCCCGCAACGGTGGACGGTCCTGTTCGTCTGGGGGCGAAAGCGCGTCTACCCGATCCGCATCACCGGGATAACGATCAACGAGACGTGGCACAACGCCGAGCTAAACCCTGTGCGGGCCGAGATAGACGTGTCGGCCGAAGTGCTCGGCGAGGCCGACGCGCGCGACAATGTAGCCGTAAGCTCTGCCTTGCAGTTCACCGCCGACAACCGCCGCAAGCTGGCGCAGAGCTTTTTCGACCGCACCCAAAGCCAGGGGTCGAACATTTTGCCGCTCTAGGAGCCGACTATGGAGATTGATAAGAAGAGCCGTTACCAGGCGCTGCCGCTGGTCGTTTACAAACACCCGTCGGGCGAGCAGATCGAGCTCAGGCAATTGCGCGAGATACCGCGCCGCACGAGCGTATTTTCGGTCACGCCTGTCGAGGGCGAGCGGTTGGACCTGCTGGCGGCAAGGTTCTACCGCGACTCGACGCTCTTCTGGCGGATCGCAGACGCTTCGGACTGCCTCGACCCGTTCGACATCGTCGCTCCGGGCGAACCGGTCGCGATTCCGCCCAACAAGGACAAATAAGGAGAGGCGAAAGATAGTCGCTCAAAAATTATGCCCGCACCTTCTATCCAGCTATTGATCGACAACCAGCCCGCCGAGCCGGGACTTGTCGACCGCGTGCGCAGGCTTGAGGTGCGCGAAAGCGACGAGGACCCGGCGGTCGCCGCCCTCCGTTTTCAGTTGACGCAGCAGCCCGACGGCGCTTCCTTCCCGCTCGACGAAGACCTGTTCGAAGCAGGGTCGCGTTTGGGGATAGAGGTCGCATCTCCGGGCGGGACCCCGCAGCGGATATTTGAAGGCGTAGTCACGCACATCCGCCCTCATTTTGAAGGGATCGAATCGAACTGCTTTCTTGAGATTATCGCTATGGACGCGGCGGTCCTGCTCGACGCTTTCGAGAGGACGGCCAGCTACCCCGACTCGTCTGACTCGGACGCGGCCACGGAGGTGCTTGGGCGATACAACATCAGCGCCCAAGTCGAAGAGACGCCCGAACGCCACAAGGCCGATTACCAGCTCCTTGTTCAGCGGTCGACCGACTGGCAGTTCTTGAAATGGCTCGCGCGCCGCAACGGGTTCGTCTGCTATTTCGAATACGATTCGGGCGCAGGCGCGACCGTGGGCCACTTCAAGAAGCGGCCGCTTGAGGGCGACCCGCAAGCAGACCTCACCATCTTGCAGGCCGACGCGAATCTCAAGTGGCTCGATTTGCAGTGGGTGGTCACGGGGCCTGTTCGCTACACGGCCTCGGCGATTGACCCTATACGCAAGCGCATCGTCACGACCGAAGGCGAGCCGGGGCTTGACCCGCTTGGCGAAGACGGGCTAGGCGACCAGATAGAACAGGCCCTGAAAGACGCGGGCGCGGAAGGCGCTCGGCGGCTTCTGCGCAGCCCGCGCCCGACCGATCAGGGCATACAGGCCGAAGGCACAGGCGCGACAGACGAAGCGCTATTCACGATTGAAGCGCGCGGCGAAGTCGATCCGAGCCTTTATCGCGGGCTGCTCCGCCCGCGTCGCACCGTGCTCGTGAAAGGCCCTGGCAAGCGCATGTCCGGCCTTTACTACGTGCGGACGGTGAGGACCTCAATCGACGAGGGCGAGATGACGCAGACCTTTATCGCGGAGAGAAACGCGCTGGGGCAATCGGGACAGGAAGAGTTTGGCCGCTCGGCCGAGGAGGTTCCGCCGCAATGAGCAGGCACCCTTATCCTCAGTCGAATAACGGCTCCGGGCAGGAGCGCTTCTTTGGCAAGTACGAGGGCGTGGTCATTGACGTGTCCGACCCGCTTGAGATCGGCCGCCTCCGCGCAAAGGTTCCCGAAGTGCTCGGCGCGGATGTGGATACGGGCTGGGCTTTGCCCTGCGCGCCGTTCGGCGGCGGCAAGGATCGCGGCCTGTTATTCCTGCCGCAGGTGGGCGACACCGTGTGGGTAGAGTTTGCGGCCGGCGATTTGAGCCGCCCCATCTGGTCGGGCGCGTTTTGGGGAGCGCCCGAAAGCGCGGGCCAGCAAAACGACCTCGGTTCAGAGACGGGAAGCGAAGTGCCGACCTCCGAAGGGAAGAAGGCCGGTCCGGGGCAGTCGATCCTTCGCACAAAGGCCGGGCACAGGATAGTGATGGACGACGACGGCGAGATCGTCATCATCGCGCACGGCAAAGACCAGGCCGAGATTCGTCTGACGAGGCAGGGCGAGGTGATCATAAAAGCGCAGAAGATAATGCTCGGAAGCGAGTCCGCGACAGAGCCGCTCGTTTTGGGCAACTCGTTTCTTCAGTACTTCAACACGCACACGCACCCGACGGGGGTCGGCCCGTCGGGCCCGCCCGCCGCGCCTATGACGCCGGGCCAGTTATCGAAGAAAGGTTTCACGGAGTAGACCATGTTGACGCCTTCGGATCTATCGACGAGGCTCGAAAACGAGTGGCTGGGCAAGATGCCGGGCTCGTCGTTTGAGTCGGGCGATATGTTCGCGGGCGCAGTCTCCGGCTGGTTCGCGGCGGCGATGGCGGCGGCCTTTCCCTGCTCGACCGCCGCCGCGCGCCGCCTCTCTTTGACGGGCATGGCGGCGGGCGCGCTCGAAGCCGGAGTCGGCCCGACTTCGGGGATGCTGCTGGCCACGGCGGTTGCCACTTATTACGCGGGCCAGCTTTTCGGCGCGGGCGTGTCGTCATTTCCCACTGCGGTCCCGGCAGGCATATCTCTCATAACGGCCGCCTTTCTCGATCTCAACCTGCCGAAGCCGACGCGCGCAGACATGATCGCGCAGGGCTGCCTCGTCATGGCCGTATCGACGATAGTGGTCTTTCCGGCCCCGCTGCCGCCTGCGCCGATTTTATAGGAGTGAGATGGCGAATCGTTACTTAATCCAACCGCTCCGATATGGAGCCGAAAAGCCCGAATCGGGCGGGCGGCTTCATAACGGCCTCGCCATAACAGAAGACGCTGACCGCCACTTGCGCGACAAGATCCTGGCGGTGTTGTTCACGGTCCCAGGCGAGCGCGTCAACCGGCCGACGTTCGGCGTGGGGCTGAACCGATACGTCTTCGAGGGGCTCGACGAGCTGACGCTTGCCGCGCTTGAGTTCCGCGTGAGCGAAGGCTTGAGGCGAGACATCGGCGACGAGTTGATGGTCGACGCGGTCGATCTCACAAGCTCGCCCGAAGACGGCGAGCTGCGGCTGTCGATACGTTACCGCCGCCGCGAGGACCGCATACCGCGCAACCTGGAGATAGAGCTATGAGCGGCTACCTCACATGGCGAGGCGCGGAGCTGGATTCGAGCGTCTGGCAGGGCATAGAGTTTCTATCGACAGGCCCTGCGGTCCCCGGCTTCGCTGCGGTCGTGATCGTGCACCTTGCAAGACCCGCGTCGGGTCTGACGGCGTCCGATGTGGAGGTCACAGGCGGGCGCAGCATCACTGTCGAAAACCCTCAGATCATAATCACGAACGGCTCGCAGACTTTCCAGGTGCGCTTTACAGAGAAAGGCGACCATTCGCCTTACACCATACGCCTGCTCACAGGCGGCAACGACCCGCTCCACCCGTTCTTTGCCGAAGCGGAGCTGAACTTCTTTATCGACTGCGAAACGGGCGACTGTCGCCCCTCGACGCTTCAGGCGGCGAGCGAGCCCACTCAGCCGCCGTCAATCGACGCGCGGTATAAAGACTTTCGCGGCTTCATGCGCATGCTTCCCGAATGGGTGCGCGTGGCAAACCCCGACTGGGCCGACCTCGCGCCGGCCTCGCAGGAGCGAATGCTGATGGAGCTGCTCGCATATCACGGCGACATGCTCAGCTACTATCAGGACCGCGTTGCCAACGAAGCGTTCCTGGCGACGGCTTCTCAGCGCCACTCTTTACGACAGCACGCGACGCTTCTCGGCTACCCTGTCTTTGAAGGCGAGGCGGCGACCACGCTGCTGGCGTTTGAGACGACCGTGGCAGGGTTTGTGCCGGAAGGGCTCTCGGTCGAAAACCGCCGACCGCACGGCGAGCGGCCCGTCGTCTTTCACGTCCGCGAGCGGACGCGAGTCGATCCGGCGAACAACCCGTCCTCGTTGACGATAGCCGCATGGCCCGGCGCGGCAACCGCAATGGTGCCCGCAGGGACGACGACGCTGCTGCTGTGGGGGCAGACCTACGCCCTGCTGCCGGGGATGAGGTTTGCATTCGTGCAGGGCGACTTCTCTCAGGTGGCCGGGATAACAAACGTGAGGCTGCTCGATCTTCCCGGCTGGGCGGCCGACCCCGCGGACCCGCTCGTCGCCGCGGACCGTCAGCTTACGGAGATTCAGCTAGACGCGCCGCTAGAGCGCGACCTTCGCCCCTGGGACGCCGCCGACAGGTTGCGCCTGTATGCGAATGTGGCGCTGGCGCGCCACGGCGCGCATCGCGTGTCGTGGATAAACCCGGCGGCGCTTCCCGCGCCCGGCGACCCTGTCCCTTCGCAAGATGACATCATCCTGCCGCTGAACCGGCGCAACAGCGTCGTCGTCGCGGTGCCTCGCGGCGGCGTGCTGGTTTCGCAGCTGCGCGCGCTTGAAGTGCCGGAAGGGCCTGTCATCCACGAGCTTGATGAGCGAGGGCGATCCGCGCCCGTCATCGACGTGTTCGTCGACGGCGAGTTGTGGACGCGTGAAGAACACCTGCACCAGTCGCAATCGTTCGACTCGCACTATGCGGCGGGGACAGACAACTCCGGCAACCTCTGGCTTGAATTTGGCGACGGCGTGCGCGGGCGCGAGATTGAGGTTGACCCGACGACGGGCCGCCCGCTGGTCACGATACGCCTGTCTTACCGCGTGGCCGAGCCGCTTGATGGAAACTGCGCGCGCGACACTCTCACTGAAGTCGTCCAACCTGTCGAAGCCGGATTTACAGGGCTGGGGGTGACGGCGATCACCAACGTGACTCCCGGCACGGGCGGCCGCCGAAGAGACACGCTCGACGAGATTCGTGAAGGCGTGCCCCTGTCGCTCAGGCACGGCGCTCTGGAGCGCGCGGTTTCGCTTGAAGACTACGCGGAGGTGGCGCGCACCGTCGAGGGCGTGTCGCGCGCGGCGGCAAAGGCGCTGGGCGGGCCGTTCAACACTGTGCTCGTGTTGATCGACGCCGACAATCAGGCGACGCTCACGACAGAGCTTCGTGACCGCGTGTGGCAACGGATAGAAGAGACGCGCATGGCGGGCCGCGAGCACTTCGTCGCGGCGGCCGAGTATGTCCCCATACGCGTAGAGCTGATAATCTGCGTCGAGCCGGGTTTTCTGCGTCATGAGGTCCGAGACCGCGTGCTGGCGCAGCTTCGACCGGGCAACCGCAAACAACCTGGATTTTTCAACCCCGACAACCTGACCTTCGGGCAAGATATCGAGTCGGGCGATCTCATCGCGTTCGTTCAATCAATCCCCGGCGTGCGGTCGGTTAAAGTCACGGCGTTCTGCCGCCTGGACGCAGCGACGATCACGGTCGAAGACAGGCTCTTTTTTGGCCCGACCGAAGTCGCGCGGCTCGATGCGGACGAGGACTTTCCCGAAAACGGAATCTTGAGGCTCAGCGTCGTCGGCCTTGACCAGGTAGACGAGAGCGTCTTCGACATAGAGACTGCGGGAGGTGATGCATGAGCCGTCCTCCGCGCCCGCTCTTTCGCAAATCGACGACCGGCGACGGGTCTGCTTTCGCCGCGCGCCGCGAGTTTCTGCCGGTCGAGTTCAACGACATGGTCGAGCTTGAGCGACAGCTTGCCGAATCCGAAGCGCGGCTCGGCGTAACGGAAGCCGAAGGCGATTTTGCATACACCCTGATGGAGCTGAGCGCGCTCGTTGCTCAGACGCTTGGGCTCTACCAGAACCTCTACGCGCGCGAGGCATATCTGGGCACGGCAGAGACGGCCAAGAGCCTTGTGCTTCACGCGCGCCGCCTCGCTTATGAACCGGACCAGGGGCTTGCCGCAAGCGGCTACGCAATCCTCACCGTCGGCGGAGGGCTCGCGGGCAAGCTGCCCGCAGGGTTCGCCCTGTCAAGCTCCCCGCGCGGAGAGGTGAAGGCGCAGACGTTTGAAACGCTCGAAGACCTCGAAGTCGACGCGGCGCGCAACGAAGCTCTCCCGGTCGCGCGGACGCGGCCCGCGACGCTGGCGTTTACGGGCCGCCGTGGCGCGTTCCGCCTTGCGGGGACGGGGTTGAATCTGGCCGTGGGCGAGTACGCGATCCTTGTGCGCGACAGCGACAACACCTGGGAGCCTGTGACGATAATCGCGCTGACGGAGAGGCCCGATGCGGACGAGACTACGGTTCAAATCGAGCTTCTGGAGCCTTCGTCAGCCTTCGTTGGCTCGACCCAGCAACTGGCCGCTGGCGACGGCGCGGCCCTGTTTCGCTTCCTGGCCGTGCCTAAATCGGCGCTCGAAAGATTCGGGCGCAATGCGGACCCCGTGCAATTCCCGCCCGCGCAGATAAACGCGGCCGGAGCTTACCCGGCCGACCCGTCTAACACGATAACGGACGTGGGCTTCGGGTACTCTGTGGCGCTCGATTCCGGGGCCACCGTTGTCGCGCCGCAAGACGTTTATCTGAACTCGTCGATTGAAACCAACCTGCTCTCTACGCTAGTCATTGCCCGCGTCAGCAATGCGTTCAAAGTGAGAAGGGTATCTGTGCAGGGCTCTGCGTCGGTCGCCTTCCGCCGGGGTAATAAGATCACGTTCCAGGTCGGCTCTATCGACAATAACGGGGACCCGGTGATGGAGTCACAGACGCAGTTGCTGGAGACGGCAATCACGGGCACCGTGACATACCTGAGATTGGAGACGGCGGCCAATGTCACTCTTTCGCGCTCGTCTCTGCCTTTGCAGATGCCCATCTGGGCGGACTGGCAATTTGAATCCGCTATCCTTGCCGCCGAACCGAACCCGGAGCCCGTGCCTGCCCCGCTTGAGGTCGCGGCCGACTTTGGCGATTTTCGCCCGGGGGGCATAGCCGTCTTCGGAACGTTTGACGGGGCCTTTCATCAGGTAGTCGAAGTGCAGAGCCTGACGATCACCGCCGACCACACGACGCTTCTTAGCTGGATACCGCTCACGGATGAGCCGTCTGGCGGCTGGACGCTCGACAACATAAGGGTCTTTGGCAACGTAGCTCGCATAACGCACGGCGAGGCGGTCGAAGAGGTGCTTGGCGGGTCGGACGGAATCACACCGTTTCAAAAGTTCGAGCTGAAGAAAGCCCCCGTGACGCAGGTCCCCGGAGCCGACGGCGGCGAGCAGGCGATTGTGCTTCGCGTAAACGAAGTGGCGTGGACTCGCGTGGACGACTTTTTCGCGAGCGGCCCCGAAGACCGACATTACCGCCTCGAAACCGACGAGAATCAAAAAGTCTCTGTCGTGTTCGGCAACGGAAGAACGGGGGCCATCCCGCCGTCAGGGCGAAAGCATATCCGCGCAACCTATCGCCAGGGGCTCGGCGCTGTGGGCAACGTCGACACAGGGGCCGCCAGCCGCATCAAGAAAGCCCACCCGCTGATAAATCGCGCCACGAACCCGACGCCGATCCTCGGCGGCGCAGACCCTGCCAGCCTGAGCGATTTGCAGCGTCAGGCCACAAGATACATAAGGACTTTCGACCGCGCGGTGTCGATACAAGACCACGCGGACGTGGCGCTGCTTTATCCCGGAGTGGCGCGAGCCGCCGCGCGGCCCACAGGCGGCGGGATCGAAGTGGTCGTAGCCACGACTGACGGCTCGCCTCCAGTCCTTGCCGACGTCGAAGCGTATCTCAACGCGCGGCGCGATTCCCGGCTGCACATGACAGTCACAGGGCCCGATATAGTCGATCTGTTTATCGATCTCGCGCTCCAGCACGACCCGTCATACCTGACGGAGAACGTGAAACGCGCCGTACAGGACGCGCTGCTTGGCGACGACCCCGACCGGCCCGGAATGTTCACCTTCGCGGCAAGAGACTTCGGGCAGGCGGCGCATCTGAGCGAGGTTTATGACCGCGTTGCCGAAGTCGAAGGGATCACTTTCGTCGACGTGACCAGATTTCGTATCGAAAATCAGGCCGGTGTCAAAGACGTGTTGCGTGTAAACGCTCGCCAGTGGCTGCGTCTTTCCGCGGCGAACCTGTCGTTGTCGATTACACCCGGAGCCGCACAATGAGTTACCCCTACGACCCGGATATAAGAAAGTACGTCGCGCAGCTTCTGTTTCGCGGCGCTCCGGCCTATTTCCGCGCCGAAGACCAGAGCCCCGCTGGCCGAGACGAGCTGCGTCAGCTGCTGGAAGTTCTTGCCGCGCCGCTGGCCATCGCTCGCCAGAGCATCGAAGAGCTGCACGCTGACCTGTTCATCGACAGCGCGGATGACTGGGTGCTCCGTTATCTGGCGGAGATGGTCGGCACGACGCTCATCTTCCCGGACGCGGACTCCAACCGTCGCGACATACGCTCGACGGTCGCGTTTCGTCGGCGCAAGGGCACGCCTTTAATGCTACAGGAGATGGGCGAGACGCTGACGGGCCAGATGGTTATGACACAGGAGGGGTGGCGGCTCGTTCAGATGACGCAAGACCTCAACCTGCTCAGACCCGACCGCGTGATACCGGACATACGGCCCGCGATCCTTGCCGAGACCGAATCCGGCCCCCTGTGCTCGACACACCACCTGCCGGACATACGAGCGATCTCGCGCGCGACAGGCATATTCCATCCTAAACACGTAGCTCACTGGGCGCACCCGACGGTCCTGTTTCCGCTCGACGAAGGCTTTGCGTTCGACCTGCGTGATCCTGTCACAGACCCCGATCTCAGGTTCGCGTTTCACCCGCTCGGCGTCTTCCTCCCGCTCCGCGCGCGCCGCCCAAGCGCGAGCGCGAGCGAGATCAAGACCGACCGCGTCCCTCCAATGCATTTCGGCGTCTCGCCGGGAGTGTGGTTCGACCGGGCAGGCGGGTTTACGGTCAAAATAGGCGGCGTGGCGGCGGCGCTCGCCCAACCGGCAGAGCAGGCGCGCATAGTCTCAGGCCGCCTCGCGGGGCCTGAGCTTGCGAGCGGCACTGTATCGCTCACCCTGCTCGAACACGACCCGCGCCGATTCCACGGCCCAGTGCGTGTGGAACTGGCGATGGTCGCGCTCGTCGCCGGCGTGCCCGACACGGCCAACGCCGCGTCGGTCCAGGTCCGTTCGCGTCTGGAAATCTCTGCGGCCGGAGCAGGCGCGTTCGCAGTTGTAAACGCGGGCGCTGTGGACGCGGCGCGGGTCGCGATGCTGAGACTGCAACCCGTGGGCGCAGCCGCGCCTTTCTTTCCGGGAGCGGTCATAGAGATTGCGAGCGATACTCCTGCGGCGGCGCTTTCGGTCGAAGAGCCTGAAAGCGCGCGGGCAGGCTTTCTTCGCGGCGGGCTGGCCGTGCGCATACCTCAAACGCCGGTCGATGCCGACCGCTGGTTCTTTATCGGGATCGACGGAAGCTGCTACGAGGCGCAGACCACAGGCGCGGGCGCGTCGGATGTTTCGGTCACCGACACCGGCGGCGTTCGCGCGGTGGGGCGCGACCTGCTGCGCGCACAGAGCGCGGGGGCGGCGTGGCCTCCTCTCGCCGTGCGCGCGGAGCCTGAGCCGTTGCTGCGCATTCCAAACGCGCCGGGTCGCGGGCCGCTAATACTTCACGGCGGTCGCGTGCTCGTGGAGGGCGGCGGCGGAAGCTTCTCAGACATCGGCGCTGGCGAGCCGTGCTCGCTCGTGTTCGCGCTTCGCGCCGGTCTTTTTGTGCCGCAGTATCATCCGTTCATCAGGTTGGATTGGACAGGGCCTGACCCTTCGACCGCCACCTGGACGGCCATCGACGACGCGGGGGCAGTGACTCCGCTCGACGCGCGGCTCGAAACTATAGCCCAACTCAGACAGGACCGAATAGACGAGGCGCGGCTGCTTGTCCGCTTCGAATGCGCGCAGGCCGGTGCGCGCATGGCCCCCACGGAGGTCGCCTGGAGCGGCTATGACGGCGAATCGGTGCTGGTCTACTTGCCTGAGATGGCGACGGGCGCGGTCAACCCGCTGCCCGGCTGGACGGTCGGAGCAGGCGTCACGGCCATCGGGCCTGCGGTTGCAATCGCTGCCGACGGCAGCACGTGGAATGAAGTCATGGCCGCAAACCTTCGGCAGTCCTGGGGCGACGTGGCCCCGCTGGCCGAGTACCTGCCTGTGCGCAGAAGGGTGGTGCGGCAGCGCCGCCTTTGCGGGTGGATCAATGAAAACCCGCCTGCGGATATGCTCGACCAGACGCCCGACGGGGTGCTCGATGTCGATGTTGAGAACGGTCTGTTTTCGCTCTCTGCCGACGAAGCGGTCCGGCCCTTTCCAACAGGGCAAGACGGCGCGCCGACAGCGCCGAGCCTGACCGTGGCCTACCAGGATGGCTACACGGGTCACACAGGCGCGCGGCCCGCCGCCCGCGAGCCGCTCATAGACAGGCGGCTTGAAACTCCCACTCGCATCGTTTCGCGAAGCGGGCGATTGCACCGCAATGCGCCGCCGGAGTGGTTTGCCATCCCGCGATACACGAGCCTTGCCGACGCGCTCGCCGGGGTCGGTCTGTCGCCAAACGATGTCGAAGTGATTCAGTTCGAAGACTCGGCCACATATCCCGGCCAGAACATCACCTGGCCTTCGGGGGTGCGCAGGATGGTGATTCAGGCCGCCGAACGCGAGCGGCCGGTCATACTCGCCAATCCCGCTACATGGAACGTAGCCCCCGGCAGTTCATTTGACGAGTTAGAGCTGCTCGGCCTGGCGCTGGGAGCGACCGCTGACGCGACGCTCGACCTGCCCCCGGCCGCGCTCTACCGCCTCTCGTACTGCTCGGTCCTGCGCGAGGGGCTCAGGCTCAGGTTCGACATGACCGGCGCGGCTGAAGAGGACCTGGCCGAGGTAACGCGCTGTCTTACGGCAGGACTTGAGCTGAGCGGGCCGGGCTCTTTACGCATAACAGACTCGGTCATCGACGCGGGTCACGCTGCCGCTGCTCAGGCGCTTACTGCGGCCGGGGGCGAGATTCACCTCGACCGCTCAACAGTATTCGGTGAGGTCGATTGCCGCGTCCTCCACGCGTCGGAAACGATCTTCGAAAAGACGGTCACGGTGACGGACAGGTTTCACGGGTGCGTGCGTTACAGCCGCGTGACAGCGGACTCGGTCCTGCCTCGCATTCACAGGGTAATTAAAGGGGTGTCGCTCAAGTTTGTGTCGCTCGACCGCCACAACCCTGCGCACGCCCGGCTCGGCTCGGACGCCGACAGGCGCATCCTTGCTGGTGCGGAAGACGGCGGCGAGATGGGCGCTTTCCACGAGTTTCAACTGGCGCTTCGATACGAAGGCTACAGGCGGAGGCTTGAAGAGTCCACACCGGCAGGTCTTATGACAGGGATCATTCGACTCGATTAGAAGCTGCGGAGGAGAGTTAGCGATGCACGGAGATTTCTCAAGAGGACATAGGCCCGACGCAAAGCGCGGAAAGAGCTATACGCGCGGCTTTGCCCAACAGCGCCGCCTGCTGCTCGACAGCGATTTGAACGCGATGACAGACGCATTGCACGAGCGTCTTCGCGCGCTCGCGCGCCACACGGGATGCCCGAAAGGCAGCCCGGACCTGGGCTACCTTGTTACGCCGGGACGGCTGCTGGCATTCTTTGACGATCTGGAGGGCGTGCTCACCGCCTCAAGCAGCGTCACATGTTTTCGCGACTACTCGCGAAAGTATCTTGACCGCTACCCGTCGCTTGCCATGAAGGCGGATCAGGGCGCGGCCGGTACTGTCACCCTGCGCCTGCGCGCAGCCGCAAACGGGCCGACGGTCTTCTGGTGTCGCTCGGATGTGGCGACGCAGGTGACGCTGTCGGGCAACGTTGCGCTAAACGTTCCGGCAGGCGCTGCCCTCCAGCCTGTCACGGTCAATCTCGCCAACGTGCAAAATCTCCAGATCACTTTCAATGCCGGAGAAGCTGTCTGGGTCGGTTTGATCGAGAGCCAGCAACTGGCCACGCTCGCCCCTCTCTTTAATTTCGCCGCAGGTCATTACTACCTCGACGGGCTGCCGATATTCAACCCTTCTGATGCCTCGTGGGTTTCGACATCGGTGCCGCCGCCCGCCAACTTCCCCGGCCTCGCGCTCAATGACCGCCTGCTCGTCTACCTTGAGGGAACGGAGCGGCATATCACTTCGGTAGAAGACCCCGGCATCATCGAAAACGCGCTGGGCGGCGACAGCGACACGACGACGCGCGGTCGCGCGGCGGGGCGTGTGAAGCTCGCGGAGGTCCCGGCCGGGTTCAACCTCGGAAGCTTCTCGCAGGCGCTCAACAACCCCGTGCTTGCAAACGGCACGTTAAACGTGACGACGCCACCCGCGGACCCCGACCCGGACCCTTGCGCTCTGCCGGTGCAGGGCGGTTATACGGGGAGCGACAACCGCCTGTACAGGTTTGAAGTACACGCGGGCGGAGCGCTCGGGGCCGCCGTTATCAAGTGGTCGCGCGACAACGGCTCGGAGCTGTTTCCGGCCGTGAATGCGACGAACCAGACGCTGACCTTTCCCGCCACGACGCTTTTACAGCCGGGCGATCTCGTCGAGATCTTAACCGGGGATTCAATCGAATCGGGCGACCAGTCACTGGCGGTGCTTGGCGGCACAAACAGCTTCACGCCCCCCTCGCGCGCGGTCGGGCGGCTGGCGCGGCTTCAGGCCGCGACCGGGAGCGGCGCGGGCGTGGCCTTCACGCTGCGAGAGCCGAACGGGGTCGCCACCGTAACGCTCGCCGCTCACTTCGGCAGCTTTCCGAGCACGACGCTGAAGGTCCGCAGGTGGCACGGTCTGATTGCGACCACGGCTGCCCCCGTGCCGAACGTGGTCGAGATCGAAAACGGCATCGAGGTCGAATTAAACGGCTCGTTCAGCCCCGGCGATTACTGGCAGTACGAAGCGCGTGCCGGAAGCAGCAACGCGAACGGCGCTTTTCAAACTTCGCCGCACGGGCCTGAGCGCGATTTCGCCCCGCTGGCGCTCGTCCAGTTTAAAGGGGCCAATCAGCCGCTCCTGCTCGAACGATGGCTCGATGATCGCTTTCCGCCGCTCTGCCAGTTGGAGGCCGATGACATAGCTTTTGACGGCGACCGCATCGGCTCGGAAAGCGACACGGTGCAGGAAGTGATCGAGGAGCTTTGGGAGCGCAACACGGGCGGCTGCTGCGAGTTCACAATTACCGAGACGCAGGGCGATGCGGGACAGGCCGTCCTTGCCATCCTTCAACAGACGCAGGGTGAAGTCACAATCTGTTTCGAGCCGGGCGTCTATACCTTCGCGACTCAGGTCGTAATCGCAAACCGCAAGGTTGTGCTGAAAGGTTGCCCTCGCGCGGTGCTTGTGGCAGGCGTGAACTCGATGCTGCGCGTCACGGGGACGGGCCACCTTGCGCTGGAAGAGTTGATCCTGTTCGCGAGGCAGACCGATGGCGCGCGCATACTGATAGATATGACTGGCCAGGACTGTGCGCTCGAAGCGCGGTCGGTCGGGCTGTTCGTTTCGGAACAGAACCCCGGGTCGCCTCCTACAATCGCTGTTCGAGTCAACGACCAGGAGCCTCCCGTGATCGACGCTCAGTCTCCCGTTCCACTTACCGGGCCTGGCTTGATTATCAACGACGGGCCGTCGATTCGCCTCGACCGGTGCATAGCGGCGGCGAGCTGGCTAATCTCCGCTCCCTCGCTTGACGGGCTGGAAATTACAAAGAGCTTCTTCAGTTGCGGACGTGGCTGCGTCTGGGCCGAGCGGCTGCAGAACGTGATCCTTCGCGAATCGGACCTGACTGCGGGCGTGAACATCGACATCCTCGCAGGGTGGGAGCCTGTGGAGTTGCTCGCTAACGCGGACCAGTTTGCCGGGCAGCTTGTCGGCATACTCGATTCACCCGACTTCCAGACAGACAGTATATGCATACGAGTTCGAAAGGTGATGCTGGCAGACATTACCGACTGCCGGTTTGCCGCAGGGATAAGCTTTGCCGCCAAGGACGCCGAGTTTATAACACTGTGCGGCAACCTGCACCTGGTCGCCCACACTGCGATTTACCTCGTGGGGGCCATCGAATCTGCCATCACCGGAGAACTGATTTTCTCGGACAACGCGGACGCCGTCGCCGCGATTCAGTTGATACTTTCGTCCCGCTTGTCGATCAAGGACTGTATTATCCGGGATTTTCCGGTCGGTATAGCTCTGGGCGGCGAGAGCGCGGGACAAAACCCGAGGAAGTTTCAATCCATTCAGGTTCAAAACAACCAGATAAAAGTCAGTGACATAGGAGTCCAGGTTGGCACCGTCGACGGCATCGCTTATTCAAGCAATGTCAGCCACGTCGCCATCACCGAAAACACCATCACGTCGCACGCGCTCGGCGTATTGGTCAACTCGAATATACCCACGGGCGGCGGCGCGCAATCTCATAGCGGGCAGGTGCGCGTGGCCGATAACTTTGTGACCGCGCGGATGGGCGTAGGCGTCACGGGCGCGCCGGTGGAAGTGAGCGACAATCGCCTGCGGCTGTTTGGCGGCTCAGGGTCTCGTTTCGGGATAATGGCCCTCAACACTCTAAACCTCGTTTGCGAGTCGAACCAGATCGAACTGCGAACCGCCGCAGGCACGGACGGCGCCTCATACTCAGGCGCGGCCTCGGCCGCCTCGGTCAAGGCAGTAGGGGTGTTCGGCCCTTACATCGCGTCTGCGAATGTGGCGTCGGCGGCTATTCAGATCGTCGGTGGAAGCTCTGCGCGAGTAGCTCAGAACACGTCGATGGCCGAGAGCGGGTTGTTGAACGGTCTCGCAGTCGAAGCCCACACGGAGCTTTCGGCAAAAGGGAACGACTTTCTTTCAGGGCCCGCCGTCTGTACGGACCTCACCAACGCGGTCTTTGTGGCAAACACGGTCCTCGGCCAGCTTAAAATATCAAAGTCGAACAACGGCATAGTCAGTGACAACCGCGTCAGGTTCCGCGAAGAGAAGACGCTCAACGGCGGCCTTCTAATCACAAGCGCGAGCGGGAAGTGGAAGGTCGATGATAACCGCGCGGACGGCGACCTTGAGATCAAGCCGGAGATGGAGCTTATCTTTTCGGGGTTTGACTGGTTCTTCACCGGGATCGGGCTCATCTACCGGGCCTTCGCGATGGAAGGGCTCGGATATATCGAGAACCTCGCCAAAGATGAAAGGTTCTCGGACCTTGTCTATTCGGAAAAAGCGAGCTCAAACAGCGAAATCGCGGGCGATCTCGGCAAAACCGAATCGCGAAAGTCGACATCGCGCGACGTATACCTTGCGGTGAGTAATCCGAAATGGCAAGACTCTTACATTTCGGCCATGAACGATTTCATCATGGCAGGCATCCGCGACGAGGTCGGCCTTTTCGACGAATTCGATATAGCCATTCTCGGCAACTACGTCGAAGGGCCTATCCAGACGCAATGCAATTCCAACTGGGCCGTAAATATCGAAGTCGGCAACACGGGCTCTGTCCGTGAAAACTCATCGACAATAGTCCAGGTCGTCGGCAACCGAGCCGAGCAGAGCCTCTCCGTGCGACCATACAGGCGTCTTGTGGTCGCGATGAATATAGCGTCGAATTATCCGCTGGCCGGTTCATCGCAAGGCGGCGCCATCGCGGAGCCGAACCTGGAAATCTGAGGAACGAAGATGAAACCCACACAGAGATTACTATCGATAAAATCGCGCGCCGAAGCCACCGACGACGACACCAAACGCGATGTCTCAGGGCTCACACAGCAGCGGCAGGAGGCGCTTCGCGCGCTCGAACAAACGCGCGAGGCTCGCCAGACAGGCGAGATCGAACGGGCGGCAGCCAGCCTCGTCGAACAACTGGAAAAGGGGCTCACGGGCCAGCCTGAACCCGCTCGGCCCGGCGTCGTCACCGCAAGGGTCGTCGCCTCCGGTGATTCAAAAACCGGGCAGCCCGCTGTGCCGCTCGAAGGTCTGACGGCACGGCTCAAGGTGAACCAGGAGATCGTCGCAGAGAAAGCGACGAGCCAGTTTGGGCTTGTAAATCTCGAAGTGCCGAAAGTAGAGGAAGGCAGCTACGAGATAGAGGTGCTTGGGCCAAGCTGCAACGTGATTGCCTGCCAGAAAGGACGCTGGGCGGCAAAAGATTCGATAGCAAGCCACCTGATAGAGCTGAGCCGGAGCGAAGAATTGAAGCCACATCTGGAGCGCGCAGTAAAGCTCGAAGAAGGGATCAAGAAGGCTCGCGAGCGCGCAGAGATCGCGCGAGGCGTGGTTATAAAAGCGCTCGACGCACAGGAGCAGAGATTGATCGAGTACCTGTCCGAGATCGACGAGGAGCTGAAGTGCGAACACCCGACAGAGATTATTCTCAGGAGAGAACGGGACCAGCCGGCGGAACCTCTACAAAAAGCAACACCTCAACCCGCAGTCCCTGTCGAGCCACAGGCTCCTCAGATAACCGAGTTGAAGATTGAGAAACCAGGGCCGGAGGAAAAACCAAAGCCGGAGGAAAAACCGAAGGTAGAGGAAAGACCAAGGGCCGAAGAAAAACCAAAAGTGGAGGAAAGACCGAAAGCCGAGGAGAAACCAAAAGCCGAAGAGAAACCAAGACCCGAGGAGAAACCAAAGGCGGAAGAATCTAAGACTGAAGCCACGCCAAAGACCGAAGCAAGACCAAAGACCGAAGCAAAACCGGGGACCGAAGCAAAACCGAAGGCTGAGACCAAACCGAAGACTGAAGCGAGCCTGCAAGAGAAGGATTCAGAGGCGAAGCAACGCCGTACGGATAAAGATAAGAAACCCACGTGATCGGTAGGGAGGTGATACGATGGCAACAACTTTAAAGGTCAAAAACGAGTCAGGGGCCGAGCTTGAGATTCAGACCGGCGGCGCTCCTGTGAAGATCGCTGCGGGAGCAGAGGCTGACCTCACGGAAAAGCAACTGGCGAGCAAAGGCTTCTCGGAAGCCGTGCAAGCGGGCACTGTTTCATTTGTCAATATTGCGAACCCGACTCAAGAACAGGTCGATCTGGCAAGAAAAATTTTGCCCGCGCTCGTCTCGTCGCTCGGCGAACGCATAAGCAATGTGAAAAGCCGTTTTGAGAAGTCGCAAGGCGAGTTGCTCAAGATGCGCACGTCGTTTAACAAATCCTGGAAGGTGGCCGAATCGCAGTTCACCGTGGCGCAAGCCTCGACCGCAGGCTGGGCTAATGTCAGGAAGGCGGTCAAAAACCTTCTGTTCGACACGGCCACGGAAGACCCGGAGGTGGCGGCCAAGAAGCAGGAGATCAAGGAACTCGAAGACGACATCGCAGAGCTGAATCAAGAGGACCTGGCTGTTTCGGGGCGCACGCTTGACGACTGGTTCAAAGACCGTAACGGCAAGGAGCTTGCGCTGGCAAAAGCCAAGGACGACCTGAGCAAATTAAACGTTCAGGCTTCGGACCCGCTCCAGACGCCTGTTGCCTCGATTGACGGCGCAGTGACCGCTTTAGGCGGGCTGACTAAGGCCAAGGCAATCGGCGCAGAGATACCGGAGTTCGGCAAGTGAATAAACGGGCTGTGAGCGCACCCCCGACCGCGAAGGCCGAGCCTTCCCGCTCGGTTTCAGGCGGGGTGCGCCCACAGCCCTCAAAGGTCCACGCGCCGCCCGGCCCCGCCCCTTTCTCGATCACATCGCGATTGCAGGGGGGGTCGCCTCTGCCTTCGACCCTGCGCAGGAGGATGGAGCATTCCTTCGCGCGGTCTTTCGATGATGTGCGCGTGCATACGGGCGCGACGGCCGACAGCGTCACGCGCGAGCACCACGCGGAGGCGCTCACAGTAGGCCCTCACATCGCGTTTGGCGCGGGCCGTTTTCGCCCGGAGACCGCTTCGGGCCAGCACCTAGTAGCGCACGAGCTCGCGCACGTAGCGCAGCAAGCGAACTCGTCGGGCGGCGCGGTCGCGCATCAAGCTCGCGCGGTCGATTCCGTGCCGGGCGAGCCCGCGGAAGTCGCCGCCGAAACGGCCGCGTTTCAGGCCGTACGCGGCGAGCGAGTCCATCTGGGCAGCGCGCCTTACTCGGTCCAGAATCGCGTGATGCGCAGGGCACTGGCTACCCCGCCTCCGCCGCCAAACCCGGCCCCACTCAAAGCACGCATCAAGCCGCCTCCGAAAGCTCCCAAGCCAAAGCCCGCCGCTTTGAAAGCCCTGCGCGAAGTCGCGCAGGCGAAACCGGACCTCGTAGCGAAAATTACGGAGGCGCGCGAGCCCGGGCCGGAAGCGAAACCTCCACCTATGCCTGCGACCGCGCAGGGTGAGGCGCGGGCGCAAGAACAGACGGAGAAGTCTCGCGAGGCGGCCAAAGAAGCTATCGAAGAGATGTCGCCGGCCGAACCCGTAGCGGAAGCAGGCGCGGCGGTTCCAGAGCTTGCGGGCGGAGCAGCCGCTGCCGCCGCGCCTGCCACGGTTCAAGAGGCCCCTTCTGTCGCGGAGGTCGATAAGAAAGAAGAAGCGCAGGCCGAAGCCGAGGGAGAGCAGGCGGGCCAGGAGGCAAAGGCCGAAGAGGGCGCGGAAGAGGAAAAGCCGAAGGAGCGCACGCCAGCTTCACCCGACGAGGACCCCGGATTCAAGCGCGTGCTTGCAAGAGGCCGCGCCGTCGCCGCTCAACAGGCGCACAATAACACCGCTAAACGGAAAGCCGCCGAAGCTCAGGCGGCGGCAATGGGGCCGCCCAACGAAGTCGAAGCCCTCGCGGGCGGCAACCAGGTCGGCAAGATGGCCGAGCAGGAGCCCGCGCCCTTCGATAAAGAAGGCTTCAAATCGGCCCTGATCGAAAAGATCAACCAGATTGCGCCGGGCACACTCGACGACGCGGACAAGTTCAAGAGTCGCGGCGCTGCCGGGCAGCTCAAGTCGGCGGTCGTCGGCCAGGTCGAAGCAGGCAAAGAGGGCGCGCAAGGCCCTATCAAACAGACCGCCGAAGAGCCGCCAAGCACCGCTGGTGTTGAGCCGAAGCCGGTAACGCCGCAGCCGCCGACAGAAGCGGGGCCGCCGCCGCCCGACATCGGCGCGTCTGCCGCCGCCCCCAAGCCCAAGACCGACGCCGAGGTCAACCTCGACGCGGGCCCCAGGAGCCTCGAAGACAAGATGGCCGAGGCCAAGGTCACTGACGAGACCTTGATGAATTCAAATGAGCCTGAATTCGTCGCAGCCGTCGCCGCAAAGGATGAGGTCAAGGCCAATGCCGAGACCGCGCCCGTCGCTTATCGCGAAACTGAAGCCGGAATGGTGCAGAAGGCCAAAGGCGACGCCGCCGGTGCGGCTCAAACGCAGACGGGCGCGATGCACGACTCGCGCGCGCAACAGTTTTCGGCGGTTCAAGGCGAGCAGGATACGACTAAAAGCGGCGACGAAGCCAAGCGCGCGGAGATCACCGCTCACATTCAGACTATCTTTGACGACACGCGCACAAAAGTTCAGGACCGCCTCACGACGCTCGACACGGATGTAAATGCCGAGTTCGATTCGGGCTCTGAAACCGCTCGCACGGCGTTCGAGGACGAAGTCGAACAGAGAAAGGAGGCATACAAGGCCGAACGCTACAGCGGAATTGACGGCGGGGCGCTGTGGCTGGCCGACCTCTTGACGGGTTTGCCGGACGAAATAAACGAGGTCTACAAAATCGCCCGCGAAAATTACATCACGGCGATGTCAGGCGTGATCGACGGAGTTGCAGGGACGGTCGAGACCGGTCTGAACGAAGCCATGGGGTTGATCCAGACGGGGCGCGATTCGGTCGTCACTTACGTTGAGGGCCTGGACGGCGACCTGCGAAAACTCGGCGAGGACGCGGCTGCCAACATCCAGTCACAGTTCGACACGCTGGCCGAAGACGTTAAGAACGCCGAGCGCGGGCTTGTCGACAGCCTCGCGCAGAAGTACGTCGATAATCTCAAGGGCATAGACGACCTCATCGACAAGTATAAACAGGACGACAAGGGGCTTGTCGATAAGGCGATGGAAGCCGTCCAGGGCGTGATCGACACGATCCTTCAGCTCAAAGAGATGCTGCTGGGGATTCTCGCTAAAGCCGCTGGCGTAATCGACGCCATCGTCGCGGACCCGATTGGCTTTCTCGGCAATCTTGTCACAGGCATCAAGATGGGCCTGTCGGCTTTTCTCGGCAACATCGGCGAGCATTTGAAGAGCGGGTTGATGGGCTGGCTCTTCGGCGCGGTCGCGGCCGCCGGAATACAGATGCCCGAAACCTTCGATCTGAAGGGGCTGCTCAGTCTCGGCGCACAGATCCTCGGATTGACGTATCAGAACTTCCGCGCGCGCGCGGTGAAGATCGTGGGCGAGCCGATTGTCCAGGCGATGGAGACGGCAGTCGAGATATTCCAGATCCTGATGACTCAGGGACTCGGCGGCGTGTGGAGTTACATAAAGGACATGCTCGGCAACCTCACCGAAATGGTGATGAGCGGGATTCGCGACTGGGTGGCGACGAAGGTGATAACAGCCGGCATCACCTGGCTTCTGAGCATGCTCAACCCTGCCTCGGCCTTCGTGCGCGCCTGCAAGATGATCGTTGACGTTGTGATGTTCTTCATCGAGCGGGGCTCGCAGATCGCATCGCTCGTCAACGCCGTTCTCGATTCGATTGCGGCCATAGCTTCAGGGTCGCTCGGCGCGATGGCCTCGGCGGTCGAAGGCGCGCTGGCGAAGGCAGTGCCCGTGGCCATAAGCTTCCTCGCAAGCCTGCTCGGTCTTGGCGGCATAAGCGATGTGATCCGAACAAACATCGAGAAGATACAAGCGCCCGTAAACAAGGCTATCGACTGGCTGATAAACAAGGCCGTGTCGTTAGCCAAGAAGATAGCGGGCCTTTTCGGCAAGAAGAAGAAGGAGGATGAGAAGCCCCCCGAAACAGACGACCCCGAACACGACGCGAAGGTGACGGCAGGGCTCGCGGCCTTCGATCAGGAGGAGGCGAAGTATCTTGATGACGGGGCCATCACGCGCGAAAAAGCGTTGAGCGTCGCCGCCGCTGTTAAGTCGAAGCACCCGGTGTTCAAGTCGATCACAGTAATCGACGGCGGAAAGACGTGGGACTATGATTACGTGGCCAGCCCCGGCACGAAGAAGACAGGCGAACAGCAGGCCGAGGATGACAAGCCGATTAATATCACATCGTTTGGCGGTCGCCCGAGCTTCAGGTCTTCTACAAGAGAAGCGATGCCGCTTTCAGCCGACGAAGACCGTCGGCATATCGTGGCCTGGGACGCGCTTCACGAAAGCCTTATACACGAGATGAAGGGAATGACATTAAAAGCAGCAGTGGCGCTTTTGGCCGGGCGCGGCTACCCGCCCGACCCGGAAACCGAAGCCGGGGTCAGGGCGGCGGGCAGATCCTATCTCATCGACAGGCACAACGACCAGGCTAACCTTTGGCCCGGTCCCGCCGCGCCGAACCAATTGAAGGGCTCGCAAGCGGGGGCGGCGAAGAAGAAGGTTTACGAGGCCATCGCGTCGGGCGACAGGGCGATGTTTGACGAAAACATCGCCATACTTGAGGCTACATGGCACGACCCGGACCCGTCGGGCGGGAAGACGGGATTTACCGCCACGCTTGCCGTGACTATACTGGCTCTCAAGAAGGCATTTAATGATAAATGGGGGCCGCCGCCTTAATAGGAGGGCACAACGATGAGTGAAAAAAACGGCGGGCTTGAAGCTTACGAGACCTTGAGGAGCTACCTGGAAGAGAACAACTGGGGCGCGGAAGAGATTACCGGCAAGCACGCTTTTAAAGCTCGCCGCTCGTCAGAGATGTTCTCGTCGACATACTACTTTGAAATCAAGATGGACCTGGAGCAGTTCCTCTTCTACATCGTCCCGGACTTTATCGTCCCGACCGAGGAGCTGCCGCCCGCCGCCGAGTACGTTGCGCGAGTCAATTCCGGCATGAGGATCGGGAACTTCGATGTCGACTTTAGAAACGGGGAGATTCGATTTAAAAGCAGCATCAACTTCAAAGGCGAAAGGCTGACTCGCGCTTTGATCGAAGGGGCAATCGAGCCCGCGATGGACGCATACGAAACCTACATGCCGGGACTGGTCAACGTGATCGCGGGAATCGAAACCCCTGTCCGGGCGCTCAACAAGATCGATTACGGGGAGTGACATATCGCGAGCCTGATGTTTTAAGTTGCCATATCGAAATCCTCTACCCGCCACCCGGCAGCCACAATAATCGACGCACAGACCGATGCTCCGGCTCTTCGCCGCCGGTCACCTTTGACCTTTGCAATTGATCCTATAATATTTGCGGCGGAGCTGAGCATAAGATCGAATGACCAGGGAGAATCGATGATGAAAAAATTGGCGTTGCTGTTCGTCTTAATATTTTCTATCGGCACCGGCGCGCAACTTACTGACGCCGCGCCGCGCTGGTCTGCTGATAAAGCCAACCAGTGGTACAGCCGCCAGCCCTGGCTTGTCGGCGCAAACTTCATACCGAGCACGGCAATTAACCAGTTGGAGATGTGGCAGGCTGATACGTTCGACCCTAAGACTATTGACCGCGAGCTTGGCTACGCCGAAGGCCTGGGCATGAACGTCATGCGCGTATATCTACACAACATCCCGCATGAGACAGACGCCAATGGTTTCAAGCAGCGCATAAGAGAATACCTCGCCATTGCCGACAGGCATAGAATCAAGACGATATTCGTGCTCTTTGATTCCTGTTGGGACGACAACCCTAAGCCGGGCAAGCAGCCCGCCCCCGAACCCGGCGTCCATAACTCCGGTTGGGTGCGCGCTCCCGGAACCGAGCGGTTGTTCGATTCGCGGACCTGGGGCGGGCTTGAAAGCTATACCAAAGACATCCTCAAGACCTTCTCGACAGACGAGCGGGTTTTAGCCTGGGACCTGTTCAACGAGCCGTCGAACTCAGGTTACATGGACGCGGTCGTGCCGCTGTTGGTGAAGGTCTTCGCCTGGGCGCAGGAAGCGAACCCCGCGCAGCCACTTACCGCTGGCTGGTGGCACGACCATCCGATGAGCAACAAGGTGATGTTCGACAACTCCGACATCATCACTTTTCACAACTACAACGACCCGGCTAACCTCGAAGCGCGGATCAAGGAATTGCAGAAGATGAACCGCCCGCTGATCTGCACGGAGTACATGGCGCGCACGCGCGGGAGCCTTTTTGAGACAACCCTCCCGGTATTTAAAAAGTACCGCGTCGGCGCTATCAACTGGGGGCTGGTGAAAGGCAAGACCAATACGATCTTTGCCTGGGACACTCCCCTGCCTAATGTGGATGAGCCGCCCGTGTGGTTCCATGACATCTTCCGCCCGGACGGGACGCCCTATAGCCAGAAGGAAGTCGATTTCATAAGGACGCTCACAGGGAAACGATAATTGCGATCAACCGAAAGCCCACTGTCATGAGAGATCTCAACATCAGAACGCGCTCCCTATTTTTACGCGCCGCATTATCCGTATCCCTGGTGCTTTCATTCTCTTCAAGCCCCGGCGGGGAGGCGCGGCCGCCCGTAAGCGGTCAGGCCGCGCGTGCCGGGCGCGCAGAGACCTTTACAAACCCGCTCCTACAGTCGGGCGCGGACCCGTGGGCCATCTACAGAGACGGCTACTACTATTACATGCACACCACGGGTCGGAATCTGACCATATGGAAGACGCGCAGCCTGCCGGACCTGAACAGGGCGGAGAAGAAAGTGGTCTGGACGCCGCCTGCGACCGGCCCTTACTCGAAAGGGATATGGGCCCCGGAGCTACATTTCTTGCAGGGCAAGTGGTACATATACTTTGCCGCCGATGACGGGCGCAACGCCAATCACAGGCTGTGGGTCTTAGAGAACGACTCGGCTGACCCGTTGCGGGGCGACTGGGTGATGAAGGGTAAGCTCGCAGACCCTTCAGACAAGTGGGCCATTGACGGTTCGGTGTTCGAGCATCGCGGCAGGCTCTACCTCGTCTGGTCGGGTTGGGAGGGCGACTCAAACGGCCGGCAAGACATCTACATCGCGCCGCTAAAAAACCCCTGGACCGTGGACGGAAGCAGGGTGATGATCTCAACTCCTGAGCATCCGTGGGAGAAAGTAGGCGACCTCGGCGAGGACAGAGACCCGGACGACCCCCCGCACGTAGATGTGAACGAAGGGCCCCAGATTCTCAACCGTAACGGTAAGCTGTTCCTGATCTATTCGGCGAGCGGCTGCTGGACGAATTATTATTCGCTCGGGATGCTGACCGCCACGGCCGACAGTGATCTTCTCAGCAAAGCTTCGTGGAGGAAATCCGCGCGCCCTGTCTTCGAGCAACTGCCCGAGGCGGGGGCTTATGGGGCCGGGCACAACTCTTTCTTTAAATCACCGGACGGGAAAGAAGACTGGATTCTGTATCACGCGAACCCTAAAGCAAATCAGGGCTGCGGCGGGCACCGCTCGCCCAGAGCACAGCCGTTCACCTGGAGGCCGGACGGCACGCCAGACTTCGGCAAACCGGTTCCCATAAACAGACCTATCAAGAGGCCATCGGGTCAGTAGCGCCACCGCGACCCGTATGAAGCCGATCAATCACACCAGGAAAGGGGAGGGCATGCGATCAAATACCGGACGTATCAACCGGGCCGTTCTGTTATCACTTCTGCTGTCGATGACTCAAACGGCGCTGGCACAGTCGCTTTATGAAATGCCTGAACGCGTCGAGCCGCGATGGGCAAGCGGGGAGAACCCTAAAGCAGAGAAAGGCAAGGGCGGGCAGGCAAACGGCGGGCGCAAGGGCGCGCCAACGGTCGCGATAAAAGCGGGCGAGAGCCGCGTGCTTGCCGAAGCCACGGCCGCCAGCGGCACTGTGCGTAGGATATGGATGACCTTTCCCGACCGCAGCCCGCGCATGTTGCGCAGCCTCCGTATAGACATGTACTGGGACGGCGCGAAGACCCCGGCCGTGAGCGCGCCGCTCGGCGACTTCTTCGGCATAGGGCTTGGGCAGACGACCGTTTTTCAGTCCGCGCTCTTTTCCAACCCCGAAGGGCGCAGCTTCAACTGCTTTATCCCGATGCCGTTTAAGACAGGTATGCGGATAGTCATGACGAACGAGAGCAGCGCCAACCTCGACGAGCTTTTCTACGACGTAGACTACACAATCGGCGACAAGCACGGCCCTAACATGGCTTACTTCCACGCGCATTATCGCCGCGAGAACCCTACGCGGTTACAGCAGGATTACGAGCTGTTGCCGCGCGTGGAAGGTCGCGGGCGTTACCTGGGCACGAACATCGGCGTGATCGTCAACCAGAAGACTTACCACAATACGTGGTGGGGCGAGGGCGAAGTCAAAATCTACCTCGACGGCGACAGGGAATTCCCCACGCTGAGCGGAACAGGGACCGAAGATTACGTGGGCACCGCCTGGGGGCAGGGGCAGTTCGCGCATGATTTTCAAGGCAGCCCCATCGCCGACGAGAAGAACCTGCGCTGGTGCTTCTACCGGTACCACATTCCCGACCCGATCTACTTCTACAAAGACATTCGCGTCACGGTCCAGCAGATCGGCTACCTCGCGCCGCACAGCCGCCCGGCCATAGTCGAAGCGGGTGGGCGACTTTACCGCGCCGGACCCGGCCGCGTCGAGATGGACATATCGAAGGACGGCAAGTTCGAACGCGAAGATGACTGGTCGAGCTGCACATACTTTTATCTGGACAGGCCCGAAAACAAGCTGCCTCCGCTCGAACCTGTCAGCAAGCGCGTCGAGGGGTTATGAGCGCGGGTGATGCTGTGAAGGTAGTTGTGTTGACCGCCTAAGGCCGCGAGATTTATAAGGGAGGCCTGCGGGCCTCCCGGTCGGTTGTTAGCGGTAAGGCTATTTGGGATCGCAGCAAACCTTGCGAATCCTCGTAGTGTAGTCTGTCCAGCAGTCCGGGTAAGTGCCAGCGCAAACATCCCATACCCCGCACACGACCGTCTTGGACGCATCCGTGTAATAGGTTATAACGGGCGTCAGCGTACAACCGGGCGGGACAGTTTGGGTCGCGCTAACGCTCACACTGGCGCAAAGAGAAAACCAGACCATTGCTACTGCAACGACGGTTAATAGATACCGATTGTTGACAAACCGATTTAGCCTCCTAGCCATGTCAGTTCTCCTCTCATTTTGACGCGGTTAGTAACGTGCCCCGCAATGATCTAAGGCGGTTTAAAGCTTCGGACATTGCGAAGCGGCTAAGGTGATAAATGCTACTTTAGGTCAAAATCGGTTCGGTGTAAAGGAGGTGTCCGCAGCAGGTTATTCGAGCAATTCCGCCAGCGGCCGACCTCTAGTATGCGAAGGATTGATAGACCTCGGTGTCGGGTTTATCGTCGAGCGAGTCGATTACGGGGTTGAACCTGAGAAGGAAGCGCGCGCGGTCCGATAGCGTTTCGAGCGCGGCTCGCGGCACGCGTATAGAGACTTCGGGGCGAAAGAGCCAGCGGCGGCTGTAGCCTATCACGACCATGGGGCGGGGCGTCCGCGTGCGGTTCGGCGTGCCCCTGTGGAGGCCGCGCACGTCGCGTATCATCACGTCGCCCAGCTGCATAAGTATCGGCTCAAGCTTGATCTGGCCGGACTCGATCTTTTGAAGCCCTTCGGCCTTCGTCATCAGGTGAGTGCGGCGAGCGACTTCAAACGGCCCCGTCTCCTCAGTCACGTCGACGAGCGGAAAATTGACCGCGAGCTGAAAAGGCGGCGTCTCTTCGCCCGTTTCGGGAAAGAGCGGCAGCGCGTCCCTGTGAATCTCCTGATACTCGGAGCCGAGGAGCGGGGTGTCGGTGGCCAGCTGAACCATCACAGCGTCGTCGCCGACGAGCCGTTGTGATATTGCCAGCACGTCTTCGTCTTCAAATATTCGCGGGTCCGCGAACGGCTCGGCAAAGGGGAGGGTAACGTAGTAACGCCCCGGCCCGCGATTTTGAAGCTCGCCTTCGCGGGCAATGTGGTCTTCGAGCAGCGGGGCGAACGCCTCGCGCCAGCCATCGAGCACGCCCCTTGGGAAATGACCCGGCAGTATACAGAAGCCGTCTTCGAGCACCTCTTCGGTGAAGGCTTCGATCTCACTTTTACTGTAACGACCGTCTGGCATGCCGATATTTTAGAGCATCACTTTCGCTGCTGGCTAAGGCGATTTTGAATCAGCACGACAACCAGCAGGAAGAACCCGCGCAGCACCCATTGCCACCACGAGCTGATCGTGCCTTCGAGGTTGAAAAGGTTGAAGATCACGCCAAGCAGCAGCACGCCCACGAGCGTCGCCCCGACGTTGCCCTGGCCTCCCGTAAGCAAAGTCCCGCCCACGACAACAGCGGCTATCGCGTCAAGCTCCCAGCCGGTACCGGCTACGGGCTGGCCTGCGCCAAGCCTCGACGCAAGGATCACGCCTGCGAGCCCCGCCATCGCGCCGCTAAGAGCGTAGACGCCGATAGTGACGCGGTCTACGTTTAACCCCATCAATCGCGCAGCCTCTTCGTTATCGCCCAGCGCGTAAACGTGACGCCCGAACCTCGTATGATTCAAGACCACCCAGCCGATTGCATAAGCGATTGCGAGAATGGCGACAGGGACCGGCACGGGGCCTATCCACCCGCGACCGAGCCAGGTGAATGTTTCGGACAACCTGTCTACACGCACCGACTGCTCTCCCGTGGAGGCGAGCGCGAGCCCGCGCGCGGCGATCATCATGGCCAGCGTCACGATGAAGGGCTGTATCCGCGCCTTTGCTATCACAAGCCCGTTTACGAGACCGAGCAGCGCGGTAAAGCCGACAGCCGCCGCGATTGCCAGCGCGCTCCCGCGACCTGCGAGGTTTGCCGCCAATACGCCCGCGACCGCCAAGAGCGACCCGACCGACAGGTCTATCCCGCCCGTCAAGATGACGAAAGTCATGCCGAGCGCGACCAGGCCCAGCATGCTGTTTTGCCGGACCACGTTGAGCAGATTTTCGGGGGTTAAGAAAGCCTCGTAACGCATGGTCGCGAATATGCAGACGAGCACAAGGGCGACCAGCGCGCCCTGCCGCTGGGCGAGTGAAGCGAGCCGCGCGCGCGCCACTGCCCCACGGCTGATGGGCGTCTGGTTGATCGTATCCGTCGCTTGACTCATCCTGGCCTCCGCTAAGCTCTCCTGGGCCGCTGGATGTAGACGGCCAGCAATATGATCGCGGCTTTTAAGACGAGCGACCATGAAAACGGGATCAGCCGCATGTTGAAGCTTGTAGTAATCACCTGCATGATGAGCGCGCCTATCAGCGTTCCGACGACGGTCGCGCGCCCGCCCGTAAGCGGAGTCCCGCCCACGACAACGGCGGCTATCGCGTCAAGCTCTATGTTCATGCCTACCTTCGCCGCGTCGCTTGCGCCGAGGCGTGCCGTCTCGATCAGCCCCGCCAGCCCCGCCAGCAATCCGCTCGTAGCGTAGACGAGTATCTTTGTCCGTTTGACTTTTATCCCCGCGAGCCGTGCGGCGGCCTCGTTTCCGCCCACGACAACCGTGTAGCGACCGAAGCTCGTCTTCCGCATGACGAATATCGCCGCCGCCACGACCGCCGCCATGACGAAGACCTGAACAGGGACCGGGCCGATATAACCTTTCCCCAGGTACTCGAACGTCGGGTTGGTGAAAGGTATAAGCTGGCCGCCCTGGCTCATCACCTGCGCGATGCCGCGCCCCGAGATCAAGATGCCGAGCGTCGCGATGATCGGTTGTATGCGAAAGGCCGAGATCAGGAAACCGTTGAAAGCCCCTATGGCAAACGAGACGGCGAGCGCCGCCCCGACCGCTACCGCCACGCCGTATCCGAGCAGCGTCGCCGCGAGCGCAGAGGCTATAGCCATCACTGAGCCGACCGACAGGTCTATCCCGCCCGTGGCGATCACCATCGTCATCCCGACCGCTACCAGAACCGTCGTCGAGACTTGCAGCAGTATGTTCCAGAAGTTGCTCGCCGTCGCAAAGTTCGGCGTGAAGATCGAGTTGCCCGCGACGAGCAGGACAAGCGCGATCAACGCTCCGTATGTCGGGCCGAGTCGCGCTATGCTCGATAATATCTCGCTCGTCTTGCCTCTGCCGTTTAACTCAGTAGCGTTCTGCATCGCTCAGTCCTCAGCCCTGGCCGCGCCTGATGCCGCATCGGCCGGCGCAGGGGCGGCCTCGCGCGCGGCGTCTCCTTCGGCCATCGCGTGTATGATGGCGTCCTGGGATATTTCGTCCCCGCGCAGTTCTGCCACCTGCTCGCCGTCGCGCATGACGATCACGCGGCGGCTGCCTTCGACAAGCTCTTCCAGCTCGGATGAGATCATAAGCACGCTCAGCCCTGCGCGCGCCAGCTCGTTTACGAGCGCTTGAATCTCGCCCTTCGCGCCGATGTCTATGCCGCGAGTCGGCTCGTCGAGTATCAGAAACTTCGGGTTCTTGCAAAGCCAGCGGGCGAGCAACACCTTCTGCTGGTTGCCGCCCGACAGCTCTCTGATCTTCTGTTCGGGGCTCGACGCCTTTATTCCGAGCCGCGCCATAAAACGCTCCACTATCTCCTGCTGGCGCGCGCGCGAAACGACGCCGAATTTCGTAAGCCCCGGAAGGGCGGCCAGCGTCAGGTTCTCCCGCACGCTGAGTTCCGGGATGATCCCTTCGGCCTTCCGGTCTTCGGACAGAAACGCCAGCCCCGCGTCAATGGCGTCGCCCGGCGAGCGGAGTTCCAGGCGTTCGCCTTCCAGATAAAGCTTGCCCTCTTCCATGCGGTCTGCGCCGAAGATCACGCGCGCGGTCTCGGTCCTGCCCGACCCCAGAAGCCCCGCGAGTCCGACTATCTCGCCCCGGCCGACTTCAATAGACACATTCTTGAGCTTGCGGCCCCGCGCCAGATTTTCGGCGCGAATCAGCGGCTCGCTCGCAACCGCCTCCGCGCCCTGCTCGCCAAAGGCGGTCGTCCCCTTTCGCAATTCGTCGCGCTGCTTGCCGAGCATGAGGCAGACGAGGTCCAGCCGCTCAAGCTCCCGGATCAACCGCGTGCCGACGAGCTTGCCGTCGCGCAGAATCGTCACGCGGTCGCATACGGTGTAGAGCTCGTCGAAGCGGTGGCTGATGTAGACGACCGCCGTGGCCTCGGCTTTAAGGCGGCGAATCACGTCGTAGAGGATCGAGACTTCGCGCTCCGTAAGCGAGCTGGTCGGCTCGTCTAAAACCACGACCTTCGCGCCAAGCGACACGCCGCGAGCAATCGCTACCATCTGCCGCAAAGCGATGTTTAGGCTTCCGAGCGTGGCGCGCGGGTCTATGTCGAGGCCGAGCCTTTCAAGCAACAGGGCGGCCTCCCGGTTCATACGTTTCCAATCTATCAGGCCGAACCGCCGGGGCTCGCGACCGAGGAATATGTTCTCGGCGACCGTGCGAAAAGCTAACAGGTTGACTTCCTGGTAGACGGCGACCACGCCCGCCGCCTGCGCGTCTTCGGGGGTGCGAAACTCGACGTCGCGGCCGTCCAGAAAGATTCGCCCGGAGTCGCGCTGGTAAGCGCCCGTCATGATCTTGATAAGCGTCGATTTGCCCGCGCCGTTCTCGCCTACTAATGCATGAACCTCGCCGCGCTCAAGCGTCAGGTCCACATCTGAAAGGGCCACGACGCCTGAAAAGCTCTTCGTGATCTCTTTCATTTCGAGAAGCGGAGTTTGTGCGCTCATAATCGCCCCCGTCTTCGGTGCCTAGAATGCTTCGCTGACGAACTGACGCGCGTTGCTCGCGTCAAAGAACCGGTCTTCGAGGATGATCTTTGTCGGGATGGGTTCCTTCCTAAGGTACTTCTCCAGCGTGTCGAAAGCGAGCGGGCCGAATCGAGGGTTTGACTCGACGGTAGCACCCAGCTCGTTTGCGATGATCGCTTCGAGCGCGGCCCGTTCGCCGTCTACCGAAACGATGATGACATCCTGGCCGGGCTTCATCCCCGCCGCCTTCAAAGCCTGAATCGCGCCGATAGCCATCTCGTCGTTGTGCGCGTAGACGGCTGTGATCTCTTTGCCCTTGGCCTGTATGATGTTCTCCATAACTTTCTGGCCTGCCTGCCGCGAAAAATCGCCCGTCTGCGAGGCGATGATCTGCATGCCGGGGTGTTGTTTGATCTGCGCCATGAAGCCCTCGGCGCGGTCGCGCGCGACCGAAGACCCGGCGGTCCCTGTAAGCTCGACAATGCCCGCCTTGCCGTTGGTCTGTTTGATGAGCCAGTCGGCGGCGCGCTTGCCCTGCTCTACGAAGTTCGAGCCGAGGAACGCGACGTAATCCGTGCCCGCCACGCCTGCCGCCTCGCGGTCGATAAGGAAGACGGGGATGTTAGCCTCCTTTGCGGCCTGGAGCGCGGGGGCGAGCCCTTCAAACTCGCGCGGGGCCAGAAAGATCGCGTCCACGCGCCGCGCGATCAAATCTTCTACGTCCGCCACCTGCTTTGCGGTCTGCCCTTGCGCGTCGGTCACGACTATCTCGAAGCGGTCGCCGCGCCGGGCAGCCTCCTCGCGCAGGCTGTTGGTTTCCGCTATACGCCACGGGTTGTTGTTCTCCATCTGCGAAAAGCCCACGACGATCTTATCCTTCTTCCGCTCGCAGCCCGACAGGCCCGCGGGCAGCGCCACGGCGACCGCAAGCGCGATGGCCGTCATGATTTTCTTCAGTTGATTCGAACGTGTAATCATCGATTCTCTCCGTAATCCTGTTTTAGAGCCCGGCTTTCAGGTAAAAGTAAATCAACCCCCCTCCTTTATCGAGAGGGCGAAATGCGAAGCCAGTCGAACCTGGCCGCCTGTCGAGCGCCGCCCGATGTCAGGGCCACACGCACGCCCCTGTCCCAGGGCGGGAGGTAGCTGCCGTCGACCTCGTCGCCCACGTCGCGCCAGTTGCGGTTGTCTGTGCTTACGGCGAAGCGGTAGCGGCGGCCGTCCCTGGCCGTCATGCGAATGAAGACTTCAGTCGCGGCCGGAAGGTCAAGGGTCTTTAGCGAGGTGTGCTCTTTCTTCTCGCGCTTCCACAAGACGGCCTTCCCGTCCCGGCTGATTGCGAGCCCGAGCGCGTTTTCGTGATCGCCGTACGCCGAAAGTCCCGCCAGCCCGCCGCGAGCTATTGTGCGCGGGTCAAACCGCGTCGTGGCGATGTAATCTCCTCTGGTCGTAGAGCGGGCGGCGATTGCGCCCACGGGGTCTTTCGCCTGCCCAGGCGTAGGTGAAAGCGTGAGCCACCCGCCGCGCCCCCTCGCCACCCGCACGACAGGCTCGCTCGATTGCGGCCACTGCCAGCCAGGCGTCAGGCGCGGCGACGTGAAATCATCAAAGAACGAGTACTCCGAGTCGCGCTCGGCAACGCCTGTGGGCGAGTCGGCCCGGCGGCTCGGTCCGTCCCCGTCGTTTATGGTAGGCCACCCGTTTTCGCCCCATTTTATCTCGTCGAGCAGCGCCTGCCGCCCGACGTAAACCGTGTCGTCATCGTGATAAGCGTGGTACATCAAAAAGTCGCGCCCGCGCTCGTCGCTGACTATCGTTCCGTGGCCGGGGCACTTCCACTCGTCGTTGCCTTTGAGAAGCGGGTTCGCCGGGTTCTTCTCCCACGGCCCTAAAAGCTTTCGCGACCGCGCCACGCCTAGCTGGTAGTTGCACTCGCGCGCGCAACAGAAATTCCCCGAATAGAACATGTAGAACCAGCCGTCGCGACGTATGATGGCCGGGCCTTCGACGAGGTCGCCGTAGGGCAGCGACTTGTGCTTCTCCCACGTTTCGGTGTTTCGTATCAACTCGCTGCGCTCGCCCACAAGCCTCGTGCCGTCCTCGGACAATCGCTGCGCCCAGATCGGCGTCGGCTTGCTTACGCTGTTGCCGTCTTCTTTCCACAGCAGGTAGCGCCGCCCGGTCTCGTCCCTGATTGGAAAGCCGTCTATCGACCCCACCTCCTGGCAGACGAGCGGCCCGTGATCCGTGTAAGGCCCCGCAGGGTTTTTCGCCGTGGCGACCGCTACGCAAAGCGGCCCGCCTTTTTTGCGCGCGGTGTAGTAGATGTAATAACGCCCCCGGTCTACCGATATTTCAGGGGCCCAGTAGTTGCCGACAGACCAGGCGGGCCGCTTTGAAAATACCGCCCCGACGATGCGCCAGTTTACAAGGTCGCGCGAGTGCAGTATGGGGAACTCCGGCGCCCACTCCGATGACGTGGCGGTCGCCCAGTAATCGCGCCCCACCCGTATGACCGAAGGGTCCGGGTAGTCGCCCGCTAAAACGGGGTTCGTGTACTGGGCGCGGCGCTGTGCCGCTGCCTGGGTCGCGCAAACGCAGGCGAGGGCCATCAAGACCGCCGCCCTTAAAAGAAGCCTTTTTGAGAATCTATCGGTCATCTCTTGTTCAACCTTTTTCTCGAAGAGGGCGCGGTCGCAGTCGAGCCGCGCGTCACAAGGTAAGTAGGCACGTGGATCTCAACGCCGCGCTTATCCGGCCTTTCTATCGTCTGCATGAGCGCCTCGACCGCCTTGCGCCCCAGCTCCGTGCGCGGCAAACAGATGGTCGTGAGCGGCGGGTCTGCGAGCGCGGCGAATGCTATGTCGTCGAAACCTATGATCGACACGTCGTCGGGAATCCTGAGCCCGGCGGCGTGAAACTCGCGCATCACTCCGAGGGCCATCAGGTCGTTTGCAACCACGACCGCCGTCGGAAGCTCGTCCGTGGCGAGAATCTCGCGAGCGACCCGGCTCCCCCCCTCAAGCTGAAAATCGCCTTCGAATACAGCGAACGGCCCCGCGCCCGGCAGGTGGCGGTCAACCGAGGTCTGAAAAGCTTGCAGCCTGCGTACCGCCGAGCGCAGCCGCGACGGCCCGCCCACATACGCTATGTGGCGATGCCCCAGCGATACAAGATAGCTTATCGCTTCATCAATGCCCATCTCATAATCGACGATCAGATTGCTCATGCGCTCGCCCGCCGACCCAAGGTCGAGGAATACGACAGAGACTTGCTTGCGCGCCAGCTCGTCGATCAACGCGAGGTCGAGCTCGGAAGTCATGAGCGCGACCCCCGCAATCTTACGCTCGATGATGCGGCGCACGTACTTTGAAGTGCGGTTGGCATCGTAACTCGTATTCGACAGGATCACGTCATAGCCGCGCTCGAAGGCCGCCGCTTCTATGCTCTTGACCAGCTCAGGGAAGAACGGGTTTGAGATGTCCGACACGATGAGCCCCAGCATGTTGCTGCGGCCCGAAGCGAGGCTCCGCGCGTGGGCGTTCGGGTAGTAGTTGCACCGCTTTATAGCGCGCAGCACCTTCTGCCGCGTCTCGTCCGTGACATACCTCGACCGGTTTATAACGTGCGAGACGGTGGCGGTCGAAACGCCCGCCTCTTTCGCCACATCCTTTATGCGCATATCTGTGTCAAACACCCGCAAGCACCTGATCTCCCGGTCACCTCGCGACGGCGAAACTCCTCGTCGCAGCTTATCTCACACGGGGCGATTTACGCCGCGCGGTCGAGGGCCGGTTGCTTTCGATTACGGGCCAGCCGTCGCGATAGACGACCGGGTCTATCAGCATGATTCGCCGGACATCGCGGTCGCCGCCGATGCTGCTCGAAAGCAGCCTTTTCTGGGAGTCTATGGCGTGATAAACGATCCAGTCCTGTCCCGCTGAATCTGTGATGATCGAATTATGGCCGGGGGCTACCCATCGGCTGCTGGCTTCCAGTATCACACTGTTGGCGCGCCCGCGCGCGCGCGCGAGCGTTTCAAACGGGCCTGTCGCGCTCTTGGAGCGCGCGACCATCACCGCATAATGCGCCTTGTCGCCGCAGCAGTTGTCGCCGGAATAGTAGAGGTAATAAAAACCGTCTTTGAAACTGACCCAGGCCCCCTCAATCAGCCTCTGGTAATTTTCAGGGCTCTCGTCTTTGATCGGGTGGACAAGCTCAACCGGCTGGCTGCCCGGCTTGAAGCTCACGCGGTCTTCGGCAAGCTCTTGCACCCGTATCGCCTGAAACCCGGACCCCCAGTATAGCAGCCGCTTTCCTGTCTTCGGGTCGTCGAAAGCCATAGGGTCTATGTTGACGAAGCTCTCGCCGCACTTGAGCGGGCGGCCGATGTCCGTGAACGGGCCTGATGGCGACTTGGCCGTAGCGACCGCCAGGCACAGCCCTGTCAGAGTGTTCGGGTCAGCGGAGTAGTAAAGATAGAAAGTGTCGCCGTGCTGGCTGACGTGCGGGGCCCAGAACTTCTGCGTCTGGTCTGCCCATACAGGTTTCACCGGCAGCGCGTCGCCGAGGTGCTCCCAGCTGACAAGGTCTTTTGACCGCGCGACCTGAATGTTGATCGTGCGCCCTTCGATCACGGTCTGGGTCGCGTAAGCGTAATAAAAACCGTCCGAGGCTTTGACAACGGTGGGGTCTGGAAAGTCCGCATCCAGCACAGGGTTGCTGTACTCGGATGCGGCCGACCGCGCAGGTTTTTGTGAGCCGGGTCGCGCGCGAAGATCAGCTTGAACGAGGAGCAGCGCGCACAGGGCCGCGACCGACAGCGCCCGCACTCTTTCAATTTGTCTCATCCGTTTTATTACCCCCTGCGCGGTTTCAAAGCCCCGTCATTTCGCGGTCACTACGCGCACAGAGTCCCAGTTATTCTCCGAAGAACCGAAGCCGTAAAGCATAACGTGAAAATCGCGCGGTCGCCGCTTCAAGGTCTTCTCAAGCCCCATCTGGCCGTTGAGCATGAACATGAACACGTCGCCCCTGCGGACGATGCCGAGCGTCGGGTTGGCGATCTTGGTGGCGAGCTTGCGGTTGTCTAACCTCTCGCCGCGCCCGTCGAGGACCGACCACGCTTCAAACGTGCCCTCGCTCGTCAAAATCCACTCGACGCGGTTTCGCCCCGACCCGTCGAACATGATCGTGAGCACAGCCGTCCCTATCGAAAGCCCAGAATCGCCCGGCTGCGGAAGCTGCGCGCCGACCTTTGCGACTGTTCCTTCTACTATGAAGCGGTCCGATGAGAACTGAGATTTGCTCCGCACCCCGCTGCGCGAGCCGCTTGTTCCGCGCATGCGAAGCTCTCCGGCTTCGACGCTCAGCTTGCCGCCTCCGCCTCCTTCGAATGAGAACCGCTCCCACCTGGACGCGTCCAGGTCTGTGCCGTCAAAGTTGTCGGTCCATTCGTCCACGGCGGGCGCGCCCTGCGCGGGTGCCGGGGCCGCCTGTTGCGCGACTGCCAGCCAGGCGCTTGCGATAACGATTATCGGTATTAAAAAAGACATCTCTTTTCCTTAAAAACGGACGTTCGCCAGGCGGCGCGCGAGCTTGTCCCGCTCGGCGCGCTTCTGCTCCGGCTCGGAGTCGCCGAAGCGTTTGAAAGCCGCAAAGGCTTTGTCGGCTTCGGCCTTTCGCTTGAGCCGCATGTAGACGCGACCCAGCTGGTAATGCGCTTCGGCCATGTTCGGGTCCGAGGCGACTACTTGCTCAAGATGGTTCGCGGCTTCGTTCAAACGATTCAGCCGGAAGTAAAGCTTCGCGAGTGTTATTCGCGCGAGCGGGAAAGACGGGTCGAGTGCTATCGCGCGGAGCAGATGGCGCTCGGCGCGAACCGCGTCGCCGTCCACCTCTCGCAAGATCGCGTCGGCTACGAGGTAATGCGCGGGCGCGAGCTTTTCATCCAGGCTCACCGCCCTATCATAAAGCGCGGCGGCCTCGGCAAACTTTCCTTGCTCGGTGTATGCCATGCCGAGGTACGCGTGCGCGACGGCAAACTTTGAGTCGAGCGCTATCGCGCGCTCGAACGCCTTTGCGGCCTCGTCGCTTCTGTTACTGGCCGAATGGGCCACGCCGAGGGCGAACCACAGCTTCGACGACTGCGGGAACTCTTTGAGCGCTTCTTCAAGCCTGATGATCGCGGCGGCGGGGGCGCGAGTATCTGTCAGAATCATCGCGTAGCGGAAGCGGTACTCTTCTTTCTTCGGGTCGCGCTCGATGGCCAGCCGCATCGCGGGGATGGCGTTTTCAACGTGACCGCTCGCCTCATACACTTCTGCGAGCGCGGCGTAGATGGGCGCGGCGTCAATGCCTCGCGCGACCGCCGATTCCAGCGTGCGCCCGGCCGAGGGGATCTCTTTGCGCTCCATGTAAGCGCGTGCGAGACGTATGATGTAATCGATGTTCGACGGCTCGGCCGCCACCGAGGCGGTCAGCTCTGTAACCGCTTCGTCGCGCAACCCTGCTTCGAGCAGCGCGCTGCCGAGCTCTCCGCGCGCGGCCGTATCGGTCGCTGCGGCGGGCGCGTTGTCGAGCATCGCTTTGTATGTTCGATAATTCGCGGCGGCCCCTTGAAGGTCATTCAACTTGAGGTCTATTACGACAAGGGCGCGGGCGACGCCTGGGTCGGGCGAGATGGCCTGCGCTCGCTCGAACAGGCTGCGGGCCTCGCGCAGGTTCTTCTCGGTCCCGCCCGCGAATCTTATCTGCCCGAGGTTCACAAGCGCGCTCGCCTGAGATTGATCCAGTTTGAGCGAAGCCTCGAACTCGGCTGCCGCGCGCTCTGTGCGTTTGAGCCTTAGCAGGATTGCTCCGTAATTGTTGCGCGCCGAAGGCGAGCCGGGAGCCTGAGCGGCGGCGGCGGCGAAATGGCGCTCGGCATCCTCAAGCCTCCCCTCATGGTCCGCCTGTATGCCGAGATAGCTGTGCGCCGCTACGTTCTTAGGGTCGATCTGAAGCGCGCGCTCGAAAAATCTCTTTGCGCCAATCGCGTCGTTTCGTTCGAGCGCGTCTATGCCCTGTTGTATGAAAGCTTCGGCCTGCGGGTTAGTCTTACTGCGGACTCTGCTCTGATTGTAGTGTGGCGCTAAGGACGCCTGCGCGGCCGTCGGCAGCGCAATAATCACGATCAGAAGAGGAAGGATTAAGGTGCGGCGGATCATATCGAATGATGGTTTGTGCTGCTACTGTCTTTACCGGGCGGGCGGCGCAGAGACTATCTGCGCCGCCCCTCTTGATCCTACTAGAAAATCACCTTCAATCCCAGTTGTATACTCCGTGGGGCGGAGATGTTGAAGTCATTGATGATCCCGGAGAACCCGAAGACTGCGGGGTTCCTGAAGTCCTGGTCCGGGAAGAAGTAGCGCGCGCGGTTGAACAGGTTGAAGAATTCGGTGCGGAACTCGACCGTCACGGTCTCGGTCACACGCGTCTTCTTCATTATGCTGAAGTCCTCGTTGCTGTAAGGCAGCAGCCGCGAGTCTTCGAGCACAGGCGGCGCGTTGCCGAAGAACCTCAGCGGGTCTGCGTAAAAAGCGGCGTACTGCGGGTTAGTAACATCCGTAGTCGGCGGAGCCTGGAAGTTAGGCGGCGCGACGAATGCGCTCCGGTTGACGGCAGGGAACCTGACCCCGTTAGGCGGTATGTCGAACAGGATCGAATTGCCTGTCAAATTCAAGCGAAGATTTCCGTTGAACCCCGCGATGCGCAGGAAGTCTGTGTTCTCCGACGTAAAGGCGACTATAGGCAGCCCCGACTGGTAGCGGTGTATGCCGCCGATCTGCCACCCGCCCACGACTCTATCGACCCATCCGCCACGGTCTAAGAAACGCCTGCCGCGCCCGAAAGGCAGCTCGAACAGGTAGTTCATCACAAATACGTGCGGCGCGTTGTTTGGCGAAACGGTTCTGAGCGACTGGCGGTCGTAAGGATTTTGCAGCACGCCGCCAAGCGGCGACGCGCCGAAAAGGTCTTCGGCGGCGTTCGTGATCAGCTTGGAGAACGTGTAGGAAGCGCCGAACTGCAAGCCGTTTGTGAAGCGGCGGTCGACCTTGATCTGCAAGGCGTTGTACCAGCTCTGCCCCTGGCTTTCGAGCTGGTTGTTTATGATCCCGTACTGCGGGAACGGCTTGAGCGCCTGCGCGACGTTGCCGCCGAACCCTGGGAAGACTGCGTTCGGATTTGCCGGAAGAGGGACTCCGACACTGGCAGCATAAGCCCTTTCGGCCGGGGTCACGTCGGCCAGGGGCTTGTTCAGAAGCGGGAAGCCGAGCCTCAGGGCTTCAAGCGGGATAGCATTCAACCGCTCGAAGTTCGATTTTAGCCTCGTCCCCTTGTGGCCTATGTAGCCGATAGAGATGGCGAAATTCGAGAACAGCTCGCGCTGAACGTCGAGGCTCCACTGTACCGTGCGGCCCGTCCTGAAATTCGGGTCGAAATAATCGACATCCGACCCGATGAACTGGCCGTTGGGATCGACGGCAGGCAACGGCGGGAAGTCTTCGAGAAAGAACGTCGCGTTGCGCCCGTTCGGCGTGCGAAGCGCGCCGGTCGAATATCCGAGCGTCCCTTCGGCAATGCTGTTCTGGCCGTTAAAGCCGTAAAGCAGCGGCGAGTAGTAGATGCCCGCGCCGCCGCGCACTACGGTACGGCTGTCGAGAGAGTATGCGAAGCCGAAGCGCGGCGAGATGTTCGAGTAATCGGTGCGGACAAGGCCCTCGTGCTCGGCCTGAAGCCCGCCCTGGCCGCCCGCGCCGATGATCGCGCCGGGCCTGCCCACGACAGGGTTGATAGCGTCGGGCGAGAACCCTCGGAAGCGGTCGCGCGCCTCTGTGCGGGGGTAGGGTATGTCGTAGCGTATGCCGAGATTGAGCGTCAGACGCGGCGTGACTTTGAAGTCGTCGTTTACGAAAAACGACGGCGTGAAGTATCGCCAGCCAGGATCAATCGATCTGAAGTTCACGAACGAAAATTCGGTGGCCCCTGTAATCAAGCTGGCAATAGGCCAGCCGCCTTCCGGGTCGCGGTCTGCGGCCGTCTGGTCGTGGCGGAAGTTGAACGTACCGCCCGCGTCGAGGAACTGGTGCACGTTGAACTGCTGCCACTGCGCGTTTGCGCCGAACTTTAACGTGTGGCGGCCTTTGACCCAGGTGACGAAATCCGAGAACTGGACCGTGTTGTCGCCTAGCGAGTCTGTGAAGAAAGTGGAGCCGATATTTTGATAGGAGCGAACGTCTGCCTCCGGGTTTGTAACGTCGCCGTAGTTTGGGAAGCCTACGCGGGGGAATGTTAAGTCCTGTGTCGCGTCGGCCGGAAAGCCAAGCTCTACGCTGGGCCTGAAGCCTTCGGTGGTGTTCCGGTTTGCGACCTGGATTCGGCTCCACCCCGCGTTGAAGTGATTCAACAGGGTCGGGCTGAAGCTGTAATCGTGCTGCAAGCGAGCGTAGTGCGACCTGAAGGTCTGGTCCCACACGTCCTGCGCGATAAACGGCAGCGGGAATCGCGGGAAGCCGCCCTTGAGGCTCGTCTGCTTGCGGTACGAGTAGCTGAAAGACAGCCGCTGTGAGCCCGTGATCACCTGGTCTATCTTCGTCACGAAGCTGTTCATGTCTACAGGGACCTGGCTGCTCGCCACGTAGTTGCGGAAGACGCCATCACTCGTAGGCTCCGGAAACCGCTGGAGTATGGCCAGGCCCGCGCGGTCGATCAGCGCCCCACCCTGGAAAAGGTCCAGCCTGTTTCCGGGGATCGCTTGCCGCACGTCCGACGGCTGGGTCGGGTCGTAAATCTGCACGCCGTTTGGAAACTGTCTGAGCACGTCCGGGTCCGTCAGCAGCTCTGAAAAATCCCCCTGCCTCATCCTGAGCGTCGGGACCGAAAGTGTGACGTTCTCACCCCGCGTGAAGCGGTAGCCCTCGTAGTTGAAGAAGAAGAATGTGCGGTCGCGCCCGTTGTAAACCTTCGGTATCCACACGGGCCCGCCGATGTTCGCGCCGAAGTTGTTCTGGCGGTCGAGCGGGGTGTCGGCCCCCTGGAAATTGTTCAGGAAGCTGTTGGCGTTCAGGGCTTCGTTGCGGAACAGGTCGTATGCTTCGCCGTGAAATTCGTTGCCGCCCGATTTGATCGTGAAATTGACGATGCCGCCCGTCGAGCTTCCGAACTCCGCAGAGTAAGTGCTCGTGCTGATGGTGAACTCCTGAAATGCGTTCGGACCAGGAGCGACTTCGGTAAAGAACGTCCCGTTCTGCGCGCGGCGCGTGCTCGCGCCGTCGATCAGGATGTCAGTGCCGAGTCCCTGGCCGCCGCTCACGCGGAAATTCGAAGCGTCCGTTCCCCTGCCGGTCGAGCCGGTCGCGGACGAGACGTTGCTGTCGAGAAAGATGAACGACAGCGGGGTTCGCCCGGCGGTCTCTGCCCCGACTGCGAGCGGCAATTCCTTCACCTGCCTCTCGGTGACGTTCGTTTGCCGCACGGCGCTCTCTGCCTGTATGACCGGCGCGTCGGTCGTGACGGTTACGACGTCTGAGACGTTGCCGATCTCAAGCTGTATGTCTAAGCGGCGAGTCACCTGAACGGCGACTTGAAGGTCTTCTATCGTCGATAGCTTGAACCCCTGAAGTTCTGCGGTCAGCTTGTACGGCCCCGCTTTCAATTCCGGCAGCGTGTAGTTGCCCTCGTCGCCGGTCGTGGTGTCACGCGTTTCGCCGGTTTCCAGGTTGGTGGCGGTGACCCTGACTCCGCCTATGGCGGCGCCGCTTGGGTCTGTCACTGTCCCGGTGATGGAGCCCCTGTCGCTCTGGGCCATCGCGGGAGCCGCCCCAAACCAAAGAAACAAGCAGAGCGTGAGTGCGAAAAGCTTGGTTGTCTTCATGCCCCCTCCAGATTTCTCAAGTGCTATTGCAACTGAAGTCAGACCGAATTACTTAAGCTCCGAGCTGGTGGAGCTTTAACGATGAGTGCGCTGCCGACCCCCTGAGCGGAGATAACCTGAGTCATGTCGGCTGATGATCTTAAATCGCTCGCATGTATGCGGGGTTTGTACGATGCGTGCAGAAGAATTAGAGAACGGAGGATCCTCATATGACCCCGACTAGAAGTGTGCTGGGAGACTTGTTCGGTGTCCACTGCCGCGTCAAGCTAAAACCGGACTAATATTTAGTTAAGCGGTTACGTAACTGCGAAGCGATTTGTGTATAGCACGCCGTCATAATTAAAGTCAATCGCATTCGGGCAAAACGCGAAAGGCCGCACACTGGTTGAAGCGCGGCCTGTCTTCAGGATTATTCAGTTGAAGAGGTATCTGTGAAGACCTGCGCACAGAATAGAAAAGGACGGCACCTCGCCGTCCTAAAGCCCTTGATTTTAATAGTCGGGGCCGAAGGTTCGCGCCCCGATAAGCAGCTATTATTCTACTCCTTGCGCTCAATCTCCTGGAAGTCCGACTTCCGAAGTACATAACCGAAGAAAAGTTCTTTGCTTATATCCCGGGCTTCTTCAAAGCCGGCGGAGCTACGGGCGTCGCACAATTCGGAGAGCTGAGATAAGACAGCTTTGGCCGCGCCCCGCAGAGCAAACTTCTTCGTGAGCATCTCTTTTGCCAGGCCTGCCGCCACCTCTTTCGCCTTGCTTGTGTCGCACGACTTCAGCTTCTCGCATAGGGAAGCCAATTTTGCGCGGTCATAGTTCTCATTAAAAGGTACCCGGACCTTGGTTGGGCCAAGCTGTAGATGCCGCTCCTTGGGAAGCCCCGCCCGTTTATCCACCCGCTGAAAGATCTGTTCCAATTTCTCGTCAAGTATCGCGCGCTTATATTTGGTTAAGCCGCGCCCTGACCACAGTATCGTGTACTCATCGGATGTTACGGATGTCACAGTCCCCGTCCCGTAGAGTACGAGGCTTTGAGCGTCCTTATAAACAAGGACGTCGTCCATCTTCATTTGCATAATCCCTCCAGGTTGGATGCGATACGCCTGCGTTCGGGAGGTGGGCGGGTAAACGAGCCATAATCTCATTCACCCCACCCATCAATTATCATTCTCAGTCAGGCTGAGGTTAGTAGCGTTTGTATCCGCCACGACCGCCGCCGTTGCTCGACCGCTCTTCACGCGGGCGCGCTTCGTTGACTGTGAGCGCGCGGCCGTTGACCTCGGTCCCGTTGAACTGCGCGATAGCTTTCTCAGCATCCTCGTTGCCCATCTCCACAAAGCCAAAGCCCTTCGACTGGCCGGTGTCGCGGTCCGTTATTATATTAGCTGAATTGACCTGTCCGGCCTGCTCAAACAAGGTTGTTAGATCATTTTCTGTCGTTTGATACGACAGGTTTCCGACATATATTCTTTTAGACATTGTTTCTCCTGAAACTGGTTAAAAGGAATTCCGATGGCTTTGCGGGAAGGGATGAAGAAAAGACTCAAACATTCTCCGAACAGCGGGATGTTCCAAAAATCATCAAAGAATAGCAGCGCTCAGGCTGCTATCACGAACAGGGTTATATTAACACACTTGCACGATTAAAGCCAGGTAGCCAATCAGAGGCGATAAGTTTGACTGTTCAATCCCGTGCTAATGAGTGCGATTGAGTTGCTTTGGGTCGGTGCAAAAATAGTCCATATCTGGAGATTGCTTCCATAAACGTCCTCGGTATCCATTGAATCTCTTTGCGGTCGAGTCCTGGTGATAGATTATCTTCACTCACGCCGGGTAAGGAGACAGGGTGATCAGCCGTTTGTCTTCCAGTGCGCCGCCGACAGTGAAATGGTAGAGGTCCTGGTACGTGCGGTCCTTAAGACCGAGTATTTCGTGCATGGGCTCGTCGAAGTAGCAGCCGATGCCGGTGCTGCTTATGCCGGCTGCTTCAGCTTCCAGATAAAGCACCTGGCCGATGACCCCGGCTTCCCAAAAGAGACGGGGGTAAAACCAGGCGCCGTACTGCTTTAGCGTTTCTTCATACTCAGCGATCATGCCCAGGCTGAAACAGCCATCGCTTGCGATCTCCTGAAAACAGGAGACCTGTCGCGCAGCCTCGGCTGCTTCGGTTTGGATGAGGCAATAGAGTTCCAGTTGTTCTGGGCATTCTGGAGGGCGACGCCACAGGTCGCTCTGAGTTAGCGCTGCCTCCAGTGGCTTTTTCTGTGGCAGGTCGCGCACCAGGATGTAAAGTCCGGCGGGCAGATCATCGACGCGGTGCACAAAGATGGCGAGGTGGATGCGCGGCCTCCAGGGAAGCGTGCTGAAAGGGATGTTACCGGTGGCCGCGATAGTCCTTTGAAGGATGCGATAGAAGGTTTCGCGAGTAATTCGCGTCTTTCCGTCCATTGCCACCGCGCTTCGGCGCTGACGGATAATCTTGCGCAGAGAGATTGGGCGAGCTTCCAACGGCTCCTGCTCAGGCGGCCTTTGAAAGCTCTCATACTCACGCGCACCGCGCGGCTTTCGGGCAGCCGCGGCGATCTCTTCCATGCCCCATTCTACGTGAGACTCACTCAGTTGATTGGGGCTGCCACGCCAGTCAAGAGATTCGAAAGCCTGAACGACATCATCGGGTAGACCAATCTCGCCCGTCTCTTCTTCATACGGGCCAACGGCTATCAGCACATCCGGTTCTTCCGGTTCGGCGTCGTGATGACGAAATGTGCCTGTCAGTAACGCCAGCTCATCCGTGCCCAGGTCGTCCAGAATTCTTGCCCGCCATCCCAGCCCGGCGGCGGCGATGCTTATCGCGCCGATGGCATGACCTACATCATGCTGGCAGTAGCGATAGGCGCGTTGTCCGTACTTCCAGGCCTCTCGCCAGTGAATTGAAGTGAGCCCGATCAACACTGTGTCCTTCGGCAGCCGCGCACAGAGCCTTTCCCACAAAGCCGGCTCAAACTCTGCTCGCATCTCCAACGCATGTTCTTTCGGTGAATAATGGCAGACCGTTGCTTTATCCGATAGCCCCTGGATGGGGCCGCAAATCAGATAGCCCTCGGTCGGGTGAAGATTCCCGCTCGAAGGATTTACTCGCAGCGACCAGCTGACGTCGCCGACGCTCTTCCAGGCTGATATAGCCAGGCTGTCGAAGAAAAGTTGAGAAATGCTGCGCAGGCTCACCGGCGCCGTCTGTATGCGACCCGCAGTAAAGGCGTCATCATAGCGCGGTGCATCCGTCGGCGGAATCTTCTCCAAAGCTACCCGTGACGCGCCCTCGTAGCGACGAAAGGGGTCCGGCTGATTGGCCCAATCCAGGTAACCCGGGTTCCGCGCTAAGCGATGCTGGTAGTGCTTCGTTGCCTGGTGATATTCGAGAACCGTTTGAAGCGTGTCTGGTCTGTTGCTAGGGCTTTCTTTCATGCTAATGCGGCTAACTCATATGGCTGCGCTAAGACGCTCCAGAAACCGGCGCTCCTGCACAGGATATCAGAAGCCCATGCCGCCGCCTATCCCACCGGCCCTCGCATCGGGTTTATAACCTTTCTGAAGTTCCGAAATGACGATTTCAGTCGTGAGCATTAAGCCCGCGATTGAAGCAGCGTTTTGCAGCGCACAGCGAGTGACTTTCACGGGGTCGATAATGCCTGCGGCCACGAGGTCTTCAAATGTGTCGGTCTCGGCGTTATAGCCAAAGTTCGGGTTCTTTTCCGCGCGAACCTTGTCGACAATCACTGCGCCTTCCTTGCCAGCGTTATGCACGATCTGACGAAGCGGTTCTTCGAGCGCGCGCCTGACGATTGTTACGCCAATCTGCTCGTCTGGATCGCCGATTATTTCGCCCTCCTCGTTGGGCTCGAAGATCTTGAATTTGTCGAGCGCCTTGGCAGCGCGAAGCAACGCCACGCCGCCGCCTGCGACGATACCTTCCTCGACCGCCGCGCGGGTTGCGTGCATAGCGTCTTCAACGCGCGCCTTCTTCTCCTTTAGCTCGGTTTCGGTGGCCGCGCCGACGCGGATAACCGCGACGCCGCCCACGAGTTTCGCCAGCCGCTCTTGCAGTTTCTCGCGGTCATAGTCTGACGAGGAGTCCGCGATTTGAGCCCTGAGCATCTTCACGCGCCCTAGCAAATCGTCGGCGTTGCCCGCCCCGTCAATTATAATCGTGTTGTCCTTGTTGATCACAACCTTCTTGGCGCTTCCAAGGTCTTCGAGCCTGACGGTCTCCAACTTTATCCCGAGATCTTCGCTTATAACTTTGCCGCCCGTTAAAACGGCGATGTCTTCGAGTATCGCTCTGCGGCGGTCGCCGAATCCCGGAGCCTTCACCGCCACAACATTGAGCGTTCCGCGCAGCTTGTTGACCACCAGGGTCGCCAACGCTTCGCCATCGATGTCTTCCGCAATGATAAGCAGCGGCCTGCCCTGCCCGGCAGATTGTTCCAGCAGGGGCAGCATATCTCGCATGGAAGAGATCTTCTTCTCGCTGATGAGAATGGCCGGATCTTCGAGAACGGCCTCCAGGCTTTCCGGGTCGGTCGCGAAGTAGGGCGAAAGGTAACCGCGATCAAACTGCATGCCTTCGACGAATTCCAGATCCGTCACCATCGTCTTCGATTCTTCGACGGTGATGACGCCGTCTTTGCCGACCTTGTTCATCGCTTCGGCGATCAAATCGCCGATGGCCGCGTCGCCGTTGGCCGAGATAGTGCCGACCTGCGCGATCATGTCGCCTTTGACCGGCTTGGCCATCTTCTGGATATTTGCGGTCACGCGTTCGACCGCTTTGTCGATGCCGCGCTTCAACGCCATCGGGTTCGCGCCCGCCGCCACCATCTTCACGCCCTCGCGGAAGAGGGCCTGTGCGAGCACCGTCGCCGTCGTCGTGCCGTCGCCCGCGACATCCGAGGTGCTGGACGCGACTTCTTTCACCATCTGCGCGCCCATATTCTCCATCGCATCCTTGAGCTCAATCTCTTTTGCCACCGTCACGCCGTCTTTGGTGATCGTCGCGCCGCCATATCTTTTATCGAGCACGACGTTGCGCCCTTTCGGACCCAGCGTGATCCTAACCGCGTCGGCGAGTTGGTTGACGCCGCGTAAAATTGCCGCTCGTGAATCCGCGCCGTGAACTATTTGCTTTGCCATAATCTTTATCTGTTCTCCCGATCAAAGTTGTTCCCAATGCCCTGAAGGAATCCGGGCGGCCAGGTCTTCTGACGCCAGAGGCTACTTGCCGCTTCTCAATAATCTGAGAAGGGAGCGAGCTATGCTCGGTTCCTGACCATGTTTGCAGGAAACCGCAATTAAGTCTGTCCAATATTGAACAACCTGCCTGAAACGACCGTTGAATGCGCGCAGGCCTGAAGGGCTGCGGGTTGAGGGCTGGCCGGTGGGTTACGAGGCAGGTCTAGGCGATATGAGCCAGGTAAGCAGTGAGTTTTTTTTCCTTGATGATGAGAAAGTGCTCGCCGCTCGTCTCTATCAGACCGAGGTTGCGGAACCGCTGCATAAAGACGCTGATCCGCGACCGCGTGGTGCCGACCATCTCGGACAGTTCTTCGTGTGTAATCTTGTGTTCGATGCTCAGGCTGTCAGAGCCTTTCTTGCCGAGCGTGCGGGCGAGTTGCAACAGGGTCTTCCCCAGCCGCTGTTCGCTATCGACCGTCACAAGATGAGCGATGACCTGCTGTTGTTCCGCAATACGCACGGCCAGGTAGCGGACGAACCCTTCAAGCAGCGAGTTGGCACTCAGAAGCGCGAAGAACTTAGAAGAAGAAATGACTTTCAACTCTGTCTCTTCCATGGCCGTCGCGGTCTCTATACGCTCACCCAACCCTGACAGGCTCAACTCCCCGAAAACCTCGCCAGCCCCGTGGACGGCAAAGATGCACTCTCTACCTTCAGGCGAGACCATGACGAGTTTTACCTGCCCGCTTTCAATGAAGTTGACCGTGCCGCTTTGCTCTCCACAAGTGTAGACGTTTGCGCCCTTTGCGATCTTGATCCGACGCGAGGATCGGGTCTCGCGCTGAAAGGCGTCACGCAACTGTTGTATGAAGAGGTCAGCCTGAGAAGTCTGATGAATCATAGGCCTCCATAACGGGCCTACTCATCATATAGCGAAATTCATCGAATCGCCATCAGTCCCCTGCGCACCAGTTCCCCGGCCGCCATAACCGGGCGCTTGTGGCAAGCCATTTAGCGGTGATTCGTCAACCAGTCTTGGACGACCGTGGACTCGTCACCGAAGAAGGTCTCCGCTCCTGAAAAGTTCTCTCCGTGCAGCCAGTAGCCGCAATCGTTCTTATCGAGAAACCAGTAGTGGCCTGTTGCCTTCTCGCGCAGGATGTAGCACCGGGTTGTATATATCTCTTTGCGTACGGCGTAATCTTCTCCTTGAATTATGATCTGGCTCAAAAACCTCTCGCCCTTATCGCCGGTTTCGATCCAGACGTTAAGCTCGCCTTGACGGTTATGTCCGAATCGATAGTTGGCGATTCGCACTTTGTCCTCTTTTACGAGATCGAATCGGTCGGTCTCAAATTGTTTAAGCATAACCATTGCCTCCAATGTTCCGTGTGACGTTTACCGCTATAGCTTCGCGGCTCAGTAAGCCGCGAACGCTTGAACTCTTCAGGCTGTCTCCGGTCCACCTGTGTCGGGCATCCCCATCGACCGCAGCCAGCGGAAATGCGACACGAGGCCCGCTCGGAAAGACGCGTGCTCATTGTATTTCACCCCGAATTCTCGACAGGTCCTCTCGACGAGCTTCGAGATGGCCGGGTAATTAACGTGGCAGATTCGGGGAAAGAGATGATGTTCGATTTGAAAATTCAAGCCGCCTAACAGCCAGGCTGCCACGCGACTTTGCCGGGCAAAATCGACTGTGGTCTCTACCTGGTGGATGGCCCAGGCGTTCTCGATTCGTCCAGTCTCGGGTTGCGGCAACGGGAATTCCGCCTGCTCTACACAGTGTGCCAGTTGAAAGACCACGCTCATCACCATACCGAGCACCATAGCGGCCACGGCGTAGAACAGCGCCACGACCCACAACGGATGCAACAGCAAGGGAATCCCGAATGCGAGGCTAAGTAAGACAATTTTGCCTGTAAGAAAAATGGCTATGTTCGCGCCTTTCGGGCGCGGCACAGGGTGTTCGCCGACTCTCCCCATGATGACGTCACGGAAATCACCGATAAGGTGCCAGTTGATCGCCAGCAATCCATAAAGCGGCCATAGATAGAACTGTTGCCAGCGGTGAAACCAGAGCCGCCTTTGATGCGGGGTCAGCCGACCGATAGCGCCGAGAGCGATGTCCGTGTCGTGGCCCGTTATGTTGACATATGTATGATGGAAAATTGCGTGCTTCCACTGCCATTGGTAAGAGCTTCCGCCGATTATATCAAGCGTTATCGCCATCAGCCTGTTGACCGAGGCGTAATTCGAATAGGCCTGATGCCCGCCGTCGTGCTGAATATTGAATCCGATTGCCGCCGTGGCTAACCCGAGCAGGACAGCCAGTGGCAGGGCCTGCCACCAGGTTTGCGCCGCGAAGACCAGCAAAACATAAGATGCGGTGAAGCTGGCGAGCAGGACTGCCGTCTTGAAATACATTTGCGGGCAGTCACGCTGGCGCCTGCCGGTGCTTCGGAAAAACTCATCGATCCGGCGCCGAACCTCGACTTGAAAGTCATTGTCTCCGGCAAATTTCAGCCTCTCGTCATACCCTGCGGCCGCAATTGGCTGGTCGGCATGGTGCGATTGCGTCTGTCGGTTAACTATTATGGCAGCCTCCTTTAGCAACACTACTGGCAGCTTTGAGTATAGGCGCGCTAAAGATAGGGCGCTGTTCAATATTAAACAGCAATACGAACGGCGCGTGGTGACGGCGCGTATGGCTGGCGACACCGGCCGTTGTCTAATAATGAACAGCGCGCATTCCTCGTTGGGCCTATACTAAACACGGATTGGATTAACCGGATGAAGTGAACGGCGTATAGCTTCAAGCCTCGATAAATCTCACGTTAGAGCGCCGCAACATTAGAGGGGCAAGCAATGAAAAGTAAAATCTTGAGCCGGGTGATGGTGGCGGTTGTAATCGGCGTCCTGTCGCTGACGGGAATGAGCATAACGGCCAGCGCACAGCAACAGCCGAACGAAAAACAGCAGCAAAAACAAGAAAAGAAACAAAAATTGCAGCAAGACCAGCAGCAGCGAAAACTGCAAAAGCAACAGCGCCAACAACTGGTTCTACAACAGCAGCAGGTCCAGCAACAGCAAAGGCAGCAGCGACAGCTGGAGAGGCAGCAACAGGCGCAACAGATCCAGCAGCAAAGGCAACCACAGCGCGCACAGAGACAACTACAGCGCGCGCGGCTGTCTCAACAGCGCCAGCAGCAACTCATCGAGCTGCAGCGGCAGCGTCTGACGCAGTATCGTCAACATCTGGGTCAGCAGCACCGCAACGCACAACAGCAAAACTTGCGGCTACAGCAACAGAAGCGCATGGCGCAGTACCGTTATCAGCAACAGTATGTGCTGCGGCTGCGCCAGCAGCAATTGCGCGTCCAGAATGACCGCAATCACAACTACAATCGCGACCCGTACTTCTACACAGCCCCGAACTATCGTTACAATCGAGGCGGCAGTTACTACGAAACCAACGAATACGGCGCGAATTTGCTCCGGCAAGCCGTCAATAACGGCTATCAGGAGGGCTACAATGCCGGGCGGGCAGACCGGCAGGACCGCTGGGCTTCCGGCTACGATGACTCGTTTGCCTATCAGGACGCCAACTACGGCTATAGCGGCTATTACGTAAGCCAGGACGACTACAACCACTACTTCCGCGAGGGATTCCGTCGCGGCTATGAAGACGGCCACGAAAGCCGTAATCAATATGGCCGTTATTCTAACGGCAAGTACAGCCTCCTTGGCACAATCTTGACGCAGATCCTCGGCTTCGAGTCGCTCCCCTGAGGACAGAAACGAGGCTCTCCCCACAAGCACCCGTCTCCGTTGACATACTCGGTCAACGGAGACGGGTGCACGTACGCCATAATCGGTTTTGGACCGGTCTCATATTGAACAGCGCAGGATGCGGAAGGGGAAGAAATGACCATGAGAATTAAGGAGCGTAAACTGAATGACGTAACCGTGCTCGATCTCGACGGCTCTTTTGCTTTGGGAGGGCACGCGGATTTCAAACAACTCGTTACAAACAACATCGAGGGCGGAGGCCGCAAGCTAGTCATAAACCTGGCGAAAGTGAGTTATATGGACAGCAGCGGGCTTGGCGAGCTCATCGCTGCCTATACGCAGTTGCAACGTGTGAGCGGGCAGATGAAGCTACTCAATATTGGCAAGCGCCTCAATCAATTGCTGGTAATCACAAAGCTGATAACCGTGTTTGAGACGTTCGATTCGGAGTCAAAGGCGATTTCCAGCTTTACCGCGAATGCGAAGCTATAAATAGCGCAATTGAGAAGGGGCTGGAATCGGGAGCGCAAGCCTACATCATAAAGCCGTTTGACTTCGACGTGCTGGAACGGACAGTTGGGAAGTTTATTCTGCAGGCGGGCTCAAGCGGCGGCTCACCGTTTTGAGAGTGAAAAGCCGGTGTCACCGCCGAAGATCAGATTTGGCTTCGCGTGTGCCAGCGGTCCATCTTCTTTCGCGCATCATCTCATTGCCCCGGCTGCTTACCTGCTTGCGTCGCCTGAAAGTACTCGGCATGCGTTTGCGCCAGCTTCTCCTTCACCGACGGGTCGGCCTGCGCGATATTGGAGGTGATTTCGTCTCGTCGCGCGAGCATCACTTGCAGCTTCTGTTTTAGCGCCTGATCTTTGGTTTCGTTGACGACCTCGCGCAAGCCGTCGAAGAACTTGCTTGAGAACTGTGCTGCATTGGCATAGTTGTTTCTGCCGGCCTCGTAACTCGCCATCGCAAGCTGGCTGCCCAGCTCGGCGCTCTTCAGTTTATGGCCAAGCTCTACGTTTTGCTCTAACGTGGTGCGCGAGCTTATGACCGATGGTACGTAGCCCAGCAAGAACACCAGGATCAATATACCTGCTGCTATCACAACCTTTTTTAAAAGGTTCCTGTTGACGCCCGACCGCATTCTTGTTTCTTGTTCCATAAATCCCCTTTCCCGACGCAATCGGAGAGCGGCTCTGCGCGTTGAAACTCCAGACACCCTGGCGCGCTGTTCGTGCGAAGCGTCTGCAGAGTTCTCAAGATAAAGTCTTTCCCGAATTGCCGATGCCCGGATATGTCGCTGGCTAGGCGATGGAGGCCAGATAAGCCATAAGCTTATGTTCCTTGACGATGAGATGGTGCTCTACGCTCATCTCAATGAGGCCGAGGTTGCGAAACCTCTGCATAAACGCGCTGATTCGCGGCCTGGTCGTGCCGACCATAGAAGCCAGCTCTTCGTGTGAAATTTTAAGGTCGATGCGAATGCTGCGCGGGTCTTTCTTGCCCAGTTTTCTGGCAATCTGCAAAAGAGTCTGTCCGAGCCGCTGTTCGCTATCGACCGTCACCAGATTGGCGATGACCTCCTGCTGATTCGACACGCGCACCGTCAGGTATTTGATGAAGCCTTCAAGCAGCGAGTCAGTGGCTAGCCTCTCAAGAAATTTGCCGCAGGGAACCTGTTTCAAGACCGTGTCTTCCATGGCGCTCGCGGTTTCCATCCGGCCCTTTAGCCCGGACAGGCAAAGCTCACCGAAAATGTCCCCCGCACCGTGGATAGCCAGCATGCACTCCTTGCCCTCAGGCGAGACCATGACGAGTTTGACCTTGCCGCTTTCGATGAAGTAGACCATCTCGATTGCCTCGCCGACCGTGTAGACATTGTCGTGTTTGGCAATCTTGATCGCGCTTGAGTTCCTGGTCTCGCCCCGCAAAGAGTCGCGCATCCGTTCTTTGAATAGAATCGTATCGGTATTGTGTTCAATCATAACTTATTCGTCTTTGAGCGAGAATCCCACGAAAATTATCGCTTATCTTCTCCAATAATAGTTTATGCTCGACGCCGAATGATTGCCGTGCAATATTGGACAGTAACCGAAATACCGCGCGTCACTGGGGCAGGTGGCCAGCATAAGGGGTTCGGCATAACCGGCGGCGTCAGTCTCTAATATGTTCAGTATTGCACGGCGCGTTGTCTTGGCGAGGACTATCATTAAAGGGGGAAAGAGGAGGTTAGCTATGGATCAGCTGTCGATTATGAGGCGGGCCAACGGCGAGCTATTTACATTAACGCTGGAGGGGCGCGAGCATCTCGCGCTTTGGCCAAGCTTACAGAGCGCGATTCGCTACAAGGTTCGCAATCCTGAGTTGCTCGTCTTCTTGCCTGCTTCTGTGACAAGCGCTTTTGGCCAGAAGAGCCTCGCGCCTATGCAAAAAGAGAACATAGGGTTGTTCCTGTTTGATGACACTGGCAATGCTCACTTCCGCGATGGTGAAACGATAAGCTGGACAGAACTCGAAAAGATTCTTCCCGCTTCATCATAAGAGTGTTCAGGCTCCGGCCCCTTCATACAAATAAAGGCCTGCGGCAATACTTGAGAGGTATGCCAGGTGTGGCGCCAATCAGGGCAGGCGCTCTAGTCGGATCTCTTCCATCCAGCTCTCCTTCCCATCTTGATACCAGGTCCACTGGCTCGTCAGGTGGTTATCGTCTATGAAACGGAAGATCGCCTTGTCCATGTGACCCTGGTCGCGCGAAGTCAGGTTCGTGCTATCCAGAAAAGTGAAGGTGATGGTTCTCCCGCCGTCCGCGAAGGAGGTGGCGACGAGCCGGGGCTGGTTTCTTGCCACACAGTAGTGTGTGAGCATGAGCCGTCCGCCATCCACGTAGAACATCGTCATCATTGTTTCATTCGGGTGAGCGTCGAAAGATGTCCCGACAACAACCGAGGCGCGGGCGATTGCCTTATACGACACCGTCTCTTCCCACCCTTTCGTGCTGCGCCCCTTCCACTTGCCTTCGAGCTTCTTGAACAGCTCGAAGGCGGCGCGAGCCTCTCCCGATGCGGGGGGCTTTTTATCGGCCTTTTCGTCGGCCTGACCTGGCCCCGCCATTGCTGCGGTCAGACATACGATGAGGGCCGCCGTAAAGCGAGCCCGACGTCCCATCTTCAGCAAATTCGTTCGTGTGATTCTCATGGTCGTCACTCCTTTCATACCCTTCGGTCGCGGCGTTACAACCTTTCGATTTGCCTCACTTCAATACTCCCGCCATACTTCAGGTGAGGGCAGCCACCCGCGACGGACATAGCGTGGTCGTAATCATTTGCCCGTATCAAGAAATACCCCGCAATAGGTGTTTGCGCCTGCTCCAACCGATCCCTCGATACTGTGATTCGCCCGCCAACCTTTTGTAAATGACGCGCTTCCTCTGTAAGCTTCTCGCCCCCTAACAGCAGCCCCGCCTGATCGAGTTCCCCCGCCCAGACGCCGTATTCTTTGACCCTCTGCGATCTCTCCTCCGAAGACAGGGCCTGCAACTCCTGCTCGGACATTCTCAGTATTAGCAGAAATTCAGGCACAGTCGCCTCACTCGGACGCTGGGAGGCCCACCACGCCCCGGCCATAACGCCAGCGATGAAAAGCAGTACCGACGCGGCTGACGCAAAGGCGATTTTAACGAGTGGCCTGCGTACAGTGGCCTTTGGCGGGCCTATGAGGTTCGATCTCTTGAGCTTCTCCACAACCCGGTCTTCCAGAGACGATGGCGGCATCATTTCCCCTGGCAGGCTCTCAAGAGCCTGGCGATACCCGGTGGTCATTTCGTCTTCAGGTGGCCTGTCCATCTTGATCACTTCTCCGTTTCAAGCACGGCCCTGACGGCTTTCCGCGCATGGTAGAGCTGGCTCTTAGAGGTGCCGACACTGATCTCCAACAAAGCGCTGATCTCCTCGTGTGTGTAGCCTTCGATGTCGTGCAGCACCAGGACATGTCTGTACCCTTGTGGGAGCCGGGCGATAATCTGATCGAGACCCATCCCTTCTGCCGTCCATCCTGCGATTGTGGAGGGGAACTCATCCGTCAATTGCTCCTCGCTTCGACGATGCCGCTTACGACAAAACTCTCGGGCACAATTGATAAGGATGCCCGACAGCCACGTTTTCAAGCTTGAGTTCCACTCGAATCCCGGCAGCATCTTGCATGCCCGGACCCATGTCTCTTGAATGACATCCTGAGAGTCGGCCTCCGAGCCGCCGACCAGACGCAGCGCGAGCGAGTACAAGGCCGGTGTGTGATGGCGATAAAGCTCTCTGAAAGCCATCTCATCCCGGGTGCGTAGAAAGCTCAATACCAGGCTGCGGTCGGTGTCTCCACCAAATTGGCTGTTTTTCATTTGGTCATTCATTGAGTGACGATGCGTGCCGGGATGGTTGTATGGAACTTCAGCAATCCCTCGCCTTGAGCACGCAAAGTCGGTTGTTAAAAATCGGCTCTACATAAAACGGCCTGCCTGTGGCCACCTTTATCGACTGCTGTTAGCCGGGTTCTGCGGCTTGATTGTGGCCTGGCTTTTCAAACAACTATCGAAGGAATTATGCGAGCACAGACGTTTTTGCACCTTTAGGGCGAAATTTATCGTAACCAACAATGCTACCAAACACTTTTCGTACCGGCGGAGGCCGGCTAAGACCCGAATGCCGTTCCGACAGTCAAAAGGAGATTACAGTGAAGACACGATTGCTCATCACCGCTACAGCGCTATGTCTGTGCTTCTCAGCCGCGCCCTTCGCGGGGCCTGCCAGTCTGGCCGCTTCGACTTCCGATTGGCCTCAGTGGCGAGGCCCGCGACGCGACGGCATATCGCAGGAGAGCGGGCTTCTTAAACAATGGCCGGAGGGCGGGCCGAAACTGCTCTGGCAGGTCAACGACATTG
>CAZTUB010000011.1:0-246563 GCA_964615905.1 uncultured Clostridia bacterium
CCGGTCGAGGCTCGCGCCGACAGAGATCACGCGGCCCGTTATGATGGCGCGCGCGCCGACGATCAGGTCGTCGTCTGACGGGATGATCACTGTAGTCGAGAGAGCGGAAGGGGCGAGGCTCAAGAGAAAGAAGATGATTAATAGAGGTCGGGTCCAGGACTTACCGATGAAGCGTTTCATACAGCAGACTCCGTCTAAAACAGCAAAACTGAATACTGTGATATTTAAATGGGGCTTTTAGCAGTGGCGGCTCGTCGGCGGCCGTGAGCCAGTGACTCACCGAGAGCTTGTCATGTAGTACCGAACCGGGAGTGTATCTTTATTGGAGGGGGGTGTCAATAAAAGTGAGTGACAAGTGACAAGTGACAAGTGACAAGAAAGAGGAAACTGTTGCCTCGCCCATCCTTTTCTTGTCACTTGTCACTTGTCACTGTTTACTTATCTAACGCCCAGCTTCTCGGCTGTCTCGCGGTCAACACGGCCCGTCACGGAGAGGTTGTTGTCGCGCTGGAACTGGCTGATCGCGTCTCGTGTGCGGCGGCCCATCACGCCGTCTGCGGGGCCTGCGTCGTAGCCTTTTTCGTTTAGCGTGCGCTGCACGTTTCTGATAAACGAGCGCGTATAGGTCGGGTCGCCTGCGCTGTTTACGCCCGCAGCGCGCGTCGTGCGAATCTCAAGCTCCGCGCCCGAATCGAGCCGCAGCTCTTTCCCGCCGTCGATTGCCAAAGAGCCCGCGCCCGCGCCGCCGCCGAGCAGTATGCCAACGACCGCGCCCTTGCCGCCGCCGATCAAGCCTCCGAGCACGCCGCCGATGGCCGCGCCAATCGCGCCGCGTTTGATAGATTGTTTGCCGCGACTGCCTGTTTGAATGTTCCCTTCTTCATCGACAGTCTTGACTGATTCCGACTGGCGTATCTCCATAAGCTCTGCGTTGAGAGGAGCCGAGCCGCCGTCGCGGAACTCTATCCGGTCGAAATCGAGCCTCATCTCGGTCCGCCCCTTTATGCGACCCGACTCTTCGATCCTCGCTATGTGGCCTTCGACCTTGCCGCCCGCAAAGCGCGCGGGAGAGACGATAGTGGCAGAGAACCTGTCGCCGACACGGCTGGCCTTGCTGCTCAGCGCGGTGTCTAGCCGGAGCAGAAGCCGCGTTCCAGAAGGCACGGCCCTCTGTGGCACCCCTGCAAGCGCCGGTAAAGACATCAACCCGATTGCCAGAATTGAAAGAAGCCTCAAGCGAATCTTTTTCACCGTTTCACCCTCCTTAGTATCCATCATCCCCCACAAACCTTAGACGGTCAACGCAGTCGCCCCCGTTGTACTGAGGGGAAATGTTTTAGTGTCAGGCTACGCACTTTATCCTCCCACGCGCACCTATTATCCGCGTAGGTATTGCATGCGCTCTGCTATCGAATGGAATAACCCCGATCCAGCGATTAGCCTTAGCGCAGGGAGAGCCTGAGCCATCTCTCTTTAATCAAAGGCGCGCGGAGGGCGAGTATCAAGCGGAGAGGCCGGGTTAACAGGGCGCATTTCACGCTGAAACTCCCGCGCGGCGTCAGGCCGTCTGAGGTTTCGCGGAAGCGCAGGTCAACCGCCAGCGTCTCTAGCCTTACTTCACTAGGCAAGGCTTCCGTGCGGGACAGTCTACGAACAAACGCCCGCCCGTCGGCAAGCGGGCCGCCTTCACAGGGGAGCGCGTGCTCACGCGCATATTCATTAAACCTATCCGGGAAACTCTCACCGAGGTGACGAGAGAGAGCGGGCCATGCGGAACGGACCGAATGCGCTCGTTTTATCGCAAGCGTTTTTGCCGCCACCTCTATACGCGATTGGTCGAACCCTTCCGGCGCGGCCTCTCGCCCGACGAGCGAACGCATGAGCGCGGCTTCGGCCGCCCGTAGTTTCGCGCGGCTCTCGTCAAGCATATATCACCGCTTCGCGGTTCGCGCCGCGCTCGCAAGATTCGGCAATTCGGTCAAGCTCGCGGTTAATCTCTGTTTCGTCGGGGAAATGATCGTCGCGCTCAAGCATAACTCCGGGCAGCGCGATTCGCGATGAAAGCTCTCGAAGCAGGTCGAGCGGTCCGGCGGGCGTGGCGTGAGCGTGCGTGTCGTGGTATAGCCCGTCACGCATGACGCCGCCCGCTACGTGGACGTAAGCGATTCGATCAAGGGGTATTCGATCAAGATAGCTCGCCGCGTCCCAGCCGTGATTTCGAGCATTGGCGTAGAGGTTAGAGATGTCGAGAAGCAACAACGCGCCGGTTCGGTCGAGCAGCTCGGTTATGAACTCCGGCTCTTCCATACGAGCGCCGGGCCATTCAAAAAGCGTCGCTATGTTTTCAAGCGCGAGCGGCACGGGGAGCGCCGCTTGCGCTTCGCGGACGTTCTCTACTAACACATCGAGCGCGCCGCGTGTGCGAGGCAGCGGCAGCAGGTGGCCGGATTCCATGCCCCCTGCGCGCACAAAAGCTATGTGCTCGCTCACAAAGGGCGAGTCGAGCTTTTCGGCCAATCTCGCAAGCCTTTCGAGCCGCCTGCCGTCCGGGCGTTCAGCGCCGCCGAGCGAGAGCGTCACCCCGTGAGGCACTACGGCAACGCCTTTTTCGCGCAGTTGATAAAGGGGCGCAGGGATAGCTCCCGGTCTTATGTCTTCGGCAAGGATTTCGACAAATCCAAGACCTGCGCGGCGCGAAATCGCATGCGCAAGCTCGGCCCTCCACCCGATTCCCTGTCCGAGTTTTACGTTGTCACGCTTCATAAGACTCAGCTCCCGCCGCAACCGCCGCAACCGCCGCCGCCGCAGCTCCCTCCGCCGCCGCCGCAACTGCTTCCTCCGCTGCCGCAACCGCTGCCGGATGAGCTGTCCGAAGATGAGCTTGAAGTAGAAATGTTGTGCGGCGGGCGGTATATTGTGTCCAGATCGATCAGCGACGAGCTAAAGGCCATCGTCGTCAGGCCGTACAGCCCGATTGCCGTCGCCAGGTCGTAGCCCGCAAGGCTTCGCGGGTTCGTCCGCGCGGTCGTTTGAAGCGGCGCGTTCTCTCGCTTGAGAGAAGCCAGAAACTTGTCTCCGCGTCGTGACCTGAACGACTGTTTTGACCTGTAGAACAGGACCGCGACAAGCACGGCCAGCAACGAAAGCACTACCAGAAACCCAACGGGGCGATCACGCGAGATGCCTATGGCGATCTTCAATAACCCGAATATCGCGATCATCACAAAGACCATCGCGGGCATCAGACGGACGAGTCTTGCCTTGAGGTCCGTGAGGATCAGCCCGTGCGTTTCAAGGCGAGTTGCGGGCAGCTCGACTTCAGGCGGCGGAAGCGAATGCAGGTAGTCGATAGAGAGGCTTCGGTACTTCGTGACCGCATCATAAACACCGCGCTCTACCGTGTCGGTCCCCGGCCTTTGATCCGGCGCGGGCACAAGCCTGCGATTGTCGACATCGACCGTCAGGACTCCGCGCGCGACAAGCACGGCGATAGCGGTGTCGAGCGTCAGCCGCGCGCCTCCGCTGAGGTATGCGATCTCGTAGGCGTTGAGCCGAGCCAGACCGGCGGGCAGCGCATTGTGCGGAGCGCGAAGCCACTCGCGCAGCGCGAGCGCCAGGACGAAGCCGACGACCAGCGCCACCAGATACAATTGAAGGAAGTCAGGCCCGGCGAGATCAAAGGGGTTTGTGAAATCAACTGAGTTCATGGGATTCCTCCCTTTCAACTCTCTGATTATACGGCTAGAAGAGAGTTGCTTAAATAGTGAACCGGTCAGACGCAGGAGCGTTATCTGTTCTGACGAGGCAGAGGTTTTCAACCCCGGCGCGCGAATTTTAACACAAGAGATTGTTAGGCGATGGCCAATCATATGAACCGACCGTTTATTCTCATCGTCGACGACGACCGAAAGATAGTCGCTTCGATCAAGCTTTATATGGAGCACGCGGGCTTTGAAGTCGCGGCAGGTTATGACGGGCGGCAGGCGCTCGCGGCCTTCCACGACAGGCGGCCCGATCTTGTCATACTCGACTGGATGTTGCCTGAATTGAGCGGGCTTGAGGTCTGTCGCGCGCTCCGGCAGGCTTCAGGCGTGCCGATAATCATGCTGACGGCGAGGGCGCGCGAGGATGATAAGCTCGCAGGGCTAGACACAGGCGCGGACGATTATGTGTCGAAGCCTTTCAGCCCACGCGAGCTTGTGGCGCGAGTGCGCGCAGTGCTTAGACGCTCGCAGATGAGAGAAGAGCTTCGCGCAGAGATTCGTGTCGACGCGCTTGCCATCGACCTCGACAGCCGCGAGATCAGTGTTGACGGAAGACCCGTCAGCCTTACGCCGACAGAGTTCCGGCTGCTCGAAGTGATGGCGCGAGCGCCGGGCCGGGCCTTCACTCGCTCGGAGCTTGTCGAGCGGGCCTTCGGTTGGGATTACGACGGGCTTGAGCGCACGGTGGACGCTCACATTATGAAGCTTCGCCGCAAGCTCGGCGCGTCTGACGACCGGCCCGCGTATATCTCAACCGTATTCGGGATCGGATACAAGTTCTCCGGGGCGCGCGATGATTCATAGCCTTCGACTGCGAATGCTGCTGATAGCGGTCATCATATCCGGCATAAGCATCTGTGCGGTCAGCCTTCTGTCGAGCCGCGCCACGTTTGTCGAGTTCAATCGATATGTGCAAGCGCAATCCGATGACGGCACGAGGCTGGACCGTGCGGCCAAGCTGCTGTCGAATCATTACCGCGACAGGGGAAGCTGGAAAGACGTCGAGCCGGTTCTTGAGCGGATAGGGAAGATGGCGAGCAAGCGGCTGGTCTTGTTCGACAACAACCGTCAGGTGGTTGCCTCGTATCCTGACGCGGTTTCCGAGTCTTCGCTTGTGACTGCTCCGCTACACCGTCTCGACCTGACATTCAAGAAAGTCGAACAGGAACTGACGCCGGGCAAGCCACGTCTTGTCGAAAATGGCGAGACGCGATTGGCGCTGGTAAATCCTCCGCACGTCGTTATTAACGACTCCGAAGGCTCGCAGGTCGGGCGGCTCTACCTGCTGCCTCTTACACCGCAACGCGGGGCTAGCGATGAAGAAGTATTTGTAGGCTCGGTCAACCGGTCGCTTGTGATAGCCGCGCTTGTCGCGGGGCTCGCGGCCTTGCTTCTCACGGTGCTGCTGTCCAGGCGGGTGCTCGGCCCGGTCGAATCGTTGACCGAGGCGGTCAGGCATATGGAGAGGGGCGACCTCACTCGCAGGGTCGAAGTCAGATCAAAGGATGAGATCGGCGAGCTTGCGCACGCGTTCAACGTGATGGCCGACAGCCTCGGTCGAAATGAAGAGTTGCGGCGAAACATGGTAAGCGACATCGCGCACGAGCTACGCACGCCGCTCACGAACATCAGGTGTCAGATTGAAACGCTTCAAGACGGGCTCGTAAAACCAGGCCGGGACACGCTCGATTCGCTTCACGAAGAGACCATGCTGCTCAACAGGCTTGTCGAAGACCTGCAAGAGCTTGCGCTTGCCGAAGCCGGGCAGCTACGGCTCAGGCGCGAGCCTGTTTCGATGCGAGAAGCGTTCGATCAAGCTGCAAGCGCATGCGAGCCGCAAGCGCACGGCAAGCGTATATTGATTGAAACAGACGCTCCCGCCGATCTCACAAAAGTCTATGCCGATAACCTCCGCGTCGGGCAAATCCTAAGAAATTTGATCTCGAATGCTATCAAGCACACCCCGGAAGGGGGCCGCATAAAGCTCACGGCGAGCGAGCGCGGCTCGTCTGTGGAGGTGACGGTCGAAGACACGGGAACAGGGATCGAGCCTCAACACCTGCCCTACGTCTTCGAGCGGTTCTATCGAACCGACATGGCGCGGGCGCGGGCCACGGGCGGCGCGGGGCTTGGCCTTGCGATTGTCAAACAACTCGTCCTGGCACACGGCGGCGAGATTCGCGCCGAAAGCCAGAACGGAACCGGGTCGAAATTCGTCTTCACCCTTCCGGTCTTCATCAAATCTTCATAACTTCCTGTTAGTTTCTTTTTCATGAAGGTTTTATGAAACGGAAATGGACTTTTTCAATCCTTGCCTTTGCTATGGCAATAATCTGCGCGCGGGCGGGCTTCGCCCAGGCTCCGCAAGCCGGGCTCCCGGAAACCGACGCCGGGCGCAGGGTCGCGGCTTACATAACCGCGTTCAACTCAGGCGAGCAGGCGATGCGCCGGTTTTTCGCCGACAACGTCAGCGCGGAATTGCTGGCCCGGCGCACGATTGATCAGCGCATCGAGGTTTACCGCAATATGAAAAGCTCGATGGGCGCGATACAGCTTCGCCGAGTAATTGAAGCAGGCCCATCGGCGATCACTCTTCTTACCCAGTCACAAAACGGTGACTTGTTCGAGTTCAGCTTCAAATTCGAGCCTGAGCCGCCGCACCGCTTCGCAGGACTTCGCGTGGAAGATGCCGAACAGGTTGATGAAACCGCGCCGGAAACGGGCCCGGCGCTTACGGAAGCCGAGTTTATACGCGAGGTCGAAAAGCTGATTGACGAGCTTACGAAAGCCGACAGGTTTTCGGGCGTCGTGCTTATAGCGAAAGGTGAAAAACCGCTGCTCAAGAAGGCATGGGGCCTTGCGAGCAAAGAGCACAACGCCCCGAACAGTGTCGACACCAAATTCAATCTCGGCTCGATCAACAAGGTCTTTACTCAGGTGGCTATTGCGAAGCTGATCGAGCAAGGCAAGCTGTCGCTCGACGATAAGCTCGGCAAGCATTTGCCCGACTACCCTAACGGGGACGCGGCTGAAAAAGTAACCGTTCGTCACCTCGTCAATATGAGTTCGGGAATCGGAGACTACTTTAACGAAAAGTATCTGGCGACTCCGCATGACAGGCTTCGCCAGATAAAGGATTTTCTTCCCCTGTTCGCCTCAACCCCGCTGAGGTTCGAGCCCGGCACAAAGAAGGAGTACTCAAACGGCGGGTACGTAGTGCTTGGCGCGATTATCGAGAAGGTGTCGGGCGCGAGCTACTTTGATTTTGTCCGCGAGCACATCTTTAAGCCCGCGGGGATGCAGAACACGGGCTCATATGAAGCCGACGAGATCGTGGCGAATCTGGCGAGCGGCTACACGCGGCGCACGAACGGGAGCAACGCGAGCGTGCCGCTTAGAAACAATATCTACCAGCGTCCGGCAAGGGGCAGCTCGGCGGGCGGAGGGTATTCGACCGCCGAAGACCTGCTGAAATTCGCGCTCGCGCTCAAGACCAACAAGCTGCTGCCCGCGCCGCACACGGCGTGGATAGTCAGCAAAGCAGAGCCTTCAAGCGCGCCCGCAGCCTCGGACAATAACCCGCTGGCGGGCGTGGGCTTTGGCGCGGCGGGCGGCTCCCCCGGCGTCAACGCCCTGCTCGACATCGAGTTCGATTCCGGCTATACGATGATAGTCCTGTCGAATTATGACCCGCCGACTGCCGAAAGGACCGGACGCCAGATACGCGCGATTATGAAGAGAATCAAGAAGTGACAAGTAACAAGTGACAAGTGACAGGAAAGAGGAAGGTCGGCAACGCCCGGTTTTTCTTGTCACTTGTCACTTATCACTGTTTACTTCCTTTTACAGTTTTTTACATTCCCGCCGTTTAAAGCTGAAACAATAGCCCTCGCCGAGCCGTTCTCACCCTTGCGGCAAGCCTGAACAGATTGTGGCTTGCAATCCAACATCGAATCATTCAAGCTTTATTGTTTTTCGGCCCTGCAACCTATCGAGAAACGTCGGAAGAAAAGAGGATCGAGGTTATCGTGAAAGCAAAAACAGTTGTTCTGGTCATCTTATCGGCTCTGCTGCTTCAAACGCCGCTCTACGCGCAAACGCATCGCGGCTCGGTCCGTGGCTCGGTCACTGACGCGTCAAAGAATGTAATTGCCGGGACCGGCGTGAAGGTGACGCACGACGAGACGGGCGAGACGCGCTCCGTCACGACCGATGATAACGGCGTATACGCGGTTTCGTCGCTTCCGCCGGGCAGCTACCGGCTCGAAGTCGAAGCGAGCGGCCACAAGCGATCCGTTCAGCGTTTTGTGCTGCGGGTCAATCAAGAGTTGAGGCTCGACGCGCAGCTTGAAGTCGGCTCGGTCGCCGAAGAGGTGGTGGTCATCGCGCCCCGCACCCCGCTCAAAAGAGACTCGATCTCGCTCGGCGCGGTCATAGAGAACCGCCAGATCACGAGCCTGCCGCTCGACGGGCGCAACTTCCTTGAGCTGGCCTTGCTGGTTCCGGGCGCGGTTCCCGCCGCGCAGGGCTCCGCAAGCTCCGTGCGCGGCGACTTTGCTTTCAGCATCAACGGCGCGCGCGAGGACTCGAACAACTTCCTGCTCGACGGCGTCTATAACATCGACCCGAAACTAAACACTTTCGCGGTCAAGCCGCCCGTCGACGCGGTGCGAGAGTTTGAAGTGCTCGCGAGCACATACGACGCGTCGTTTGGCCGCAACGCGGGCGCTCAGGTCAACGTGGTGCTCAAATCCGGCTCGAATCAGTTCCACGGGACCGCTTACGAGTTCTTCCGAAACCAGGCCCTGGATGCGCGCAACTATTTTGCCCCGCGCGACGCCGACGAGCCGCAGTACAAACGCAACCAGTTCGGGTTCTCGTTAGGCGGCCCCATAATCAAGAACCGCACATTCTTCTTTGGCGACTACGAAGGCACGCGCGTGCGCGAGGGGATCACACGCGTAAGCAACGTCCCGACGCTTGCGGAGCGGCGCGGCGATTTTTCCGAGAGCCTGTTTAGAAGACCGATCAACCCTTTCACGCAGCAACCGTTCCCCGGCGACCGGATACCCGATTTCGCGCTCAACCCCATAGGGCTTCGCATAGCCGCGCTCTACCCGCTGCCGAACCGCGACGTGCCGTTTCAGAACTTCGTTTCGTCGCCTACGTTGAGAGATCGTAACGACAGCTTCGATTTCAGGGTCGATCACGCGCTCGGCTCTTCTTCGAATCTCGCTTTCAGGTACAGCTTTGCGGACCGCGATCTGTTCGAGCCGTTTTCGGGGCCGACCTTTGCGGTCGTGCCGGGGTTCGGGACAAACATCCCGCGCCGCGCGCAGAACTTCATGGTGAGCGAGACACACATCTTCTCGCCGACCTTTGTCAACGAGGCGCGACTGGCTTTCAATCGCGTGGCGTCGGGCGCATTTCAACAGAACCAGGGAACCAGCATCAACAGCCAGCTGGGGCTGCCCGACCTGTCAGACGACCCGCGAGATTTCGGGCTCAGCTTTATCACGGTCACGGGATTCTCGCCGCTCGGCGACGAGTTCAACAACCCGCAGCACAGCGTAACGAACGTCTTTCAACTGCTCGACAATGCGACATACGCTCGTGGCAGACACCTTTTAAAGTTCGGCGCGGATTTCCGCATCCTGCAACAGAACGCATTTCGCGATGTGCAGTCGCGCGGCTTCCTTAACTTCACAGACCGCGCGTTCACAGGTAACGCGCTTGCGGACCTTTTGCTCGGGTTTCCCAGCATCACGGGCGGCGCGCGGCTCGACAACCACCAGCATCTTCGGAGCGAGAGCTACAACTTTTATTTCAACGACAGCTTCCGTATCAGCCAAAATTTCACGCTCTCTTACGGGTTGAGATACGAGTACAACTCGCCGCCGGTCGACCCCGAAGACCGCGCGACGGTCTTTGACCCCGTTACGGGAACGCTTGTGAGGGTCGGGACCGAAGGCGTGCCGCGCAGCGGGTATGATGCGGACCGGAACAACTTCGCGCCGCGCATAGGAATAGCCTGGACGCTGCCCGGAAGCGGCAGCACCGTGCTGCGCGCGGGCTACGGAATCTACTACGACCAGTCCGCGCTTGCGCCGGGCGAGGGTCTCTATTTCAGCCCGCCGTTTTTCGACCTCAGCCTCTTTTTCACGGTTCAGGGTGTGACGACTATAACGCTAGACGACCCGTTCCCCGCGAACTTCCCCATCCCGCTGCCCGATTCGACCATCGCGTTCCAGCGCGATTTGCGCACGCCTTACATGCAGCACTGGAACGTGAACATTCAGCAGCAGCTTGGCCGCAATCGCGTACTTGAGGTCGGCTATGTCGGGTCGAAGGGGTCAAAGCTGATCGCGGCGCGCGATCTCAATCAGCCGTTGCCGAGCCCGGTATTCCCGAACCCGCGACCTCTGCCGCAGTTTGACGACATCAATATCATCGAGTCGCGGGCGAACTCGATTTACAACGCCCTGCAACTGAGATTTCAACAGAACCTCGATTTCGGGCTCTCGTTCCTCACTTCATACACGTGGTCGAAATCGCTCGACAACGCTTCGAGCTTCTTCACGAGCGCGGGCGACCCGAACTTCCCGCAAGATAGCCGAAACGTCAGGCTTGAGCGCGGGCGGTCGAACTTTGACGTTAGGCACCGTTTCTCGCTCGGCTATACGTACGACCTGCCGATTGGGCGCGGCCATTCGTTTTTGGGAGAGAGCGGGTGGTTGTCGAGTTTCCTCGGCGGCTGGCAGACTAACGGCGTCGTCACGTTGCAGAGCGGTCGCCCGTTCACCGTGGCCTTGCTCTCTGACAACGACAACAGCAACACCGGACGGTCGAACCTCGGATTCGGAGCCAACGACAGGCCTAACCTCGTAGGCAATCCGAGTGTATCGAACCCGTCGCCCGACGGGTGGTTCAACACCTCGGCCTTTGCGCTACCCGCTTTCGGCACATTCGGCAACGCGGGCCGCAACATCCTCGAAGGGCCGGATTACAAAAACGTCAACGTGTCGCTGGTAAAGAATGCGGGCCTGACAGAGAGGTTGAGCCTGCAATTTCGCGCGGAGGCTTTCAACGTGTTCAACCGGCCCAATTTCGATCTGCCGGACAATTTCCTCGGCTCCCCGACCTTCGGCCGGATACAGTCGGCTCAAAGCCCGCGCCATATTCAGTTCGGGGTAAAACTACTTTTTTAAAGTGACAAGTAAACAGTGACAAGTGACAAGAAAGAGGAAACCGGGCAGGCGCTTCTCTCCTTCTTGTCACTTGTCACTTGTCACTGTTTACCTTCCCCAAGTTACTCATCACATTCCTCAAGCAATTACCGACACGGTATCCAAGATTTTTCGGCCGAGCGATTCGTCCCCGCTTATCCTGGCCTTAGACTCGTCCCCGCTTACTCCCTTCGTAAACAGTCGCCAGGCAATATCCTGGTCGAGCGAGACTTCGGCCTGCGGCTCGACGTTCAGGTCGAGATAGAGTTTCCACCCTTCGTCTTTTCTGAGCAGGAACCATCTGCCGCCAGCGTCCCCCGTGATCGAGAGCGCGACAACCGTCCCGTCAGGCGCGGGAGTATCGCTGAATGTCCGAGGAAGCGCGCGGACAAAGGTGTCAAGAAGCGGAGCGAAGTAACGCTTCTCTTTCAGCCCCGGACGGCCCACCGCATCGCGAATCTGCTGCTGGTGATGCCATTTCTCCGTGTACTCGCGCGCCAGGTCTAACCACACCGGCGCAGGCCCCGCGCCCGCCCAATCGACAGGGTCGCCGACTGCATGCGGGTCGAGAGTGGCGAAGTAGTCGTTGACCTGTGGGCCTGTGAACCTCAGCATATCGCACACGAGGCGCGGGCTCAGCCGCCTTGTGGCCTTGACCCACGTGTCATTCAGCTCGTTTATCAAATCGACCAGCTCGCCCCACTGCTTTATCGCGCTGCCCGAAAATTTGTGGTCGTCTCGTTTTCTCGAAAGCAGGCTGATGTCGCCGCCAAGCAGGTGCAGGGCGATGTCTTTGACCGTCCAGCCACGGCAAACGGTCGCCGCGTCCCATTCTGAGGGAGAGAGAGAAGTCAGGACTTCCAGGAGGCCGTCGAGGACTTCGGGGAATAGATCGACTACGATGATCGGTTCCGGCTCTCGCATAAGCTATCGACCCGACAGATCGTAGCAAGCCATCTGAGTCTGGTTACGAACCAGCAACCGCCCGCCGACGATTGCGGGATAATTCCAGGTCTTGCCTTCGAGCGCGGCGAACCGGGCGACCTCTGTGTGCTGGTCGGGCGCGGCTTTCACGAGCGCAACCTCGCCCTGATCGCTTGAGATAATCAGGTGATTGCCCGCAAGCAGCACCTGACCGTAGCCGTAGCGACCGCCCTTCCATTTGCGCTCGCCTGTCGCCACGTCGAGGCAGGTCAGGATGCCTTCGTCCAGGCCGTAAACATACCCGTTATGAAGCACAGAGCTGTTGAACTTGTTCTTCATAGAGATGTTTTCCCAGACCGTCCGGGCGGCGAGGGCGCGGCCCGCCTGTGCGATCTCGACGACCGCAGCCCCTTTGCTGTATCCGGCTGAGATAAAGAAGCGGTTGTCGCTGATGACGATTGGCTGCGAGACGTTTATGCCGTACGAGTTGCTCCACGGGTACTCCCACAAAAGCGACCCGTCCTCGACCGTCAGCCCCACTGCGCGGCTCGCGCTGACGACGAGTATCTGCCGCTTGCCCGCAAGCTGGACGAGCATGGGCGATGTGTAAGACTGTTTGTCGCTTAGCGATTTCCAGACAGGCTCGCCGTTCATCTTGTTATAAGCGACTACAGATTTGCCCGATGTCCCGCCCGGCACGACTATCACCTTATCATCGACGATGAGCGGCGAGGCAGTCACTCCCCACTCGAGGTTCTGCGCCTGGTTTTCAGTAAGTATATTGCGCGACCAGACGAGCTTGCCCGTCTTTGCCTGCAAACAGCGAAGCTCGCCCGTCGCTCCGAGCGCGTAAATCCGGTCTGAGTCAAGCGTAGGAGTTGCGCGCGGGCCGTCGCCTTGCTGTTCGATAAAGGCGGCGTCCCACAGGTTTGTCCAGATCTCGCGCCCCGATTGAATATCGTAAGCCGCGACCACTTCCTGATTGCGCCGCTGCTCTATTGTGTAAGCGACGCCGTCGGCCGCTACGAACGAAGCGTACCCGCCGCCGACGGGCTGCTTCCACAGAAGCGGCAAGCCTTCGGGGGCCCAGTCGGTCTTGATCTCGGAAGCGTCGTAACGCCCGTTGCGTCCTGGCCCGCGAAACTCCGCCCACAACCCGCCCGCGCTCTTTGCCTGAGCGCCGCCTGCCTGAGCAGACGAGGCCGCGTCGGGTGTAGCCTGCGCGGCGGGCGCGGCGTCCGACGAAGGCTGCGCGGTATCGGCGACGGCAGATGGAGCCGCGCCGCTTGCCTGCTGGGCGCGATGCCGCTCAAGCTCTGAATAGTGCCCGTCAGAATCGGGGTTTCCCACAAAGAAGCGCGAGAAGACCCCTGTTGCAACCGCAACCGCGACAAGGCCCAGGGCCACAACCGCGACCGCTATCACCACATTGCGCTTTTTGGGAGTCCGGTACCAGGGCGTCGATTCCTGTTGAGCAGACATAAACAGCCTCCATTTAACAGATGGACGCGAACCGAAAAGAGTAAACAGTGACAAGTGACGAGTGACAAGAAAGACCGGATGCGGATTCGGTGCTCCCTCTTTCTTGTCACTCGTCACTTGTCACTTGTCACTGTTTACCTCCGACAGTCATTAGACGCGCCTTTTCACGCGTTACTTCCCTTCGCTTATGCAGTAGAGGTGCTTTTCGCCGCGTATGTAGATCTTGCCGTTGGCAAGAGCGGGCGAAGAGCGAACAGGCTCGCCGAGCGAGTTGGTCCTGATCACTTCCAGCGTCGGGCCTGCTTTCAAAACGAAGGTGTCGCCGTCTTCGCTCGTCAGCAGTATCTTGTCGTCAAAGGCGACGGGCGAGGCCATGAAGGTCGCGGGGACAGGCAGGCGGCCCCCTTCATATTTGACCGCGCCGGTCTTCACATCAAGACAGGTTATGATCCCTCGATCCGTCATCAGGTAAACGTAGTCGCCGTAAAGTATCGGCGACGGGACGTAAGCCGTTCCCTTTGCGTATTCCCACACGACGTTGGGAGTGCCGGTTATATCGCCGCTGCCGCCGGGCTTGACCGCCATCGCGCGCTTGGCCTGGCTCCCAGCAGACAGCACTACCAGCCCGTGGCCGATTACCGGCGTAGGTATCGCGTGGCTCTCGACGCCTTTGACGCGCCAGTACTCTTTGCCCGTCTTCGGGTCGTAGGCGATGGTTGTCTCTGCGCCGCTCACGACAAGCTCGGTTCGCTGCGGGGTCTTTACAACCACGGGCGTGGCCCAGGTGGCGCGCGTCGTGCGAGATACTTTCCAGACCTGTTTGCCTGTGGTCTTGTCGAGCGCCGCCATAAACGATGTCTCGCCCACATCCTGATCCGCGGTCAGTATGACCAGGTTTTCATAAAGTACGGGTGACGCGCCCGGCCCCATGCCAAGCTGCGGGATGCCGCCGAGCGACTGTTTCCAAACCTGCTTGCCGTTGAAGTCGTAGCAGTAGATCCCTTCCGACCCGAAGAAGAAGTAGACGTATTTGCCGTCGGTCACAGGCGTGGGCGACGCGTATGTGTTCCGGCGGTGGCGGTGATCGAAGACGGGCCCGTCATAGACTACCTTGTCCCACAGCATCTTGCCCGAACCGGCGTCGACGCACATCACCCTGAAAGAGTACTTGTGGTCCGACCCTACCCAGTCCGGGTGCTGCATCTCGTCTTTGCCGATCATATGCTTTGGCGCGGTCGGCTTCTCAAGTTTTTCGCCTTCGATTGAAGAGGTCAAAAATATCTTATTGCCCCACACGATTGGCGACGAATGGCCCTGTCCTGGAATGGGGGTCTTCCACTGGATGTTTTTAGTCGCGCTCCACTCGGTAGGCAGCCCCTTGTCTTTCGAGATGCCCTGGCTTTCGGGGCCGCGCCATTGCGGCCAGTTCGACCCTGTACTCGACGCGCTCACGCGCGCAGTGGCGGCCGCTGTGGCCAGCAGACAGAAGATCATTGCAAATTGAAAAAGTCGCTTCATTTTACCCTCGCTCTCTTGAATGGGTTGCTCGCCTTATTTTCCACCGGCGATGCAATAAAGGTTCTTCTCGCCGCGAATGAATATGCGCCCTCCGGCTATCGCGGGCGATGCGTAAACAGGCTCGCCGAGCGAGTTGGTCCTGAGCACCTCGTGTTTCGGCCCCGCCTTCAAGACGTACGTGTCGCCGTCTTCGCTCGTCAGCAGTATCTTGTCGTCAAAGGCGACGGGCGAGGCCGTGAAGGTCGAAGGCACGGGTATGCGCCCGCCTTCGTATTTCACTTCGCCTGTCTGCGCGTCGAGGCAGGTCAAAATACCACGATCAGTCATCAGGTAGATAAGCCCGCCGTAGAGTATCGGCGACGGGACGTAGGCCGTGCCCTTCTCGTATTTCCAGAGCACGTTCTTCGTGTCGGTTATATCGCCCGATCCTCCCAGGCGTATCGCGACCGTCCGCTTGGCCGGGTAGCCCGCAGAGATCAACACCGTCTCCTGGCTGACGAGCGGCGTAGGTATCGCGTTGCTCTCAAGCCCTTTGCACCGCCACAGTTCTTTGCCCGTCGCAGGGTCGTAGGAAATGATCGTCTCGTAACCGCTCGTGATAAGCTCAGAGCGGCGCGCGCTCTTTACAAGCACGGGCGTGGACCAGCTTACCTGCACTTTGCGCGGCGTGCGCCAGACCTCTTTGCCGGTTCGCTTGTCGAGCGCGGTAATGAATGATTTCTCGCCGCTGTCTTCGTCGCACTGAAGTATCAGCAGGTTTTCGTAGAGCACCGGCGACGAAGCGGTTCCCATCCCCAGAGTCGCTATGCCCTGAAACGCGTTCTTCCAGACCTGCTTGCCGTTGAAGTCGTAGCAGTAGACCCCTTCCGACCCGAAAAACGCGTAGACGTAGCGGCCGTCGGTCACAGGCGTGGACGACGCGTAGGAGCTTTTCTTGTGCCGGTCGTCGTAGACTTTGCCTTCAAAAGAAGTGCGCTCCCACAGCAGCTTTCCCGTCCGCGCGTCATAGCAGAGCACCTTCAGCGTGTGGTGACGGTCGCCGCCCACGCTGTCGGGGTGACGGTACTCTTTGCCTTCGTCCATATGCGTCACGGCCTTGGCTCCCGGAATCGCCGCGCCTTCAATCGCCGTGGTCAAAAAGATATGGTCGCCCCACACGATTGGCGACGAATGACCGCGCCCCGGAACTGTTGCTTTCCATTGCAGGTTCTTTGTCGCGCTCCACTCAGTAGGGAGCCCCTTGTCTTTCGAGACGCCCTGGCTTTCGGGGCCGCGCCATTGCGGCCAGTTCGATCCACCGCCCGCCGCATTCGTAGTCGCGGCAGCTAACAACACGATCACCAGAGGCCAAAGCCTCTTTAGCAATCGACGCTCTCTTTTTTCATTCATGCTCTTGCTCCTGATTAAGTTTTGAGCCAACGGGTTATCAGCATGAATTCGAGCTGGTGAATCGTGCTGAAAAGCCGTGAACCGTGAACCGTAAACCGTGACAAGAGGGGAAGGAAGCGCAGCTTGGAACTCTCCTCTTTCTTGTCACGGTTTACGGTTCACGGTTCACGATCATCCTACTTGCTTTCGCTTATCCCGAAGACGTGGTGTTGTCCCCGGACAATTATCATACCGTCTGAGAGGGCCGGTGTCGCCATCAAAACCTCGCCCATAGGGTTAGTGGACAGCAGCTCATATTTCGGCCCGGCCTTTACGACAAAGACATCGCCGTCTTCGCTCGAAAAATAGAGCTTGCCGTCGCCCGCCACAGGCGACGCGCTGTAAGAGCCGCCCTTGCCGCCTATGCGCTCCTGGTAAAGCCGCTCGCCGGTCTTTGCGTTATAGCAGGAGAGCGTGCCGTTGTTGCTGCAAATATAGAGATAGTCGCCGTAGATGAGCGGCGTCGGCATGTAAGACCCGCCGCGCTGTTTGCTCCACGCCACGTACTCGTTCGACTCCTTGCCGTCCTTGAGTGATATGTCGCCCGTAGCGCCCGGCTTGATCGCGTAGATCGGCTGGTTTGGCCTGTACGAGTTGACGACGAAGATCAGGTCGTGCCCGAAGATAGGGGTCGTAGCCGTGACCTCAGGATTCCCGACCAGCTTCCACAACTCTTTGCCCGTCGCGGGATCGTATCCGCGAATCGCCCGCGTAGCGTTTGTGACAAGCTCGGCGCGACCCTTGCCTTCGTAGACGGTGGGCGTGCCCCAGGAAGGTATCTCTTCGCGCGGCGTCATCCATACGCGCTTGCCTGTCTTGATGTCGTAAGCGGCTATGAACGAGTCTTTCTGTATGTCTACCTGGACGATGACCTGATTCTTGTAGATGATCGGCGAGCTTGCCGTGCCCCACTGGTAATCGGGATCGAAGAACCAGCCCGAATCCAGGACGCCGAGGTCTTGCTTCCACAAAAGCTTTCCGTTCACGTCGTAGCAGTAAAGCCCTTCGGAGCCGAAGAAGGCGACGACGTGCCTGCCGTCGGTCGCGGGCGTCGATGACGCGTGGCTCGCTTTGATGTGGCGCTTGATCTTAGGCACCCCTTCGTAAGACGTGCGCTCCCACACAATCTTCCCGGTCTTCTTGTCGAGGGCGTAAACCTTCCACGTGTGCTTAGACTCGTCCTTTGCCGAGTCGACATCGCCGTAGAGCCCGTGGCGGAAGAAAGACTTGGGGTCGCTTGAGATCGCAGTGGTTATGAAGACACGGTCTCCCCAGACTATCGGGCTTGAATGCGCGAGGCCGGGGATGGCCGTCTTCCATTTCAGGTTCTGGGATTTTTCTACGCTCCACGAAGTCGGCGTGGGCAGACCGTCGGCCACACCCGAAGCGAACGGGCCACGGAAAGAGGGCCAGTGCTGCTGCGCGCTCTTAGAGACGACGGCCTTTTGCGCTTCGGTCCTGTGGACCGCGCCCGCGATTATAAAACAGACGCAAAGGCTCAGAGAAAATATTCGTTTCATACTCGCTCCCAATTCTATTCCACTTTTTGATAAATCCTGTTGGTTTCGCCCTGTTTCAAGGTAAACCCGGTGACGCGCCCGCCTTCGACGTTGAAGGTGATCGTGACGGCGACTATCTCGCCGGGCCTGAAGGTGGTCTTGTCGATTGCGCCGAGCGTCAACGGGTCCTGGCCAACAGGGCCGCCCGTAAGCTTCCCGTCTTTTATGACGAACTTGAAGTCGCCCCCCTGCGCAGGTCTATATGTGCCTGCGTAAGTGGCGAGCGTCGCGGCGTCGACTTGAAAATCGGCTTTGGGCGGCGGGACCGCCCCGGCTTTCTTGAGCACCTCGGCCACTTCGGTGTATTTCTGCTGCTCGGCTGTGCCGAGCGCAAGCGAGAGCGCCTGCGCGGGGACGTTGCCGGAATCGAGCACGACTTTGACCACCTCTGCGTTGTTTCTGTATACGCCCGTCATCAGCGCTTCGGTCTTTCCGGTCGCCCCCTTGTCGATCAGCGCCTTGACGACCGCCGTGTGGCCTTTGTCGGAAGCCATGCCGAGCGCGGTCGAGCCGTAAAACGTGTCTCTCAAGTTGACGTCCGCGCCTTTTTCGAGAAGCAGGTTGACCAGCTCTATGTGGCCACGGTCTGCCGCGTAAAAGAGCGCCGTGACGCCGTAACGCGTCTTCGCGTTTACGTCCACGCCTTTCGAGAGCAAAGCCTTTACGGTTTCAATGTCGCCTTTACGCGCAGCGGCAAACCATTGCTCGTTCTGCTCCGCGACCGCCTTGTCCTGCGCAATCGCCGCGAGCGGCAACGATAATACGAGCAACACGATCATCACTCTGCTCAACATAATTTCACCTCTGAAATGGTCCCGCTTTAGGGCAGGTCTGACCTTGATTGATTTTTGGCCGCCTGGAAGAAAACGTATCAACCTCGCAATTTGTTCTGGGGAAAGTTACAGGCAAACAGTGACAGGTGACAAGTGACGAGTGACAAGAAAGGACTGAACCCGCGCAGGTTTTCTCTCCGTCTTGTCACCTGTCACTGTTTACTGCTTACTCTCCTCAACTTGACTCTAGCCGCCGCAACATTATATTTTGAGTCTAGTCGAGTCAAGTAAATATTAAATGGCTAGTTGTAAATTCTCTTTTACATTTAATCTCGAACTGAGCGGCTCTCGGTGCCGTTTAACGGTATAACTATGAATCCCAAAATCTTTAGTCTTTTCGCCACATTGCTGCTGTTTCTTCCCCTTTTCTCCGTATCTCGCGCTGTCTCAGCCCAGACCGCGCGGCGCGCGAGCGATTGGGCCGAATGGCGCGGGCCAAAGCGCGACGGTCACTCGCCCGAAAAGGACCTGCCCGTGCGGTGGTCGCCAAGCGGCGAGAACCTTTTGTGGAAGGCTCCATACGGCGCGCGGTCGGCCCCGATAGTGATGGGCGACCGGGTCTTTCTTCAAAATTCCGTAGGAAAGGCAGAGACGCTTCAAGAGCGCATTATGTGCTTTAACGCAGACACGGGGCGCGTGCTGTGGGAATACGCCTTTAACGTCTACTCAAGCGACGTTCCGCCGCACCGCGTCGGCTGGGCATCGCCCGCCGGCGACCCCGCGACGGGCAACGTCTACGCTTACGGAGTGGGCGGGACCCTGCTCGGTCTTTCAAATGACGGAAAGCTCCTCTGGGAGCGGTCGCTCGTCGAAGACTTCGGGCTTGTGACGACTCACGGAGGCCGAACCGTCTCGCCCGTCATCGACGGCGATCTGGTAATAGTGAGCGGCGTATCATCTGGCTGGGGAGCGCAGGCCCGCGCGCAGCATCGCTTCATGGCGTTCGACAAAAAGACCGGCGAGACGCTCTGGGTCAGCTCGCCCGGCGGGCGGCCTTACGACACGACCTACTCGCCCCCCGTTATCGCAAATGTCAACGGCACGCGGCTGTTGATCGCAGGCGGCGGCGACGGCAGCGTCCACGCCATCAAGGCGCAGACGGGCGAGCCCGTCTGGAAATACGAGATGGCCAAGCGCGGCATCAATACAGGCGTGGTGATAGACGGCACGACCGCCATCGTCACGCACAGCGAAGAGAACCTCGACACGAGCGAGATGGGGTTGATAGGCGCGGTCGATGCGACCGCAAAAGGCAACATAACCCCAGCGCAGATCAAGTGGGCCGTCAAAGGATTTCAAGGCGGCTTCTCTTCCCCGATCATCGACGGCGACCGCGTGTATCAGGTGGACAACGGCGCGAACCTCGCCGCCTTCGACTTGAAGACAGGCAAACAGCTCTGGCTGCATAACCTCGGAACGATTCAAAAGGCGTCGCCGGTATTTGCAGACGGCAAGCTTTACATCGGGACCGAAAACGGCAAGTTCTTTATACTGAAGCCGGGGCCGGATAAGTGCGAAGTCTTGGACGAAGACCTGCTCGGCCCCCAATCGACGCCCGAACAGATCATCGGGTCTTCGGCGGTCGCGCGCGGTCGCGTCTACGTGGTCTCGGACGCCGCGCTCTATTGCATAGGCAAAAAGACCGAAGGCGTTGCCGCGACCGTCGAGCCGCAGCAGACCGCCCCCGCAAACGCAACGGTCGCGCACGTGCAGGTTGTGCCGGCAGAGCTTGTCTTAAAGCCCGGCCAGAGCGTCCAATTTCGCGCGCGCCTCTTTGACGAGCAGGGCCGCTTTATCCGCGAAGAGAAGGCCGCGTGGTCGCTAGACCAGATTCGCGGCACGTTGACGGAGACGGGCCAGTATACAGTTCCGGGAGATTCTCCCGCGCAGGCTGGCTCGGTCAAGGCTACGGTCGGGCAGGTCACCGGGGCGGCCCGCCTGCGCGTGATCGCGCCTATGCCCTGGAACCAGGATTTTGAAGCGGTCGCGGTCGATAAGGTGCCGACAGAGTGGATAAACACGACGGGTAAGTTTGTCGTGCGCGAGCTGGAAGGCAACAAGGTTCTTGTCAAGCTGGCCGATAACGCGGCCACCAAGCGCGCGAGGGCTTATTTAGGTGCGAGCGACTCGAAGGATTACACGGTCCAGGTCGACGTAAAGGCTATCGAGAAGCGGCGGCAGATGGGTGACGCGGGCGTCGTCGCCCAGCGGTATTCGCTTGTTCTTTTCGGCAACCACCAGCGGGTGGAGCTTGAATCCTGGCAGCCGGAAACCGGTCGCTCGGTCAAAGTGCCTTTCGCGTGGAAGGCCGATACCTGGTATCGTGTTAAACTACAGGTTGAGAATTTACCCGACGGGAAGGTGCGCGCTCGCGGAAAAGTGTGGCCCGCGGCCGAAGCCGAGCCAGCACAGTGGATCGTCGAGCGTATAGACCCTATCCCGAATCGGCAGGGCAGCCCTGGCATCTATGCCGACGCGCCCTTTGAAATCTATTTTGATAATCTAAAGGTAACATCTAACAAATGAGCATGAATAAAGGATCGCGCAGAGCAGGACTGGGCAGGCAAGGCTCAGGAAAACCGTTTCGGCTGGCTTTGGCCCTGGCCATCGCCGTTTGCCTTGTGCCGTCGGTCGGCCTTTCGACCAGAGCGTCGGCCTCCGACCCCGGCAAAGGCGAATGGCCCATGTGGGGCGGCACGCCCGACCGGAACATGGTGTCGAATATGAAGGGCGCGCCCACGAGCTGGGACGTGAACGCATTGAAGAACGTCAAGTGGGTGGCCGCGCTCGGCTCTCAGACCTACGGCAACCCCGTGGTCGCGGGCGGCATGATCTTTGTCGGCACGAACAACGAGTTTCTGCGCGATCCGAAACAGGCGGGCGACCGGGGCGTGCTTATGGCCTTCAGAGAATCGAACGGCGAATTCCTCTGGCAGGCCACGCACGAAAAACTTGCCGCCGGTCGCGTAAACGACTGGCCGTACCAGGGCGTCTGCTCTTCGCCGCTCGTCGAAGGCGAGATGCTTTACTATGTCTCGAATCGCTGCGAGCTGATATGTCTCGACATTCAAGGCTTCCGCGACAAGGAGAACGACGGCCCGTTTAAGGAAGAGAAGCTCACGGGCGAATTCGACGCCGACATCATTTGGAAGCTCGATATGATGGAAGAGGTCGGGTCGTTCCCGCACAACATGGCGAACTCGTCGCCGGTCGCGTTTGGCGACCTCGTCTACGTCACGACCTCTAACGGGCAGGATGAAAGCCACGTCAATGTTCCTTCACCGAAAGCCCCTTCGATCATCGCCGTCAACAAAAAGACGGGCAAGCTTGTCTGGGAAGACAACTCCGTAGGCGAGCGCATACTGCACGGCCAGTGGGCGTCGGTCACCGTAGGCAACATCGGCGGCGTCGATCAAGTCGTTCACGGGCAGGGCGACGGGTGGATTCGCGGTTACGAAGCGCTCACGGGCAAGAAGCTCTGGGAGTTCGACTGCAACCCGAAAGAGTCGGTCTGGCCTAAGACCCGCAACGAGCTTATAAGCACGGCCGTAATCTGGGATAACCGCGTCTATATCGCCAACGGGCAGGACCCCGAACACGGCGAAGGCGTCGGCCACCTCTACTGCATCGACGCGACCAAACGCGGCGACATAACAAAGACAGGCCAGGTCTGGCACTACGACAAGATTCGCAGGACCATCTCGACGCCCGCCATACACGAAGGGCTTCTATACTACCCGGACTTCAGCGGCTTCCTGCACTGCCTGGACGCGAAGACGGGCAAGCCGCTGTGGGTTCACGACATGTTCGCGGCCGTCTGGGGGTCGCCCATCGTCATCGACGGCAAGGTATATCTCGGAGACGAGGACGGCGACGTGGTCATCATGCAGGCGGGCAAAGAGAAAAAAATGATCGCGGAGATCAACATGGGCAGCTCGATCTACTCGACGCCCGTGCCCGCTAACGGCGCGATCTTTATCGCTAATCGCAATCAACTTTTTGCCCTGGCGAATATGACCGGCCCGCCGGTAAGGGTCGAGAAGCCGACAAAAGCCAGTTCTCCTGCCAACTGAGATTCAGGGGCTGAGATATAGCGAGGGCAAATCATGAAGCGCGTAATTTCGATCTGCTTCTGTCTCTGCTTTGCCGCGACGGCGACTGCCCGGCAGTCGCTTTCGCAAAACTGGCCTTCGTTTAGAGGGCCGAATGCGAGCGGCGTAGCCGAAGGTCACAAGACGGCGACCGCCTGGGACGCCGAAAAATCGGTCAACATAAAGTGGAAGACGCAGATTCCGGGGCTCGGCCATTCGAGCCCCGTAACCTGGGGCAACCGTCTATTTGTGACGACCGCCGTCTCGGCCTCGACAACCACCTTCCGCCCGAAAGACGGCGGCATAGACTCGGCAAACGACAACGCTCGGCATAGCTGGCGACTCTACTGCCTGGATAAGACCGACGGCCGCGTCATCTGGGAGCGCATGGCTCACGAAGGTGTGCCGCGAGCCCGCCGCCACCTCAAGGCCAGCCAGGTCAACTCGACGCCCGCCACCAACGGCCAGGTTCTGGTCGCGGTGCTCGGTTCAGAGGGGCTTTTTTGCTATGACCTGAACGGCAAGCTGTTATGGAGGCAGGACCTCGGCCTGCTCGATCCGGGTTACGCGGGCGACCTGACGAGCCAGTGGGGATACGCAAGCTCGCCCGTCATCCATAAGAACCTTGTCATAGTCCAGTGCGACATCCAGACGAAGCCTTTCATGGCGGCCTACGACATCAAGACAGGCAAGCGCGTCTGGAGGACCGAGCGCAACGAGCTGCCGTCGTGGGGAACTCCTACGCTTTACGAGGGCAAGACGCGGACGGAGCTTATAACGAATTCGCCCGGTTATGTTCGCGGTCTCGACCCGCTGACGGGCCGAGAGCTGTGGCGGTTTTTCGACGACAACACGCAGGTAAAAGTCCCCACAACCGTAGTGGCGCACGACCTCATCTTTGCTACGGGGGGAAACCCGCGCGGGCGGCCCATTTACACATTCCGCCCCGGCGGCACGGGCGAGTTAAAGGAGTCGAGCTTGGCGTGGCGCGCGCCGCGTGGGTCTTCTTACACGACGACGCCGCTGGTCTACGGCGACTACCTCTACATCTGCGCGGATAACGGCGTGCTGACCTGCTACAACGCGCGCACAGGCGAGCAGATTTATCAGCAGCGCATAGGCGACCGTGGCGCTACCTTTAGCGCGTCACCCGTTGCGGCGGACGGGAAGATATACTGTGCGAGCGAAGACGGCGACGTTTATGTCATAAAGGCCGGGCCTGCTTACGAGCTGCTGGCCACAAACGCAATGGGCGAGCCGCTTATGGCGACGCCTGCCATCTCTGACGGGCTGATAATCGTGCGCGCGCAAAACCACGTTTTCGGTATCAGGTAAAATGGAGCCGTTCGATTTTCAAGCCAATACCCGTGTCATCTTCGGCGAGGGCACGTTTGCGCGCCTGGGCAAGGTGGCCAGTGGGCTTGGCTTTCGCCGCACGCTTCTGGTAAGCGACCGTGGGCTTTTGCGCTTCGGCTACGACGAAGAGGCCACCCGGCTGCTCAACGCCGAATCAATCGAAACCATCCCCTTCTACGATTTCGAGATAAACCCTGACACGCGAATGGTCGAGGCCGGCCGCGCTTTCGCCGCCAATCTGAATATCGACTCGATAATAGGTCTCGGCGGCGGCAGCTCGATGGATTGCGCAAAGGCTATCAACTTCCTGCTTACGAACGGCGGCGACATGACGGACTACTGGGGCTACGGAAAAGCCTCGCGCCCGATGCTGCCGATGATAGGCATCCCGACCACATCAGGGACGGGGAGCGAGGCGCAGAGCTACGCGCTTATTTCGAACGCTACGACGCACGTGAAGATGGCGTGCGGCGACCCGAAGGCGGCGTTCCGCGTGGCGCTGCTCGACCCGTTGCTTACAGTCTCTCAGCCGCGCGCCGTCACAGCATCCGCAGGGTTCGACGCTATAGCTCACGCGGTTGAAACTTTTGTGACGACGAAATCGAACGGGCTTTCGGAATCCTTCTCGCGGGAAGCGTGGCGACTGCTTGAAGCCAACTACGAGCGAGTGCTTGGGGAGCCTTCCGACATAGAGGCGCGCGCAGGCATGCAGCTAGGCGCGTTTTACGCAGGTCTCGCGATAGAGCACTCGATGCTCGGCGCTACGCACGCCTGCGCGAACCCGCTGACGGCAAACTACGGGACAGGGCATGGCGATTCGATAGCGCTGTTGCTTGCTACGGTCGTCAGGTGGAACGCTTCGATTGTCGGCTCGCGCTACGACGAGCTGTTGCGCATCAGCGGGAGGGGCGCGGCAAACGGCGACCCCGGAGAATCGCTTGCGCTAAGGCTTGAACAGCTGGCGCGGGCTGGCGGGTTGCCCGCGCGCCTTAGAGAGATCGGGGTCCCCAGGAGCGATCTTCACAAACTGGCCGAAGAGGCGGCCGAACAGTGGACGGGCCGTTTCAACCCCAGGCCGTTCGACGCGGCCGGAGCTTTGGAGGTTTACGAGTGCGCGTTCTAGAACAAGTGTCGAGGTCATTTTTGCATCTGTGCTTACTGGTTCTGGCAACGGTCATGATGCCGGTGGCGGCAACTGCTCAGCAGTACGCGCCCGCCGACGGCTGGCCGCAATTTCGGGGCAATCAACAGTTGACGGGCGTATCGACTTCGCAGCTTCCGCAGAACCTCAAACTGCTGTGGACATACGAAGCGGGCGAGTCGATTGAATCGTCGGCAGCCATCTACGGCGGGACGGTCTTTGTCGGCTCGCAAAAAGGCGAGCTCGTCGCGCTCGATCTCAACAACGGCGCGGTCCGCTGGAAGTACCAGGCAAAAGAGATTGGCGAATCATCGCCCGCCGTGGCGCACGGCGCGGTCTATGTCGGCGACCTGTCGGGGGTCGTCCACGCGGTCGGCATAAGCGACGGTCGCGCGCTTTGGACTTTCAAGACAAACGGCGAGATCAAGTCGTCTCCCGTCATAGTCGGCGACCGTTTGCTGATCGGCTCGTATGACGAGCACCTCTACTGTCTGAACGCCCGAAACGGGTCTGTGATCTGGAAGCTAAAGACGGACGGGGCCGTCCACTGCACGGCTGGAGTGCTCGCGGGCGTCGCCTATATTTCGGGTTGCGACGAGACTTTCCGCGCGGTCCGCATCTCGGACGGGCGAGAGCTATACCGAGTCGCATCGGGCGCGTACACGGGCGCGTCTCCCGCGCTGGTCGGCCAGATGGCCTATTACGGCACGTTCAACAACGACGTGCTCGGCGTAAACCTTACCGGCAAGCGCGTTGGCTGGCGGTACAAGCACCCGCAAAGGCAGTTTCCGTTCTACTCATCGGCCGGTGTGGTCGAAGGCCGCGTCGTCTTAGGGGGGCGCGACAAGCTTGTCCATTGCATCAACGCGGCCACGGGAAAGCGTGTGTGGACATTCCAGACGCGGGCGCGCGTCGAATCGAGCCCCGCGCTCGCGAGCAACCGCGTCTTTGTCGGGTCAAACGACGGGCGGTTCTACGTGCTCGATTTCGCATCGGGAAGAAAGCTCTGGGAGTTTAACGCCGGTGCGCCGCTTTCTGCTTCACCCGCCATCGCGCAGGGGCGCATCGTCATCGGCTCGCAGGACGGGCGGCTCTACTGCTTCGGATAATTTAGGGAGTGACAAGTGACAAGTGACGAGTGACAAGAAAGAGTAGCGGGGGCGCTCGCTTTCCCTATCTTGTCACTCGTCACTTGTCACTTGTCACTGTATTAAAGTCGCCTGAGCGGCCACGAGCTGCCACTCTCCTTCATGATTGACGTAGACCCTCAGGTAGCGTGCCTCGCCGCCCGATGAGTGATCGTCGTTGCGGTCGGTCCAGCTTATTCGCCCGATGACGAGCGCGGTCGAGCCGTAGATGCGAATCTGGTCGGGCTGGCTATCGCGGTATTCAAAGTTTATCTCTTCCGACGTGATGAGGGCGATGTTCTGAGCCTTATCGACCACTTCGCCCAAAAAGCCGAGCAGCACAAACTCGCCCGCCATCAACCGGTCAAGCTCCTTTACGTCGCGCGCGCGCACGGCCGCGTCCCACGCCTTCTCAAGCTGCCGTATCTCCCGCTCGATCTTCTCCCTGTTCTCTTCCATAAGTAACCTTGGCTCGGTCAGGTTCACTCGCCGCTTCTCTCGGAGAACCGCCTGGCGGCGGACGCAGAAAGAAAACCGAGCAGCGCGCCCAGCACTACGTTGAAGGATTGCGAAGCCAGGTCGGCCCTTTTCTTATGCTCGGCGGCTTCGGTGCGGAGCGTCTCCATGACGAAATTCTTTGTCGACTCGTCTGTGAGGTTGGCTGCCAGGTTGTCGTTCGCTATATCGAGAGCAGGGTTTACGTCGCGCTCAAAGAAGGCGATGAACCCGGTCGAAAGAAACAACAGCAGATAAACCAACATGATTCCCCACCACAAGTTATCATACTGAACATTTTTCATGGGAGCGATTTTTATAACCGTCTCGTCGTCTTTCGCCGGCGTGGCCTGCTCTTTTTCATCAGCCATATCTTCTCCTTCGATTGCGGGAAATCTCCTGTACAGAGTGTCGAGGGGTTTAGCCGTAGTAGATAATACAAAGTTTTTCATGCTTGGCAAGAGCCGGGCGGGCGACCGGTTAGAAGTAGATTGTGAATTGGGTGCGGCTGCCGGGCGCGTCTTCGAGCGAGAACTCGAACTGGTGGTTGGCTAAAATCTCCTGGACAAGGGTGAGACCGATCCCCTGCCCGTTCTCTTTGGTGCTGAAAAACGGCGCGAACAGATTGGCGCGGACTTCGGGACTTATCCCGCAGCCGCTATCTTCGATTGTCAAGAACCGCTTTCCGGCTCTTTCGCCCACACGGATTACGATCTCGCCGTCTGTGCCTATGGCTTCGACCGCGTTCTTTAAGATGTTGACCAGGGCCTGCTCCATCTGGCCGCGATCCATAAGCACCGCGCCGGGGTCCGCTTGAATATCCCAGGTCCAGGTGATCGAGCGGCGCGCGCTATCGGCGCGCATGAGAAAGGCGATCTCTTTTAGCAGCTCGACCATGTCTACGGGGACCAGCCTCGGCGGCGCCAGCCGAACCACGTCCGCGAAGCTCTTCATAAACGAGTTCAACTGGTCCGTTCTCGATATGACGACGCGAAGCGCGGAGACAAAATCTTCGCGGTCCTCCGCGCTCAACTGGTCCTGATACGTGAGGCACGAATGGAGCAGCGAATTTGCAGACCCGACGGAGTTATTCACCTCGTGGCTCATCATGCGTATGAGCTTTTCATAAGCCGCCTTTTCCGATTGGCGCAGCTCTTCGGTAAGCTCTTCCATCAGGATGAAGTCGCGAAGAAACCCTCTGTCGAGAAACTGCGACTTCTGGCATTTGACGCGGCGGCTTCCGAGCAGAGGTATCACGCGGGACTTGCCCGGCTGAAGCTCACCGAGCTCTGTGGCGAACGGCGTCCGCAACTCGGCGAGCTTCTTGCCGATGAGCCGCTCGTTTGCCTCCTGTAGCATGCGCTCCGCGCTCGGATTGACCATAGCTATTCGCCCGTCGAAATCGAGCGTGACTATCCCCGAAGGCGACGCGGCCAGAATCTTGGTTAGAAAGTAGTGCTGCTCGTGCAGCTTCAGCCGTTCTTCTCTGAGGTGGTCGATCATCTTGTTATACATGTGCACGAGCTTGTCCATCTCGGGCTGCCCAACTTCACGAAACCGCGTGGTGAAGTCGCTGTCGTTGATAAACTCAGCGCCGGTGTTTATAAGCTCAATCGTCCCGAAAAGCCCTCGCACAAGCCGCACGCCTGCCGCGAGCGAGATGACAAATACCGCTTCGACCGCGAGCAGCCATATCCTGTGACGCAGCAAGAGGTAGACGGCCACGCCCGCAAACAAGACATGCACAAAGACCAGATAGAAGATGAATTTGAGGCGAAGACTCATAGCGAGAGCAACAGACGGCGCGTCACCGTTACGCCTTGCGCAGTCTATTGCTACATCTTTATCCCGTATTTTTCAAACCGGCGGTAGAGCGCGGCGCGGCTCAGCCCCAGAGACTCGGCCACCTTGCTGATATTGCCTCCGTAATGCTTCATAGATTTTACGATCATCGCTTTCTCTATGTCGTCCATCGTCATGCTGCCGACTTCGGGCAGCGCGCTCTTCTGGTCTTCGCCCGACTCCATTTCGAGCGGCAGCATGAAATCGTCAACCTCCAAAACGTCCCTGTCGGTTACAAGTACCGTCCGCTCGATCAGCTGCCTGAGCTGCCGAATGTTTCCCGGCCACCCCAACCCCGCAAGCCACGCGAGCGCAGCGTCGCTGATCGAGAGGTCGGTCCTGCGATAGACGCGGCCTATCGACTGGATGAAGTGATTGGCGAGCAATCGTATGTCACCCGTTCGCTCTCGCAACGGGGGCAGGTGGATGGCGATCAGGTTGAGGCGGTAGAGCAGGTCTTCGCGAAACAGCCCCTGCTCGACCATCTCTGCGAGGTTGCGGTTGGTCGCCGAAACGACCCTCACATCGACCGACCGGCTGACGCTTGAGCCGAGCACTTCATAGGTACGGTCCTGGAGAACGCGCAGCATCTTGACCTGCGAGCCGAGGTCGAGGTCGCCTATCTCGTCGAGAAAGATCGTACCGCCGTTCGCCATCTCAAACCGGCCTTTGCGGTTCTGGCGGGCGTCTGTAAACGCGCCTTTGACGTGGCCGAACATCTCGCTTTCAAAAAGCGTCGAAGAGATGCCGCCGAGATTGACCTTTATAAACGGGGCGTTGCGCCTGCGACTGTTGCGGTGGATGGCCTCTGCGATCAGCTCTTTGCCCGTGCCGCTCTCGCCCGTCACGAGCACGCTCGCGTCGGTAGAGCTGACGCGAGCGATCACGTCGAGCAGCTTCAAGAACTTTGGGTCGGCCCCGATGATGTCGCGAAAATCGTGATGCGCGTCAAGCTCGTCCCTCGACAGTCGGACGGGTTGGACGCGCGCGGAAGCGGCGGCAAGCCCCATGGCCGTCCGCACCGTCTGTAAAAGCTGCTGGTGAGTCCAGGGCTTCGTCACGAAATCCGACGCCCCCGCGCGCACCCCCATCACCGCCAGTTGTATTGAGCCCCACGCCGTCATGAGTATCACGGGCAGGTCGGGCCTTCTCGCTTTGATCTTTTTGAGCAGATCCAGCCCCTCTTCGCCCGTCGTGCGGCGCGAGAAGTTCATGTCCTGCAACACGAGGCTGAAGCTGCCCGTCTCGATCAGACCTAACGCCTCGGCCGGCGTAGAAGCAGACCGCGACCCGTACCCGGCCTGTTTTAGCAACAGGGCCAGGCTCGCTGTCACGGACGGATCGTCATCAACAATCAGAATCATCGCTTAAGCGCGACCCCACTCGTTACTCGTAATGCAGGGCTTCGGCAGGATGAACTCTAGTCGCAAGCCGGCTCGGATACAAGCCGCAGAAAATAGTCAGCACGTAAATCAGCGCGAGCGACAGCACAAGTCCGTAAGTGTAGACTTTCGGGCTGATAAACGCTACGAGGTCGAGAAGCGGAAACTGCATCACGACCGCGACGCCGACGAGCACGCCGAACGTGGTTATCACAATCAGCTCGCCGAGGATCTGCGAATGTATATTTCTCGCGGTCGCTCCCTTTGCGCGACGCAGCCCTATCTCTCTAGTCCGCTGCGTGACGTTCTGCCACAGCACGCCCGTCAAACCGAGCGCAACCATAATCATCAAAAACCCCGCAACCAGCCCGGCAGCGATCACCGGGCCGAGCCTCTGCCTGTTTACAGACTCCCGCACCTCGGCCACGGGCTGAATATCGAACGACCAGTCGCGGGCTATCGCCTGAAACCGATTTATGAGCTTCTCTTCGAGCGCGGCGGTTGTGTTCGGGCGGACCTTGAGCATCATGTTTTCGGGCATCCAGGCCTTGGGGTCCATCATCGTGAAGCGGTGGAAACAGTACCCGACGGGGCTGGCAAACTCGCCGTCCTTGCGAAAGTCCGTGACCACGCCTATGACGCGCGCGTCGGTATTATCATCGGGGCTGCTGAGTCGCTGGCCGAGCGGGTCTTCGTCCCCAAAGGCGATGCGCGCGAGCCGCTCGTTTATGACGAGTGGTCGATACCCCGCCCCGTCGTCTTCCCTGCCGAACCACCGCCCGGCGACGACCGTCAGCCCCATCACCTCTTTAAAGCTGTCGGTCACGGGATTCACTTCGTAATCGATCTCCTTGCCCCTGAACTCGTAGTTCGTCGTGCTTGTCCCTTGCGAGTAGGGCGCGGTCTCGGCAAGGGCAACCGACTCGACTTCGTCAAACTCGCGCGAGGAGGCGACCAACTGCTTTAGCGTGTCGAGCCGCGCCTGCTTCTGTTCAAGGGTGGCCGCGCCGCCCTGCATGTTGACCTCGACGCTCCACACGTTTTCGTAGTCGAAGCCGAGCGGGTGGCGATAGTTGTCCGTGTAAAAGACCGCCAGCACCACCACCGCAAACAGCACGATGAACGAGAAGAATATTTCGACGGTTATCAAGAAATTGGTCCGCTTGCGATTCCACACCATCTTGAACAGGTGCTTTATCATCGCACACCTCCTTTTAAAGCCTGCACGGGGTGAAGCCGCGACATCTTCCACGCCGGGTATACGCCTGAGAACAACCCGAAAAATAGCGCGATCAACAACCCGAAAAGGAATATCCTGTAGTTCAAGCCGAACTCCGCGTAAGGCAGCACTCCGCTTTGGCTGATGGCTGCGAGCACGGCGAGCGAGCCCAAAAAGCCTATGACCCCGCCGACAAGCGTTATCAATACGTTCTCGACTATGAACTGCCCGACGAGCGTCCACGAAGACGCTCCGAACGCTTTGCGGACTCCGATCTCGCTCGCCCGTTCGAGGATGCGGCTGACGTTGATGTTTATGAGGTTGATCGTCGGCAGCAGCATAAAAAGGACCATCGCGATCAGTACGGTTGCGATCAGCCGCGCAGGGCTGCCGGGGCTGTTGTCCCCGTTGACCAGGCGGGCTTTTAGCTCAAGGTGTGTTTCGAGCAACCCGCTCATCTCTTTATAGGTTTTAGGGTCGGGCAGCTCGACGCGGGCGAGGCGAGATTGAAACTCTTCTTTGATGGCCGGAATGTCGGCGCTCGAACGCGCAACGATCATCGCGCCGAAACCGCCCATAAACTGGTTCTCGTGCGCGCGGGTCTTTGACGTGCTGATAGGGACCCAGACATCCGCGAACGGAACGTCGCTGAAGCCGGGGACGTTTGCGACAACGCCCACGACACGGAACCGCTGGCCGTCAATCTCAAGCGTCTGGCCCACGGCCGGTTGATCGTCAAAGAACTTCCTGCGTGTGGCCTCGTTGATCACGGCTACGAAGCTGGCGTTGCGTTCGTCGTCCGGCGTAAAAGGCGCCCCCTCGATAAAGGTGAAATCGAGAATCTGCCAGTACTCGCCGTCGGTCCGCTTCAGGTACGACTTTATCTTCTGCCCGTCCTTGTACGAATAGGCGGCCTTTCCCCGGCTAAAGAAAGAGGTCTGTTCGACGTTGGGAAGGTTGCGGGCGTAACGGTTCAAAAACCCGTAGCCCGGCGCGCTGGTCTGCCTCGACTGCGGTCCGGTCATCTGCATGTGAGCGATGCCGAGCGTGCGGTCCCAGCGGGTCTCAACGGGCAGGGGGCCGACGACGTGGTCTAAAAGAGCGACCGCGACCATCAGCACGATCAGCGTAAAGCTGATGGCGAACAGGCTGATAAAGGTGAAGAACTTTCTTCGAAGAAGAACCTTGAAAGCGACTTTGACATAGTTCCTTAGCATCGCGCCTCCTCAGTTGACCTGTCGCCCGTCGAACAGGCGGATGATGCGCTCGGTCTTTTCGGCCTGACGCGGGTCGTGCGTGACCATAACGATTGTGGACTTCTCGGTACTGCTAAGATCGCCGAGTATGTCCATGATCTCGTCGCCCATCTGTGAGTCGAGGTTGCCTGTCGGCTCGTCTGCGAGCACTATCTTCGGGTTGCCGACTATGGCGCGGGCCACGGCCACGCGCTGCTGCTGGCCGCCCGACAACTGCGAGGGGAAATGATGGACGCGCGACGTGAGCCCCACGCGGTCGAGCGCGCGAAGCGCCCGCTTGCGCCTCTCCGCGCCTGAAAGCCGACGGTAGAGCAGCGGTATCTCTACATTATCGACCACGCTCAGATCGTTGATGAGGTGGAAAGTCTGAAAGACGAAGCCGATCTCTTCGTTGCGGATATGCGCGAGGTGTTTGTCACGGTAGGAAGTTATATGCTTGCCGTTAAGCGTGACCTTTCCGTCCGAAGGCACGTCGAGCAGCCCTATGACGTTAAGGAGTGTGCTCTTGCCCGAACCCGACGGCCCCATAATCGACACAAACTCGCCCTGCTTTACGCTCAGGTTGATGTTGCTCAGCGCCACCGTCTCGATCCTGTCCGTGCGATAGACCTTCTCGATCCCTTCAAGCTCGATCATGCTCTCGCGGTGCTCGAAACCGGGTTGGTAGCTCGCGCTGTTTGCCGCGACTCCGTAGTTTTCCATGACAAATCTCCTTATTTAATCTTTGCTTCCTTAATGTGCAGGTATTCGGCCATGTCAGAGATGATGACCTCGTCGCCTTCGATAAGCCCCTCGACCACCTCATAATTTTCAAAGCTCGATATGCCGAGCCGTACGCTTGTCTTTACCGCCGTGTCGCCGCGCACGACAAAGACTTCGTGCGCCCCCTCGGATGAAGCGAACGGCCCCTTCTTGATCCTGAGCACGCGGTCTTTGCGGTCCGTGACGATCAGCGCGTCGACGCGAAGGTTCGAGCGCAGCAGCGTGCTCGATTTTTCCGTCAGCCCGATCCAGATAGTGATCGCTCCATCTTTTATCGTCGGGTCGATGCTTGAGATCGCCCCGGCAAGGAAGTCTTCGTTTATCTTTACGCTGACCGGGAGCCCCGCAGAGAGACGGCCGGCGTGCACGTCGGAGACGGTCGCCTCTACGCGGAAGGAGTTGAGGTCCGCGATGCGCGCGATCACCTCGCCCTTTCGGGTGGTCGCGCCCTCTTGAGGGACTACCCAGGTGAGCACGCCGTCGCGGTCGCTCTTGGTCGTGGCCAGGTCGAGCTGGCGCTGCGCCTCAACGCGCTCCTTTTCGAGCGTCTTCATCTCAAGCGCGAGCCCTTCGAGCTGAGTTTTGGTGGCCAGCTGCGCGTTGCGCTTCGACTCTTCAAGCTGCTTCAGCTCGAACCCGGCTTTCTCTTGCTGCATCTCCGTCTGCCGGAGCGACTCTTCCGAAAGCAGACCTTGTTTATTCAATCCGAGATTGCGCGCCGCGCTCAAGCGGGCAGATTTGAACTCCAGGTTCTTGATCTCCCACTGGCTCTGCAAACCGATCAGAGTGTGATCGAGATCGAGCTTGGCCTTGGCCTGCTGGTTCTGTTTTAGCTCTATCTGCTGGTTCAGCTTTTCAAGCGCGAGCACCGATTCGCTCACGTCAAGCAACAGGATCGGCTCGCCTTTCGCCAGCACCTCGCCCGGTCGCTTGAGTATCCTGACGACGCGTGTGTCGATAGGGCTTGATATCACCTGCTCGAATTCGGGGACGACTGTTCCCGAAGCGGTGATGGTCGCTTCGATTGGTCCGAGGTCGACGCGCGCCGTTCGGATTCTCGCGCGGCTGATCGACGGTCTTACAAATCCCGGCCCCCAGATAAATAGCGCGGCCACGAGCGAAAGCGCGGTTGCCGAAAAGATCGCGCGGCGAATGATCTGGCGTTTTTTAAAGACCGGGTCTATTGCTCTGTCCATGAAAAAATCCTCGCCTGTAACGGGGCAACCGCCGGGCCATCTGAAAGCCTGGCGGACCGGAGCTAAACTGTTGATTTTATAAGGCTGTCGTGTCTTGTTGAGCGCGGGGGTTGTTCAGTACTGTACTGGGGCTGTTCAATTTCGCACAGCCTGGCGGCGAGCTAGCGCCTCTCTCCACAGCGCGGGGTAGTCTGTAAAGCCGCCGTCGATGCCGTAATCGAGATACCGCTCGATGTCGGCGATTATGTTCTGGCGCAGGGTCGCGCCGTTGGGCTCGACCTCGTCGAGCGGGCGACGTTTGACGGCTGTCGTCGTGCCGCGAAAAGTATAAGGGTGGACAAGCAATTTAGCCGCGTGAAAGACTGCTACATCGTCGCGGCTTCGGATCATGGTCTTGCTCGGCCCGACCCCTTGCGCGTACCCGGCGACCTCGGTTGCGAGCGCGGGCGTCACCCTGGCCGTGTCCTCTTTGCGGGGAGCGACCTCCATCGGCAAAAGCTGTATTCGAGGGTAGAGCGGGGCGCGGTCGCGCAGCCTGAGCAGGCACTCTTTTGAAAACGATTGGATAAAGACTCGCTCGGCCCTGGACTTTCGCTCGAACCCGTTTCGTTTGAGCGCGGCGGCGAGTTTTTCGACCACGTCATAACCGAGCGATTTATAGAACTCGTAATTCTTTATCTCGATGTAAAGCCCCGCGCGGTCGCCTACCGCTTCGATAGCTTCCTGAAAAGTCGGCACGGGCTCTTTCACATATTTCGGCGAAGCGACAAAAGGGTTTGCGCGATGAAACCACAAACTGGCCTCCAGCCGCTTGATCTCTGCGAGCGTGAAATCTACCGCGTACCAGCCGCGTTTGGGTTTGCCTTCCAGATACGGGTCTCGCTCTCTGGCGCGGTCCGCAAACAGCTCCGCGACGTTTGTCGTGCGCGCAAGGTCCGGGTCGTGAAGGCATATCAGGTGGCCGTCTTTCGTCACGTGCAAATCTTGCTCTACAAAATCTGCGCCTTGCGAGATGGCAAGCCTGTAAGCCGCGAGCGTGTGCTCAGGCGCGTAACCGGACGCGCCCCTGTGCGCTACAAGCAGTGGTCTTGATGGCGCGGTCGTTTGCCGCGTAGCTGTCGTTTGCCGCGTAGCGGGCGATGCTGAGACTGTGGCGAGCATAAAGAGCAGCACTGAAATGAGCTTTCCGCGATTTCGTAGAAGCATAGCTACCTCATCAAAGAAGCGGCCCGGCAACCGTGATAAAATACGCGGCGGGCTAAGCCATTAGCAAGTTAATTTGATTTTACCCTGCCGGTACCGACCGTGACCCTGAACCAAACGATTACAAGAGGGCTTTCCTTTTGTAATATAGATTGCTTCGTTATAAAGTAGGCCCCGTCCTTTCAAACCTTTAACTAAATACAGGGAGGAATTGTATGGGAAAACTCTCTATACTTGCCTTGGTTATTGTAGAGATGACGATGACCCTGTTTCAGGTTAAATCGGTAGGACAACGCTCTCCTGTTATAACGCTCTCCTCGTCCGAGCAGGTATTTAGCGAAACGTTCTTTATAAAAGATGTCGCAGTCCGCATGCAAAGAATCGGATGGGGTACAGACCGTCCATAATGTCGATCTGAGTTGCATTGACGGCGGCGTCGAGGGCGGCGCGCATCTGGGGCGATGGGCCTGGGACCTGTTTCTTGTCACCGCTCCGTAGAAGAAAACCCCTGTCCCTTTAGCAGAGCTGCCGGTTCATAGCGGGACTCGCCGACGCCTCTGCTATCTCAAACTTTGTTTAACCTGTGCTGTTGAATATAATGCCCGCCATGAAGCGGTTCGACGCAGACGGCCATACGATATTTTGGGGTGACGCTCTCGATGTTTTAGCAACACATATCGAAGATGCTTCTATAGATTTGATCTTCGCAGACCCTCCGTACAATATCGGCAAGGACTTCGGCGGCGTAAAAGACAGATGGCAGTCCGACCAATCTTACGTCGAATGGTGTTACAGGTGGATCGACCTGTGCGTAAGAAAGCTGAAACCCGCTGCCAGCATGTATGTGATGGCTTCGACTCAGACAATACCCTACCTCGACATCTATATCCGCAAGCATCTGACGATCCTATCGCGGATTGTCTGGTACTACGATAGCTCAAGCATGCAGGCCCGAAGGCATTACGGTTCGCTGTACGAGCCGATCCTTTTTTGCGTTAAGGACAAAACCGATTACACATTCAACACCGGCGAGATTCTGGTCGAGGCAAAGACAGGAGCGGTTAGAAAGCTGATCGATTACCGGAAACCGGTCCCGTCGCCATACAACTCAAAAAAAGTGCCCGGCAATGTCTGGGAGATCCCAAGGGTCAGGTATCGCATGCCAGAGTACGAAGATCACCCGACGCAGAAGCCAACAGCCTTGCTGGAACGAATAATCAAGGCCAGCACGAACGAAGGCGACACGGTGATGGACCCGTTTTCAGGCACGTTTACGACTTCGTTTGTCGCCAGGCAGCTAGGCCGCAAGTCGATAGGGATAGAGATACACGAGCAGTATTTGAAGATCGGCCTGCGCAGGCTTGAGATGGCGTCACTCTATAAAGGTGAGTCTTTGACAAGGGCTCGAAAATCGTTCGACCGGCGAGCGGGGCTCAAACGGCTGTGAACCTTGTCGGCCTTCCGCTATTCGCGCTTCGCTACTACAATCAATAAGAGTTGAATTATGAGCGGCGAGAACAGAAAAGATATTCGACCGGGTCTTGAAGTAGAAGTTGTCCAGAAGCAGGACCAGGGGACCGGAAGACGGACTCGCGGGATCGTCAGGGATATTTTGACGAAATCGCCGCGCCACCCGCACGGAATAAAGGTGCGGCTCGAAAGCGGCGAGGTAGGCCGCGTACAGGCCATCATAAGCGAGGGGGAGAGATGAAAAGGTTGCCGAAATCAATCGCGGTTCTATTTTTCGCCATCACGCTTGCGGCTGCGACGCTGATTCTGCCGGGCTTTTCGCGCGCCAGCGCGCAAGGTCAGCCGGAGCGGCCCTTCAAGCTAGTCATACACGGCGGCGCGGGCACAATACTTAAAGCCAACCTGACGGCTGAGGTTGAAGCCGCATACCGCGCAAAGCTCGCAGAGGCTTTGACCGTGGGCCACAAGGTCTTAAAAGAGGGCCGGACGAGTCTCGACGCCGTAGAGGCCGCGATACGCGTGCTCGAAGATTCGCCGCTTTTTAACGCTGGCAAAGGGGCCGTCTTCACAAGCGAAGGGACGAACGAGCTTGACGCTTCGATTATGGACGGCGCGAGTTTGAAGGCGGGGTCGGTCGCGGGACTCAAGCGGATAAAAAACCCGATCAGCCTCGCTCGACTGGTGATGGAAAAATCGCCGCACGTGATGATGGTTAAAGACGGGGCGGAGGCGTTCGCCCGCCAGCAGGGTGTCCAGCTTGTCGACCCGAAATATTTCTTCACAGAGAGGCGCTGGAACGATCTTCAAAAGGCGAAAGAGCAAGAGAAGCGACAGACCCGCCAGAACCCCGCGCCGCCGCTCGTCGATACAAAGTTCGGGACCGTGGGCGCGGTGGCGCTCGATAAGGCAGGCAACCTCGCGGCGGGGACTTCTACGGGCGGGATGACCAACAAGAAGTTCGGGCGCGTGGGCGATGCGCCTATAATAGGCGCGGGCACTTATGCCAACAACAGCACCTGCGCGGTTTCGGCCACGGGGCACGGCGAGTATTTCATTCGCTCGGTGGTCGCATACGACATATCGGCCTTGATGGAATACAAAGGGCTCTCTTTGAAGGAAGCGGCCGAGACGGTCGTCATGCAAAAGCTCGTGAGGCTGGGCGGCGAAGGCGGCATCATCGCGGTCGATAAAGACGGCAATATCGCCATGACGTTCAACTCGGCCGGCATGTACCGTGGCTTTATCGACGCCGGAGGCAAACCGGTCGTAGAAATTTACAAGGATTAGCGATTTCGAAGGCGCGGCGGCTCAACTTACCGCCTCTGTCTCAACGTCCCGCTTGAGGAGACGGCCCTTTCTATCGTGTGGCGAAGCTCTGTAGAGATCTGCTTGTTAAAGCAGTAGCGGCCCGCGAATTTCGTTACAAGCCCTTCCGAAGCCAGGTCGTCCAGCCCGCTACGCACGAGGTCTTTTCTCACATGGGGCAAAGCCTGAATAATTTCGTCCAGAGAGATGATACGGTACGCGTTGCCAAGCCCGTATGCCAGTAGAATGAATCGAAGTATCTCTGGCCCTATTTGTGCGCTCGTCAGTGCCGCTGCCATACTTTAGCCCTTCCATCCCGGCTACGATAAACCCGTGATACCCGGATTGACGGTTGTACATCTGTCTGTAAATAACTCGGAGTCTCAGAAAGCCGTCGACTCCCCCATGTATTTCTAGACGAGATCGGGCCTTTTAATGATCCAAGAATTTTTATTTTGCGAACAGTTGTTTCCTTATCTCGCTCAGGCAATCGAGCTTGAAACCATCCGAACCGAGTTGCTAAGATGGTCAGTCGCTCGCTACAACATTAATTGGACTGTGAGCGCCTGATTAAATTGATCGGGAGACCGGAGATGGCAGATTTCGTTAAAGTAGCAAATAGATCGGATTTACAGTCGGGTGAGGGCATGGTTGTTGAGCTTAAGGGGAACCGTATCGCCCTGTTCAACATCAACGGGGAGTTCTACGCGATAGACAACACCTGCCCGCACAGGGGCGGCCCGCTCGGCGAGGGCTATTGCGACCCGACGAATATGACCGTCCAGTGCCCCTGGCACGGGTGGACTTTTAACGTACAGACGGGCGTATCGCCCGTTAATCCGAGCGCGCGGGTCGAATCTTTCGAGGTCAGAGTCGAGGGCGACGAAATCCAGGTCGCGCTCAACTGAGAGGTGACCGATTGACTGGACAGTAAGGAGGCGTTAGCCAAGTTGAGTTCAAATAATGAAGCATTTGACGTGACGATAATCGGGTCGGGGCCGGGCGGTTACGTCGCCGCGATCCGCGCAGGACAACTGGGGCTCCGCACGGCGATTGTCGAGAAGGACAAAAACCTCGGCGGGACCTGCCTGCTGCGCGGCTGCATCCCGACAAAAGCGTTGCTGCGCACGGCAGACCTTCTCGACGAGCTAAAGCACGCCAAAAACGTCGGGGTTCAAACCACAGGCGTCAGCCTCGATTTCGCGGCCGCCCAGAAGAACAAGGGCAAGATCGTGCTCAAGGGCGCGCGGGGCGTCGAGTTCCTGATGAAGAAGAACAAGGTTCAGGTCTTCAAGGGAGCGGGCCGCATCGAGCGCGCGGGCCAGATCACCGTGACGGCCGAAGACGGCTCGACGCAATCGATCCAGACGCGCAACATCATAATCGCCACGGGGTCGGTCCCTCGCTCGCTTCCGGGGCTTGAGATCGACGGCCAGCAGATAATAACCTCCGACGAAATCCTTGAGCTTACGGAAGTGCCGCGCTCGCTTGTCGTGCTTGGCGCGGGGGCGGTGGGCGTCGAGTTCGCTTCGATGTTCGCGCGCTTCGGCGCGGACGTAACGATACTGGAGCTGCTGCCGCGACTGCTGCCGATTGAAGACGAAGAGATAAGCGCGGAGCTTGCAAAGTCTTTCAAGAAGCAGGGCATCAAGGCTTTCACGGGGGCCAACTTCAAGACGGCTGCTAGAGAAGAGGGCCAGGTCCGCATCAAAGCTGAGATAGGCGACGGCGAGCGCGAGTTCGTGGCCGAGAAGCTGCTTGTGGCTACAGGTCGCCGCGCGTTCACCGACGGGCTTGGGCTCGAAAACCTCTCGGTCGAGATGAACCGGGGATATATCACCGTAAACGACCATATGCAGACCAACGTCGAAGGCGTTTACGCGATAGGCGACGTGGTCCCGACGCCGTGGCTCGCGCACGTCGCTTCGGCCGAAGGGATTCTAGCGGTCGAAACCATCGCGGGGAAAAATCCGCGCCCGATCAATTATGACCGCGTGCCGAACTGCACATACTGCCAGCCGGAAGTCGCAAGCGTCGGGCTCACGGAGGCCAAGGCCAGGGAGCGCGGTTATGACGTCCGCGTAGGCAAGTTCCCTATCCCGATACTTGCCAAAGCGCAGATGCTCGGCGCGTCGGAAGGTCTTGTGAAGATAGTCGCCGATAAGAAGTATGATGAAGTGCTCGGTCTTCACATCATAGGTCCGCACGCGACAGAGATGATCGTCGAAGGCTGCGTCGCGTTGCAGATGGAGGCGACTGTCGAAGAGCTTATTCACACCATGCACGCGCACCCGACCGTTTCCGAGGCTATGCACGAAGCTGCCGAAGACGCCCACGGCATGGTCATTCATATCTAACCCGCTGCGGCCGGTATCATACGACCGGTCGCAGAGCGATTCACAAACGGCTACTGATGGAGAAGGCTCAACAACTCGAACTGCTCTATTTCATGCGGCTGACGCGCGGGCTTGAAGACCGGCTCGAAAATCTGCTCAAGCAGGGCAAGATCAAAGGCGGGTTGTTTCGCTCGACAGGCCAGGAGGCAACGGCCGTCGGCTCAGCCTTCGCGCTCGACAAAAGCCACGGCGACATACTATCGCCGCTCACGCGCGATATGGGAGCCATAATGGTGATGGGCGCGACGCCGCGCGAAGTCTTCTCGTCTTACCTTGCGCGCCGGACCGCGCCTACGCGCGGGCGCGACCAGAACATACACTTTTCCGATCTTGAGCGCGGCTTCATTGGCACGGTCAGCCCGCTTGCCACGCTCGTCTCTGTGATGAACGGAGTGGTGCTTGCGGCGCGCATGAAGGGAAAGAAGACCGTCGGGATGGTCTACGTCGGCGACGGCGCGACTAGCACCGGCGCATTTCACGAAGCCGCAAACTTCGCGGCGGTGCAGAACCTCCCGCTCATAATCGTCGGCGAAAACAACGGCTACGCGTACTCGACGCCGACCTCGAAGCAGATGCGCGTCGAGAATCTCGTGGACCGCGTGAAGGCTTACGGGATGCCGAGCGAGATCGTCGACGGCAACGACGTTACGGCCGTTTACCAGTCCGCCAACCGCGCGGTGAGCCGCGCTCGCCAGGGCGGCGGCCCTTCCTTTATCGAAGCCAAGACGTTTCGCATGCGGGGGCACGCGGCGCACGACAACCAGTCATACGTAACAGAGGAAGTTATCGAGCAATGGCGCAAGCGCGACCCGATAGACCAGTTTGAAAAGACGCTCGTCGACAGCCTGACCGCAACGCCTGACGAGATTGAAGAGGTAAGGACGCGCGTCGAGCTTCTGCTCGAAGAGGATCAGGCGTGGGCCGAAAGCCAGCCCGACTGCATAGGCGAAGAGGCGACGGAAGGCGTGTACGCAGAATCGCAGCCAAAGGCGCTCAGCGCCGGAAGCTGATTAAAGTTTGAAGATCGAATTATGGCGGCAATAACATTACTCGAAGCGGTAAAGCAGGGATTGTGGGAAGAGATGGAGCGCGATTCGTCAGTCTTCCTGATCGGCGAAGACATCGGCGCGTACGGCGGCGCGTTCAAGATGACCGACGGATTTATCGAGCGGTTCGGCGCGGAGCGAGTGATCGACACGCCCATCTCTGAAAGCGCGATAGTCGGGGCGGCTTGCGGAGCGGCTATGATGGGCATGCGCCCCGTTGCCGAGATGCAGTTTATAGATTTTATATCGTGCTGCTTTGACATACTGACGAACTACGCGGCCAAGAGCCGTTATCGCCAGGGCATAGGCATCCCCATGGTCGTGCGCGGCCCCTGCGGCGGCGGCGTGCACGGCGGCCCGTTTCACTCGCAGAACGTCGAGTCGTTCTTTTTGAACACGCCCGGCTTGAAGATGGTCGAGCCTTCGACGCCTTATGACGCAAAAGGGCTGATAAAAGCGGCGATTCGAGACGACGACCCCGTCCTCTTTTTCGAGCACAAGCTGCTTTACCGCAACCCCAAGATCAAACAGGAGGTGCCGCCCGACGATTACATTGTCGAGATCGGCAAGGCGGCGGTGCGCCGCGAGGGGACGGACCTTTCGATCATCACATACGGCGCGATGGTCTACACCGCGCTCGAAGCGGCCGAGAAGTTAGAGGAGGAAGGGCTTTCGGTCGAGGTCATCGATCTGAGAACGCTGCATCCGTTTGATCGCCAGACAGTGCTCGAATCGGTTAAGAAGACGAGCAAGGTCATCATACTGCACGAAGCTACGCGGACGGGCGGGATGGCCGGTGAGATTACGGCCGTCATAAACGAGGAGGCGTTTGAATACCTCGACGGCCCCGTGGTGCGCGTAACGTCGATTGACACGCCCGTTCCGTACGCGCCGCCGCTTGAAGAATTCTTTTTACCGCAGGTGGACGACGTCTTGAAAGCAGCGCGCTCGCTGGCAGCTTATTAGAGGGAACCGTGGATCGTAAATAGTGAACCGTGAACCGTAAACCGTGACAAGATCGGATGCCGGTTTATCTTGTCACGGTTCACGGTTCACGGTTCACGAAAAGAAAGAGGAGAGATATGAGCGAAGAAGTGAAGATGCCGCAGATGGGAGAGTCCATTGCGGAAGGCACAATCGTTAGATGGCTCAAGCAGGTTGGGGACTCGGTTAAACGCGATGAGCCGCTTTTTGAGATTTCAACCGACAAGGTTGACGCGGAGATCCCTTCCCCGGCATCGGGCGTGCTTTCGGAGATACGTGTCAAAGAGGGCGAGACCGTCCCGGTCAATGAAGTAGTAGCGGTGATAAACGGCGGCGGCGCGCAGCCGGCAGCAGCCCAGCCCGCCGCAGAAGCCCCGAAGGCTGAAGCGCCGAAAACTGAAGCGCCGAAAACCGAGGCTCCTCAGCAGGAAGCGGCAAAGCAGGAAGCGCCCGCCGCTCAGGCTGAGCCGCAGCCCGCTGCTCAGCAACAACAAGCGCAGCAAGCTCAGCCGGAGGCGGCGACAGAGGCTCACGCGGGCGACCAGCAAGGGCTCGACCCCGCTTCAACAAGCCTGCCAGCGGCCGCCGCTGGCCAGCCGCCCGCTTCAGGCGAGCAGCAGCGCACGCGCTCATCGCCGCTCGTCCGAAAGATTGCCGAAGAGAACAAGGTCGATATATCACAGATCGAAGGCACGGGCATCGGCGGTCGCGTGACGAAGAACGACATCCTCAGCTTTATAGAGAATCGCGGGGCGACGGAAAAAGCCGCGCCCGCGTCGGCCGCTCGCGAATCTGCTGCCGCCCAAACGGCCGCTGCGCAGACGGCCCAGCCGCAGCCGTCTCAACCTTCTCAAGCGCAGCCGTCTCAACCGGCCCGCGCGCCGCAGCCTGCGCGCCAGGCTTCGGAAGACGCGGGCGCAGGGCCGCAGCCGTTTTCCGAGGCCGACCGCGTCGAGATCGAGCCCATGTCGATTATGCGCCGCCGCATCTCGGAGCGTATGGTCGAAAGCCGCCGCATCTCTGCTCACGTCACTTCGTTTATGGAGGTCGATTTCACAGAGACCGCAAAGGTCAGGGACGAGCTGAAGGGCGAGTATCTTGAGCGAGACGGCGTCAAGCTTACCTTCATGCCCTTCATCATCAAGGCCGTGATCGAAGGGATCAAAAAGTTCCCCATCATAAATTCAAGCGTGTGGGGCGACCAGATCGTCTACAAGAAAGATATAAACATAGGGGTCGCGGTCGCGCTCGACTGGGGGCTGATAGTCCCCGTCGTTCGGGGCGCGGACGAGAAATCGCTGCTCGGCCTGGCCCGCACCGTGAATGACCTGGGCGAGCGCGCTCGCAAAAAGCAGCTGAAGCCGGACGAGGTTCAGGGCGGGACCTTCACAATCACAAACCCCGGCGTTTACGGCGGGCTGATCGGCACGCCTATCATCAACCAGCCGCAAGTCGCCATACTCGGCGTCGGCATTATCAAGAAGCGGCCCGTGGTCATCGACGACGCGATTGCCATAAGGCAGATAGGTCTTATCGGCCTGAGCTTCGACCATCGAATCATCGACGGCTCGGTGGCCGACCAGTTCCTGGCTGCCGTTCGCGATGTCATCGAAGCGGTCGATTACACCTCATAAACCTGCTTTCCGGCGGCGAGCTGTTTCAACCGAACTGCTCGCCGCCACGCCCGTTACAACATGACCATGCAGTCGCCAAACCCCGTGCGCCGTTGCGAAGCCAGGTTGCTGGGTCGCGTAACCTACTCCGAGGGGCTCGCCTTGCAAGAGCGCGCCGTCGAGCGGTTGCGGTCAGGCGAAGGGGCGGAACAGCTCCTGCTGCTTGAGCACCCGCACGTCTTCACGCTAGGGCGCGGAGCCAACAGCGCAAACATACTCGCGGACCAGACAGAGCTTGAATCGCTTGAGGTCGACGTGTACGAAACGGGTCGCGGCGGCGACGTGACTTACCACGGGCCGGGCCAGCTTGTAGGATACCCGATCATTAACCTGAAGCCTGACCGCTGTGACGTTCACCGCTACGTGCGCGACATCGAAGAGGCGCTTATCCGCACGATAAGAGATTTTGGGATAGAAGGCTCCCGCATCCCCGGTCTGACGGGCGTCTGGGTCGGCAACGAGAAGATCGCCGCCATAGGGGTCCGTATAGCGCGATGGGTCACAAGCCACGGGTTCGCGCTCAACGTCAACACAGACCTGCGATACTTTCAAATGATCGTTCCCTGCGGCATCACCGACAAAGGCGTGACATCGCTTTTTGAGCTGACGGGCCGCACGCTCGACCTTGGCGAGGTGGCGCGCGCCGCCCTCGGCCATTTCGGAGAGATCTTCGCCCGCCGCGTAATCACGCTCGGCGACGGGTGGCCGAAGCCTGCCTCTTAGCAACCCCGGCATTTAGCGATTCCGACATTTACGTGTAACCGCAAGAGACGGCCTTGCGTATCAGTCTTATCGAGATAACTTATTGGATTAAGCCAGCTTACCCGGTTCGTTGCTCGACAGGGCCGAGATGAAAAGAGGCATACGATAGTGGTTAAGGACGCTCGCCGAGTTATCCCTGCCAGACTCGACCTCTAGGAGTAATTTCGGATTTACAACTTATACAAGCAAAGCGCGCGTCTTTGACGTTATAATACTGTGGGAGTCATATTAGTTAAACGATGGTTATCTCTTTAATTAGCAAGCGGGTAAAACAACTCTCTTCAAGAATGGTGATCTGCTCGGTCCTGATGGCGGCCGGACTGCTGTCGGCCGCGTGCAAGAGCGGCTACCCGGTCTCGGCCAAACAGGGCGGGCCGGGCGAGGCCATCCCGCCGCGCGAGGTCAAAGTAGCGCGCGTGGCGGAGATGCCTATGGAGCGGGCCGTCACGGTCTCCGGGGCGCTTGCGGCCTTGGACGAAGCGACCCTCGCGGTCAAAGTGCCGGGCCGCGTGCGCTCTATCACCATTGATCTTGGGAGCGTCGTGCGGCAGGGGCAGTTGATCGCATCACTTGAGCCGAAAGATTACGAGCTGCGGCTGCAACAGGCCGAAGCGGCGCTTGCGCAGGCGCGGGCGCGCATAGGGCTCGGTCCGGGCGGCAACAGCGAACAGATAGACCCCGAACAGACGGGGACCGTCCGCCAGGCTCGCGCGATGCTCGACGAAGTCCAGTTGAAGCGCGACCGGTCAACAAAGCTCTTACAGCAAGGCGTTATCTCAAGAGCCGAGCTCGACGCCGTAGAGGCCGAATACAAGGTCGCGCTCAGCCGCCTCCAGGACGCGGTTGAAGAGATTCGCAACCGCCAGGCCGTCGTGATGCAAAGGGTTTCCGAAGTCGAGATAGCGCGCAAGCAGCTTGCAGACACAAACGTCTACGCGGCGTTTGACGGCGTTGTCCAGGAAAAGCACGTTTCGTTTGGCGAGTACCTGGCAGGCGGCGCGCCCGTAGCCACAATCGTTCGGATGAACCCGTTGAGGCTTCGCGCCGAGGTGCCTGAGCGCGAATCGCGCAACGTGCGCGTAGGCATGCAGGTTCGCGTAACGGTCGAAGGCGATTCGAACGTTCACTCCGGGCGCATAGCTCGCCTGAGTCCTTCCATAGGCTCTGAAAACCGCATGCTGATCGTCGAGGCTGAGGTCATAAACAGCGGCCTGCTTCGGCCGGGCTCGTTCGCTCGCGCAAACATCGTAACGGATTCGAGCAGCCTCACAGTAGCGGTCCCCGCCAACTCTATCGTCACCTTTGCCGGGATTGAAAAGGTCCTGACCGTGCAAGATGGGAAAGCGGTCGAAAAGCTCATAACCACTGGCAGACGCACCGCCGAATGGGTCGAGATATTATCCGGCGTAAACGTCGGCGATGCGGTGGTCGTCGATCCCGGCAACCTTCAGTCGGGTCAAGCCGTACAGGTCTCAGAATAGGACTCAACACCAGTAGATAGAATATGCAAAAGCTTGCGGAAATTTGTATCAAGCGGCCCGTCTTCGCGGCAATGATAATACTGGCGCTGGTCGTGGTCGGCGCGGCAAGTTATTTTCGGCTCGGCATCGACCGCTTTCCATCGGTCGATCTGCCGACCGTGAGCGTGCGCACAACTCTGCCCGGCGCGTCGCCTGAGGAGGTCGAGGCGGAGGTCTCGCAGAAGATTGAGGAGGTCGTCAACACTGTCGAAGGCATACAGGAGCTTCGGTCCATATCGGGTTCGGGAAGCTCTTTCGTCATCGCCTCGTTCGATCTCAACCGCGACATAGACACCGCCGCGCAGGACGTGCGCGACCGCGTGGCCACAGTCGTGCGCCAGCTGCCGCGCGATACGGACCCGCCTGTCGTCGCAAAATTCAACAACGACTCTTCGCCGGTGCTGACCATAGCGCTTTCGGCCAACCGCCCCATACGAGAGCTGACGGAGCTTGCCGACAAGGTTGCCAAGGTCCAGCTTGAGCGTTCGACAGGCGTGGGCGAGGTGAACGTGGTCGGCGGACTTGAGCGCGCAATCAATATCTGGGTCGACGCCGACAGGCTCGCGGCCTACCAGATTCCCATCACCACCGTTCGAAACGCCCTCGTAAACCAGAACGCAAACGCCCCCGGCGGAAACGTCACATCGGGCGGGCGCGAGCAGACGCTTCGCACGATGGGCCGCGTGGCCGACGCGCGCGCGTTCAACGATCTTGTCATAGCGACTATCGACGGCTCGCCCGTGCGCATAAGCGATATAGGTCGCGCCGAGGACGGCACAAAAGAGCAGCGGTCGCTCGCAAGGCTGGACGGCGTGCCTACGGTGATACTCGACGTTCGCCGCCAATCGGGCGCAAATACCATCGAGGTGATCGAAAGCGCCAAGGCTAACCTTGCGAAAGTCAGCTCGCAGCTCCCGGATGACGTGAAGCTCGAAGTAATCCGCGACCAGTCGCGTTACATCTACGCGGCGCTGCACGAGATCAACCTGCACCTTGTTCTCGGCAGCATATTCGCCTGCCTGGTCGTATTCGCGTTCGTCAGAAACTGGCGTTCGACGGTCATCGCCGGAATAGCGATCCCCGCGTCGGTCGTGGCCACGTTCGGGATGATGCGCGCGCTCGACTTCACGCTAAACTCCGTGACGATGCTCGCGCTGGTCCTGATGGTCGGCGTCGTCATCGATGACGCGATAGTCGTGCTTGAAAACATCTTCCGCTTCGTCGAAGAGAAGAAGATGCGCCCGTTTGAAGCGGCGCGCGCCGCCACCGCAGAGATCGGCTTAGCCGTCATGGCGACGACCTTTTCGCTCGTGGTCATCTTTATACCCGTCTCGTTTATGTCGAGCATATCGGGCAGATTCCTCTACCAGTTCGGCATCACGGCGGCGGTCGCGATTCTGGTCAGCCTGCTCGTCTCGTTCACCTTGACGCCTATGATGAGCGCGCGACTGCTTCGCGCCGCGGACGCCGAAGGCGAGCACGACGAGGCAAAATCGAGAAGCGGCTTCTACGGATATATCGACCGCGCCTACACGGGCCTGCTCAGCCTTGCGCTCCGCCGGCGCGCGGTCGTGGCCGTGCTCGCAATCTTTGTCATACTGTCGTCGATCCCGCTTTACGGGATCGTCAAGCAGGACTACATCCCAAGCGACGTGGACGAGGCGGAGTTTGACGTGAGCGTGAACGCGCGCGAGGGAACGAGCTTCGTCGCTATGAACGAAGCGATGCAGACGGTTGAAAAAGAGCTGCGCTCGACGCCGGGCGTGAGGCTCGTCATGGCGAGCGCGGGCGGCGGGTTCCTGGGCGGCCTCAACCAGGGAAGCGCCTACGTGCGCATAGCGCCGCACGATGAGCGGACTTTTTCATTCTCAAGGCTCTGGCGCGGGGTCATTCACGGCGACCCTTTCGAGGCGTTTCGCGGCAACTACACGCAGCGCGACGTTATGCAAGAGGTCCGAACCCGGCTCAGGAAGTTCCGCGACCTCAGGTCTTCGGTTCGCAACGCGCCGTCGTTCAACATCGGCGGCGGTAATGCCGAGATAGACTTCGTGCTTCGCGGTCCCGATCTCGTGTCGCTTTCGGAATACGCCGAACAGCTTCGCGAAAAAGGGCCGGAGCTGGGGATAATGGACGCCGACACGACTCTCAAGCTCGACAAGCCGGAACTGCGGGTCGAGATTGACCGCGCTCGCGCCGCCGACCTTGGCGTTTCGACCGAGGACATATCGACGGCTTTGAGGCTTATGGTAGGCGGCGACCAGCGCGTCTCGCGGTTCCGCGACGAATCGGTAAACGACGATTACGACGTGCAGCTCCGCGTGACCGAAGGCGAGCGCAACGATGCGGCGTCGATCTCGCGGCTTTACGTGTCGAGCAGCAGGGGCGGGCTTGTGCGGCTCGATAACCTTGTTACCATCAAGCAAGGGCAGAGCGCGTCGCGAATCGACCGGCTAGACCGCCAGCGACAGGTGAGCCTAAGGGCGTCTGTCGCGCCGGGCTACGCGCTTGCGGACCGGCTTGAAGCGCTTCGCGCGGAGGTGGGCCGGATGAACCTGCCCGCCGCCTACACGACGAGCGTGTCGGGGCGCGCGCGCGAGCTTGAGCGCACCTTCAACGAGTTCATCTTCGCGTTTCTTCTCTCGATAATCTTCATGTACATGATCCTTGCGTCGCAGTTCGAGAGCATCATCCACCCGATGACGATCCTGCTGAGCTTGCCGCTTTCGATACCGTTCGCGCTGCTGTCGCTGTGGGCGACGAACAACACTTTAAACCTCTACTCGGCCCTCGGCGTGCTCGTCTTATTCGGCGTGGTCAAGAAGAATTCGATTCTACAGATCGACCACATGATCCATCTCCAGTCGATGGGGATGGAGAAGACTTCCGCGATCTTGCAGGCCAACCGCGACCGTCTGCGACCAATACTTATGACAACGCTGGCGCTGGTGGCAGGCATGCTTCCGCTTGCGACCGCAACGGGTCCCGGCGCTGAAGAACGGCGCGCAATCGCCATGGTCGTCATAGGCGGGCAGACTCTGTCGCTGCTGCTCACGCTCGTCGTAACGCCTGTGGCCTATTCGCTCTTCGACGACCTGGGAGCGACCTCGTCTTTGCGGATTCTCGATGAGCGCGTGCGGCGTATGATGAGGCCTCTCGCTACGGGAGTGCGGTCGGTCTTCTCGCGAGGCCGCGCCGGGACGAGCGACGAAGCGATAACTGACCGTTATGAAATCGAAGCCGAAGCCAAGGTGCATGCCAAAGCGGAAGCCAAGAAAGAAGATTTCAAGGTAAGCGCGGGCGACTAGCCTTCAGCAATTCTCTTCTTCATCAAGCGGGTGGCAGGGCGCGTCCCTGCCACCTTTCAACTTTCCGGGCCTCCCTTACACCGACCCGCCTGAGATGCTAAAATCGAATCAAGGAGAAGATAGAAAACCCGTATGGCTAAACCCAAACTGACAGGCCCGCGACCCGATTGGCTGAAGGTGAGAATCCGGTCGGGCGAAAGCTTTCAGGCAATAAACCGTATGATTGATGACCTGAGCCTTCACACGGTCTGTCAGGAAGCTCGCTGCCCGAATATCTATGAGTGCTGGAGCGAAGGGACCGCCACATTTATGATCCTGGGCGATATTTGCACGCGCCATTGCGGGTTCTGTGCCGTCGGCAAAGGCAAGCCGAAACCGGTTGACGCGGACGAGCCGCGCCACGTGGGCGAAGCGGTGCGCCGCCTCGGTGTCCGCCACGCGGTCATCACCAGCGTCAACCGCGACGAGCTTTCGGACGGCGGGTCCGTTCATTTCGCGCAGACTATCGACTGGGTGCGCCGTCTGAACCCCGGCACTCGCGTGGAAGTCCTGATACCCGATTTTCAAGGTAATGAAGAGGCGTTAAACAACGTGCTGAGTGCGCGCCCCGATGTGCTGAATCACAACACGGAGACCGTGCCGAGGCTTTATAAGCGAGTGAGGCCCGACGCCGACTACCGGCAGACGCTTGACCTTTTAAGACGGGCATCGTTGAGAAAATCCGAATGGCCGCTTCTGACAAAATCGGGCGTGATGGTCGGGCTAGGCGAAACTGCAGACGAGTTGATCGCGACGTTTCGCGACCTTGCCGAGACCGGTTGCGACATACTGACCGTGGGCCAGTATTTGAGCCCGACGCCCAGGCATATCCCAATCGAAAAATATTACTCGCCCGACGAGTTCGCTAGTCTCAGGGAGGAAGCCTTAAAGATGGGCTTCCGGTATGTCGAGGCGGGACCGCTCGTCCGAAGCTCGTACCACGCCGGTCGCCACACGGACGGCGCGGAGGCAAACGACTACAGCAGCGACCCGGTCTTTTCGGGCCAGTGGAGAGCCGAACAAACGGCCCCGCCACTCGCCCTCGTCCAGCTTAAAGGCATCGAGCGGTAGCGGCTAGGTTCGCGCGGCTTCCGCGTCTTCGAGCAGGCTCTTTTCGCCCCGAATATATTTCCCAAACACCCCGTTCCAGGGCGGTATGACGATTGATACCGCGCCCGACGCTTGCGCCACGCAGGCGAGCCTTATCAGCGGCTTCGGATCAATCGTGTCGATGTAGCCGAACTCTTTGATCTTGCGTGCTTCTCGCGGACTCACGCTGCTCAGCTTCTCTGCGCCGCCAAGCACGCCGACCCAGCAAGTCCCGCACGCAGCCGACCGGCATTCGATTGGGATAGGCCCGCCGCCTTCGATGCAGCGCGGGTCGCGCGAGCGGTAATCGCGTTTATCACAGGCGGCGGCGGTCGTAATCTCTTGAGAGTTTATCAGCCTGAACCGGGCGTTCGGGTCGTGCTCGTCGAAAGTCACGGTCCAATCCTTCTTCACGCCTTTTAAGAATCCGAACAGCCCTTGATCGTCATCGCGCGCGCGCTCTTTCAGAACTTGCTCAGGCGATCTATTGGAGATTCTTCCTGTCGCGGACGGCGATGTCTTAAACGCTTCAAAGCCGACCTGCTGCAAAGTCATAAACGCGACCGCCGTGATCCCTGTGACAAGCGAAGCTTCCGCCTTCACGAGGCTGGCCACGCGCCCGGCGACCTCCCTGATCTGCGCGGCAAGCTCAAGACTCGAAGGCACGCGCTCGGATGAAGCAAGCTCGATCACCGCCTGTCGCACCTGTGGCCAGTATCTGTGGCCGTACAGGAATTCGTGTGAAGTGGCGATCTGATCTTTGAGCCGGTACTTGCCCGAAAGCAGGAGCTTCTTTGCAAGTTGCTCCGGGTCTTCCGCCTTGTCGAGCGCCTGCGCGAGCGCGAGCGGGTAGAACGCAAACCAGATTTGAGTGGCCGTCTTGTCCACTTCGTGTATCGACGGCATGAGTGAAAGAAGGACCGAGTTCCAGCCCTGACTGTCGTATTGGTTCAAATAGGCTTCAAAAAGTGAAGCTCCGCTTGTGCTCATAAGATGCCTCTTGATTTCCGAATCAGCGTGGGAATTAAAGAAGAAAGGGACGCTCTCGTAAGGAACGCCCCCTTTTGAAACCTGTATGCTATTTCTTGCCTTTTGCGGCGGCCTTTGAAGCCTTGAGCGGGTTCTTGGTCCCGTCGCCGCTTCTCATAGCGTTAATAGCTTTGGCGTGCGCCTCGCAATCGTGCTCGGCTGCTCTCTCTTTCCAGTAAGTCGTAGCGTCGATGCCCCCGGATAAAAATGCCACAACCGTAAACGGCTCGCTGCACTTGGGGCAGGTCAAACGCACGCCACGGGCTGCTCCTCTTTTAGCCATTATTTGTCCACTCTCCTTTCACTGCTTACATATCATGGCGCGAATCACGCCGTATAAACAAAGCTTAAGATTGCCAGAATCGCGCCGGGCTGTCAATGATCGACTCTCTCTACCCTTCTACGGCTGACGACGAAACGGCCGTCTGATCGGCATTCTGCCCTCAGGCTTTGTGAGAGGTCGAGATACGTTGATAGAGACTTCGTTTACGCCGGGGGCGGCTACAATGCGTTTGCTTCCAAGCACGGCGCGGCGCGGCCCGTAAACGGTGATCTGCACAGGATTGCCCGCTTTGATTCCGCAATAACGCAAGCGGCCTTGCGGGCCTGTGTGCCCGCCCTGGAGCGCCTCGCGTCCGTCCTGCGCCTGAATAACGAGGGCGACTCTCGCCCCTTCTACCCCGCCGCCTTCCGGCCCCGTAACGTGCACGACGACGCAGGCGTTCTGAGTCGCAGGGTTTGCCTGTCCGGCCTCCGGATGCCCTCCGGCGGCTGTTTTCTGAGCCTCCTCGACGGCCTGTCTGACTTCCGCCGCTTTTACGGCGGCAATCGCGGCTGCCTCCCTGGCCACTGCCGCCTGGTCTTCAGCAAGGGCGGTTTTTTCTTTTTCAATCGCCTCGGCCACAGCCCTTTTAACCGCTTCCTTGTCGAGGAGGGGATCGGCTTTCGCTTCGGGGTTTGCGGGCGAAACAACAGCGGAGTCTACGCGGTCAGGGCCGCGCGCCACAAAAAAGGCGGCCGCCCCAAGCGCGAGCAGCAACATAACGGCCGCGACCCACGCGGCAATTCTGCGAGCAGCGGGCGGGCGCTCCTGTAAAACGGGCGAGGTGACAGGCGAAGTGACCGCGCCTTCATCAATCGGCATCAACAACGTGGCGGAGCCTGATGGGCCGCGCTTGTCGAGCGTGATGGTGCTGGTCCGCGTAGCTCCCGTCGGCGAGGTCACTCGTATCTCGTGGACGCCCGGCGCAAGCAGAAGCGTCGCCCGCCCGTCCTGGTCTGCGACGGTAACTCGACGCTCGCCGACAAATAGTGTGCTCCCGGCGGGGAGGCTCTCAACAAGGAGCTGCGTCGATTCCTCATCATCTATCTTGACGGTCTCTGTATCACCGGCAGCGGTGGCAACGACGACGGGCATGACGCTGGTAGCGCGGGCGGAAAGCGCAACTTGAAGATCGGTCTGCCGCCCTGCTTCGAGCGATACGCTGATACGGTAATCGTTATAGCCCTGCTTTGTCACCCGGAGCGAATGGAGGCCGGGCTGTAGACCTTCGACAACCACCCGCCCGCGCACTTCATCCGTAGTCCCGCGCAAAATGTCGTCAACATGGATTTCGGCCATCGGCGGATTCGTAATCACTTCGAGCCGCGCGGGCAGGCTTTGCGTAAGGCTCGCGCCGCCCGAAGCCAGACTCTTGAGGGCCGCAACCATATCGTCCGCCGTCTGGTAGCGGTCGCCCGGTCGCTTGGCGGTCGCCTTTCTTGCTATGGTCTCAAGGTCGGCGCTTAAGCCAAGGGCGACGAGCGAAGGCAGCGGCTCGCGCTCGTGAAGGCCGCGCATCTCGGACCAGTAGGCCGAAGGGTCTGTGGCCGTCGATTTGAAAGGTACGCTGCCCGTGAGCATCTCAAACAGGATAATCCCGGCAGAGTATATGTCTATGCGATGATCGACTGCTTCGGTCGCGGTTATGCGTTCGGGCGACATGTACGCGGGCGTGCCGAACCCTTCGCCTGTCAAAGTGAGATTGCCGCCGCCGATCATGCGCGCGATGCCGAAGTCGAGCACCTTCACCTGCACGCGGTCCGTGTCTTCTACAAGCATTATGTTGTCGGGCTTCAAATCTCTATGGATGATCCCGTTGCGGTGCGCGTAGCTGACGGCGGAAAGGACCTGCATGGTTATCTCGACGGCGCGGTCAGAGCCGACGCGGCCCTCGTTGGCCAGCGCGTCGCTCAGCAGCTTGCCAGAGATAAACTCCATGACGAGGTAATAAGAGCCGTTGTCTTCGCCAAAGGTGTAGAGTCGCGGCAGGTTCGGGTGGTCGAGCCGCGCCATCGCTACCGCTTCCTGAAAGAACCGCTGTTTGATCACGCTATCGCGGGTGTGTTTGCGGTGAAGCTCTTTTACGGCCACAATCCGGCCCGGCGCGGTCATATCTTCGGCCTTGAAGACGGAGCCGAATCCGCCGCTCCCGACATAATCTATCACCTGATAATTGCCGATGCGTCTACTGCCCATGGTTGCACTCCGATTCAATGCTTAAACGGAAATTGGTCGTGGGGCATTAAAGCCTGAGGATGGCGAAGTACCAAATTTGCCCGCGCCATTCTCACACAACCGCCGAGGCCAGTCAACACAGCCCCTCAAGAGGATAAGAGACGGCGCGGCGGGTTAAAGTTTTGAAAGTTACATTGGCTGGCGGGGCCGGTCTTTTGGCCTTGTCAAGAATAATGGAGTTGTGTAAAGGTTTACCCAGCGGTTGACCTGACCACGCTCGCGGGCTTAGAAGTTGCGGGCGGCAAGCCCCCCGGACTGGTTATCTTGAAACAGCAACCTTTGCAAACTATTTGAGAGTCAGTTGCATAATATGTCGCATTAAAGGAGCGTTATGAAAAGTTCTGCGCAGCTTGAGCGCCGCCGGTTTGAGCGCGCTCCCATCACGGCACAGGTCGAGTACGAGCTTACAAACAGCAGCAGCGGCCCGTCTCGCGTGCGAAAGAGCATGGCCAACATAAGCACGGGCGGCCTGTTTATCACGACAGAGGAGCCCTTGCGCACGGGCACGCGGATGGTCGTCAGATTCGAGCTGCCGAACCGCCACAGGGTCATAGCCGTCTCGCGCGTCTGCTATACGAGAAAAGGGACCGGCCTGGGCGTGGAATTCCTGAATCTCGACGACGAAGACCGCGAAGAGATCGAGGCTTACATCGACAGCATGAAACCCAAAGAGGTTACGCGAGCGTGATTTTTTTCGCGTAAAACCGAAGCGGCGCGAGGCGGTTCGGTCATTTTGAAAGATTCTCTTGTAATAGCATTCCCCTATGTTATAATCCGGTTCGCTCAAAGTTTCTGCCCCTCATTGAAAGCCCCATCGAACTCATTGAAGACCTGTTGCCTGTATCAAGCAGCGTCTTAACTATTTGAAGAGCCAGTATCTAAAACTCGGCAGGGATCACTTTATGCAACTCGAAATAACAATTCCCGTCTGCCCTTTGTGCAAGCAGGAGGCGCTCGTCAAGTCGTCCGGGCAGGTTACGCCCACGCGGTTGTGCGCGGCGTGCCAGTCTATGGTCCAGACGATCCTTCCGACACGGTGGGCCACAGCCAACGCTTATTCAACTATCGAGCCGGCGAGCGCCGCTCAGGCTAGAGGTATGGTCGAAGCAGGGCCGTCCGTGGCCTTAGCCGACGCCTTCCCCGTAGAGCGGGACTTTGACGAGCATGAAGCGACCCGCGCGGGATTCGCCGAGCAGGACTTTATCGAGTTGGACGAAAGCACCACAGACCTTTATGAGGAGGTCGAAGAATCCGACCCCGGTCATCCCTCCGACTCGACCCTTATAGCCGACCCGCCCGCCTGGGATTCAAGCCCAGAGATCGACCTGTTAGACGACGAGCCTTTATCATTGAGCACTTTTGACGAGCCGGTCACGTTTGAGCCTGAAGGCTCCGTTCAAGAAGAGTCCCGGCCGGCAGAGGTCGTCATGGCCGAAGAGGTCGTCGAGCCTGAACCCGCGCAGCCGGCCCTGGTCGCGGAGCCGACAGAGATTACAGAGCCAGCCGCGATTGCAGCGCCTGTAGAGGTATGCGAAGCGGCTCAACCCGTCGAGCAGCAGACTTCAGATTACAAAGAAGCGGTCGACCCGTGGGACGACCCGCTCCCCGCGTGGGACTACTCTGTAAACGAGTACCCGACACTGCTCATGCCCGAACGGGCCACGGGCAATCGAGGGTGGATGAAGATAGCGGCGGTTGTCACACTGATCGCCGTGGTCGGAGCGGCGGGGTACTTCATCTTGTCTAAGAGATCGGCCGGCGCCGTATCAGAGGGCGCGGCTTCGGCCCTTTCGATAACCGAAGCGGGTGCGGTCAAACCGGCTGCTCAAGCGATTGCACAGCCTGAAAGCCGACCGGCAGCTAATTCCACGCTTGCTGCCGAAACCGGCGCTCCGGTAGCTACGCAGGCGGCAGCCGCGCCTGTCCGCGCTCACCTGCCCGAAGAGGGCGACTACTCTCTACAAGCAGCCTCTCTCCCCAACGAGAGCGCGGCTAACGAGTTCGCGCAGAAGATGGCGCGAGTCGGAGTCGAGGCCCGCGTGGTCGCGGCAGACCTCGGACGCAAGGGTCGGTGGTACAGAATCCGTGTCGGCAGGTTTAGAACCGCCGCCGACGCCGAAAATTTTGCCCGGACCGCAACCGCGAGCGCGCGGGCAGCCGGGATGAGCCTTCAATTGATGGTGTGCGATTACGAAAAGCCCTAGCCGTAAAGCTTGAGATCTACCATGCCTGATTACAAGACGCAGGATGTCAGGTACACAAAACTCGTAGACCGGTATTCGCGATACATCGAGTCGCCGGTTCTCCGGCTGAAGTTTCTCAACAGCGTGATGAGCATAAACCAGTCAGACAGCGCGCGAATGAAGATACCCTTTATCGGGTCTTTGCCGGAGCGCGCTGTGTTGATTATGGAACTCTCGAAGGTGCTGCCGCCGAACAGGCCCGCTCCCGTAGGCCTGCGCATCACGGCGCTGCTTTATCGCCTGCGCTTCGCGGTTTACGCGGCCTGTTTCATATTCGCGGTGACGGCCAGCGCAAGCGTAATCTACGGTTTGTCGAAGGCCATAAGCAGGTTCACAGTATCGACCGGGGCCGAGTCCGTCGCCGCCGCGCCCGCAAAGGGCGGGACGGCTGAAGCAAGCGCGCTCACGCGGCTGGGGTCGGAAGCCGCGCTGCCGCTCGACCGCGTGTGGCTCGCCGAAGAAGGCGAAGGGTATGAGTTCTACAGCAACGGCGCGCGGGTGCTGACGGAATTTCAAACCACAGGATCGAAGCGAGCTTACTATCGGATCAAGCTCGACCAGATTGCGGGCGACACACGTTCAAATGGAAGCGCGGCTGCGACCGCCACGGACTTTGAAGTTGATACGAGACCGGCAGGCATAGTCTACCACCTGTCAGAAGGCGATCTTCTGCCGTTCGCAAACGATTACAACTCGTCTTTGCAGAACCAGTCGCGGGCTTTGATCGAGTACGCGCGGGCGAACAAGCTCTATAACTACCTGATCGACCGCTTCGGGCGCACGTACCGGATCGTGAGCGACGAGTTCGCTTCAAACCACGCGGGCAATTCTGTGTGGAGCGACCGTGAGAGCATCTACGTTAATCTGAGCGAGAGTTTTATAGGCATATGCTTCGAGGGCAAATCGGGGCCGGGCGCCGCGATTGGGCCTGACGGGATAAACGAAGCGCAAATTTACGCCGCGCGCGTTTTGACGGCCGTGCTTCGCTCGAAGTATTCGATTGAAGATGCGAACTGTGTCACACACGGGCTCGTTTCGGTGAACCCGTCGAACGGGCTTCTGGGTTATCACACGGACTGGCTCTCGGATTTCCCGTTTGAAGCTATCGGCCTGACAGACAAGTACAGGACGGAACTGCCCGCTGTATCTCGATTCGGGTTCGATTACGACCAGGCTTACATACGGGCCGCGGGCGGGACGAGATGGGACGGGCTCGACCTGGCAGACCGCGCGATTGAAGAGGCGGCCAGGATGAACGGGGTCAAGGTCGAAGAAGAGCGTCGCGCCCGGCGACCCTTATTTCAGAAGATCGCGCTTCGCCAGCGCGCTCTAAACCGGGAGCAGAACGCGAGAGGCGAGTGACTCGTAAAGAGACGGCTCGCGTGACCGAAGAGATGAACAAAGCCGACCTGATACGCGAAACCGCAAAGCGCACGGGACTCACGAAGCGTGAAGCCCTGCGCGGGGTCGAGGCGACGCTTGATACGATCAAGCGCGCGGTCGGCAACGACAACACTATTTTCATACGCGGCCTCGGCCGCTTGCAATTAACGCCTAAAAGAAACGGCTTTGCGCCCGCAGCCAGTGGAAGCCCCCCAAGACCTATCCCGGCGGGCAAAGCCGTCAGGTTGAAAGTTACGCGAGGAACTGTCGCGAGTCTGAATGCCGAGCCCCTCAAGCTCACGAATATCGAAAACAATTTTGGAGGCAACATGGATAAGAAGACTGAAAAAGTGAACAATACAGAGGCCGCAGTGAAAGAGGGCTCGGCCCTGGGTCTGGACGTAGGAACTAGCCGGTTGGTGCTCGCCACAGGGCCAGCGGATCGCGTCAAAACCCACGCCGAATTAAACGCGTTCATCACTGTACCTTACTCGAAATTTACCGAAAACATCCTGAAGCAGAACAAAGTCAGCTACCAGCTAAACGGCGGCCAGTCGCTTCAAATCTACGGCAACGAAGCAGAGCGGTTCGCCAACACCTTTAACGCCGAAACCCGGCGGCCCATGATGGGCGGCACGCTCAACCCGAACGAAGAGTACTCGCTCCCCGTCATGCACGCGATCATCAAGCAGTTGATGAAGGCGACGAAAAACGGCGAGGCGATTCGCTTCTCGGTTCCGGGCGCGCTGCACGACGGCGGGTCGGGCGACCTCGTCTATCACGAAGCGATGCTCAAGAACCTGCTCTCGGATATGGGTTATAACGCGAAAGGCATCAACGAAGGGCTGGCCGTAGTCTTCGCCGAGCTTGAGCGCGAGAACTTCAGCGGCATAGGCATAAGCTGCGGCGGCGGGATGTGCAACGTCGCGCTGGCTTTCATGTCGATACCCGTAATGACGTTTTCGACCGCCAAGGCGGGCGATTACATAGACCGCAGCGTGGGCGCGGTGACGGGCGAAGTCGCCACGCGCATTCGCGTCATAAAAGAGCACGACCTGGATTTGTCGAAGTCGCCAAAGAACAAGCACGAAAACGCGCTGCACGTCTACTACGACGACGTGATCCTTTCGCTCGCCGAGGCGCTGCGCTCGTCGCTGGCCGAGACAAAGAACATGCCGCGCATAGACAAGCCGATCCCGATTGTGCTTAGCGGCGGGACGGCCAAGCCCAGGGGCTTTGTCGATAAGTTCCGACAGGTGATCGAGCGCGACGGGTTCCCGCTCGATATATCGGAGATTCGACTCTCGGACGAACCGCTCACGGCGACGGCGCGCGGTTGTCTGATTGCCGCGCTCTACGACGCCTAGGCAGACGCTCCGCAATAAATTTACAAAGAATACGGCGAACGCGATTGCCTGCTAAACCATCAGAGGTTTAGAGGTAGCAGAAAGCCGAAAAAGAAGGAGTCTCCTCACACGGAGACTCCATTTTTTTTCGCACGCGTATCTTTTTCGGGAGGGGGAGCAAGATGCGAGACTATGTGTATGGAGTGGGGTGGAGTGAAACTGATTACAAGGACAGGCGGCGCTCGAAGCGCGTGCCTGTGCTCAGGCCCGTCACGTATCGCGATGAGAAATTTGGTGAAACTTGCAGCATGATATTGGATTTATGCGTCGACGGGGCATATATCGAAAGCCCCATTGTCCCTGTCGATAGCCTGATCGAGATCGAGTTTGCCCTGATAAATAATCGAACGATCCAGGCGAGCGCAGTGGTTCGCTACATCCAACTCGGCAGAGGGATGGGCGTTGAGTTCCTTGATATATCCCCAGAAAACAAGGACCACATCCGACTGTTCGTACAGAGTTTTTAGTGAATACTCCCCAGAAAACCTTTTAACTCGACACAGCAGGGCCGACATTATGAGTACTTGGAATAAACGGCCATTGGGTGGTAGAATAACCCTGTCCACCTTACACGCCTGTTTTCAGGGAACGGGAGAATTATATGAAAGTATGTCCTGTCTGTAGCGAATCGTTTGGAGACGAGCTTAACTTTTGCGACATAGACGGAGTGCGTCTTACCCGCAACCGAGATGTTACGACGACCCAGGACCGCAGCCGCGCGTGGTCTATGGTCGGCGCGGGGTTGATGCTGGGAGCGCTTGTGCTCTCGGCGGTCATGATCTTCTTCTTTCCTAAGTCTCCGATGTCGCCGATGGTCGTAAGCTCTCAGCCGACTTCCGCATCGAGCGCGTCACAGCCTGCAACGACTCAGCCGTCGGCGGGCGCGGATTCCCAGGTCGCCGCATTGCCGGAGATCGTGGTAGAAGAGGTGCCGCCCGTAGAGGTCAAGAAGAAAGAGAAGCCCGCAAGCCTTACCGACGCGAATGCGAACCATTCTGCGCTTAACCCCAAAGCCGCTGCGCTCGACGCCGAAGGCGCGAGCACGAACCCGCGACCGGCCGCAAGCGAGCCCCCGCCTCCTGTCATTACGCCAAGACCCGAGCCGCCTCCGCCGCCAAAGACCGTGAGCGAAGAGCGCGCGCCCGAACCGGTCTTGAAGCCTGTACAGACCGGCGAAGTCAAGAAAGATTCAAAGGCCGCCTCGAAAGATAAGGATTCTAACAAGAAGAAGGACGACAAGGAGAAGAAGAAGGGCGGTTTCTTTGGCGTATTCAAGAAGATTTTCGGCAAAGACGATAAGAAGAACTGAGCCCGAAACGGTTTTCGGCTCCCGGTTTTAAGTTTTCAAAAAGGGCTGCAAAGATCTCACCGGTCTTTGCAGCCCTTTTTGGTTGCGCGTGGGGTTTACAGATAGCCCGCGTGAAGCTATAAACCATGTGGACGAGCAGTGAACGCGCTCGTTCATTTTTGCCTTCATACAATTCGAGGTAGTTGTCCATGCAGATGCCACGAACCATCGGCGAGCTAAAATCGAGTGAGTTTAACCAGGACCGACTGCGCCGTCGCTCTATCAAAGACGAAATGCGCGAGAACCTTATTCGGAAGCTGGAGCGCGGGGAGGACCTCTTTCCGGGCATCTGGGGCTACGACGACACGGTCGTCCCTCAGATCATCAACGCGGTGCTTTCGCGCCACAACTTCATACTTCTGGGGCTGCGCGGCCAGGCGAAAAGCCGAATACTGCGCCAACTCGTATATCTTCTTGACGACTATATGCCAGTGGTCGAAGGCTGCGAGATAAGCGACAACCCTTACGAGCCCATCTGCAAATCCTGCCGCGTGACTATTCAGGAGCGGGGCGACCAGACGCCCGTGGCCTTTGTCCCGCGCGAGGCGAGGTACGTCGAGAAGCTCGCGACGCCCGATGTGACGATTGCCGATCTTATAGGCGACCTCGACCCGATCAAGGCCGCGCGCGGGGGCCACCTCCTGTCGGACGAGCTTACGATCCATTACGGGCTGCTGCCGCGCGCCAATCGCGGCATCTTTGCCGTCAACGAGCTGCCCGACCTCGCGACCAAGGTGCAGGTCGGGTTGTTCAACATCATGCAAGAGGGCGATATTCAGATCAAAGGCTACCCGATACGAATGCCGCTCGACGTCATGCTCGTCTTTTCGGCCAACCCCGAAGACTACACCGCTCGCGGAAAGATAATCACGCCGCTCAAGGACCGAATAGGCTCGGAGATTCACACTCATTATCCGGCGAGCGTCGAAGAGGGGGTGACGATAACCGGGCAGGAAGCCTGGCTCCGTCAGGACCAGCCGGGGATTTCGCTGCCGGAGTTCATCTCGCGCACGGTCGAGCAGATCGCCTTTGAAGCGCGCGAAGACCAGCGCGTAGACAAGCGTTCGGGCGTAAGCCAGCGGCTGCCCATCTCAGTGCTTGAAAACGTAGTGTCGAACGCCGAGCGGCGCAGCCTTATAAACGGCGAAGAGACAATCGCTCCGCGCATCAGCGACATCTATGCCGCGCTGCCTTCGATAACGGGTAAGCTTGAGCTTGAGTACGAAGGCGAGCAGCGCGGCGCGGCGCAGGTGGCGCGCGACCTTGTGAAAGCGGCCGTCGGCAAAACCTTTGAAGCCTATCTTGAACACATGGATTTTTCAGAAGTGATCGCCTGGTTCAACGAAGGCGGCTCGCTGCGCATCGGCGAAAACGATAGCACCGCCGTCGCGCTCGACAGCTTCCGCAAGGTAAAGGGGCTTGTCAATGCCGCGCTCGATTCGGGGTTGACCGATAGATCGAGCCCGGCGGTTACGGTGGCCGTCTGCGAGTTGATACTCGAAGGTCTGCACGCGCAAAAGAAGATCAGCCGTTCGACCGAGCGGGGCTACGCGGCGGCAAAGCCTGAGACTCGCGGATACGGATACGAAAACTTTAGCCGGTCACGGAGAGTGAACTAAAGGAAGGAGCCAACCGAATGCCTATCGCCTGGCACGCGCCCTACGAGTTGATCAGACCTGAAACACGCGACATGTCTCGCGCCATACACTCGCTCATGGAAGAACTGGAGGCTATGGACTGGTACAGCCAGCGAGTCGATGTGACCGATGACGAGCCGCTCAAACGGATACTTGCTCACCACGCCGACGAAGAGAAAGAGCACGCCGCGATGTTGATCGAGTGGATTCGGCGCAGAGACCCGGAGTGGGATAAGTACCTGCGAACATACCTTTTCACAACGGCCGACATTACAGAGGTCGAAGAGAGCGACCAATCGCCCGCAACATCCGACCCCGGCCCCGCATCGCCCAGGTCGGCCGCGCCGATTGTGGTCGCCCCCACGGCGGTCGAAGCCAACGCTCTTACCGTCGGCAGCCTCAGAAACCGTAAACCGTGACTGGAGGAAGGTAAACAGTGACAAGTGACAAGTGACAAGAAAGAGAATGACCATAGTCGAGTGCGGCCTTTCTTGTCACTTGTCACTTGTCACTTGTCACTATCATGAGTTTTACAAAGTATTCAAAATGGACAGGCGTAGACCTTGAATCGCTCAGCCTTGAGGACCTGCTCGACAAGCTTGCGGAGTTCCTGCTCCAGAGCGGGTTCGAGCAGCAATACTCGCGGTACTGGGACGACCCCGACGACACGCTCGACGGGCTGCGCGAAGCCATAATGCGGGCCTTGCTTGAAGACGGGCTGCTGTCGGATGAAGAGGTCGATTATCTGACCGACGATCAGGGCAATATGAACGCCGATGCGGTCAATGATCTCGTCAACAGGTTGATCGAGCGGATGATCCAGGAAGGCTACCTCCGAATAAGCGAAGACGGGGCCGACCAGGAGACGGAGTTTCGAAACCAGGGCGGCCAGACGGGCAAGGGCGCGGAGAGGAGCGTGAAATTCGAGCTGACCGATAAAGGCCTCGACTTTCTCGGATTCAAGGCGCTCAAAGAGCTTGTCGCTTCGCTCGGCAAATCCTCCATCGGCCGCCACGAAACCAACCATCTTTCAACAGGGGTAGAGGCGAGCGAAGCGCCGAAGCGATACGAGTTTGGCGATACCTTGAACCTCGACGTGAATGCGACGCTGCGCTCGGCCATCCAGCGCGAAGGGCTGGGGGTGCCGCTCAATCTTGAGTACTCGGACTTGATGGTCCATCAAACTGAGTATCAAAGCTCGTGTGCCACAGTGCTGATGCTCGACTGCTCTCACTCGATGATACTTTACGGCGAAGACAGGTTCACTCCCGCCAAACGAGTGGCGCTCGCGCTCACGCACCTCATAAGAACCCAGTACCCCGGCGACTCGCTTCGCGTAGTGTTGTTCCACGATTCGGCCGAAGAGATACCTCTTTCACAGGTAGCGCGCGCGCAGGTCGGCCCTTATCACACAAACACGCGCGAAGGGCTACGCCTCGCCCGCCGTATATTGATGTCGCAGCGAAAAGACATGCGACAGATCATAATGATTACCGACGGCAAGCCTTCGGCGCTGACGATGGAAGACGGGCGAATTTACAAGAACCCCATGGGGCTTGACCCGCGCATAATTCAAGAGACTTTCCGCGAAGTCGCCGCCTGCCGCCGCAGCGCGATCATGATCAACACCTTCATGCTCGCGGACGATTACTACCTTGTGGATTTCGTCAAAAAGGTTACCGAGATTTGCCAGGGCAAGGCCTATTTCACAACCACTATGACTCTGGGCCAGTACGTCTTGATGGATTATATGAAGCGGCGCACAAAGAAGATTCATTGAGCGATAAGGAATGAGCAGGTGAAACGGCTAATGTGAAAACCGCTTCCCTGCTCATTCCTCACGACCCCGCTATGAATAGCGGAGCCAGCGACCGAGTTCGGCCAGTGACGGGCGTTTGCCGTACATCAAGATCCCCACGCGATAGATTCTAGCGGCGAACCACACCGCCGCAAGTATTGTGACCACCATAATCAGCATCGAGCCGACCGTCTGCCACAGAGGCGGGTTGGTCATCGCTATCCTCATCATCATCAGCGTGGGGGCGAAGAACGGAACCATCGAAAGCGCGACTGAAGTGGGACTGTTCGGGTTGTTCATCACCATTGTGAAGAGCATCATCGGGACGATTATCAACATAGTGACGGGGAATTGAGCCTGTTGCGCCTCTTCCTCGCTCGATACCATCGCGCCAACCATGGCGTAGAGCGTCGCGTAGAGAAAATACCCCAGCACGAAGTAGATTATAAAATAGACGCCCGTGCTCAGAGGCAGCCTGGGCAGGCTGAACCCGCTCGAAGCAGCCATAGACGCGCCGAACAGCAGCAGCAGCGCCGCCGCGCCTACCCAGATAACGTACTGCGTCAGCCCCACAAGACCTATGCCTATAAGCTTGCCCAACATCATCTGCGTCGGCCGCACGCTCGATATGACCACCTCGACTATGCGCGACTGCTTCTCTTCGATCACGCCGCGCATCACGGATAACCCGTAGACGAGGATTGTCGTGTAGATAAATATCAACATCGTCAGGCCGACGAAAAAGAGCGACATCCCCGACTCTTCCGACACGCCCTCTTCTGACACCTTGAACGTTCGCATGGCGACAGGCTTCATCGCCCCCGTCACCCTGTCTACAGCGAAGCCCTGCTGCACGAGCCTTCGCTCCGTGACCGCAGAGCTTATGGCGCGCTCGAGCGCGCGTATGCCGAGGTCGCCCACGTTCTTGGCATAGTAGAGCGACTCGCCGCCCGTGAATATGTCAGGGCGCAGGACCACAAACGCCTTGCTCGAATCGGCTTGAACCTGATCGCGGTATTGAGCCGCGACTTCGTCTATGTTCTTGTCCGGCGGGACGACTACCTGTGTGACCTGGTAGCGCGTGTCTGTGCGTGACGGGTCGCGAGCGGGCTGGCTGTTGGAATTGGCGCTGCCGGCGCTCTGCCGCTCGTCGTCATCGGCGGGGCGCGAGCGCAGGCGCTGCTCGATAACCGAGAACAATGTCGGGTCGCCGCTCTGGTCGAGCACCGTCACCTGCCGCTGGCCGCCGCCGCGCGTGGCCAGAAAGCTCGGCAGCAAGGTGAGCGCAAGCATTAGCAGCGGCGTGGCGATGGTCCCTATCAGGAAGGCTTTGGTTCGCACGCGCGTTATGTACTCACGCCTGATTATGACGAGTATCTTTTTCATTCTTGGTCACGCTCTCTATGAAGATTTCGTTCAGGGACGGCTCGACAAGCTCGAAGCGATTTACGCGCCCGCCGCCCGCTAACACGCGCTTGAGCAACTCCTGCGCATCCGCGCCTTCGTGCAACAACATCTCCTGGTGGCTCGCAAACCGGTTCGTTCTCTTGACCAGGTCGTCGCTTTGGAAAGAGTCCGTCCCGTCGAAATCTAAAATGACCGTGTTGCGCCCGTAACTCCGTTTGACTTCGCGCAGGCTCCCGCCGAGCACCTTTGTCGAGCGGTTTATGAGGCAGATGTCGTCGCACATCTGCTCCACCTGTTCCATCTGGTGAGTAGAAAAGATGATCGTCTTGCCGCTCCTTCTGAGGTCGAGGATGATGTCTTTGAGAAGGCCCGTGCTTACAGGGTCGAGTCCCGAAAAAGGCTCGTCAAGTATAAGCAAGGGCGGCTCGTGTATGACGGAGCCGATAAACTGGACCTTCTGCTGCATGCCCTTCGACAACTCCTCGCTCTTTTTATCCCTCCACTCGGAGAGCTGTAGCCGCGCGAGCCATTCATCTATGCGTTTGTTTGCGGTGCCCGAATCGAGCCCCTTCAGGTTAGCGAAGAACAACAACTGCTCGCCGACTTTCATCTTTTTATAGAGCCCGCGTTCTTCGGGCAGGTAGCCTATCTTCTGCTGAAGCTCCGGCGACACGTGCTCGCCCAGCACGAGTATCTCTCCGCTGTCGGGCGCGAATATGTTCACGATCATGCGAATGGATGTGGTCTTCCCCGCTCCGTTCGGTCCGAGCAGCCCGAAGATGGTTCCCTGTCTTACTTCGAATGACAGGTTGCTGACGGCCACAAACTCGTTGAATCGCTTCGTCACATTCTTGACTTCTAAAACATTCATCCATCATCCTCCGCCTACTCGCTACTGCCCGGCTCTCGGTAGCGGTGGTCAAAGCTGCGAGTAGTGTGTTCGGTTACGCTAGGTTGATCTGAAATAAGAGCGGCGGGCGGCGCTGACAGTTGCGGGTTGGTGTGCTCGCCCGGCCTTGCTTTAATCGGCGGCGCTTGAACCCTGGGCGGCGACGGTATGCCTGCCATGTGCCACAGCAGCCTCGTCATCAACGAGACGACCCCGATGACCGTAAAAAAACCTAATAGAAGTACCAGGACAATCGCGCGAAATATCCTCTCCGGCGGCACGCCCAGGTTCCTTATCTCGCTCACCATCACAAACGTTGCCACAAGCCCGACGCCTGCGAACAGCAAGGTTGCGAGAAACAGAACTATGAAGGCGGGCGAGATCGCCTTCGGGCGAGTGATGCCAGCAGCCGGGTTCAGGCTCGCGCCGCAGAGCTTGCAATAACTGAGCCCGGTTGCCGATTCAGCTCCGCACGATGGGCAATACATACGACCTCCTAATTGGTAAACAGTGACAAGTGACAGGTGACAAGAGGGAGGAACTGTCCGACCGATCCTTTTCCTCTATCTTGTCACTTGTCACTGTTTACTTGTCACCCTCTTGTCATTCACGCGCCCCCGAATCTCTGAGCCGCTGGGGGTCGAAGTTGCGCGTCGTGTGCTCGGTCACGCTTGATACGTTAGCCGGTGGCGCGGGGATTTGCGGCTGACGATATTCATTAACAGGGGAGTTGCTCATCTGAACCGGAGTAGTCTTGGGTTGAACCCATCCCATGGCGCGAGACAGTAAGCGAGTCAAGATCGCGACTACGCCGAATATAGTGAGCGACCCCAGAAGCACCATCATCATGGCAACGTCCTCGGCGCTTCCGGCCGACGTATACCCTGGCGGCGCGGGGCGCACCAGGTCGAAAGCGTGAGAAAAGACTATGCCGAGGCCGCCGAGCGTAATTGCAACGGTCGCCAATGCCATAGCCCATGCTACCCCGGTCAGCCTCCCCGAAGACGGCTCCTGCTGAATCGACTGAAGATGGTGCGTCGGGGGGTTGAGATTCGCCCCGCACCTTTTGCAGAATTTCCAGCCGGGTGGCGCATCCGCTCCGCAAGATGGACAGTGCATAATATCTCCCCAGGCAACCGCGTCGCTTTCTTAAGCCGCCCGGTCGGCGGCCTAATCGATCTTTGCCTTACTACAATAATAGAATCAATTGTGGAATCCAGTCTAACTACGATGCTCGAAAGCCGCAAGTTCGCCCAACTCTTAGTAGTGAGGTAATAGTGTATTGATTCCGCTACCTTGAGAGCCTGAGCCTAATATATTCTTATCTTGACTGTTATTGGCAGGGAGAGCTAAAACAGTATTAGACGCTGTGAACCTTTTGAGGAAAGCCTCGGTCTGTGGGAAAGAAGATCTTAGTCGTAGAGGATAACCCGGACGCGCGTGAGGTGCTATTAACTATCCTTACCGGGAAAGGCTTTGCCGTCATCGCAGCCGAGGACGGGCTCCAGGCGCTAGAGTTATTTGAGAACGGGGAGCCCGACCTGATAATCACAGACATTGAGATGCCTAGACTCAACGGCATCGAATTGATAATGCGATTGCGTGAAGATTTTCAGGCTTTGAGTGTGCCAATCGTAGCTTTGAGCGGGTCTCACATCGAGATGCTTGATAAAGCTAAAGATGTAGGGGCGACCCAGGCCATCAGCAAACCAGTAGGGCTTACATCTCTGCTCAACCTCGTCAATGAACTATTATCCTGACCATCTTTACTCGGCGTGTGGACCTTCACCGGGATCATCGCTCGCGTAAAATGATACTGTATGCAACAAGTCATCCATTCCAACAGGCTTGACCAGGAACCCTTGTGCCCCGGCACTCATCGCCTGCTTTATCACGGTTTTTGAATCCACGCCTGAATAGAAGAGTATCGGTGTCCTGGTATTGAATGCGCGAATCATCTGGCAGAGTTCCAGGCCCGTTCCGTCTTCAAAATACCAGTCGAGCAGGATCAAATCAAACTGCTATCTCCTGATTAAACCGAGCCCCTCGCCTACACTCTCGGCTTGTACAATATCGTAGCCCGATTTGCCGAGCATAAGAGTTAACATATCGCAGGTATCTTCATCATTTTCAACGCAGAGAATACGCCTTCTTGTTTTTCCCATCCCCAACTCCTGAGGTCGATTTCACTATTAAACCCTGGTTCTCCTCTTTATAGATCAGGCCATTAAATTCACAACAAGATACAGAGATTATAAATAACGATTTTCAAGTTTATCAACCGTGTAATTTTGTCGTCGGTACGTCGCGGAACAGACGGCAGCATGCAAATAGTGTGATACTATAATCGTGCCCATTGGTTCTTTTGAAATTCAGCCTGCGTCATCTGGATAGGGTCGAGCCAACCTTCTTCCTTGCCGTCTGTTGGGTTTTACCTACACCGTCGACGGATATAAGGAGGAAGATGCGATGACTCTGTCTAACCCATCGCCTCAGCCCGAAAATAAACTGCTTGCCGCGCTATCTACAAAATCCTACCGGAGAATCGCGCCTCATCTTGAGCCGGTCAACTTTAGCCTTGGGGAGATGCTTTACCAGCCGAATATGCCTATTACATACGTCTACTTCCCGCATAAGTCTACAATCTCGATGGTCAACATCTTGACAGACGGATTTATGGTAGAAGTCGGAGTAGTCGGCAGCGAAGGTATGCTAGGCACTACGCTGTTATCAGGAGACAGCATCAGTCCGCACCGGGCAATTGTACAGATAGCGGATGGCGGCATGCGGATGAAAGCGGAATCATTCATTGAAGAGATTAGAAATAACGATGAGTTTAATGAGTTAGTGCACAGGTACTTGCAGGAGCTGTTCACACAGGTGTCGCAGACCTCGGCCTGCAACCGTATTCATCCGATAGCTGAGCGGCTGGCCCGGTGGCTGCTTCTGTGCCAGGATCGTATGGAATCAGATACGCTGCACCTGACACACGAATTTATTGCCACGAGGCTTGAAGTGCGGAGGGCCGGGGTGACCGTAGCAGCCGGGACGCTGCAAGCGGCTGGAATAATCACATACCAGCGCGGAACGGTGCTAATAAAAGACCGCGAAGCGTTGGAGGATGCGTCCTGTGAATGTTACAGGGCAGTCAAAAACGAATATGATCGATTGCTTCCTAAGAAAGCGAGTTAAAAGATCACCTGGCGACAAGGCAGTTATCAACACGCTGTGGCCCCACTATCTAACTCTTCAAACGGAGGCTGAGCGCGCCCGTGTAAGCCTGCTTGCGAGGCTCGGAACCACCGTGGTAGATTGACCTTCTCTTTAAAACGATGATTTGGCCGCAAGGCCCGGAGGGTAATAAAGATGTCACAGTCTGCTGCTTCAGCTTCGGAAACGGCCCCGCGCCCGCTCACATCGCTTTCGGACGAAGAAGAGTTGTTTCGCCAGTCGGTCAGGGAATTCGCCGACCAGCAGGTTCGCCCGCTCGCGCACGATATGGACGAGCAGGGTAAGTTCTCTGCCGACCTGATAAAACAGTTTTTCGACCTGGGGTTGATGGGCGTCGCCATCCCCGAAGAGTACGGCGGCCAGGGCGGCAGCTTCTTCAACTCTATACTGGCTGTCGAAGAGCTTTCGCGCGCCGACGCGTCGGCAGGCGTGATAGTCGATGTGCAGAACACGCTCGTCAACAACGCTGTGATGCTGTGGGCTAGCGAAGACCAGAAGAAGCGATACCTCCCGCGCCTGGCCACGGACACGGTGGGCGCGTACGCGCTGTCGGAAGCCGGTTCTGGCAGCGACGCGTTCGCGCTTGCCACCAAGGCCGAAGAGCGAGGTGACGAGTACGTGCTGAATGGGCGCAAGCTCTGGATCACGAACGGTGCCGAAGCCGGATTGTTTATCGTCTTTGCCAACGTCGCGCCTGACAAGGGCTATCGCGGCATAACCGCCTTCATGGTCGAACGCGACTTCCCCGGCTTCACCGTGGGCAAGAAAGAAAACAAGCTGGGCATACGGGCAAGCTCGACCTGCGAGCTGATCCTGGAAGATTGCGTCGTTGGGAAAGAGAACATCCTGGGCGAAGTCGGCAAAGGCTACAAGATCGCCATCGAGACATTGAACGAGGGGCGCATAGGGATCGGCTCACAGATGGTTGGGCTTGCGCAGGGCGCGCTCGAATACGGCATCAACTACACTAAAGAGCGCCAGCAGTTCGGCCAGCCTATCGCGCGATTCCAGGGCATACAGTTTCAGATCGCGCAGATAGCGACGGAGCTTGAGGCCGCGCGGCTTATGGTCTACAACGCCGCTCGCATGAAAGACGCGGGCGAAGATTATGTGAAGCAGGCGGCGATGGCGAAACTCTTCACGTCGCAGGTGGCCGAGCACGTCACGTCACAGGTCGTTGAGTTTTACGGCGGGTACGGCTACACGAAAGATTACCCGGCCGAGAAGTACTACCGCGACGCCAAGATCGGTAAGATATACGAAGGCACGTCGAACATGCAGCTTCAAACGATAGCCAAGCTCATCCTGGGCAACATTTGATTTATTCGTGAACCGTGAACCGTGACAAGAAGGAGGGACCGGGCGTCTTGCCTGCTCTCTCTTGTCACGGTTTACGGTTCACGGTTCACGCTTTACGCTTCTCCAACCCTCCTGGCTTTTGTCAAAACCACAGTGCTCAGGTTAAAATAAGAAGTCGGTCTTATAGCTTGTCAGGCTTTAATTTTTCACAGGAGTTCTGGATGATCGAGAGCTTGCTTCATCGCAAAGTAGAGAAACGCCCGTCACGAGTCCGGTTGGAAGGCCGCATACTTTTTCTGGCCGAATCGGCCGCCCTCGTCCGCGAGCAACTTGAAGGGCGCGACCTTGATTTAAACGAAATACCCGCGCTCAGGGACAACATATCGACAGACGAGATCACCCCTGCCTACATCTGTTACCATTTTGACGAGAAGCTGGGCGAGTTCGTCTACATCGGCTTGAAATGCGGCGACGAGTTCCCCATCAAGCGCGGCGACGTTAAAAACGGCGGCTTCGCCATAAGCGTTTCCGGCAAGCGGCGGGGCAAGGGCTCCAGCCGCGAGCAGTCTCCTTACGCCGAGATTGCGGCGGGCATACAGCTTGTCGTCGCCGAAAATATCGAGCGCATCTACAAGCAGAACTGCCAGAACCTCGGCCTGCTTACTTCGACAGACTTGCGCATACTCGAACGAGTGGCGCGCGGCGAAGAGATAGAGCTTGAGGAGTTCACGCGCGGTGAAGACGAGATAACCAGGCAGATCATCGAGTTCGGCGGGCTGTTCCCGTTCAACGTCGCGCGGCTCCAGGGCAAGACATCGCTGCCCGCGATCACAACCGCTCCGAGGCCGATGACTGTCGCCGAGAAGATTTTCGCGCGCCACTATGTGACAGACCTTTCAAAAAACGAGATAGGCGTGGAAGCGGTCAAGCCCGGCGACACGGGCTTTGTTCAAACAGACATACGGTTCAGCCACGAATACGTCACGCCGATGGCGGCGATCTTCTACGAGCAGCTCGTAGGCGAGGAGCCCGTGAACGACCCCTCGTCGATATACTTTTTCCAGGACCACCTGACGTTTGTCGATGACGTGATGCCGCCGGAGCGGAAGGCTATGGGCCTGCTCGACCTGGCGCACCAGCTTATCGCCAAGCAGGCCGAGTTCTCGCGCAAGCAGGGGATACGCCTTCACGGCGCGCTCCCCGACCGCAAGGGGTCCGAAGCCATCTGCCATAGCCTTATCCTGCAAAATTACGCGCTGCCGGGCCAGATAATCATCGGGTCCGATTCGCACACGCCGCACGCGGGCGCCGTCGGCGCTGTGGCGTTCGGCGTAGGCACGACAGACGTCTTCAATTCCTGGATCACTAAAGACGTTCGCGTGCGCGTGCCTGAGCAGGTGCGAATACGCGTGTCGGGCAGCCGCCCGGATAACGTCACCGCGAAGGATTTCATGCTTGAGATCCTCAAAACCGATTTCGTGCGCAACGGCGACGCGATTGGCCGCATTGTCGAATATACCGGCGAGGCGGTCGCGGAGCTTAACATCGACGAGCGCGCGACCATGACGAACATGGCCGCAGAGGTAGGCGCGTTCACAGGCATCGTCGCGGCCGATGATAAGACGGTCGAGTTTTTGGTCGAGCGGGGACTTTCGCGAGCCGAAGCCGAAGCGTTGTGCGAAGGGCTTCAAAGCGACCCTGACGCAGAGTACGCCTTTACGATTGACATAGACGCGAGCAAGCTGCGCCCGATGATCGCCACTCCCGGCGACCCCGGAAACGGGTTGTTTGTCGACGAGTTGCCGGGCGAGGTCCGCGTAGACATAGCCTACGGCGGGTCGTGCACGGCGGGCAAGAAAGAAGACATGGACATGTACGCGCGCGTCTTCCGCGAGGCGATTGCGCGCGGGCAGCGTGTTCACCCGGACGTTCAATGCTTCATCCAATTCGGCTCGATTGAAGTGCGAGAGTATTCGGAACAGCAAGGCTACGTCGATATATTTCGGGAAGTGGGGGCGCATATAATCGAGCCGAGCTGCGGCGCGTGCATAAACGCTGGGCCGGGAGTGAGCACGCTAAAGGAGCAGGTTGTAATCAGCGCGCAGAATCGCAACTTCCCCGGTCGCAGCGGCCCCGGCCAGATGTACCTCGCGTCGCCTTTGACCGTGGCCGCGTCGGCTATAGCGGGGCACATAGTCGAGTACCGCCCCGCGTCGGCGGCAAGAATTGGCTAGCTGAAAAGAGCGTAAACCATGAGGCGTAAACCGTGAACCGTAAACCGTAACAAGTCAGAGGGATCAGAACCGCTCGCCTGCTCTCTCTTGTCACGGTTTACGGTTCACGGTTTACGATTAGGAGAAAGTATGGCCGTTCAACCGCAGGTTGAGAAACATCACGGGCTTGACCGCGACACCCTGTTGAAGATTTATCGCGTGATGTACATGTCGCGTAAGATCGACGACAAAGAGATTCAGCTAAAGCGCCAGAGCAAAATATACTTCCAGATTTCAGGCGCGGGCCACGAGGCGATACTCGTAGCCGCGGGGCTTGCTATGAAACCGGGGTCGGACTGGTTCTACCCCTATTACCGCGACCGCGCGCTCTGCCTGACGCTTGGGATGACGCCGACAGAGATGCTTATGACCGCGACCGGAGCAGCGGCTGACCCAAGCTCCGGCGGTCGCCAGATGCCTAGCCACTGGGGCCACCAGCGGCTGAACATCGTCACGCAGTCGTCGCCTACCGGCACTCAGTTCCTTCAGGCCGTCGGTTGCGCCGAGGCCGCTTACCGCGCCGAGTTGATCGGCTCGCCTTCCGAGCTTGTCACAGGCTACGCGCCTGATTCAATCGTCTACGTCTCTGCGGGCGACGGCACGACGAGCGAGGGCGAGTTCTTCGAATCGCTCAACACCGCCTGCAATCTGAAGCTCCCGGTCCTTTACCTGATCGAAGACAACGGCTATGCGATCTCCGTCCCGGTTGAGGTGCAGACGGCCGGCGGGAGCATATCAAAGATGGTCAGCGGGTTCCCGGACCTCTTTATCGAAGAGGTGGACGGATGCGACCCAATCGCGAGCTACGATGTGATGCAACGCGCCGTAGCCTATTGCCGCGAGCGGCGCGGCCCGGCGCTCGTCCACGCGCACGTGATACGGCCCTACTCTCATTCGCTCTCTGACGACGAGATGCTCTACAGGCCCATCCCCGAACGCGACGCCGAAGCCGAGCGCGACCCGACTCGCACCTTCGCGACTTATCTGATAAACGAAGGGCTGGCCACCGAAGAAGAGTTGAAACGCATAACCGATGAGGTCGACGAGGAGGTCAATGCCGCCGCCGAAGAGGCCGTGGCCGCCGCCAAACCCGAAAAGGGAACGGCGTTGCTCTACGTCTACTCGCCCGATCTCGATCCGGCATCGAAAGAGTTCGACACTGAAGATACGGCTCCGGCAGGGGCGGGAAATAAGACGATGGCCGATCTTATCAACGCCTGCCTGCACGACGAGATGGCTCGCGATTCCGCGATAATCGTCTTTGGCGAAGACGTGGCCGATTGCAGCCGCGAAGAGAACATCGATACAGTGAAAGGCAAAGGCGGCGTCTTTAAAGTCACGCACAACCTGCAACGCAAGAACGGCAGCGCGCGGGTATTCAACACCCCGCTTGCGGAAGCGAACATCATCGGTCGCGCGGTAGGGCTTGCCACTCGCGGGTTGAAGCCTGTGCCTGAGATTCAATTCTTCGATTACATCTGGCCCGCGATGCAGCAGCTTCGCAACGAAGTGCCGCTTATGCGGTGGCGGTCAAACAACACTTTCACATGCCCCATGGTCGTCCGCGTGGCGACGGGCGGATACCTGACCGGCGGCGCCATCTATCATAGCCAGTGCGGCGAGTCTATATTTACTCACACGCCGGGCATGAGGGTAGTGATGCCCTCTACGGCGCTCGACGCAAACGGGTTGCTGCGCACTGCTATTCGGTGCGATGACCCTGTGATGTTTCTTGAGCATAAACATCTCTACCGCCAGATTCACAATAAAGGCGAGTACCCGGGCCCCGATTTCATGATCCCGTTCGGGAAAGCGAAGGTCGTGCGTGAAGGGACAGACGTCTCGATCATCACGTACGGCGCGACGGTCTTCCGCTCGGTGGTCGCCGCTCAAAGGGTTGCCGAACAGCACGACTTGAGCGTCGAAGTGATAGACCTTCGCAGTCTCAGCCCTTACGATTGGCAGGCGATCAGCAAGTCCGTGCAGAAGACGAGCCGCGCGCTCGTCGTTTACGAAGATATGCAGTCCTGGGGGTTCGGCGCGGAGATAGCGGCGCGAATAGCCGACGAGTTGTTCGAACATCTCGACGCTCCTGTTCGACGCGTGGCCGCGCTCGACACCTTTGTCGCTTACTACCCCGAACTCGAAGACGAGATACTGCCGCAGGCTGACGACATAGCCGAGGGGATATTGAGCCTTGCGCGGTATTAGGAAGTAATTTTCATGGCAAGAACTCAGAAGAAGAATAAGCAGGCGGCAAAACCAGAACCGAAGCCGAAACGCAAGATGTTATTTCTGGCCGGCGGGCTGACAGCTGTCGTCATCGGCGCGGCGGTAGCCCTGTCATCAAGAAGCAGTCAGAACACGCAGCCTCCGAGGGAGGTGCCCGCCACGACACCGGCGCCCCTGGCTTCGCCAGCCGCCCCGCCGGCCGCTACGAATCCCGCTCCCACAAACCCATCCGGCAAACCCGCTCCACCGCTTGAGACGATGGAGGTAGCGAAGGCCGTCATGGTCACGGTCGAGCTCGATTTCGGCCCGAAGATTCCGACCATAGCCGAAGCCCTGCGCGACATCGAGCGCCGTTACGTTCCAGATGACGGCTCCGGGCGGACGTTCGCAATCCTGGACGCCTACGGCGAGCCGACGCCGGACGGCAAGCTCCTGCATATGTCTATGCACGTGAGCAGCGAGAAGCCCGGTATGGGCATGCTTGTCTTCAAACGGACGGGCGAGGTGCTATGGCAAAGCAGGATCACAGGCAACGCGCTCGCTCAACTGCCGCCGAAGAACCTGCAAATATTCATAAATGACGAGCAGAACAACCAGCGCATACTTGACGGCTCGAACAACCCGGCTTCGATCCTCGAAACGACCGTCAGAGATTTCAAAGTAAAAGTGAGGGACTTCTGGCCCGACAAGACCGAGCGAGAATTTACCTTCATCTACAGCGCCTGCGGTTGCCCCGTAAAAGTCATGGCCCGGCGCGACGGCGAGCGCGTCAGCCGCGCCAAAGACCTTCCCGTTATATTCCCCGACGACCCTGCCGTCGTGGTCACAATCAACCGCTTCATGAAGTGGTAAAGCCGTGAGCGGAGGACTGAGCGGCTATGCCTTACATCTCAGCCCTCCGCCACTCGTTGCACGATCCTGTTAAGCGCGCGGTGGCGGTGTCGGCGGCAGGTCGCGCTTATCGACATATATATCGCGCTCAGGCTCGCGCGTCGGCCTGCGCAAGCCGAGCAGGCCAGCAAGCCCCGCAAGCCCCAGCAACCCCCACGGGAAATCATCATCATCGTCGTCGCGGTTCCTGCGGTCGCGCCTGTCTCTATCGTCGTCCCGCCGGGCTTCCGCGCCCCTGTTGGCGTTGTCGTTCGTCTGTGCAAAAGTCGGCGCCGCGAGCGGTAAAAAAGTCAAACTCAGGGCAAGTGTGACCGCTCGCAGTACCGTTAGTGATTTGATTCGCTCCACTGGTAAGTTCCTCCTCTTCGTCTAGACGGCCACAGGGTTGTTAAGGCAAGCCGTGTACCATATCGTCGTTTAACTATTGAGTTTGCCTGTCTTGTGGCAGGGCATGGTAAACTAAGCCCGCTTTGAGCGATAATCGCTCGATTATTCGGAGGAGGTAGCCAGGATGCAAGCGGCGGCTGTTGCAGTTCAAGCGGGCAAGCGTGCGGGTTGGATAGTAAGCCAGAAAGACGATCTCATATGGTTCATTGGCAGCGTTGTAACAAGCTACGCATTCCTTGCGGGCAATCTCTTGCTCGTAAAGCTCGGCATGTCAGTGATGATTTTGACATGGGTTTGGGCGCTGGGCTTTGACGGGCCGCATGTTTTCGGCACAATATCGCGCACCTATGCCGACAGCGAAGAGCGGCGCAAGCGAGCGCGGCTGCTATACGGCAGCCTATCGCTTTTCCTGCTTGGCCCCGCGCTTGTAATCACGGACCGTCTGGCGGGCACGAATGTCTTAGGCCCCGCTTTCTTCCTGTTCGCTTCCGTCTGGGCTTATTACCATCTCGTCAAACAGCACTACGGGTTTATGATCCTCTACAAGAAGAAGAACGACGACCTTGCGGAGATAGATAATCTCATAGACAGGGCCTTCATCCTTCTCGGCATGACGTACCCGTTCCTTCACTTTCTCGGGCACTCCGTAGCGGCGCGCGACCGCGTCACATTCTCGACCGACGGCGGCGCATTCTGGTGGCTTGAGACGATGGCGCTTTCAGCCTTCGTAGTATCGGCGATCATGTTCGCCGGTCGGCTGCTTCAAAAGCTCTACTTGAAGATGAGCGTAAACGTGCCCAAGCTGTTGCTGCTTGCGGCGGCTTTGCCTATGCACTGGATAGTGCTGCGCATGCTTGAGCCGGTTGCGCCCGCGTCGGCGGGGGCGCTGGCGGCGGTCGCGACGCTTACGATCTATCACAACATTCAGTACCACCGCATCATATGGTTTCATAACCAGAACAAGTACAACCGCGACCGCACGCTCAGTTACGGAGCCGCTTCCAAGATCAGCAGGTCTGTCTGGCACTACATAGGCTTCGCGCTTCTGTTCGGCGCGTTCTACCACGTGCCGCACTACACGGTTGTAGTCCCCGACAGCATCGGCGCGGCCTTCATCTGGGGCGGCGCGTTTATACATTACTACCTCGACGGCAAGATATGGCGCGTTCGCCGTGACCGTCAGCTTAATGAAACGCTGCGCATGGCCGGGCCGAATCGAGAGGCTGCGCGCTAGCGGGTTGCGATGAAGATAGGATTTTTCCTAACGATGTTTTTAGGCATAGCGGCGCTTGTGGTATACGTCGTGATCGAGAAGCGTATAAACCAGCGCAAGTGCCCGGAATGCGGGTTCGGTAGGGCGAGGGACTTTCCCGTCGAGCAGTGCCCGCGCTGCGGCGCGCTCGTGAAATAGCTGCGCGATCCTAGTATCATGTCTGTTATGAATTTCAGAAAACTGCTCGACAGGTGGCCCGTCCTCGTTTTCATCTTTGTGCCGTTGTCGATAGTCGTCGTAGACGCGGCGGCGCTGTTGATGGAGTACCGCCAGCCGGAATCGGAAAAGGCTATACGGCTGGTCAGAGAGAGCAAGTCGCGCAAAGAGAATTTCACTGTCCAGCAATACTTCTACACGACCGTCTACCACCGCAAGGAGAAAGGCGAGCCTGTCGAGATCGAAGGGTGGCGAGCCGCGCAACCCGGCGGCCCCGGCGCTGCCGTGACGGTGGAGTTCGCATACACAGACGAGCGAGGCCGCGCGAGCGCTGTGTGGGAAGTCGACCTGAAATCGAAACGCATCACCCCCAGAAACCCCGCAGCCGACGACATCTCCTGGCATTAAAGAGACCTTTTACATGCTAGGCTGCATGATTAAAAAAGGCGGTAAAATGATGCGAGGTTAGGTACTAGCTTCTGCCTTCCCGGTGCAGCCCAAATATGCATTCGCCTCGGATAGATCAGGTCTTACATCCCTGACTGTGTAAATTACTAACTGGGAAGGTTTAGCTGGCTCGTTCCTGCAATTTCTCGAATGTATCAAACTCTTTTCCTACATCCCTGTTAAGGCTTCGGACGCGCACAAAATAGAACTGCAGCAGACCCGATTCTATAAGTAGGGCGACATAAACGAACCATAAGCATTTCAAGATCAAAACAGCTATGAAAATTGCTATTGTAATTGAATCTGGTATGCCGACCCTCGGGTAAGAGGGTTGGATAGCAGCATAAAGGTAGAAGAGGACCAGGAGCGTCACAGGCGTTCTAAGGAACCTGCTATTGAGCCGGCCGAAGTATAGTGCCATTATGGTCGCGGCACCCAGGCCGCTGATCAATTTGAATGCCTCTGTGACGCTGGTATATGAGGCCCTTAATGTAGAAAGATCGGCTAAATCGTAATAAGCCGCGTCGAGAATGTGAACTTTGCTGCCTACGACAACCGCCTCCAGGACCGTGAAGACTATCACCATGGCGATCCAGCCATAGTAATTAGACTGGCTCTTTCTATACTTTCTGCTATTGTCGCCCTTGTCGGGTGTGGCCAAAATGAAGAAACAGAAGAGGATCATTAGCGTGGCAACATTGTTTGAAAGATCTGACGCTATATCAAGAAAGTATAAACGTTGAAAAAGTGGGAATTCCGGTTTAGTCGTACTTAGGTCTGGACAGATTCCGGGGTAACTCTTATAAGCCAGAATCAGGTATAAAATAAACCAGCTAAACCAGAGACCTTTCCAAACATTTTGATACCTGCTGCTGGCGCTATCAGCTTCTGCTTTGGCTTTCGCCCAGCCTTTCGGATTATTCTCATAGCCCGAGGTTTTCATCACTTCTCTTAAAGCTTCGGCTCTGTCGCCCGTCCATTCTTCCGGGTCCTCCTCGTCTATCCAGTTGGGCTCTCTTAGTGGTATACAAATAACAATTAGTATGATGATTGCCTGGGTGCCGAGTATGGCTGACATTCGATTGCGAAGTAACCACTCATTCTCAGTCAACTTTACCAGTAAAGGGTATGAGATACTTATCACGTTGCCAAAACCAAGGGCAGTGGCGATGGCTATGATCCGTATCCCGCACTCTGATATAAGTTTTTGTAAATAACCTTTCCTTTTTCTCCCGGCTATTGGAGTAAGAGTAGCCATGATCAAACCCTCGATTGTTAGGTTTAATACAAAATGGTCTCTTCATTATCCAAAAAAACAGAACCTTTGCAAGCGCTTTGTTGATTTTATCTAACCATCGCGTTGCTTCCGGGGCCTTGGTGGTATGGCTGCCTAGTCCAATCGCAGAAATGGCGTACTCTTTTCTTTGTTATTCTTAGCAGCCTCCGGGCGGTAAAGGCAGGGGCAGGACGAAAACTGCCGGTGGGCCTGTTGGCTTCACCGGCAGTTTTCGTCCTGCTGTTCATCGCAGCGCTATGGCCAACCCGGTCGTTAGCTTTCGCTACGCTCAAAGCCCACTTCGCTTCCCGTAGTCACGGTCTCGTGTTCGGGGGCAGGCTTTTGAGCTTCACCCTCTGCGGGCGGAACCAGCGTATTCTTCAACGCATCGTCTATGCGCTCCACATAGATGGCTTCGAGCCCGCTGCGCGCTTCTTCTTCTATATCGTTGAAGTCGTACTCGTTGCGCTTGGGCAAGACCACCCGCTTGATGCCTGCGCGGCGTGCCGCGAGCACTTTCCCTTTTATGCCCCCGACGGGAAAGACAAGGCCGCTCAGCGTGATCTCGCCCGTCATCGCCGTGTCGCTGCGCACGGGGCGGCCTGAGCACAAGGACGCGAGCGCCGAGACTATCGCCACGCCAGCCGACGGGCCGTCCTTCGGGATCGCCCCCGCGGGAACGTGCACGTGAACGCCGTTTTTGTCGAACGTCTCTTTGCAGTCGATCCCTATCTCTGCGCCGTGCGACCAGAGGTAGCTCTGCGCAGCCTTCGCCGATTCCTGCATGACGTTGCCGAGTTGGCCCGTGAGCGTAAGCCCCTTCGAGCCCGGCAGCAGCGTCGCTTCGATGAACAGGACCTCGCCGCCCATCTCTGTTACCGCAAGACCCGTGGCCACGCCCGGCGGCACGTTCTGCCGCGCCATCTCGTGGAAGAATCTTTCGTGGCCGAGGTAGCCTTCCAGGTCGTCCGGTGTGATGGTAAAGACTTCGCCCTCGCCCCGCGCGACCTTGAGCGCGACCTTTCGCGCAAGCCTCCCGACGGTGCGCTCAAGCTGGCGCACGCCCGCTTCGCGGGTGTAGCGCGAGATGATCGCGGCAAGCGCTTCGTCGGTCAAATGGAGCTGCTCTTCGCCGAGTCCCGCTTCTTTAATCTGACGCGGCACAAGATAGCGGCGCGCGATATGCAGCTTCTCTTCTTCGCTGTAACCCGAAAGCTGGATGATCTCCATGCGGTCGCGGAGCGGCGAAGGTATAGGCGCAAGCGAGTTCGCAGTCGCTATAAAAAAGACCTTCGACAGGTCGAACGGCAGATCGAGATAGTGGTCGCGGAACGAGAAGTTCTGCGCCGGGTCCAGTATCTCAAGCAGCGCCGACGCCGGGTCGCCTCTGAAGTCCATGCCGAGCTTATCGACTTCGTCGAGCATCATCACGGGGTTGTTCACGCCCGCGCGGCGCAGTGCCTGTATGATGCGCCCCGGCAGCGCGCCGATATATGTGCGGCGGTGGCCACGGAGCTCCGCTTCATCGCGCACGCCGCCGAGCGACATGCGCTCGAACTTGCGCCCCATCGCGCGGGAAACAGACTGGCCGAGGCTCGTCTTGCCGACCCCCGGCGGCCCCACGAAACAAAGGATCGGGGCCTTTGTCGCGGGGTTTAGCTTTATGACCGCCAGGTGCTCAAGTATGCGCTCCTTGATGTCGTCCAGGTCGTAGTGGTCTTCGTCCAGGACCACGCGCGCGTTTATAAGATCGAGGTTATCTTCGGTCGAGCGCTTCCAGGGAAGATCGAGCACCCATTCAAGATAAGTGCGAATGACGTGATAATCGGGCGCGGCTGCGGGCAAACGCTCAAGGCGTCGCAATTCTCGCTCGGCCTCCGCGCGAACATCGTCCGGGAGCTCGGCCTTCTCCAGCCGCTCGCGCAGCAGCGCCGCTTCGGCCTGTTCCGGCTCGGTGTCGCCGAGCTCTTTTTGAATCTGCTTCATCTGCTCGCGCAAAATGTAATCGCGCTGCGCCTTGCCAAGCTCCTCCTGAGCCTGATTCGCTATCTTGCTGCGAATGTCGAGCACCTCGACTTCGTGCGCCAGATAGCTGTGCATCAATCGAAGCAACTCGCTTTCGGTGTCAGCTTCAAGAAGCGCCTGCTCCTGTTCGACCTCTAGCTCAAGCACGGAGCCCAGGAAGTATGCGAGCCTTACGGAGTCATCAGCCGAGACGATGATGCTGCGAATCTCGTTCGGCACGTTCGGCAGCATCGTTAGCGCCTTCTGCACGAGCGCCTGAATGTTGCGCCGGAGGGCCTCGACTTCGGGCGTGTTTTCGCGAACGGGCTCCGGCAGAATCTCTACGCGCGCCTTCAGGTAATTCGAGTCCGTGAAGAAGTCCAGCACGCGGAACCGCTCCTGCCCCTGGACGATAAGGTGCAGTACCTCTTCGCTGCCGGGCGAGCGCATCATCCTGTTTATCACTACGAGCGTTCCGACCCGGTATAGGTTTTCATGCGTGGGCTCGGTCTCGCTGTCCTGGCGCTGGGCGATCACGCCGAGCAGCTTCTCCTCCGTTGAGAGCGCGGCCTCTGCGGCCGCAAGCGACATCGAACGCCCCACGGTAAGCGGCGAAATACCCGACGGGAAGATTACCGTGTTTCTTAAGGGCATTATCGGCAATTCCAAGAATTTATTTTCAGTCATCCCTTTTCTCCAGGATTCCGGGGTGAAGAGACCTCAGGCAGGCTCGCGCCGGACCGGTCTTCAATCCTGATTCCTATTACTTGCAATCGATATGAAGCAAGAACCATCCTTCTATGTATTCGCTGCGAATATCCGAGTTCGACAGATCGCAGGGAATCTTTAATATGCGCTCGAACCTGCTGTATGTAATTTCGAGCTGGTAGTAGCTCCACCCTTCGACCATCACTGAGTCGCGCCTGACGCCGCGCACGATCAGGTTGTCATCCGCCACAAGCACCTGCACGTCATCCGGCTTTACGCCCGCCAGGTCGAACTTTATCTTCCAGCCTTCGGGGCATTTGTATACGTCAACCGCCGGTTGCCATAACGGGCCGCTTGGGCGGCGATAAGGCGTTTCGTTGTTCAGTCGCTCGATGAAGATCTTTCTACTTCTTGCCATTATTTCTCCGCTCCGATGCCTGCCAGAGATATATCTATGTCGCGCCCGGCCATGACCGAGTCGATCAGGCCGTACTCGACCGCCTGCTCAGGGCTCAGTATGAAATCGCGTTCCACATCCTTGTCAATCTTGTCGAAAGGCTGGCCCGTGGCGTCGGCCAATATCTGTGACAGAAGATTGCGCATGCGCAGCATCTCTTCGGCTTGAATCTTGACATCCGTAGCCTGCCCGGCAATCCCTTCGATAGAAGGCTGGTGTATCAGTATTCTTGAATTAGGCAGCGAGAACCGCTTGCCCTTTGCCCCGGCCGCGAGCAGCAGCGCCCCCATCGACGCGGCCTGCCCAAAACATATCGTCACGACATCCGGCTTGATAAACTGCATCGTGTCGTAAATCGCCAGGCCCGCGGTGATGGAGCCGCCGGGGCTGTTTATGTATACCGAGATGTCTCTGTCGGGGTCGACCGATTCGAGAAAGAGCAGCTCGGCGACAATCAGGTTTGCCACCTCGTCGACAATAGGCGTGCCCAGAAAGATTATGTGTTCTTTGAGCAGCCGGGAAAAGATGTCATAATGCCGCTCGCCTCTGTTGGTCGACTCTACGACCGTTGGGACTAATGCCATAAGAATTGTCAAAGCGGCCGGGTGATCGAGACTCGCCGTCACAGACCACCCGCGCAGCTTTCCTATCAGGTCCTTTCAAAATCTCAGGATCGCGCCGATGCCGATCCCCGCGAGTTGCCTTGCAGCCTCGTCGGACACTATCTGCACCTTCCCGGATTGTTCGAGCACTCTATGCGAGACCCTGTTGACAAGATCGGGCGCGGGCAGAAGGGTCCCGCCGCAAAACGAGCATTTCTCAAGCCCGTCGGCAAACAGCGTGCGGCAGCTGTCGCACTCTTTGCCCTCCGCGTGATAATCCCGCGCGACGACAAGGCAGTAGACACGGCCCTGTTGAAGCATAACGAGAGTTTCGGAAATTCCAAGCACCCCCCTGTCGCCTTTGTGCGCGGCGGTTACCATCGACTCGACAAGCCTGGCTTCGTCTTCGTGCTCGGCCCGCTCCTGCACCGCTCGGACCTCTGCCATCAACTGGTTTGTGTTCGCGTCGAGCGGCACGGAGACGGTGCCGATTATCATCTGTTGCAGCCGTTTGGGCAGCTCGTTTATAAACATCGAGGTTGCCTCTACAGGGCCGCCCACGACGAGCCTTGTCACTTGCTCGCGGTCTACGATAGTGGCCAGCTCCTCGGCCACGCGCTTGACGTGCCAGGTGACGTGCTTCGTGTGGTCGCGTTCCATCTGCATCTGAGACCAGATATGATCGGTGCCTGTCGCCTGGTGCTTGTTCGGAACGTCGGAAAGGACTTCAGATTGCTGCTCTATACCGGACGCATCGACGGTCAGAATCCTCGCCCGCTGCTTGTCCAACAATACAACTCCAAAATGGTCGTGCTCCTCGATGACCTCAAGCAACGGGCGGACCCAGGGCTGCGGCGACCACCGCGCGGTCGTATCAACCTCGACCTGCAGATCTCTATGCCACCAGAAATCGCGGCTCGAATCGGAAAAGATAACCATTCCCTTTCCGCCGGCGGTGTAGTCGCCCAGAAAGCGAAGCACGCGGGCGGCCTCGGCCTCGAATCTCTCCCTGTGGTTCTCGTTGCTCTCGGCCATCTGGCGAAGAGTATTTTCAACAGCCGTTAAAAAGCCTCGGTTGAGATTTGCCTGGTTTCCCTGATTAACATTGACGTATAAGCTCAACACTAAAGAATCGGGGCCGAATGAAATTCGTTGCAGCTGTCGTATGTCATCATACGAGATCATGCCATCCTCCTTGTTCCCGCCAGTTATGGCTTGTTTATGCCCGCCGTCCAAACGTGGTCTGCGCAGGTGTTGAAGTTAACTCACTGGGTGAGATTTTTTTTCTGGCGTGATTGGTCTCCCATCATAAAGGTCAGCATCCGGCGTCTCGTCATCACAAATAGCTCACTCATAAGAGCAGACCTCCTGGGCTGGGTTGACAAGCGTCACTGGGCTAATGATAGCACATCATACCTGCACAACAGAACGCCGCCGGGCAATATGAATCGGCTTGCGCGGGAGCGCGTCGGCCTGCTTCACGCTCCACGCGCCCCTGGCTTCCGGCCCTTACCTGCCGGCCTCGGCCGCGAGCGGCTGGGCCGAAAAAGTTATCGCGTCATTGTCTACGCCGACGCGGACAATCGAGTTGTCCTTAACTTCGCCTTTCAATATCAGGCGCGAAAGCGGCGTCTCGATCTCGCGCTGGATCGCTCGCTTGAGCGGGCGCGCGCCGTATACGGGATCGTAGCCTGCGCGGGCAAGGTGCGCCTTGGCTGCCTCCGTCAGCTCAAGCGTTATGCGCCGCTCGGCAAGCCGCGAGCGCAAGCGCTCAAGCTGTATGTCTACGATATGTTTCAAGTCTTCTTCGGTCAGCGCGTGGAAGACTATGATCTCGTCGACGCGGTTCAAGAACTCCGGTCGGAAGTGGTGGCGCAACGCATCGAGCACGCTCTCTTTCATGTTCTCGTACTGCTGCCCTTCAAGCTTCCCGTTGTATTCGAGTATCAGGTGGCTGCCGATGTTTGAAGTCATGGTGATGATCGTGTTTTTGAAGTTCACCACACGACCCTGCCCATCGGTGAGCCTGCCGTCGTCGAGAATCTGAAGCAGGACGTTGAAGACATCCGAGTGCGCCTTTTCGATCTCGTCAAAGAGCACGACAGAGTAGGGCCGCCGCCTGACGGCTTCGCTCAGCTGGCCCCCTTCCTCGTAGCCCACATAGCCCGGAGGCGCGCCGATCAACCGCGCGACGGTGTGCTTCTCCTGGTACTCGCTCATGTCAATACGGATCATCGCGTGCTCGTCGTCAAAGAGGAATTGCGCGAGCGCGCGCGCGAGCTCTGTCTTGCCGACGCCGGTCGGCCCCAGGAATATGAAAGAGCCAATCGGGCGGTTTGGGTCTTTGAGACCGGAGCGCGCGCGTATGACCGCATCCGAGACCGCGCTCACCGCTTCATCCTGCCCTATCACGCGGCGATGCAGGTGCTCTTCAAGCGAGAGTAGCTTTTGAAGCTCGCCTTCGAGCAGCTTGGAGACAGGCACGCCCGTCCACCGGCTGACGACCTCGGCGATGTCCTCCTCGTCCACCTCCTCTTTAAGCAGCCGCCCGCGCGAGGCTTGAGCGTCAAGCCCGTCCTCGTGCTCGCGCAACTGCTTCTCAAGCTGGTTGAGCTTGCCGTATCGAAGCTCCGCAGCGCGGTTCAAATCGTATTCGCGCTCGGCCTGCTCTATGGCAAGCTTTGTCTGCTCTACCTCCTCGCGGATCGAGCGAATCTTCTGAACCTCGTCCTTTTCGGCCTGCCATTGCGCCTTCAACTGGTCGGCGTTAGCTCTCAGGTCCGCAAGCTCTTTTTCGAGCCGCTCAAGCCGCGCCTGCGAGCCGGAGTCCGTCTCTTTCTTGAGCGCCTCGCGCTCTATCTCAAGCTGCATGACGCGGCGCAGTATCTCGTCAAGCTCCGCAGGCATCGAGTCGATCTCCGTTCGGAGCTTGGCCGCCGCTTCGTCAACAAGGTCTATGGCCTTATCGGGCAAAAAACGGTCCGAAATATACCTTTGAGAAAGCACCGCGGCCGAAACGAGCGCGGAGTCTTTTATCCGCACACCGTGATGGACTTCGTACCGCTCGCGCAAGCCCCTGAGTATCGAGATGGTGTCTTCGACCGTCGGCTGATCGACCATGACGGGCTGGAACCGGCGCTCGAGCGCCGCGTCCTTCTCGATCCGCTTGCGGTATTCGTCCAGTGTGGTCGCGCCTATGCAATGAAGCTCGCCGCGAGCAAGCATAGGCTTGAGCAGGTTCGAAGCATCCATAGAGCCTTCGGCCGCGCCTGCGCCGACTATCGTGTGCATCTCGTCTATGAAGAGTATGACCTGGCCTTCGGACTGCTGCACCTCTTTGAGCACGGCCTTGAGCCGCTCTTCAAACTCGCCACGGTACTTCGCGCCGGCCACCAGCGCGCCCATATCGAGCGTGACGATTCGCTTGTCCTTCAAGCTTTCAGGCACGTCGCCGCGAATGATCCGCTGCGCGAGCCCTTCGACAATCGCAGTCTTACCGACGCCCGGCTCGCCTATCAAAACGGGGTTATTCTTAGTCCTGCGCGAGAGCACCTGGATGACACGGCGTATCTCGTCATCGCGCCCTATTACGGGGTCGAGCTTACCGGCGTCGGCCATCTTCGTCAGGTCGCGCCCGTAGCGTTCGAGCGCTTCGTAAGTGGCTTCGGGGTTCTGCGTCGTAACGCGCTGGTTGCCGCGCACCTGCACGAGCGCCTGCTCTATGCGGTCACGAGTCGCGCCCGCCGTCTTTAGCGCGCGCGAAGCCGCGCCGCCTTCGTCTGTGATTGCCAGCAGCAGATGCTCGACGCTGACATAGTCGTCCTTCAGTTTTTTGGCTTCGTCCTCAGCCGATACGAATACCTTGTTCAAACGGGCAGTGATGTAAACCTGATCGACAGGCCCGCTCGGCCCTGTTACCTTCGGCAGCCGGTTTATCTCTTTTTCTACCGCCTGGCTGACGGCCTCGACGTTCACGCCCGCCTTTGTCAGGATCGAAGGGACCAGCCCGTTCTGCTGCTGGAACAGAGCCAGTAAAAGGTGCTCGACCTCTATCTGCTGGTTGCTGTAACGTGTGGCAAGCGTCTGCGCTGCGCGGACCGCTTCCTGCGCCTTCTCCGTAAAACGATTGATGTCCATACCGCTTCACCTCCAAACCGGCGACTCGCTCAAAAACAAGATCGCCATACCCTTTGTCTTGATACTCTATTAAGACTCGCCTCGCGGGTTGAAATGCGACGCCTCGCTCAGCTCCTTAAAAAGCTCCTTTTCGCGCTCTGAAGGATGAGTCGGGACGACGATCTTGAACTTTACGTACTCGTCGCCGCGCCCGCCTCCGCGCTTGCTGAGCCCCTGCCCTCGCAGCCGCATCCGCTGGCCTCCCTGCGTCCCCGGCGGGACCTTCATCTCGGCCTTCCCGTCAATGGTCGGCACTTCGATAGTCGCCCCAAGCACCGCTTCCCACGGCGTTATAGCGATCTCAGCCGTTATATCATCGCCCGAAACCGTAAACAGCGGGTGCGGCCTTATCTTGAGCTTTACAAAGAGGTCGCCCGCCTCGCCCCCGCCCTGGCCGGGCTGCCCCTGCCGCGCGAGCCTTATCACAGAATCATTGCGCGCTCCCGGCGGTATGTTCACGTCCAGAGTCCTCGGACTCAGGACCTGGCCCGACCCCCTGCAGGTCGCGCACACCACGCCGCTCGCCGTGCCCGTCCCCGCACAGGTTTGGCAGGCCCGAACGCCCTGTATCGAGACTCGCTGGACGCCGCCACGGTGCGCGTCTTCAAGCGATATGGCCATCTCGGCTTCGGCATCCTGCCCGCGCTCTGTGCGATTGCGAGCGCGCGTCCGCGTGTTTGCGCGGCCCCCGCCAAATATCGACTCGAAGAAATCGCTGAACCCGCTCGACCCGAAGATGTCGTTCAAATCACCGTATTCGACGTTGACCTGCCCCCAACCCGGCGGCGGGGTAAAGTCCGCGCCGTTTTTCCAGTTGGCCCCAAGCTGGTCGTATTTTTTCCGCTTTTCCGGGTCCGACAGTACCTCGTTGGCCTCGTTTAACTCCTTAAACTTGTCCTCCGAAGCCTTGTCGCCAGGATTTACATCCGGGTGATACTTGCGGGCCAGCTTGCGATACGCCTGCCGTATCTGCTCGTCCGTCGCATCACGCTTTACGCCTAATACTTCGTAATAATCTTTGAACTTTACCGACATTAACCTCTTTCCGCTCGTTCAAATCTTCGACGTGATTAGTATAAAATATGAGTATATTATTATCAAGTTTATTCTCGACATTTTGAGGGTTTTAAGCGAGCAAACTGGATTCCGTTCTGTTAAAGGCGGGGTTTACGCGGTTGGATGCGGGGCTGCGTTCCACTTTATCGAGCGTCGGACGGGGTTAGAGCGCGGCGAGGTGATAGACTGAATCAAACTATTGCGGTATTCTTATGACCGGGTGGAAGGTCCGCCCCAGATTAAAGGCTGAGGAGGTGTTACTATTCCGAAAGACGATATGATCCCTGTAGAGGGCACAGTGGTAGACTCGCTGCCTAACGCTACGTTCAAGGTACAGATAGGCGAAGGACACCAGATATTGGCGCATTTATCGGGAAAGATGCGCAAGAACTTTATCAAGGTTCTACCGGGCGATAAGGTTACGGTCGAGTTATCGCCTTATGATTTGACCAAAGGACGCATCACTTACAGGCATCGAAGTTAGCCGCATTAAAGCTTTGAATCCGCACGAACTGTTTCGAGCCCTACGCGCCTCGCAAACAGGCAGACGCAAAAACTCACTGATGTATAGATAGACTGCCGTAAAAAAAATGGGCCGACGCGGAAGTCGGCCCATCGGTTCATCGGCTGAAACTTTCGGCCTACCGCAGATCGATCCTGCGCACGCGGAAGTTCTCATAATCGGCCACGTACAGAATTCCCTGCGCGCGATCAATCGCCAGCCCTCTCGGACGGTTAAAAGTCGCTCTGAGGCCGGTGCCGTCTCGGAACTTCTTCGAGCTGCCGCCCGCAAGCGTGCTCACGTTGCCGAGCGTATCGACCCGGCGAATCAGGTTTGTACCCATATCGCTCACGTAGAGCGTCCCATCCGAGTCGAAAGCGAGCCCGATGGGTTGAGCGAACGAAGCCTGTGCGGGCGGGCCGTCGTCTGCGCCCACCTTGCCGCTGCCGGCAAACGATTCGACGCGTCTGGTCGCCAGATTGATAAAACGTATGCGGCGGTTGTTTGTGTCGGCCACAAAGAGAGTGCCGCCGTCGAGCGAGAGCGCAAGCCCTGTGGGCGTATCGAACCTCGCATTCGCGGCCTCGCCGTCGGCGAAGCCGGGGACGCCGTTGCCCGCGATTGTCTCGACCTCGACTTCGTTACCGTTGCGAGTGATGCGGCGAATCGCGTGGTTTAAAGCATCGGCGAGATATAAAGACCCGTCCGGCGCAAGCACTATGTCGTCGGGAAGCCGGAACTGCGCGTCGAGCGCCTCGCCGTCCCTGTACCCTTCAAGACCTATGCGCGTGCTGTTGAGGCGGTTCTGCCTGCCGTCATCCGACACCTCGTTGAACCTGCCCGCAAAAGTATCGACCTGGACCCCGCCCGCCCTTGTGATCCGGCGGACGACGTTGTTTCCGTTTTCGGTTACAAAGATGGTCCCGTTCGAGTCAATAGCGATGCCGTTCGGGTAAGAGAATGTCGGCGGGTCGCCCGCAGGGTTGCCCGTATCGTTATAACCTGCCTGGCCCGTTCCGGCCACAGTGCAGACGGTGTTGGCGTTGAAATCTATCACGCGTATGGCGTGGTTCTGCTGGTCCGTGACATAAAGCAGCCCGTCAGGTCCGAGCGCAAGGCGGCGCGGGCGGCGCAGCAGCGCCTCGTCGAGACTGACGCAGCTTTCGGAGTTGAACCCTTCCTTCTGCTTGCCGATTGCGGTGCTCACTGTCACGTCAGGCACAACCTCGAACGTGCCGACATTCGACAGCACATTGTCTTCGTCGCGGACCTGTATAACGTGCGTGCCGGGAGTTGAAAGCAAATCGCCCGGTATGACGATCTTCAGCGTGGTGCTGGTCGAGTCCTTTATGTTGACCTCTTCGCCGTCAACTAACGCGACCACCCTTTTGCCAAGGTTCGCGCCGATTATATCTATAGTCTCTTTGGTTTCGCCCTGCCTTATCTTTATGGGCGCGACGGTGAAGATAAAGGGGTCGTCCGACGGAGCGATGGCTATGACTTCGTCTGCCGACTGGATTCCGTCTTGCTCCACGCGCACGATAAGCTGACCGGGCATGGAGCGGAAAGAGCCCGGCACAGTGGCTTCGAGCTTCCCTTCCTTCTGCCTCGTTATCTCAAGCTCTGTGATCTGCCCGTTGGGCTGTCTGAGCAATATCTTTGCATCGGGCTTGAAGTTGTCGCCGCTGAGCTTGATCTCAAAATCCTCTGTCCCGACCTCAACCGATTCGGGCTCGACCGCGTTGAGCTTGGCCGGGGCGGGAACGATAAAGAATATATCTATATTCGAGCGATTGCCGTTCGCGTTGCGCACCATGATGGGTATGCGCGCAGGCTCTGTCGAGAACTTTTTCGGGAGCACGAACCTGAGCCGATTCGCGCTTCTCACTTCGGTCTCTTGAGCCTCGCCGTAAACCGTGACTATCGTCTCTTCGTTAAAGCCCTCGCCGCGCGCTTCGACAAAGAAGGCAAACCCGAGGTCTTCCTGCGCGGCGTTGCCTTCGAGGCTGAGACTGAGATTGGCCGCCTGTGCCACGACGTTCAAGGTTTCAACGCCCGTGCTGGCGCCGCCCGGATTTACGACCTGTAACGTGTGAGAGCCTATGTTCGCTATCGCCGAGGCGGGGATGTCGGCCAGGGCGAGCTTCTTTGAAGCGACTCTTGCCGTGGACAGCGGCACGCCGTCGAGCAGCACCATTGCTCCGGTCACAAAATTCTGCCCCTGGAGCCGCACGGTGAACGTAGGCCCTCCGGCGGTAACAGTTTCGGGGGCGATGCGATTGAGGACAGGCGCAGCCTGCGCTTGAACCCTGTTGAAGCCCGGCAGCAATACCAGCGATAAAGCAAGGATTGCCGACAGTGAATACGCGACCACTTTGCTCATTATTGACCCTTCTCCTTAACTGCATTGGCACAACTTGAGGCCCGTTCGTGCCCAGGTCGTGCATAAAATACCCGAATACCCTTCGGTTCGTTCCAGATTCCGCCCATAAATTAGAAGCCAGACGAGGCGAAACCTTGCAATGTTAAATCCGCATATATTCAGTGGGATTTAAGCCCCTCTTGTTTACGCCCTGAGAGGTCATAAAGCGATTGTAAATTATACCCAGCCTGGCGCTAGTTTAACAAGAACAATAAATGGGGAGTAAACCGTGAGCCGTAAACCGTGACAAGAAAGAGGAAACTGCCAGGTGGCGCATCTCTCCTCTTGTCACGGTTTACGGCTCACGGTTCACGGTTTACAGTTTACGATTCACGATCTTCTCAAGCCCATGTCGATAAGCGGCTTCGATGGCCGAGCGGCCCGCGCTCAGGTCCTTCGGGCTCACCTTCGGCACTACAGGCTCTATCCATGTTATGCGCTGTTTCGCATCGCCAAGCGCCGAGAGCCTGTGTTGTTCGATCTCGCGCCGAGCGACCGATAGAGCCCGTTCCATCAAAGCCATCGCAGACCACGCGCGCTCGTCAAAGCTTTGACTGTCGCTCGACGCAGGAAGGTAATGGACGAACAGCGAATCTGGCTTCTCACGCTCGATCAATGTTTCGACAGGCACTTTTGCGAGAAAGCCGCCGTCCCAGTAATCCTGCCCGTCTATCTTTTTGGGCGACATCAGAAACGGGTAGCTGCAAGAAGCGCGGACCTTGTCTGCAATCGTTCCCGAATAAAAAGTCTCGTCCTCGCCTCGCGTCAGGTTGAATGCGGTCAGGTAGAGCGAGCGCGGGCACTCTTCAAAAGTCTTCACCCTCAGGTGATCTTCGATCATCCTCTCGAACAGATCGCCCTTGAGCAGCCCTGTCCAACCCCGGCCGCGCCGCGCGAGCGCTCGCAGCACACCGGTTATGCCTGTGCTGTCCCAGAAATCGTTCTTGCGAATACCTGCGAGCGTATCGGCTATCTCGGCAGCCGGAACCCCCGAAGCGTGCAAAGCGGCGACAATAGCCCCCGCGCTCGACCCGGCGATGCTCGAATAATTTATGCCCGCCTCTTCAACCGCGAGCATGAAACCCGCGTGCGCGAAGAAACCGAAGTAGCCAGCCGATAAGACGATGCCGATTCTTTCACTCACAGTACAGCCATGCTAGCCCGTTGCCGAGCGACTCATCAAGCAACGGCTTGATTCTCTGTCGCGCGTTGTTAGAATGTCACCCGTAGCGAGCGGGGAGAGGAGTCAAATTTGTTCAAGGTCGCACTGGTAGGAACGCACGGCGTCAACAAGACGACGATAGCATACGAGCTTGCGGGGGCAATCAAGCGCAAGGGCCGAACTGTCGAGCTTTTGACGGAGATAGCCAGAGAGTGTCCCTTCCCGCTAAACGACGCGGGAACACCCGAAGCTTATCAATGGATCATCACGCGCCAGATACAGCTTGAGATAGAAAAAAGCGTCCGCGCTGACATCTTGATATGCGACCGCGCGGTGCTCGATAACTACGCCTATTACGTCCGAAGGCACGGCACATGCGACAGCCTCTCAAAAGCGCTCGGCGAGTACTGCCGCGAGTGGACAGGCACGTATGACCTGCTCGTCAGGTTGCCCGTGACGCGAGCGTTGACCGCCGACGGCTTCCGCTCGACAGACGTAGAGTTCCAGCACGAGATCGATATGATATGCGACGAGCTGTTCGAAAGCGCCTACAGCCGCGACACGCGCCCACGCTACTTGCGCGGCCCGCTCTCGGCCACAGAGATCGCAGAACTCATCCCCTGATGTGGAAACGATGCCGCACGCTGAGAATGCCAGCAAACACGCTTTAATTCTCAAACAGAAGCATTATGTAAGCTAAGAACAACAGGAGGTGGACTGCGCCGACCAGGACGTTTGTCCGGTTATTAGAAAACGTGAGCATGCTCAAGATAAGAGTTAACATAAGCAGTATCGAATCGGCGGCGTTCAGTCCGAGATGGACCGTCTTGCCCGTTATCAACCCGATGGTCAGCACCGCAGGGATAGTCAGCCCTATGGTTGCAAGCACAGAGCCGAGCAGTATATTGACCGAACGCTGCAACTGGTTTTTAATCGCGGCCCGAACCGCGCTCATCGCTTCGGGCGACAGTATCAACGTCCCTACCAAAAAGCCGCTCATCGCTTCGGGCGCGCCCATAACGCGAGTCCCGTATTCGAGCGGGACCGCGAGCTGTTTGGCGAGCACGACCAGCGGCAGAATGTATACTATGAGCAAGAGCGCGTGATGCGGCACAGATTCGACTTCGCGCTCACCGTGAGCATGCGAATCGGCTTCGACTTCAGTATCAGAATAGTCAGGCGAGATGAAATACTCGCGGTGGCGGCTGGTTTGAACCGCGAGGAAGATGGCGTAGATTCCAATCGACATGGAAGCGGAGAAGATGCTTTGAAAAGGCGAGAGCGTGGGCCCCGGAGTCGTGGTCGTGTAATTAGGGAGCACAAGCCCCAGTACCGCAAGCGGCACGATCAAGGCAAGAAAAGCGTTCGCGCCTTGAAGGTTGTATGTCTGCTCTCGATGGCGTAAGCAACCAAGCAACAACGAAGCCCCCGCCATGCCGTTCAGCAAAATCATCACCACCGCGAACATCGTGTCGCGCGCAAGCGTCGGATTACCTTCGCCCGTCAGCATGACGGCCGAGATCATCAGCACTTCTATGCCTATCACGGCGAGCGTTAAAATAAGCGTGCCGAGCGGCTCGCCAAGGATGACCGCGAGGCTTTCGGCGTGGCGCACGATTGCGAATGCCGATAAGAAGATCACGCCGAACAGCCAGACGAGGATGAAGCTCAGCCAGACTGTATTTGAAAAGTCGGCAAGCCAACTTCTGCCAAAAAGGAGAAAGAGCGCGGTAGTAACGAGGCTCGCCAGAAGCGGCCACTCCTGCCGCAACAGCGAGCCCTTGTTCTGCTTTATAACGATTACCGCTTCCTGCTCCATCCACAAAGTTTATCGGCAAGGTGTCGATAAAAGCAATGTGGCGGCAAGCGGAGATTGACCCTAGCGTGTCCGGTCGGAGTGTGTTAAGGGTCGGGGCGGTTGCGGGTTTCGCTCAGACCGCCCTTGAGCTTCAATCGTCAAGGGCGGTCTGGGGGGAGTGATCTATTTGCTGTTGATCGCGTTCACGCGTGCGCCCAGGCGCCCGGCATCGTGACAGCTGAGGCAGGTGATGCTTGTGCTTGCGGCAGACTTCGGGTTCTCCTTCCACCTCCTGGCGGCCTTCTCGTAGGGGGTGTTGACCATCACCGCGAGCATCTTATCGAGGTACTGATCGACCTCCTGAACGCGGCCCGTGCGCTGCGCCGATTGAGCAAGCCCGCCAAGCAGCTCTCCCCTGAAGTGCACAGGGAGTTTGTCGAGGGCTGGCTCCTGCATCTTCCAGAGCATTTGATAAGCCGCGTAAGCCTTGGCCCATCCGGCGGCGCGATACTCCTCGGGGAGCCGGTCGGTCAGCAGCGCGTAGCTGCCTCCCGTGATCGCTTCGACCTCTCCGGTATTGCGGCTGGTCTTGCTGGCTTCATCAAAAAGATCGAGCGCGCGCTGATAGTGCTTCTTAAATTCTTCGGGCTGTTTGTTCTCGTGCGCGCGCACTGCGTGATAAAGCGCCGCCCCTGCCTTCCAAGCCAGCAGGCCCGATTTTGCGGCAGGTCGTTTTTCAAGCAACACCTCGATGTTGCGCTCGCCCCTTGAGAACCGCTCCATGTCATCGGCCAAAAAGCCGGCGAAGATGTCCTCGCGAAGAAGTGTATGGACGGTAAGTCGAGTGTCAGACAACGGCGGGTCTATCGTCTGGGCCGCTGCGACACCGACAAGCACAATAACAAAAAGTACTCTCTTGATAACGTACACAGTTTGCGCCTCCTGAATAGAGTTGTCATATTACCGGCGGATATATCAGCTTACGGGGTGCGGAGTCAACGCTATACCGGCTCACAGTCTCGTCTACGTCAGCGGCGAGCGATAAGTTCTAAAATCATCATCAGGCAGTCGGTCGGGCCTTGAGCCTGCGGTCAGCCGAAAAGGAGCAGACGGCTGTCTGTAGACCCCTTTCCGGCTGACTGGCGGCTGCTTACCACAATCAAAGATTTCGGTTGATGAAGCTTTCGAAAGCCGATTTTGGCATCGCGCCCATGGAGCGGTCGGCCATCTGGCCGTTCTTGAAGAGGATAAACGTCGGGATGCTTGAGACCTGGAACTTGTAGGCGAGTTCCTGATTATCATCGACGTTCAGTTTCGCTATCGTTACCTTGCCGTCGAATTCGTCGGCAACCTGATCGAGAATCGGAGCTACCATGCGGCACGGGCCACACCATTCGGCCCAGAAATCTACGAGCACGGGACGTGGCGAGTTTACGACTTCGGCTTCAAAGTTCTGCGCGGTTAAAGTGACGATCTTGTCATTTGCCATTGCTTACCTCCAATTGAAAATATAGCCACCGGCCGAAGGTCGCGCAACGGCTAGAGCGCAACGGGAAGGCGCTTCGCACAGAGGATCCTAAAAGCGGCGATCTGTGCGAAGCGGTTCAGGTCAGGTTAAGACTCGCTCGACTCTCGCGTCATTGCGCGGTCGTCGTAATATAGATATTTCGCTGAAAGGATGTCCTGCGGCTCGGCCCGCTCCACGCCGTCGACGGCAAGCTCTTCAAAAAGCGGCGGCGGTATCTCCGCGAACTCCGACATGGGGCCGTAGATTTCGTCGACCCCTTCCTTGAAGACGTTGCCGATCAGAAGATTGATGATATTGACCCGCTGGTCAGGGTACTTTTTAAGGAACTGCGAGAAGCTGAAGCCTTCGCTGTAGAAGGCGTGCACGAGCTTTCGCATCGACTCGATTCCGTTATCGAGCAGCGGCTGAAATTGACCGAGCCTCTCGGCCGAAAAGTCGTTGTGGTTGAACGCGTCGTGAATCGCATCTGAGGCAAGCTCGGCCATCTTCAGCGCCAACAGCACGCCCGACGAATAGATCGGGTCGAGGAAGCCGTATGCGTCGCCGATCAGGATAAAGCCGTTGCCCGCGCACTCTCTTGAGCGGTAGGAATAGTCCATAATCGAGTAGATCTTATCGACGCGAGTCGCGTCTTTCACCCGACGATAGCAGGGCTCGCATTTCTCGATCTCTTCCTGATAAATCTTTGCCAGGTCTTTACCGCGACCTTTGACGAGGTAGTCCGGGTCTGCGACTATGCCGACGCTCGTTATGTCGTCTTCGAGCGGGATATACCAGAACCAGCCGTTGCTGCCCGTCTCCGTGCGCAGGACGAGCGTAGCGCCGCCGTTCAGGTCGGGCTCGCGGTGCGCGCCTTTGAAGTACGAATAGAGCACAGCCTTTTTGAGCTTGGGGTCGCGAACGCGCCAGCCGAACTTATTAGAAAGCATCGCCGTCTGCCCCGTCGCGTCAACGATCACTTTGGCGTAAAACTTCTCAAGGCTGCCGTCTTGCATCTTCACCTTGCAGCCGACCGCGCGGTCGCCGTCAAAGATTACCTGCTGGACCGCCACACCCTGGTTGACGACCGCCCCCTGCTCAGAGGCGTGCTCGATCAACATCTTGTCAAAGACCGAGCGAGTCACCTGCCAGGTGACGGCGCTCTCGTGGTGGTTGGCCTCGAAGAAATAGAACGGGCGAGACTCTTTCCCGGCATTATTCGCGAATTGGACGCTGTACTTCTTCGTGAACGGGCCCTGCTTCATCTTTTCGAGGAAGCCCATGCGCTCGAACGTAAAGTACGTGTCGGTCATCAGCGATTCGCCGATGTGGTGGCGAGGGAACGTCTCTTTTTCAAAGAGGATCACCTTGCGACCTTCGCGAGAGAGTATGCTTGCGACGCTGCTACCGGCAGGGCCGCCGCCTATCACAATTACATCGAATTCGTATCTGTTCATCTTTAATAAATAGCGAATATCTATCTAAGAGTTATCAACTCCGGCTCGAAGAATTCTGCGAGGAAGTGATCGACCTGCAACAGACCGCGCCGCGTAAGGGCGATTCTTCCCGGCTCGTGATCGAGCAGTTCTTCTTTTTCCAGCCGCTCGTAGACCGCCTGAAACTCACTCCATATGTCGACGCCGAATTTGGCTCGGAAATATTCCAGATCGAGCGAGCCGGTCTTTAACTGTAGAACCATCTCGCGTATGAGCCGCTGTTTCGGCGTCAGGCGTAAAGCGCGCCATAGCTGTAGCTCGTCCGTCTCCAGCAGGCGGACGTACTCTTCAAGGTTGCGCGCGTTTTGAAAGTTCACGCCGCCGAAATGCGAGAACGACGAAACGCCCAGCCCTATCATATCGCCGCCGTGCCACAAAGCGTCTGTGTAGATAAAGCGGCAGGGCTTCTTTGTCGTGGCAAGCGTGTAAGCGCTCGCGATGCGGAACCCCGCCTCCTGGAACCGTTCGAAGGCGTAATCGACCCAGCGGCGCTTGGTCGGCCAGTCGGCTATCGGCGAATCGAGCCCGCTCCTTATCATCTCCTGCGAGATGACCGTGTTATAGGGAAGCTCCATCTGGTAGATGGTCACGGAATCGGGCTCAAGCTCGACGGCGCGGCGCACGGTCTCGCGCCACCTCTCTTCGCTTTCGCCCATCATCCCCGCGATCAGGTCTATGTTGATCTGCGGGAAATCGACCTCGCGCGCCCACTCGTATGCGCGGTAGATTTCCGGCGACAGGTGCGCGCGCCCGTTGGCCTTTAGAATGTCGTCGTCAAAATGCTCGACGCCGAGGCTCAGGCGCGTCACGCCGATCTGCTTGAGCGTTTCGAGCTTCGACTTTTTCAGCGTGCCCGGCTCGCACTCGAACGTGACCTCTTCGGCGTTCTCCCACGAGACGTGCCGGTTGAGCCCTTCGACGAGGGTTTGAAGCTGCTTCTCGCTTATGTAAGAAGGCGTGCCGCCGCCGAAATACGCGAAACGCAGTTGGCGGCCCTGAAGAGCGTTCGTGCGGCTGTATATCTCGTTCTCTTTTACGAGCGCGTTGAGGTAAAGCTCGATCTCGGAAGCGTTCTTGTCCGTGTAGACTTTAAAGTAACAAAAGAGACATCGCTTGCGGCAGAACGGAACGTGAAGATAAAGCCCCAGAGGGTCCGCCGTGCGAGCAGGCTCGTTGAGAGCTTCAAAAGCATCGGAGATGTTTTCAGCGCGCCATTCGGAGAACGGGGGGTATGTGGAGACAAAATAGTTGCCGACTTCTGTCTTCGTCCTTGATATATCTACAGTCATAACCTCTAGTACGGTCCTGAAAGGTCTCCCGAGTTTCCACTGGTTACGCTGGCGCTTCTTCTGAGGTTTATGAAACGCTCTTAAGAGTATAACCTAACAAAGTCCAAGCCGATATTTAAACGAGCTAAATCCCCGATAGTTTCTTATATTTGTTGTAAAACTCGTAAACCGTTAGGGGAGAGTAAACCGTGACAAGTGACAAGTGACAAGAAAGACCGGACTTGAGCTTGGTCGGTCCCTCTGACTTGTCACTTGTCACTTGTCACTTGTCACCCGACGCGAGGCGAGTCGGCAAGCTGCTTCTGTATGCAGGCAAGGAGGTCGGCCACCTCGAAAGGTTTGGTAATCAGCGCGTCGGCCCCGTACTTGTCCCTGACTTCCCACTTGTAATTCATCTTGGTATAGACGGCTGTGACGAGTATGACTTTTGGAGGCGGGTCCATCTCCTTGACGGCCTTGCAGACGAGAAACCCGTGCAGCTTCGGCATCAAGCCGTCTGTAATTACAAGGTCGGGTTTTTCGGTGGCGGCTTTTTCGACCGCCACCTTTCCGTCTTCGGCAAGTATCACGTCGTAGCCGGCCTGCGTCAGTATCTTTCCCATAACCTTTCTGAGCGGCAGGTCGTCGTCGGCTACAAGAATCTTTCGAATCCTGGCAACAGGCTCGGCTGGCGGCTCTGTCACTGGCTCTGTCGCCGGTTCTGTCGCCGGTTCGGTCGCTGGCTCATCTGCCTGGAGCGGTTCGGCGACGATCTCCGCGATTGGCTCGGAGTGGTGTGCGGGCTTCTGTTCGACCACGAACGGGTCGAGCAGGTCTACAAATCTTAGGCACAGGCGTTCAAGCTTGTCCTGGCCTACGAACCTGTTTACCAGCACGGCAAAAGATTCGAAATCTTTATTCGGGTAGCTGACGCGGACGATCTCAAACTCGATGGGCGCTTGCTTGACAAAGACGCGCATGCCGCTAGAGCTAACGTCTTCGGTTAGCGCGGCCTCTTGACGAATGCATTGCATAGATTCGGAGAAGTATTCGAGCCAGACCGCATCGCGCCGCCGCTCCCGGCGGCTGCGGCGACGCTCTGGTCCTCCCCATTGAGTCGATCTGAAGAGCGCCCACGGTTTTTCAAGATACCCGCGCGGCGGGTTCTCGCCTATAAACTCAAGCGCCACGATCCTTGTGCCTTTCTTTGCGGGCTCAACTCGACGCACAAGCGCGTAGACGCTGTAATCCGGGCTCTTTTGCTTGCTGTTGCGAAGGTGCATGGGCAAGGGCAGAGAGAGGTGAATCACCGCCCCGTGACGGACGCGACGGCGCAGCCTGAGCGTCAGACCCGTGTTGCTGATGTCGTGCGTTTCAGTCTCTTCGATCCATCGTCCGCTCTTACGGTCAAATCCGGTTGCGCGAGCGGGGAGCGCCAGTTTTATGCGCTCGTTTCTGCGCCGGTTCTCTTCGTCCAAATCTTCAGTAGATTCATTGTAGAGCGCGAGCCCCTTCGGGGCCGACTCTTCCTCTTGATCGCGGTCTTTCATCTCAAGCGGCGAAGGGCGAGCGGCCCTCTGCGATAAGAAGCGGTCGTACTGCGCGCGCCTCTCCGTGTTCGCAAGAACCGAAAAAGCCTGTGATATCTTGTCAAACGATGAGTCGAGTTTTTCGAGAACGTCACGGTGAGAAAACCGTCCGGCCGATTGGATCAAGGCCGCCGCGTCTCTGTATGCGCGCTTAACTTGCTCGACCTTTGCCTCCCGCGCCACTCCAAGCACGTCGTAATGAGTAGCCGCCTGCTCGACCCTGCCAAGCAGGGCTGCAAGCTCTAGGCTCTCGTCGGTCATAATTTCCGCAGATAATTCCGAGTTCACAATTCCCCTCTGTTAATGATCGTTTATACTCAGGTCTCAACTTGCGAGAAGCGACTCCAAGCCATTACGTATCGGGAGCGGCCTTAGCGGAGGGTCGAAGACATTATGACCCGGCCTCTATTTAAGTCAACAGTATTGTTGAAATAAGGCTGGCCCGTATATTTCGGACCCATTGGATTTGGTGCCACCTTATCGATCACTGTAATAGTTATTGCTTTTTTTATTTTAATGGAATATACCCAGCAGGATATTTCTCCAGGTCTCAAAGAGGGCACACCTTTCAAAGGAGCAGACTTGGATGAAAACAATCAGAATCGCCACAACTCTTATTCTTTCCCTGCTTTTAGTGGGGGTTAGCCTTGCCGAAAGAAAGACTCGATGGGCTGGCAAAGTAGGTATAACGCTCGGTGAGTCCTCAAGCTCGCTTGCCGCCGAAAGCGTGAAAGTTGTTTATATCAAGCAGCAACCGCCCCTACAGTATTCCCTCAAAAACCTCTCCGCCGATTTTGTGCCCGCCGTCGGAATCACGATGACCGTCTATGATAATCAGGGCAATTTAAGCGGAAGCCAGAAGTGGGTCTTGAATTCGAGCCTCCGTAACGGCGACAGTTTCAGTTCCATTCTCGCGACAGGGCTCAAGTTAAAGCCTTCTTCGCGAGTCGAGGTAGAGTTTGCCGTGCTGGCTTCTTTGCAGCAAGGCTGCCCCAGCGGCTACTGCACTGAATGCACAAACAATGCGATAAGGGCATGTGGAGATAGAGGCACACCGACTTATTCCTGCACTATGGGAGATAGCTGCTCCTGCGATTTTACCTGTAGAGAACCTGGGAAAAAGCCTCCCATAAGAGATTAGGCCGGTCCCTGGCCCGAAGCTCACCCCAGGCTTAACATTACACCCGCAGGCGTGTTAGGTTTGAAGCCCGATGACGATCACAGAGGCGATCAAGAAGGTTGTCGACAGGGCAAGCCTTACCGTAGAAGAAGCCGAATCGGTGCTCGAACAGATAATGACGGGGCAGGCGACCGACGTTCAGACCGCCTCGCTTTTGACCGCGCTCAGAATGAAGGGCGAAACCGTCGATGAACTGACAGGGTTCGCACGCATCATGCGAGCGAAGGCCGAGGCGGTCATCCCACAGTCGCAAGTCAACGCCGATCTCGGAGGCACGGAGCGCGAGGCGCTGATCGATACCTGCGGCACGGGCGGCGACGCCAGCGGCAGCTTCAACGTCTCGACCGCCACCGCTTTCGTGGTCGCGGGCGCGGGCGTCCGCGTCGCCAAGCACGGGAACCGCTCGGTGTCGAGCCAGTGCGGGAGCGCAGACGTTGTCGAAGCGCTCGGCATAAGGATCGACCTTTCGCCGGACCGCATCGCGCGATGCATCGATCAGGTAGGCATGGGCTTTCTGCACGCCCCTCTGCTTCACCAGGCGATGATGTATGTCGCGCCCGCCCGCAAGCAGATGGGCATACGGACCATCTTCAACCTGCTTGGCCCGCTTACAAACCCCGCGCGGGCAAACACGCAGGTCATCGGCGTCTACGCGCCGCACCTGACAGAGCTTTTGGCAGAGGTGCTTGGCCGTCTTGGCAGCGCGCGCGCGCTCGTCGTCCACGGCCTGGACGGGCTTGACGAGATAAGCATATCCGGCGAAAGCAAGATAACGGAGCTTCGAGACGGGCGGCTTTCCACACGCACGGTGCGCCCGGAAGATTTTGGCCTCGCGCGCGCGCCGCTAAAAGATATACAGGGAGGCGATGCGGCCCAAAACGCCGGGATCATCCTCGATCTGCTCAAGGGCCGACAGGGCCCGCGCCGCGACATCGTGCTGCTGAATGCCTCGGCGGCGCTTCTGGCAAGCGGCAAGGTCGAGGATATGAAAGAAGGCGTGCGGCTTGCGGCCCATGCAATAGACAGCCGCGCCGCCTTCGAGAAGCTCGAACAACTTATCTCGTTTACAAACCAGCCTTGAAGGCTAAAAAACGCTCTGGAAGATGAACCAGCGCCGCCCCTTCACAGGTCGAGTGGCGTCGGGCCGCGCGGGGATAGGGCTTCCTTCGATGACCGCGCGCGGGTTCGCCTCGACCATCGCCGTCGCGTACTGTTGCCCGGCGCGCTTTGCGACTATCTGAACGGCGGCAGAGAGGCCGGGCAAGCGGTTCCTCGTGTTATGGCAGTCGCTTGCAAGGAAATGGAGCAACCCGTTGTCGAGCATTATCTCGGCCGCTCTCCGAACCTTCTTGCCGAACTGGCCCGTGAACGATCCCGTGTCGGCCTGGCCGAGCGCACCCATCTCGACCATCTCGTAAAACCGCTCCGGCTCGGCCATCAACGAATGGTTGCGCTCAGGGTGAGCGATGATCGGTCTTATCTCGTGGCTCATCAATTCGAACAGAGCGTGACCGCTGCCCGCAGGGACGACCGAGTGTGGGAACTCGATCAACGCATACGGGCCGCCCGCAATTGTGGGAGCGGTCTTGTCGACGCAAATCTGCCTGACGACATCGTGCGTAAAACGAAGCTCGCAGCCAAGCTCCACACGCGGGTTGCCGCAGAGCTTTTCGTTCAACTCCGCGACCTTCTGCCGGAGGAAAGCCGTATCGTGAGTCTCGTGAATATGGTCGTGGGCGTGCGGCGTGGCTACGACCACCTCAACCCCGTCGGCGGCAGAGATTCGACACATCTCAAGCGATTCGTCGAGGCTGCGCGACCCGTCGTCTACTCCCGGCAGGATGTGGCTGTGAAGGTCGATCATATTAGATGGCCGGTCGGACAGCCGGGTCGTCAATTCAGACGCTTGCCTTTTATTGTCCGGCCGCCGGGCTGCGCGATAATCTCCGTCACTGTTCCCTTCTCGTCTTTGACAAAAGTGAATGTCACATTTTCTTCGAGTATAAAGTACTGCGTCTCGGATTGAGGAAGCAGCTCGGATTTAACAATCCCGACATCAGGGATCATGATAAACAGCTTGCCGTTTTCAATCGCCACAGTGGCGTTTGCGCCAGAAAGGTCATACTTGCCGACCAGAGCCTCATAAACTTTCGGGTCGACTGTCGCAAGGTCGCGCTCGATGGGCTTGTGATCGCTCCAGCCGTATTCGCGCGCCAAAGAGCGCATGATCTCGCCCGCAAGCTGGGGGCCGCTGTCGCCGTTGGTCATTATAACGTAGCCCTGCCCCGAATCCATGTAAGCGGTCAGGATGCATTTGAAGCCCGCGTTCGACCCGCCGTGGCTAAAACGCGCCGAAGCGCCCGTGCCTTCGATCCCCAGGCCGAGACCGTAGGTTCCGGCCTGTACTGTGAGCATCTGGCTGGCCATGGCCTGGTTGAGCACGCGACTCGATTTTCCGGCCCTCGCCTTCTGAAGCTCTATCGCAAACCGCGCCAGGTCGGACGGCGTGGTCCAAAGACCTGCCGCCGCAAGCTCAGGATAGGTGTGGTACTTCCCCTTGATGGGCTCGCCACGGCGGTTGTGACCCACAGCCGCCGTCGCCCTGAGCTTATCAGTCAACGGCTGCTCGTAAGTGCTGTGCTTCATATCGAGCTTGTCGAGCACAGTCTCCTTCATAAACTGCGCGAAAGGCTTCTGCGTCACGTCGATGACCAGTTGCTGCATGACCGTGTAGCCGCCGCCGGAATAACGCCAGCGGCTCCCCGGCAAAATATCTGTCTTTATGGCGGCAGAGTTGGCCGGAGGCTGGCCGTTTAGAATCTGCACGACCGTGGGCACAGGCTCGCCCTCGGCGTAGCCGCGAAACCCGTGAACCGTCAGCCCGGCGTTGTGCGAAAGCAGCCCGCGAAGCGTCACGCTCTTTTGCTTTGTGAACTCGCTTTCCGGGACTTTCCACGCCACCAGTTTTTTATTAACGTCTTCGTCCAGATCGAGCTTGCCTTGCTGGGCGAGATAGAGCGCGCCCATCGCCGCTACAGGCTTGCTGATAGAGGCGGCCTGAAACCTTGTCTCGGTCGTGACGGGCGCGGTCGACCCTGCTTCCAAAACGCCGTAGCCTTTTGCCCACTCGATCTGATGGTTATTTATGAAGGCGATGCTAAGGCCGGGCACATTATGATGCTTCATCCGGTCGGCGATCTTCAGCTTAATTTCGGGCCTGCCTTTTATGACGATCCCTGGCGTAAGCCCGCTCTCAATCCGCTCGATTCGTTCTGCCAGGTTTGTGGTTTGAGCGAGCAGCGGCGAGTCGACGGCAGTCAGGAACAGACCCGAAAGCAGGGCTGTGACCAAAGCGATTGTCATCAATCTCGGTTTCATGTTCGATTTTTCTCCTATGGCGAGGTTTCGGTGCTCTGACGCTTCGACAAACGATTCGATCAGGGTGAAAGTTCAAGCTGAATCTAAAGATCGCCATCCGCGATGAAAGGGTTGCCAGGTCGTTACCAGAACAGCATTCATTCCATTAATTTGTTCAATAGTTTGGGAATTTCATCATAACTGTCTACCCATATTACATTTAGTCCGAGATTATTCGCATCCTGCTCTTCGAGCACTTCCGCTATTTTCATAAAATCACTTGAGAACTGGTTGTCTTTGTCCTTGAGTCCCAGTTCCGAGATGTAACTGGAGATTTTATTTTGCTCAGATCTCTTCTTAAAGACGTAATGATTTAACACCCTATCTGGGTTCTTTCGCATAGACACGTCGAGCAGGCGACGCAGATTGGGGTCGGTCATGCTAAGGCCTACGAATAAGCAAAGATTCTGATTTAGATGATTCAGTTGAATCAGGTTAGACCAGCTGAACGAGTCTATGAATTGCGAGTGATAAGCATCTTCGCTAAACACTACTTCATGATCTTTCGACAAACGCCCTGACCGGGGCAAGAAGCCGTGCGCGTGATAGATGGGCAATTCTGAAGGGGCGCACCTCTGGCCCTCTCTGAAAATAGATTTATGTTTTATCACGCTTTTCTTTAAATTCGCTTCGATAAGATCATCAAAGTTGAACGTTATGATCGAATGCAATGATTCGCGCGAGCGTTGCGGACGGCATAGCTCTACTATTGAATTAATAAGATCGCTTGTTGTCGGATCGGTCTTATAAAGGGCCTTTCTAACATGCTCTAAGAAATCGTTGCCCAACCCGTTCTTCAAATACTGCGCGATCATCAACGGTGAAGGGTTGAAGTATTTCTGATAGAGTTCCGCGAGCTTCTCTTGCAGGCCGCCTGTTTTGAGCCTTGTGTTATCAACAGTCTGCTTGTGAAACAGATCATTTAACAGCGCTTTCAAAAGTAAATCCCAGGGGGGAATTCCGGCTCCCATTGAAATGCCAGCCCCGCAAAACAGTGTAAGGTTTCCGTTTATATATTCCGTTCTGATCTTACCGAGTTGAATATCGAGCGATGTTTCTTTGGCTTCCCTTGTAAACTCCTTTGCATCGTCCTTTTTGGTTTTCGATCTCTTGGGGTTCAAGGCTAAAACCAATTGCTTAAACCCGTCTTCAAACGATTGCCTGAAGTCGGCGTAGAGCCGATCCTGTAAAAAAACCGGGATTTCACAATCCTCAATTAGAACCGGCAAGATATTATTCCTGCTTGTCCATACCTCCTTCATAGCAAAAGCGGATAATTCCTGCTGCACCCAGCGAGACTGGTTATAAGATTTCGACAAAACGGCTACTATGTAATCGGCCAGCGCCAGCCCTTCGTCGGTTTTCTCTATAAAATTCTCCCCGACCTTTATGTTCAGTGTATCTATCCAGGGTTCATACCCAGCATTTTTCAGAGCCTCTGCTAGGTTGTGAGCGAAGATTTTGTCTTGATGCGAATAGCTTATAAAGACCTTCATACTACCTCCAGCCGGGGCATCTAGTGGCATCCAGGAGCTTCAATAAAATCTTTAGAACCTACTTGCTGCGCATTATATCTCAAACAGGTCAAATCAATGAGCGGCATCGAGATGACAGGGCAAGCTGCCAACAGAGGTGAAAGCCGTCAGGTATGTTGTCTTTGTAATGCAAACCGAGCAAATTCTTGACACTAGAAAATCCGGGAAGTTATCATATGACGAGCTTCCAGGAACGCAACCCGTGACAAAGTTTATTAGACGCGCTCTAGTGGAGTCCAGGCTCAACCCGTTTAACAGTTCGCAAGCCATGCTCGAAGGAACCTTATGAAGCAATTCTCACTCGCGCTCGTTTTTCTAGCACTGCTCGGCACCACGGCACTCGCCTCCGGCCCCGCGTCAAACGGCAAGTTCATGCCCGTCGAAGAGGTTCGCGCAGGTATGAAAGGCCACGGCTTCTCCGTCTTTCAAGGCAACAAGCCTGAGCGCTTCGAGGTCGAGATCCTCGGCCAGCTCCAGGGGTTCAACAACCCCCGCCAGAGCATCATCATCGCGCGGTTGAGCGGCCCGCTTGTTGACCGTACCAGCGTATTTGCCGGGATGAGCGGCTCGCCCGTCTACATCGACGGCAAGCTGATAGGCGCGGTGGCTTACGCCTTCCCGTTCGCCAAAGAGCCTATAGCTGGCATACAGCCGATTCAGTACATGATAGACATATTCGAGCGCGGCGCGCAGGAAGGCAAACGCGTTGGCCAGCGACTGAGCTTTAACACGCTCACCGCGACCGCTTCGGAAGTCGTCGCGCCCACTTCGCCCGCCGGTCGCGTTTCGCCGAGCGCGGCCACAAACCCCGCGATGGTTCCTTATATCGGGCAGACGATTGTGCCGATTGCGACTCCGGTCACCTTTTCGGGCGTGCCGCAGTCGGTCGTCGATATGTTCGCCGAAGACCTGAAAAAGATCGGCCTGCAACCTATGGCAGGCCTCGGCGGCGGAACAGGCATGGGCCCGATGGTCGCCGCCGACGAGACGACGCTCGCGCCTGGCACTTCCGTAAGCGTCCAGCTCACGCGAGGCGATGTGAACATAGCGGCGGCCGGGACGGTGACTTATCGCGACGGCGACCGCATATACGCCTTTGGCCACCCGTTCCTCGGAAGCGGCCAGACCTCCTGGCCGATGGCCGAATCGGGCGTGGTCACGGTCGTGCCGAATCTCAACAACTCGTTCAAGCTCTCGACAAGCGGAAACCTTGTCGGCGCGATCAGCCAGGACCGCTCGACAGGCGTCTTCGGCAAGCTCGGCGAGAAGCCGCGCATGGTCCCGGTCGAGCTGAAAGTCCACACGAGCCGCAACAAGACCGAAACCTACAACTTCGAGATGGTGTCGGATTCATTCCTGACGCCGCTTCTGATGAAGATCGCTATGATCTCGGCCATCTCCGCGACCGAGCGCGAGGTCGGCAATCACACCGTAAAGCTCGCTGGCCGCATTCTTGTCGACGGCCAGCCGGACGTTGTGCTCGATAACAGCTTCTCCATGCCGGGCGGCGCGGTGATCTTTGCGAGCATGGCCGTCGAGCGCCCGCTCGCGATACTGCTCAACAGCGGGTTCGACGCGGTCGATCTTCGCAAGATCGAAGTCGAAGTGACCTCCACAGACAGCCGCTCAAGCGGCTCGCTCTCGCGGTTGTGGGTCGATAAGACGGAGGTCCGCCGGGGTGAGTCGATTGAGATACAGGCTTTCGCTCGCAACGATAACGGCAACGAGTTCGTCGAGCGAATACCGTTTGAGATACCTGCTGACGCGCCGACAGGGCAGCTTGTCATCATCGTCGGCGACGGCGCTTCGATAAACCAGTCGGAACGCGCCCAGCCCACGGCAGACTTTGTGCCCAAAGACCTGGGCCAACTCGTTCGCGCGATCAACAAGCTCAAGAAGAACAACCGCCTTTACGTCAAAGTGCTGCGCGCGGGTGACGGCGCAATCGTCAACAACGAAGAGATGCCGACGCTGCCGCCTTCAGTGCTCGCAACGCTCGGGTCGCAACGCACGTCGGGCGGTTACACGCCGCTGTCGGTTGCGACTCTGGTCGAGCGCGAGCTTCCGCCGTCGCAGTTCGTTATAAGCGGCCAGCAGTCAATCGTCATCAACGTGGTCAAGTGACCGGGAGCTTATTAGAGAATCGCTTTTGTTGATAGAGGCGGCCCGCTCGCTCCACCGTTTGGTTCGAATTTGGAAAGGCCCGCGCCGGTTGCGGGCCTTTGTGTTGAAAGGAACTTGTGATGCAAAGATGCGCGGCTCTTCCGAGAGCCTTAACCCTTCCCGGAATCTTCTTTGTCGCCCTGGCCGTTCTCTTCTCTCATGACGCCGCGTATGCCGGGGGACCCGTCTTCTGGGAGATTGCCAAGCAACAGGACATAGTCAAGGGCGACGCGCGCGGAGTGTCGATAGCCGAAAACGGCGGGATCACGCTCGCCCCGGCTTACAGCCTCGTATACGACACCAAAGAGGCGTACATCTGGTCGTCTGCTACGGACGCGGCGGGCAACATCTATCTCGGCACGGGCCACGAGGGGCGCATCTTCAAGGTCGACCCGACGGGAGCCGGGCGCATGCTTCTGGACACTTCAGAGCTTGACGTGACGGCTCTTGCGACCGACGCGCAGGGGAACGTCTATGCGGGCACATCGCCCGACGGGAAGATTTACAAGATCACGCCCGACGGCGCGCAGGCGGTATTTTATGACCCCTCGGACAAGTACATCTGGTCGCTTATGTTCGATCAAGCCACCTCTTCGCTCTACGCGGGGACCGGCGACAAGGGCATCATCTACCGCATAGACGCGGCGGGCAAAGCGACAGTGGCCGCAGACACAGCCGAGACGAATATCGTCGCGCTTGCGCTCGATAAGAGCGGCAACCTGCTGGCGGGAACAGACCCCGGCGGGCTTGTTCTTCGCATATCGCCCGACGGCAAGACCTTTGCGCTTTTCGATTCGCCTATGCAGGAAGTACACGCGCTCGCCATGTCGTCCGACGGCTCTATCTACGCGCTAGGCATAAACCAGCAAGCCTCTGTGCAAAGAGCGGCGAGCGTCGGCACGTCATCGAGCACGAGTATATCGAGCGAAGGCGTCATCACGATCTCGACTTCCGACGAGCAGGATACGCAGGCGGCGATTCAGTCTGTCGATCTTTCATCGCTTTCAAGTCAACAGCGCCGCGCTTCGGCTTCGGGCGCGCGCAGCGCTGTCTTTCGCATCTTCCCCGACGGCGGCAACCAGGCTTACTGGAGTTCTTCGGATGCGGTCGCATTTGGGATCGAGCCCCTGACCGACGGGCGCGTGCTGGTCGGGACCGGGAGCAAAGGGCGCATATACTCTGTCGCCCCCGACCGCTCTCAGACTCTGCTGATTCAATCACCCGAAGACCAGACCTCGACGATTTTTGCCGTTAAAGATAACCTCTACGCCACGTCGAGCAACCTGGGCCGGTTGTACCGCATAGGCCGCCAGCCCGTGACCGAAGGTACGTACACCTCGCCCGTTCACGACACAAAATTCGCGGGCCAGTGGGGAATGATAAACTGGCGCGGGTCCGGCAATATCGAATTGCAGACGCGCACGGGCAACACCGAAAGCCCCGACGCTACGTGGAGCGACTGGTCCGCCGCATACCGCAACCCGGCGGGCGAGCAGGTAGCAAGCCCTCGCGCGCGGTTTATTCAATGGCGCGCGACGCTGCGCACCAATCAATCGAACACGGCTCCGGCCGCGCGGCTGCATTCGGTGGTCGTGGCCTACCTGCCCCGCAATCAGGCTCCCGAAATCAGCTCCGTCACGGTGCTGTCGCCGGGCGTAGCCATGCAAGAGCAGATGCTTGCAGTCGATCCGTCAATCGCAAGCTCCGGGCTCGACCCGCAGGTATTCGGCGTGGTGACGAGCATCCCGCCGCGCAGGTTCTTTCAAAAAGGCGCTCGCTCGATAACCTGGCAGGCCTCGGACCCTAACGGCGACACGCTTGTCTACACGATACTTTATCGAACTCCGGGCGACGATCAATGGCACCTGCTTGCAGAAAATCTATCGCAATCCTATTACACAATCGACGGCAACCGGCTGCCCGACAGCCCGTACCAGTTCAAGGTGCAGGCAAGCGACAGCCCCAGCAACCCCGAGGGCGCTGCGCTCGCGCAGGAAGAGGTGACCGATGCCGTTGAGATAGACAACACCCCGCCTTCGGTCAAAGCGGGCTCGCCTTCCAGAAACGCTCAAACGACCGAAGTGACATTCGACGTTGCCGACACGACAAGCCGTATAATCAGAGGCGAGTATAGCGTGGACGGCGGTGAGTGGAAGATCGTCTTTCCCGTAGACGGCATAGCCGATTCGCTCATAGAGAGCTTCCGCCTGCGCGTCACCTTCGACAAGCCGGGCGAGCACGTCATCGCGTTTCGCTGCAATGACTCAAGCCTTAACGTAGGCACGAGCAAGATCACGGTCAGGTAAACAGTGAATCGGGGAAAGTAAACAGTGACGAGTGACAAGTGACAAGAAAGAGGCAAGGGCCAAGCCCTGCTCCGGCCCTTCTTGTCACTTGTCACTGTTTACTTGTCACTTCTCTTAATGTTTCCGCCAGTCGTCGCGCGACAAGCTCGTGCCAGATTCGATTCGGGTGGCCGTCAATCGGTATCTTCAGCTCTTGCGTGGTGAGCCCTGTGGCCGCGAGGTCATCAACTATGTCGACGACTACCGCGCCATCGCGCCCTGAAAAGACAGCCGCCACCTGGTTGTGAATCCGTTTGAACTCGTCAGGGTAATCTTTAAACGTCTGGTTCTCTTCCCTTGTCCAATCGGGAAAGAGGATCACGACAAGCGGCACCCCCCTGTTGCGGCAGGCTTCGTGAAAGGCGATAAGCGCGCCCTTGCACGATTGCCACGCCTCGAACCGCTCCGAGTAGGATTTCAGCTTCAGATCGTAAGAGTATTTCGTGACCTTATCTTTCTCTATCCAGTTCGCGGCCTGTCCGACCAGCCTCGCCAGTCGAAGGTTGCGCTCCACTTCGCGGAACCGGCTGCTCTCGGTCAAATCGAGCAGCCAGCTCTGGTCGCGCAACCTGTTGCGCAGTATCGCGCGGTTGTTGTAATAAGCGACCTCCGCGTCATTGCCGACCGTGAAGCCAAGCACGACCACATCCGGGTTCAGCTCCATCATCTTTCGCTCCTCGAAGTAGCGGAACTCTTCGTATGTGTTCGCGCCGTCGTGGCCCGTGTTTATCGTCTCGTATCGCGGGCCGCCCTCGGTGTTTAGCATCCGTTCAAGCTGCGCGAGGAAAACGTCTTCGTCATTTACGGCTTTGCCGAAAACGTACGAGTCGCCGACGGCGACCACGCGCACGGTGCCTTCGGGCTTGGCGGGCGAGAACTCTTTGCCGCGCCACCCGGCGGAATTTATCGTCACAAAAGCGCCCGCGCGATACCCGCTCCAGCCGGGCGTGTATTCGTAACCGATGATGTTGTTGGCCGCTTGCTGCAAGCCCTCGTCCTGGCGAAGCTCGCGCGGCAAACCGAGCAGCCGCAACGCTACTTCGAACAACGCGAGAAAGATCACCATTATCACAAGCGTGAACAGAACCTGTTTCTTCTTGGAGATGTTGATGTCGGGCCGGGCAGGCTGTTCGGTCGATTTTTCCGGTTCAGGGTTTGTCGCCATATTTGACTGGTCCTCGCCGGAAAGTAAGCCGAACCGCGCGCGCGGTGTCAAGCCAGCTTCCGACAGCCTTGCAATCCACAGCCGCAGGCTAATAGAATTTACCGTTCCCATCATGAAGAACTTTTTTAAAAGCCTGTGGAACCGCTGGAAACGTGTCGCGCACGTAATCGGTCGCTTCCAGACAAGGGTCCTGTTGACCCTGTTTTACTTTCTGATAGTAGGCCCGACCTCTCTAGCCATAAAGCTGGTTCGCCACGACCCGCTCAGGCTGCGCAGACGGGAGAGCGCGCATTATTGGGAAGATTACGAAGCGGTCGGCTCTGAGAAAGACCAGGCGCGGCGTCAGTTCTAAAAGACACTTTAATGAACATACTGGGTATATCATGCTTTTATCACGATGCGGCGGCCTGCTTGATTCAAGACGGTCGCATCGTCGCCGCCGCTTCCGAAGAGAGATTCACGCGCAAGAAACACGATTCGAGCTTCCCGGCCAACGCCATTAGCTACTGCCTCGAAGCGGGCGGTATCACAACGGGCGAGCTCGACTACGTCGGTTTTTACGACAAGCCGCTTTTGAAATTCGAGCGCATCGTCACCTCTTACATCTCTACCTTTCCGCGCTCCTACCGCGCCTTCATGCAGGCGGTCCAGGTATGGCTGCGCGAGAAGCTCTGGACGAAAGACCTGATCGCAAGAGAGCTTGCCTATAAGGGCGAGATACTGTTTGCCGAGCACCACCTGTCGCACGCGGCGAGCGCGTTTCTAGTCTCGCCTTTTGACGAAGCGGCCATCATGGTCGTCGACGGCGTAGGCGAATGGGCAACGGCGAGCCTTGCCGCCGGGCGCGGAAACAAGATCGAGATGCTCAAGCAGATCAACTACCCGCATTCGCTCGGTCTGCTCTACAGCGCTTTCACATACTACCTCGGGTTCAAGGTCAACAGCGCCGAGTATAAAGTGATGGGGCTGGCCCCGTATGGCGCTCCCCAATACTACGACCGGATCATGTCGGAGCTGATGGACGTTGCCGAAGACGGCAGCTTTCGTCTCAACATGGACTACTTCGAATACCAGCACGGGCTTCGCATGACGAACGGCCGGTTCGACCGGTTGTTCGACGGCCCCGTGCGCCAGCCCGAATCCGCGCTCGACCAGCGGCATAAAGACATCGCGGCCAGCATTCAAAAGGTGACCGAAGAGATCATGCTGCGCCTGGCGAGGAGCCTTCATAAAGAGACGGGCCTGACAAATCTCTGCCTGGCCGGTGGCGTGGCGCTCAACTGCGTCGCCAACGGCAGGATACTTCGAGAAGGGCCGTTCGAGCATATCTTCATACAACCCGCGGCGGGCGACGCGGGCGGGGCAATCGGCGTGGCAAAGTATATCCACCACACCCTGCTCGGTAACGCTCGCGACTCCCGTATGAGCCACGCATACCTGGGCCCTTCTTACTCGTCCGAGCAGGTCGAAAGCTTTCTGAAAGAGACGGGCGCGGTCTACACGAAACTGTGCAGGGGGGAGCTTGTCGAAAAGGTTGCGCGGCTTATCGCGGAACAGAATGTCATAGGCTGGTTTCAAGGCCGCATGGAGTTTGGCCCTCGCGCGCTCGGCAACCGCAGCATACTCGCCGACGCGCGCAACCCCGAAAACCAGACCCGCGTGAATATGAAGATAAAGTTCCGCGAGAGCTTTCGCCCGTTCGCCCCTGCGGTCCTCGAAGAGCGTTGCGCGGAGTTCTTTGACCTTGATCGCGACAGCCGCTATATGCTGCTTGTGGCCCAGGTCAAACCGGACCGCAGAGTTATCCCCTCCGTGACGCACGTGGACGGGTCGGCGCGAATCCAGACCGTGTCGAATGATGAGAACCCGCTCTTTTACGAGCTCATAAAAGAGTTCGACCGGCTGACCGGAGTCCCGGTCATCATCAACACGTCGTTCAACGTGCGAAGCGAGCCCATAGTCTGCTCGCCACGCGATGCCTACCGCTGCTTCATGCGAACGGGGATGGACTACCTTGTCATCGACCATTTCCTGCTGGCCAAACAGGACCAGCCCAGGCTTTCGGATGACGTTGATTGGCAGCAAGAGTTTGAGCTAGACTGAGAGCCTTAACCGAACGGGAGGAAGGCATGGGAGTTTCGTCAAAGTTTTCGCTGCTTAACGAGCTATGGATGTTTATGCGCTACCGCAAAAAGTGGTGGCTCGCCCCCGTGCTTTTTATGCTCGTGCTGCTTGGGATAGTCGTGGTGTTTGCCGAGACATCCGCGCTCGCGCCGTTCATCTATTCGCTTTTCTGAGAGGCGCGGCGCGCTGAGCTTACTCGCAATCTATGGTCTTCTCTTTTAGCTTGAATACGACGGCTTTGCTGGTTTTCGGAATCTCAATGATGTGAAAAGGGGCTCCAATCGCTGCTACGCATCCACATCGCCTTCCGGGCAGTTTTTCTCTGGCATGAACTTTCAGCGCGCCTTCGGTCTCAATCAGCTTCGTGAACTTAACGTCGTGGCAAGGGTCGGGCGTCGTCCCACGAAAGACAGCTATCACCATGCGCTCTGTGAAGTCGATCTCTGGTAAAGGGGGGATGGTGCTCGAAGCTTCAAACGCCCTGTTCCAAAGGTTCGCCCAATCCGCCGCGTTGGTGATGACATAATTCTGTTTTTCGCGATGGCTGCTCATACCCACTTTCACTACCGTTCTAAATTCGACTCGCCGCTTTGCCGCGTATGCTGGAACCAGGAGAGCTGCCAGCGATAATGAGACAAGTACGATTGAAAGCGTTTTTTTCTTGCCCGGAATAGTTCGCATGGCTTTTCTCCCAAATAAGTTCGCGGTCTAATCGTAACAGGTTTTAAGAGACCGTCTCCATCGAGTTTCTGCCCGGAGCAATATCTACTCTATCACCTCAGTTGCGAAGGGTTGTTGCTAGAATGAGCCGACAGTAATGGCCTGCTGTGTATCCTCGATCCTTTTCTACCGCGAGGGTCATAGATCAAGCTAAATCTCGTGCTCATAACCGGAAGGCTCGATTGTTTCCGTCTTTGAACCCAGCTTGAGCTGTAACTTCTTCCCGGCCACTATCTCGCCTATCTCAGTAATCGCGATGCCCGATTCGGCTGCGAGGGCGTCGATGTTAGCGCGTGCGGCAGGGCGCGCAGTAAACAGCAGCTCGTACTCTTCGCCTCCGCCGAGCGAGAAGCTGACAGGGTCGATTTCCGAGCTTTCGCTGGCGAATGCCGCGACCGTGTCGGCAACGGGGATCGCTTCCGCGTCGATCACCGCCCCGCAACCGCTCTCTTCGAGGATGTGAGAGAGGTCCGTCGTCAACCCGTCGCTTATGTCTATCATAGCCGTAGCGATTCCAGATTCCCCGATAAGCCTTCCTAAACTCGATCTTGGCTCAGGGTCGAGGTGCTTGAGGATCGCATCCCGCCGCCAGTCGGCAGGTGAAGATAGGTCACTGAGCACATGCCCGCGCTCAAGAAGCAAAAGCCCAAGCGCCGATGAGCCAACAGAGCCAGTCACAAATATGCGGTCGCCCTCGCTTGCTCCGGCCCGCGTGACTGCGCGGCCCGGCTCGCACTCACCGATGACGGTTGTATCTATGAAAAGAGGGCCGGGCGATGAGGAGGTATCGCCGCCTATGACGGAGACATCCGCCCGCTCGGCGCTTTCAAAGACGCCTTCTAATAACCGGTCTACAAACTCGGTCGATAACCCACCGGGCAGGGCGAGGCTCACCATCGCAAAAAGAGGACTGCCGCCCATCGCCGCCACGTCGCTCAAGGTGACCGCGAGCGATTTTCTGCCGATCAACCTGGCTTCACCCCAGCGGCGGCGAAAGTGAACGTCTTCGACCATCAGGTCACAACAGGCAATCAAGTCGGTATTGCCGCGTGGTTTTATCACCGCGGCGTCGTCGCCGATACCGACGCGCAAGAGCGGCGTGGCGCGCGCGCGCTGCCTGATGCGAGAGATGATTTCCAGCTCACCCGGCATATTATCTCGTGTAATTCGAGATGGTATCACTTTGACAATTAGTATAGAAAACCGTTTTGCCCTGCGGTAGAATAGACACGTTTTGCCTCCACGTGTTTCATCATTCGAGAATGACTTCGATGGAATTGAACAATGTAGAAACGGGGGCGAGGACTGCCCCGGATGAAAACCTGGAACTCGACCTCTACAGCGATCTATCCGCGTTCATACTTCTTCCTCCCGACTCACAGCCTGTTCGGTCAGAGCCTGAGCCAGTGGAGCACGTATCTGAATCTGCGCAGGTATCAGAAGCAACGCAGCCATCGGATGATCTCCGGGTTCTTGATCGAGCAGAGGATTTCCACTACGAGCCGCTTTTGACCGCGACGGAAGTGGAGCCCGTCTCCGAATGGTTCAGCGATGCCTCGCTCGACGAGGAAGAGTTAACCGTCGTAGCGCCTGTCACAGAGACCGTAACGGAAACAATCGAAGAATTTCTCCTTGAGCCCGCACTTATAAAAGAGCAAGCCGAGACCGCGCCCGATATAGAGACGGTCGAGGCGACAGAGCTTGTCATAGAGAATGTAATAGAAGAATTCGCAGAGATTTCTCACAAAGCGGACGCACACGATGAACCGGTCACACATGCATTTCTCGCTACGGGTGATCTGCTGAAAGCCTTGAATGCCTTTTCCGACGACTTGCTCGTATCGGCCGTAAGTGAATCGAGAGGGGTAAAATGCCCGGAGTGTGGCGTCAGGTGTGATAGCGAAGAGTTATTCTGCATGGCTTGCGGAGCTTTTCTAAACGGATTCGAAACGGGACCGAAGGCCAGCTACACCTGCGATGATTGCTGGACGGCCATCGACCCCGGCGAAGTCTTCTGCCCATCCTGCGGCGCGATTGCTCCGAACTGATCCTTTGATTACTTGAGCAGCCTCGACAGCCAGTGCATGACATTTAACGCGAACTGTTTATCATCGCTGCCCGGCACGTTCATGCCCATTTTGCCTTCCCGCCGCTGTCCCCCCTGCGCTGTCCTTACGACCTGCGCTGAGAACATGGCGGCCTCGCCCAAGACTACAACCCTGCCTTTACCAAACTTCATCGCCAGCGCCTGCGCGCGCCCGGCAGCCGCGCGAGCCTGCGCCGTCTCTTGTTTGGGAGCTGCGGCGACCGCCGCTTGCAGATCACCCCGGTTCGGCGATTCATAAGCGGTCGGGCTGAGCTTCATCAGCGCAACCGCGCCTTGTGGAACGACAAGCGACTGGCCCGTGAATGACACTACTCGCTTCACCTCTTCAGAACGGTTGCGGCCCCGAAGCAAGGGGTGAGTTCCCAACAGCCCGTTCTCTTTTGAGAAGACGAGCGTGGTCGGGCCCGTGTCGGAGTTGGCAAGGTCGAACACAAAGCCGTTGCCCATGCCCACGCCAAACCGCTTCGCGAGATTTTCCGAAGCGCCGCCGAACGGCGCGTGGTCGGCGATCAGCAGCAGAGAGCCGCCCGCGCGAACCCAGTCGCGAACCGCGTCACACTCCTGTTCGCTAAAGGCCGGTTCTGACAGTTCATTTGTGGCGTTCGGGGCGGCTGCGTTAGCGATCACGAGCACATCGACGCCCTTGAGGCTCTCTTTCTGAAACTTCTCGGTGCCGGGCACCACGTTGTAGCCGTCGCTTATCAGTAGATCGGCAAACGGTTTGTAACGCCCCGTGGTGGTATGAAAGTTCGAGTGCGCTTCATCGATGACGACTTTCGGATGCTTCCGCGTATAGGCGGGACGGGCGACCGCAGCGTTGAAATCGGGATCGGCCATCTGCTGAGAATATAAGCTCGCGCCCAGCAGCAATATCATTGTGACCGACAGCACCAATCTGAACGGAGCGTGTGTGATTCTGTTTTTCATTTCAATTCACCCCCGACTGCTTTCGAGCGCGGCGCGCAACGCCTCGATAGCAAGCGCCGCGCAGTGCGACTTGGCCGCAGGCAATCGGCCGAGCGCTTGTGTGATATGTGCGCGATTTAACGATTCAAGCTCAGCGACCGGGCGGCCTATTATCATCTCGCTCAAACACGACGCGGCGGCGATTGTCGGCGGGCATCCGTGAGCTTTTACCCGCGCGTCCGTGACCTTGCTGCCCGCGATCTTCACCGTCAACCTGATACGGTCCATGCAGACCTGATTCGTCACATCGCCCACGCCGGAAGGGTTATCGAGCTCGCCCACGTTTCGCGGGTTGGCGATGTGATCTGCTACCTGGTCGCTGTACATACCTTCACACAGGGAACATTTATGAAAGCGCAGGCTCGCGCCGTTGATCCAGCTCGGCCGGCAGCATCTCTCGCAGGCGCGAGACTATCTCTACTACCGCCGCGAGCGCACAGTCGATCTCGTCACGGGTTGTATATGCGCTCAGGCTTACGCGCAGGCTTCCGCGCACCTGTTCGCGCCGAAGGCCGAGGGCCGTAAGCACGTGGCTCGGCTCAAGCGAGCCGGAAGCGCAGGCCGACCCGGTGGAAACCGCTACGCCTTTCAGGTCGAGCGCTATCAAAAGGCTTTCGCCGTCGACTCCGTCGAAGCTCACGTTCGAGATATTGGGCAGGCGTCGCTTTGCGTCTCCGTTTATCCGCACGCCGGTTACGCGTGACATCAGCACTCCCTCGAAATAATCGCGAAGCTCTTTCATGTTCCTGCTGCGCTCGTCGAGACTGGTCCTCGCAAGCTCCGAGGCAAGACCGAGCCCGACGATGCCTGAAACGTTTTCTGTGCCGGGTCGCCGGTCGCGTTCGTGATGGCCGCCGTACATGAGCTTCGAGATGCGCGTGCCCTTCTTTAGGTAGAGCGCGCCGATGCCTTTCGGCCCGTGAAATTTGTGGCCCGAAAGCGAGAGCAGATCGACCCCAAGCTCGCGCGCGTCAACAGGTATCTTTCCGACCGATTGAACGGCGTCAGTGTGAAAGTAGATGTGCTTGCGGCCCGCGCGGCGGGCATCTGCCACCACCTCGGATATCTCCCGGACAGGCTGGAGCGTGCCCGTCTCGTTGTTCGCGTGCATGACGGAGATCAGTATAGTGTCGTCGGCTATGGCTGCGCGCACGTCTTCGACGTTGACCAGCCCGCGATTCGAGACAGACAGGTACGTGACTCGATACCCTGCGGCTTCAAGCGCCTCGCAGGTGGCAAGCACCGCCGGGTGCTCTATCTTTGTGGTGATGATGTGGCGACCGTGTTTTTGGTTGGCTTCGGCTATTCCGCGCACCGCCGTGTTGTCTGCTTCAGTCCCGCCTGAGACAAAGATTATCTCGCCCGGCGAGACATTCAATAGCGCTGCGACCTTGCGGCGAGCCGCCTCGACCGCCGCCTTTGCCCGCTGCCCGAACGAATGGACCGATTGGGCGTTGCCGCTCTCTTCGGCGAAATAGGGCAGCATCGCCTCTATCACTTCAGGAGCGACGCGCGTGGTCGCGGAGTTGTCGAGGTAGACTCTCATCGCGGGTCGGGCGGCAATTCTAGCTGTTCTCTTCCTGCCACTCTTCGTACCAGGCCATCTGAATGGCTTCGAGCTTCTTTTCGTTCGAGCCTTTCGGATCGCCCGTGAAGCCGTCAAGCTGAGTGACCCAGTGGTGCAGGTCCGTAAAACGGACCGTCAGCGGGTCGACTCCAGGGTGCGCTTCCATCAACCCCAATGCTATCTCTTCGATGTTCGTCCAATCGAGTTCCGGCATCAATCCTCCATAAGCCGAAGCTAATCGGCAATCTCAACCGTCACGTCGCCTTTTACAACGGCCTGGCAGCCCAGCCGCGAGCGTAACGTGACGCCGTCGGCCAGGTAGACACGGTCCTCTTCGTCATCTTCCATCTCCGACAGGTTCTCTTCGCCCTGCTTGACTATCACGTGACAGGTCGTGCAGGCGCAGTTGCCGCCGCAGGCGTGCTCAAGCTCGATACCGTAGTTGAGCGCGATGTCGAGCAGAGAGCCTTCGCGCCCGTGTTCGTGATAAGGCATTCGCTCAGGGTCGTAATCGACCTGTATGGGCTCGCCTTCGCGAGTCAGAAAGATGACCTTGTGAACTCTCTTCTCAGTCCCCGGTTTTTCAGTCTCCGGCTGGTCTTCAACCATGACGCCACCGGCCTTCTCTTTTGCTTCCACGTTTATCCCTCTGTCACTTCGCTTGCCTTGCGGTTCTTGAGCGCCGCAAGCAGTGCGTTATCCATAATCATCTCGGCGAGATGATGCGACTTCTCGTCAAGCTCGGTAATCTTTTCGCGTATGAGACTGTGATCTTCGCCCGCAACGGCCTGGCGAAGCGCGTCGAGCGCGGCGCGAATCTCCGAGCGCTCCTCGTCTTCGATCAACGCTTCGGCCTTTTCGGCAAGCGCCTTCTCGGATGCGCGCATCACCGTCTCGGCTTCGTTGCGCGCTTCGATCAACTGGCGCTTGCGAAGGTCCTCTTCCGCAAACTCGAACGACTCGACAAGCATCTTTTCGATCTGCTCGTCCGACAGCCCGTAGCTCGGCTTCACCTCGATAGACTGCTGCTGGTCTGTGCGCAAATCCTTCGCGCTGACGGTCAAGATTCCGTTGGCGTCGATCATGAAACGGACCTCGATGCGCGGCAGCCCCGCCGGTTGCGGCGGTATCCCCTTGAGCGTAAATCTTGCGAGGCTGCGGCAATCGGCCACCATCTCTCGCTCGCCCTGCACGACGTGTATGTCGATGCCGGTCTGGTTATCGACCCAGGTTGTGAACATCTCTGCGGCTGAGGCCGGGATGGTCGAGTTGCGCGGGATTATCTTTGCGACGACCCCGCCCATAGTCTCTATGCCGAGGCTGAGCGGCGATACGTCTAACAGCAGCAGGTCGCGGCTTCCGCCCGCGAGTATGTCTGCCTGAATCGCCGCGCCAAGCGCGACCACTTCATCAGGGTTTAGCTCCGTGTGCGGCTCGCGCTTGAACAACTCCGCGACTCGCCTTTTGACGAGCGGTATCCGCGTAGAGCCGCCCACGAGCACAACTTCGTCAATCTGCGAAGGGTCCAGATCGGCGTCCCTGAGCGATTGCTTTACAGGGCCGATGGTCCGCTCGACAAGCCCCCCGACCATCTGCTCGAATTCCGCGCGCGTTATCTCGCGGCGGTACCGGCCTCCGTTCTCCGGGCCGAGATCAATCTCGACCACCGCGCGGTCGGCTTCGGACAATTCGTGCTTGGCCGCGATCACCGCTTTTCGTAAGACCTGAAAAGCCGCCGGGTCGTCTTCAAGCCGTTTGCCTGTGCGGCTTTCAAGCTCATCGAGCACAGAGTTTATAAGCTGGTTATCGATGTCGTCGCCGCCCAGGTGCGTGTCGCCGTTCGTAGCGAGCACCTCGAATATTCCCTCTTTCAACTTGAGTATCGAGATGTCAAAGGTTCCGCCGCCGAGGTCATACACCGCAACGAGCGCCTCTTCGCGGTTGCCTATCCCGTAAGCGAGCGAGGCCGCGGTAGGCTCGTTGACTATGCGGAGCACTTCGAGCCCTGCGAGGTGGCCCGCGTCCTTGGTCGCCTGTCGCTGGGCGTCGTTGAAATATGCCGGGACGGTGATGACCGCCCGCGTCACCTCTTCGCCGAAGAAGTTGGACGCGCGCTCTTTCAAATCTCTCAGTATGAATGCCGATATTTCGGGCGGCGTAAATACACGGTCGCCCATCCGAAAACGGATCACCTGCTCGCTCCCGGAAGCGATCTGAAACGGCACAAGCGACAGGTCTTCTTGAACGTCCGCGCTCCCTTTGCCCATGAACCGCTTGACGGAGTAGACGGCCTTGCGCGGCTCTGTGATGAGCTTGTTGCGCGCCTCGCTGCCGACCAGCAATCGGTTCTGTTCCGCGTCAAAATAGACTATCGAAGGCACGAGCGCATTGCCCGCCGGGTCGCGCATGACTTCGGGACCGTGGTCGCCCATGTAAGCGACGAGGCTGTTGGTCGTGCCGAGGTCTATACCGACTACGCGCCCCGATTTGGGCCGCCCGCTCATGCTCAACTCAATAACCGGCATCTATAAAATCTCCTCCTTAATATCGCGAACAAGGTTTCGAATGTAAGAGCGGTGCGACAGCACTTCGCTCATACGATTGAGCGCGGCTTCGCCTTCGCTTTTATCGAGCGCCGCATCCCACTCGTCGCCTGTACGGGCGAGCCGCGCGTCAAGCTCTGCGAGCTTGCGGTTCAACCCGGCGAGCGCGTCTTCGAGCGCCGAGCGTGCCCCGGCTATCTCGTCTTCGTCGCCTGAGCGGCGGGCCGCTTTCATCTCTTCGATCTGCATGTTTAGCTCGAACACTTCTTCGAGCAGATCGGGCGGCGCTTTCTTTTCGGCCTCCTTGTAGCCTTCGAGCGCGAGCAGATATTGCGCGCGGCTCACGGGGTTGCGCAAAGTGCGGTAAGCGTCGTTTAGCAACGAAGACCGCTCGATGCTCGATAGCCTCTCTTCGTCGCTCGCGTTCATAAAGTAATCGGGGTGAAGGCGGCGGCTGAGCGCGTAATACTCTTTTTCAAGCCGCGCTTCGTCAAGCCCCAGCTTGCGCGGCAGGTCGAAGAAGCTGAAGTAGTCGAGACCGGCCCTGAGCGGCTGAATCCGGTCGCAGGCAGGGCAGAAGTTCGCGTTCGTCGCGCCCGCAGGGGCCTGGCAATAGCGGCAGGACTCAGGGGCGTGGGCTTTGGCTTCACTCATCTCAATTCTCAAAAAAATGATGGTTGAGCAACTGTGGCGCCCAACCATCAAGCCTTACTTTAATCAGTATTAATGCGCCGGCATGCTAGCTGCGCCGCGTCTGTGCGGCGGCGATTGTCGGCGGCAGCTTTTCAAGCTCGGCGTCAGACCGAAAACGACTCGCCGCAACCGCAGTCGCCCGCGGAGTTCGGGTTGACGAAGGTAAACCCTCGCTGCATCAACCCTTCAAATTTGTAGTCGAGCGTCGTGCCGTTAAGATAGAGGTAGCTCTTCGGATCGACGAACACCTTCACGCCGTCAACCTCGAAAATCTTGTCCGTCGGCTGCGCCTCTGTGTCGAGCGCGAGCGTGTAGCCGAGACCCGAACAGCCGCCGCCTTTCACGCCGACGCGCAAACCGCCTTCGGTCATGCCCTGGTCGCGCATGATCTCGCGTATCTTTTCGACAGCCACTTTCGTAAGTTCAATCGCCATGATAAACAGACGCGGGTCAAAGCCTTCAGGCAGTGACCGTCGCCTCCTCCACTTTCTCATCACCCTGCTTGGTCTTGTAATCGTTGATGGCCGCCTTGATCGCGTCTTCGGCCAGCACCGAGCAGTGAATCTTGACCGGCGGCAAGTTCAGCTCTTTGACTATCTCTGTGTTCTTGATCTCAAGCGCCTGGTCTACCGACCGGCCTTTGAGCCATTCGGTCGCAAGGCTGGAGCTTGCGATGGCCGAGCCGCAGCCGAACGTCTTGAACTTCGCGTCCTCGATGACGTTCGTCTCGGGGTTGATCTTCACCTGGAGCTTCATCACGTCGCCGCATTCGGGCGCGCCGACAAGACCCGTGCCCACGTTCGGGTCTTTCTTGTCGAGACTGCCGACGTTGCGCGGGTTATTGTAGTGGTCGACAACTTTATCTGAATAAGCCATTTTTTTCTCTCTCCTATATCTCTTTCAAAGTAAGGCTCAAATGATTCCTACTCGCCTGCCCACTGGACTTTGCTCAGGTCGATGCCTTCCTGAACCATCTCCCACAGCGGCGAAAGCTCGCGGAGGCGGTTCACCGCCTCGTTCACGCGGTTGATCGTGTAATCGACCTCGGCTTCGGTGTTGAAGCGGCCCAGCCCAAAACGGATCGAGCTATGAGCAAGCTCCTCGCCGACGCCGAGCGCCTTCAACACGTAGCTCGGCTCAAGGCTTGCGCTCGTGCAGGCCGACCCCGACGACACGGCGATGTCGCTTATGCCCATCAAAAGCGATTCGCCTTCGACGTAAGCGAACGAGATGTTGAGATTACCCGCAAGCCTCTGTTCCGGGTGGCCGTTGACGTAGACATCGGGTATCTCGTCCATAATCCCTTTGCGCAATTTTTCGCGCAGCTCAAAGATGCGCTTATGGTCCGATTCCATATCGGTCTTGGCAATCGCAGCCGCCGCGCCAAGGCCCACTATGCCTGTGACGTTGAGCGTGCCGCTGCGCATGCCGCGCTCGTGACCACCCCCGTCGATAATCGGGACCAACATCACGCGCGGGTTCTTGCGGCGAACGTATAGTGCGCCAACGCCTTTCGGCCCATACATCTTGTGCGCCGAAAGCGACACAAGATCGACATTCAGATCGTTGACATTAAACGGAACCTTGCCGACGCTTTGAGTCGCGTCGGTGTGAAAGACGACGCCGCGCTCTTTGCACACCTTGCCAATCTCGGCTATGGGCTGGAGCACGCCGATCTCGTTGTTCGCGTGCATGACGGAGACCAGAATCGTCTTGTCCGTGATAGCGTTTTTCACGTCGTCGGGCGAAATCAGGCCGTCAGAGCCCACGGGCAGGTACGTCACTTTGAACCCGCGTTTTTCAAGCTTCTTGCAGGTGTCGAGCACGGCCTTGTGCTCCGTGACGACCGTGATGATATGGTCGCCGCGCTCGTAATACATATCGGCCACGCCTTTTATGGCGAGGTTGTCGGATTCGGTCGCGCCACTTGTAAAAACTATCTCTTTCGCGCTTGCGCCGATCAGGTCCGCGACCTGTTTGCGGCTGTTTTCGACAGCCTCTTCGCCTTCCCACCCGAATTGATGATTGCGGCTCGCGGCATTGCCGAACTTCTCTGTGAAGTAAGGAAGCATCGCTTCCACCACGCGCGGATCACACGGCGTAGTCGCGTGGTAATCCATGTAGATAGGGAGCTTCAATGACATTTCGATCTCCTTAATAATTCCTGTAAGCCTGTCTTCTTCTCAAACCGGCAGGCGCGAGCCTGAGTAACCTGCGTCAAGCCACCTCGACCGTATCCGCATCCGGTTCGTGCTTTCTGAAGCGGCTCTCCGCGATTCGATTCGACTTGAGCCTCAGCCCGTAAACCACCTCGGGCTTCGCCTTGCTGCAAAGGTCCGCGACCGTTATCGAATCTAAAAAGTTGTCTATGTGCTCGGCGAGCTGCTTCCAGACGGCCCCGCTCATGCAAGAGTCGGCTATGCGGCACTCGTCTACAGATTCGGTCTTGCCAAAGCAGGAGCTCGTGTAAAGCGGCGGCTCGACCAGACGTATGATCTCGCCAATCGTCACTTCCGACGGGTCGCGCGCCAGCACATACCCGCCGTGCGCCCCCCGCGCGCTCTTTACGACGTTGCCCTTGCGCAAGGCTTGAAACAGCTGCTCAAGAAAGAGCAGCGAAATCCCCTCGCGCTTCGATATGGCGGCCAGGGGCACGGGAGCGCCGTTCGAGTGCTCGGCAATATCGAGAACCGCTCGCACCGAATACTTCGCTTTCGTTGATATCTGCATAGCCCCTCATTTCGCCGCTTAAACCACCGGCCCTATTGCCGGTTGGCCGACAGGCCCGTATCTAATTTACTAAACCCGACTTATTTAGTCAAATTTATTCTTGATTCATTTACTCAGGTTTACCAATAGAGGTTAAGTGCAGTTATTTATCAACTTAGCTTATTTGATTCGGGCGAGCGGGTCACGCCCGGACGAGAGATTTGAGGCGGCTCAGGCGTTGTTCGGCCAGTTCGAGCGTCTCATCTTTTTTGCAGAAAGTGAAGCGGACCTGCGAGCGCCCGTTTTCGGGTTTGTGATAAAAGCTGCTGCCGGGCACGACGGCCACGCCGATCTCTTTTACGAGGAAGCGGGCAAATTCGAGGTCGTTTCTGTAGCCGAACGCGCTGATGTCGGTCATCACGTAATACGCGCCGTCGGGGTCGAAGCACCGGAAGCCCACCTCTTTTAAGACCGAAAGCAGGCGTTCGCGCTTCTCGGTGTAAAGCGATTGCAGCTTGTCATAATAATCGCGCGGCAGGCGGAGCGCGTAGGCTCCCGCTTCCTGAAGCGGCGCGGCTGCGCCTACTGTCAGAAAGTCGTGAACTTTTCTGATGGCGAGCGTGATTTCGGGCGGCGCAATCGTGTAGCCGACGCGCCAGCCGGTCACGCTATAGGTCTTCGACAGCCCGTTGATCGTGATCGTGCGGTCGCGCATGCCTTCGAGCGTGGCCAGGGCGATATGCTGTTTGCCGTTAAAGAGTATGTGCTCGTAAATCTCGTCCGTGATCGCAATGACGTTCCACTTCCGGCAAAGCCCTGCTATAAGCTCAAGCTCCGCGCGGTCGAATACCTTCCCCGTGGGGTTGTTCGGGGTGTTGATTATGATCGCTTTGGTGTTGTCATTAAACGCGGCGGCAAGCTCGTCGGGGTCAAAGGCCCAGTCGGGCTCTCTGAGCGTGACATAGCGAGGCGTCGCGCCCGATAGGATTGCGTCCGGGCCGTAGTTCTCATAAAAAGGCTCGAAGACGATAACTTCATCGCCCGGGTTCACAATCGCCATCATCGCCGCGATCATCGCTTCGGTCGAGCCGCAGGTGACCGTAAGCTCGCGCTCGGGGTCTACCTCAAGCCCCAGGTACCACGCGGCCTTTTCGGCAATGGCGTCGCGAAAGCTCTTGGCCCCCCACGTTATCGCGTACTGGTTGATGTCGGCCGTTATGGCGTCGCAGGCGGCCTGCTTGATCTCGCCGGGCGCGGCAAAATCCGGGAAGCCCTGCGAGAGGTTGACCGCGCCGTACAGATTCGCCTGCCGCGTCATGTCGCGTATGACAGACTCCGTGAACCGCTCCGCTTTTTCAGAGATGATCTTCTTCGACATTACTGGTTATCTATCTCTTCTTTCAGCCGCTCGATCATCGACGCGACGGCGGTAGCATACTGGCCTTCGGGGTCGAGTCGCAAGTAGCTCTGATAGGCTTCAATCGCCTCCTGTTTGCGCTCGTTCTTTTCAAGTATGCTCGCGAGCAGGTAGTAAAGGATCGGCTCCGTATCCATGTCCTGCGCGATGCCTATGCGGTACTCCTTTATGGCCTCTTCCGTCTGGTTCGACTCTTCAAGCGCGATTGCAAGCCCTATATGCGCTTCGGGCGAGACGTTGCGCGCAAGCCTGAGCGCCTTTCGATACTCGATGATCGATTCATCGACGAGTCCCTGGTTGCGCCGGAGGTTGCCGAGCACGGTCTGCGCTTCGGCCAGCGGCACGCGACTCGCCTTCATCGCGGCGTACAGGTGCGCTTCGCCCTTGTCAAACTCTTGAAGCGCGACGTAGCTCCGCGCCGCGGCTATGCGCGCTTCGGGGAAGACCGGCTTGAGCGCAATCGCCTGCTCATACTCTTTGACCGATTCGGCATACTTCCCTTTGTCTCTGAGCGCGTCGCCTCTTTGATAATGCAACACGGCTTCGTCGGTGGTCGGCTGCTGTGTCACCTTGAGCACGCGGCTTGCGGACGGGGCGACGACGACAGAGCCTTTCCAATCCGCAAACCCGACCGTTCGCACTCTTACGGGGTAAGTGCCCGTTTTGACGCTCGCGAGCAAAAGCTCGCCTGCGTCCGTGGTGTGCCCGTGACGGACGTTGTTGATAAAGACGACCGAGCCCGCATGGCCTGTGACGATCTTGACCGAGCCTGTCGCTCTGCCCGGCGGCTTGAGCGCCTGCGCCTGCGCGTCAACAGCGATTGGCAGCAGGAGGGCGGCGATCAAAAGAGTGGATTTTGAAAGGACCCGTTTGCACATCATAAAACCTCTGGTTACTTATAAAACCTTCGATAGTTGGCGGCGTAGCGGAGCACGCCCTGAACATAGCCGCGCGTTTCGGTAAACGGGATCGACTCGATCCAGTCCTCGATGTCGAGGTGGCCGCGCTCGGCTTTCCATTGTTTAGCCCGGCCCGGTCCCGCGTTGTACCCCGCGGCGGCATACTCGATCCGCCCGAACTGTCCAAGCATCTGCGCGAGGTAGCTCATGCCAAGCTTGATATTGAGCGTGGGGTTGTAGAGGTCCGCGGTGGTAATGCGCCCCGCGCCCTGTTGTTTGGCCACAAGCTGACCGGTCGCGGGCATCAACTGCATCAACCCGCGCGCGCCGACACGCGAGATCGCCTTCGGGTTAAAGACGCTCTCCTGCCGTATCAGACCCGCGGCGATGTGCGGGTCGATGCCGTGACGCTGGGCTTCCTGCTTGATCGTCTGCCAGTGGACCATCGGAAAGAAGATGTCCCACGCCTCTCGCGGCACGTCCGAATCCTTGTAAGAGTAGATGTCCGGGTAGCCGCGACGCAGGATCAGCGTCGCCTGAAAATTTTCGCCGCGACGCGAATAGAACTGAGCAAGCCGCAGGTTGAGCCGGGGCGAATTGGGGGCGCCTTCAATCGCGGTATTGATCTCTTTCAAAAAGAGGTCGTCAACGCCTATGATCTCAAGATCGTCCGCCCTGGCAATACGTCCGGCTTCCGACCCGTCGGCAGTCTCCTCGATGTTTTCGACATAAAGAGCATTCCGGCGCATGCGCTCTATGTCCCAGCCGCTCTTTTGCGGCTCAGGCTTGAGCGAGGAATCCGACGAGCGCAGCCTGTCTGCGCGCAGCTTCGAGAGATAGCCGTGATAACCGTAGCGGTATCGCTCGACCACCAGATCATAAAGCGCGAGCGCGCGAGCGCGGTTGCCGAGCATCTCTTCTGATTTGCCCGCCCAGAACCCTGCTTCGCCTATGAACTTCGTGTCGGGAGAGCGATAGCTTGCGAGGTGCTGTTCAAGCAGTCGCGCCGCTTCCGCGTAATTCTTCGACCGGTAGGCCTGATAGCCGAGCTTGTAAGAGGCTTCGGGCGCGTACTGGCTCTTCGGGTAAGCGGCGAGCAGTTGCCTGAAGCGGGTCGCGGCCAGCCCGCTCGACTGTTTGTCATAGAAGCTCGCCAGGTCATAAAGCGATTGTTCGGCCCAGCGTGTCTTCGGGTACTGGCTTACGAGGCGGTCTACGATGGTGGAAGACTCCGAGGCGCGGTTCGACTTGCGCAACGCTTCGGCTTGATAAAAGAGCGCCTGGGCGTGAGCGTCCGCGTTGCGGCTGCTGACGCGCGCGAGAGGCGCGACCGCCTGCGCGGGCTGCTTGCTGTTTAGCAGGCTTATGCCGTGCTGTAGCTGGATCAGGTCGTCTCGCCCGGCTTCGGGAAATTTTACGACAAGATCGTCAAAAGCCCGCGCAGCCGACCAGTACTGCTTCGCGTCATAGAGCGCGGTTATCCGCGCACGCTCGGTTTCAAACGAGACAGGGTTATTTTCAACCGCCGCGCCGAGCGCCGCGAGCCGCCCCTTCGCGCGTTCAGCGGCGGCTGTCGCCGGTAGCTCGTAGTAGATGCGTCGATAGAGCCTGACGGCCTCGTCGTTTCGCGCCTTGCTCTCCATCGCCTGCGCCGTGACGTACACGGCGTCCGCGTCGCCCGTGTCGGCCAGCGCTCGCAGCTCTTTTATGGCGCTGTCGGGGTCGCCCAGGCGGATCGCCATCTCCGCGGCCCGCACACGCGATTCGCGAGCCTTAAGCGAATCGTGGTAAGTCGTGTAGACGATCCCGAAATCGCGCAGCGCCTGGCTGTTTGCGCCGGTCGCGGCCTCGCTCTCGGCTCTAAAGAAGCTAGCGTAATCGCCCAGCGCAGAGTGCGCGCTTATTGTTTTGACATCGAGCGCGTCCGCGGCCGCCTGATAATTCTGCGCCGTGAAGTAGAGATAGCCGCGCAGGAACCGCGCAAGCGCGGCGGCGCGCGTCCCCGCGTGCTTCGACTCTAATGCCGCAAGGTCGTTTGCGGCCGGCTTGCCGCTCGCGCTTGCAACGAGCGAGCGAAGCTCACTGATGCCGCGCTCAGAGTCTGTGTGCCCGCGCTGGCACGAAGCCGTCATGGGCATGGTCAACATCAGCATCAAGAGCGCGAGCGGCAAGGCCACGACTGCCTTCCCCGCCCGCCCGTTAAGAGAGCGCGCACGGTCATAAATACGTTTAAACATCAAAAGCTCCCAAATGCGCCTCGCCCGGCGCGAGTAAACTTCCGTAGGGGCTGATGCAAATTATCCGCGAAAGGGTTTACTAAGGACAAGAGGAGAATGGAGCTGAGGGCCTGGAATTTTAGATTTAAGACAGCCGAGCCTTAAATCTTTATCCCAGACCCTCTATTTGACCTACACCTGGACGGAAGGGCCTGGGAAATCAGACCCCAGCCTCTCTTTGTCGCCTTCGGCAAGGGTGTTTACCAGTTCATCGTAGAAGTAGTCGAACTTGGCGGCGACCGTGGGCGACACGCGTTTTTCGTACATCTGCCGGCTGCGGTCTATGTCTTCTTTCAGCCGGTCGTAGAGGTCGTTGTTGCGACGGCCTTCGGCCACTTTACTCTCGTTATAGAGCTTTATCTCGCTCACGAGCAGGCGCGCAAACCTGCGCGCGTCGTTATGGAGGCGCTCCTCTTCTTCGTGAGAAGCGTTCCGAGGCGCGCCCGCGGCCTGCGGCTGTGGAGACGGCGGCTGCGGAGTTTGTGAAGCCTGTGGCTGTTGAGTTTGAGGTTGAGCAGGAGGCGGAGGCGGAGGCGCTGCTTCGACCGGTTCGGCCGGTTGCGGCTGCTGCGGTTGAGCCGGGGTCGGCTGAGCCGGAGCCTGCTGAACGGGTTCCGCCTGACGCGCGGGCGACGGCTGCTCCGGTTGCGGCGCTTCTTGTGGCCGCGCGGTTTCTTGTGGCCGCGCGGCTTCCTGCGGTTCGGCCTGCGGCTGCGCGGCTGGCTGGACGGCTGGCTGCGCGGCTGGCTGCGCGGCTGGCGCGCTTTCGGGTTGAGCGGCCTGCGCGGGTGCGGCAGGTGTAGAAAGTGAGCCGGTAGAAGCCGGTTTGGCCGCCTGCGCGCCTTCGCCCATGCGCGATCTGAGCGAGACAAGCTCGACGACGAGGCCCGCCGTGTGGACCAGCAGCTCGATGGCCTCTACGTTTGTCGACTCTTCCCCGCGATCAGCCGAGTCGGCATAGAGTATGGCGGCAGCCTTTCCGCGCACTTTGAGCGGGACCGCTAGCAACCTTTGCGGGCTTGTATGGCCAAACCGCGTAAAGATCAGCTCGTTTTCAGTCTGCTGGTCGGGCGAGCCGTAAAACGTCTGCTGAGAGTTGAGCGCGGCGCGCAAGGCGGTATCCGACTGCAAAGAGATCGACAGCCCTCTTATCGAGCTATTGCTCACCCCGTCGTCAAATCCGCGCGCTGACCACGCGAGCGCGTTCTGGCCTTTGACCACAAAAAGCACGATCCTCGGGGCGAAGTTTTCAGCCCGCGCAACGAGCGCGTTTAAGACCTCGGCCTGCGTATGTTGTGTCTCAAGCTCGACTACAGAGTCACGCAGAAGCGCAATGTCGGCTCCAAGTCTTACGCTCTCTGCGCCAGCCTGGCCGATCTGCGCGGTCACCTCTGCCTCTATCTGCGAAAGTATCTGATCGGATTCGGGCATCACCGCCGCCGAATCGGTCCGTTCGAGCAGCCGTGTAAAGGATTCGTTGACCTCTCGTTGCAGATGGCTTATATCTTGCTCAAGAACGCTGACGCGAGAACGAACCAACTCTTCTATTTGTTGACGAAGCCGACCTTCACGCTCGTTATCCACCTGGGTTCCTCCCACTAAAAGATTGCACGGTGAGGGCTTTATAGATTTTGGATTACCGGCTTTGGATCAAGAAGCACGCCAGGTGTCATCAATCCAAAATCGGGCGGCGCGAAGCACATCCTGCGCCGTGAAACCCAAAACCAGAGGGCTTGTTTACCGGCACACGATTATGTCGCAGCGGTTTTCTGTTGTCAATAAAACAGCCTTGCTAATCTGAATTTGAATTAAAGCTCCGCGCCGCGCGCCGCCGCCCCGACGGGCGGTTGTCAATCGCAGTAGCGATACTTGCTTTTTCTTTGTGTCAAAAGGTATTATTAAAAGCTTGCTAGGCAAGTGGGCTTTCGCCCACTTTTTTTCTTGAGAGAGCATGACGAATTTAGACCGAGAAGCAATCGCCAGTGTAATCGAGCGTGTCGTCGAGCGCGAAGGGCTGGAGTTGGTCCACTGGGAGATGGTCGGGCCGCCAAACAACTTTGTGCTGCGCATCTATATAGACAAGCCGGGCGGGGTCAACCACGGCGATTGCAGCGTCGTGAGCGAGCAGGTCGGGCTGCTGCTCGACGTAGAGGAGCTTGTCGAGAACCGCTACACGCTCGAAGTGTCGAGCCCAGGGATAGAGCGCGGGCTTTACAAGCCCGCCGATTACGAGCGGTTTCAGGGCAACCGTGTAAAGCTCAAGACGAGCGAGCCGATAAACAGCCAGCGGAATTTTCGGGGCAAGCTCGCAGGGATACGAGACGGCGTGGTCAGGCTTGAGATCGACAAGGTCGGCGAGGTCGAAATACCTTACGACAAGATCGCCAAGGCCAATATCGAGTACGAGTTTTAAGCAGTAACAGAAGGCGCGTTCTTTCGAGGTCGGCGGTCCACCTCTAAGAATAATCGAACCCTTATCCAGTACACGCGCAGGAGCTAAAGAGTTATGTCAACGAGTCCGATTCCACAGACCATCGATATATTGAGCCGCGAAAAAGGCATAGACCCGCAGGTGATAATCTCTGCGATAGAGGACGCGGTCGTCACTGCCGCCCGCAAGCAGTTCAAGACGGGCGAAGACCTGCGCGCGCGCTACAACCCTGAGACCGGCGATGTCGAGCTTTACGCGCTGATGACCGTTGTCGAAGAGGTCACGGACCCCGCCACCGAGATCAGCCTCGCTGACGTTGAAGAGATGGGCGTCGAAGGCGCGGAAGTGGGCGACCAGCTTGAGTTTCCAAAGCCTCGCGAGGAACTGGGCCGCATCGCCGCTCAGACCGCAAAGCAGATCATATTTCAGAAGGTGCGCGAGGCCGAGCGCAACAACATCCACGACGAGTATATAAATCGCGTGGGCGAGCTTGTTCACGGCTTTATCAAGCGGTTCGAGGGCGGGCGCATCATAACGGACCTCGGCAAGGTCGAAGCCGTGTTGCCGAAGACCCAGCAATCGCGCGCCGAGTCCTTCAGCCAGGGCGAGCGCATCAGGCTTGTCATCAACACGGTTTCAAAGGATTCAAAGGGGCCGCAGGTCGAAGTGTCTCGCACCTCGCCTGAGCTTCTCAAGCGGCTGTTCGAGATGGAAGTCCCGGAAATTTATGACGGCACAGTGCAGATCAAAGCCGCTGTGCGCGAGCCGGGCGACCGCGCAAAGATCGCCGTCATCTCAACAGAGCGCGACGTCGACCCCGTGGGCGCGTGCGTCGGGATGAAAGGCTCGCGCGTGCAGGCGATCATACGCGAGCTTCGCGGCGAGCGCATAGACATCATCGAGTGGAGCGAAGACCCTGCGGTCTTTGCCGCCAACGCGCTTTCGCCGGCGAAGGTCTCGAAGGTCGAGATCAACAGCTTTGAAGAGAAGAAGCTGACGGTCACGGTCCCCGAAGACCAGCTTTCGCTCGCAATCGGCAAGAAGGGGCAGAACGTCCGGCTTGCGGCCAAGCTCGTAGGCTGGCACATAGACATACGAAGCGCCGAAGAGGCCGCGCGCGCCGCCGCCGCTCAGCTTGAAGCCGTCATGGCGGGCGGTGAGGCGACGCTCACAGACATTCGCGAAAGCCTCGCGCTCGACCAGATAACCGCCGAGCGGCTGAAGGATCGCGGCATCGAGACTATCGAAGCGCTCGCCGAGCTTTCGGTTGACGAGCTTGTGGACGCCATCGACATAAGCTTCGACCAGGCGAACGAGATCATAGACCGCGCCAACCGGCTGCTCGCCCAGAAGCACGCGCGCGAAGCCCATCAGACCGATGAGGCGCAGCAGACCGAAGCCGGTGAGGGCGAGGCGACAGAGACGGACGGCGCGACAGAGGGCGAGACTGTACAGGCAATCGATCTGCCCGAAGCCGAAGCGGGCGAAGCGGTTTCGGCCACAGAGGAAGGTATCGAAGGCGACACGTCGCGTGTCCCTGAAAGCGGCGAAGAGGGACAGGCAAGCCTTGACGAAGCGATTGCAGAGCGGACCGCCGATAACCCTGAAGCCGACGGCTATCCTTCGGATGAGGCGACAGAGCCAGAACCGGCGCGGACCGAAGCGTCGGCAGTGCCCGACTTTGACACGATGAGCTCGACAGAGGTTCAGATTCAGGAGTTCGCAGCAGATGAACCGGCGGGCATCGATGAAGCTCGCGGCCCCGTCCCCGCGTCGGCGCTCGAAGCGCTTGCGCCGGGCGAAAAGGTGGTACCCGAAAGCCATCAGGAGTGGGTCAAAGAGTCCGGCATAGAAGACCCGATTGACCCGATGGATGAAGAGGTCTTATCGACCGCTGTAGCCCTTGCCGACGAAGGCGAAAAGCTTGGCGAGCAGCAAACCGGCGAAGGCGATACAGAGGGCGGAGAAACGGGCGAGGAACAGACCAACCAGCTCCCGGCCGAAGCGTTCGGCGGCGATGATGACGAAGCGCGGCAAGAAGTAGAGGAAGGAGAAAAGCGAAGCGACCAGTGACCTTCAGATGAGTGATAAGTAAGACTTGTCACTTGTAACTTGTCACTCGTCACTAACTTTAAGATATGGTAACAGGGCAAAAGATTAGAATTTACGATCTGGCGAAGGAATTGAAGCTCGACAATAAGCGCGTCATCGACGACGCGCGGCGAGAGGGGATAGATGTAAGCGTGCCTTCAAACACGGTCCCGTTTGAAGTTGCCGAGCGGATTCGCAGCAAGTACTTCCCCAAGAAAGCCGCGCCGGTGGCAGGCCCGCGCCTGGTTAAACACGTCAAGACCGCCGAGCCGCCGCCCGCAGCCGACGCCGGAAAGCCGGATGAAGTTGCGCCGGTCGAGGCAGCGGCCCAGGCTCTTGCTCAAGAGCCGCAGGCTGACCATACTGGTGCCGACTCTTCCAAACCTGAGATTGCCAAGCCGAAGGTCATCAAGCTGCGCGCAGCGCCGACTGCTCAGCCCGCCGCGCAGGAAGCCGTCGAGCCTGTCGAAGAAGAAGAACAGCCCGAATTCCAGGCTCCATCTCAAGAGCCTGAGCAGCAACCCGCTGCCGCGCAGGCTCCGCCGCCGCGCGCGCCTGAGCCTGTATCGCCCGGCGCACAGCGCCCGCGCACACAGGTTCGTGTGCTCAGGCCGCAGCCCGGTCTGAGCGCGACGCCCCCGCCGTCGAGGATGGGGACACAGGGCGGAGCGCAGCCTGCGACCACGTTGCGGGCCGCGGGCACAGGGGTCGCCACGACTCCCGAACCCGGCGCGCCGAAACCGGCCGCCCCCCGCACCACATACATCCCGCAGGACACAGGCCGCCCGCGCAAGCGCACGCGCAGGGGCAAACGCGGGCCGGGCGAAGCAGGGCCGGATGAGGGCCGCCGCGTGGAAGTACCGCGTCACATGCGCGGACCCGGCCCTCTTGTCGCGCCAAAACCGAAACAGGTCTTCACAGAGTTGAAGCCCATAAAACTCGTCGAAGGAACGACCGTCAAAGAGTTTTCCGAACGTCTCGATCTGAAAGCCCGCGACATCGTCCAGATGCTCTTCCAGCGCGGCGTTATGGCGACCATCAACCAGACTTTGAACCAGGACACCGCGATTGACCTTGGTAAGGAGTTCGGTTATGACATCACCTTCGCCCCGTTCGAGGAGATGATAAGCGATACGCAGGAAGAGAAGGCCATAGAGCAGGGCGAAGAGGGGCTTTTGGAGCGCGCGCCCGTCGTCACGGTGATGGGCCACGTCGATCACGGTAAGACTTCGCTGCTCGACGCCATACGCCAGACGAGCGTGGCCGAAGGCGAAGCGGGCGGCATTACGCAGCACATAGGCGCTTATTCGGTCGAGGTTCCGGACCCCGACAAGCCAGACCAGATGCGCCGCATAGTCTTTCTCGATACTCCCGGCCACGAAGCGTTCACGATGATGCGCGCTCGCGGCGCGAAAGTGACCGACGTGGTCGTGCTCGTCGTAGCGGCAGACGACGGCGTCATGCCTCAAACGATTGAGGCCATCGACCACGCGAAGGCCGCAGAAGTGCCGCTGATCGTCGCCATCAACAAAATCGACAAACCCGATGCCAACCCGGACCGCGTCAAACAAGAGCTTTCCGACCGTGGGCTGTTGTGGGAAGGCTGGGGCGGCTCGACCGTTATGGTCGAAGTCTCTGCCAAGAAGCGGCAGAATCTCGACTCGCTGCTTGAGATGATCATCCTCAGCTCGGACCTGCTTGAGTTGAAGGCAAGCCCCGACAGGCTTGCGGGGGGCGTTGTGCTCGAAGCAAAGCTCGACCGTGGGCGCGGCGCGGTAGCGACAGTGCTTGCCCAGCAGGGCACGCTCAAAGTGGGCGACCCGTTTATCGTGGGAAGCGTTTTTGGTCGCGTCCGGGCCATGTTCGATGATCGCGGACGAAGCATCGCCATGGCGGGTCCGTCCACGCCGGTCGAAGTGGTCGGCCTTCAGGGGGTGCCTCACGCGGGCGACCAGTTCCAGGTCGTCCAAGACGCTACGCAGGCGCAGCACATCGCCAACCAGCGGCAGATGCAGGCGCGCCAGGCCGCAATCGCTCGCACCTCCGCGCGAAGCCTTGAACAGCTTTTCGCCGACCAGGGCCAGGTCAAAGAGTTGCTGATAATTCTGAAGGGCGACGTGCAGGGCTCGGTCGAAGCCGTGCGCGACGGGTTGAACAAACTCTCGACCGAGCGCGTCAAGGTTCGCATAATACGTTCCGGGGTCGGCGCGATAACCGAGTCGGACGTGATGCTTGCCGCCGCATCGGCAAAGGATATGAACCGCGCTGGCGTAATCATCGGATTCAACGTGCGACCCGAAGCGCGCGCCAGAGAGATAGCCGAGATCGAGGGCGTAGACATACGGCTCCACACGATCATCTACAAGGTCGAAGAGGAGATGCGGCTGGCTATGCTCGGCCTGCTCGACGCGACCAAGCGCGAGGTCATCACGGGCCACGCCGAGATACGGCAGGTCTTCCGCGTGCCGCGCGTGGGCGTGATCGCCGGTTGTCATGTGAGCGACGGTTTCCTGAAGCGGTCGACCGCAAGGATACTGCGCGATAACGTCGTCGTCTACGAGGGCAAGATAGACTCGCTGAGGCGGTTCAAAGAAGACGTGTCAGAGGTCAAGCAGGGTTACGAATGCGGCATATCGCTCGAACGTTTTCAGGATGTGAAAGTCGGAGACATCATCGAAGCTTACACGACCGAAGAGGTGGCCCCCACACAGCTATAGTTCCGTATAACGGGTCATTGGATAGCCAGCGCGGCTTTTCCTGTGATCCGTTACTTTTTATGGCGCATTGAGCGCGCGCTTGTCCGGTTGCAAGTTGAGGGCTATAGGGGTACGATAAACGGTTCAGTTCCGGCCCTTAACGCCGACCGGGGGAATTATGTCGGGAAGAAGACCTGAACGTCTCGCTGAGCAGATAAGAGAAGAAGTAAGCCTGATTCTAGCAGGTGAAGTCGAGGACCCGCGGGTCGGGTTCGTGACCGTGACCGATGCTAAAGTGACGCCTGACCTGCGCCACGCGAAGATTTTCGTGAGCGTACTGGGGAGCGATGCCGAGATTGCCGAATCGCTAAAGGCTTTAAATCATGCTTCGGGCTACGTCAGGAGCCAGCTTGGCGCTGTGCTGCGCATAAGGCGAGTGCCTGATCTGCACTTCGTGCACGACGATACGGTTCGGACTGCCACGCGAATCGAAGAGATACTCAGTGAGGAGGTTGAAAAGGCGCGGGAGCGCGAGCGCGACCAGAGCCCCGTTGCAGAGGGCGATGAGCCGGTGTGAGGCTTCCCGACACCTGTAGCTTTACAATGCTTAGTGAAGTTGTACAACTCATCGAACAGAAGCATCGCTTCATGATCACGTCGCACATACGCCCGGACGGAGACGGCATAGGGTCGGGGCTCGCGCTTTACTGGATGCTCTTGAGCCTGGGCAAGGATGCGACAGTAGTCCTGCGTGACCGAATCCCGCCCGCTTACAGCGTGCTGCCGGGTTCGGATAAGGTAGTCGTCCAGCAAGACATCACAGAGGCCTACGACGCGGCTTTTATCATCGAGTGCAGCGACGTGCTAAGGCCCGGCCTGCCCGGGTTGAAAGACCAGTTCGTCGTCAACATTGACCATCACTCTACGACGACGCCGTTCGGCCATATCAACTGGATAGACCCGACCGCGGCCGCAGTCGGAGAGATGATATATAACCTCGCCAAGGCGCTCGGCATAGAGGTAACGAAAGAGATGGCCGAGTGCATCTACACCGCGCTTTTGACCGATACGGGGAGCTTCCATTTCTCGAACACGACCGAAAGGACGCTGAAGATAGCGAGCGAGCTTGTCCGCCGTGGCGTCGAGCCCGCGCGCATATCGCAGGCGCTCTTTTACTCTTACCCGTTCCCGAAGATCAAGCTGCTGGGGCTCGTGCTGTCGACCATCGAGCGCGACGAGTCGGGCCGCATTGCCTGGATAACGCTCGACCAGGAGATGATGTACGAGACGGACGCGAGCGAAGAAGACTCTGACGGGATAGTCAACCACGCTCTGTCGGCAGGCGAGATCGAAGCCGTGGCGTTCTTCAAAGAGGTGTCGCCGGGAGTCTACCGCGTGAGCCTGCGGTCGAAGGGTAAAAACAACGTGGCGAAGGTGGCGGAGATGTTCGGCGGCGGCGGCCACCGTAACGCCGCAGGGTGTCGCGTGGAAGGCGAGTTTGAAACCATCCGCCGCCAGGTGATCGAGGGCCTTCAAAACGCCATCGGCGTCGCGCCCGTATCGGCCTGATAACTTTCCAGCTTCAAGAATATAAGGCGGGCCGGTCCCGCCTTTTTTAAGAACCCTCCATCAGCTTTTCCCATCTGACACGGAGCGTTTCGACTATCTGCTGGTAGCGCGGGTCCTCGCGCAGGGCGTCCCAGTTCGGGTCGGTCGAAATCCACGGGTAGTTCTCGTTACCCATAGAGACGGCGCGTTCGAGCCACTCTATAGCTTCGTCCGCTTGATTATCGAGCGCGTAGACCGACGCCAGCCAGTAAGCTATGTCCTGATCGGCCCGCGCGCTTGCGAGAACGCGTTCGTCGATCAGGCCGAGCGCTCGCTCGCGCTCGCCCCGCGCCAGGTAGCAGTATGCCAGGAAGAGGTTATACGAGTGCAGGTCGGGTCGCCGCGCTAGCACGTCTTCCATTATCATCGTCGCCTTTTCGATCTCGCCCTGGAAGTAATCGAGCATCGCGCCGAATGCGCGCAGCGATGGGTGGTTCGCCTCGAAGGCGGAGCCTGCCGCAATCTGGGCTTCGGCCTTTTGGAACTCGCGCTGGTACATGTAAATTCTTGCTCGGTTGTAGCTGGCAAAGACCACGTCGGTCGGGTTGATCTTTAGCAGGCGGTCCCACTCTTCGAGCGCGCGGTCGTACTGGCCCGACAAACGGTATACGTAAGCGGCGGCAGAGTGCACGGATGGCTCGTTGGGCGCGTGGCGCAGCAATCGCCTCATCTCTTTGCGGGCAACGTCGGCGCGGCCTTCGATCAGGTCTATGTAAACAAGCCGGACTCGCGGCTCCACGAGCGTAGCGTCGATTGCCAGCGCGCGGTTGAACTCTTCTTTAGCCCTGGCATAAAAATCTGTCCCGCCTATCCCTTTAAGGTTGTAGTTCAGGTGGCAGACGCCGAGGCCGGAATATGCGAGCGCGAAGTCAGGGTCCTTTTCGGTCGCGTTCTCGAACAGCGCGATGGCGGCTTCGAGGTCGGCCACGTCGAGCGTCTGCGTGATGAACTTGTAAAGCATGGTCCGGCCCTTGAGATAACACTCGTAAGCTTCGGCGTTCTCGGTAGGCGATTTAACGAGCCGCTCCTGTTCGGTCGTGCTCGTGCGAACGCGCAGCCCGTCTACGATCTTATGAGTGATCGTGTCTTGAACGGTGATGATGTCGCGGGCGTCGACGTCGATCTTCTCGCTCCACAAAATCTCGCCGGAGTTTGTATCGACCAGCTGCGGGGTTACGCGGAACCTGCTGCCCGCTTTGATGTAGCCGCCAATCAAGACGGCATCCACGGCGAGTTGCAGGCCGACCGCGCGCGGGTCGACATCCTTGTTCTGGTACTGGACTATGTAGGACGAAGGCCGCACGATCAGGTCGCGCAGCTGAGCAAGCTCGGTGATTACGCTGTCGGCGAGGCTGAAGCTATAAAAGTCGTCTTCGCTCGTGCCCGAAAGGTTCTTGAACGGAAGTATGGCGATGGCCTTTTTATCCCGCGACTGCCACATCGAAGGCGTAAGGTCCGGGGTCGATGTCGCGCTGCCGGAGCTCTCTTCTTTTGCGGGAGGCGAGACGTTAAAAGTGCGCTGCACCCACAGCGCCATGCGGTCGAGTATCCCGCGCGGTTTTGGCGCCTGTTTCGCCGCTTGCAAAGAGGCCACTTTGTCTGTCGGCACGATTCCCTGTTCGGCGTAATGCGTTCGCACAAGGTCGCGCAGCTCTTCGAGCAGCCGGTCGGCATTCTGATAGCGCGCGCTCTTGTCTTTGGCGAGCGCCTTAAAGAGTATCTGCTGAAGCCTGGGCGGCGTCCCTTCGGGGAGCGGCGGCGGGTCGTTGTGCATAACCGCGTGCATCACGTCGACGGAAGCTTTTCCGCGAAACGGGAGCTTGCCCGTGAACATCTCATACATCACGATGCCTAAAGAGAATATATCGCTGCGCGTGTCTGCGACTTCTCCCTTCGCCTGTTCGGGCGACATATAGCTGGCGGTGCCGAAAGGCGACCCGGCCTGCGTCAGCTCAAGCCCGCCGATGATCGGCTCACTGCTGCCGTACCGGCTTGGGATGAGCTTGGCCAGCCCGAAGTCCAAGATCTTGAGCTGGTTCCGCTCGTTCAGCATGATGTTCGAAGATTTTATGTCGCGGTGAAGCACGTTGCGGCGGTGCGCCTCGGCGAGCGCGTCTGCGAGCTGAAGCGAGAATTCGAGCGCCTGGTCGAGCGGGAGCGGGCGGCCTGCGACAAGCTTCTTGAGCGTCTTGCCGTCGATGTACTGCATGACGAAGAAGAGCACCTTATCTACTTCGTTTATCTCGTAGACCGTGCAGATATTCGGATGGTCGATGGCCGACGCGGCGCGGGCTTCGCGCATAAAGCGCGTGCGGGCTTTTTCATCCCCGCCCAGGTCGGCGGCAAGCACCTTGATCGCCACCGTGCGATGGAGTTTCGTGTCTTCGGCCTTGTAGACTACACCCATACCGCCTTTGCCTATCTCTTTGAGGATGCGGTAATGGAGTATGGTAGTTCCAACCATTCGCTTGAACCTGAACTCTACTTCCGATTATACACTCGCCTGTGAGCCGGGCAAACGAGAATAGCCCACTCCTACCCGGCAGGCAAGCTACCTTGCGACCCCGAGCGGCTGTCCGGTAAAATATGATGTTTTCATGCGGCACAGATTTGTCTCTATCTCTAGCAGGTTTAATGGCAATAGACAGGATCACAATTCGCGGGGCGCGGCAGCATAACCTCAAGGACGTGAGTCTGGAGATCCCCCGCAACCGGCTAACGGTCGTCACGGGGCTTTCAGGTTCGGGGAAATCGAGTCTCGCTTTCGACACGGTTTACGCGGAGGGGCAGCGCAGGTATGTCGAATCGCTTTCCGCCTACGCCCGCCAGTTTCTAGACCAGCTTGAAAAGCCCGACGTCGATTCGATAGACGGGCTTTCACCCGCGATCTCCATCGAGCAGAAGACCACCACGCGCAGCCCGCGCTCGACCGTTGGCACGGTGACGGAGATTTACGATTATCTCAGGTTGCTTTTCTCCTCTATCGGCCAGCCGCATTGCCACAAGTGCGGGCGGCCCATCTCTCGCCAGTCCGTGGATCAGATCGTGCAGCAGTTGACGACGCTCCCGGAAGGCGAGCGCGTCATGGTGCTTGCCCCCATCGTTCGCGGGCGCAAGGGGGAGTTCAAAAAAGAGATCGAGAAGCTCACGCGCTCAGGATTTACGCGGGCGCGCATCGACGGCGAGATCAGGCTGCTCGACGAAGAGATAAAACTAGATAAGCGGCGCAACCACACCATCGAGGTCGTCGTCGACCGGCTGTTGATAAAGCCGGGCGTTCAAAAGCGGCTCGAAGAGTCCGTGGCCGTGGCCGCAAAGCTGACCGACGGGCTCGTGCTGATCTCGATTGTGGACGGCGAAGAGCGGCTATATTCCGAGCGGATGGCTTGCCCCGAATGCGGCATCTCCGTGCCCACGCTCGAACCGCGCTCGTTTTCGTTCAACAGCACGTACGGGGCCTGCCCCGCCTGTCACGGGCTGGGAACTCGCGCGGAGATCGACCCGGCAAAGATCGTCCTCGACCCTGAAACGCCGGTTGACGAGCAAGAGCCCTTCCCGGCTGACTCTGCGATAAACAACTACCTGCGCGACGCGATGAAGGCAATCGCGCGGCAAGCGGGCGTATCGACGGACCTGGCGTTTTCGGCGCTGCCGCAAAAAGCGCAGGAAGCGTTCTTCTACGGCACCAAAGATCGCATCGCTCTGCGCTACGGCGCGTACGAATACAAGGCCGAATGGAAGGGCGCTGTCGCATACCTCACGTCCCGCGCCGAGGAAGCGAAGAACGAAACCGACGAGTCGATCTTCGAGGCGATGATCTCGCCCATCACGTGCCCCGAATGCCACGGCGCAAGGCTGCAACCCGCATCGCTCGCCGTTCGCGTCGCCGGGCGCACAATCGCCGACTACACCGCGCAGCCGATCTCGGATGCGGTCAAATCATTCGACAAGATCAGGCTCACCAGCCGCGAAGAGAAGATAGCCGGTCTCATATTAAGAGAGATACAGCAGCGAATAAGATTCCTCGACACCGTGGGGCTCGGCTACCTGACGCTCGACCGCGCTTCGGCCACGCTTTCCGGCGGCGAAGGCCAGCGCATACGACTTGCGACGCAGATAGGGTCACAGCTCAGGGGCGTGCTTTACGTGCTCGACGAGCCGTCGATAGGCTTGCACCCGCGAGATAATCTCAAGCTGCTCGACACGCTCGAACACCTTCGAGACCTCGGAAACACAGTGCTCGTCGTAGAGCACGATGATGAAACGATTCGCCGCGCCGATCACGTCATCGACCTCGGACCGGGAGCCGGGGCGCACGGCGGCGAGATTGTCGCGCAAGGGACGCCCAAAGAGATCGCCACGGCCCCTGCGTCCGTCACGGGCCGGTATATATCAGGCGAGCTTTCGATCCCCGTGCCGCAGGAACGCCGCGCCTCGAACGGCAAAGCCATCATGGTAACGGGCGCTCGCGCAAATAATCTCAAGAACATCGACGTAAGATTCCCGCTCGGCCTCTTCATCGTCGTCACGGGCGTGTCGGGGTCAGGCAAATCGACGCTCGTCGACGATATTCTTTATCGCAGCCTTGCGCGAAAGCTCTATCGAAGTATGGACGAGCCGGGCGAGCACCGCGAGGTTCTGGGGCTTGAGCACATAGACAAGATCATCGAGATCGACCAGTCGCCCATCGGCCGCACTCCCAGGTCAAACCCCGCGACTTATACCGGGCTTTTCACGCCGATCCGCGAGCTGTACGCGATGCTTCCGGAATCGCGCGAGCGCGGCTACAAGCCGGGCCGGTTCTCGTTCAACGTAAAGGGCGGCCGCTGCGAAGCGTGCCAGGGCGAAGGCATGAAGTGCATAGAGATGAACTTCCTGCCCGACGTTTATGTGCTGTGCGACGTGTGTCGCGGCGCTCGCTACAACCGCGAGACGCTCTCGGTCAGGTACAAGGGCAAGTCTATCGCGGACCTGCTCGACACCACTGTCGAAGAGGCGCTACCGCTGCTTGAGAACATCCCGCAGATCAAGACCAAGCTCCAAACGCTGATCGACGTCGGGTTGAGCTACATCAAGCTGGGGCAATCGGCCACTACGCTTTCGGGCGGCGAGGCTCAGCGCATAAAGCTCGCCAAGGAGCTTTCAAAGCGAGCCACGGGGCGCACGCTCTACATCCTTGACGAGCCGACGACGGGGCTTCACTTCGAAGACGTTCGCAAGCTCCTCGACGTGCTTCATCAACTGGTCTCGCTCGGAAACACTGTGCTCGTCGTAGAGCACAATCTCGACGTTATCAAGAGCGCCGACTGGATAGTCGATCTCGGCCCCGAAGGCGGCGAAGATGGCGGGCGCGTGGTTGCCGAAGGCACTCCCGAAGAGGTGGCCAGGGTTCGCAAATCTTACACGGGCCAGGCGCTGCGCCCCGTGCTCAACGGAAACCGCCCGCGCAAGTAAACGGGCAATCTCAGTGATTTCTCAAAAAGAGGGGGCCGAGACTTTGCGTCTCAGCCCCTCTTAGCTTTGAGAGCCGATACCCTGCATCTCAAATTACGGTCAAGCGGGTTTCCTGTAAATCCGCAAGGCGCATTGGCAGGTGTTGTTTCGGATGTCGCGGTCCGTGATCGTGCAGACCGTGTTTCCGGGGGTCAGCTGCATGCTGCCGCTCCCTTTCTTCACCGCGAAGTCTATCCTCGCCGTCACCCTCCATCCGGGGGCGTTGTGCTGGAGCGTGTAGATGCACCCCTGACGAGTGACCGTGCCCTGTCCGGTGAGCGTGAAGCTGGTGCCGCAGCAGGCGCGGTACTCTCCCGTGACGGTGTTGAACAAGATCACCTTGCCAGGAACCGTATCGTCCTGCACGCAGGCGTTAAAGACCGTTATCGTAAACGAGCAAGACGCGGTGTTGCCAGCAGCGTCCGTGGCCGTGCAGGTGACTGTGGTTGTACCCACGGGGAATATCGACCCCGTAGCGGGCGAGCACATGGCTGTAGCGCCGGGGCAGTTATCCGAGACCGTGCCCGCGCCCACACTCGGCGTATCGAAGGTGACGACCGTGCCTGCGGCGGCCGGGCAGGCCGGGGCCGCGACCGCTGTGATGTCATCAGGGCAGGTGATCAGCGGCGGCTCGGTGTCGCTGGCGCAGGCGTCGGCAGGCAGGCTGCAGATCTTAACGTCGTCGATGTGCCAGCCGGTTGTGTTGTTGAAAAGCGAATCGACCGAATCGAAGGTGAAGCGCACGCGGACGGACGGGGCCATTCCGACGAAAGGCGACAGGTCAGCAGTCGCGCTGTGCCAGGCATTGTCATTTATAAAATCCTCTTTGTCGAGCACTGTCGCCCAGGTCGTGCCGCCGTCAGTCGATACACCGACAGTCGTCATGTCCACATTCGCTGTGGACTCCACAAACAGTAGATAGTTGAATGTAAGGCTCACGGGCGAAGTCACATTGACCGCTGGCGAGACCAGGTTTGAGGCGTTACGGGCGCCGGTGTTGTAATCGCAAGTTGAACCGCACTCCTCGACAGCGGAGATATGCGGCGCTTTGAGCGCGCTGCCCACACTGCCGTTGTTGCATTCTATCCCGTAATAGAAAGTGGTGGGCGCGGTGTGTCCTGTCAGTTCCGCCCCGCACTCGGTGCTGAGGTGCCATAGCGTCTCACCGAACACCGGCTCTACGGTAAAGCCTGCGTCGCCCATCTCGAAATCGAAAGTCGTACAGACCTCATCGAATCTAATCGATGGAGCGACGAGACCACCACCGCGACTGACGCTCAGATCATAACCGGAAGCCCGTTTCGCCGAAGCGCCCTTGACCCTGACAAAGTATCTTCCCGATTTCGGAACAGAAAAATCTGACGGCTTGCCGGAAGCTTTTGCCGAGCCACTCTTGATCGAAAACAGCCTGGTTTTCCCATCAGGCGCTAACAGCTCGAACTTGATCTTGTGCTTCGCGCCCGCCTTATCGACCGACGCGCTAAAGCTCAAGAGTTCGCCCTGGTCGGCTTCGATTGAATAAAAATCGACATCCCCGCCGGGCGCGACCACACCGTTCCTTGCGCCCAGCTCAGAGCCGCCCACGATGAGCCTGTCAGCGGTGGCGATTGTATCGTTCCCCTCCTGCTCGGACGCGGGCGCGTGGCGCGAGAGGTCTATGAATTCCGCCGTCAGCGCGTCGTGCTCCGCCATAAGCGCACTGGTCTCAGGTGCCTGCCTGAGCCGCCCCGCCTGAGCGTTCATGCCCGGACCCATGGCCCTGACAGTCGATTCCAGCTCCAGCATCCTCTCGCGGATCGCCTTCATGCGACCTGCGCGGCTTTCGGTATACGCGCTCAATGCCGCTTCAACAGCCTTGCTCGCCTCTGTTGAAGGGTTGAGCTTTTCATTCGCGATAGCTTGATCGAGTGAGGAACGCTTCGCTCGCAACGACTCGCTCGACTCGGATAATTGGCGCAGGCCCGATTTCGCCTGCACCTGCCTGGCAAAGTCAGAATCCCGCAGCGATATATAACCCATCAAAGCTGCCAGGGCGAGCGGTAATACGACAAAGCGATTTGCGCGATTGACGCGCCAGCGTGGATGATTCACGGTTGTATCTCCTATATTCAGTTAAGGAGCCATTGGTGGTGCGAAGCCTGATCGGTAATTCGCATTGTGTGCATAAGGGCCGATTGCTCGTTATAACTTTGAGCGGGTACTGAATTCGACGGGTGAGTGCTGCACATCCCCAGGTACGACGGCCCAATATATCTAATCGCTTAACGAGTGTCAAATATATTGAGCAACGGGGTGAGGGGTGGTCGTATCCCGCGCGCGGACTAGACAATGGCCGTTGCACAGACCGCTGGCCACCGACCGCCGAGCGCTGCTAAACTTGCCCGCTGTGATGATAGATAGAATTCAAGACTACGCGCGACGGAGCATCGAGACCAAGCGCGGCTTTTTCGATTCCAACGCCGACAGGGTCGCCCGCGCGGCGGAGCTTCTAACGGAGTCGATAAACTCCGGCGGCAAGGTTTTGATATTCGGCAACGGAGGCTCTGCCGCCGACGCGCAGCACATCGCCGCAGAGCTTGTTAACCGGCTCACATATGACCGACCGCCCATCGCCGCAATCGCGCTGACGACCGATAGCTCTATACTGACCTCGATTGGCAACGATTCCGATTTCAAATACCTTTTCGAGCGGCAGGTGCGCGCGCTCGGCCGCACAGGCGACGCAGCCATAGCGATCTCGACCAGCGGCAACTCGCCAAACGTGATTCTTGCGGTCGAGGCCGCGCGCGAGTTAGGGTTGAAGACCATAGGGCTCGCGGGGCGCGACGGCGGGCGGCTTGCCGAGATGGTCGATGTGGCGCTCGTCGTCGAAGCGGAATCGACGCAGCACATACAGGAGACGCATATAACCATAGGCCACATCCTTTGCGAGCTGGTCGAAGCGTCTGTCCACCCGCAAAAACCATAAATCGCCAGGAGTGATTACCCGCAGATGTCACGCTACGATGTGAAGCCAATCGATTTCGATAAGGTGACGACATACCCGCTCGCGTCGCGCAACAGCAAGGTGACCGCAGACGACCTTGCCAGTCCCCTGCCCGCCGGAGCTTCGGTCAAGGACTTTTTTGCGAGCCTCCCGAACATACTAGCGGCGCGCGACCTTCGGGAGCTGGCCCTGGCAGTTCGTGAGGCCAGGCGGACGGATCGCGCCCTGATAATCGGCCTCGGCGGCCACGTCATCAAGACGGGACTCGGCCCTGTCTTGATCGACCTTATGAAGCGCGGGTTTGTGACCGCTTTTGTGATGAACGGCTCGGCGATGATACACGACTTCGAGATTTCGCTTGCCGGTGCGACCTCCGAAGACGTAGACGCGACGCTCGGAACGGGCAGCTTCGGCATGGCCGAAGAGACAGGGCGGATCATAAACGAGGCGATCAACGAGGGCGCGCACGACCATATCGGGATGGGCGAATCGATAGGCCGCCGCATACACGTTATCGAACCGGCGCACAAAGAAAAGTCGATACTCTATGCGGCATACGAAGCGCGAGTGCCTGTGACGGTCCACGTGGCCATCGGAACCGACATCGTTCACATTCACCCGGAGGCTTCGGGCGCGGCCACGGGTCAGACTTCTTATGATGATTTCCGGCTGCTCTGCTCGATAGTTCGCGGGCTCGACGGCGGGGGCGTCTACATCAATCTCGGCTCTGCCGTTGTGCTGCCCGAAGTCTTTCTAAAATGCGTGACGGTGGTGAGAAACCTCGGCCACAGCCTACAGAACTTCACCACCGCCAATTTCGATTTCATACAGCAATATCGCCCGCTTACGAACGTCGTCCGCCGCCCGGTCGCGGGGAGCGGGCGCGGCTTTTCGTTCACGGGCCATCACGAGTTGATGATCCCGCTGCTTGCCGCCTCGATCCTTTCGGATTAAAAACCTCGTATCGAGCGATCAGCTTTCCGGCGTATAACCGAGCACGACGTCAAAGCGCGCGGCCAGCTCGCCTATGCGCGAGCCTTTGACGGGCGCGAAATCAGCCATCAGCAAGTCGCGGGCTTTCTGGTCGCGAATAGCTTTTATGACGAAGTCGTCTGCGTTTCCCGGATGCCCCTTGATGTAACACTGCGTTGTGAACCTCTCGTGCCCTTTCATCTTGACGGCAACGTGAATGTGCGGAGCCAGGCGGCCCGAATAAGGGACGGGCTTGATTGTGCGGAAAGAGTATTCGCCGGTCGAGCCTGTGACGAAGCGACCGAACCCCTGGAAGTTCTTGTCCCACTTCGCCCGGTTATCGCTTGCCGTATGGAGGTAGGCGGCGTTGTTATCGACCTGCCATATTTCGACCGTAGCGCCCCTTATTGGCTCGCCGCGCCGGTCGAGTATGCGCCCGCTCAGGTATGTGACCGTGCCGACGGCCGGGGTTATCGAATCGTTGATAATCAACAAATCGTTATCGGTATCGAGCGGCATCTTGTCCGGGTAGAACGGCCCTTCGACCTGTGACGGCGTCTGCATAAGCTCTTCGGCAAAAACGCCCGGCGTGAAGAACGAAGCAGTCCCGGCGGCCCCGATTGCTCCAACCGCGATGCTGCTTAGAAATTGGCGACGCCCCCTTTGACGGTTCTCTTTAGTCATAATCGAAACTCTCCTTTTCGGGACCACACTCGGCTACGCGGTTACGCCAAAAACTTCATATCGATTTACGAACGCTTTTAAAAAAAGATCCGAGTACGTCTGTGACCGTGTGGCTCGACGCGCCGACCCAGAGGCCGACGAATGTGGCGAGCAGGTAGAGCGGGTTGATCGGGGCTACAAGCTCCCATATGCGTGTGAAGCCTTCGCCTAGCTGATTGAGGCTTGTCGGCGCGCGGTAGATATAGGCGTCTCTGACGTAGAGCGCAAGCGCGACCGCGAGCGCGACTATCAGCGAAAAGTATACGACCCGCACAAGCGTTCCCAGGATTATCCCGTGGCTCCATCTTGAGCGGTGCGGAAGCGCGACTTTGTATGGCCACCACAGCAACCTGAGCGGCCCCCAGCGAGTGTAAGGGCGGCTCTGAGTGTCGAGGTCCGGTCCGAACATCAACCCGCCGAAGATCATCGCCCCTGTGACGATGGCGGTCAGCGTCCAATCTCTTGTGAAATGGTAAGTCGCTGCGGCCGTCGGCGCGGCGAGCAGTATGGTTATAAAATCGTGCGTCTGTCCACTCGGCATTCTTAAACCTTCGCTGATCCGATCACCTTCATCGGATTACATGTCGGAGCCTTTGACGCGGCGGCGGTCGCGAAGCTCTGCGAGCCTCCCTGCATCCCAGGACGATGTGTGACCGTAACGGTCGCCCGCGTACGCAAGACCGTTCACGCGATTCGAGCCGCAGGCCGGGCAGGCAACGTGCAGCCCGCGCGAGCTCTCTCCGCAACTGGAGCAGATGCTGAACTCAGGGCAGAAGATCAACCCCGCGCACGAAGACTGGTAAAAAGCCTGCGAGATCAACCGGCCGAGGTCGTCGGCGTTCGGCATCGATTCGCCCATCCATATCTCGGTCGAGGCGTTGATAAACCCGAACTCGTGAAACAGCCCTTCAGTCCGCAAGCGGTCGAGCACAGTCACGTTGCTTATGGCCGCGAGCCTCACCCCGTCCGTGTAATAAGCCGCGTCCGACGCGGGGTCGCCGCAGGCCACGCTTGCCGCCGTCTCTCCGAAAAAGCGCAGGTCCAGCCGCGCGAGCCTGTGCGCGGTCACCTCTGTCGATTGACCGCTCAATAGAAAGCGGACCTTGTGCTTGTTGGATAACCGCTCGGCCTCGCGTTTGAGGTGCGTCAGCACTTTCAAGCCGAACTCAAGCGCGGCTTCCGAATCGTGCAAATCCGCTTGCAGCACCGAGCGGCAAAGCTCGTTTAACCCGACGGGGTTGATCGAGTGGATCGTCCAGCTTAGCTTGAGAAACGGCGCGCCTGAGGCTCGCGTGGTAAGCGCAGCGAGCGGGCCGCGCTCGCCCAACGCGAGAAGCTTTTCCAGAAAAACGCGCTTCTCAAGGTGAGCCTGCGCCGCCGTCTCCATCAAACGCGTCAGCTCCTCAAATACCTTGACGTGGTTGCCCGCGGCCAGATAACCGACTCGCGGCAGGTTGAGCGAAACGATCTGAAACTGCGCGGACCGCAGCGCGTGGCTGTCTGTGCGCCCAAGCGCCTTGTCGTCCTGTATGCCGAAGCGGCGATAAAACGAGCCTTCGTCGTCTCGATCAAAAGCGATTGTCAGCCCGCCGCGCTCTACCGCCAGGCGGCTGGCCAGCTCAAGCACCGCGCGGTATCCGGGAATCTCGTTGAAGTGGCGGTTGATGTGCAGGATCAGGCGCGGGGTCAGGAAAGCGCGGCCCGACCCGTCGCCTTCGATGTAGACCTCTAAAAGCGCCTGTAAAAACCTGTGCGCCTCTGTCGTGAAATCGCCGTAGGTCTTGTCGTCAACCTGCCCGCCCGCGCCCACGGCCGGGCGCGATTTCATGTAAGAGGGGGCGTCCCAATCCAGGTGCAGGTCGGACGATACGATCTGCCCGCCTCGCGCCACGGCCGGGGCCGAGAACTCGAAGACCAGAGTCTGCGCAAGCTGCTTTATCGTGCGGTCATCAGCGCCGACAAGGAAAGGTGCCACCGAGAAGTTGAGCGAGTCCCACACGACAGGCCCGGCGAGGTAGCCTTGCAGCGCAGCCGATAGCTTTACAATGTGCGCGGCAAGAACCTCCGCGCGTTTTGCGGGGCGCGAGCTTGCGAACCCTTGCGGCAGGGTGATGCCGAACTGCTTCACATAATCGACCGCAGAGATAAGCGAATAGGGCCGGTCAATCGCGCCGATCCCGTGAATGTGTATGTCGCCCACGAGATGAGCGTTTGCAATCTGCTCCGAAAATACGTTCAGCACGGCGTACTCGCGCTTGATCGACTCGGCCAGCATAAGGCTCGTGCCTTCGGGGCCATAAGGCTGCGCGCCGGCCTCCGTCACTGTGCTGTGGATTATGTGGTCAACGTCGTAGAAAGGCACACCCAGCCGTGTGTGCGAGCGATGCGCGTCTTCTAGCCCAAGCTCAAGCAGCTTGGCGTCGACAAGGCCTCGGATGAGCGACGAGCTGAGGGTGCGAAAACCGAGCTTTTGAATAAACTCGCGGACTTCGATACCGATCTGAGCGGCAAGGTCTTCGTCGAGGTTCGCTTCGCGGACAAGGGCCGCGACGATGCGCTGCGAATCGAAGATGGCCATATCCTCGTCCGAGCGGCGCACGAGCACTTCGGGCTCGCCGATCTCGTCGGGCGAAATTTCTGCCGGTTCGGTTGCGGGAATTTCGTCAGGCTCCATGACCGAGCTAAAGATACTTGTTTTACCGCCCGTTAGCAAGACTGACATTTTTCAGCCGCGAATGGTTTCACCCTTGCGCACGTATAATCGTTCAGGTATTTTCCGCGCGATATGTCGAAGCCGAAAATTGCCATACTGATTTCAGGGCGCGGCTCAAATATGACCGCATTGCTCGACGCTATCGGTGACGGCCGCCTCGACGCCGAAGCGGCGGTGGTCGTCTCGAACGTCGAGACCGCCCCCGGTCTTCAGAAGGCCGCCGAGCGCCGGGTGCCTACCCTTTTCATCAGCCATAAAAACCGCGCGCGCGAAGAACACGACGGCGAGATCATAAGCGCCTTGCGCGAGCGCGGCGTCTCGCTCGTATGTCTGGCGGGGTATATGCGCTTGATAGGCGCAAAGTTTGTGCGAGAGTTCGAGGGTCGAATCTTGAACGTTCACCCGTCGCTTTTGCCCGCCTTCGCGGGCCTTGATGCGCAACGCCAGGCGCTTGAGCACGGCGCGAAGATCACGGGCTGCACTGTACACATCGTCGATGAAGAGCTGGACCACGGCCCGATCATCTTGCAGCAGGCGGTCGAAGTCCGCGACGCGGATACGGTTGAGACTCTGTCGGCGCGGATACTGGAACAGGAGCACCGTGTATACCCGGAGGCGGTTCGGCGCGTGCTGAGCGGGAGGCTCACCATCAGAGGGCGGCGCACCTTTTTCGATTAGGGGGTTGGGCGAGGATTACGACAGCGACCCGAGTGTCGGACTGCCTCGAAAGGATGATTCTACCAGCGTTATTATCGGGTCGCTGTCTTTCTTTTAGATACATTCACACCCCCGTTTGCGTTGCCCGCCCGGAATTTTATTTCTAAAAGCGGTCCTCACATAAAGAAAAAGGGCGAGCCAGGGAAGCTCGCCCTCATTTTTCCGGCTGCGCCGCGCGGTTAGCGGTCGCGCGTGTTTGAGCGGACCGAGAATGTAACCGGCTGAGTTGTGACCATGCCGATCTCTGTGCCGCTCCTGACTTCGGCCTCGTTGCCCTTCTTGATAAGTGTCCCGGCCACGCCTGCGCCTGCTCCGATGATGGCCCCGATAGCAGCGCCTTTCGCGCCGCCAATCGCGCCGCCCAGCACAGCGCCGCCCGCGCCGCCGCCGCCGATGAATATGATCTGCTCCGTCTCTTTCGAGCGGCCCGATACGCGGTTCTCCTCGTCGATCTCGCTTGAGCGCTCGTCTTGAAGCTGTGTAAGCGAGCCTTCGACCGGCGTGCGTGTGCCGTCGGGAAGAATGATCGTGTCAAAGGCGACGGCCAGCTCGCCCTCTCGCCCGCGCGTGCGAGCCGAAGTGACAGAGGTAACGGTGCCTTCGACAACCGAGCCTGCCGGGATGACCTCGACGCCGCCCACGTAAACGGGCGTGACCACCGTCGTCTGGAACCGGTCGCCTCTGCGCGAAGTGGCCGAGTTGAGCGACTGGTTCATCCTGAGCCTGAGATACTGGTTCTGCGGCATCGTGTAAGTGACAAAGACCGGCCCTACGACCTCTGCCTCCGCGTTTGCGTCAACGGCGGCGATTGGCTGCTGCGCCACTGCTTTTTTAGTGACGGCCCGCGTGCGAGCTGTTGAACGAGCCGAGGCGCGAGTTCGCCTCTTTATCGCGGGCTTTGCGGGGCAGGAGCACTTCTTTTGCGCCGCGAGCGCCACGGATTCGGCGACAGGCGCGCCCGCGCCGATAAGCATAGCTATGACTGCAATTGCGCTGATAAATACCCTCTTCATGATCACTCTCCCTTAACTGGATATGTGTGACAAGTAAACAGTGACAAGTGACAAGAAAGACCTGAGCGGGTTTCGGCCTTCCCTCTTTCTTGTCACTTGTCACTTGTCACTGTTTACTTCCCCCAAGTCACTGTTCACGCTTGGACTCGAAGGTTGTGATGAGCGGGGGTCGTAAAGACGTTGTCTATAATTTGAGAAAGGCGGTCTTAAATCAATCCAGGTCGGCGTCCATGGCGGCTTCGCGCTCGCGGCTTCGCAAATCTTTGAAGTGCTCGACTATTCGCTCGGCCTGCCGCGCTCCGACAAACGGCTTCAGCTCGGCAAAGCTCGCTTCGCTGACGCGCTTGAGGCTCCCGAAATTCCTGAGCAGGCGTGTCTTTAACTTCTCGCCCACGCCGGGTATCGAAGTCAGCTCGGATTTGAAGTCACGCATCGCGCGGCGCTGCCTGTGATATGTTACGGCGAACCTGTGCGTCTCGTCGCGGACCATCTGTATCAATTGAAGCACGGGCGAGTGACGATCAAGGCGTACGGGCTCGTCCTGTCCCTTTACGAAAAGCAGCTCTTCGCGCTTGGCAATCGAGGCGGTCGGCAAAGCTTCGAGCCCTATCTCGTGCAGCGCGCGGGCGGCGGCGGCCAGTTGCCCCTTGCCGCCGTCTATAAGCACGAGGTTCGGCAGCGGGCGGTCTTCGCGAAGCAGTCGCGAGTAGCGGCGGCCGACGACTTCGTACATAGACTGAAAATCATCGGCCTGCCCTTCGACCGAGCGGACCTTGAACTTCCGGTAGTCGCTCTTCTTCATCACGCCGCCCTCGCACACGACCATCGAGGCGACGTTCTCGCTGCCCTGAATGTTTGAGATGTCGAACGACTCGATGCGCTCGGGGATTTCGGGCAAGCCGAGCGTCTCTTGAAGCTCCTGCAAGACGCGAGTCATATCGGGGCGCTGCACGCGGAAACGCTGGTCGAAGTTTAGCCGCGCGTTCTTTTCGACGAGGTCTATCAGGTCGCGTTTGACGCCGCGCTGCGGCGAGACGATATGAACGCGCCGCCCGCGCTGCTCTGACAGATACTCTTCGAGCAGCGCGCGGTCCTCGAAATCTACGGGGACGTGGACCTCGCCCGGCGCGTAATCGCCCGCCGTGTAGTATTGCTTTAGCGCCTGGCCTATGAACTGGCCAGGGTCGAACGGGTCGGTGATCTCTTCCCAGAAGAACTCACGCTTGCCGACGACCTTGCCCTCGCGCATGGTGAAGAGCGACAGCGCCAGTTGATGCGCCTCGCGGTAGTAGCCGAAGATGTCCACGTCTTCACCCGAAACGGTCATCATCTTCTGCTGCTCGCCGAGCCGCTTTATCGTCTTTATCTGGTCCCGATACCGCGCCGCCGCCTCAAACCGCATCTCGTCCGACGCGCGAAGCATGCGCTCTTCAAGCGCGGCTTCGAGGTCCGCCGTCTTGCCTTGAAGCAGAAGCTCCACGTCACGAACGGCTTCGTTGTAATGCTTGATCGAGCAGAGTTCTTTGACGCAAGGGCCGCTGCACCGCTTGATGTGGTATTCGAGGCAGGGGCGGTCGGCCTTGCCGTCGATCTCCATAGTGCAGGTGCGAAGCTGAAAATTGCGGTTTATGAGATCGAGCGTCTGCCAGGCGAGCGACGGCGGCAGGTACGGCCCGTAATACCGCGAGCCGTCCTTGACGATCTTGCGGGCGATGATCGCGCGGGGCGCTGGCTCGTTTGTGATCTTGATGTGCGGATATTGCTTGTCGTCTTTCAGCAGAACGTTGAAAGGCGGCTTGTGCTTCTTGATAAGATTGCATTCGAGGGCGAGCGCTTCGATCTCGCTGTCGGTTATAAAAAGCTCCACGTCGTTTATGCGCGAGACAAGCTCGTTCGTCTTCGCGTCGTGCGAGCGATAAGACTGGAAATACTGCCGCACGCGATTGCGCAGGTTCTTAGCCTTGCCGACGTACAGTATCTTGTTCTGCTCGTCGCGGTAGATATAGCAGCCGGGCTGCGTCGGCAGGTTTGCGAGTTTTTCCGATAGCGTCATGTGCGACCTGGGGCTGACTCGGAGCAGATGATAGTGGGCAGCCCCTCGGAGAGCTGCCCACATTCGAACTGGTTTGACGGTTTAGGCGACGGCTACTCAAGCTTGAAGACGGGCGCGTAACGACCTTCTTCGAAGCGGAAGCGGAACGTGCCCTCGAACCGGCGAATCTGCGACACGCCCGACCCGGAGGCGAGCGTCGGCATTCGGAGCGATCCTTGAAACTGCGAATAGTCTATGACCGCGTTGAACGAGCGCAGCTTGCTGGCTTCCTTATCAATCGCTTCGAGGTTGTGCAGGCTCTCGATCTTTATGGTGAGCACCTCACCTGTTTCAGGATCGAGCTGCACGACGCCCGACGCCAGCGGCGTCTGCGTCTCTTCCGCCTTCGGCACAAAGCGGAACCACTTTTCGTTCTTGCGCTCGGAGACTACTTCCTGGAAGTTGTAAAACTTGATCTTCTCAGGCAAGAGCGGGAAGAAGGCAAGGTCCCAGATAGCCCCGACCGAAAGCAGCGTTCGCTCGCCCTCGTTTACGCTGCTCTTGGGGTTGCCGCGCTTGTCCGTGTCGGCAGTGACGCGGACGATGACAGGCGTCATGCCAGTCTTGTCGGGTTTCCGCTCAGGCTCGACCATGACGGAGGTTTCACGCTCCTCTTCCATGCTCTCCTTGCCATTCTTGACCTTGAATCGCTCGATGCGGAGCTTCTGCGCGTAACGGCAATGGTCGCGCACGTAAAGCGAGTGGTCCTGGTTGGAAGCGGCTTTGCAGATGAGCGCGGGCGCGTTGCACTGCTGGGCGGCGGCGCGCGGCGCAAAAGCCGATGTCAACAAGGCCGGGATTACCGAGAGTGCGATCAGAAAAAGTCGTCGCTTCAAGTTCTTGACTCCTGTATGGCTTTTCGTGTATTAAGTTTAGCGTCGCTCCATAAGAAGTATAAATTAGATTGCGATACCACGGCAAATCTCTAAAAGCACGCACTGATCAGCCCGTGCTGTGGGTGCAGGCTTTTGCCTCGGTCATAATTCAGCAAGATCAAAATTGGAGGCGTTCTATGAAGCTTAAAGCGATGGCTATTATTGGCCTCGCGGTCGCCATACCGCTCTCGTCCGCCTGTGCGACTAAGAAATATGTGCGCAATCGTGTGAACGAGCGCGTCACCCCCCTGGAAAACCGGACAGGCGAGCTGGAAGAAACATCCCGGCGCAACACCCAGGATATAAGCCGCATGTCGCGCGAGGTCGAAGACGTGCGCCTGCGTGCGGACCGCGCCCAGGAACAGGCAGACCGCGCGGCTTCTTCGGCCGAGCAGGCCAACACAAGGGTCGCAGGCGTCGAGCAGTCGGTTTCGGACTTGCGGTCTAATCTCGATAAATACACCGTGCAAAAGACCGTCTCGGTCCTGTTCAGAGTTGGCCGGTCAGAGCTCCTGCCCGAAGCCATGTCGTCGCTCGACGAGCTTGCGAGCCAGATCCGCGACCGCAACGGCTTTCTGCTTGAGATACAAGGATTCGCGTCTTCTGACGGCACGACGGAAGCGAATGACCGTCTGAGCCAGGCGCGAAGCGAGTCCGTTCGCAGATACCTTGCCGAGCGCCATAGCGTACCCGTGTTTCGGATGTACATACTGGGGCTGGGCGAGAGCCGACCCGTCGCCGACAACGAGACGCGCGAAGGGCGCACTCAGAACCGGCGCGTCGAAGTCAGACTCCTTACCAATAACGCCATCACGCAGTAAGAAAAGGGCTGAGGTCTGAATGAAGTAAAGCGGTTTCAAGATAACCGCTTTACTTCATTCAGACCTCAGCCCTGAGTGTTATGGAATTCGGAATCGAGATACCCGAAGGCAAACCGTTTGATGCGGTGGCCCTCGGTCTAAACGCAGTCGATCACCTCGTAGTCGTCCCGCATTACCCTGATTTCAACACCAAGATAGCTTTTCTGTCTCACACAATCGCGCCGGGCGGCCAGTCGGCCACCGCGATGGTTACGCTCGCGCGGCTGGGGCTGCGCCCGCGCTACATAGGGCGCGTGGGCGGCGACGAGCACGGGCGCTTGCAGATCGAGTCGCTTATTAAAGAAGGCGTGGACGCTACAGGCGTCCGCATAGTCGAAGAAGCAGAGACGCAAACTGCCTTCATCATAATCGAGCAGACGACAGGCGAGCGCACGATCATCTGGCACCGCGATGACCGTTTGACTATAGACCCGGGCGAAGTGTCTGCGGAGGAGGTCACGCGGGGGCGCGTGCTTCACCTTGACGGCCACGATGTTCAAGCATCGATACAAGCGGCCCTTTATGCTCGCGAGGCCGGGATACCGACCGTGCTCGACATAGATAACTTCTACGAAGGCGCGGAAGGGTTGTTGCCGCTGATTGACTTCCTGATCTCGTCGAGCAGCTTCCCGGAGCGAGTGACAGGTGAACCCGACCTGCGAGTTGCCTTGAAGCAACTTTCGGCAATGACCGGCTCGCGGTTTGTGGCCGCAACTCTTGGGGTAGAAGGCGCGCTCGGATATTTTCGCGGCCAGTATATATACTCGCCCGCATTTCGAGTCGAATGCAGAGACACGACAGGCGCGGGCGATGCGTTTCACGGCGGTTTTATCTACGGGTTGCTGGCAGGATTTTCTGTTGAAGAGACTTTGAGATTTGCGAATGCGGTTGCGGCGTTAAAGTGTCGCAAGCTGGGCGCGCGAACCGCGCTACCCTCGATTGAAGAGGTAAGAGCTTTGCTTACGCCCCAGACCTAAAGTGCAAAAGCCGGGCGAGTTGACTAATTAAAAGCCGGTCGGGTAAGATGCAAATTTGCAGCAGTCGAGCGTGCCCGTGCATGCTCGACTGTTCGACTTGAGAATCAGGGCCGTTAGCTCAGGTGGTAGAGCAGCTGGCTTTTAACCAGCGGGTCGTAGGTTCGAGTCCTACACGGCTCATCAAATCCTTTTAAAAGAACACTTACAATCTATTTCCTTCCTCTAGCCCGGTGGCGTTGAGCTGCTGGGTTTCTTGTTCCCACTTATACCAATTTAGCTGTTTGGCGTTACGTCTGCGATGACAATTTGCACATCTGACTACACACTTTTCAATCTCTCTGAGGATTTAGGCCCAGGAGCGGTTGGAGTAGACCATAACCGAAATGTGGGACCTCCTCTCTTTATTCCCCTGGTGGTCGAACTCCAAGCTCAGAATCGTCCAATCTGGGTCATTCTGGTGCGTCTAGCGAAGCCAGGGATGATGCCTTCTGGGACAAGAAAGCCTATAAACAATGTCTTTGGAATTACTGGTTGACTAAGATAACTCCTGACCCTAAAGAGACTGATTGGATGAGAAATGTTTGGTTGATATTTAACGACATAGAAGCTGATGCTGAAAAGAGATTCGCTAAAAGCTGGGCCAGGGCCGAGGCTACCTTTAAGAAAGATGAACCTATCATCGAGCAAGACGATGATATGCCTCCTGTAGAAGCCTATGACGATTTATCAGATCAGACTCCTTTTTAAGGAAAGGTAAAAAGCCCTGGCAATAACTGGGGCTTTATTCTTTGGCTACTGGCGATTGTCGCCACAACTCTTTTTCTGATTCGCTCATCATGGCAATTGTTGCTTCTGCGGCCCGACGAGCATATTGCTCAATAAGCCTACGGTGTGCAGTCTCTAATGTCTTACCTTCGTGAAAATCGGTTTCTGCATCTTTCACTATCTTGACTATCCTTCGATGAACGGAGTAGACCTCTTTCTTAGATTGAATGGCAACGTCCAAAAGGGCAACACGGATTTTTTCAGCTAAGAGTAGAAGGTTGCTGATAAAGACATGAAGTTCATTTAGTTCTTTCGGGGTGAGCACTATCCGGTGTTTACCCTTTGTAATGGCAAGGACAGATTCTACTGTTTCACAAGCCCAAAAAAATTCGGTACTTGGCACCAGAATGTGTAAGCGCCCAATAACACTTGGTGGTAAAGGTGGAACAGTCTCAGAGAGGATAACGCGCTTCGCTGGGATACTAGAATACTGCAAAGCTCTGAGGTGAGCGATAAGAATATCTAACCCTTCTGCTATGTACGTTTGCTCGTACCAGGATTGCGCGACATTCCTTCTCTCTATTCTGTCTCGCCAGATAAGGCCAATAATGACAACTACGGCAGCTATCAAAGGGCCGATTATTGCTTTGAAGATTTCAAACCAAATGGGCATACCCTCACTGAAATTTTTAGCAGTCTACCATAAAAAAGAAGACTAGCTACGCAGATTGGGCGCTGTGTTTAAATAGCTAGTCCTTTTTAGTCCCTACATAACTAAAATAGGTAGTTGTTAAGGTGCTGTTGACCTGCTGGGTTTACAGTTTAGAGGTTGGATTGATAGAGGTAAGTGTTGGGGTGATTGAGTCGAGATTTTGAGCCTGAGTGCAAGGCTTTTAACCAGCGGGTCGTAGGTTCGAGTCCTACACGGCTCACTTTAGAATCAATTACTTAGGGCTGCCAATTTGGTGGCCTTTTCTTTTACACACACTCTGACACACAATTTTAAACGCGGCCCTATAGAGGGCCTTGCTTTATTTGCTCTCTTGCTTTGCTTCCTCTTGCTGGCACTACCAGATTCCTCTCGCTTTTTGCGCGCCGTCTTTTTCTGCAAGTTTACCTGCTGTCCGCCATCGGCCGCAATGTTGACTTGCTGCGGATTGTTGACTGCCACTAATTGAGATTTGCAAAACAAAGCCTAGTGAGAACCTGTTCGGCTCTTTGGTGCAGAGTATCTGTAACCGATTATAGAAGTAAAGATCAGAGCAACGGCAGAAATCATTTAAGGGCTAGCTCCCTTATAATGCACCACACCCTATATCTGTTCCTCTCAGCTCGCGCTCCTATCACTTCGATCCCGCCATTATGCTTCCCGCTATGATAATTTATATGAAAGCTGTTATCGCCACTGCCGCCACCACTAACTTTGACATCTGAAGCATTAGCTTCCTGTGTAATCTTCTCCTGCAAATTAGCTAGAAAACCTGCTTCATCAAAGCCATCAGCTATTGACTCTTCGATAAATACCCTCATGTCGAAATCACGCCGATGGGAGCTCGGATTGCCCGCTGATGCTGTCGATGACATTGAGCCTGATGAAGCGTCGATCCCTTGTACGTTCATCCGTTTAATTGTCTCACCGAGCGAAAAGCTAGTCAGGAAATTACTTGGAGAATTAATCTTAGAACACGATATAGAGCATAGAATCAATATCGTTACAAAGACTACCAACCTGAATAAGTAATTCTTCATGCGGTTGCTCCTTAACATAATGTCTCTTGGCCCATGCGTCTTATATATTGATGAAACACTGACTTGACTAGCGAAACTAGATAAACCAATCTTCTTAGGACGCCTGAGTTAGGACAGTAGTCAAATTGCTTATATCGGAATAAAGATTACGAGTCAATGTGTGGTTAGAGATTGATGTTGGCTCTCTTCCTTCTGCACAATGACATGCGGCCCGCCATCATCACCAATAAGCATCCTTCCCTGATTACGTTGAGAGGCCACAAGCAGCCGCGCTTATCTGTGTACGCGGCTGGAATGTGGCATTTTCTTCCTAGACCGGTTCAGGATTTGGGCTTAGTTCCCTCCTATGAAGGAGTCCTATTGACATTCTATACGAGAAGGTTTATAAGCTTCGGCAGAATGTCTATAGGAGAGGTGGGATGAAGGGAAAGAAGATCGATTTACTGCAAGGCACTCTAGACCTCCTCGTGCTTAAGGCTCTCGCCTTAGGCCCGTTGCACGGGCTGGCCGTCTCAAATCGTATTGAGCAGATCACAAAGGGGACCTTTCAGGTCAAACCCGGCTCCTTGTTTCCTGCCCTCCACCGTATGGAGCAGTCCGGCTGGCTCCAATCATCCTGGGGAGAGTCAGAGAACAACCGCCGCGCCAAGTACTACCGCCTCACGACGGCAGGCAAGCGCCAGCTGGAAGCTGAGGCACAGAATTGGCAGACGATATCGTTTGCCATCACCAGTGCTCTCAAGGCTACATAGCAGGAAGGTTACTTATAGGGAGAACAGATCATGCCCTTGCTACCTCGCCTTTCAAACCTTTGGCGCAATTTGTTTCTTAAGGATCGGGTCGAGCAGGAGCTTGACGAAGAGCTTCAGACTTATCTTGAGTTGCTGATTGAGACGAGGATCAAGCAGGGTCTCAGTCCCGAAGAGGCACGTCGCCAGGCGTTGATTGAACTGGGCGGCGTGGAGCAGGTTAAAGAAAGAGTGAGGGAGGTTAAAATGGGAAACCACCTTGAAACCCTGTGGCAGGATTTACGCTTCGGCGTTCGTATGCTGCTTAAAAAACCCGGCTTCACATTAATTGCGATCATCACACTCACCCTGGGTATCGGCGCGAATACGGCGATTTTCAGCTTCGTTAATGCAATCCTGCTGCGCCCACTGCCTTACAAGGACGCCGATCAACTGGTGGTTCCCGTCTCCGTCAATGTGGCGCGCGACTCGGACAATGGCGGCATCACATATGCCGATTATCTGGATTGGAAGAATGAAGGTATCTTTGAGCACGTCGCAGCGATTAGCTTGCTGAGTTCCGCTGATTTGACAGGCGGCGACGGAGCCCCCGAACGTATACGTCTGGCGGTCGTCTCCAAAGAATACTTCGCCGTCATGGGGACTGACGCGCTGATCGGTCGCACATTTCAGGAGGATGATTACAACGCTTCCGGCCCTGCCTCGGGACTGATTATCACATACGGCCTCTGGCAACGGCGTTACGGCGGCGACGCCGACATCCTCAACCAAAAGATTTATCTCAATGGCCGTCCGTATCCGGTAGTCGGTGTTATGCCCAAAGATACGCTCTGGCCGGAAGGACGCGACGTTATTGTGCCCCTGGCGGTCGGGGCAAACCCTGATCCTGACTTGCTACGCCGCGACAACATGATCTTCTCTGGCGTAGCGCGGTTAAAACCGGGCACGACACAGGCTGAGGTCAACGCGGTGCTGGCCAGTATTGCCGCGCGCCTTGAGCAGGATCACCCGGAATCGCGGCAGGGTTGGAGCAATCGCGTCGTTAGCCTGCACGACTATGTCGTTGGCAAACAGTTGCGGACTTCGCTGCTTATCCTGCTGGCAACCGTCGGTTGTGTGTTGCTGATTGCCTGCGTCAACGTCGTCAACCTGCTGCTTGTCCGCACGGCGGCTCGGGAACGCGAGATGGCGATTCGCCTGGCGCTCGGCGCGAGCAGGCGGCGAGTGATCAGACAGCTGCTGACAGAATGCCTTCTTCTCACATCCATCGGCGGAGGCCTGGGCTTTCTGCTGGCTGTCTGGGGGGTTGATCTGCTGAAAAGCCTCGCTCCCGGCGATACGCCCAGGCTCGCACAAGTTCACATAGATTCCGGGGTGTTAATGTTCACGCTGTCGGCATCGCTTTTGACTACCTTCATCTGCGGCTTGATTCCGGCGCTTCAATCTTCGCGCGCTGACCTACAGCAGGCGCTTAAAGAGTCGTCACGCAGTGCCACCGGTGGCACACGGAGCCGACTCGTGCGCAATGTGCTTGTAGTTTCTGAAGTGGCGCTTTCGCTCGTGTTGTTGATCGGAGCAGGCTTGATGATCCGCAGCTTTATGAGCGTGCAACAGATTGATCCGGGATTCAAGGTAGATCGTCTCATTACAATGGAGATCTACTCTCCTGGCCTGAGATATCCTGATGAAGCGCGCGTTACTGCTTTTTACAAGAGCCTCGTCGACAGCGTTAAGACAGCGCCGGGCGTCGAGGCGGCAGCCATAAGTTCGGCCCTGCCACTGGGCGGAGGCGGTTTTTATCTAGGGCGTTCGTTCCTCATAGAAGGACAGCCGACCCCCCCTGCGAGCACAGACTACGCAGCGCAATGGAATGCCATCAGCCCGGGCTACTTCAATACGACAGGAATCAGCCTGATAAAAGGGCGTGAATTTGATGAGCGTGACCGCGCTGAAGGCAACAAGGTAATCATTATCAATGAGACGCTGGCACGGCAGATGTTCCCAGGCGAAGACTCTCTCGGCAAACGCATCCGCTCGTGGCGAGATGAAAACCAGCTGCGCGAGATCGTCGGCGTCGTCGAAGATGTACGCTACTTTGGACGCGATGACGATCTGCGCGGGCTGGTCTACGTGCCGCATACGCAAAACGCATGGCGTTCGATGATACTGACCGTGCGTACACACAACGACCCAGCCAGCGTGACAAGCGCTATTCGCAACCAGATCGCTGCCATAGACAAGGAACTAGCAATCTCTAACCTGGAAACGATGACGACGATCCTCAATCGGTCGGTCGCGCCACGCCGCGCCAGCATGTTGCTGCTCATCGTCTTTGGCATCATCGCCGCCCTGCTGGCCGTCATTGGGATTTATGGCGTGCTCTCTTACACAGTCGCACAACGCGCGCAGGAAATAGGCGTGCGCATCGCTCTCGGCGCTCAGACGGGCGATGTGCTGCGGCTAGTGATCGGACAGGGCATGAAGCTGACGCTCGCGGGCATCGGTATAGGACTCGGGATGGCCTTCGGCCTTACTCGCTTGATGGCGACCTTGCTTTATGGCGTGAGCGCCACCGATCCTGTTACGTTCGCCGGGCTTGCCATCCTGCTCACGCTAGTCGCATTGCTGGCTTGCTATATCCCAGCGCGGCGCGCGACAAAAGTGGACCCGTTGGTCGCGTTACGGTATGAATAATTTTAAGTATTCAAATTTTGCATAGCTGCTCCAGGGTGTGCTCGCTCGATGTGTTTTCTCTTCTGATAACTTTGCTTTGTCTATTCTGAGTGTACCTGGACTATATCTGTCGATGCCTAGCGCCCCGCATCACCCGACACGCAGCCAGCCCGCTTATACTGGAACGAGGATTACGGGTCGATATGCGAACGCGGCCAGGATGAGGCTGTTTCTATCAAGCCACAAAAAGTTCAGGCTCATGTAAAGAATCGGCGCATGATGTAAGTCACCTGCTTTCATCTCGCCAGGGGTGAAAATGCACTAATCTATTTGAACCCAATGAACCGATTGGACAAGTTTGACGGAAGAGATTTTGTCATTTTCGCCGGACCAGTGATGGGAGCTGGGAAGAGCGCCATCGTGGTCCACGCCATCGTGGCTACCGACAGTCCATTGGGCACCGGCATAGTTGATATGCTCATAGAGAACCCAGTCACCTCCTCTGACAATTATGGAGGAAACCATATCGTTGAAATTTCTAGCTTCCAGATTCGGCTCAGAGCCTGTTAGGGTCAGAGACCTACCTGAGAAGCCATCCTTCTCGAAGAGAATAATTTTCGCCATCTGCATCCTCCCTTTATTAACGCTTTAAGACCTGTTGCTCAACTGAATGGCCAGATCAACCAAGCTGACGTCCATGGTGTTTTCAGCGAAGTCCGTATAGAGCATCGAAATCTCATTGGGGCCGGACTCATCCACGAACCTCTGCTTGACAATGACATACAAGTCCTCATTGAGATGATCGCTCAATTCTTCCAGGGACTTATAGGGGAGCATTGATTCGGTGATCTTTAGACTCTCAGCCAGCGCCACCAGCAACCCACCGACAATGAGACCAACAACCGTTGTCATGAGCACGAGGCCGAGTTCCTCAATGGCATCAGCAGCGCCATAGGTCACAATCATTGCGCACTCATCATCTTGAGGAGTCAGCGTCATGTAGAGGGGGAAAGGGAGATTACGCTCCCGCGCCATCGCCAGATTTTCCTCCTGCCCGGCCATTACTTCATCCTTGTCGCTCTTATTGGTATAGAAACCATAGAGGGGCAGATTCGCCCAATCGCTATGAATATCAGGCGGACTGTAATCCTTGGGCCAGAAAACCTTATCTTGAGTGACCGCAGGTGGAGCAACCTGATCTGGAGTAGCCGAAGATGGGGCAACCTGATCTGGAGTGCCCGCAGGTGGATTAACCTGACCTTTACTGGCCGCAGGTGGATCATCCTTATATTTGTCGGCCGAATACTTGGCGTTGACTAAAATGACGACCGAATGACGACGCTGCCCCGTCCCGGAGGAGTCTGGCTCGTTGCCTTGCGTCAGGATTTCGTCGTACGTACGCTCAAAAGGATTATTAACTATTATATTGCCATTCGTTTTCACCTTGTAGGCATACATCCCTAGCCGGTCCTTGACGAACTGCAAAAAATCAGCGACTTGCGCATCGCTGAACTCCTGGTAATGACCGAAGGTGATATAGAGAATCTCGCCGGCAGTCGCGGCTAGGAAGTCCGCCACGTCTTGCAGCACGTCTTTCATGTTACTGCCCATCAAAGTATGCCAGATGTAATACTGCTTATCGCTCGCGTTGTAATAGACGCGAAAATCCAGGCACCTGATTCCGTCTCGCAATTGTTGAGCGGCACTCCTGCCCGTGGCCTTGGCCAGCTTCCTTACCGTAGGAGTCACGGCCTCTATGAGCCACTCGGCCGGGTTCGGTATGTACGGCCCGATGCCGGGAATAGACTCGATAGATTCGGCGATTGAATTCAGCGTGTTCATGGCGAGGGCCAGTTCCTCCGAGAGGGCTGGCGTCCACGTGTTTGTGAGCGCATAAGTTCCGCTGTCATGCGACGCCGGAAGGCAGATGTTCCGCAGTTTCTTCTCGTGTATCTCAGTATTCTCCTCCATCCACCGGCTGCGCTCAATTACCACCGAAGAGATGGCGTCGTTATCACCTGACCAGTCCCTATAGCTGGGGTAGACGCCGTCGCCGTCAGGGCCGCCGTTAGCCCTGACTTCCCATCGTTTACCTGAGAAGTTGCCATCCTTGTAGAGGGACCACGTGCCGTTAACCACCACGATGGAGGAGACTTTATCGTTAAAGGATTTGTCCAGGTTGCCTGAACTTGTAAACATGACCGAATTGCCTGAGAGGCCAGTGGCTTCGAAGAGAACGATTTTGGCTATCATAAGATTTCCTGCTCCTTAGTGAGAATTGCCCCGAATTAGGTCTGTGCGGCAAGACCGCGCACGATGTCGACTATCGTCCGGTCGTTGTCTGCGACGATTAAGAGATTCTTCTTGCCGGGGCAAATTCCCCCGTTTATTCCAATGGACACAATATAAAGCTTTATGAGATGGAAAGGAATAGAGGTAAGCAGACAATCTGCGTGAGTATTATTACTGAAGGAAGACTCCTTTTTTCCTTCCAGGGCAAATTCTTGAGAGACATGATTGGGGCCGGGGATTCATCGCGGAGTATGGCTTCGTTATGGGACTGTCTTTCACAGCATACCAGAACGCGGAGCGCCCCTCGAAACTTTTGAAAAGATCGCGTTTTAAGCCTTTATAAACGATCTGCTTTTGGTCAACCGTCGGCTCGGATCGCCGCTCCCTCGCTTGAAATAGCGCTGTCGGGGGTCTGCTTCGTGACGTTTTTGCTCGGTCGGTCGTCTGCCATTGGGGATTTAACTTTCGCGGACGGAGTACGCATAAGTAGCCGTTTTCAGCCTATTATGTGCCTGAAAAACCTGGAAACCGACTTAAGTATTTCGCTCTCTGTGCATTCTGCGAAATCATTTATCTTCTTCACTCACAGCGCAATGCCACCATCGGGTCTACCTTCGTCGCCCGCCGCGCCGGAATCCAACAGGCCAGCAGCGCAACCAGGGTCAGCAGCAGCGCAATCGCAACAAACGTCGCCGGATCAGTGGCGCTCACGCCGAAGACTAGATTCTTCATCGTTCTCGTCAACGCCACTGACGCAACCAGGCCAAGCGCCACGCCAGCGAGCACCAGCTTCATTCCCTGTCCAATCACCAGGCTGAGCACATTGCCGCTTTGGGCGCCGAGCGCCATACGAATGCCGATTTCGCGCGTGCGCTGGGCGACCGCGTACGTCACCATCCCGTAAATCCCGATGCTGGCGAGCGCGAGCGCGACGACCGCGAAGACGGTCAGCAACAGCATGGAGAAGCGTCTGGAGGCGACCGATTGTGCGACGATCTGTTCCATTGTGCGCACGTTGAAGACAGCCTGATCTTTATTCAAGGCCGCAACCTGGCCGCGAACCGCTGAGGCCAGGCTCAACGGTTCGACCTCGGTGCGCGTCAGCAGGTTGATGCGCCGGACACTGTTTGGCAGCGTCTTCAACGGAATCTGGTTGAAGTTAGTGTAAAACTGGGCGACTGGCGCTTGTCCGCCCAGATTGTAATGTTCGACGTGCCGGACGACGCCCACAATCTCTAAACTCGGCGAGTCGGGCGAAGGCTGCCTCAACCGCTTTCCAATCGGGTCTTCGTCTTGAAAGTGCTGCCGGGCAAGCGCTTCGTCAATGACGACCACCAGCTGGCTGTCTAGGGTGTCCTGCGCGGTGAAGACGCGCCCTTTTATCAACTCAATGCCCAGCGTCTGGAAGTAATCGGGACTTACGGTGTAGCGGATGCCGGACGGTTGATTCTCCTGGTCCGGTCGGCCTTCAATGATGAAAGGCGGGCGGTTCGCCACCCCAAATGGGAGTCCGTTCGACACGGCGACCGAGTTGACGCCGGGCAGGCTCCGGACGTTCTGCTGCAACTGTTCAAAGAAGTGAGCCACCTGGCGCCCGTCGCTGTTATTGACGGAGACCTGCATCGTGAGCAGGTTCTGCGCATTGAAGCCCGGGTCAACCTGTAGCACTCGCCGGAAACTCTGAATGAGCAAGCCGGCGCCAACCAACAGCGCCAGCGTCAGGGCGACTTCGCAGACCACCAATACGCTGCGCAGGCGCTGCCTGCGCTCGGATGAACCTCGATCTCCTCCCTTTAACCCCTCCGTCAGATTCGGGCGTGAAGATTGCAATGCCGGAGCCAGGCCGGAGAGCAACCCGGTCAGCAGCGAGACGGCGAGCGTGAAGACCAGCACCGGCGTGTCAACCTGGGTTTCATGCAAGCGCGGAATGCCGTCGGGCAATTGGGAAGCGATCAAACTCGTGCCCCAAAGCGCGAGCAGTATTCCCAGTGCCGCGCCCAGCGCGGCCAGCAGGACGCTCTCGGTAAGCAGTTGACGAATGATGCGCCATCGGTCGGCGCCGAGCGCCACGCGCACCGTCATTTCCTTTCGCCGCGCAGACGCACGGACGAGCAGGAGATTGGCTACATTGGCGCAGGCGATCAATAAGACCAGACCGACAGCGCCCAGCAAAATCAACAGAGGCTGTCGAACGTCGCCGACAAAACTTTCGAGCAGCGGCGTTATGCGCACGCGCCGCCCGGTGTTGCTCTCCGGATACTGTTGTTCCAGACGCGCGGCGATCAGATTCAATTCCGTCTCCGCTTGCTGCTCGGACACGTCAGGTTTCAAACGCGCGACGACGTCGGTTCCCGGGTCTCTGCCGCGTAGCCTGAAGCGTTCCGCCGAGAGACCTATGGGCACAGTGACGTCGGCTTCCGCCCCAAACTGAAAGTTCGGCGGAGTAACGCCGACGACGGTGAAGCTCTGGTTATTGAGCGTGACCTGTTTCCCGATAATGCTTTGATCATCGCCGAACCTGCGACGCCAGAATCCGTGACTCAGGATCACCGCCGGAGTCGCGCCCGGACGGTCCTCTTCCGCGAGAAAGTCGCGCCCCAGCAGCGGCTCGATTCCCAGTGTGGAGAAGAACTCCGCCGATACGATCCGCCCTAGTAGGCGTTCCGGCTCGCCTGCGCCGGTGAAGTTGAAACTCTCGTTCGTACGCACCGCCGCCATTGAATCGAAGAGCGTGTTCTGCGCGCGCCAATCGGCAAAGTTCGGATATGATGGCGAGGAGCCCGCCCCGCCTGAGGCACGCTCCAGAAGGGTCACCAGGCGCTCAGGCTCCTGGTACGGTAGCGGGCGCAGGAGAACCGCATTGACAATGCTAAAAATCGCCGTGTTCGCGCCGATGCCCAGGCCGAGCGTGAGCACGGCGATCAACGTGAAGCCAGGTTGTTTGAGCAACATTCGCGCGCCGTAGCGCAGGTCTTGCCACGTCGTTTCCAGTGTCTGCCCCACCCTAACCTCCCTGACTCTTTCTTTGACTTGCTCCACACCACCCATCTCGATTAAGGCCGCGCGGCGCGCCTCTGCCGGCCGGAAACCTTCCTTGACCTTCGTCTCAACCAACATCTCTAGATAAGCCTGGACCTCTTCCGTGAGATCCTGCTCCACACGATCCTTGTGCAAGATGTTGCGCCAGAGACTATATAGGCGAGGCAGTAATGGCATGACCTATTCTCCCTATGCCGCTTGGAGCGCGTCGGCTATCGCAAGCGATATGCGCTGCCAGTCTTCAGTTTCGGCTTCAAGTTGGCGTTGCCCGGCTTTGGTGAGGCAATAATACTTGGCCCGGCGCTTGTTCTCTAACTCTCCCCAGGGTGATTTGAGCCCGCCCGCCGACTCCATCGGGTGTAAGACAGGGAAGAGGGAGCCCGGTTTGACCTGGAAAGCTCCCTTCGCCATTTGTGCGATGGGGTGCGAAACACCCAGCCCGTGCAGCGGACCGAGGGCGAGCGCCTTAAGCATCAGCGGGTCGAGCGTACCCTGCAAGAGATCAGTTTTCTTTCCCGTCATGTTCTTTCTCATATAGACATTCTGTAAGAAGAAAATAATCTTTCTTGTATAGAATGTCAATAGGAGCTTGGCATTGCCTGATGATTGGAGACGATTTATGGGAGGAGACGCGGAGGGCCGCAAATGGATACGCTCTCCCCCAGCTACGCTAATGGCGAGTCCCGCCTTTACCTCTAGATCACTATCAAACTTCCCGGAGATCACCAGCGTGTATAAAAAGCGAGCGACGTATGTCGGCATAAAGCTGGCCTCGTCCAGAATGGCGACGGGGCGCTCTTTTCCTGCGGGTTTTTCCGACAGCTCATGATAATGCCAACAGGTGCAGACGAAAGCTGGCACTGTTCGAAGATAGTCATTAGTCCGATACAAGGTGCATCCCTGTCTGCTGCTAGGTTCGAGCCCTGCATGGCCCCAGCTCGGCGGCTCAGCGCCACCGGGTTTCTTGTTTCCACTTACATCGATTCACCTGTTCTGGCTACACACTCTCCAACCCGTTTGAGGCTATGACCTCATGAGCCGGTGGAGTAGATGACGACCGAAATCCGGACTCCAATAAAATTATTGACGCATACCTTGCACTTCTACAGGTGCTACTGTAATATGTAGAAGAAGGAGGTAACAATGGCACCTACGAAATCGGATCTTCCCCAGGGCACTTTGGATCTATTGATCCTGAAAGTGGTCGCGCTCGGCCCCGTTCACGGGTATGCGATTGCGCAACGCCTCGATCAGGCGTCGCGCGGCGTGGTTCAGGTTCCGCAAGGCTCGCTTTATCCGGCGCTCCACCGGCTCGAAAATCGCGGCCTGCTAACAGCCGACTGGAAGGCGACCGAGACCGGGCGTGAGGCCAAGTTCTATCGCTTGACGCGGAAAGGGCGGGCCCAGCTTGAAACTGAAGCCGCGGGCTGGCAGCGACTGACTGAAGCGGTCGGTCTGATCCTCAAAATGTCTGAAGGAGGTGCGGGATGACTTGGTGGCACAGGCTCTTTCACGGAAGCAAGCATGAAGAGGAACTCGAAAAGGAACTGCGCTTCCATCTGGACCAGCATATGAGTGACCTGATCGCAGAGGGCTACAGTCCCGAGGAAGCGCGCCGCCAAGCCCGTCTCACTCTTGGCGGGCCGGAGCAGGTAAAGGAGATGTGCCGCGATGCTCGCGGGACGCGGTGGTTGAGTGATCTGCTGCAAGACCTGCGCTTTGGCGCGCGCATGTTAGCGAAACACCCCGGTTTTACGGCGGTCGCCGCACTGGCCTTGGCATTGGGAATCGGCGTAAATACCGCCATTTTGAGTGCGGTCAACGGCTTTGTCATGCGCCCCCTGCCCGTGGCGGAGCCGGAGGAGTTAGTGACTCCATATTGGGGCAAAAAGACGGACGCGCAAGTTTGGGAGCGTTTTTCCTATCCGAACTATGTGGATTTGCGCGAGCAAAACAAAAGCTTTTCCGATCTCTGCGCGTGGTCGCAGGCTTCGGCAGGCATCAGTTCCAGCGAAAGCCGCACTGCTGGCGACAGCGAGGGTGCGGAGGTCGTCTGGGGCGAGCTGGTTAGCGGCAATTATTTTGACGTGATGGGCGTAAAGCCCTTGCTGGGGCGCGGCTTTTTACCGGAAGAAGACAGCACGCCGAATGCTCATCCTGTTGTGGTGCTCGGTCATTCATTGTGGCAGCGGCGCTTCAGCGCGGACGCGGCGATTTTGGGCAAGACGGTCTACCTGAACGGTCTTCCCTTCACCGTCATTGGCGTCATGCCGGAATCATTTCTCGGGTCGGTATTTTATTTACGCCAGGCCTTCTGGGCTCCTTTGATGATGTCGCAAAAATTTGGCCGCCGCGCGGAGTGGAATACGGACCGCGACTACGCTTCATTCAACCTGTGCGGGCGTTTAAGACCCGGCCTGACCATGGCACAGGCAGAGATGGATTTGAATCTGGTGGCCGAAGGTCTCGCCCAGCTTTATCCCAGTGAGAATGCGGACACCAAAATCCAGCTTACGACGGAACTCGACGGGCGGTATCAGGCCGCAACCATGGGTATCAAGTACGGAGGTTTGCTGGCTCTGTGTGTCGCCGGTCTGGTGCTGCTTGTGGCCTCCGCCAATGTGGCGAACCTGGTGCTGGCACGGGCTGCCACGCGCGCAAAGGAGATAGGCATCCGGCTGGCGATTGGCGCGGGTCGTGGGCGCATAGTGCGGCAACTGCTGACGGAGAGCGTGCTGCTTGCCTTGCTGGGGGGCGCGCTGGGTCTGGTGTTTGCGTACTGGGGAGCGGGGGTGATACGTGCGACTTTTCCGCCTGTTCCGTACCCGATCACTCTCGATTTTGCGCCGGATGGCTACGTGCTGAAATGGATGCTTTTGATCTCCTTGTTAACCGGGGTGATCTTTGGTTTAGCCCCGGCCTTGCTTGCTTCGCGGACCGATCTGGTAGCCGTGATCAAAGGCATGGCTGCAAGACCGACCCGCCGCCGCCGCTGGAATTTGAGCGGCGCGCTGGTCGTCGCACAAGTCACAATCTCAATCATCGTGCTGATTTGTGCGGGGCTATTTATTCGCAGCCTGGGCAAAACCGTCAAAGCCGATCCCGGCTTCAGCACAGAAAATCTGGTCACTATGATGATTAACCCCGGTTTGCTTGCGTACGACCAACAGCAGATCACCGGGCAGTTTTTCCCTGAACTCCTGCGCCGCATCGAAGCACAGCCCGGCGTGCGGGCTGCTGCGATGGTCAACGAATTGCCGCTTCAGGTTGAGCATCTCTCACGCGGCCCGATTGTGAAGGAGGGAGAGACCGACCTGCCGCCCAATCAGGGCATCACCTCCGACTGCAGTCTTGTTACGCCGAAGTATTTTGACGCGGTGCGAACGCCGATTGTGATGGGGCGCGATTTCACCGAACGCGACGCCGCCGACTCGCCCCCTGTCGTGATCGTCAACGAGGAGTTTGCGCGCAGGCTTTATGGCAGCGCAGAGCTAGCGATGGGGAAACGCTTTCGCTTCTCGCAAGGCACGCCACTTATGGAGGTCATAGGCATTGCCAGGGACGGGCGCTATCGCTCGTTGTATGAAGACCGTCGACCTTACATGTTCCTGCCCGTGTATCAGCACCCGCGAGCAGCGATGACTTTGCTAATCAGCGCACAATCGCCCGGCGCGTTACAAGCGGTGGTCGAAAGCGCCCGCCGCGAGATAGCGCACATGGACTCACGGCTGCCGGTGGTGGGCGTGATGATGGCGGAAGAGAATTTGTCGCTAGCGTATTGGGGGCCGCGCGTTGCGGCCGGGATGGCTTCGACCTTCGGGGTGCTGGCGCTGGTGTTGGCGACAATGGGGCTCTATAGCGTGATGACATATTCGGTCAGCCAGCGCACGCGCGAAATCGGCATTCGCATGGCGCTCGGCGCAAGTCTGAGCGATGTGTTGCGACTGGTCGTGAGACAAGGTATGCGAATGGCACTGGTCGGCATCGTGCTCGGATTGGCGGGCGCGCTCGCGTTGACGCGCGTGCTGGCGAGTTTGTTGTTAGGAGTTGGCACGACTGACTCTGTTACCTTCATCGGCGTGGCGGTCTTATTAGTTGCCGTTGCCTTGCTGGCCTGTTACATCCCTGCGCGTCGCGCAGCACGCGTCGACCCACTGGTGGCGCTGCGCCAGGAATGAAGCGGCTTGAACCAGGCAGTGTTTGCAAACAAGATGAGCAAACAGTCCAAGCTTGAAAGCAGAAACCATGTGGCTCTTGAAGAGATTATGCAAACACAGACATTTTTGCACCTTTAGAGTTGAATTCTTCGTAGATGGCAGCGGTACCCAATTCCAATAGTCAGAAGGAGAAGACAGTGAAGACTGGATTATTAACTACCCTTGTGTGCCTTTGTTTCTGCTTTTCGGCCGTGTCCGTTACCAGGCCCGCCAACATAGGCGCTTCGACTTCCGACTGGCCTCAGTGGCGAGGCCCGCAACGTAACGGGGTATCGCACGACAGCGGCCTCCTTAAACAATGGCCGGAGGGCGGGCCGAAACTGCTCTGGCAGGTCAACGACATTGGAGACGGCTATTCAACGCCTGTCGTCGTCGGGACTCGCATCTACCTGATGAGCAATCGCGGTATGGAGAATGAGTTTGTTCAGGCTCTCTCGACTCAGGACGGAAAGCCCATCTGGACAACGCGCGTCGGCAACGTTGGCAACCCTCAGGATTTTCTTTACGCGAAGGCGCGGTCGACGCCGACCGTTGACGGAGAGTTCATCTACGTGCTGGGCTCGGACGGCGACCTCGCCTGCCTCGAAGCCAAAAGCGGCAAGATCAGATGGCAAAAGAACATTCGTAAAGAGTTCGGCGGCCAGCCGGGCGAATGGGCCTATGCGGAGTCCCCGCTGGTCGATGGCGATGTGGTTGTCGTAACCCCAGGGGGTGCCGAGGCCACGATGGCGGCGGTTAACAAAAAGACTGGCGCGGTCATATGGAAATCGGCGGTGCCGGGCGGCGACCCGGCCGGTTATGCGTCGGCGATTGTCGTTGAAGGTGGCGGCCGCAAGCAGTACGTGCAGCTCTTGAGCAAAGGCCTGGTCGGAGTTGATGCGAAGACCGGGCAGTTCCTCTGGCGTTACAAGGACGCTGCCAAAGGACCGGCGCAGTATTTCACGCCGGTGGCGCGTGGCGAATATGTGTACGGCGGTGCTCTTGGCGTCGGGGGTGGGCTCGTCCGGTTAAAGTCAGACGGCCGTGGGGTCGCAGCAGAGCAGGTCTACTTCGAGCGCGGGCTTCCGAACGGCATAGGTGGAGCGGTACTTGTCGGCGACTATCTTTACGGGACGGAAGTGGGGCAGAAGCTTGTCGCTGTTGAGTTCACTACAGGAAAGGTGAAATGGCAGGCTGAGGATTTCGGCTGGGCGTCGGTAGCCTACGCCGATGGCAATATATATGCTCACAAGGTGAACGGGGATTTCGTGTTGGTTGAGGCGACCCCCGAAGGCTTTCGCGAAAAGGGCCGATTCACTCCGCCGAATCAGCCGAAGCATACACAGGCGGGACAGTTTGCGGAGATGGCGTTTGCGTATCCGGTCATCGCTAACGGACGGCTTTACATCCGCGATCTCGGCACGCTTTGGGCCTACGACATCAAAGCCAGCCGCTAGACACTTATAGCGGCTGGAATCGAACTCGCTGCCGGGTCCGGTCGATGAGCGGGTCGGCCTATAGATCTAGTAATCTCAGGTCAAGTACTGAGCATTACAGCTCGCGCGGACTGTGCTCTCATGACCTTAAAGAAAGTTTTGGCATGAGTTGGAGCCGCTTTCTGATTTATAACTGGCCCCATTCTGCTTTATGAAATATATTTCCATTCATGCGGGTACAAAAGGCGCTCATTCTGCTCATACTGGCCGCAGTGTTGTTGAGCGGTTCACTTATTTCTCCGACTTTGACTATCTGCGCAGAACAAACAACAGACTCCATGCCAGACATCAGCGGTCTTGCCTGGGTTGAACAGGATATTTTCCTCGCCGTCCACGACGCCAAAAATCCTGAGGAAAATCATCGCCCACGCGTGAGCCTGCTGTGGCTTCCCCGAACGCTGGAAGGTGTCAGGTGGAAACCGATCAAGGTTTCCTGGCCGGCTCCTATGATGGAGAGCAGCGACCTGGAAAGCATTGCTCGCATTCCGGGAACATCGCTGTTCCTGCTGGTCGAGAGCGGCGAAAGCAGTTACAAGGGCCAGCGATTTTGTCGCGTCTTTGTGGCCGAGCTCAAGAATGAACAGGTAGAGATTCTCTCCTTCACCGAGTTACCCGCTATGGTCAAGAATATCGAAGGCAGCGCCGTGTCAAAGCAGGGTGATCGCCTTGTCTTTTTGTGGGCTGAACGGGCTGACGGTCAAATCAGTTCAAAGCTATACTGGGCAGACTTACAGCTTGAACCGGTTAAGCTGGGCGAGGTTCAGCAGACATATTTCAAGCCGGGCAGGTTTACGGGTAAGAACTGGCGACCGGTCAGCGCGATAGAGATAGATAAACGGGGACAGGTCTATATCGCATCGGCATACGATCCAGATGATGATAACGGCCCGTTTTCAAGCGTAATCTGGCAAGCCGGTCAGGTTATGCTTGATCGAGCCGGCCGCTTCAGGGTCAACCTTCTTAATGCGCCGCGTCTGCTGGCGAGGCTGGACGGATTGAAGACCGAAGCCATAGCAGTCCGCGAACGAGAACAGGCGGCGCAGGAGTTATTTGCCGGAACTGACGACGAGAATTATGGTGGGGCGCTACGGCAGATTCTAATTCAGTGACGATATGGGGTTGGCCTCACTGGCAGTTGTCACGAAAGCCCTAATTGAAAGGAGACGAGCTATGAGTACGAATAATCCTGAGATGGCATCTTTAAAAACCCGACTCAAATCCATGTGGATGGCTGGCGATTTCGGCCAGGTCGCAAAGTATATCGAGACGGCCGCGGAAGAGTTTATCGCGCGGCTTGAGCTAAAGCCGGGCCTTCGCTTGCTTGACGTGGCCTGCGGCAGCGGTAATCTGGCGATGCCGGCGGCACGTGACGGTGCAATCGTAACCGGTGTTGATATCGCGACGAATCTACTGGAACAGGCGCGAGCGCGCGCCGAATCCGAAGGTTTGACGATTCAGTTTGATGAAGGCGACGCCGAGAGTCTGCCGTACGCCGACTCAGCTTTTGATGTGGTCGTGAGCATGTACGGGGCGATGTTCGCTCCCAGGCCCGAACTGGTTGCGGCTGAGCTTGTGCGGGTCTGCAAACCCGGCGGGCGGATTGCCATGGCGAATTGGACGCCGGAAGGGTTCATAGGTCAGATGTTCAAGGTCACAGGCAAACACGTACCGCCGCCGCCCAATATGCCTTCGCCTCTAAAGTGGGGCGACGAGCAAACCGTCCGCGAACGGCTGCGTGATAAGATTGCGAATCTAAAATTCGCGCGGCAGATGTGTCGGTTCAAATACCCGTTTCCGCCTGACGGGGTTGTCGAGTCCTTCCGGCTTTATTACGGCCCGACGCAACGCGCGTTCGATGCGCTCGACACAGACCGGCAGGCCGAGCTGCGAGCCGACCTGGAGCGGCTGTGGGCCGAGCATAATCAAGCAACGGACGGCACGACATATGTCGAAGCAGAGTACCTCGAAGTTGTAGCGACAAGAGATTAAAGGCCGGTTCTTTTCATTATCAGTGATCTGCCGTTGGCGCTTACCGTTTCAAACCCAAGCCGCTCGTACAACCTCACAGCCGGGTTGTCTGCGGACACGCTAAGCGAGACGGCTTTGTACGTAGATTCCGAGTTTTGAAGAAGGCAGGTAATCAGCCGCGTTCCCAGGCCACGGCCTCTATGCTCAGGCAATACCGCTATGCTCAATTCCGGCGTCTCGTCGTCGATATATCCATAGCCGGGAGCCGTTCGGTTCATCAAACGCAGCCACGCGGCTCCTACAGGTCGCGCGGCCGCGCCGTCCACGGCTAAAAATCCCAGGTCGCCAGGGCGGCCCCAGCCGCCTACGTATCTTGCAATCTCAGGTCTTTTTATTATCTCTCGCGGAGGCGGCGCGATCCCTTCCGGGACGTATATCGCTTGATAGATCATCTCCCACAAGAAAGGCTCGTCCAGAGGCATTACCGGTCGAATAACATAGTTGAACTTGCCGCAATCTATCATGTCTGTCGATTATTGCACTCGCTATTACGACGCCTTCAAACGTTGGGCTCATATGGAGCGATGGCAGCAAACTCTACACGAATCATATGAAAAACTCTATAAGAATGAATTTATTTCTTTTTGACTTAACCGGTATTGGCATATTAATCTTTACACCCGAAAAGCTATACGCCCTGGTATGCAAAATCGGCGGGCGGGGTGAAATTGCCCTTTCCAGTGTTAGCAGTTGAGCCCGCAACCTTTTCCGCCGGGCGTATTGGTAGCGGTTGTTGCAAGCGCGCATTCCATGTATAATGCCAGCCCATCACATCAGGCCAAGTACCTTTAGAATCGTTAAGCATAATCAGCTTTCCCTGAAAGGCTGGGAGATCGGATTATAGATCGAGCGGGAGCTTTTCGGGTTCATCCTAAATTTCTATTCAGGAGAGTACACATGCTTGGACAGAAAACATCACTCCCAGATAGTGTGGGTTTTGTAATCTCCCCGTTATCTTATTACCTGCGGGCCAATGACCTTAATGTAACGGTAGTTGGCCCCGTAATACCGCAGGGGGTTGTTGACGCTCTGCCTATCGAGTTCCGCCTGGCTAGCCTGACCGGGTACCTGATAGCGCTCAAGAAACCCACATCGGATGATGATGTCGCGGGGTTTAACAAAGTCCGTGAGACTTTGATAAGGGCGGGCTATGTGTACAAGGATTTCCAGGTAGATCAATCTCATGGCTACTTGATTCCATCTCCCTTTTTCGGCGCAGCTCCAGAGCTTCTAAGTTTTCTCGATGGCAGGACAGCAGACGAGATCGCAGCATACATGTACGACTGGGAAGATAATGAGACAGAGCTGGCCGGTATTATAAAAGCAAACAATACTGCAAGAACGCAGCTATCAGATGCAAACGCTACTTTGGCGCGTTTGCAAACCGACATAGAGAGTTATAGAGCGCAAAAGGCCGCCCTACAAACGGATGTGGAGGCAATTAAAGCTGAAGCAAGCCTGCTGAAACAACAATTGCACGACCTCGGGCCATTAAACCTGCTCTCAAATGACGAAACCGTGGCCCCGCTCGATTTCATCGCTTCGGTCATGAATTACAAACCGCGACGGGTCATTAACTATGACCCGAAGAAAGATTTTCTGAAGCCCGTGCTACACGATAGCCTCGTGTCGATAGAGGGAAAGTCTTACGACAGCCCGCAGGTTTCCAACAAGTACCTGCAACCTGAAATGGTGGAGGCACTAGATTCTCTGGTCGAGAATGAAGAGGCTGAATTAAGAAGAATAGGGCTGTGGCCTTTCAAGCTTGCGAGCGCTGCCCGCACACCGCTCCAGCAGCTTGACACTAAGAACCAGAACCCGGTCGCTGCCGGGATGTTCTCATCCGGTCATGTCTTCGGCGCCGCTGTCGACATTGCGGTTGTAGGAACAACTTACGATAAGGATAGGCACTGGCCGGACCTTCAAAGAGTGCTTGCAAAGCATGGGCTTGACCTTCCTGCCAACCTGAAAGTGAAGGACCCGAATCACGTTTTTCTAAGGAAATTCCAAACCGACAAAGTATACGCGAACAAGAATATGCTCAAGATGCTCCAGCGTTATAACACGGAGCTGGTGTTCGAACGGAATTATCAACTTACACTCACGGAACGGCTCGATAAGGAAGGCAAAGACCTGAACGAGAAGACCAAAGTGCTGAACAGTTTTATAGCAGATGCCCAGAAAAAGACAGAAGACCTGAAGAAGGAAATTGAGGACCTGGAAAAGCAGAAGACAGCCGCCCAGCGCGACCTGGAATTGACCAAGGCGGCTATTGCCGTGCAGAACGCGGGCAAGGAACAGGATAGAGAGAGATTGAGAGCGTGGTATGGCGAAGGCTCAAAGACCTGGCCCGATAAAGACGAATATTGGGAGAGATACATCAGGCAGGAATTTCATGGGAGTGATTCTGACCGCAGGTGCTGGGGCAGAAGGGAAACCTACGAAAACAGCAGGGGCGACTGGAGACAAAGCACAGGCATGGCCTGCGAGGCAAAGGGCAGCAGGGGCGGTATGCAGCGGCCGAACTAGGGCTTGATCAGATCAGAAGCATGATCAAAGGAGGTATATGAGATGAGCGCACCAATAGTCGAAGCGCCAATCGGCGCCGTTTTGGCTTTTGCAGGTAATGATGAAGATTTGCCGTTGCGTGACCAGCGCTGGATGTTATGCAATGGGCGGTCCCTGAAGATCAGAGATTTCATAGAGCTTTTTAGCGTAATAGGTTGGATATACGGGCTTGGGGACGACCCTGTCAATCGGACGACCTTTGAGCTGCCTGACTACCAGGGCTATTTTCTCCGGGGAATGTCTGGAGAGACAGAGAATGACCCCGATAGGAAAGACCGAAGGGAACACTTTGACTCTAATCAAATCGCGGGAAACAGAGTCGGCTCCGTGCAAAAAGACGCAATACAAAGTCACGGCCATAATGCTGACAAACACCGCCACAACCTCGTAGGGTGGGGAGTTATGAACGACGCCACAGGGGAGGGAGATAATCAAGTGCTGAGAACAGGCTTCGGCGGAAATACCGAGACGAATGACATAACTGTTCGGGTCACCGAACCCTCGGGGCAGGGGGTGCGAGTCGCGACTGAAACTCGACCTAAGAATGTATCAGTCCACTGGATCATAAGAGTGAAATAGGCCGCGCTGTGACCGGGAGGCAATTGGATAAACAGCTTTCGGTTTAGCGGATACCGAAAGGCAATGTTGAATCATTTATTCCTGTTGATTGAGAGCTATTTCGACACGTTTACGAAAGGCTTTATCGCCGTGTATACCTCGTCTGCGGCGGCTGCCACCTGCTCGATATTGCCCTTTAATTCCTGAGAGTCGAGAACCCTTATGCTCAGATCGATTCGCACGAACACGTCGCCGTCTTTATCAAAGCCTATCTTTACCCTGTCGAGATCGCCGTTGAGCTTTAACATAATGCGCATAAGCTCCGGCGTGACTTTCAGGTTCTTCGCTTCGGCCACGATGACGAATAGCACGAGTATATCTTGCTCGGTCAAAGCCACGACCGAAGCCACGACGTTGAACTTCGAAAGCGCCTTCCCCTCGAAAGGCACCGCCCACACACTGTCGGCAGCCTTTGTGTAGGGGTAGCCTGAACTCTCCAGGAGACTTGCTACCTTGGCAGAGATTTTATCCTGCGCCTTAGCGGGTTGGGCCGCAAGCTGCAAGCATAAAATTGCAAGGATGAGATTGGTTGCGATCAGCGATCTCTTAGTCATGGGCCGACATTCTATCGATTTCCTCGCGGCGCGTCTAATGACAATCCTGCTCGCGCGCGAGCCTCTCTATTTGAGCGATACTCGATCTTTGTTCCCGCGTGCGAGTCAAAAAGCTTGCGGTGCTCGCAGAGCGAAAACTCGTCTTCCCTTGTCTCATACTCTCTGACCCAGTCGATCAGCATTCGCAGGTTTGCGTCCTGAGCTTCCGGGGTAGCATACTTGTGAGCCTCCCACGGTCGCGCCTTGCAATTTTCTATGCAGGCTTCGACTCCGGGGTTCAAAAAGATCAACTCGGTAGAGCGGCCAGCCACTTCTTTTAATAAGTGCGAGTAACAACCTTCTATCACCCAGTTATCGCATCGCTCGATAAACCGCATCAACTCGCGGCGGCTCTCCTCAAAATCGGCGCGGACGCCCGGCTCGTCCGGCTTCCACGCGATTGTGTCGAGATCAAAATGGTCCGCGCCGTGGACGCCTGACAACGCTCTGGCCAGCGTCGATTTTCCCGAGCCGGAATTTCCGAAGATGACGATTCTCGCCACTAAGCCTCCTTTTTTGCAGTCTCCAGAGATCATAAGAGAGCAATCCGCGTTGGACAAGATAAGAGTCAAATGGTAGATTAATTCACTGAGCAAGAGCGTTAATAAAGTTGCTCGAAAGCTCTTACGACTCGTTCGTCTAGGGGCCTAGGACACCGCCCTTTCACGGCGGTAACACGGGTTCAAATCCCGTACGAGTCACTATTTTATATCAAACACTTACAGCCAGCCCAGAGGTTAATGCTTCTGGGCTGGTAACGTCTTGGCAACGAACTTCCAACACAGGGACTACCTGAGAAGCCATCCTGGAGAAACCTTGCTGCCTTTCTATACAGCGGGAAGATATATGAGTAAAACATGCTTGGTTGCTGGGACGGGGCTAATAAGCGCATGCACCGTAGCCGCGAATCAGTGCTCGTATGAAACGGCCAATACATCGCGGCCGGGTGATGCGAGGCGTTGGACGTGTAAAGGCATTATCTTAAGCTAGACAGTGACATAAAGGAGAATGATTATGACCAAAGATATAGCAGCCTATTATGAGTACCTACGCACCCGCTTGTCTCAAAAAAAGTACAAACAGGTTGAGCCGCCCCCACCTTTACAGATGGCCTTCTTCAAGCATGGGGCGCTTAACATCCCGTATGTGATCGGGGTCAAAGACGCGAGAAAGACGACCGACAGCCCTAAAAAGATAGTCGGGCACGTGGAAGAATGGTTCAGCGAGATAATAGGCAATAGCGGGTCCGGGCTAATAATGTTCGTCTACGATCATCCATTAGCGACGGCTATAGAGGAGATAGAGGCGATAAGCGGGAGGGTGTATGCCGGGGCGCATGACCTTTTTACCGGGAGGCATTGGGTGTCAGGGTACTGGGAACAAGACCTCTACGACGATTAAATGGCAGGTGGAACCAGTGCTGGACTTGCCCTTTCACGGCGGTAACACGGGTTCAAATCCCGTACGAGTCATGCTTTAGATGCCAGGCAGCCGGAAGAGAATCTTCAACTGCCTGGCATTTACTATCGGGTAATCTCTCCTCCCTCGACTGAGCAACAGCTAACCGCCGCGCGGCATCGGATTATCAAGTTGACAGCCGGTGTAATCCAAATCGAAAATGATTAAGTGGTATGTTTAATTTTAAAGCGAAGATTACTTTACAGATGACCAAGCGACTCGTTCTGGCATCAATCCTGACGTCGATCTTGTCCGCGCTCGCCTTTGCCGCCGGGTCGAACACTGCTGCCTCGGCAACGATTGTCGCCATGCCGTTTGAAAACGTATCGGGGCGACCTGAGTACAACTGGATTGGCGAGAGCTTCGCCGCCACGCTTGCGGACCTGCTCGATAAGCCGAGCCTTGTCGCCATAAGAAGCGATGAGCGCAACGTTGCATACAAACAGGAGGGTCTGCCCCCGACTGCAATTCTTACGCGCGCGACGATGATTAAGATCGCCGAGCGCGCGGGCGCTAACCTCGTCATCATGGGCACATACAGGATCAGCGTCGAAGACCAGGGCGGGCAGGCCGAAGGCGCGCAGGCCAATCAAAAGAGCGGTCGTCGCATAACGATCACAGTGCGCGTCATCGACATACGCGAAGGCCGTTTGCTCGGCCGCGAATTCACCCTCGGCGGGGACCTGCTTGAGCTGCAAAAGCTTCAAGGCGACATCGCCTACGAGGTGCTGTCGAGACATAATCCGGCCCACCCTTTCTCGCGCGACCAGCTTGTGGCCCAGGCTACGCTTGCTCCAATCGGCGCATATGAAAACTACATAAAAGGGACGCTGACGCGCGACCGTGATGCGCGCGTAGGGTTTCTTGAGCGGGCCATAAAAGAGTTTTCCGACAGGACATCTCAAAAGTATATGCCCGCCATCTTCGAGCTGGGGCGGGTCTATTACGATGTCGGCGAATACAAGGAGGCGGTAAAACAGCTTGAGGCCGTAGACGAGCGCGACCAGCGACATGACGAAGCGCAGTTCTATTTATCCGTAGCCCAGGACGCGCTTGGTCAGACCGACAAGGCGCTTGCGACCCTGCAATCGCTCGCGCCCCGGCTGCCGCTTTACGAAGTCTATAACAATGTCGGCGCGCTGATGATAAAGAAGAAGAAGTACACAGAGGCGCTCGACCATTTGAAGCCTGCCGCCGAGGCCGCTCCGCGCGATACCGATACGCTCTTTAATCTCGGTTACGCTTACTACCTGATAAAGGATTTTAAGAACGCTGCCGAAACGCTGAAGAGAGAGATCGAGCGGCGGCCGTCTGACGGCGAAGCTTTTTATCTGCTGAGTAAATCGCACGCGGGGGCGGGCGACCAGGCGGCGGCAACAGAGGCGTCCAACCAGGCTAAAAAACTGCTTCCGTCGTTCGCGCAATGGGAGACGAAAGGCGTGCCCGCCATCGCGCGGATAAAGACGACCTTTAGCAAAGCCAATTACTATCGTTACAAACGCGATCAAGACGAGCGAGTAAGCGCGCAGGGTTTCGGCGGTCAATCGCCGCAGGCAGACAAATTGCTCGAAGGCGCGCGCAATGCCTTTTTCGCGGGGCGAGATGAAGAGGCGCTCGCGTCGCTTTCAAAATTGCTGCAAACTTCGCCGCAAAACCACGAGGCCCACTTCCTGATGGGCAGAGTTTATGAACGGCGCGGCGATTTTGACCGCGCAACCAACGCTTTGAAGGCCGCCGTCTTCTGGAACCCAAAACTCACCGCCGCGCACGTCCTGATGGGCCGCATAGCCGTCTTAAAGAACGATTGCGCCGCCGCGCGGGCGTCCCTGGCCAAAGCTTCGCAAATAGACGCAACCGATCAGGAGGCGCAGGCGCTCAACCGGTTGATCGAGCAGAAATGCGATAAGACAGTAAACAGTGACAAGTGACGAGTGACAAGATGGGGAGGAGCCCGGATTGCTTCAGGTCTTTCTTGTCACTCGTCACTTGTCACTTGTCACCGCCTTTATGATACCTTTTCTTGTTTGCAGTTACGTCTACGAGAACGGAGGCTAATGGATGTCGCAGTCGAACATCGATTCAATCCTGCACGAGAGCAGGGTCTTTGAGCCGCCCGCGGAGTTCAGCCAGAAAGCCCACATCAAAAGCCTCGACGATTACGAGCGAATATACCGCGAGGCGGAATCGGACCCGGAAAAGTTCTGGGGCGAGGTGGCGCGCGAGCTTCACTGGTTCCGCCCGTGGGACCGCGTGCTTGAATGGGACGCGCCGTGGGCGAAGTGGTTCGCGGGCGGCCAGATCAACATCTCTTACAACTGTCTCGACCGCCATGTCGCGTCCTGGCGAAGAAACAAGGCCGCTTTGATATGGGAAGGCGAGCCCGGCGAGGTGCGCACGCTCACATACCAGCAGCTGCTCGTGGAAGTCTCGAAATTTGCAAACGTCTTGAAGTCGCTTGGGGTGACCAGAGGCGACCGCGTCGCACTCTACATGGGCATGACGCCTGAGCTTCCCGTAGCGATGCTTGCCTGCGCTCGCATCGGCGCGCCCCATTCGATAATCTTCGGCGGCTTTTCTGCAACAGCCCTCATTGACCGCATCAACGACGCGGGAGCGGTCGCGGTCGTCACCCAGGACGGCGGCTTCCGCCGAGGCGCGGAGCTGCCGCTCAAGCCCGCCGTGGATGAAGCGCTGGGCTCTTGCCCCACTGTCAAAAACGTCATCGTTTATAAGCGAACGGGTTCCGAGATTCACATGCAACCGGGTCGCGATCACTGGTGGCATGAGCTTATGAGGGACGCTTCCGACACGTGCCCGGCCGAGCCGCTCGATTCCGAGCACCCGCTCTACATACTTTACACGTCCGGCTCGACGGGCAAACCGAAGGGCGTATTGCACACCACGGGCGGCTACTCTGTCGGGACATACCTGACCACCAAATGGGTCTTCGATCTGAAGGATGATGATGTCTACTGGTGCACGGCCGACATCGGATGGGTGACGGGGCACAGCTACATCGTTTACGGGCCGCTTCAAAACGGCGCGACCGCGCTGATGTACGAAGGCGCTCCCAACTACCCCGAACCCGACCGCTTCTGGCAGATGATAGAGCGGCACAAGGTCAACATATTCTATACCGCGCCGACGGCGATACGCGCATTTATGAAATGGGGGGAGCAATGGCCGCGCCGGTACGAGATGAGCAGCCTGAGGTTGCTCGGCACGGTCGGCGAGCCGATAAACCCCGAAGCCTGGATGTGGTACCGCGAAGTGATCGGTCGCAAACGGTGCCCGATTGTCGATACGTGGTGGCAGACCGAAACGGGCATGATCATGATAGCGCCGCTGCCCGGGGCCGTCGCAACCAAGCCCGGCTCAGCGACTCGCCCTTTTCCCGGCGTGGTCGCAGACGTTGTTACGCGCGAAGGAGAGCCCGTGCCGCCAGGATCGGGCGGCTACCTTGTGATCAAGCGACCGTGGCCGGCGATGCTGCGCACGATCTTTCAGGACCCCGACCGCTACGTCGAGCAGTACTGGTCCGCGATACCCGGCATATACTTCGCCGGTGACGGCGCGCGAAAAGATGAAGACGGTTATTTCTGGATCATGGGGCGCATTGACGATGTAATAAATGTGTCGGGTCACAGGCTGTCGACTATGGAAGTGGAGTCGGCGCTGGTCGCTCACCCGCACGTCGCGGAGTCCGCGGTAGTCGCGCGGCCCGACGAGATAAAAGGTCAGGCCATAATCGCTTTCGTCACGCTCGAAAGCGGGCACGAGCCGTCGGACGAGCTTAAACAGGAGCTTCGCGCGTGGGTCGTAAAAGAGATAGGCGCGCTGGCTCGCCCCGAAGAGATTCGCTTTGCCGACGCGCTGCCAAAGACGCGCAGCGGAAAGATCATGCGCCGGTTGCTGCGCGAGCTTGCCACGGGGGGCGAAGTGCGCGGCGACGTGACCACGCTTGAGGATTTCTCTGTGCTCTCAAAACTGAAGGAGGAGGAAGAGTAGGGCCGACTCGGCCCGCATTCCTGGCATGATCGCAGTCGAACTAATGCTCTTTGATCTCGACGGAACGCTGATTGATTCGAAATCCGATCTGGCGCGCTCCGTCAACCTGATGCTCGAAGAGCTTGGGCGGCCGCAGCTTCACGAAGACACAATCGGCAGTTTCGTAGGCGACGGGGTTCGCGTGCTGGTATACCGCTCGCTTACAGTCACAGACCCTGAGCGTAACCCACCCGGCGAGCAGATTCACAAACAGGGCGTTCGGCTTATGCTCGATCACTACGCAAAGCAGATGCTCGTTTCGACGCGGCTCTTTCCTCGGGTGAGCGAAACGCTTGAGCGCTTGCGCGACAAACCAAAAGCTGTAGTGACGAGCAAAGAGTCGAGGTTTACCGAAGCGCTTCTTGAGCACTTCCAAATAGCTCAGCACTTTGATTGCATAATCGGGGGCGATACTGTTCCGACGCGCAAGCCCGACCCGGAGCCCGTCCGCGAAGCGTTAAGGAGACTCGGCTGCGCGCCGTCCGGCGCGGTGATGATAGGCGATAGCGAAAACGACGTTCTGGCGGGGCGCGGGGCGGGCGCTCGTACCTGCGCAGTCTCTTACGGCTTTCGAACTCGCGAGCAGCTTGGCGCAACCGCGCCCGATTATTTGATCGACCGGTTTGATCAACTGACCGAAGTTTTTTGTTGAGAGGTGTGTGTGAGCGAACCTGATGAAGAGATTCTAGAGCGGGCCAGACGAATCAAGCTGTTGATGCTCGATTGCGACGGTGTGCTTACCGACGGGCGCATCATCCTGCTTCCGGGTGGCGACGAGACGAAGGCTTTCGACATAAAAGACGGGCATGCCATGCGCATGGCTCCGCGCGTGGGGCTGCCGATTGCGATAATTTCGGGCAATACCTCTTCGGCTGTCCGCGCGCGCGCGCGCGACCTGGAAGTCGCGCACCTTCACGAAGGCGCGTGGATGAAGCTAGAGCCTTACGAAAAGATCCTCTCCGAAGAGGGGCTCGCGGACGAAGAGGTTTGCTTTGTCGGTGACGACGTTGTAGATATACCCGTGCTGAGGCGCGCGGGGCTGGCGATTGCCGTCCGCGACGCGGTCAAAGAGGTAAAGCAGTTCGCGCATTTTGTGACGCGGCGAAAGGGCGGGCGCGGCGCCGTCCGCGAAGTGATCGAATTGATCCTAAAGGCGCAAAACAAGTGGGATGCGGCGCTGGCGCGGTATGTGGGCGAGAAGGACGAGGGCCGGTGATCCCTCCTGACTTTTGCTTGACCGGCTCGCCACGCGGTTCGTATGATGTTGTTTGATAAATTCACCTGATCGCTTACCAGTTCTTACCGAAGCCGGAGAGGGCTCGCAGGGTGGGAGCTTTACACCCTCAGATTCCAAAATAGGAGCTAGAATATGATAAACGAACCAGAACACGGGGCGTTCGCGTGGCGCAACGGCGAAATAATTCGCTGGGAAGACGCCACCATTCATGTGATGTCGCACGTGGTGAATTATGGTTCCTCGGTCTTTGAAGGGATACGTTGTTACAACACGAAGCGAGGCTCAGGCATCTTCCGGCTCGATGAACATATCGACCGCTTGATGGACTCGGCGCACATATACCGTATGCCGCTTGAGTACACGGCGGATCAGATAAAGCAGGCCTGTAAGGATATAGTGCTGGCTAACGGCTACAAGGAATGCTACCTGCGCCCGATCATCTTTCGAGGCTACGGCCATTTCGGGGTCAACCCCTTCCCCGCCCCCGTCGAGACATACGTATGCGCGTGGCCGTGGGGCAAATACCTCGGCCCGGAAGCGATCATCGAAGGCGTCGACGTGTGCGTTTCGAGCTGGACTCGGATAGCGCCAAACACGCTCCCGTCGATGGCCAAGGCGGGCGCAAACTACATGAACTCGCAACTGATAAAGATGGAAGCCAAGATAAACGGGTATGTCGAGGGCATAGCTTTAGACACGCAAGGTTATATCAGCGAAGGATCGGGCGAGAACATCTTTCTTATCAGGAATGGGGTCGTGATGACGCCGCCGCTCAACTCGACCGTGCTGCCGGGCATCACCAGAGACTCGGTTATAAAGATTTGCCAGAGCATGGGTATAAAGGTCGAAGAGCACTCGATCCCGCGCGAGATGCTCTATATCGCCGACGAGCTCTTTTTCACGGGAACCGCCGCCGAGATCACCCCTATCCGCTCGGTCGATAAAGTCAAGGTCGGCGCGGGGCGGCGCGGCCCGCTCACCGAGGAGATTCAAAAACAGTTCTTCGACATCATCACTGGCGAAAGCGAAGACGTGTTCGGCTGGCTCACTCCTGTTCCTACAGAAGATACCAAAGAGCCAAAGACCGAAGGACAGGCCGAGCCGCAGATGGCTTGAACACGACCGCGCTCGCAAAATAGAAAGCCCCTGACTTTTGTAGCAGGGGCTTTCTATTTTAACCGCGACCAGTTTGATTATCTCCTTTTCCAGCGCGTGCCCTGCGGGGTGTCTTCGAGGATGACCCCGCGCCCGGCGAGCTCGACCCTGATCTGGTCCGCGAGCGCAAAGTCGCGGTTGCGCCGGGCCGTATTCCGGTCCTCGATACGAGATTCGATCTCGGGGTCGAGCAATTCGGCCTGCTGCTGGCCAAGCACTCCAAGCACAGAATCTATACGCCCAAGCAGGTCGAGGGCGGATTGTCTATCATCCATACCGAATTGGCCTGCGTCTAAAGCGATGTTGATGTCGCGCACGAACTCGAAGACTGCGCCAAGGGCTTCAGAGGTGTTGAGGTCGTCATTCATCCCCGACTCGAACCCCGCGCGAGCGCGCGCGATAATATCCTGTATTCGCGTGTGAGAGCCCGAAGGCCCTTCGAAATCGCCCACACGGCGGCGAAAATTGCGCAAACGCTCAAGCGCGCTTTCAGCCGCGCGCAAACCGTCGAGCGTGAAGTTGAGTTGCGTGCGATAAGGCACCGACAGCAGCAGGTATCGTATGGCCGCCTCGGAATAGCCTTTGTCCAGAAGCTGGCGGATCGTGTAGAAGTTGCCCTTTGATTTGGACATCTTCTCGCCTTCTACTTGCAGGAACTCCGCGTGAAACCAGTATCTGACGAAGGGCTTGCGTGTCGCGCCTTCGGATTGCGCTATCTCGTTTTCGTGATGCGGGAAGATCAGGTCGACGCCGCCGCAATGAATATCGAACGACTCGCCGAGATACTTCATCGACATGGCGGAGCACTCAAGATGCCAGCCCGGCCTGCCCTCGCCGTAAGGCGTCTGCCATCGCGGCTCGCCCTCCTCTTTGGGCGCTTTCCATAACACGAAGTCGCGCGCGTCCGCCTTCTCGTACTCGTCCACGTCGACACGCGCGCCGGCCTGATTGCCTTCGATCTTCAACCCCGATAGCTTGCCGTAACCCTGAAAGGAGTTGATGCTGAAATAGAGCGACCCTTCGCTCGTGTAGGTGTGGCCGTTCGCCCTGAGGCTGTCCATGATCTCGACCATCTCGGCTATGTGATCTGTGGCGCGAGGCAGCTCGTCGGGCCGCTCGATATTCAAAAGGTCAACGTCTTTTAAAAACTCTTCGGTGTAAAAGTCCGTGAACTCGCGCAGGCTCTTTCCCGTCGCCTGCATGTCGCGGATTATCTTGTCTTCGACATCCGTGATGTTCATGACGTAGTAGACCGAATAGCCGAGGTACTTCAAATAGCGGCGCAGCAAATCTACCGCGACAAAGGTTCGAAAGTTGCCGATATGGCCGTAATCGTAAACCGTAGGCCCGCACGCATACATCCGCACAGTGTTGCCTTCCAGCGGTTTGAACTCTTCCTGCGCACGAGTCAGCGTGTTCTTGAGCCTGAGCATTAAGCGACCTGTACCCTCTCGGATGGCGTCAGCCAGAGATATTAAAGCAACAATGCTATCCAACCGAGAAACCTGTTGTCAACGATTGTGGATTTACGGCAGGCAGGTGGGAGAAAGCGCCGACGGTTGAGTAATGCCGAAAGCGCTCCGGCGCCTGGCTTGCCCGGTCGGGCAGGTTCAAGCTGCGACCGCTTTCGGCGGTATGGTTGCCTGCGGGCGTGGATTACTTGAGCGTCCACTCCTTGCAGCGATCAAAGTAGCCTTTGTCGTCCCATACCTCGTCGTCCCAGTTGTCGCCAATTTGATGGAACAGGCCCCGCGCTTTTATCTTATCCCCCGCCCCGGTGGCGAGCTTTGCGAATGCGTTTAGGACGCGGTTGCTTGAGCCGTAAAGCTCCTCGCGGTCTATGAACCCTTGCTTGACTCTGGGCCAGGAGGCTTTCGTCTCTCGAAAGAACTTATTCGCCTGGTGGAACTTGCTCACGCGCCACGCGATGTGAGAGTAGAGCATAGACCCCTCTTTGCCCCCGACGCGATTGGCAGTCTCGTCGGCGAACTTCTCCCAGTCTCCTTCCTCGCCATACCACCGAGGCATGAGGTATTGAGCCTTGTTGCTGTAGAGGTGTATGTAAAGCGGCTCGCATCCGATAGCTTCTTCGAATAAGTTCTCATAGCTCTCGCGGTCCCAGCCCTGTCCCATGGCGATCTCCTGCATTACGGCGTACCAGTGCGGGCAGGGTGTCGGCAGCTTCCGCCCTCTTATCATCACTTCAAGGGCGCTGTCCAGACGCCCTGCAAATAGCTTCCACCCTTCCTCGTTTACGGTTCCGGCATAGCCGTCTCCCCTGGCCCTCCACGCGAAAGATGTCAAAGCGCCGCCCATCGCTACGTGCGCGGTTACCGAAGAAGGCTCTCTTTTAAGCCACTCGCTAAGATTATCCATGTGGGTCTGCCAGTTCTTTTGCGAATCGCGGTTTCCCCCGGCGGGTTTTGTGAGGGATTGATAGAACCTGTACAGCTTCCAGTCGCCGCCGGCAAACCTTCCTTTGCTCGTCCGCAGCCCGTTTGCCATCTTTTCAAGCGATGCGAAATCCTGCTTCGAAAGCGACTCTCTGATTTCGGACTGGAACCTGTCAAGCTCCTGCGCCTCGGGGTTGTTCGGATTACTGGTCGCACTGGCGGCGGCAAATTTCCCAACGCCGACCCCGACACAACCTGTGAGACAGGTCGATAAAATGATTAAAAATAAGAGCGGCGGTTTATACATAGATAGCCTCCGCGAGCCGTGGCGGGGCCGCGTCGAGCGAACCTCGGCAAGCTTTTCTGCGCGCGATTCGTCAAGGAACCGGAGCGAGAAGCGAGTTGTAACTATTGATAGGGGCTTATTTGTGTGGGGCCATCATAGCATCGGCCTTATGACTCAACAATAGTCTTCTAAAGAGGCGACAGCCTCGCGATAAAAAGAGCGCGGGCGTACTTTGGTGTACGCCCGCGCCCTTATCTTCGACCCGGTAGGTGAGTCTATAACTGGAGCGATTTTACTTCGAGGAACTCTTCAAACCCGTATTTGCCAAGCTCGCGCCCGTTGCCCGATTGCTTGTACCCGCCGAACGGGGCAAGGGGGTTGAAACTGCCGCCGTTGATTTCGACCTGCCCTGTGCGCAGGCGGCGGGCCACGCGTTTCGCGCGCTCAACGTCGCCCGACCACACGCCTCCGGCAAGCCCGTAGACGGTATCGTTGGCGATGCGGACGGCGTCGTCTTCGTCCTCGTAGGGGATGATTGCAAGCACAGGCCCGAAGATCTCTTCCCGCGCGATAGTCATGTCGTTGCGCACGTTGGCAAAGACCGTCGGCCTGACAAAGTAGCCCTTCTCGATCCCTTCGGGCGGCTCGACGCCTCCTGTGACCAGCGTCGCGCCTTCATCCTGCCCCTTCTTGATAAAGCCGCGCACGCGCTCGCGCTGAACATCCGAGACGAGCGGGCCGAGCTTCGCTTCGCCTTTGCGCGGGTCGCCCACGGTGAAGCTTTCGGCGGTCCGCCTGGCAATCTCGACCGCTTCGTCGTGGCGCGAGGCTGGCACGAGCATCCTCGTCAGCGCAGAGCAGGTCTGGCCGGAGTTGAAATAGCACGCGCCCACGCCACTCTTGACCGCCTTCTCAAAATCGGCGTCATCCAGGATGATATTGGCGGACTTGCCGCCAAGCTCTAGCGCCACTCGCTTGACGGTCTGAGCCGCAAGCTCGCTGACGCGCTTACCGGCGCGAGTCGAGCCTGTGAATGAGACCATGTCGACATCCCTGTGCGAAGCAAGCGCCTCGCCCACGACAGGCCCTACGCCCGTGACCAGATTGAACACGCCCGGCGGCAGCCCTATCTCGTCTACAATCTCGGCAAAGATAAAAGCGGTGATGGGCGCGACCTCGCTCGGCTTCAGCACGACAGTACAACCGGCGGCGAGCGCAGGCGCGATCTTGGCTACGACTTGATGAAGCGGATAATTCCAGGGCGTGATGCAGGCGACTACGCCTACGGGCTCTTTGACAATCAGCGAGTTTCCTACCTCTTCTTCGAATCTGTACTCGCCGACGAGGCTCGCAAACGATCCCATAACCATCGCAGGCAGCCCCGCCTGCACAGCGGTCGCGAGCGGGAGCGGCATGCCGACTTCGCTTGCTATGACCGAGGCAATCTCGTCACGGCGCGCGCCGAGTCGCTCGGCTATGCGTTGAAGATACGCTGCCCTCTCCGCCGGATCGGTCGCGGCCCACGAATCGAAAGCGGCGCGAGCAGCCGCCACCGCCGCGTTCGCGTCTTCGGCGGTCGCTTCGGGGATGCGCGCCATGACCTCTTCGGTGGTCGAGTTTGTAACTTCGAGAAAGCCGCGCCCTTTCGGCTCGACCCAGCGGCCGTCGATGTAGAGCTTATCGTAAACTTTGACCTCTAACTTTTCAGAAGCACTCATTATTCTCTCCTTAGTTTTGGTATCTCAATAAAGCATTCCGTTCAAAAGCGCAGAACCGGATTCACAGCACTTCAAAGATGTGAATCCGGTCAATTGCATTCAGCCGGGCAAGCGCGGTGATAAACGATCACTCGATTATTACTTGAGCCTGAAACGTCAGGTCCGGCTCGGCGCAGGGCACCGGGCTCAATTTGCAATTCGGCTTCCCTTTGGCGGTCAGGTCGATCTTCCCAGGCTTGAGCGCTTCGTATATCGCCTGCGCGCCCGGTATCGCGATAAAGGTCAGCGCCTCTGCGATAACCGCCCCGTCCGTTCTTTCAATCATCCAGTCGTGGCCGCCTCCGAGCGCGAGCATGAATTGGTCGCCGACCCGCAGGCTGATCACCTTCCCGTTGTCTTCGTGGGTGATGATAGGCCCGCCGAAGAATTTGAACGCGGCGGAACGCTGGTCGCCCGGATTTTCTACTTCGAGTGTGACAAGCTTATCGCTCCCGATCTTTTTTGCGCCTTTCTTGACGATCAAAACAGTGTCGGGCGAGGCCGGGTCGTTTTTGGTCTTCAACCTCTGGCCGTTGAGAATCAGCGCCGCGCCTGCGGCAAAGTTCAAGCCCGTAACGATGAGCTTCTTTCCGCTCAACCGCGCGGATAATATCTGCGGCTCGCCCTGCGGGGTACGGGCGGCGAAAGCGGCGCTTGCTCCCAAAAGGAGCAGCGCAACCAGAAGCGAGCAAGCAGGTTTGACCCGGTTTATGACTGTCATGGCAGCCTCCTTCGACGGCTCATCTCGGACGGTTTCGCGCACCCGCAATATTAGCAGGAATCATACAAAATTGCGCCAGCTTTGGAGCGCTAACGCGGCAGGTGAAGCTTTTCTAAAACCGCTTCGGTTGTGGTATACGATACCTATGCCAGAATTGGACGGGAAAGTCGCTCTTGTCACGGGAGCCAGCCGTGGTGTCGGCAAAGGCGTAGCGCTCGAATTGATCGAAGCGGGAGCGACCGTCTACATCACGGGGCGAAGTGTCGAAGATATGAAGTACGTCGAGGGTTCCGCCGTCGCGCTGGGGTGCGACCACCGCGACGACCGGCAGGTCGAATCGGTATTTCACCGAATCGCTCACGACGAAGGCCGCCTCGACCTGCTCGTGAACAATGTCTGGGGCGGCTACGAGAACATGGTTGAATCGGGCGAGTTCACCTGGTCGCGCCCTTTCTGGCAGCAGCCGCTTTGGCGGTGGGACGCGATGTTTCAAGCGGGCGTGCGCGCTCATTACGCCGCGAGCCAGATGGCGGCTTCGATTATGGTTCGGCAAAGAAGCGGGTTGATAGTCAACATCTCGTTCTGGGCGGCGCAGAAATACCTGGGCAACGTGGCCTACGGAGTCTCGAAGGCCGCGACCGACAAGATGACCTCGGACATGGCGCGCGAGTTGAGGGAGCACAACACGGCGGTCGTGTCGCTTTATCCGGGGCTGGTCAGAACGGAAAAGGTTATGGAGGCGGCCGCGTGGCTCGATTTGAGCAATTCGGAATCGCCGCAGTTCATCGGTCGCGCCGTGGCACATCTAGCCGCCGACCCCCTGTTGATGGAAAAGAGCGGGCGCGTGCTTGTCGCAGCCGGGCTTGCTCAGGAGTATGGCTTCACCGATATAGACGGGAAACGCCCGCGACCGCTCACAATCGAGGAAGTTTAGGATTCATGCAACCCCCGTCACAGAATCGAAAGCCACGATGGTCTCGCCGTAAGATCATCATTGTAGTCGCTCTTACCGCGTTAGCCCTGACGTTTCTTAATACGATTGTCCCGGTGCTGACAGTTATATACCTGGCTCAGCCGGTGAAGGTCGAAGGCGTGGCTATGAGCCCCACTTTCAACAACGGCGACAGAATATTTATCAACAAACGTATAGGGGAGCTAAAAAGGGGCGACATCATCGCCTTTTGGTATCCTGAGGACACGGAGAAGAGCTTTCTAAAACGGATAGTCGGCCTGCCCGGCGAAAAGATTCGGATAGACGAGAACGGTCGCGTCTACATCGACGGCTACCAGCTTGATGAGCCCTACGTGCAGCCGGAGAAGAATCTGTCGAAGGTCGCAAGGGCCGAACAGATTATAAAGCAAGGCCATTATTTTGTGATGGGCGATAACCGCGACGCTTCAAACGACAGCCGGAGGTTCGGCACCGTCTCAAGAGACCTCATCTACGGCAAATTTATCTGGCGGTACTGGTCGGCGGGGGAATAGTTTTCAGTTTTCAGATGAAGATTCTCTTCATCTGAAAACTGAAAAGCTGAAATTGTATTAGGCGGCAGGTGTTCCGCAGTTGGCGCAGAACTTCGCGCCCGGCTGCAACGGCGACTGGCAATTCTTACACGGCTGTGGCGCGAGCGATTGCCCGCACTCCGAGCAGAACTTAACGCCCGCCTGCACCTGCGCGTGACATTTCGGACATTCGACCGTGGCCGCCTGCGGGGCATCGGCTCGCGCGCCGCAGTTGGCGCAGAACTTCGCGCCCACGGGGTTCTGCGTGCCGCACTTCGCGCAGGCGACAGTCTGTGCCGCGCCGCCTTGCTCCTGGCCGCCCTGTTGCTGGCCGCCCATGGCATTTGCCATCATCTGGCCGTATCCCATGCCGAGGCCGAACCCCATCCCCTGCCCGGCCGCGCCGCCCGGCTGTTTGGCCGCGTCCGGCATCGACTGCGCCGCCTTGAACCGCATGTAAGCGTTCATGTCGCCTATCGCGCCCATGCCTGAACGCTCGTCGATGAGCTTCTGCACCTCTTCGGGCGGCGTGATTGCGGCGATAATCAGGTCGACGAGTTCAAGCCCCTGCTTTGAGAAATCGTCCGCCACGCGCGCTTTGACGCCCGCGGCAAGCTCGTCGTAGTAAGCAGGAAGGTCGAAGATCGTCTTGAGGTTTTCACCCAGCAGGTCGTTGAGCCGCGCCACGACGATGTCGCGCAGGAACGAATTGATGGCTTCGGTCGAGACGATGCCGCGCGTGCCGACTACCGAGCCGACGAACAACTGCGGGTCGGCAACCCTGAGCGAATACTTGCCGAAAGCGCGGAGCCGCACCATGCGAAGCTCCGTATCGCGGAAGGCGATGGGCTCTTTCGTGCCCCATTTCAAATCTTGAAAAGTGTGGCGCGCAACAAACATGACGCTCGCCTGAAACGGCGACTTCTCCCACGGAATCGTCAGCAGCCTTGTCAGCAGCGGCACGTTGAGCGTCGTGAGCGTGTGACGACCGGGTCCGAACGTGTCGAGCGCCTTGCCGTCTCGAAAGAAGACCGCCGACTGGTTCTCCTGGACGATCAACTGCGCGCCGATCTTTATATCGTCCGAGCCGTGTTCCGGTATGCGGTGAACTATCTCAGAACCACTGTTGTCGAAATACTGAAGAACTTCGATTGCCATCCTTAATCTCCTCGATTGTCGCTATCTCGGTCCCGCGACCCTTATATCGCCTGAGACCGTCCTGATCTTTAGTGGCGGGCCGCCCTGGCCTATCTGCCCGCTCGCTCGCTGGCCCACAGTCTTCTTTTCAACGGTGACGCCGAACGAATCGTCAACAACTATATCGCCCGAAGTGGTATCGGCGTCCAGCTCTGCGTTCAGCTCGTCTTCGAACTGCAATTCGATGTTGCCGCTCGCCGTGTTGAATTCCAGCCCTATCGTTTCGTCCACTTTATCAAACACGGCCTCTATCGAGCCGCTCGCCGTGTTGGACTTCACCGTGCCGCTTACACTGTTAAGTCCTATCGAGCCGCTCGCGGCATTAGCGATAATCTTCCCCGTAACGTCATCAAGCTCTATCGTGCCGCTGGCGGTATTGACGCTAACGTCGCCTGTCACGTCGGTCAGGTCTATCGAGCCGCTCTGGGTGCTTGCGGTGACTGCGGCTTGAATACCTCTGATCTCGATGGCGCTGCTCGCCCCCGAAACTTCCAGCTTCGCGAGCTTGCGCGGCAGCTTCACCTCGTAATCGACGCTTATGTTGTTGTTGCGCCCCTGCGGTAACTGTATCGAGAGGTTATCGGGCTTTTTTTCTATAACAACTTTCAGAGCCTCTCGTTCGGCAGCGGTGCCGCCGCGCATTGTGATCTTCACATCTGCGCGAGGCTCGTCCCAGCCTTCGACCGTAACGTTACCGCTGACATTTCTCAAGGCCACAGTGGCGTTGGCGCTGAGCGGAAAGCTGTCGGTGATAGGTTTGCTGCTGGCGGCAGCGGCTTGCTGCTGCGGAGGCGGCGTCCCACGGCGGCGCTCGACAGGTTCGTTGCTGGTCACTATGAATATGGCGAGGACTATGGCCGCAAAAAAGCCTATCGAGACCAGCGCGATTATCCAGCCCCACGGCGAGCGCGTGCGGGCAGGAGCATAAGGCGGCATGGTCTGCTGCATGTGCGGCGGCTGATATGTCTGCGACTGGTAGTAAGGCGGCGGCACGTACACAGGGCTTGTGTCGGGCCTGCCGGGCTGCGCGGTGTTGGCTTGTCTTCGAGGCTCACCAAAATCAGGCCCCATGCGCTGTGTGGGCATGTGCTCATCGGCTGGAGTGGGCTTGCCACACGAGCGACAGAATCGCTGTCCCGGAAAGACCTCCGCGCTACAGTTTTCACAGTACTCTGCCATAGTCTTAATCTTTTCGATCAACCAAACAGTGGTTTGCCGGGAGGCTGCCCCTGGCCGAAATTGTCTATAGCTTTGTATCGCTCGTCGAACGCCGCGTTGATCGAATCGAGTTCGTTTGCGACTTCCGAGCTTGCGCCCTTGAGCCCTTCGGCAGTCCCTGCCTTCGCCTTTAGCTCGCCCACTTTCGCCTCAAGGCGGTCTACGTGCTCTACGAGCTTCAGATCGAACTGGTATATCGCATCGAGCTGAGTTTGCTCGATCTTCGTCACGTCGAAAAAGCCGGAGTAACCGTAGCTCGCAAAACGGACGCGGTTCTCGATGCGGTCGAGTTTCTTCAGCGCGAGGTCAACAGGCCCCACCTCCATCAGCCGCCCGCCCGATGTCATCTCGCGCATGACATCAGTGAGAGGGGCCTTGATTGCGCGCAGGCGGTCGGCCAGATGATCTCTGTGGAGCTTGTCTATGTCGCGCCGCCGCTCGCGGTCCACATAACCGCTATAGCCTGGAATCTTTGCTGTCAGCCGCTCAAGCCAGTTTCGCTGGTCGCTACTCATGTGCTGTCCCCTCCTCAGGAAGTAAACAGTGACGAGTGACAAGTGACAAGAAAGACGAAGCGAGAGTTGATTTTTCTCTCTTTATTGTCAATTGTCACTGTTTACTTATCACTTTCCCCAAATGTCCTTACGAACATGATTCACGATTGTTCGGCAGATGCGCTTTCGCCCTTCCTGCGCTCGGAAAGCTCGGCCAGGTACTGGTCATAAGCGCGGCGGTCTGCCGAAGGCATATCTCTGATATATACGCCGACCATCCAGTTGATCCCGTCACCGGCGGGTTTGAACCACGAAGCCACCCCCGTCATCTTAACGGTTGCCCTGGGCAAGTCGACCTCGACTTCGAGTTTATTCTTAAAAGCTACGGTATGATCGCGAATTATGTTCAGTTGGCCCGTCTCGACGGTGCCCGTCGTGACTCGCATGCCCTGATGGCTGACATCTAAAACCATCCCCTGAATCACGCGCGAGCGGTGGCCCTCGTCGCTCTGGTCAACTATACGAAGCCGCATAGGCAAAGGCTCCGGCGGGGGCGGCACGCGGCGCGACTCTTTCGCCTCTTCTGTCTCGGCTTGAGACTCCGTCGAATCGACGAGCTTTGTCCCATCAGCAGTGCAGAAATAGTTACCGTCTGTGTAAGAGCGGTTGCAACTGGGGCAATTTTTCATGGTCCAACTCCCAAGTGGCTCTTGATTATACAGTTCTCCATGCCGATTCGCTACAGCGGAATATTGCCGTGTTTTTTTGGAGGGTTCTGGTCGCGCTTTGTCTCAAGCATCTCGAGCGCGCGAATAAGCTTCGGCCTGGTCGTGCGCGGCTCGATCACCTCGTCTATAAACCCTCGCTCGGCGGCTACGTATGGGGACGCGAACTTATCGCGAAACTCGTCTGCTCGCCGCTTGGCCTCGGCAGCCGCGTCTTCGGCCTGAGCTATCTCGCGGCGGAAAAGTATGCCGACCGCGCCTTCGGCTCCCATAACGGCTATCTCGGCGGTCGGGTAAGCGAAATTGACATCCGCGCGTATATGCTTGCTCGCCATGACGCAGTACGCGCCGCCGTAAGCCTTGCGAGTGATGACGGTAATCTTTGGCACAGTGGCCTCGGCAAACGCGTAGAGCAGTTTCGCGCCGTGGCGTATGATGCCGCCGTGCTCTTGCGCAACGCCGGGCAAAAAGCCGGGCACGTCCTCAAACGTTATAAGCGGGATGTTGAAGCAGTCGCAAAACCGGACGAACCGCGCCGCTTTGATCGAAGCGTCGATGTCGAGCACGCCTGCAAGGTGCGCGGGCTGATTGGCGACTATGCCGACCGAGCGACCGGCGAGGCGCGCAAACCCGACGACGATATTTTTCGCGTAATGCTCGTGGACCTCAAAAAGGTAACCGTCATCGACGACCGCGTGGATGATGTCGCGGATGTCGTAAGGGATGTTGGGCGATTCCGGCACTATCGCGTTGAGCCGTTCGTCTGCCCGCGTCGACGGGTCGGCCGTATTTATGCGCGGCGGCTCTTCGAGGTTGTTTGAGGGGATGAACGAGAGCAGCTCGCGGATCAACCGCAGGCAGTCTTCGTCGCCTTCGGCGGCAAAGTGCGCGACGCCCGACACGGAGTTGTGAGTCATCGCGCCGCCCAGTTCCTCTTTCGACACCTCTTCGTGCGTCACGGTCTTTATCACCTCCGGGCCGGTGATGAACATGTAAGAGGTCTTTTTTACCATCACGTTGAAATCGGTTATGGCGGGCGAGTATACAGCGCCGCCCGCGCACGGCCCCATGATGGCCGAAATCTGCGGCACGACGCCCGACGCGAGCGTGTTTCGCAGGAAGATGTCGGCGTAGCCTCCTAGCGAGACGACGCCCTCTTGAATGCGCGCCCCGCCCGAATCGTTGATCCCGATGACGGGCGCTCCGACCTTCATCGCGAGGTCCATGACTTTGATTATCTTCTCGGCGTTTGTTTCCGACAGCGACCCGCCGAAGACCGTGAAGTCCTGCGCGAAGACAAAGACGCGGCGGCCGTCGATGAGGCCGTGCCCGGCCACGACGCCGTCGCCAGGGTACTGCTGCTTCTGCATGCCGAAATCGAGACAGCGATGTTTTTTGAACCGGTCGAACTCGTCAAAGGTCCCTTCGTCCAGCAGGAACTCTATTCGCTCGCGGGCGGTCATCTTCCCCGCTTCGTGCTGGCGCGCTACGCGCTCCGCGCCTCCGCCCGCAAGCGCGGCTTTGTCTTTTTCGGCCAGCCGCTCCAACCTGTCCGGCTCTTTTTTCGCTTCGATCCTCTCTTCAGACGTTGCCATAAATATTCGTCTCCGGGTCTGTAGCCTCTGCGCAGGTTCATAATCCGCGCGATACGGAAAGCTAAGTCTATCAAAGCGACACACGAGAGCAAACCTCGCGCCGGGCGTCCGACCGATTCGCCCAGACGAGTTCGAGCATAACTTCTTGACACCACTTGGACGGATTTCTATAATGACAGCCTTTCCAGGCGAGGCTCTCAATGGTTTAGCAGAAATACGAGGACGACGGAGGCTAAAGTGATCAAGCTCGATATAGTCAATCAGGTTGCCGATAAGACAGGCGTCCCAAAGATAAAGGCTGAGGTCGCAGTCGAAGCTCTGTTCGAAGCTATGAAAACAGCGCTGCAACGCGGCGAGCGAATAGAGCTGCGCGGTTTCGGCGTCTTCGTCGTAAAGCCACGCAAACGCGGCGTAGGCCGCAACCCTCGCACGGGAGAGGTGACCGATATTCCGCCGGGCAAGACCATCAGGTTCAAACCCGGAAAAGAACTGCAATCATAAGCTCACAGTCGATATTGAAATTGAGATCGAGACGCCGTCGCGCACGGGCGACGGCATCTCAATCCCGGCTCTGACCCGCGAGTTCCGCAACCGCCTCTCGTAACCCGCCGCCGATTGTTGTATCCTTTAATCCGTGGAAAGCACAAACAAGCCCTACTTTTTTCCAGAAGTTCAACCGTCAGCGCAATCAATCGGCACGACCGAAAGACCGCGCGAGCTTGCGCCGTCGCGAGTCGCGCTGCACGTCGCGCTGCTCGTCGTCACCGCCTTGACGACCACGCTCACGGGCGCTGCCATGAGCGCGCAATCGAGCCCCGACTCGTCGCTTTTAGGAATGATCTTCGGGCCAGTGCTGGCGATTTTCGACGGCGGCAGTCTTGAGCCTCTGACAAACGGGCTGCTCTTTACTTTCACGCTGCTCACCATCCTTGCGGCGCACGAGCTTGGCCATTATTTCGCTTGCCGCTATTACGGGATTCGAGCGACGCTTCCCTTCTTCATCCCCGCCCCGCCCGTAGTGACGCTGTTCGGCACGCTCGGAGCGGTCATCAAGATCAAAGAGCCGATCTCGACGCGGCGCGCGCTCTTTGACATAGGCATAGCCGGGCCGCTCGCCGGGTTCGTCTTCGCGCTTCCGGCGTCCGTGCTTGGGCTATACTTTGCCAAGGCGGCGCTGCCCCTATCGGGCGAAGGTATGCAATTCCACGACCCGCTTCTTTTCAAGATCATAATGAAGGCGTTCGGTCTGCCGGTCTGGATGGAATGGAACCCCGTCTACTGGGCGGCGTGGGGGACGCTGCTCGTGACCGCGCTCAACCTCTTCCCCGTCGGGCAGCTTGACGGCGGGCACGTCGTCTACGCGGTGGCGGGACCGCGCGTACACAAGATCGTCTCGCGCGTAACCTGTGCGGCTGTAGCGGCGCTTGCGATTATCTCCATCGTTTTTTACAGTTCTCCCGTATGGCTTGTCTGGACGCTCGTGCTCATATTCCTTTTAAGAGTCGGCCACCCGCCGGTCGTCGTCGACGAGCCGCTCGGACGCGCAAGAATCATTCTGGCAATAGTCGCCGCGCTCGTCTTTTTACTCTGCTTTTTACCGTTCCCGATCACGCTATCTTAATACACGCGCGGCCGTCGGCAGGCGCGCGCAGGGGCCACAGGCCCCGTAAAGGGATTGGAATCTCTTGATGGATGGAAGCATTCTTGCGGCGCTCTCTTTAGGCTTTTTTCTGGGACTGAGACACGCGCTCGACCCCGACCACCTCGTGGCCGTATCTACAATCGTGAGCGAGCATAAAAGCATCGCGCGGTCATCGCTGGTCGGCACGTTCTGGGGGCTGGGCCACACGCTTACGCTCTTCGCAATCGGGATGATAGTGATCTCGCTCAAAAGCTCTATCCCCCAGCAGGCGGCGATATGGATGGAGATGAGCGTTGCAGGGATGCTCGTGGCGCTCGGCATAAACGTGATCTGGCGGTCGGCGGGCGAGCGGGGCGTGGCTCTACACGCGCACTCTCACACTCACGAAGGGAGCCCGCCGCACAAGCACCTGCACCTGCACAACCAGGATAACCACGAGCATCGCCACCATATGTTCCGTCTGGGTCGAAAGCCGTTCGTGGTAGGGATGGTCCACGGCGTCGCCGGAAGCGCGGCATTGACGCTCGCGGTCATGACGCAGATACCGTCGGCGGCGCTCGGTCTCGCATACATAACGCTGTTCGGGATAGGGTCCGTGGGCGGCATGCTGCTGATGAGCGCGATGATAAGCCTGCCGTTTGCCGTGACCGCCCGGCGGTACTCGGCCCTCAACTGGGCGATAAGAATGCTTGCGGGGTTGTTCAGCGTCATCTTCGGTTTGATGCTGGCCTGGGAGTTGATGCAAGAGCTCCGGCAAGCCCACTGAGCGATAAAGTCATGACTGATAAAGAACGCAAAGACATACCACCACTGGCTTACCTCAACGCGGAATTCTTAAAGGGTCGGGACGCGCGCGTAGTCAGGATACTGTCGGAGTATCTTGAGCCCTCGGCGAGGCTCCGCCGCTTTCGCATACGCGACACGATAGTCTTTTTCGGGTCGGCCCGCTCGGTCACCCCGGAAGCGGCCGCCGCGAAACTTCAAGCGCTCAAAGATCAGGTCGACCAGACCTCAGAGATTACCGACGACTTGAAAGCGATGATCGGTAGCGCAGAGTATGCGGTGAAGCTGGCGAGGTATTATAGAGACGCGGTAGAGCTCGCGCGGCGCGTTACCGAGTGGTCAAAGAAGCTGACGGGCAATCACAACTTCATCATCTGTTCGGGCGGGTCTGGCGGGATGATGGAAGCGGCCAATCGCGGTGCCTCGCTCGCTCGCGGCAAGACCATCGGCCTCAACATCGATCTGCCGTTCGAGCAAGAGATCAACCCGTATGTCTCAAGAGAGCTGGTCTTTAACTTTCACTACTTCTTCATGCGCAAGTTCTGGTTCGTCTACCCCGCGAAAGCGCTCGTGGTCTTTCCCGGCGGGTTCGGCACTCTCGACGAGATGTTCGAGGTGCTGACGCTGATACAGACGAAGATGCCGCGCAAGCAGATGCCGGTCGTCTTGTTCGGAAAAGAGTTCTGGGAAGAGATAGTCAATTTCAAAGCGCTGGTACGCTGGGGCGTAGTCAGCCCCGCCGACCTCGACATCTTCCACCTGACAGACTCCGTCGACGATGCGTTCGAGTACCTGACTACTCGCCTTGAAAAACTTTATCTGAGCGCAAAGGGGCTCGAACAGGTGAAGCTTACTTAAAAAGTAAACAGTGACGAGTGACAGGTGACAAGAAGGAGGAACCGATCAAATACCGCTCCGGTCTTTCTTGTCACCTGTCACTCGTCACTGTTTACTTTCCCCATGATTTACTACATCAATCACGCGCTCGATCTGCGCGAGATAACCGGCGAAAGTCTCGTTCGTTTCAACCTCAAGCCACACGTCTTCGTCAGCCTCGTACCGGAATATGCGCGCGAAAACCTGCTTATCGAGGCCGAGCAAATCGGCAAGCTTATGGACAGACTCACGCTTGTCTACAGGCGCGCTCGCGCCCTGCATTTCGAGCACGTGACGAAATAGCACCGCGAAGCTCTCAAGAGAGTCGGCCATTAATTTCGCCAGGCGGTCGGGTTTTTCAGACGCAGTGATGTAGATGGTGCGAAGCCTCAAGAGCTTGCCGCGCAATTCGTACTCAAGCTGATGGCGCAGGTTGTGAGTCGGGATCGACAGGTTCTCAAACGGGTCGTCGCCGTATAGCACGCGCCGGACTTTGCTCATATCGAGAAACTCTATCGGGAAGACGTCCGAAGAGTCCTTGATCTCGCGCGATGTGAAGTAGACAGGCAGCGGGTTTCCCTGCCTGCGCCAGTCTTCCGCAACCGAGTGCGCGTGGTGCAGATCGTTCGGAGTTATGCGGTCGAGAACGACCAGAATATTTTTCGCGCCGCCTGTGTCTCCGCTGCCTGAAACCGCATGAGACCCGTAGAGCACAACCGAGCGAAGATTGTCTTCGTGCGCTTCGTGAAGCGCTTCAACAAACTGATTGAGTTGATCCCCCACCTGTCGATCTCCTTTTATTATGTCGAGTGTCGCCTGGATACGGCCTCAGCCGATCACCAGCTATCGCTGCCGCCGCCGCCGCCGAAGTCGCCGCCGCCGCCGAACCCGCCGAACCCGCCGCCGCCTGAGTCGCCGCCGCCCCAGCCGGAGCTTCCGCGATAACCGCCGAACCCGCCCGAACCGCCGCCGCTAAAGATGAAAGGCAGGAGCATCCAATCCGACCCCATCCCGCGCCTTCGCCGCCCGCCGCGCCCGCCGCGCCCGCCGCCTCCCATCGCGCTTATGATCATGAAGAGGATAAACAGGCCGAGGATAATCAACGAAGGCGAGATGCCGCGACCGCGCCGCTCGCGCGCGGGCTGCTCTCTGTATGCGCGCGTCGAGTCTACGCCCTCCATCGAGATGCCGCGCTTTTCGGCGATGGTGGCGAGTATGCCCTGCACGCCTTCGGAAAGGGCCTGGTCAAACTGGCCCGCCTGAAATTTGCCGCGCATCCTTCGGACAAGCTCGCCCGCGAGCCCGTCGGGGACATCGCCTTCAAGCCTGCGGCTGACCTCCAGCCTGGTCTGGCCGGAGTAGACGCCCTGGCTGTTCGGCTCCTTGATGGCTACGAGCAACACGGCCGACTCTTTACCCGCGCCGCGACCGATGCCCCACCGCCGTCCGAGCTCAAGCCCCCACTGCTCGATTGGATACCCGCCGAGCTGATCGTGCGGCATCGTGACGACGGCTACTTCCACTCCCGAACGGTCGCGGAAATTTATAAGGAGGTTTTCAAGACCCTGCCGCGTCTGCTCCGATAGCTTCCCGGCAAAGTCGCTTACCATCCCCTGCGGCTGAGCAGGTATTTGAGGCTGCGCCGTCGCAGCCGTTGAAAGAAAGAGCAGAAGGACTGCCGTAAAAAAAGTTTTGATCATTGCCTGTGACATATTAAAGCTCCGAGCGCGGCGGCCGGATGCCCTTTCTCATTCGCGCCGGTCGGCGGGACGACACCTGAAGCAAAGACCTGACGAAAGAGTCGATCCTGACGGGCTCGCGTCTCAACTTTAATGATAACGGAGAGCGCGCTAAAGCAGAAAGCCTGTTAAGAGTGTCCGAGGTGCAGGGCTTCCAGGATCAGCTCTGTAAGGTAGAGCAAGGCAACGCCTGCGAAGACCATAAGCGAGATTCGCAATCCGCCTTCGCGCGTGTTGACCTCCGGGATTAAATCCGACGCCGCGACGTAAAGCGTCACGCCTGCCGATAGCGGCAGCATGTATAAAGATAGCGGGCGGGAATAGAGATCCACATCTTGAAATAAGAGCACGAGCGTAACCCCAAGCAATGTCGCCAGCCCCACCAGCAGCGCAGAGGTCATGGCCGAGCGGCGCGAGCGCCCCGCCGCGAGCATCATCGAGGCTACGGTAAACCCTTCGGGCAGCTTGTGCAGGAGTATCGCAATGAAGATCAGCAACCCAAGCTCGAAGCTGACGAGCGAGGCCACGGCAATCGAGACGCCGTCGAAAAAGGCGTGGACTATCAACGCCCAGAGCCCCGCGAGCGCGGCGTGCTGCTTGAGCATAGCCTCTTCGTGCGTCTCTTCGCCAAAGTGGAAGTGCGGCGCGACCGTGTGCTCGACAAACTGTATAAGGAGGTAACCGACCAGCAGCCAGACCATAGGAACGAGCGTCTCGCCCGACCATTGCTCTATGCTTTCGGGCACGATCTTCAAAAAGACCGCCGCGAGCATGAAACCCGCCCCAAGCGCTATCAGATACCTGAGCGTCGTCTGCCCGACACGGCGCGCGGAAACGAGAAAGCCGCCTAAGAAATTGGCGGCGGCGGCCATCAACCCATACAAGATTATAAATAACGCGCTCTTACCCATCCGACAAGGCTCCGCTCCCGTCCCAAAGTTTGGCACTATACCACGACTTGCACCGGTTCGGAAATTTAATACCGCCTGACCGGCAGACCCTCCCAGGCTCACCCCGCCAACCGGCCCCAACTTATTAACCCTGCAGAATTTCACGCTTGACACCCCTTTCCATCTGACGTACCATACGGCGACGGTGGACCAAAGTGGACCAAAATGGAGATGTCTTTGAAAGCATAAATAAGCGGGAGACGGTTAAGATTAAACTTTAACTCTTTTACTTAAGCTGGTCTAATGCTGAGAGGAAATTACACGGTAAAGATGGACGAGAAGGGGCGGATAAAGCTGCCTGCCGCCTATCGCCGTTACATAGACGAGCATTATGGACCGGAGTTTTACGTCACGAGTCTCACGGGCGAATGCGCGCGATTGTACCCTATGCAAGAGTGGATGGCGATTGAGGAGAAGCTCCAGACGCGTGGGACGATGGACGCGGCGGTCAGAAAGTTTCTCGACCGCACGAACTATTTCGGCCAGCTTGCCGAGATGGATGCGCAGGGGCGATTGCTTGTCCACCCGCTGCTTCGCTCGCGGGCGGGGCTGACGGGCGACGTGGCTGTGCTCGGCTATTTGCAGTACCTGGAGGTCTGGGAGCTGGACAGGTTCCAGGCGCGCATGGAGATGGAGCCGTACACGGCCGAAGATGCGGCAAGCCTCGCGCAGCTTGGCGTCTGACGATCACCAAAGAGCGTTGATTTGATGAAACAGGGATGTCCTCTGAAAACGGAGAAACCATATACCGGCACGAGCCGGTTTTGCTCGAAGAGGTCATCGGCTATCTTCGCCCCTCGGACGGGGGAGTTTTTGTTGATTGCACTTTAGGGTTGGGCGGGCACGCGGAGGCGCTGCTTGAAGCGTCGCCTTACGCGCGCGTGATAGGGCTTGACCGTGACCCGGAAGCGCTCAGGCTTGCGACGAGCAGGCTCGACCGTTTCGGCGACAGGTTCCAACCCGTGCACGCGGTCTTTGACGAAGTGGGAGACGTGCTCGACCGTTTGCACGTAGAGAGTGTCGCTGGCGCGATGGCCGATCTTGGGGTTTCATCGCTTCAGCTTGATCGCGGCGAGCGAGGCTTCAGCTTCTTGACGGACGCGCCGCTCGACATGCGAATGGACCAGAGCGAGGGCCGCACGGCGGCCGATATGGTCAACCGGCTTGGTGAACATGAACTGGCCGACCTGATCTTTGAGTACGGAGAAGAGAGAGGATCGCGAAAGATCGCGCGGGCAATTGTCCGAGAGCGCGAACGCCAGGCTATCTCAACCACAAAGCAGCTTGCTGATCTGGTCGTTCGCGCTCTCAACGTCCCTGGCCGCTGGCGCATACATCCTGCAACGCGCACTTTTCAAGCGTTGCGGATAGCGGTGAACGATGAGCTCGGCGCAGTCTCGCGGCTGATCCCTGCTGCGGTCTCGCGGCTGGCCACCGGCGCAAGGCTTGCGATCATATCGTTTCACTCGCTCGAAGACCGCATAGTAAAACGCGGATTCCAGCGCGAAGCGGGCCGATGCGTATGCGAGCCCGGCAGTAACGAAGGCGCGAAATGGCTCGGCGGCGTCGGCGGCGCGCAGGCAATCGCAGGCGACTTATTTCAGCAGGCCGGACGGCAGACGGGGGATACGGTTCTTTGCAATCGGTGCGGCGCGCGCAAACGCGTAGAGGTGCTGACGCGCAAGCCCGTTCGCCCGCGCGAGAAAGAGTTTGAACGCAATCCAAGGTCTCGCAGCGCCCTGCTCAGGGTATGCGAGAGACTGTAGACAGCAAGCCCATGATTACTAGCCCCAAATCGAACCGGGTATGCAGGCAGCTTTTCCGAGCCGTACTGCTTGCGGGTCAGTGTCTAAATCTGACTCGAACAGGCGGCACGAGAGGGCGTTTTATCCGAGTCCAAGTTTGAGGCGGAGTTTATGACTAACCGATTCTTCCCTGAGAAACAGATTCAAAACGCGCGAGTGGCACGACCTGTGAGCAGACGGGTCTTTATCTGGCTGGCGGTCATCGCGGTGGCGGGCACGGTGCTCTCTTCAGGCTTTGTCATCAGCGCTCGCCAGCACTTTGAAGCCTTATCAATCGGGTACCAGAGCGAGCAGTTGAGGCGCGAGGCTTCGCAGCTTGACGAAAAACGGAGACAGTTCGAAATCGAGCACGCGCGTTTGACTTCGCCTGTAGAGATCGAGCGGCGGGCTCATAAGATAGGGCTTGAGCGGCCCCAGGTTAGAGTGGAACCGACTACCTCAAAATCGCAGGCGGGCAAGCCGGTAGCGACCAGTTCGGCAGCCGGAAAATCTGCCACGATTCGCAGGCCTCTGTTTGCGAACAAGGATAAGAAGGGCTTGAGGTAGCAAGGTGCGACCTTAGCGAACGCATCACCGTTGCACCGGTCGGGGGTTTAGATGTCAAACAAGCAGAAAACATCTGACAGGCGAATCCGCATCGTTCAAGCTTCGATTATTTTCTGGCTTCTGGCCATCGGCGTAAAGCTCGTCTACCTGCAAGTAGGCGCGCACGACGGGTTGCGCACTCGCGCAGAGAACCAGCACCAGTTTGAGATCGACCTCAGCCCGACGCGCGGGATTATTTTTGACCGTAACGGTAACGAGCTTGCTCGCTCCGCCGAAGTCAAATCGCTCTACGCCTCGCCCTCCGAGATCAAAGACCCGGAAGCGGCCGCCGCGCGGTTGTCCAGCGTACTGGAGGTCGACCGCGAAGCTTTGCTAAAACGGCTGACCTCAAAGCTTGTGCTTGTCGCGGTCAAACGCAAGCTCAGCCCGGAGGAGATGGCCAAAGTCGACGCGCTCGCCATGCCCGGCCTGCGGTACGTAAACGAGATGAAGCGATTTTATGTAAGCGGCGCGACCGCTTCGCACGTGCTCGGCTTTGTCGACGTAGACGAGCGCGGGATGAGCGGCGTCGAGCTTACATACGACAAGCTGATACGGGGTCAAGGCGGGCGGTTATTGCTCAACGTCGACGCGCTCAAGAATTCCTACGACCACGCGCTCGAAGAGAGCGTGCCCGGCGCAAACATCACGCTTACGATAGACACGCTGATTCAGCATTACGCCGAGCGCGCGCTTGCAGACACCGTTCGCTCGCTCAACGCGCGCGGCGGCACAATCGTCATCATGCGACCGGCGACGGGAGAGATACTGGCGCTCGCCAATGCGCCCAACTTCGACCCGAACAAGATAACCGGGACCACAGACAATCAGCGCCGCAACCGCGCAATCGAAGCCGCGTTCGAGCCCGGCTCTATCTTTAAGATAGTCCCCTACGCCGCCGCGCTCGAAGAGAAGCTCGTAAGGCCCGACTCGCTGATCGATTGCGGCGGCGGCGAGATCACCATAGCCGGCCGCGTCGTCCACGACAGGCCGTACGGCACGCTGACCGCCACGCAGGCGCTCGCGAAATCTTCAAACGTAGCGGCGATAAAGATCGGCCAGCGACTCGGCAACGACCGGCTCGCCCGCTACATCGAAGAGTTCGGCTTTGGCCGCCGGACAGGCATTGAGCTTCCCGCCGAATCGAGCGGGCTGTTTCGCCCTGCAAGCAAATGGGCTCCGACAACCATCGGGTCGATTCCGATGGGGCACGAGATCGGCGTGACGGCCGTACAGGCCGTGGCCGCGTTCGCGGCCGTTGCTAACGGCGGCGCATACGTCCAGCCGCCCCGTGTGACTCGCGTCACCGCGCCGGCGGGCGAGGGTATTGAAGAGCATAATAGCGAGCCGCGCAGAATCATCAGCGAGGCAACGGCTTCGACTCTGAAAGCGATGCTCGAAAGCGTCGTCGTCCAGGGCACCGGCAAGAAGGCGCAGATCGGAGGATACCGCGCGGCGGGCAAGACAGGCACCGCGCAGAAGGTCGACGAAACGAGCGGAAGGTACTCGAATACAAAGTACGTCGCGTCGTTCGCGGGATTTGCCCCGATTGATAATCCTGAGATCGCCTGCATAGTCTCGATAGACGAGCCGAGGGGGGCATACCACGGCGGGGACGCCGCTGCCCCCGTCTTTGCGCGAGTGGTCGCCGACGCTCTGCACATTCTTGGCGTCCCGCCCGAAGACGATCCCAGGTCGAATCTCGTGGCGGGCGATTTTCGCGTCTACGACCTCCCTTCTTCGGTTACGGATAGCTATGTCGCTCAGAGCGCGGATGCGCGCCCGTCGCTCGACGTGGCTCAAAGCGCCGCCGAGCAACAGACCGCCCCCCGCGAGTATGCGAGCGTCGTGGTGCCTGACCTGACAGGACGCGGGATACGGGACGCAATCGCTCTATGCGCGGAGCGCGGGCTGAAGATCAAGGCGAGCGGCGAAGGCATCGTCTCGTCACAGAGCCCGCCGCCGGGCACGCTCATCACCCAGGACACAATCTGTCACGTGAAGCTGTCGAATAGAATATTGAAGAAAGAAAAGCCGGAAGCGGCTCGTGCGATAGCGCAGGCCGCCTCCAGATAAATTTGAAGCTCGCGAATTTAGCACGAGAGATCAAAGCCAGGGCTGCCACGGGGCGGCTTGATACAGATGCGCTCGACGTAACGCACGATTCTCGCGCCTGCCGACCGGGCACGGCCTTTGTCGCGATTCGCGGCGAGAAGATCGACGGCCACAACTTTATACCGCAAGCCGTAGAACAAGGCGCAATCGCGGTCATCTCGGAAGCCGAAGCGCGCCACGACGCTCCCGCATGGATTCAGGTCGACGATGCCCGCGCAGCGCTCGCGCACGCCGCCGCATCTGTTTACAACCACCCTTCGCAAGAGCTGAAACTGGTCGGCATCACAGGCACTAACGGCAAGACGACCACCGCGCACCTTATTGATTCGATCATACGCCGTGCGGAAGGCGCTTCGGCCATGTTCGGAACGATCAATCATCGGATAGGCCGGGAGACCGTGACCGCGCACAACACGACTCCCGAAGCCTCGGACATTCAGCGCATGCTCCGCCAGGCGGCAGACGCCGGTTGTAAGTCCGCCGTCATGGAGGTCTCGTCGCATGCCATAGAGCTTGGCCGCGCCGGGCACTTGAGCTTCGCCGCAGCGGTATTCACAAACCTCACACGCGACCATCTCGATTACCACAAGACGATGGAGAGCTACTTTGCCGCCAAGAAGAAACTCTTTGACGGAAGCCTCGGCTCCCTGCCTCACGCTTCGATCATAAACATAGATGATGAATACGGGCGAAGGCTTGTCGAAGCAGGCGGCGGCAAAGTTATCACCTACGGGTTCGGCAGCGAAGCAGACGTTCGCACGGACAGCTTCGACCTCACAACGCGCGGGCTTGCATTTAAAGCCACGACCCCACAGGGCGAGATAGAGATTCGCTCAGCTCTTTTTGGGCGGCCTCACGTTTACAACATACTCGCGGCGACAGCGGCGGGGCTCGCGCTCGGCTTCGAGCCGGATCAAGCGGCGGCAGGGGTGCGAGACTGCGAAAGCGTCGCCGGGCGATTCGAGCAGGTCACTTCCGACGAGACCGGGGAGCGCGATTTTGCCGTCGTCGTCGATTACGCGCACACTGACGACGCTCTCAAAAACGTCTTGCAGACCGCCCGCGAAATCGTAGGCAATCGAGGGCGAGTGATAACCGTCTTCGGCTGCGGAGGCGACCGCGACAGGACCAAGCGAGCGCCGATGGGAGAGCTTGCCGCGCGGTTGAGCGACCTCGCCATAGTCACTTCGGACAACCCGCGCAGCGAAGACCCCGACCGCATAATCGAAGAGATAGAAGTGGGCCTGAGAAAACCCGGCCGGCCTTACTTGAAACTAAGCGACCGGCGCGAGGCGATCTTTCGCGCGATTGGCGAAGCGAAGGCGGGCGATCTGGTCGTCATCGCGGGCAAGGGCCACGAGACTTATCAGATTATCGGCGACCGCACGATCCACTTTGATGACCGCGAAGTTGCGCGCGAAGCAATGGACGAATCGGCACGAGTTTATTGAATGGATTTAGCCGAGATCATAAAAGCAGTGGAGACAAACGCGGACCTGTCGGGCGAAATAACGGCTCACACGCCCGTCGGCTATTCGATAGATTCGCGCACTGTCCGCAAGGGCGAACTGTTCTTTGCGATTCGCGGCGAGGCGCACGACGGCCACCGCTTTGTCGGCGACGCGCTTGCTCGCGGCGCGGTTGCGGCAGTCGTCTCGATGGATTTCGCGGCTTCCGAAGCGGGCGCTGATAAGGGCAGGCTGATCCCTGTCCGGGATACTCTTCGAGCGTTGCAGCAGCTCGCCTCTGCCGTGCTCCGGTCGTGGCAGGGGCGCGAGGTGGCTATTACCGGAAGCTCAGGAAAGACGACGACGAAAGAGATGACCGCGCGGACGCTTGAAGCTTGCGGGCGGGTGATAAAGACGACGGGGAATTTTAACAACGCATACGGGCTGCCTCTGTCGATCCTGAGGATGGAGACGGACGGAGCCAGGGCCGCCGACTTCGATTTCGCGGTGCTTGAGATGGGGATGAATCACGCGGGCGAGATCACAGAGCTTACGCGGGTTGCGCCGCCGCACCTTGGCGTCGTGACGAATGTCGCAGCGGTACACCTTGAGTTCTTTGAATCTGTCGACGCCATCGCCGACGCGAAAGCGGAACTGGTCCTGGGCGTGCGCAAGGGCGGCGCGGCGGTCCTGAACGCGGACGACCCGCGCGTTCGGCGCATGCGCGACCTTCGCCCGGACATCGAGTTTCGCATGTACGGTATCGAAAACGAGGCCGACGTCCGTGCGCTCGAAGTGAAAGCGGAAGGGATAGAAGGGACGAGTTTTAAGCTTGTGACCCCGCGCGGCTCGACCCGTGCGCGGCTGCCTGTCGCAGGCCGTCACAATCTCTACAACGCGCTCGCGGCGGCGGCGGTGTCAGACTATTACGAAGCCCCGCTCGAAGCGATAGCCGACAATCTCGGGGCCGTCTCAAGCTCGCGCATGCGCGGCGAGGTCATCAGGTTCGCCGAAGGGTTTTCGATAATCGACGACTCGTACAATTCGAACCCGCGCGCGCTGGTCGAGATGGCGGCCACGATGTGCGGCGACAGTTCTTGCCGTAGAAGAATAGTTGTAGCGGGCGAGATGCTTGAGCTTGGCGAGGCAGGCGCGGCGCTCCACCGCGAGGCGGGGCGGAAGATTGCCGAGCTTGGAGTCGACCTGTTGATAGGCGTGCGCGGGCTTGCGCGCGAGATAGTCGAGGGGGCGCGCGAGGCGGGTTTGAAACCTGAGTCGGCCCTCTTTTGCGAGACGGTCGACGAAGCCGCGAGCGTGCTTGAAGGCGAAGCGCGGGAGGGAGATTTGATACTGGTCAAAGGGTCGCGCGGCGTAAAGACGGAAACGGTTGTCGAGCGGATGAAACAGAGGCGGGAGGTCATGGCTTAGAGGTCGAGCAATCGGCTCGGCTCAAGGCCCATCTGAATGTTTTATTATCTAAAACTATTTCAGAACGTCCACGACAGCCTGTCGTTTCTACGCGTTTTCGACGACGTCACGTTTCGCGCGGCCTGGGCGGCCATAACGGCGCTTGTCATCAGCCTGATATTCGGCCCGCGCATGATTACGATGCTCAGACAGTTTCAGATCGGCCAGCAGATACGCGAAGAAGGACCGCGCACGCATCAATCCAAGCGCGGCACGCCTACCATGGGCGGCGTGCTGATAATACTGGCGGTCGTAATCTCGACGCTCCTGTGGTCGAACCTCTCGGTGGCTTACGTGTGGATCATCGCCGGGACGATGCTCGCTTTCGGCGCAATAGGGTTTGCCGACGATTTTCTCAAGATCAAGCGGCGTCACAACCTGGGGTTGACCGGCAGGCAGAAGATCGGGTTGCAGGTCATAGCGTCAATCGCGTTCGGGTTGTCGTTGCGTTACCTGACGGGCTACGACACGAGCCTGAGCGTGCCTTTTATAAAGACGTTCAACCCGGACATATACTGGCCGATCTACCTGCTCGTCTTTGCGCCGGTGGTGCTGGTCGGGTGCTCGAACGCTGTGAACCTGACCGACGGGCTCGACGGGCTCGCGATCTCCGTGACGATGGTAACGTCCGCGGCGCTAACGGCATTTACTTATATGACGGGCCACAGTGTTTTTGCCAACTATCTTGGGCTCGTCTTCAACACGGAGATACACGAGCTGACGATCTTTTGCGCCGCGCTCACGGGGGCGAGCCTCGGTTTTTTGTGGTTCAACGCGCCGCCAGCCGACGTTTTTATGGGCGATGTGGGGTCGCTCGGAATAGGCGGGGCGATAGGCGCGGTGGCGGTGATGATAAAGCAAGAGTTCCTGCTTGTGATGATCGGCGGCGTGTTTGTATTAGAAGCGCTGTCGGTAATCATGCAGGTCGCCTCGTTCAAGCTTTTCAAGCGGCGGATATTTAAGATGACGCCACTGCATCACCATTTCGAGCTGCTCTACCCGCCCGAACTGTCGCGGCGCATGGAGCCGAAGATCGTCTTCAGGTTTTTGATACTCGCGATACTGTTCGCGCTTCTCAGCCTCTCGACGCTGAAGCTGAGATGAGTTTTATGGATGTCGAAGGCAAAAAGGTGCTGGTCGTAGGCGTAGCCCGAAGCGGGGTGGCGGCGGCCGAGTTGCTTGTTGAGCGCGGGGCTGTGGTCATCGCAAACGACCTCAAGCCGGAATCATCGCTCGCACAGGAAGCCGAACAGCTGCGCAGGCTGGGCGTTATGGTCTCGTTCGGATCGCACCCGGAAAGCCTTTTTATGAACGCAGACCTTATCGTGCTGAGTCCCGGAGTGCCCGTAGACGCGCCCGCCGTCAGGGCCGCGCGCGAGTCGGGCGTAAAGGTCATAAGCGAAGTCGAGCTGGCCGCCTGGTTTGTGCGGGGGCAATGGATAGGCATCACGGGCTCGAACGGCAAGACGACCACCACGACGCTCGCCGGGGATTTGATGCGAGCCGTCGGGCGAGACGTGATCGTTGCCGGGAACATCGGCACGCCGCTTACGGGCGTCGCCGCCAGATCGGGCGATGATAAGTGGATAGTCGCGGAGCTTTCGAGCTTTCAGCTTGAAACGAGCGAGAGCCTGCGCCTGCGGGTCGCGGTCGTCACTAACCTGACGCCGGACCACCTCGACCGTCACGGGTCTATGGAGAGTTATGCGCGGGCCAAGCATCGCATATTTATGAATCAGACCGGAGTGGACTGGTCAGTGTTAAACGGCGAAGACAAAGAGATGGTCGATAGGTTCAAGTATTACGGCATACCTTCGAGGACCGTCTACTTCAGCGCGCGCGGGCCTGAGACGGCCGACGGCACACAGGCGTCGGTCTATGTTCGTGATCGAAGCGTCTATACGACTCTGGCATCGGACCGCCAGAACGAGATGGAAGTGATACCGCTCGACGAGATTCCGCTGCGCGGCAGCCATAACGTTGAAAATGTAATGGCGGCGCTCGCGGCTGCGATCTGCGCAAGCGGCGCTCGCGCGAAAGACCTGCCGCACTTGCGCGAAGCCATCAAGCGTTTTAAAGGCGTCGAGCACCGGCTCGAATTCGTGGCCGATCTTGACGGCGTCCAGTTCTACAACGACTCGAAGGCGACGAATGTCGATTCGACCGTCAAGGCTATCGAGTCGTTTGAGCGGAACGTGATCCTGATCCTGGGCGGAAGCGACAAGGGCGGCGATTTCGATAAGCTTGTCGAACCTGTAAAAGGCCGTGTAAAGCAGGTCATCTTGATCGGCGAGACGAGCGAAAAGATCGCCGCGCAGCTTGAAGGGACCGCGCAGCTTGCGCGCGCGCGCGGGATGGATGATGCGGTGCTCAAATCGCTCGAAGCGGCGCAACCGGGCGATACTGTCTTGCTTGCGCCCGCCTGCGCCAGCTTCGATATGTTCGACAATTACGAGCATCGCGGGCGCGTGTTTAAGGAAGCGGTTTACAAGCTGGCCAACCGGCTGCACAGCGGCTGGACCGGGAGACTCACGAGCTGAAGACGGGGTAAGGGTATAGATGGCGACAACCTACAAGACGGCAAGTCCACGGTGGAAACGCGAGACGGAGTTTCGGTCCGCCGGTCGCGGCGCGCTGGGGCGCGAGCTGCCTGTGGACAAAGTGATGCTCGCTATAGTCTTAGGGCTCACGCTGTTCGGCGCGGTGATGGTCTACAGCGCGTCGGCGATACTTGCCGAGAAGAACTTTGGCAGCCAGTTCTACTTTCTCGCCCGCCAGGGGCGATGGGCGGTCGTGGGGCTTATCGCGATGGCCGTCGCTATGAGAATCGACTACAGGCATTACAAACGGCCTGCCATTGTATTCTCGTTGCTCGGCACGACTCTGGTGCTGCTGGTGGCTGTGCTCTTTATGCGAGAGATAAACGGGACGAACCGCTGGATAACTTACGGCGGGTTCTTCTCGCTCCAGCCGTCGGAAGTGTCGAAGCTCGCGCTGATCGCTTTCTTAGCTTTCTACCTGGAGAATCGCAAGGACCGGCTCGACGAGTTCAAAAAGACCTTCTTACCGGCGGCGGGGCTTTCGCTCTTTATGATCGCGCTTGTGGCGGCGGAGCCCGACCTCGGAACCGCGCTCGCGCTAGGGATGGTCTTTTCGGCGATGATGTTTCAAGCGGGGGTGCGTGTCAGGTATCTGGCGACGCTGGCGCTTCCGGTCGCCCCTGCGCTCGCGGGGATGCTGTTGCTCGTGCCGTGGCGTTTGCAGCGATTGATGGACTTTCTCGACCCGTGGCAGAACCAGACGACTTCAAGTTTTCAAGTCGTGCAGTCGCTGATAGCGATAGGCAGCGGCGGGACGGGCGGCGTTGGGTTCGCGCAGGGCAAGCAGAAGCTCTTTTACCTGCCCGCGCCGCACACCGATTTCATATTCGCGGTCGTGGGCGAGGAGCTGGGGTTGATAGGGGCGGCGACCGTGGTGATGGTCTTCGGGCTGCTGGCGTGGCGGGGATTCCGCGCGGCGAAGTTCGCGCCCGATATGTTCGGCCAATTAATAGCGATAGGGCTCACGGTGATGATTACGGCACAGGCGCTCTTCAACATCTCCGTCACGCTGTCGCTGGTTCCGACGAAGGGGATACCGCTCCCCTTTATCAGCTACGGCGGCTCGTCGCTCGCGATAAGCCTGTTCGCGGCAGGCGTGCTGCTCAACGTCAGCAAGCATACGAGAGCGTAGATGAGCGAGAGCCTAGATGAGAGTAATCATAGCGGCGGGCGGAACAGGCGGCCACATCTATCCGGGCATAGCAATCGCCCGCGAGTTCAAGCGGCGCGACTCTGCGACGGAGATACTGTTTGTCGGGACGCCGCGCGGGCTTGAATCAAAGATCGTCCCGCGCGAAGGGTTCGCGCTTGAGATGATCCAGATAGGCGCTCTCAAAGGCGTCTCCCTGGCGCAGAGAGCGAGGTCGCTCACGCAGTTGCCTATAAGCTTTGTGAGCGCGCTCAGGATACTGAGGCGATTCAGGCCGGACGTTGTGATTGGAGTTGGAGGCTATTCGTCGGGGCCGACGCTGTTGATGGCGGCGTTTGCTCGGATGCCGACGATGGTTGTCGAGCCGAACGCGATGCCGGGGTTCACGAACCGGGTGCTTGCGCGGTTCGTAAACGCGGCGGCGCTGACGTTTGAAGACGCGAAGGTCTTTTTTCGCGGGCGCGGCGTGGTGACGGGTAACCCGATTCGTAACGATTTCGCGGGCTTGAAGAAGAAGGAGCGAGGCGAAAAGGTGAACATACTGATTTTCGGCGGGAGTCAGGGAGCGCGCGCGATCAACAACGCGATGGTCGCGGCGCTCGGGCTGCTCGCTGAAAAGCGAGACCGCCTCGCGATCACGCACCAGACGGGCGAATTGGACTTCGAGAAGGTGAAGCAAGGTTATGTCGAAGCAGGGTTCGAATCAGCCGACGTGCGACCGTTTATTCACGACATGGCCGCGCAGTTTGAGCGCGCGGACCTGCTGATTTCGAGGGCGGGAGCGACGACCGCCGCCGAGGTCGCGGCAGCCGGGAAAGCGGCGATCTTCATCCCCTTCCCCTTTGCGACCGACGACCACCAGCGAAAAAACGCCGAGGCGTTCGAGCGCGTCGGGGCGGGCCGGTTGATCGTCGAGCGCGAGCTTACGCCCGAAAGGCTTGCCCAGGAGATAGCCAGGCTCGTCGATCATCCTGAAGAGATAGACCGTATGGAAGAGGCCAGTCGACGGCTTGGTCGCTCGGACGCCGCAGAGCGCGCGGTCGACCTGGCCATGACGGTTTCCGAGCGGAAGCCGATAACAACTCTGTCAGAGCAGTGAGCTAAAGACCAGAATGCTTTTTAGAGGAGTCAGACAGATACACTTCGTCGGGATCGGCGGCATAGGGATGAGCGGCATCGCGGAGGTGCTGTTGTCGCTTGGCGAAAACTTTCACGTGACGGGGAGCGATCTGAAACGCTCGCCCATAACAGACAGGCTCGAATCGATGGGCGCGACCATCTGGGAAGGCCATAGCGGCGAGCACGTCGCGGAAGCGGACGTTGTTGTCTGTTCGTCTGCGGTGCGCGACGACAACCCTGAAGTGCTCGCCGCTCGCCAGCGACTCGTGCCGGTAATCCCGCGCGCAGAGATGCTCGCGGAGCTAATGCGGCTTTACCGTCACGGCATCGCGATAGCGGGCACGCACGGCAAGACGACGACCACATCTATGATCGCGCACCTGATGACCAACACGCAGCTCGACCCGGCCGTGGTCGTCGGCGGTCGAGTGGCTTCGCTGGGATCGAACGCGCGGCTGGGGCGCGGAGAGTACATAGTCGTCGAAGCGGACGAATCGGACGGCTCGCTTCTGCTGCTTACGCCGACGATAGCCGTGCTTACGAACATCGACGCGGACCACCTCGACTTCTTTTCGGGCGGGATCGACCAGATCAAGCGGTGCTTCTCGACCTTTGCCAACCGCGTCCCGTTTTACGGAACGATCATACTGTGCCTCGACGACCAGAACGTGCAGGCGATCATACCTGAGATCACGCGCCGCACGATCAGCTACGGGCTGGCGGCTCAGGCAGATGTCTCCGCGTGGCACATACAGATGGATTCAAATTTCGGCTCCGAGTTCAAGGTGCGCGCATTTGGCGAAGAGATGGGATCGATGCGGCTCGCGGTGCCGGGGCTTCACAACGTCTACAACGCGCTGGCGGCGGTGGCGGCGGGGCTCGATCTGAACTTGAAGTTTGACGACATAGCCGAATCGCTCAAGTCCTTTCGCGGCGCTGAACGGAGGTTTCAGGTCAAAGGCGAAAAACGCGGCGTGACGGTCATCGACGATTACGGCCACCACCCGACCGAGATAAAAGCGACTCTTTCGGCCGCGCGCACGTCGGGCCGCCGCGTGGTGACGCTATTTCAGCCGCACCGCTACACGCGCACGCGCGACCTGATGGACGATTTCGCCAGGTCGTTTTATGGGGCGGACGTTTTGATGGTGGCGGACATATACCCTGCGAGCGAAGACCCGATTGAAGGCGTCAACAGCCGGGTGCTGGTCGAAAAGATCGAGCGGTTCGGTCACCGCCACGTCGAGTACGCGGGCTCTCTGTCAGAGGCCGCCACGAAGTTGAAAGAGGTTGTGCAAGAAGGCGATCTCGTAGTCACGCTCGGGGCCGGCAACGTCTGGCAGGCGGGCGACGAGCTGCTGAGAATTCTTTAGTAGGATCACGCGCTTCGCAGGAGATGACTGAGCAAGCCCCAGGCTGATCCTGAATGTGAGGTGAGTTTTGGCAGTTGTTTTAAAGAACGATTCGAGAACGCGCTCTCAGGTGGTCGCGCCGCGCAAGTCCAAGCGCGGCAGGTCGCGCAAATCGAGCGCGACAGGGCTGGGCCACGCGATACGGACCGCTTTCAGGTATGCGCGACCTGCCGCGCTCGTCGCGGCGGTCGTCATTATCGTCATCGGTTACAGGGCGCTCGCAAGCTCCGAATTGTTCGAGTTGCGCCGCATCGAGATAAACGACGCTTCGCCGTCGCTCGGCGAAGACATAACGCAGCTTGTGCGCCGGACTGTGGGCGAAACAAAACTGCTTGATCTCAACCTTGACAAGGTGAGAGAGAAGATCGAGCAGCTTCCGCGAGTCAGGCAGGCCAGCGTGGCCCGCATGCTTCCCGACGGCATAAGCGTTCACGTGCTTGAGCGCCAGCCCGCTGTGCTCGTGCGGCGCGAGTCCGGCGCGGTCGTGTGGCTGGACGAAGACGCTGTCGAGATGGGCGATTTGTCGAGCGTCGGCGACGCGGGCGAAGAGTCGCGAAAGATACCGCCGCTGGCACGCGGCTTTTCAGAGGGCGGTCGGTCGGCGGCGGCAATTGCCGAAGACCGCGAGCGCATAGACCTTTATAACCAGATCAAAAAGGAGTTCAGCGCGGGGCCTGAGCCCATCTGGGAGATGGTCGACGAGATCGACCTGACCTTCACGCGAAACATAAACCTGAGGCTGTCGAATTCGCCCGTGAACATAGTCATCGGGAGCAAGGATTTCCGCAACCGGTTCGATATGGCGCTACAGGTCTTGAGCGCCATCAAGCGCGGCGACACGGAGATGCTCGGCCGGTTCCGCGTGCAGGAAGCCGAACGGCTCATCGAAAACGCCGACCGCATAAACTTTATCGACGCGGCCCGCCCGGACCGCATCGTCTTGAACTTCTCGAGCGCGCCTGCCGACCGTATCAGCCGGCAGGTGGCTACCACGCAGGAAATTAAGAAGCAGGAGCCTAAAAAGCAGGAAGATAAGCCCAAACAGCGGCAAGAGCCTACCGCTAAAGATACGGTTAAACAGAAGCAGACCCCCGCAAAAAAGAGATAAGGCGGAGGATTGAGATGGCAAAGGGACACAAGCATATAGCAGCTCTCGATATCGGGACCACAGAAGTTCGCGCCGTCATAGGCGAAGTGACCGAATCGGACCAGTTGGAAGTGATAGGGATAGGTCGCGCCCCTTCGCGTGGCGTACGCAAAGGCGTCGTGGTCAACATCGAAGCCACTGTCGAGGCGATAAAACACGCGACCGAAGAGGCTGAGATGATGTCGGGCCTGCCGGTCGATACGGTCTTCGTCGGCCTGGGCGGCGTGCAGGTGCGCGGGCTCAACTCGCGCGGGGTGATCGCGATCAGCCGTCGCAACCGCGACATCACCGAAGACGACGTTTACCGCGTGATCGATCAGGCGCGCGCCGTAAGCGTGCCGACCGACCGCGAGATCATAGACGTTCTGCCGCAGGAGTTTACCGTCGACGGGCAGGACGGGATCGGGAACCCCATCGGATTTCTGGGGATGCGACTGGAGGCTTCGGTTCACGTGGTCACGTCCCCGATCACTGCGCGGCAGAACGTTATATCGTCGATCAATCGTGCAGGCATTCACGTCACAGACACGGTCGTAAACCACGTGGCGGGGATCGAATCGACGCTCACCCCGGACGAAAAAGAGTACGGCGCGGCGGTCATAGACATCGGCGCGGACATTACGAACCTGACAATCGTGTACCGCGATGCGATCAGGCACACGGCCGTCTTTCCCATGGGCGGCAACCACTTCACAAACGACATAGCCGTTGGGCTCAGGACGCCCGTGCCGGAAGCCGAGCGGATCAAGCGCGACGAAGGTTGCGCGCTGGCGGCCTTGATGCACGAGCACGAGCGCAGCCACATGGTCGAGGTCCCATCCGTGGGCGGCAGGCAGCCGCGCATGCTGAGCCGCCAGATTTTGTGCGAGATATTGCAGCCGCGCGCCGAAGAGATCTTCAGCCATGCTTCGGAAGAGATACAGCGCGCGGGTTTCGAGCGGCAGATACTTTCGAGCGTCGTGCTGATCGGAGGCGGGTCGTTGATGGACGGCATAGTCGAGATGGCGGAGCAGATACTCGACCTTCCCGCGCGCCACGGCATGCCGGACTTCGTCGGCGGGCTGACGGGCGAGATCGACAGCCCGTCAAACGCGACCGTCGTCGGCACAATGCTCTACGGTTTTCACAAGCAGATGAACCTGAAAAGGATTCATTCGCTTAAAGATGGCGCTCCCAAACAGGAGAGCTGGTTGAAGCGATGGTTCAGCTAAAAAAATCTTCAAAAATGTTTCACGGCGGGGGAAAAAATAGTTGTAGGGGCAAAAGGTCTGTGCTACTATGCGGTGTGTCTTCAGAACCTTGGTCTACCACATATTGTAGCAACCGGCTGCCAGCCTCAACGGCACTGTTAGGAGAACCCCCACCACAGCGGACGCGCGGTTCCAGCGCCCGAAGGGGCGTTGCGTAGGTGCGCCAGAGTTCACTGGCAGTGTTTGAAAACTTTTGAAGCTTAAATAAAGTTTGGTCGTGCGAGCGATGTGGTTATCGCTTGCCCGGTTGCTAATTTGATTGTCGCAGGAGGCACCCATAATGGCAGCGGATGAACGCAAGGATAATATCGGAGGACTAATAACCTTCGACGATCTGGATAAAACTGTTAACGGCGCGAATATTAAAGTGATCGGCATCGGCGGTGGTGGCGGCAATGCTGTAAACAGGATGATCGAGGCGGGTATAGAAGGCGTCCAGTTTCTTGTCGCTAACACGGACCTTCAAGCCCTAAAGAATTCCAGAGCCTCGATCAAGCTCCAGATAGGCGAGAAGCTGACACGCGGACTCGGCGCGGGAGGCGACCCGGAGGTCGGTCGTCAATCGGCGCTCGAAGACACCGACAAGATAATCGAGGCGCTCGAAGGCGCCGACATGGTCTTTATCACGACAGGCATGGGAGGCGGCACAGGCACAGGCTCGGCCCCGATCATCGCGAGCCTCGCCACAGAGCTTGGCGCGCTGACTGTCGCCGTTGTGACAAAGCCTTTCCGTTTCGAAGGCCGCCGCCGCCAGCGTCAGGCCGAGCAAGGGCTTAACGAGCTGCGCGAGTGCGTCGATACGGTTATCACCATCCCCAACGAGCGGTTGTTGAACGCCGTGTCGAAGGGCACGCCGTTTCTCGAATCGTTCAAGCTCGCCGACGACGTGCTGCGCCAGGCCGTCCAGGGCATTTCCGACATCATCACCGTGCCCGGTTTGATAAACGTAGACTTCGCAGACGTGAAGACGATCATGGCCGGCATGGGCATAGCCCTGATGGGCACGGGCTCGGCTGCGGGCGAGAACCGCGCGCTTGAAGCCACGCAACGAGCCATATCGAGCCCGCTGCTTGAGGAAGCCTCTATCGAGGGCGCGAAGGGCCTGCTCGTCAACGTGACCGGCGGCACCGATCTGACTTTGTTCGAAGTCAACGAAGCTATGTCGATCATACACGACTCGGCCGACCCCGACGCCAATATCATCTTTGGCGCGGTTTTGGACGAGCGGCTGGCCGACGAGATGAAGATAACCGTCATCGCCACGGGCTTTGAGAAGGCGGCCGCTCCCGCAGAGCCTGTCAGGACCTTTACCGCGGCTCAGCCCGCGCCCGAGCCGCGCGTGGCAGGGGCGACGGAGAGCGTGCGGCGTGACGACATAAATGTTCCCGCGTTCATTCGAAAGAAGGCCGACTAGGGTCTTTATCGCTCAGAGTTAGCCGAGGGTGCACCCTCTATTGTTGCCGGGCCGCTGCCGATCTTATTAGCAGCGGCTTTTTTATTTGGAGCGTTTGAGTTTTCAGACTAGAATACATTAGCTCGCCAACATTGTCGGAGGAGCCGTATGCAATCTGCGCGGACCGATCAGCAAAATGGAGTCGAATGAGTTTTCAATCCACTCGTCACCGGCAACCCTTTGACTCAAGACCCTGTACTCATCTCTCATCGCGAAAGGATTAGCTTGCTCAAGATTGGCGGGAGATCGAATGCATGCGAACAGTAGATGAACTCGAAGTAAGCTATACCGAGCGACCCGTGACCCGCCCGCGAGCGGGGCTTATCGCCCGGCTCGAACGCCGGAAAGTGCTTATAGTCATGGCGGCAGTCCTGCTCGCCTTTTGCGTGCGCGTCTATCGCCTGGACGCGGCAGGGCTTGCCGAAGACGAATCGAACAAGATCTTCGCCGTGCGCTCTTACGAGCAGGGTGATTTCACGGTCAACGCCGACCACCCTATGCTTATGAAGATGCTCTGCTACGGCTCTGTCCGCGCCGCGCAAATCTGGAACCAGTCGCTCGGTAATTTGGCCGGCCCGTTGATTTCGGAGGAGACGGCGCTGCGGCTTCCGAACGCGACGTTTGGCGCGCTCACGGTCATCCCGCTCTTTTTGTTTACGACGGCGCTGCTCGGTTTTCGCGTAGGGCTTATCACGGCGCTGTTGTGGGCCGTGGGGCTTAACGCGGTCTGGATCAACCGGGTCACGAAGGAAGACACGCTGCTGGTCTTCTTCATGTTTACGGGTTATTACCTCTACCACCTGGCCAAGCAGCGTCCCGCGTCGGACGCGAAAGGCGAAGAGAAGCTCTACTCGCTTGCGGGCGCGGCGTTCGGGATGATGATGGCGTCGAAATACTTCCTGCACTATTTCGGGCTCAATGCGCTCTACCATCACATCATAGGCTACGACAGCCGGAACAACCGCCCGCTGTCGCGACGGATAACCCTGTGCTTCCTCGCCTCGATCATGCTCGCTTTTGTCATCTTCAACCCGGCGGTCTTTGTGCCGCAGACGTGGCGCTATCTCTCCAAGTTCATGTCGGAAGACCTCATCACTCATCACGGCTACCTTGTGATGGACCAGCTGTTTAAAAACGACGCCAGCTCGATGCCCGACGGGATGCCCTGGTACTTCTACTACCTCTTTCTACTGGTGAAGCTGCCCGTGCCGCTATTGATAGCTTTTATCGTCGGGGTGGTCGAGGTCTTCCGCCACCGGGGCGACGCGGCGGTAGCGCGCGGGTATCTGTTCTTGAGGCTTATGCTCTTCTGCTGGTTCCTGCCGATGACGCTCGCCGGGTCAAAGTTCCTGCGCTACACGCTCTCGCTTATGCCGTTGATATACATGGCGGCTGCGGTCGGCGCGATGGTGATCTGGCGCGCGACCGTTTCCGCGCTCAAGAGGTGGAACGTAGAGGAGACGCTTGCTCGGAGGGCGGCGGCGGCGGCGGTCGTCGCGGTCTTTGTCATCTTTCCGGCAATCACAACCCTCAATAGCCTTCCCTACCCCAGCCTTTATCTGAATGTCTTTGGGGGAGACCGCACGGGATACTTTTTCCCGCACGACGAGTTTTATGATCTTGGCGCGAGGGAGAGCATAAAATACGTGGCAGACACCGCGCCTCAGGGGGCGACGCTGGCGAGCGAGATACCGGGAGTCGTCCAGTATTATCTCGAAAGGTATAACCGGCCAGACATACGCTCGGAGATCATATCGCACCCGGATTTTGACCTTAAATCGAACCCGCCCGATTACGTCATGCTTCAGCGAGGCCGCACGTACTTTGAAAACATCGAAGACTTCAAACTCTTAGAGGGCAGGTTTCAGCCGGTCCAGGCAAGCAGTTACAGGGGCGCGGACGCGACGCGGCTTTACCGCATAGACAGGGCGGGCGTCGGTCAATCTTCGATGATGAAGTAGTTGGCGCGTCGGAGGCGCGTACCTTCGCGGTCAGGAGTTTCCAGGCAAGCCCGGTCGCGGCGAATCCTATCGGATACGACCCTGCGCTCGTCATCGCCGTAATCGAGCAGGGCGTGCACAGGCTTGTTGTCGAACTGTTCAGACTTCTCTGCGTGCCTGAGTATGCTCGACCCCGAGGGCCCTTCGGACCGCTCAAACATCTCGACACGGCGCAACTCGCCCGATCTGTCTACGACCAGCACAGGGACAATATCGCTCCCCTCGGATTCCTGTGAGCCTTCGGCCGCGTCGCGCTCTCGAAACAGGGCCGCGAGTTTCAAGAGCGTCTCGCGTTCGAGCGGTTCAGGCTCAGGCTTCAAACGGGCAAAGCTGCTGTCTTCCCAGCGTCGGATCATCTCCCAGGCAGTCGCAGGGATCTCCGGCTGCGCAGATGTCGCGGGGCTGTAATCGAGGGCTAAGTTGTCGGCGCTCGCGTACGAAGCTATATCGTTTGCGCAGTCGAGGCAAAGGGCGACGTGGCGCGCAGTCGCAGAAGAAGCTGCATCATCGGCCCCGTTATAAAAGAGCCGCGCAAGCTCGCTCGTATCGGGGTGGCGCTCCGACAGCTCCGTGCCCGTCTTCGCTGCTCCGGCTTCGGTCTTGAGCACGCTCTGAAAAGCGGCCAGCAAAGCGCAGTCGGGACACTCTTTGAGATGTTGCTCGACGGACTCGGCAGCTTGCTTATCGAGCTTGCCGCCCAGGTAATCGAACAATCGCTTTTCAGGATGCACTGACTTCTTTCCCATCAGATCACCAGACGGCCCTAGCTTCCGGCTCCGAGCAACTGGTTGGCAGAAGTTATTCCCCGCTCGGCAAGCCACTTCATAAGCCGCACACGCAATCGCCGGGCCCGCTGGTAGACAAGGTCTTCCGACATCGAATACTTTTGCGAGATCACGCGCGCGTCCAGCCCGCCGATTATATATTCGTTCACAATGACGCTGTCTTTCCAGTCCCGACAGACTTCCGCGAGCAGGCGGTCTATGATCTCGCGCTGCTCGCCCGTGAGCGCCTGAGCTTCGGGCGTCGGCTCTTTTGAGGCAGCCCGCTCAATCGGTGAAGGCATATCGTCGTCCGGTTCCGCGGACGACATGCGCGGAGTCCACGACTTATCGCGACGCACGCGGCGCATCGTGTCTATCATCTCGCTCGTAGTTATGCGAGCGATGAAGCTGGAGAGCTTGCCCTGCCTGCGCCATTGCGCCAGCCCGCGATAGATTTTAAAGACCACGCGCGCAATCACGTCATCGGCCGAATCCCATTCGGGGAACCGGTAACGCGAGCCGCGCACTATATGAACGATCAGCCCTTTGTAACGAGCGATGATAATCTCGAAACTCTGGTGCGCCGCATCCTTGTCGTTCTTCAAGCGCAGCAGGAATTGATCTACCAGCTCCTCATCGCTCAGATTTTCGAGCCGTGTATTATTAAACTCGGCTTCCGCTCCCGATAGGTCCGGCATGCGCTCTCTATGTCCTCGCCCAGACGACTCTAAGACGCGCGCATTTTATCATTGAGCCCTGCTCGAAAGCCATGTTCGTAGACGCTCAGACGCCAAAGCCCCTGACACTTTTGCGAGCGTAAACCGTGAACCGTAAACCGTGACGAGTCAGAGGAGAACGCCAGACCGCGCGTCCCTCCCCCTTGTCACGGTTTACGGTTCACGGTTTACGCTCCTAAAAACTTCCCTGGATATGTCGGCCATAAGTTTGTGGGCGCGGGCCGGGTCTTCGATTCCGCGTGTCAGTATCACGAGGATGTAGGGCTTGCTTGCGGGCGGGTAGACAATCGCGGCGTCGTGATGCACGCCGGTTATATCGCCGGTCTTATGCGCTACGCGAACCTCTTTAGGCAGACCGGCCGGGATGCTCTCGTTCCATTTCTGATCGAGCAAGACTCGGATCATCTCGTCCGATGCTTCGGGCGATACGGCTCGGCGTTCTGCGATGCGTCTGAGTATTATCATCAGGTCGCGCGCAGTCGTCGTATTGTTCAGCCCGCGTTCGTAAGCCTTTATGTCTTCGACCCCTCGAAGCACGCGTATACGGTTTGCGCCGATCTCGCGCATAAGCTTCATGACGCTCGGAGCGCCGACGCGGTCTATCAATATGTTTGTGGCCAGGTTGCTGCTCAGCGTAATCATCAGCCTGACCAGCTCGCGGTAGGAAGCCGTCTGCCCCGCTTTTTCGTAAAGCGTTCGCTCGTCGTCGCTGTCCACGGTCAGTTGGTAGCGGCTGCCGTCAACGATGCTTGCGAACTCGGTCGTGACCGGAACCGGGGCGTCGAGCGGGAGCTTGCGCGCATGCGCCTGCCTAAAGACTTCCATCATCACGGGCACCTTCATAGTGCTTGCGGCGTGAAAGTCTTCATCAGGCCTGATTAGGAAAGTCTCCCCGGACCCCAGGTCGTAATAGGCGACGGCCACGGACTGCGCGCCGCTCGCGGCAATGAGATCGCCGATCTTTTTCGAGTCAATCGCCGTGCCGATGGCGCGGGCTGACGACAGGGGAAGCAGGCCACAGGCGAGCAGTAAGATCGCTGGCGGGATGAGCAGGACAAACCGTTTCACGCGACTGAATCTACATCAATTCGAACGGCCCTACAAGCTCAGCCGCTAATCGATTGGCCTGAACGCGGCCGTGTAAGGCCGAGCTTCAATCTTTGACGGCTTGCGCAATCAGTTGTTGTGGCAATCCCGCACTGGTAGTACAATGACGGCGAGAAAAGACTACACAGGACGCGATTCGTGATCAGCACAGGGCTTATGAAGATAACGCTTACCCCCTACTAAGCAATCTTGCTGGTCTGAGATTTCCCACGGGGTACAGCCATGGCTAACCCGGCCACATTAACGTACAAAGACGCCGACGGCATCGAGCGAATTTGCGATATACCTCAAGGGGTTTTTCGTATAGGCCGTCTGGCGCAGAACAACCTCGCCTTCGATAACCGTTACATCTCACGGTTTCACACCGAAGTAGTTTTCGACGGGGTTTCTTACTCCATCTTCGATCTCGGCAGCACGTCGGGGACATTCGTCAACGGCGACCGCGTCAATCAGGCGGTGCTCAAGGACGGCGACCGCATAAGACTCGGACGCATGCGCGGTATCGAGTTCATATTTCATACGCCGGAGTCGAGCAATTATCTATCGGAAGACGCGGCCTCGCCTGCGCTGGCCTCCGAACATGAAGATTCGAGCGATGTGCACGTCATCATGCCCGAAGACGCGCCGCTCGTAAACACGGCCAAGCTCCCCGATACGGCGGACCTGGCCGACGAGACGATAGAGCAGTTGCGAATGCTTTATGAGTTCACAAGCGAGCTGCTCACGGTCCAGTCTTCGGATCAACTGAGCCACCTTTTGTCATCGTTTTTGTTGCGCACGTTTAAGTCGGAGCGCGCGGCGGTTCTGCTTTACGACGAGGAGCGCGACACGCTCAAGCTCGTAAATACGGTGTCGGCAGACGGCAAGGCTGAAGTAAGCCCAAGTCGCAGCATCGCCCGCCGTGTCTTTCAAGAAAACGTGTCAGTTTTAAGCCGCGATGCAAGCCACGACGAGCGTTTCTCTTCGCGCGAGTCTATCAAGCTTCAGTCTATACGGTCCGCGATGGGCGCGCCCATCGGTTCCAAGACGCGTGTGTGGGGGGTCTCCTACGTTGACAATCTCAGGGCAACGCGCGCTTTCAGTGAAGACCAGCTTGAGTTCCTGACGGCAGTAGGAAGACAGGCGGGGCTGATGCTTGAAAACCTCTACCTGATCGAAGAGCAGCAATTCATGATCGAGAGCTTCATACGCTCGCTTGCCGCGTCGATTGACGCGCGAGACGATTCCACGGCGGGCCACATGGCGCGCGTCGCCGCGTACTCGACCAACATAGCTCGCGCAATGGGGTTGAGCCCTGCCGAATGTCGCATGATCTATTACGCGGGGTTGCTGCACGATTACGGCAAGATCGGGGTGCGCGACGACGTGCTGTTAAAGCCCGCCAGCCTGACCCCTGAAGAGTACGAGCACGTGAAAGAACACCCCCTGCACACCTACAGGATATTGTCGAAGATTCGCTTTCCGAAAGAGTACGAAGATATACCGAGGGTGGCAGCCTCGCATCACGAGCGATGGGACGGCAACGGGTACCCATACGGTCTGAAAGGCGAAGAGATACCGATTGGTAGCCGTATAGTCGCGGTCGCCGACGCGTACGACGCCATGGCCGAGGCGCGCGTCTATTCCGACGCAGTCGCGCCCGCCGAAGCGTTCGAGAGGATAAAAGAAGCGACCGGAACATTCTTCTGCCCGGCGGCGGTCGAAGCCTTCACAAAGTACTACAAGCAAGAGCTGGAGCCGCGCAACACGATCCGCATAAAGAGCCGTGGGAATAAGAAGTGAGCGGGCTGCGACCGGGCAAATTTAAGGTTTACGCGCGATCAGCAGCGACAGGCCCGGAGCGGTTCGCGTGACCTTGCGGACGGGGGTTGTAAACCCCGCCTCGATGAGCCATCGCTTTACGTCGTCGAGCTGGTAGGATGTGCCGCCCGAAGCTACGAGCATGTGCAAAGCCATCAGCGCGGGCAGCACATCGCGCTCGCCTTCGCCCTCTTTGAACATATCCCATACGGCTACGGTACCGCCGGGGTTGAGCGCAGCGAATATTTTTGGAAGCACCCGCCTGTTGTCCTCTTCCGAAAAGTTGTGGACGATGTTGAAGTAGAGCGCCGCGTCATATCCCGACCCCAGATCGTCATTCAAAAAATCGCCGACCCTGAAATTCACACGCTCGCCCATCTGCTCAAGCGCAACTATCTCGCGCCCGATTCTAGCAGTCGGTTCAAGGTCGAAGACCGTTGCTGAAAGGCGCGGGTGCTTCTGACAAAGCGCGATAGAGTAGCCGCCGTGGCCCCCGCCTATATCGAGCAGGCGCGAGGCGTTAGCCGGGAGCCTCAGGGCCCGGACCATCTCAGGCGCGGTTATCTTTGCCACGTCGCGCAGCCCCACGATGTGGCGGCGCAGCAGGCTTTCATAACGCCTGTCACCGAGCCAGTCACTGTATTGATCGCCCGGCGGCGACCCCTTACGCACCGCCTCTTCAAGGTTGAGCCACACCGCCCACAGATCGTTTATGTGGTTCATCATGTTGCCTATGTAATGAGGCGATGAAGCGACGAGCCACTTGCGCGAGACGCGCGTCAACGAGACGCGGTCACCCTTCCGCGCAAGATAACCGCTTGCGCGCAGCGTGTCGGTCAGGTCCGCGATTCCGCGCTCGGATGAGTTGAGCCGGGATGAAAGCTCGGTTATCGTGAGCGGCCCCTGGTTGAGCGCGGCAAACACGCCAAGCTCATTCGCAGCGAGAATGGCTTTCGCATTCATCATGGCGCTGAAAGAGTCTATAAGAGGCGTTGGTATCCGGTTTGCGTTTACAAGCAGCCACTCGACAGGCCCGCCGGGTTTCGATCCTACTTTCATCTGTAAGGTCTTTCAAGATATTTCATGATCAAGCAGCGTCGACAGTTAATCCTATCGCCTGTGCAAAATCAAGGGCGGGCTACTGCTTGATGAAAGGATAAATTGGAACTAACCTTCTTATTAAGGATTGAAATCCTTAGCCGCTTTGACAAAGGAGCAGACCATGATGAAGCAGTCCGGGGTGATAGCTTTTTTAACCTGCGCGCTGATTATAACGGCAGCGACCGTAGCCCTATCGCAAGAGCCGCCCAAACCCGCTCAGGGGGCAAAGCCGCGCGCGCAGCGGGCGGAACAGTCAACGCCTGCGACCCCGCAAGCCGATACGGAGCCGGTTGAATCGGAAAACGAAGCGCTCAGGCGAACGCTGTCGAAGCTCTCGGACCAGATCGGCGCACTCAATACAGAAGTCCGAAGGTTGCGCGAACAGACAGAGCGCAGCTCTTTGACGCTGGAGGTGCTGCTCAACGAAGAGCGGTTGGGCAAAGCCGAGAATAAGGTTGACGAGGAGATGAACTATAAGAACCAGCTCGAAGGGCGCGAGCAAGAGATACAGCGGCGATTGCGAAATATCCAGCAAGAGCTGATGCTTCGCGGGGTGCTGCGCCGCGAAGAGGCTGAGGCCGCGCTCCGCGCCGAGCTAAATCGCCAGCTCGAAGATACGCGCGAGCAACTGGCCACGCAGCAGCAACGCATTGCCGAGGCGCAATCGCGCGTCGAGCGCATACGCCTGCGCGTCGCCGAGCTTAACAAAAGACTTGAGCCAACGGCAGAAAAACCCGGCAACCAGCAATAAACCACGCGTTGCGCAGCTAAACCGTTGCGAGGCTGCCTCGAATCTTCCCGCCGATTGCAGTTTCGACAATCCTCTGCAGCCGTTTTGTCAGCCCTATAGAAAGCTTTGACGCGGGCTCGCTCAACCCTCGGCCATTCTTTACAGCCCGCCCACGCGAGCGGCGAAATTACTATTGATTTCGATTTGATAGACCATTAAATGTTAAGCTAACGGCGACCCTCACGCATCATCGAGCCCTGCCGTTACGGACGCAATCACTATGAATAGAAACCAACCGCTAGACATCTTTGATGATGCCAGTCTGCTTATGGATGCGGTCAAAGATTACTCTGTATTCGTCCTTGATCCGGGTGGGCGAGTCGTCACCTGGAATGACGGCGCGCAGGAGATGTTCGGTCACCGGATCGATGAGATAATCGGAAGACACTCCTCGTGCATCTATACAGACAATGACGCAAGCATGCCCGACCAGGACTTGAACCGGGCAGCCCTCGAAGGGCAGATCGAATACGAAGACTGGCGAGTTCGCAAAGACGGCTCCCGGTACTGGGCCCGCAACATAATCAAGGCGCTGTTCACCGATAAGGGAAGCCTGATCGGCTTCTCGGTAGTCACGCAGGACATCACCCATCGCAGGCGGGCAGAGGAATCGCTCAGGATGAGCGAGCAGCACTTCCGTTCGCTCATCGAAAACGCCTCTGACGTAATCACCATACTCAATTCCAACGGGGTCATACGGTATCAGAGCCCTGCGGTCGAGCGCGTTCTGGGTTACAACCAGGCGGAGCTTGTAGGAAAGAACCTTTTTGCCTTCGTCCACGAGAATGACCTGGTCGGGTTTACGCAGACCTTCAACCAGACGCTTGACGATGAGGGCAGCGCGACAAGCGCCGAGCTGCGGTTGCAGCATAAGGACGGGTCATGGCGCGTGATCGAAGCCGTAAGCAAACACGTCGGCGCGGTGGTCATAGTCAATTCTCGTGACATCACAGAGCGTAAACGTGTCGAACAGCAGTTGATGCACAACGCCGTCCACGACCCGTTGACGGGGCTCCCGAACCGCCTTCTCTTTATGGACAGGCTGGGGCAGGCGGCCAAGCACGCCTTGCGTCGCAACGACTACGGCTTCGGCGTGATGTTCATAGACCTGGACCGTTTCAAGGTGGTCAACGACAGCCTCGGCCACAGCTCGGGCGATCAACTGCTGCGCGTCGTCGCGCAGCGCATGTCGAAATCCTTACGACCGGGCGACACCATCGCTCGAATCGGGGGCGATGAGTTCACGGTCCTTCTCGATGATGTTGTCAATGAAGATGACGCGGTAAACGTGGCTGAAAGAATCCACGAAGTGCTCTCCTCGCCGATAGACCTGAGCGGGCAGCCCGTCTATGTGACGGCGAGCATGGGGATAGCCATGAGCTCAAGCGGCCACAATCATCCCGAAGAGCTTATGCGGGACGCGGACACGGCGATGTACTCGGCGAAGATGCAGGGCAAGGGTCGCCACGTCTTGTTTGATAAGGCGATGCACTCGCGCGCCATGAATCTGCTCAAGGTAGAAAGCGAGTTGCGGCAGGCGCTAGAACGCAGCGAGTTCGTCTTGTACTACCAGCCGATCATTGCCATTGAGGAGAATACCATAGCCGGGTTCGAGGCTTTAATAAGATGGCGTAATCGCACAGGGGCATTGATCCCGCCTAACGAATTCATCTCGGTTGCCGAAGAGAACAGGCTCATAGTTCCAATCGGCTACTGGGTTATCGAAGAGGCTTGCCGCCAGTTATGCATGTGGAAGAGCCTCTACCCCGACCGCCAGTCGCTATCGATCAGCGTGAACCTGTCGGCAAAACAACTGTTGCAGAAGGAGCTGCCTCATCACATAGAACGAGTGCTGATCGAAACGGGTATAGACCCGGCGAGTCTGAAACTTGAGATAACCGAAAGCGCGTTGATGGACGCGAGATCGACAATCGACATGCTCAAGCAGTTGAAGAGTCTCGGCCTGCGGCTACAGATCGACGATTTCGGGACGGGGTATTCGTCCTTGAGCTACCTGCACCACTTCCCTATGGACTCGCTGAAGATCGACCGCTCGTTTATCAGCGGGATCGAGGAGGCAGAGAAAAACCTTGAGATTGTCCGCACGGTCATCGCGCTTGCGCGCAGCCTGGGGCTGGACGTTATAGCCGAGGGGATAGAGACGCTTGAGCAGCTAGAGAAGCTGAGGAATCTGGGGTGCGACTACGGGCAGGGATACCTGTTCTCAAAACCTGTCACCAGCGAAGCTGCCGCCGGTCTGCTCTTACTTGAGCAATCGCCACTGGCTTTCGCGCTTTAGGCTAAATCAGCGCTGAATGCTCCACAAGGCTGATCGCTTCACTCTTTGACGACCAGCTTAATCGGGACCTCAATCGGCGCGCGCGCGCTGTCGCCTGTCTCGATCCGCACAGTGCCCGTGTACGAGCCGACCCTGGGTAAAGCGTCGTGGTTGACGGCGATTCTTACGACATAGTTGCTGCCTTCGACGATCACCTGCGTTTCGAGCTTCAAGAACGGAAGCGAGGATGAAACCGATTTCAATGTGAATTGCCCGGCGGTCCTGCGAACGCCGACCCGGCCGGTCTTTCGAGCGCCGCCTTTCAAATCTCTCAAAGAGACTTCGCCCAGGTCGAGCTCGCGGGGAATGGTCACGATGTCTTCGGCCGGGACATCGACCCTCAATCGCAGGCTCACATTATTCGCCCCGTCCGTAAGCGCAATGGTTCGCGAGTGCGAGCCGGGCTCTTTTATGGGACCGACCTCTATATCGAGCCAGTAACCTTTGCCCTTCTCTTCGCGTCTCAACTTGTACGCAGGATCATCCGAAACCAGCTTCAGCTCCCTATCCGAATTAGCGGTCGGCCTGATCCTCAAGGAGATGTTGGCACGCTCGCCTGCCGGTAGAACTACGACCGGCTGCGCGGTAGGCCATACGTGAAACCCTTCGACCTCTCCCCCAAAGTTGATCACGGCGTTGGCAATCAGCTTGACGAAGGCGGGCACCGGGTTAGCTCGCGCAACCAGCTTAAGGGTGATAGAAGGTTTTTGCGGGTCGTTTGTGTAGAGCACAAAATCGCGCTCAATCGGTCCAAGCAGGTCCGCTGTCTTAATCCTTATCCTTATAACTCCGACCTGACCAGGTCGTATGACTTTATCGAAATAAAAGTCAGTGATGGGGCATCAGGCGGGCGCGGCCAAACGCGCGCTCGCAAAACTCGCCGTCCGCAAAAGCGATTGAAAGCCGCCGCGCTGATCGGCAGGCGCAGGACTTGCGCGCGACATGAGCGGCGTTTGAGACAGTTGAAGTGGCGATAGCCCTGCGTTGCTCACGTTGAAGACGTGCATGAGCTCCTCGCCCACAATCACATCGCCAAAATCGTAAGTCGCCTGCCCGATCACCGCCTGCGGCCCAGACTGCCGAGCCGCGTGCGCGAAAGCAGGCGCGGCGGCCGACCAGACGGCGGCGACAAGCATAACTCTAAAGACGAACCCAGTATTCCCAGTTTTCATAACAGTCATGAAAATCTTAAAGGGGAAAGATATAAGTGACAAGTAAACAGTGACAAGTGACAAGAAAGACTAGCCCGGAGTCTGGTCGTTTCCTCTTTCTTGTCACTTGTCACTGTTTACTTGTCACTGTTTACTTGTCACCGTCCTCAGGCCCATCTGACGACTCAACAGGTAATCGAATACTCGCTGTGGCAAGAACCGCTTGAGCGCGATGGCGGTGCGGGCGTGTTGCGGGGCGGCGTACCGCGCGCGAGGCTGGTCCGACGTGAGCGCTTTTTCTATGACGAGGGCTATGTCATCTGGCTGGCCGGCGATTTTGCGCATGCGCTCGTAGCCCCGGCTGAAGCCTTTGAAGAAAGGCGCGTACGGCCCGGCATGCTCTACAACGTCGCGCGAGACCTCGTTTGCCACCTCGACGAACTCTGTGATGATAAAACCCGGCTCGACTATTACGACCTTGATCCCAAACATCGCAAGCTCTCCGCGCAGCCCGTCCGAGATCGCTTCGAGCGCGTGCTTTGTCGCGTCGTAAACCGATGACATGGGGCGCGCCACGATCCCCGCGACAGAGCTGACGTTGACGATGTACCCGCTACCCTGGTCGCGCATGACGGGTATGACGAGCTGCGTTAGCGCGACGAGAGAGAATACGTTCGTCTCGAAATTCCTGCGAATATGATCGACGGGGACAAGCTCTATAGGGCCGCGCTGGCCGTACCCGGCGTTGTTGACGAGCGCGTCGATTCGACCGTGGGCGGCAATCGTCTCTTTTACCAGCCGCTCACGGTCCTCGGCGGAGGTGACGTCCGCCTGAACGGCAAGCGCCGCGCCGCCCGCTCGCTCGATCTCGCGCTTCAGCTCGTCAAGCCTTTCGCGCCGCCGGGCTACAAGGACCACGCGCGCGCCACGCGCCGCCAGCCTGCGCGCAGTCGCCTCGCCAATCCCCGCGGATGCGCCTGTCACTATCACAATTCGACCGTCAAGTTTCATAATCTTTCGGCCTCACGTGAAGTTTAGAACTTGGCCGCCAGGTAATGTCTCATCATATTTCGCCACGTCGGCCAGTCGTGCGGCTGGTCATATCCCCAGAGGTCCAGTTCGTGAGGCACGCCCTTCTCCGACAGTATGCGCGACAAACGGCGCGAAGCATCGGGGCTTTCATACGCCCCCTGCCCTGTCACTATGTATATGTGCCTCTTTTGTCGCAGCCGGTCCAGGGAGTCGCCGTCCAGCCCCGGCAGGTAATCGACGGGGTTGTTGAAGTAGACGTTCTCGTCATAGTAGTCGCCGTCGTAGTAGCCACAGATGTCGAACGAGCCGCTCATCGCAATCATGCCGTCGAACAGATCTGGTCGGCGAAAGAGCTGGTTTGCGCAATGGAAAGCTCCGAGGCTCGCCCCGGCCGTGATAATGCCGGTGCGGCTGCGAACGCTATTCCATATGTAAGGCGCGACCTCGTCCGTGATGTAGCGGTTGTATTCCGACTGTCTCATCCCTTTGTCTCTAGGGTGGACTTTGGGGTTGAGCCAGCTCGACCGGTTGATGCTGTTGATCGAGAAGACCTTTACCTTGCCGGAGTCGATGAACTCGCTTATGGCGTCGATCACCTGAAAGCGCTCGTATTCGAGGTAGTCTGCGGCGGCGGTCGGAAACATCAACAGCGGGAAACCGTAATGGCCGTAGGTGACGATCTCCATATCTCGGTTCAGGCTGGGGCTGTGCCAGGAATCGATGAATTTTTGCATGCCGTGTAAGCTAGCTACATTCTTCCGCAATTTCAAGGCGGGCGGGAAAATCTCTCACCAGACAGATCACTGCCGCCACAGGTGCGGTGAAAGCAGGATGACTCAATCTGCTTTTTCCATCGCCTTCGGCATCATTCGGCGTCACCTCAGGTCATCTTACAGGGCGGCATTTCCAGTAGTAGTTTGTGAAACCTTCCGCTTCATAAAGCTTGCGAAAGGTCATCTCGACCTCCTGGTCAATCCTGACCTCTGCGGGGTTGCGGTCGGTCATCATCAGGTATGCGCGACCGCCGCCGTCAAAATCGACCACGGTCATCACGGTCGGAGGGTCCGGGTCCGCGTTCAGAAAATCGACCGTGTAAGTGAAGACGCGCGCGCGCCTGTCGGCCAGCCGCACGCTTTCAAAGCTGTCCTTAGCCTGACACCCTATGCAGATGCGCTGGCGCGGGTATTGCACTTTGCCGCACGAAAGGCAGCGGTATCCGTGAAGCTTGTAAATCTCGTCACGCCTTCGCAAGGTCTGCGGGGCGGAAGCCGTTGGGGCCTGCCGCCGCGCCGCTTCCGCTTCGATCAACTCGCGGAACCGCGCGTAGCGCTCATAGCTGTCGAGCTCCTGCCGGTCGGCAAGGTGTCCGCTCACGCCGCGTAAAGGCGCTCGGCGCTCGGCATCGATCTCTTCCGTTACTTCAAACAGCAGCGCGTCAGCGCCTCCGCCGTAGCCGACGACGAGCAGCTTTTCGCCGGGCCGCGCCTGTTCGAGCACGGATGACAGCACAAGCACAGGCATAGCCGCCCCCGTGTTTCCGACAGACCCGAACAGGTGGTCGGGAACCTGCTCGGCTTTAAGACCTATGCTCTTCGCCGCAGAGGCGAGCGCGCCCGCGTCGGGCGCATAAAAGACCGCCTTCGAGATTTCGGAGGGGCCGACCGCCGAGCGCTCGAATAACTCTTCGGCCACCTGCTTGACGACACGCGAATAACCTTGAGTTACAGAGAACCGCTCTTCCCAGCCACTCACGAACTGGTCGTCGTGCCCGCGCCACACGTCCGTTATCTCGTCGATGATCGAATGGCCCGCGATCAGCCGCGCGATCACGCGGTCGCGTCCGACAGAGAGCGCCGCCGCCGCGTCGCCAAACGACCGCTCGTTTTGTGACTTTGGCGCGGCGGGTCTTCGGTCTGCCGCTGCGACGATTATATTCGACGCGGTTCCCGCATCCACCGTATCTATAGCCGAGCGAAGCGCAGTCGTGGCCGACCTGAGCGACCCCGCGTAGTCTGCCACCCTTATGTCCTGCCTCAAATCGGCTGCTGTTGCGATGACGGTCGAGGCTTGCTTCTCGCTAAACGGCGACGTGGTCGTGGCAAACGCGAGCGCATCGACTTCGCGCCCGTCGCCTCCGGCCAGCAGGTCGCGCACAGCCTCAACGGCCATCGTCACGGAATCCTCATCGATATTTGCGACCGCGCGGAAGCCCTCGCCTGCGCGGCCACCCCAGGCTCGCGCTATCTCTTTGTGAGCGAGTCGATAATAGGGGATATATGCCCCGAAGGATGTGATTCCTGACATGATTTATCTCCGCGCGTGGTATACCAGAGCGGTTTCGCGCGAGTCAAGGAGGCGGGATATTGATCGAGCGCGGGGCGCTAAAAAATCACCGGGCGTAATAGCCGCGACGGGTCTTGGCGATTGAGCCTTCGCGCTTCAGCGTGACGCTTGTCTTGCGGAATTTCCCGTCATTTTGAGTATTCTTGGGCGCATAGCCGACGCTGTAGAGCAGGTGAAGCTCCGAGGCCACGCGCTCGTACACGCCTTCGAGGTCGCGCTCGCTATCGGCTCTAAAAAGCTTCCCGGCCGTGTGCTCTGCCAGCGCTTCAAGCTGCTCGCGCGCGATCTCGTTGGGCCGTTTTCTATCCGATACGATTTTGCGCACTATGTTTGACGATATGTCATCGCGCTTGGCCACGAGTCGCCTCAACTCTTCGTCCGTGTCGAGGTATATCGGGTAGATGGTCGCGTCTTCTTCGGCCACGCGGTCAAGCACTTCTTGAAACGTATGGTCGCTCGGATGATAGCCTACGCGCACGAGCGAGTTATCGACGCCGTCCGTCAGCACGACTATTGCCTTGCGAGCCTCTGTGACCGGCTTGAAAAGATCGAAGGTCTTCCACAAAGAATCGTAAAAGGCGGTCCCGCCGTTTATGTCTTTGATCTTCTCTACTTTCTTCTTGAGCAGATTCCGGTCGGTGGTGAAATCCGAGAGCACAAAAAACTCTCTGGTGAAAGCGGCGAGTGCTATGGGGTCGTTCGGGTCGAGCGTGTCTATAAACTTCTTGGCCGCTTTTATCATCACCTTGCGCTTGTCTTCGGTGCTGCCGCTCAGGTCGAGGAGCAGCACGAGATTTATCTTTGCGCTCTGCGGCTCGAAGAAGGCTATCTCCTGCTCGACCCCGTCTTCATAAACGACGAAGTCATCTTTCGTAAGGTCTGCCAGCGGATTGCCCGCGCGGTCTGTCGCCTTTATGTTGAGGTTTACGAGACGCGCTTCGAGCCTTAACAACTCTTTCTCCTCCGGCTTCGCATCCGCCCCGGCCGGAGCAGCGTTATCCGTTGAAGAAGGGTTGAACTCATATTCCGCGTCAACCTCTGCGCGCGTTCGCAGCACGGGTTTCGGCCTGGCCGTATCCGCGTTTGTCCCGGTGGGGTTTGCGGCCGAGACGTCTACGCTGTCGCGGCGCAGGTCTTCAAGCGCGCGGCTGCTCGAACCTGTGTCGCTTTGGACGACGACTTTGTCATCTTTTTTTGACCCGCCGAAAAGCGTGTCGCTTTTGAACCCGCCAGCAAGCGAGATGCCCATGATCTCAGGCTTCTCCAAAAACTTTGCGAGCGTCTGTGGATCGACCTTTGCCTCGACGACTATCGCCTGTCGCCGCTCTATGGTCACGCTCAGCAGCTTGAAGTCTTTGCCCGCCGGCTGCGAGTAGATGTACGTGCGCAAGCCCTGCGCAACAGATGTGGAGCGGACGGTTGGCTGCCATTTTTTGCTGAGCGAGCGGCGGACAGTGCTTTCAAACTCGAAATCCTGCGGGCCGGGTGAAAAATCCTGGTCTTCAAATATGGCCAGCTTGAAATCTTTGACCCCGGCCGGTTTGACTATCTTGACCAGGAAATTGGCGAGGCCGAGGAAAGGTATCTTCTTGCGTTTAGCATTGTAGCGGGATTCGATTGTCTTGACGATCATCTTGAAATCGTCGCCCGACGCGAGAGCGGTCGTATGCGCTGTCGCGCAGACCAGGGCCAAGACCAGCAGTTGCCCGAAAACCCGTTTACGCATATGAATCCCGCTCCTTCTCGAATAGACCCGCCGGATATAACTTATTACGCTATGAAGTGAAATACGCGGCGGCGCGCGCGCAGAGTGCAGTTTTTTCTATTCGCCTGTCAATACAGCCCATGCGCCATACGCTCGGCGGCCCGTGAAGGGTGGACAAGCTCAAGAAAGAGCGCGATTCTTCCGTCGGGTCGCGCAACCCCTTCGGCGTGCAGCCGGTCTTCGAGGCAGTCGAGCCCGGCGGCAAGCTCGTCGGGGTTTCCGGTCCTGATCGCTTCGAGCAGGTGATTGCGAGCGCCCGCGCGGTCTTCGAGCGTCTCAAGCTCGGCTTCGATCCAGTGATCGAGCGGAACCCAGCGCCACTCAAGCGCGAACATCACGCGCGCGAGCGCCTTCGCCCCACGGGCAAGCACGAGCCGCGCAGCAGCCTCGTGGCCGCGCTTGACAGTCTTTGCCGCGCGCCTTGAGGCGGCCCACGCGTCAACGGTAGCGTGCAGCAGCCGCGCGCGCCGAAACTCTTCCGTCATGCGAGCAGCGGCCTCGACCGCTTCCTTCACACGCGGGTCGCGCGCAAAGAGCACGCGCGCTGTTTCATAAGGCCAGTGATCGAGGTCGCGAGGCGAGGCGGTCTTTTTTTTCAGCTCCGTGAGCGTCGTATATAGCGCGTCATAGATTATCCTCGACTGCGCGCCCTCATTATCGACGCGAAGCTCGTGGCAGCGGGCTGGAGCGAGGCGGTCGAACGCTTCATCTGTTAGCAAGATTTCAAGATCGTCGTCTGAAAGCGCGTCCGCGTGAGCTACGGCTTTTGAGCCGACAAGGATCACGCCCAGCACATCGGGCCGCCGCTTCCACTCTTCGAGTCGCGCTTCGGTTTCAGCAAAGATGCGGGTCACTTTACAGCCCTTCGATGAAGACGGCGTTGCCTCTTGTCGCGGCCAGCCGCAAATCTTTTAGCGGTCTATACTCGTCTGAATCATACCAGCGATGAGCCTGTTCCAGATTCGGGAACTCGATGAGCACAGGGAAGACAGGTCTCCAGCCTCCCTCAACCAGGTCGGTCTTCCCGCCAATCACCAGATAGCGCCCGCCGTACTGCTCGACCGTCGCAAATACGCCGGCCCTGTACTGCTCCATCTTAACTTCGTCTGTGATTTCAAGAACGTCAAAGAAACAATAAGCAGCCATGCTCAATCTCCGATCATAGAAACGGCATCAATAGTACCGAACGAGCCATTCGGCTACAAGTGCGGGCTTTTGCGCCCCTTCGATTTCGACCGTGACGTTCCAAATGATCTGCGACCCGCCCGCGACCTGCTCGATCCCAACGAGCGAGAAGTGGGCGCGTACGCGCGAGCCCACGGCCACCGGCGAAACAAAACGCACGCGGTTCAAGCCGTAGTTGATGCCCATCTTGAAATCGCCCTTCACCTGCAACGCCTCCGAAGCGAAATGTGCCAGCAGCGAAAGCGTCAGAAACCCGTGAGCGATGGTGGAACCGAACGGCGAATCGGTCTTTGCCCGCTCCGCGTCGATATGAATCCACTGGCGATCTTCGGTTGTCTCGGCAAAAGCGTTGACACGATCCTGCGTCACCTCGAACCATTCGCTTGCAGCCACCTCTTGACCGGCCAGCTTGTTTAACTCCTCAAGACTCTCTATCACGCGCGGCATAACTCTCTCCTTCGAATGTATGTTGATCTGCGACGAAGGCAGCATCCTACAGTGTGCGATGAATGAATGCAACTCGCAGGTTTGCGTCCCCGCGCCTGTTGCTCTAAAGTGGGGGCAGTATGCTCGAAACACCGCTTGTCGAAGAGAGTCACAGGCAGCTGGCCGAGCGCGTAACACGCTTTACGCGCGAGCGACTGCGTCGTTCATTTGGTGAAAAGAGCGAAGACGAGCAGGCCCGCGAGCTTGTCGAGATGCTGGCAGCGGAAGGGCTGCTAGACTACGCCGTGGCCGACCAATCTGCGGATAAGCTCGACGTGCGCGCGCTGTGTGTAGTGCGCGAGCATCTCTCGTATGAATCGGGGCTGGCCGATCTGATGTTTGCGATGCAGGGGCTCGGAAGCTTCCCTCTAACGCTGGCAGGCTCTGACGATATTAAGCAGAGGTTGCTGCCTCTCGTGCGCGCAGGCAGAGCAATCGCGGCCTTTGCCATCACAGAGCCCTCTGCGGGGTCTGATGTGGGGGCTATGCTCACGACCGCCCGCCGCGACGGCGATAGCTACGTGCTACAGGGCGAAAAGAGTTTCATATCGAACGCGGGGCTGGCCGATTTTTACACGGTCTTTGCAAAGACCGACGCGGAGCGTGGCAACAAAGGCATATCGGCTTTTGTCGTCGAGCGAGACGCGCCCGGTTTTTCATTCAAAGAGAAGCTTGAGCTGATTGCGCCGCACCCAATCGGTCGCATAGCGTTTGACCAGTGCCGCATCCCTCGATCAAACCTGCTGGGCGAAGAAGGCGGCGGGTTCAAGATAGCCATGACCACGCTCGACACGTTTCGCCCGACCGTCGGCGCGGCCGCGGCCGGGCTTGCGTGGCGCGCGCTCGATGAAGCCGTAGATTATTCGAGAAGACGCGTACAATTCGGAAAGCCGCTTGCAGAGTTTCAGGCTACGCAGATGAAGCTGGCAGAGATGGCGACAGAGCTTGACGCCGCGCGCTTGCTTGTCTACAGGGCGGCGTGGAAGAAAGATTCGACCGAAGCGAGAATCACGCGCGAATCGGCTATGGCGAAGCTGTTCGCCACGGAAGCCGCTCAGCGCATAATAGATGCGGCGGTACAGATTCACGGCGGCGCGGGGCTGGTGCGCGGCGCGGTCGTCGAACACCTCTATCGCGAGATTCGCGCGCTCAGAATTTATGAAGGCACGTCCGAGATTCAAAAGCTCGTCATCGCCGCGCAGCTGTTGAGATAGCCAATCGCATCAACCATTTACAGACACAAGGACAAAGGTGTCTTTGCCTTATGTTTTGCTTTGTGTGCCTATAGTGTGCCAGATTTCGCAAACAGCATTATTTCCAACTTGTCTGCTGCGCCTTGCTGCATTGATGGGAGTACATGAGAGTAAGTATCAAGCGTTATTGCTACGCTGGCGTGTCCTAACCTCTCGCTTACTATCTTTGGATTTTCTCCGGCTGCGAGTAGTAAAGTTGCACACGAATGGCGCAAGTCATAAAGCCTGATTGATTCAGGGAGCCCAGCGCGTTTCAAAGCTGGCTTGAAGTTACGGTTAGTAAGGTTCGCCCGTTTAAGAAGTGATTGAATATACTGGGCCGCTTCTTTTTGCTTCTTATTCATAAAAGGAGAGAAGGAACGCACATCCCCAGGTCTAACTATGCGCTCCCTCTCTAAAGGAGGAACTCTATCAAGCAGCCTTTATCTCAACCCTATCAACTATCTTGGCAACCTTGAGCCTTAGCCGTTCTCCCACTCTGCACTTGCAAAACTCTGAGCAAATTAGCATATCAACGCTTGGTATCTTGCCTGTGTCTTTGCACTTGAGACATTTCATGATAAAAGGGTTGCGGGACTGAAGTATTGAGCCACAACAGTCCCGCTGTAGTAAGAGTATTCCCCTTATGGAGGGAACGGCGAGATAGTAATATGGCAATGGTTACATTGTCAATTGGTATTTCGCTGCTTCCCTAAAGGAAGCTATGGAGAAACTGAGAGCCTATGTCATAAGGATAATGCAAGAGAAGGGGCTTTCCGAATGGCAGATACAGAAGAGAGCAAATGGCAGAGTATCGGACTCGTATGTTAAGAGCATTATATCCGGCAAAGCAAAATCCATAAGCGTAGAAAAACTTAATGCGCTGGCTGTGGGATTGGGAGTTGATGGAGTAGAACTCTATAAGATTGCCAGCGGTGAAGATATACCCCAGAAAGAAGAAGACCTTTGGCCCGGCTCGGTTCTGTTAAACGCATTGCAAAAGATTATGACCAGCCCAGAGCTTACCGCTTTGATAAAAGCCATACTCCACTCAAAGCCAGCCAAGATCAAAGCCGTTAAGAAGGTGCTAGAGATTGAGTAAATGGAAAACCAATTCGAGCATAAAGGGTGTGGTGGAATCGTTATCAAAAGAAAAGGAATTTTTCAGTGTATCCGCTGTGAATTGTCTAACAGCAGAAGATCAGCCTTGAGGGTGTAAGAAAGATTGTGTAAACGGTCATAGACCAGTAGAGTGAAACCACTC
>CAZTUB010000012.1:0-194308 GCA_964615905.1 uncultured Clostridia bacterium
TTCGAGCAGGAACACTACGCGGGTATTGCTTTGAGGGCGCAGCCCGAAGAGTTCAAGGCTATATCGAAAGCCAGGCGCGTTCAACCGCAGTACAATTTCCTCGGCAACTTCAGATGGTTCGAGCCCGACACGGGCCAGCCCGTCATGGCGAGCGTAAAGCTCACGGGCGCGCCGACGGCCACGGCCCTAAACGATATGGTAGCGGCCATGAACGCCTGGTCGAACGTGCCTGGAAGCTCTATGCGGATTCAGAGCGCGGGAACCATGAGCGAGTGCTATGTCGGTTCCGGGTTAAGAGGCATAGGGCTTGTTTTTGACAACTGCGACGGGCGAAACTCGCCCAGCCCCGGTTGCGCGAGCACACTGGCGTGGGGAGGCGGAACGCTTGTCGGGCCGCTGACAAGGACAATCGGCGGGCAACTTTTCAGGCAGCTCACTCAAGGGTTCGTATCGTTTAACCCCTGGGCTGCGTGCCGTCTGTCGAACAGTTGCCAGCTTCAAGAAGTGGCCACGCACGAGATCGGGCACGCCATAGGGTTCGGACACTCGCAGTTCAGCGACGCCACGATGGCCGCCTTCGCACACTTCGACGGGCGCTGCGCAGGGCTTCGCACGGACGACGTAAACGCCGCGGTCTTCCTCTACCCCGGAACAGGCGGCGGCAGCGGACCGCTTTCAATAGTTACGGTTTCGCCTTTGACGGCGGCTACTCAAGGGGCACCCTATTCGCAATCGTTAGTAGCAGCGGGAGGCACGACGCCTTACATCTGGAGTCTCGCTCCGGGCTCAGGCCCGCTTCCCGCCGGTCTGGTCTTGAACCCGGCCGGGTCCATAACAGGGGCGCCGCTCGTCAGCGGCACATTCAACTTCACGCTTCAGGTCAATGACGCGGCATCAGGGTCTGCGCAGAGAGCCTATTCGCTCACAGTGAGCGCGCCCGGAACTCAGTACGACTCTTCCTTTGCATCGCAAACTGTGCCGACATCCGTACAGCCGGGACAGGTTTTCACTGTCAACCTGAGGTGGAACAACACGGGCACGCTAGCCTGGAACGGCTCGGCGGGGTTCAAGCTCGGCTCGCAAAATCCCACGAACAACACGACGTGGGGCGGCAATCAGGTCGTGCCTACCGGAATCGTTGTAAATCCCGGCCAGCAGCTCAGCCTGACCTTTAACGCGACCGCGCCCACTACTCCCGGCACGTATGACTTCCAGTGGCAGCTCGCGCAAGACAACGTCTTTTTTGGCGCAGCCTCTGTAAACGTCTCGATACAGGTAGGCTCAGGCGGCGGCGGCGGCCAAGTAGATGATGCGCAGTTCATATCGCAGACCGTGCCGGGCACGCTGACGGCGGGCCAGTCATCGAGCGTGTCGGTGACGATGCGCAATAACGGGACGACGACGTGGGCGGCGGGAACATACACGCTCATATCACAGAATCCCACGGCCAACGCGACCTGGGGCCTCAGTCAGGCTGGCCTATCTTCGCCGGTCGCGCCGGGCGGGCAGGCCACCTTCACCTTCAATATCACAGCGCCCGCAACGGCTGGCACTTACAACTTCCAGTGGCGCATGAATAACGGCACAAGCTATTTCGGACTCGCCAGCACAAACGTCGCTATCTCGGTCACGAGTGGCGGCGGTGGCGGCGGCGGCAGCACAAGCGGCGCGCAGTTCCTCTCGCAAGTAGTGCCGACCGCGATGAATCCGGGCCAGCAATACTCTGTCAGGGTGACGATGAAGAACACGTCCGCGATCTGGTCATCCGGCTATAGCCTGAGATCGGTCAATCCTGATTTCAACATGACCTGGGGCGTAAACCAGATAAACCTGACCAAGTCTGTTGGATCAGGCGGCACGTTCACCTTCGTCTTCAACGTCACGGCTCCGACGACACCGGGGACATACAACTTCCAGTGGCGGATGTTTAAGACAGGCACGGGCCTGTTCGGCCAGGCTTCGACAAACCTCGCCATCCAGGTAGGAACGGGCAGCCCTGCTACCAACGATGCGCAGTTCATATCGCAGACCGTGCCGGGCACGCTGACGGCGGGCCAGTCATCGAGCGTGTCGGTGACGATGCGCAATAACGGGACGACGACGTGGGCGGCGGGCAGCTACAAGCTTGCTTCGCAGAACCCTGCGGGCAACGCGACCTGGGGAGTCAGCCAGGTCAACCTCCCGACGACTGTTGCGCCGGGCGGGCAGGCCACCTTCACCTTCAACGTCACCGCTCCTGCGACCGCTGGCACTTACAATTTCCAGTGGCGCATGATGCAGGACCCGTCCACTTACTTCGGGCTTGCCAGCACAAACGTCGCCGTCTCGGTCACGAGTGGCGGTGGCGGCGGTGGCGGCGGCACAAACGATGCGCAGTTCATGTCGCAAACGGTGCCGACCGCGATGAGCCCTGGCGAAACGAGGTCCGTATCGGTGACGATGCGCAATAACGGGACGACGACGTGGGCGGCGGGCAGCTACAAGCTTGCTTCGCAGAACCCTGCGGGCAACGCGACCTGGGGAGTCAGCCAGGTCAACCTCCCGACGACTGTTGCGCCGGGCGGGCAGGCCACCTTCACCTTCAACGTCACCGCTCCTGCGACCGCTGGCACTTACAATTTCCAGTGGCGCATGATGCAGGACCCGTCCACTTACTTCGGGCTTGCCAGCACAAACGTCGCCGTCTCGGTCAGCGCGTCATCCGGGCCGCCTGTGTTATTGACGTCAGTGCTTCCGTCTGGGTTCAGGTCCGGGCAATACAGCATGCAGATCTTGGCATCGGGCGGGGCGACGCCTTACAGTTGGAAGGCCACAGGGCTTCCATCCGGATTGTCGATCAACCAGAACGGCTTGATTAGCGGCGTGCCGACCGTAGCAGGAACCTTCTACGCCAACGTGACTGTTACAGGCCAGAACGGCTTATCGGCAAGCAAGACGTATAAGTTCGCAGTCAGGTAAACACTTTTACAGGACTGAGGAGCGGAGGACTGAGGATTGGCTTTACCGGCCGGTCTTCGGTCCTCTTTTTTTGTACAGGCGCGGGTATGAAACATGATCTCGAAACGGTTTCGTGCTCGGCTCTCGGCCCGGTTTCCCCTCGTGCGTGGTATGCGGTTTGTTATAGTCTGACAGTGAAAAGTGATGCGAAGAATAGCCGCCATACTCAATTCGACTGCGGGTTCCAGGCTGGGTGAAGCCCAGGCGGGGCAGATCGCTGCGGCTTTTGAGAAGCGAGGGGTGGCGGCGCATATCCTCCGCGAGAAAGACGGCAGCAAGCTGCGTCGCGTGGCGGGCTCGTTGCTCAGCCAGGGGTTCGATACGCTGGTCGCGGGGGGCGGCGACGGGACAGTAAGCGCCGTGGCGGCAGAGGTGGTCAAACGCGATGCCACGCTCGGCGTGCTGCCGCTCGGCACGTTGAACCACTTCGCAAAAGACCTCGGCGTTCCGCTCGACATAGAAGAAGCGATAGAGATTATCTGTGCGGGCGAGACGAGGCTGGTAGATGTCGGCTCGGTCAACGATCACAGCTTTATAAACAATTCGAGCCTCGGCCTCTACCCGGACCAGGTGAGGGTGCGCCAGAAATGGCGCGACAAGCTGGGCAAGTGGCCCGCCATGATAATCGCCTCGTTCATAGTGCTGACGCGGTTCCCCTACCTTCGCATAGTCGCCGAGCTAAACGGCGAGCGCGTTGTGCGGCGTTGTCCGATGGTGCTTATCAGCAACAACAGGTACGAGCTTGACCCCCGCAGTCTGGGCCGCCGCACAGAGCTTGACGGCCGCGTGTTAGGCTTATACCTGCTGCGCGATGAAGGCAGAGCGGGGCTGCTGCGCGTCGTGCTGCACAGCCTCGTTTACAGACCCGAAGACGCAACCAGCTTTGAAAACTACAGCGCCGCCGAGATCAAGATAAGCACGCGACGAAGACGCATAAGGGTCGCGCTCGACGGCGAAGTTTTCAAGCTAACCTCCCCGCTCTACTACTCTACGGTTCCGGGCAGATTGCGTGTCCTCGCTCCTAAACGAGATGACCGGGCAGAGGGTTGATCTATGAAGACTATCGTTCATTTTTCGGATATACACTTCGGCGGCCCACAGGCTCCAAACCGCGCAGAGGCGATACTGGAGGAGATAGAGCGCCGCAGGCCGACCGTCGTCGCGGTCTCAGGCGATCTCACACAGCGCGCGCGCACGGACCAGTTCCGGCAGGCGCGCGAGTTTCTCGACCGGATAAGCGCGCCGCTTGTGGTCGTGCCGGGCAATCACGATGTCCCGCTCTGGGACATATATTCGCGCTTTGTCTCGCCGCTCGGAAAGTACAAGCGGTGGATCACGCCGGATTTGAACCCGCTCTTTATCGACCCGGAGCTTGTCGTCATGGGGCTCGATACGACGCGCAGCTTTACGATAAAAGGGGGCGAGATAGAGGGCAAAGACCTGGGCGCTGTTAAGGCGCGCATATGCGAGCTGGGCGACGGGCTGTGTAGAGTCCTGGTCGCACATCACCCGCTAGGGCCGACGCCGGGGCAGGACGAAGATATAGCCGGAGGCGCGCGGCGCGCGCTCAGGTTCTTCGCAGAGTGCGGTGTCGATATGGTGTTGACGGGCCACGCTCACGAATCGCACACGGCAAGCTCAAAGGAGGTGCATCCCGAAACGGGTCGCGGTATTCTGCTCGTCCAGGCGGGCACGCTAGCCTCGCTCAGAGGGCGCGGGAAAGAGCAGCTAAAGAACTCTTATAACCTCATAGAGATCTCGGCGGCCGAGATCACAGTGACGAGCCACGTCTACTCGGACGAACCGGGCCGGTTCATAGCCGATGTCACAACAACCTCGCCGAGGCATAGCTGAACTCAAAATCAGACAGTCTTGTAATAAACAGGTACGGTCGAGAGGGTCACGCGATACGAAAACTCGTTTTTTTTTCTTGAATCTGCGCCAGCCGGGCTGGCACTAACATTGCAATTGTTAGAGTGCCAGCTAGGTGGTCGGATTCGCGTCGAGCAGTTTTGGCAGGCGCGGTCAAAGATTTGAGACTTTAACGGGGAGGGATAGAGATGCTCTGGACAATCTTTGTGGTTCTTCTTGTATTGTGGCTGTTGGGGTTAGTCGGCAACATCGGCGGCGCGCTGATTCACCTGCTCCTGGTTATCGCGGCTGTGGTGCTGATTCTGAACCTGCTCGGCGGTCGCAGGACTGTGGCTTAAGCGGCCAGAGACGGCACTTCAATTCAAGGCATTTCAAGGCTGATGCGCGCATCAGCCTTTTCGCGTTCTGAGAAAGCGAAACCCGCCCTCCGCCCCTCGCTTACCTGAAAATATGCAACCGCAAACGGCGGTGAGTCGTTAAAATTGACAGTCAAGTGGCTGGGTGCTAGCTTCATTTATTGATAAAGGAGTGGGTAAGGAGGAAGTCAGTATGTACAGGGTTTCCGGCAAGCAGATAGCAGCGCTCGCGCTCGTTTCGGCGCTGGTAACGGCCGTGATAGTCGCACTCGCCGTGCGCACCGTGGATCGCAACCCCGCGATGATGCTTGAGCCGTCGGTCATAGCCGACCCTACCGTCGCCACCGAAGAGCAGAACAACATAGAGGTCTATCGCAGCGTAAGCCCCGGCGTCGTCAACATAACAAGCCGCGCTTATACGAGGGACTGGTACGGCGTGCACCCGACCGAAGGCTCAGGGTCAGGCTCTATAATCGACGACCAGGGCCACATCCTGACCAACAACCACGTCGTTCGCGGCGCGCGCGAGCTTGAGGTGCAGATAGAAGACGACAAATACCCTGCGCGCGTCGTGGGCACCGACCCCAATAATGATCTTGCCGTAATCAAGGTGAACGCCCCGCGCGAGCGGTTGACCGTCATAAAACTCGGCACGTCGAACGGGCTGCAAGTGGGCCAGAAGGTGCTGGCAATCGGCAACCCCTTCGGCTTGCAGCGCACGCTCACCACGGGCGTAATCAGCGGGCTTGAGCGCCCCTTGCGCGACCCGAACACGCGGCGGACGATTGAAGGCGCGATTCAGACCGATGCTTCTATCAACCCCGGAAATTCCGGCGGGCCGCTTCTGAACGCGCGCGGCGAGCAGATAGGCATCAACACCATGATCTATAGCCCGTCGGGCGGGTCTGTCGGCATAGGGTTCGCCGTGCCAATCGATACGGCAAAGAAGATCATCCCCGACCTGATAGCTAAAGGCTATGTGTCGCAGCCCTGGATAGGGGTATCGACCCTGCCGTTGAACGCCCGAATAGCGCGGCAGCTTCAGTTGCCCGTACAGGAAGGGTTGATGGTGGGCGAAGTATTCCGTGGCAGCGGCGCGGCCTCGGCCGGTATACGCGGCGCGGACATAAGGGAGACGGCCTTCGGCGGAGTGGCCATAGAGCAGGTAGGCGACGTGATCGTGTCGATTGACGGCACGGCGGTTCGAAACGGCGACGACCTTCAGCGCTCGCTAAAGAACAAGAAGCCCGGCGAGACGATAAGGGTCGAGCTTATCAGAGCAGGCAACCGGACCACTGTCCCCGTGCGACTCACCGAGCGGCCACAGGAAGCGCAATAAGCGGTCCGGCATCGAGTAAGAAAGAGAGAGCGGTCTGCTTCAACCGCTCTCTCTTTTTGTTTCAAACGCTACTGTCGCAGCTCGCGTTGCTGGCGGCGGTACTCTTCGACGGCCTGGTCGTGTTCGGATGCCGAGCGCGAGAACTTGTGACGCCCTTCGGTCCCGCTCACCACAAAGTATAGATAGTCGGACTCGGCGGGGTTTAGCGCGGCCTCAAGCGACGAGCGACCCGGCGAGGCTATCGGCCCCGGCGGCAGCCCCGCGTAGATGTATGTGTTGTAGGGCGAATCCCTGCGTCGGTGACGCGGCTGGTTGGGGTTCCCGTCATAATCACCCGCCAGTATCGCCGCGTAGATAAAAGTCGGGTCGCACCCAAGCGGCATGCCTATCTTCAACCTGTTTGTGAAGACCGACGAAATGAGCGGGCGCTCGTCGGGCACGCGCGCCTCTTCTTCGATGATCGAGGCGAGCGTGACCACCTGGTGGACCGATAACCCTCGCTGGCTCGCGCGCGCCTTCCACTCGGGCGAAAAGAGCTCGTTGAATCGCGCGACCATGGCCCGTATCAACTCTTCGGCCGTGGTCTTTGTGGTGTAGTTGTATGTGTCGGGGAAAAGGTAGCCTTCGAGGTTGCGCGCCTGCGGCGCAATGCGCTCGATGAGCGATGTATCCTTCATCAAGCGATGAAACTCTTCTTCGGTCGCGAGCCCGGTCTTTTCGGCAAGGGTCCTGGCAATATCGAACCGGTTGAAGCCTTCGGGTATGGTCACGCGCTGGAAAGCGACATCGCCCCTGCGAATCTTTTCAACCGCCTGGAGCGCGGAGATCGGAGAATCGAACTGGTAATCTCCCGCTTTCAACTGGCCGCTCGCCCCCGTGAGCCGCAGGTATATCTTGAGCGCGAGCGGGTCTCGAACTATTCCCGCTTCAGCAAGGCGGGCGATGATCGATTGCGGCCCCAGGCCGGGCTCGATTGAGATTATGCTTTCCGCCGACGGGTGCTCTACCTGCCGTGTGACGCTTGTCCTTATCCACACGGCTGCCCCGACTACGGCGGCGGCCAGAAAGATAATCGCCATCACAAGGAGGCTGCGAAGGCGGCTTCGCCGTGGCGCTTTGTGACGCGCGACCGGCGGCGGCGTGGCGGGAGGCGCGGCAGGTCGCGGGAGGTCCGGCGGCGGTCCGGCGGGATTTACCCCGTCGGGATTTACTCTGTTGTTTTGGTCTTCGATAAGAAATCCTGCAAGATGATCATAGCGGCGAATTCGTCAGACCGCGCGCGGCGCTCTTCGCGCTTCAACCCGCGCTCGATCATCATCTGTTCCGCTTCATAACTGGTCAGCCGCTCATCCTGAGCAAACACGGGGACCTGGAGTTCTGCCTCCAGGCGCTTTTGAAACCGCCCTACGCTTAGAGCGGCGTCGCCCGCAGTCCCGTCCATCCTCAGGGGCAGGCCGATAACGACTGCTTCGACTTCCAGGTCTTCAACCAGAAACTTCAACCGCGCAATATCGCGCGCGGTGCTCGACCGGCGAATCGTCTCGACTGGCCGGACGGTGATGCCGAGCGCATCCGACACCGCGATCCCGATATTTTTGGAACCGAGATCGATGGCAAGCACGCGCATTCGGTAGAGTATAGGTATCGGGTTCGGAAAGTGTCAACGAAACGGTGGCTAAACGGGAACATCCCCGGTCGGTTTTATCGTTATCCTTGCGCGAGTCGTAATCTCAGGGTTAATATTAGGTGCGGGCATCGCTTACTGAAGGAGTATTCAATGCAGTTTAAAGCCAAGATCGCCATCGTCGTCTTCTCAACGATCATCGCTTTCTATGCTATCGTCGGCAGCTTCATGTCCAAGTCCGGACAGGCCGTGGCGCGCGGTAGCCAGTATGCACAACTGACCATTTTTGATGAAGTGCTCAGCTACATCATACGAGATTACGTAGACCAGCCGGACCTTGAGAAGGTGCGAATCGGCAGTCTTCGCGGTCTTGCCGAAGGGCTCGACCCCTACAGCGCATACCTGACGTCTGAGCAGGTCAAGCAGTACGACCCGAAAGCCAGCCGCGCCGAAACGGGGATGATCCTTTCGAAAGTCGGCGGGTACGCCTACGTGGTCTCGGTCTTGAAAGGCTCGCCTGCCGAGCAGGTCGGGGTCCGCGAAGGCGATTTCATCGAGTACGTCGGCAAGGTCCCCTCGCGCGACCTGAGCCTTTACGACATAAACCAGCTGCTCAGCGACGACCCCGGCACGACCGTAGAGCTGCGGATACTGCATCGCGGCCAGCCGCGCAAGGTGGCGATACCGCGCTCGAAGTTTGCCCAGCCCGCGCTTGAGGCCCGCCTCGAAGAAGGCGGCATCGGCTACGTCAAGCTCACAACGCTTACCGAAGGCAAAGCGGCCGAGTTGAAAAAACAGGTGACCGATCTGGTCTCGAAAGGCGCGCAAAAGATTGTGCTCGACCTGCGCGGGGCGGCCAACGGGAACATCGAGGAAGGCGTGGCCGCGGCCAACCTCTTCATCGGCACGGGCACGATTGCGAAGGTTTTAGGCAAGGGCGGCAAGGAGACGAAGGCGTATCAGGCCGACGCGGGCAAGGTGGTCTTTCAAGGACCGCTCGCGGTAGTGATTGACAGAAGCACGGCGGGCGCGGCCGAGATTATCGCGGCGGCAGTTCGCGACCAGAAACGCGGCGAGCTTGTCGGCGAGCGTACATTCGGCGCGGGCTCGGAGCAGCAACTCTTCTCGCTTTCAGACGGCGGCGCGCTGCTCATCACAACCGCCAAGTACGCGCCCGGCTCAGGCAAGCCGTTTATGGAAGAGCCTATCACCCCGACCGTAAAGGTTGAGCGTGCGGCGGAAGCCGAGGTAGTCTTGCCCGACGACAGCGACGAGCCCGAACCGGACGAAGACAAGCCCGAAGCAGCGACGCCTCCCGCGCCCAAGCCTGCCGAGCCTGTCGAAGACGTTCAGTTGAAGAAGGCCGTCGAGATACTCAAACAGGCTACCGCAAAGGGGCAGGCGGTCCAGAAGCGCGCCGCAAAACTGAGCGTTCCTTCGGCTCGCGCGGTTTTCGAAATCCCGCTTTCGACCTAATCCAGATATCGACGCAGAAAATAAAAGGGCCGCTAAATGATTTAGCGGCCCTTTTATTTATCTCCAGTAACCGGCCTAGCCTTTTATCAAGTTCTTGAGGATAAACCAGACGTTGGCCGGTCGCTCGGCCAGCCTTCGCATGAAGTACGGATACCAGGCGTCGCCGTAAGGCACGTAAACACGCATGCGATAGCCTTCGGCGATCAGCTTCTCCTGAAGGTCGCGGCGGATGCCATAGAGCATCTGAAACTCGTAGTGGTCGGAGCTTATCCCCCGCTCCGCCGCGTATTGCCTGGTGGCCGCTATCATCTTCTCGTCGTGCGTGGCTATTCCGTGGTAGATGGGCGAGTCGAGCAGTATCTTCATGAGCTTTACGTAATTTGCGTCAACGTCGGCTTTGTCAGGCCAGGCGACCGACTCCGGCTCTTTGTACGCGCCCTTGCAAAGCCGTATCCTCGCGCCCATCGCGAGCAGGTCGCGTATGTCTTGCTCGCTCCGATAGAGATAGGACTGGATGACGATGCCGACGTTGTCGAACTCGCCTCGCAGCCTGCGGAATATGTCGAGCGTCGCATCGGTCCTCGGAGAGTCTTCCATATCTATGCGGACAAAGTTTCGATGCTCGCGGGCATCCTCGACAAGCCTGCGCGTGTTCTCGTAGCAAAGCTGCGGGTCTATGTCGAGCCCTAGCTGCGTCAGCTTCACGGAGACGTTCGAATCGAGCGCGTTGCGGTCTATCTCGTCAAGAAGGCGTATGTACTCGCTCACTTCGGCGCGCGTCTCCGCTTCCGAAGAGATCGACTCGCCGAGGTGGTCAAAGGTCGCGCTGATACGCTTGCGGTTTAGCTGGCGTATGGCCTCGACAGCTTCGTCGATATTGTCGCCTGCCACAAAGCGATGCGTGACGTTGTTGAAAGATTTGAAGCGAGTAAGGAAATTCTTAAAGCCTTCGCTGTTGGATAAATAAAGCAGGGCCGATTTGGTTAGCATCTTCTTTATTGTGCTCTCAGTTGGCAGCGTCCGGCAACGCCGGCGACCGCAAGCGACCGCCGCAAGGCGAAACGAGAGCATAAACCACCGCCCGCGATTATTTCAACGGCCCTTTCAAATTATTTCTTGCGGCTCTTCTGAGATGGACTCTATCGATAATAACTGCGGCGAAGCTCACAACGAAGGCGGGCGGAAACGAGATAAACAGCCACCGCTCCCAGAGCGTGAACATCTCGTAATCTTCAACGGTGTGAGGCAGGCCGGTCTTCCCTACCAGACCGTCTTCGGTCCAGCGGATCGGGCCGTCCGGCCATTTGAAAGCGCCGAAGGCAAGTATCAGCGCGGCGATTACAACCAGAGCTATGCCGGCAAAGTTTAGCGCCTTGAGCCACGCGGGCCGCCTCGCGCTCTCAATTTCAGAGCGGGCTATTTCACGAGCAGCGTGACCGGCGTAGCTTCTATAAATCTCCCATACCTTTTCGGCAAAGCCTGTGCGCTCGGGTTCTCGCGCAGAAGAGTTTTTCGCGTCTTTCAGCTGCCGGTCTCGCATACGGCAAAGCCTAACACCGGGGCGGCGGGTTAACCACCGGCGGACGGCGGCGTCTGGCTACCGGCGGACGGCGACTACACGAAACCCTATATGGTCATGCCGCCGTTCGGGCTCAAAACGGAGGCGGAAAGCAGACCGGCACGGCCAGCCCTCGTCGGCCCAGCACCCGCCCCTGCGGACTCGCGAGATATCGCCGTTTCCGCTTCTCGAAGCCGAACTTTTAGCCCCGTACAGGTCGGGGTCTACGCCCCCCGGCAATCTTAGATGATACCAATCCCGGCACCACTCAAATACGTTCCCGTGCATGTCGTGCAAGCCCCACGGGTTGGCCGGATAGCTGCCGACAGGGGCGGTGCGCTTGAGTGACGGCCCTTCCTCCGCACCGTTGTACGGCCTCCCCTGGAAGTTCGCCTGTTTGCTGCTCAGCTTGTCACCAAACGAAGTGGCCGTCGTGGTCCCTGCCCGGCAGGCGTATTCCCATTGCGCTTCGGTCGGGAGCCGGAACTCCCACTCCTTCGGCAACTCGCCAGACGCGTGAGCCTTCTCAGTCAGCATGCGGCAGAACTGCTCCGCCTCGGCGAAATTGATCGTGTATACAGGGAAGTCGTCGCCCGCGCCAGCTGTGAGACGGCCCGGAAAGTCGCCGACCACACGTTTCCACTGACCCTGCGTCACCTCGAACTTGCCCGTCCAGAAGCCCTTCGAAAGCGTTACGTCAACCTGATCTTCTCCGGGACGCCGCTCCGGTTCGTCGCGCGGGCTGCCCATTCGGAACCGCCCCGGAGGACACCAGCAAAGCTTTAGGCCGCCGACTTCGCGCTCGTCGCCGCCTTTTGAACCAGCGAAGGTCTCTGCCGGAGTCTTACTCTGGCCGTCACCCGCAAACAGGCTGGCAGTATTCGGTTGATAGCCAACCGGGTTGACCATCAAGAGAACTATCACCCAGCAAGCGCGGCGGGTTTTAGCCATTGTGCTTCCCCTCCAAATCAAACACAAAGTCCGGTTGGCCTAGGGATTATTTAGAATGAACTTCTGGACCTTATCGCGCGCTACGATAAACAACTCGTTCTTATCGTTAAACACAAGACCTGATGCCGCCCCTTCCACTTTAATCAGGTCGAGGTATCGCCCATCCCCGTCAAACACCTGCACGCCACCGAAGTCGCATATGTACACACGTCCCTGGCCGTCCACGCCTATTGCCGAAGGCGCTCTGAATTGCCCTCGCTCATTGCCCTGGCCGCCGAACCTCGTGATGAATTTACCTTCTGGCGAGAACTTGAAGACCGCGTTGCTGAACGTGCCCAGCGCGTATATGTTGCCGCTTCCGTCGACGGCCACACGGCTCTGTAACTCCGAGCTATCTGTCTGCCCGCTGACTGCGTTTCGGATAGTCCTGACAGCCACGCCCTCGCGGTCGAATCGAACGATGTCGTCGCGATGCCTGTGCCAGGCGGCGACGAACCCGCCGTCGGCCGCAACTGTCACGTCGTCAAAGCCGGGCCCGTCGCGGTAAGCGACCTGCCCCAACGGCTTGCCGGTTGAGCCTTCGTAGCGAGTAATAGCCCCGCGCTGCACGACGTAGACAACGCCCTTGCGATCTGCCGCCATCCCGCGCAACGGCCACTTGGGTTCAGCCGTCCACTGCGTTATGAACTTTCCTGTTTCGTCAAACACCTGGATGCGCCCGCCGCTATATTCGCCGACATAGATAGTCCCCGATGCATCGACGGCAATGCTGCGCGCGTCGTCGAACAACCCGGCCCCTTTGCCTTTGCTGCCGAATGAGAGCGCAAGGCTGAAAAGCCCGCTCCTTTGTGCCGCGCTCGCAGGCGGCGTCCGCACAGAAGGTGGAACGATGGGAGGCTTCGGGGTCGCGGTGAATGAAGGTACGTCCGGGGTCTTATTCCACATCGAGAAGGCCAGAAACCCGCCTGCCACGATCATCACGAGAGCCACGCCAGCCAGGATCAGGTGGACCGAAGGCCCTGCGCGGCGCGGTCGCGCGACGTGCGGCGCGGCCGGGTGGCGCAGCTCCGCCGGTACGATGACGGAGTTGTGACAGAACTGGCAGCGAATCATCACGCTGGTTCCGTCACAGTGGAGAGGCCCACTGCAAGAAGGGCAGTTAAAAGTTTCGATCATGCGCCTATCTTATAATTGCCTTTCAGAAATCGTGTCAATTTAATAAGCGGGCGGATTACAGCGCACCCCTGTCTTCTCGCCGTCATTAATGTCATGCGCTGCTTGCAAGCAGCAGCGTATCGCTATCTCTCTCCCTTCGTATCCATTTCTGCCGTCTCCGGCCACGTCGCTACTGGCCTTCCCAATACAACCCACGTGATGAAGTCAGTCTGTGGCGGCTCGCCTCCAATCTCGCGCAGCCGCAAGCTCACCTGGCCCCGATGGTACGTGCTGTGCGAGGCGATCTGAAGAAGGGTCTCCCACAGGTACGGCTGTGAGAACTCTTTTGCCATTCCAGGGACATCGATCTGTGTTCCCAAATGCGGTTCTTGAACACCCGCCAGGTACTCGGCCACGCCCTCGTGGTATTCGCGTGCCCATGAGGCAAGGCCGACTAATCCGAGGGTCTCTCCAGCGTGGGGATCAACCGGTTGATCAAGCCATATTTGCAGCCATGCTTGCTGGCACAGGTGAATATGATGCAGGCGTTCTCGCATTGTCTGGTCGCCAATCGCCGAAGGGCTCTTCAACACAGATTGCCATATGAGCGCGTCTGCCCAATTCATGTGACGGAAAAGGTCTGCCAGTATGCCAACAGTGTCCACTATTTCCCTCCCGTAATGACAAAAGCGCCCAACGCCCAACATCGGCGGGACCGCGCCGAACACCGTACGAGACTCGCTTTGCGGCCTCCGCTACATGCAGCAGTCAGGCGCGGCCCTCAGGTCCAACCGGGGCTCACAGAAGATGATCAGGGCCTGGCCTCGTACACCAGATTAAAAGGCGTTTCTGTAGCTCGCCGGAAATGCTCGAAACCGCCCTGCATGACAACTTTGCGGATACGCGCTTCACCCGCCTGCGCCCCCAGTGCCAGGCCGACCTCCTGCGATAAAGAAGCGGGCGTGCAAATCAGCGTCGAAGCCGAATAGAAAGCCCGCCCGATGGGATTCAAATTATCTTTGATCTCATCGTTGGCAAAAGGTTCTACGATCATCCAGGTTCCATTCGCGGCTAAAGACTCCTTGACGTGAGCGGCAGCGCCGACCGGGTCGCCCATGTCATGCAAGCAGTCGAAGAAGGTCACGAAATCATAATCGTTGCCCGGATAGTCTTGAGCTCTGGCGACTTCAAAACTGACGCGTTCGCCTACGCCGCTCTTATCGGCTCGCTGCCGGGCCATCTCGATGGATTTGTCGTGGTAATCGAAGCCTGTGAAAGTCGAGTTTGGATAAGCCTGAGCCATCAGAATTGTCGAAGCCCCAAGTCCACAGCCGACGTCGGCGACTTTCGCGCCCGCTTTCAACTTTTCTTCAACTCCGTCGAGAGCCGGGATCCATGAGTTGATAAGGTTGGCCGCATAGCCGGGACGGAAAAACATTTCGGTCCCGCGAAACAATCCGTGATCATGCTCGTGCCACCCAAGGCCGTCGCCTGTGCGAAACCGCTCGGTCATGGTCGGCACGGCGCGGAGCGCAGAGACGGCAATGAGAAAAGCTCCTGGCAGGTAAGCCGGGCTCGTCTCATCGGCCAGCGTGAAGGCTTGTTCCTCCGAAAGAAAATAGCGCTGGCTTGCCGCATCGTATTCGACATAACCTCCCGCCGCTTGCGCGCAGAGCCATTCGCGCACGTAACGCTCGCTCGTATCGGTGAGCCGTGCCAGCTCGGCAGGCGTGAGCGGCTGGCCCGCTTCGGCCAGTGCCTTATAAAGCCCAAGACTTTCGCCGATGACAACCAGGCCCGCGTGGAAAGCCGCCCCGAAATCCGTGATGCCACGGCCCAGCAGTTGATTTAGTTTTTCTTCATTAATTGCCATAGTGGACTCCTTTCAGAATTGGTTTGCTAATGTCATCCCTAAGTTTATAGATAATGAGAGATGCCTAACGCCCAGCGTAACCGGGCACGGTATGTTGCGCTGAGGGAAACCTAAGAAACCCGCTTGCCGCGCTCCGGTCGAACCGTTTGCTAAGTACGTCGGTTGCCGAGGCTCTCAATCAAACTTTAGTATCAAATCAGTTCCATAGTTAAGACCAGCCACCTCGCAACCCATTTTTATGATATCTTCAATATTCTTCTTACTGTAATTCGTACCGATCCACCAACCACTAGCAAGTTGATGAGAGTGTAAGTCAGCTAAATCTGGGCGATCAGGATAAAGCTCACTTTTAGAACGTGCGACAAAGCGCCGCTTCTTCCCATGTTTAGGGCGTGACGCGAATCGCTCAAGAAAACTTGAATCTCTGCTTGCGAGTTCCTCAAAAATCTTAATCATTGCATCACGCGCGCTCCTCGCCTTGTACTCTCGCCCTTGCAATCGGAACGGTATAGACGCTAGGTGCTTTTGACTAGTCACTTTCGGCAAAGGCTGATGCACCTGCTTTGTTACTTCTGTTTTCGACCTGGAAATAATCTTGGCTTCAGTATGTCTCCTGATAGGTGCTCCGTTGGTGAGAAATGCCGCAACAGTATCAGGATCAGGTTTATAACCGCAAAGACTCTCAACCTTATCTGCTAATAGCTCAATAAGTGGGTCTTCGGGCTCTTGCGTCAGTTTCGCCCATGCTTGAGGCAAAGTCGCCACTATTAAGCGATCCTTCGCTACATTCTGATAATCTTTTCTTGCTGCTTCAAGTGCGCTACCAGAACAAGACGAGTCATAGTCGAGATAACGAGTTAGTCGCAAAATACATTCTTCGATGCTCCGCTCAAGTAGATCGAGTTTATATACTCGACGTTCTTGGTACTGTCCTTGTTCTCCAGGCAAGTAGAAATGCCATTCCTGCCCATCTGTTAAGACGGCCATTGGGACGCCGATGTGAAAAGCATATTCAAATAGCTGTCTATCGGCACCCTCACTTTGGCCGACTTGTTTAACTTCAATAAAAACCATAGGCTTCTTTGGAGGATGGCAAAGAGCATAGTCGACCCGCCGCCCTTCCAGAGCATATTCTGGTGAAACTATGCGTGAATCAAAGATAGGCCAGCCCAACGCCTGCAGAATACGCAGAACTATTCCCTGGGAAACGGAGGCTTCATTTATGAATTGACCGAGCTTGAGGTTTTCTCGGATTTGTGCGATATGGTCTATGAGTTCCATGGCGCGCTACATTATCAAAGTCAGCTAAAATACGCTACTCCTCCCCGCACTTGACTACCATATAAGCTGTACAAAATCAGTAGAATAACACCGCTTCTATGCGGCGCGATTTCTTGACGGCCTCGCTCGGTCAGCTCGGTTACAACCGGCTTTGGCCGAAGAGGTTCGGGGCCGGACGCGGCGTGTTACACGCCACATCCGGCATTAAGCTAAGGCGGGTTGTCTCTAATCTTTTATCTGGACGCCCGTGGCCACAAGCGTGATGATCTGCTGCGAGCCTTTGATCGTTTCGGGGTCAGTCTTGGTCTTTGACTCTTCGGCGATATGGCGGGCGTGGTCTTCGCTGATAGTCTTCTTTTGGATTATCCCTTCGAGCATCACCTTCTTGCCAGCCGAGTCTTTCGGCACAAAGAAGCTGTAGCCCTTGAACGAGACGCGCATCTCGCGCGTGCCGTCTGTCACGACGAGCCAGCACCCCTGCGTCTGGCACACATCCTTAACCTCGCCCTCGATCCTTACTGTTGTGTCGGCGTATTTTTCGGCATGCTCAAATACGTCGGCCAGCTTTACCTTCTTCGCATCTGTAAAGGGCGCGCCAAAGTGCTTGCCCGAATCCTGATAGGCAAAGGCGGGCGCTGCGGCAAGCCACACCAGTGCCAGAATAAAAAGAGAAGTTCGACGGTTCATCTTTCCTCCGGTTAAGCTAAAACTGCACGGGGCATGATACGGAACATTATACACGTCTTGGGCTTTAAGCAAGGGCAAAGTTTTGCCCGCGACCGCCGGGGGGTGTATAATCGTCACAGGCAGAACCGACCCATTATGGACCGCGAAGAGAAACAGGTTTTCCACGACCACTTGAAGCGCGAGCGGCTAAAACGCACAGCGCAACGCGATTTGATTCTCGACGTCTTCCTCGACACCGAAGGGCACGTGTCGAGCGAAGACCTCTACTCGCTGGTGAAAGTCCAGGACCCTTCGGTCGGGTTTACGACCGTCTACCGCACGCTAAAGCTTTTGAGAGAGTGCGGGCTTGCGCGCGAGCTTGAGTTTCACGACGGGCGCATGCTCTACGAGCACGAATACAAACACACACACCACGATCACCTTATCTGTACGCAGTGCGGCGCGTTGATCGAGTTCTACAATGAAGAGATAGAAAAGTTGCAGGACGAAATCGTGCGGCAGTATAAGTTCAAGCCTATACATCACAGCCACCGGATATTCGGGATATGCGCCAGTTGCCAGAAAGCTGAGAAGGCAAGGGCTTCCGCCAAGTAAGAACTCTTCGTTCTTGTCATAAAGAGAGTTGAGCAACAGAGAGATTCAAAAAATAGTCTCGCGCCCGCAATTCACCGTGCGCCATACGGCCACAAGTGCGTGCGAGTTCGAGCCGCACTCTCACGCGAGCTTCACCGTCACGGCCATACTACAGGGGCGTATGTCGATCACAATCGGCGCGGACGAGTTTGAAGCCGTCGCCGGTCAGGTGGTACTGACAAACCTCGGTCAAAATCACGCCGCCAGCGGCCGCGAGGTCGAATTCGTCTCGATAGGCATTAGCCCCGTCGTATTGAACGATCTCGTAGCCGAGTTTCAATTGACGCGAACCACGGCTGAGATCGTCTTTCGCGCGAGCCTCGTCGAAGACAGGAGCCTGATCGAGGTTGCGCGCCTGATAGCGACAGAGACGACAGGCGAAAGCGTCGGGCAGGAGCTGATGCTTGATGCGATGGTAAGGCAGATGCTTATACACCTGCTGCGGTCGCACCTGACCGTGCGCAAGTCTGCGCAGGTAGAGTTGTCTCGCGCCGGGCCGGTTGACAGGCGACTGCGCCGCGCTATCGAGTTTATGCACGACAATTTCGGGCGCGAGCTTTCGCTCGAAGAGATAGCCGCGGCCGCGTATCTGTCGGAATACCACTTCGCGAGGCTTTTCAAACAGGTCACGGGCTCGACCGTCCACGTCTACCTCGCAAACCTGCGGCTCGAACGCGCAAGGCGATTGCTCGCGGAAACAGAGTTTCCCATAATCCAGATCGCCGCGATGGTCGGGTACCAAAGCCAGAGTCACTTCACAAAGATATTCAAATCCGTCACGGGCATCACTCCGCGCCTGTACCGTGAAAGCAGCAGGCGATAACTCACGATTGCGCAGATTGTCGCTAATAATGAGCAACATCGCGCAAAACTCTTGATCGTAATTCTAGTTTAATGCTTTAGATCGGTTCATGCGTTAGACGCGAGCGGCTTTGGGAAAGGAACTTTATGTCGAATCAAGATCAGAAAGCACCAGTACAGATCGAGGAAGCAAAAGGAAAGCTAGGGGTGTTGCTCGTAGGGTTGGGCGCTGTCAGCACAACCTTTATCGCGGGAGTCGAGGCCATAAAGCGAGGCATAGCCGAGCCCGTCGGGTCGCTCACGCAGATGGCAACGATCCGCCTGGGCAAGCGAACGGACAACCGCGCGCCGCTCATCCGCGATTTTGTGCCGCTGGCCGCGCTCGAAGATTTGGTATTCGGCGCGTGGGACATCTTTGAAGAGAACGCATACGAGGCGGCGCTGCACGCGGGCGTGCTTGAGCGCGAGCTTGTCAACCAGCTCAAAGAGCCGCTTCAGGACCTCAAGCCCATGAAGGCTGTCTTTGACCAGCACTACGTCAAGCGGCTCAACGGCACTCACATCAAGCAGGGCGCAAACAAGATGGAGCTTGCCGAGCAGTTGATGGAAGACATAGCCAGCTTCAAGCGGGTGAACGAATGCGACCGCCTTGTGATGATCTGGTGCGCCTCGACAGAGATATTCATGCAATGCGGCGAGCAGCACCAGACGATAGAGACTTTCGAGCAGGCGATGCGTGAAAACAGCGAATGCATTGCGCCGTCGATGATCTACGCTTACGCTGCGCTCAAAAGCGGCGTGCCTCTTGCCAACGGCGCGCCCAACCTGACGGTGGACGTGCCCGCTCTGACAAAGCTCGCCGTAGACGAGGGGCTGCCGGTCTGCGGCAAAGACTTCAAGACGGGCCAGACCTTGATGAAGACGATCATAGCGCCGGGCTTGAAATCGCGCATGCTCGGCCTCCACGGCTGGTTTTCGACTAACATCCTTGGCAACCGAGACGGCGAGGTTCTCGACGACCCCGAATCGTTCAAGACAAAAGAAGAGTCGAAGCTTTCCGTACTTGAATACATCCTTCAGCCTGACATATACCCTGCGCTGTACAAGGATTTCAGCCACGTCGTTCGCATCAACTACTACCCGCCGCGCGGCGACAACAAAGAGGGATGGGACAGCATAGACATTTTCGGCTGGCTGGGATACCCGATGCAGATCAAGGTAGACTTCCTATGCCGCGATTCGATTCTGGCCGCGCCAATCGTTTTGGACCTCGCGCTGTTTCTCGACCTCGGCAAGCGCGCCGGGATGCGCGGCATCCAGGAGTGGCTCTCTTTCTATTTCAAGAGCCCTATGACGGCTCCCGACCTCTACCCGGAGCACGATCTGTTCATCCAGTTGATGAAGCTCAAGAACACGCTTCGTTATCTGAAAGGCGAAGAGATGATCACGCACCTCGGCCTTGAGTACTACGATTAGCCGCAGGTCGAATCTCACATGAAAAAGCCGCCGGGTGATATGCCCGGCGGCTTTTTCATTGAGGTCGATGCGGCCAGTTCAGGCTGTGGCAGCCTTCGTGGTCGGCTTTCTCCTGCCGATGATCGCCGAGGCTATCCCTCCGAACAGCGCTCCCGCTATTACTGTGAACGCGGGCCACAGGATCATCTGCGGCAGCAGGCCTATTTGGAGGTATGTGGACCACAGCCCCGAATCGACGAACTGGTCGTTCGGCAGCACGTCGTAATGCGTGCCCCACTTGCCGCGAATGGCGAAATACATAATTATCGCGACAGGGATTCGCGCTGCGTACGCGTAAGCCAGCAGTGTCTTGAACAGCTTGGGCCACGCCGGATACTGGATGACTGCCGCTATTATCATCGAGAGAAAGACCACCGCGAACTGCGTTGTCGTCGTCGGAGGGCCGCCTATTAGCAGGGTGCTGCCGATCACAATAGCCACCCCGACAACAGCCATGATTATGACACGAGCCGCGCTCTTCGGGCCTTCGCCCGCGCCCGTCAGTTTCGCGCCAAAATAGACGCCGAACAGGAGCGCCAGCCAGCTTATGCCGAGCGGCGAGCCGCCGCCGCCAGCCGCGCGGTTGAACCACCACTCGTTCCAATGTTGAAGCTCGCCCACAAGGCGCAGCAGCGTGACGGCTAGAGAGATTACTGCCGGGATAAGGATGAGACGCGGGATGCTTATGCCGGATTCCGAGCTTGTTTCTCGCATAAAGTTTCTCCTTTCGGCAGAGCCGAGATTTTACCGACCGGACGGGATTTCGGTACTGAGCGCCGTTAATCTTGGCTATCCTATAGCACATCCCCTCTGTCGAGACAAGCAGGGCAAACAGGCGCGGTTAATCAAACTTGTAAGAACTTGCCCTGGTGTGGCCCGGATGGTACTATCGGGTTTTATAATGACGATGGTTTCGATCACTACATATCAGGCCGAATATCCCCTGTTTACTAAGAAGGAGTAGACTCAATGAGAGCAACACAACGGGCGAAAATCTCAGCCATCGGACGCTACGTACCGCCCAAAGTTGTAACGAATTATGACCTGTCGAAATTTGTCGATACGAACCACGATTGGATAGTCGAGCGCACGGGGATACACGAGCGCCACATGGTCGAGCGCGGTACGGGGACTTCGGAGCTCGCGGCTAAAGCCGTGGGCGACCTGTTGCAGCGTCGCGGAATCGAAGCCAGCGAGATCGAGGTGCTCGTCGTAGCGACGGTCACGCCTGATATGTTCTTCCCCTCGACAGCCTGCCTTGTGCAGAACAAGATACGCGCAAACCGCGCATGGGGCTTTGACGTGTCGGCGGCCTGCTCCGGCTTTCTTTACGCGCTGACGCTCGGCGCACAATTCATAGAATCGGGACGGCACAAGAAGGTCGTAGTGGTCGGCGCCGACGTGATGTCGAGCATAATCAACTATGAAGATCGCACGACCTGCGTGCTGTTTGGAGACGGCGCGGGGGCCGTCCTTCTCGAACCGAGCGAGAGCGACGACATCGGCCTGTTAGACTACATGCACGAGATTGACGGGTCGGGCGGCGAGTTTCTGAACATGCCCGCTGGCGGAAGCCTTAACCCGTCCACACACGAAACGGTCGAAAAGAAGATGCACTATGTTCACCAGGAGGGCCAGCAGGTCTTCAAGTACGCTGTGCGCAAGATGGGCGAGTTGAGCCGTGGAATTATCGAGAAGAACGGTCTCACGGGCAAAGACATCGACCTGTTTATCGCGCACCAGGCCAATCTTCGCATCATCAACGCCACCGCCGACAAGCTCGGTCTCGATGACGAAAAGGTCGTCAGGAACATACACAAGTTCGGCAACACGACGGCGGCTACGATCCCGCTTGCAATAGGCGATGCGATTGACGACGGGCGATTGAAAAAAGGAAGCCTCGTTTTATTTGCGGCCGTCGGCGCTGGCTACACGGCGGGCACTGTCCTCGCGCGCTGGGCCTTTTAAGCGTGAACCGTGAACCGTAAACCGTGACAAGAGGGGAAGGACGCGCAATCTGATATTCTCCTCTGACTTGTCACGGTTTACGGTTCACGGTTCACGATCTTCTAATAGTTTCCAACGTGCTGGCCGTTGGTCTGAGGCTCGGACCCGGCGAACTCTTGCACGATCTTGACGCCGACACTCGCGCCTATGCGAGTAGCGCCCGCCTGTATCATCTCCTGGGCCTGTTTGTAATCGCGCACTCCGCCCGATGCCTTGACACCCATCTGGCCGCCGACCGCACGCCGCATAAGAGCGATGTCGGCGACCGTCGCTCCGCCTTTGCTGAACCCTGTGGAGGTCTTGACGAAATCTGCGCCTGCCTCTTTGGCTATCAGACAAGCTCTGACCTTCTCGTCATCCGTAAGCAGCGCGGTTTCGAGAATGACTTTGCACAAAGACCCGGCTTCGTGCGCGACCTCGACAACGCCCTGTATGTCACGCAACGCCAGATCGAAGTCTCCCGACTTCAAAGCGCCGATGTTTAAGACCATGTCGAGTTCGCTGGCACCGTCAAAGACTGCCCGTCTGGCTTCATACGCTTTCACATCGGGAGTGTTGGCTCCGAGCGGGAATCCGATCACTGTGCAGACCTTGACCCCGCTGCCTCTGAGCGCACAGGCCGCTTCGCGCACCCATACGGGGTTTATACAGACCGAGGCGAATCCGTATCGCGCTCCTTCTTCGCACAGCATTAGAATATCGTCGCGCGTAGCTTCGGGCTTAAGCAATGTGTGATCGATATAATGGGCGACCTTGCGTGCAGCCTCGCTCTCCGCGCCGGTCAAACCGAAGCGCACGCCGCCGCCTGCAAGGATCGAGTGCATACGGTCGGGGCATTTGACAAAACACTCGTCGTGGCACAGCGCGCACTCGTTAGCAGCGCCAGTCCCCAGGCGCGAGAGGATCACGTCGGTGATCTGCGAAACCAGTTGCTCGATGTTCGGGTCGTTCTGCATAGTAAAACCGGATTCAATTAAACTCTAACCGCTTTGAATATCGGCTCGCCCGCTCTTTAATCTCCGGCAGAAGCGAGTATGGAACGCCGAGATCGCCCGTCCCTCTAACCAGGCGTATGTCGGGCTTGTACGAACCGTGATAGTCGCTGCCGCCGGTCACAAGAAGGTTATAGCGCCGGGCCAGCTCAGTGTATTCAAGCCGTTCGGCATCGCTATGACGGCTATAGATTGCCTCGATCCCGTCGAGGCCAAGGTCTGCGAGCTGCCCGACCAGATGATCGATTTCAGCTTTGGTTTCCAGCCTCAATTGATACGGGTGAGCCAGCACCGCAACTCCGCCCGCCTGGTGAATGAGATCGATGGCATCTTTCGGAGATAGCCTGGTCTTTTCGACATAGGCAGCGGCACCTTTAGCAAGGAACCTATCGAAGGCGTCTTTTATACTCAACGCATATCCGCGCTCGACCATCATTCGCGCGAAGTGAGGCCGACCGACTATCTCGTTTCCGGCAAGGTCTGCCACTTCCGTGTAGTTTATATCGAAGCCGAGAGATTGCAGCCGCCGCGCGATTTCGGGATTTCTGTCATCGCGCGCGCGTTTTAATTGTGTCAGCTTCTCGGCCAGTAGAGGTGAGCGGGCATCAATGTAGTAGCCGAGTATATGCATCGTACCGGGTGAATACTCGGCGCTGATCTCAATACCAGTTACGAACTCGACTCCGGCACGAGCCGCAGCGTCTCCTCCCTCGGCCAGCCCGTTTATGGTGTCGTGATCGGTTATTGCAACCGCCCGCGCTCCTTCAGAAGCCGCAAGCCTTATCAACTCATCAGGGGTAGCACTTCCGTCCGAGTACCGTGTATGTGTGTGAAGGTCTATAAAGTGATTCGACATCGGCACGATATTATCCGGCTGCAGCCGGCAAAGTCAATTCGCGTCATTTGCCGAACCTTCGACTTAAAACTCGCGACAGGAGCCCGTTTCACGACGACGCCGCAGAATCAGCCGCCAGAGCCTATTTCAGGCCTCGGTTCTTGAAACAGGCTCTGGCGGCTGATTCTGCGGTTTAAAAAGAATCACTAAAACTGAGCGAGCGGTTACGGCAAGTTTCGGGCTGACGTTTAGTAAATAAAAAACAGGTCAAAAATAACGATCTCGAAAAAGGCCACCAGAGCCTGTTTCAGGGAGACACGGCTATGCGGTTCATTTAATACCACTTATGCCTAAAAAAAACGTTGACAAGAAATGTTGAAGCCAATATATACAACAATATGTTGTATAACGTATACGCTAGTACACAAGAAGGAATGAGCTACAGTATCTTGTGTACGGGTTCAAATTAAAGGAAAGGAGAAGCACACTTTATGGCAACTGCAAAGAAAGCCGGCGGCGGCGCCAAGAAAGCTGGCGGCGGCGCGAAGAAGGCTGGCGGCGGCGCGAAGAAAGCCGGCGGCGGCGCGAAGAAGGGCGGAGCCAAGGGCGGCGCGAAGAAGAGCGGCGCCAAGAAGAGATAGCATAAAACCGCCACGCAAAACGGGGGTTCTCTGTGTGAGAACGCGGGGATGGGTAACCATCCCCTTTTTATTTCTTGACGCCCTTTCAAACAAGACCAACCGCCTGGGTGCCGATACCGGCAAACCCTCCTCCGACAGGCAGGCGATCATACCGCGACCCCTATGTTCGATGACGTTTGGCTTGCCGATATGACATCCTTGGCGTCGTAAAGGCCGGGCTCGCCTTCGGGTCGAGTGCGCCAGCGTTTATGCACCCACAGCCACTGGTCGGGGTAGCGGCGCGCGTAATCCTCTATGACCTTTGTGAACCGCGCCGTGTTGATCTTGACCTCTTGTTTGAAGTCGCCTGTCCTGACCAGCTCCACCTCCGGTTCGAAATGAAGGCAATGTTTTTTTAGCTCGGGGTTCCAGATCAGAAACCCCGGGACGACAGGCGCATCTGTCCGAAGCGCGAACACGGCCAGACCTGTAGTCGAGCAGGCGGGTATGCCGAAGAAGTCGCAAAACACCCCTTGATCCCTCATCGTGTTCGCGTCTATCAACAGGCCCACTTGCTTACCCTGCTTTAAGGATTCGAGCACCGGTTTCACAGACTTATTCTTATCGATGACGCGGTTGCCCGATAGCTCGCGGTAGCGGGTGATCATGCGATCAAGAAGCGGGTTATCCAGCGGGCGAACCAGAAAGCTCAGCGGGTGTCCATAAGCCCCGTGTGCAAAGGCGCAGAGTTCCCAGCTGCCGAAGTGGCCGGTCAGCAGCAGGACTCCGCGCCCCTTCTGCTCGGCTCGCTGGTAATGCTCGAACCCTTTGTAAACTACGATCTCTTCTATGTTTGCAGGTGTGATCTTTGGGAACTGCGAAAACTCTCCGAGAAGCCGTCCCAGGTTTTCAAAAACCCGGTTAATAACGCGGCCTCGCGCTTCTTCATCCATTTCAGGCATGGCCAAAGTGAGATTTCGATGGGCCGTTACGCGGAGCCTTCGGTGCAGGGCGTAGACCCCGCGCGCAATAACTCGTCCGACCAGAACCGCCGCCTTGCGCGGCAGTATGCCCAGAGTCTTTAGCAAGAGCCAGGCGGGCAGGAATTCAACCCAGTTGCGCAATGGGCTTCTACTTCTCTTAGGCACGCCGTCAAACTAGCACGCCACTTTGCCTCGTGACAAGCGACCACAGGCGTGGCCAGAGCCGTTTTGCGACGGACGCACGGAGTTCTTAACTCTTGCGCGAGATGCCCGTATGGGGTATCCTTTCGTCAGTTTGCCCCTGCCGGAATAGACCCGATATGTTCAAATCGGAGACCACGATGATAACCAAGCCGTACCCTGTCTCAACCGGTTTTGCCCGTTTATCCAAATGTGCGCTCGCAATGGCCGCAGGCCTGTTGATCTTTGCCACCGTGGCGAATGGGCAGCAACCCGCAACCGGCAGAAAGCGAGTTCCCAGGCTCACTACCGATGACGTCGTTCGTTCGAGGCCCGAGCCGACCACAGAAGAAGCAGCGAAATCAGAAGAGGCGGGACAGCCGAAGACAGCCGGCGCAGACGATAAAAAAAATCCCGAGCAGGAAGCCTGGCGTGAGCGTGTGCGCTCAGCCAGAGAGCTTGCAAAGACGACCGAGCGCACGGCTGAAGAAGCCGAGATACGGATAACAGAGATTCGCAACTCTCTCGGCATATCCGGGCAGAGCGCCAGCGAAAGAAACGACCTCGCGGCTCAACTGGATCGGGCAGGCCCGCAGCTGACCGAAGCGCGCGCGCAAGCACGCCGCGCCGCCGAAGAGTTGAGCAACTTGCTGGAATACGGCACGCAGAAGGGATTCAGCGAAGCGCCCGAACCGAAGGCCGCTACGGATGACGGCAAGCCCAACGAGCAATATTATCGCGCGAAATACAACTCGCTAAATGACGCGCTACAGGATGCCGACCGCAGGGTCCAGCTATACGAGAATCGCGTTCGCGACCTCAACCAGCGCATTAGAGCCAACACGGGGACGGGCGACAACTTTTACACGAATCAAATTCAGCAAGACCGCGATGAAGCGCAGGAGAAGCTGAACGAGGCAATCGCGGCGCGCAACAAGGCTCAGGAAGATATAAGCGCGCTTGTGGAAGAAGCGCGGCGCGCAGGACTTCCGCCCGGCATTTTCAGATAGCTTGAACGCTACCATTCGCTTTGCCCCCGGTCTGTGTTTGAAGGTTTGGACTATTCCTCCGCACGCAAGAGTTCCGCTGCTCGAAATTGAGTTATGGCCGAGATACTACTGGTTGAAGACAAAGAGAGCTTGAGGCAGATGATGCGCCTGACGCTTCAGAACGCAGGCTACACGGTTGACGAAGCCGCTGACGGCGCAGAAGCGCGACGCAAGCTCAACGACGCGAGATACAACCTCGTAATCACCGACTTGAAGATGCCGCGCGCGGACGGCATCGAGGTGCTGCGCGCAGCCAAATCGAGCGATCCGTTTACCGCAGTAATACTGTTGACCGCTTACGGCACGATTGACGAGGCGGTGCAGGCGATGAAAGACGGGGCTTACGAATTCCTGCAAAAGCCTGTCGATAGCCGTCACCTGCTCCTGCTGGTCGAGCGGGCGCTGGACGAAGCGAGGCTTCGCGCTGAAAACATACTCCTGCGCGATGAATACGCGCGGCGTTACGGCTTTCCTCGCATCATCGGGGACTCGGCCGCCATGCAAAAGGTCGGGCGCGAGATACAGCAAGTGGCGGCGACCCCGACGACCACCTTGTTGCTGGGCGAGTCGGGAACGGGTAAAGAGCTGTTTGCCCGCGCGATACATCATCTAAGCCCGCGACGTAACGCGCCTTTTATCGCCATAAACTGCGCGGCCATACCGGACACACTGATTGAAAACGAGCTTTTCGGGCACGAAAAGGGCGCATACACAGGCGCTGACCAGCGCCGCGTCGGCAAGTTCGAGCTTGCCGCTCGCGGGACTATATTCCTAGACGAGATCAGCGAGGTCGCTCCCGCTGTTCAGGCGAAATTGCTGCGCGTCCTCGAAGAACGAAAGATAACGCGGCTCGGCGGCTCCGCAGACATCGACGTAGACGTTCGCGTCATTGCGGCGACCAACCGCGATTTGAAGACGGCGGTGGCGAACAAGCAGTTCCGCGAGGACCTCTATTTCCGGCTCGCGGTCTTCCCTGTTCACATACCTGCGCTCAGAGAGCGACGATCCGACATACGCCAGCTCGCAGAGTTCTTCGCCGCCAAGTACGGGCGCGAGATGCGCCGGTCTCCGCTGAGGCTTACCGAACAGGCCGTAAGCGCGCTGCAAGACTATGATTGGCCGGGCAACGTGCGCGAGCTTGAAAACGCTATCGAGCGAGCCTGCATTCTCGCGTGCGGGATGGAGATCACTCCCGCAGACCTCAATATCAGCCAGCCTTCCGACATCTCTCCGCGTGAGGAGCTCGCGTTGCTCGATGGATTCGATATGCGAGGCACGCTTTCCGATGTCAGCGCGCGCGCGCAACGACTGGTCGAGCGCCGCAAGATAGACTCGACCCTGAGAGAGTGCGAGTTTAACAAGTCGCGCACCGCCGAGCGGCTCGGCGTCAGCTATAAGACGCTTCTAACCCGCATCAAAGAGCTTGAGCTTGAATGACTGAATCTGCCGTAATGTAAGCCCATTCCCTCTTCTCAAACTACACGCACCGGCTTTGCAACAGGACTATGCGTCTATAGAATCAGCTTGATGAATCATCGTGACCCGCGCGACAAGGTGGAATCAGATTCGGACGACGCCCTGACTCCCGACCAAGAGCAATCCCTTGAACACGAAGAAGCGCTCGAAGAAGGCGCGTTTGCCGAAGCCGAGGCCAAGACTCCGACATCACATTCGACCGTCGCCCAAGCGCCGAGCCTCACGGATAAGCCTGACGCGAGCCGACCGCGCAGCGTCGCCCGCTCTGCCGGGATAATCAGCCTCGCCGTCATGGCGAGCCGTGTGCTCGGGCTTGTGCGCGAGATGGTCTTTGCATACTTCTTCGGCGCGTCGAAGAGTTTCGCAAACGACGCCTTTGTCATCGCCTTTCGCATACCGAACCTGCTGCGCGACCTGTTTGCCGAAGGCGCGCTGTCGAGCGCCTTCGTCCCGGTCTTTTCAGAGTACCTTGTAAAGCGGGACGAAAAGGAAGCGTTTCGATTATCGAACCTCGTTATGACTGCGCTCGTCTTGATACTCGGCGCGCTGGTCATACTTGGAGTGATCTTCGCGCCGCAGATAGTCGCGGTCTTTGCGCACGGGTTTCGCGATGACCCTGCGAAGTTTGATCTCACGGTCAAGCTCACGCGCATCATGATGCCGTTTATCCTTCTGGTCGCGCTCGCCGCTCAAGCGATGGGAATACTCAACGCTCGCGGTCGCTTCGGCATACCTGCGCTCTCATCTTCTTTCTTCAACATCGGGTCGATCACAGGCGGAATCTTTTTCGCCTCGCTTCTTGCCGACCCGACACTGTCTCACCCCATACGCGCCGTCGTCGAAAACCCTGTCGAAGGGATAGTGGGGATGGCCGTGGGCGTGGTGATTGGCGGCCTCATGCAGTATGCGGTGCAATGGCCGAGCCTGCGCCGCGCAGGGTTTAGATACCGCCCCGCGCTCAGCTTCAAAGACCCCGGCGTGCGGCGAATATTCAAGCTGATGGGGCCCGCGGTCATCGGGGCGGCGGCCGTGCAGGTGAACGTGCTTATCAACAGCAACTTTGCGTCGAGCATTCCCGGCGACGGCCCGGTCTCGTGGCTCAATTACGCGTTCCGGCTCATGCAGTTCCCGATTGGGGTCTTCGGGGTCGCGATTGCTACGGCGACCTTGCCGTCAATATCGAGAAACGCCGCGCTCGAACAGGTTGACCAGTTCCGGCACACGCTCGCGCGGTCTGTGCGGCTGGCCTTTCTGCTCACGATTCCGTCGGCGGTGGGGCTGGCGGTGCTGGGCCGCCCGATAATCGCGTTGATATACGAGCGCGGTGATTTCCGTCCGGTCGACACCGTGCACACGGCCGACGCTCTGGCCTTCTATGCGATTGGGCTGGCGGGTTATTCTGCGATCAAGATTCTCGCGCCCGCTTTTTATGCGCTGGGCGACGCGCGCACGCCTATGGCGATCAGCCTCGGCTCGATCCTGACTAACTTTATTATGAACTGGACGCTGGTAGGGCTGCTCGAAGAGCGAGGTCTGGCGCTATCGACATCGGTCGTGGCGTTGCTCAACTTCGCTTTTCTCTACTTCATAATGCAGCGGCGCATCCGGGGCATAGAAGGCAAACAGACCGCCTTGACGATCCTTAAGATCGTGCTGGCGTCGGCCGTTATGGGAGCCGCGTGCTGGGGCGTGAGCCTCGCGGCGAGCAGTCTTGGGCAGAGCTTTTGGGCGCGCGCCGCAAGCGTGATTATCTCGGTCGGATCGGGGGCCGTGGTCTTTTATGTTTCGGCCTACCTGCTCGGAGTCGAAGAGTTGAAAGCTGCCGTAGAGATGGTTATGCGGCGGCTCAGAAGAAGTAAACAGTGACGAGTGACAAGTGACAAGTAAAAGGGATAGGCCAAAGCCCCGGCTCGTTCATCTTGTCACTTGTCACTCGTCACTGTTTACCTTCCTCTGACTTGTCACGGTTTACGGTTCACGGTTTACGCCTCTTAAGCACATGCCAGCCGGGTTTGCCGAGCCGGTCGAGTGTTCGTCGAGGGTCGGCGGTGGCGATCCTGCTTTGCGGCTCCCAGTGACGATTCAATGCGCCAACGCCAGCGGGAGTGATCCTCGGCCCAAACAGGTTCGAGCCTATATCAAAAAGTGTGTAACCGGAGCTTTCAAGATAGAGGTCCACTTCCGACGGGTACGGCGAATGATCTTCGAAGATTATGTCACGGATGCGCTGATCTTTAAGCAGCGAGTCGCATCCTTCGAGCACTCTTAGCTCGTGGCCTTCCACATCGATCTTGAGCAAACCGGCTTGCTCTATAAAAGCGTCCAACCGGTCAACCCGCACCGAAAACGACGAGACAGACTCGCTCGTTGGGGCGAGCGATGCGAGACCGCGATTGACTCGAAAACCGGGAGGGATATTTAAAGTTGCTTCGCCAGCGTGATTTGATAACGCGCACCTGTGGGCGCTGGTTGCAGCCACACCGGCAACGTTCCAGAGCGCTACGTTCTTCTCAAGCTCGCTGAAAATCTCCGGGTGCGGCTCGAAAGAGAGAACCCGCCCACGGCTACCCGTCTTAAAAGCCATGATGCTTGTCATCTGCCCGATATTGGCCCCCGCATCGACAGCCACATCGCCCGCGTCGAGCAGCCTGAAGATCGTTTCGGTGACCGGCAGATCGTACAGGCCGAGATGCAGGATCGCGTGGCCTATGGCATCACGGCTGTCGATATTTATAGCGAGCCCCCACGGCAGAGTCACAACCGCCGGAAAGGACCTGTTCGGCGCAAAGAGTCGCCGCAGCGCTTGGGAAGGTCGGAATAGATATTCAGGCTTGGTGAGCGCTTTGCCCAGTCTGTTGAACATTTTGAGTTGCCAAATAATACGCCCCCCACGCGCGACCGCGCAATCCGCGCCGGGCCACAGCAAGCGAACAAGTTGCGTTTGTTACCTTGCGTGGTGCGGGAACGTAGACTATAAGTTTCTCGCCGCAGGCAATAACCATAAATCAGGAGGTAAACGATGAGCGATCAAACGGATGTGGAGAAATCTTATTCAAACAAAGAGGTCGTGGCCAAGCTCCGTCGTCTGGCCGATGCTTTAGAGGAAGGCAAAACCTTCGAGATACAGATTGCGGGAGAGCGAATCTACGTGCCTCCTTACGCGCAGGTCGAGTTCGAATATTCACGCGACGGCGAAGAAGAAGAGGTTGAGATCGAGCTGACGTGGAAGCGGAAGTAGACCCCCATCTGACGGCCGGGTGAAGCCATGCAAGGCAGATTTCAAAAGACCGTCATTGTCGTCATAGCGGCCTTCGCGATAGTGGCGTCGGCTGCCGCCTGGAAGTACCTGAGCGGTCGCGAGGCAGGCGACCGCCTCGTGCTTTCAGGCACGGTCGAAGCCGACCAGATACACGTCGGATCGAAAGTGGGCGGGCGCGTCGCCGAAGTACTCGTCAAAGAAGGCCAGGCCGTAAAGCCCGGCGAGCCGCTCATAAGATTTGAGAGCTACGACCTCGACGCGAAGCGAGCCGATGCGGTCGCGGCAATCCAGCAGGCCGAGGCCAATCTTCAAAAGATGCTCCACCTGGCGAGGCCCGAAGAGGTGGCCGAGGCAAGGGCGCAGGCCGAAGCCGCCCGCGCCAGCGCCGAGCTTGCTCGCAACGGGCCGCGCCAGCAAGAGGTCGAAGCCGCTCGCGCAGAGCTTCAAGCCGCAGATGCCGATTATGAAATCTCAAGGCTGAGCCTGGCGAGGATTGAAAACTTGAGCCGCAACGGCGTCGCTTCCGCGCAGGATTATGATAACGCCAAAGCGGCCTTTGACCGCGCTGCCGCCCGCCGAGACGCTTCGCGGCAGAGGCTCGAACTCCTGCGCGCCGGGACCAGGAAGGAAGAACTCGCGCGCGCGGAGCGCCAGTACCAGCAGGCCCTTGCTCGGCTCAGGCTTGTCGAAGCGGGCGCGCGAAGCGAAGACATTGCCGACGCTCAGGCACAGTTGGAACGCGCCCGCGCCGCGCTTCAAACGATTGACACACAGATGGCCGAGCTTGAAGTGAAATCGCCCGCCGACGCATTCGTCGAAGTCTTCCAGGTGCGACCGGGCGACCTGATAAACGCCAACGCTACGGTCGCCACGCTTGTCGAACTCGACAGGCTGTGGGTGCGGGTCTTTGTGCCTGAGCCTGAGCTTGGGCATGTCCAGTTAGACAAAGAAGTGGCGATCACTGTCGACTCTTTCCCGGACGTTTTTCGCGGAAGGGTAGAGCACATCTCAAGCCGGGGCGAGTTTACGCCTCGCAACGTGCAGACGCGAGAAGAGCGCGCGCATCAGGTCTTTGGCGTCAGGGTCAGGGTCGATAACAGCGCGCGCAAGCTGCACGCAGGGATGGCCGCCGACGTAGCTATAACAAAGTGATAAATCATATGGCCGCGATTGAGATCAAAGGGCTGACAAAGCGGTTTGGCAGCTTCACGGCGGTCGATCATGTGAATATGTCTGTCGAAAGCGGCGAGATATTCGGCTTCCTGGGGCCGAACGGCTCAGGCAAGTCAACTCTCATAAGGATGCTGTGCGGGCTTATCGCCCCGACCGAAGGCACGGCCGCCGTAGCCGGGTTTGACATAAAAAAAGAGATAGAGCAGATTCGCCGCACAATCGGCTATATGTCGCAGCAGTTCAGCCTCTACCAGGATTTGACCGTCTGGGAAAACATAAACTTTTACGCGCACGCTTATGGGTTGAAAGGCAAGCGGCTGGACCGCAGGCGCGCGGACGTAATAGAGCTGACGCACATCGGCCGTTTTACTGACCGCCGCGCGGGTCAGCTTTCCGGCGGGTGGAAGCAGCGCCTCGCGCTCGCCTGCGCGCTCGTCCACGAGCCGAGCGTAATCTTTCTCGACGAGCCGACAGCCGGGATAGACCCCGTTGCGCGGCGCGAGCTATGGGACCTCTTTTTCGAGCTCTCCGGCTCAGGCATAACGCTCTTCGTCACCACACATTACATGGATGAAGCCGAGCGATGCGCGCGCGTCGGTTACATCTTCAACTCAAAGCTTGTGACTTACGGCGCGCCGGACGAGCTAAAGCAGTTGCCCGAAGTGACGCCGCCCGGCGGCAGATGGGTCGAGGTTATCTGCCCTGATACCACCGTCGCGCTTGCAGAGTTAAAGAGGGCCGACTACGTTATCGACGCGACGATCTTCGGCCAATCGATCCACCTGCTTATGCGAAGCGAAGTCGGGCTCGACTCGATTGAAAAAACGCTTGCACGCATAGGCATCACGCGGGCAGAGGTAGTTCCCGCGCGGCCCTCGCTCGAAGACGTTTTTGTGACGCTGACAAAAAGGGGCGCGGATAACGGAAAGCGCGAGCGGGTCTAGGCGTATGCTTAAAGGGTTCGGTTCAATCTTTTACAAAGAGGTGATACAGATCAGCCGCGACCCGCTGACGCTCGCGCTCATGTTGATTGTACCTATGCTCCAGCTTTTGATCTTCGGCTACGCGATAAACACGGACATTCGCAACGTCAAGACGGCGGTCTATAACCTCGATCCCGGACCGGGCTCGCGCGAGTTTCTCGCCGCGTTCGAGAACACAGATTTTTTCCAGGTCACAGAGCACGTAAATTCCGACCAGGAGCTGAACAAGGCCATAGTGGCTGGCCGCGTAAAAGTCGGCATAAAGATACCGCCGGATTATTCCGACCGGCTCGCTGGTCTTCGCCAGGCGACGGTGCTCGTCTTGATAGACGGGTCGGATTCAAGCATAGCGACGCAGAGCCTTCAGGTATCGACATCGGTCGGGCTGACGCGGTCTTTAGAAGAGCTCGCGGCCCGGTCGGGCAGCCAGTTGCAACTGCCGGTCGACGTGCGCCCCAAGATGCTCTTTAACCCCGACTCGCGGTCTGCAAACTTCATGGTTCCGGGCCTTGTGGCGATAATCCTGCAAGTGGTGACGACGCTTTTGACGGCGTTCGCGGTGGTGCGAGAGCGCGAGCGCGGGACGCTCGACCAGTTGCTCGTCACCCCCATACGCCCGTTCGGCTTGATGCTCGGAAAGCTTGTTCCTTACGGACTCATAGGGTTCTTTGAAACGGTGACGGTGCTCACGGTGATGCGGCTGGTCTTTGACGTGCCGATAAACGGGTCGCTTTTGTTGCTCGTCGGGCTTTCGATAATCTTTCTTTTCACCGCGCTCGCAATCGGGCTGCTCATCTCGACAAGGGCGCAGAACCAGATGCAGGCGTTTCAGATAGCCTTTCTGATTACGCTGCCTTCGGTGCTGCTTTCGGGGTTCATGTTCCCGCGAGCTTCGATGCCCGCCGTCATGCAGGCGATAAGCTACCTTATTCCCGCGACACATTTCATAGAGATAATACGCGGGATAGTGCTCAGGGGCGCGACGCTTTCCGACCTGTTGCCGCAGGTTACGGTGCTCAGTTTGATGGGGCTTGCGCTGCTTGCGCTCAGCGCGTTTCGGTTCCGCCGCAAGCTCGCTTGAACGAAGTATCTCTTGATGCAAAAAATTTCGGGCGCTGTCACTGGTTTATTAAGAGGAGACCAACCGCCAGATGACAGCGCCCGGTGAGTAATGGAGGAGGATTACCCCAAAGCGACAACGCTTAGTAGAGCCGGCAAGCCCGCGAATTCAGGCGCATTGATAATCGCGGCCCACCGACTTTATTCACTCACATGGCTAATAACGCGGGCGCATCTTCCGAGTTTCAAAAATAATCGAGCCCGATTAAAGGGAGGCCGCGCGGGCCGGGAAAAGACCGGTCAAAATAAAAGGGGCGCTCGCGGTGAGCGCCCCATCCCTAAGGAGAAGGATTTTCTGTTCTGTTCTGAACCTGGTCCCAATTTTGGTGGAAACTGTCAGCTTAGCGGTTCCAACCCTTTCCAGCCTCTATCAGAAACTTACGTTCACTACCATTTAACGTCGCTGCCGCGATTTTGTTCCGGGGTGATGAAAATTGCTGTCAGCGGGTTCCGGGGGTGGCTTTTCGGGCCTTCGGCTTGCCAGCCCTTTTCCGGCGCGCGGGCGGCGCGATACGGTCCAGGAATTCGACCGCTTCGTCGTACCGCTCAAACGCGCGCTCGTCGGTCTGGAACTGGCGACCGTGGTAGATTGTGCGCCCAAGTGTGCGGCGCGGCGGGTGCTTTACGTGGAGCATCTCGTGGTAGAGCACGTATTCGATAACGAAAAGGGGTATTCGGGGGCTGTCGAGCGTGCGGCTGATTATTATCGTCCCGTGAATGTGATCGTGATGGCCAAGCACGCGCGAGGTTCGACGCTGGCTCCAGGAAAGGAGCGGGCGGGCGAGTTTGTCGTCGAAGTAGCGCGCGTTCAGGTCCGCAAACAGCGCCTCCAGGTCATATACCCTGCCGCGCGGCGAAGTGGTGATCTTATAGCCGCGCTTGCGGCGCGCGGCTTCGGAAGCGGTCAAAGTCGCCTCGCGCGCTACGTACTCTCTGTATGTCTGCTGGTGCAGTTTGGGCGGCTTGCGGCGGTAGAGCTTCGAGACGAGTATAGAGGCGAGCGCGTAAAGGACCTCGCGCGGCGAGTGGGTCAGTATGTCGGAGACGCGGGCGTAGACGCGCCCCTCGCGAAGCCGTATCGTAGACGATAACCCGGCGTAAGGGAAAAAGACCGCCTCGACGCGCGGAAACGGCTCCCTCTTTACAATCGTGCGGATTGCCTCGTTGAATATCGATTCAAGGTTGGCGCTTGCCTCTTCGGGCAAATCGTATTCTAGTTGCTCGCGTTCGATCATCAATCGGCGGTAAAAAGACCGATGCAGGACGGGGAGTTTAGCGCCGTTTAGCGCGCCGTTCCCGATCCTGCATCTTCTAGCTCAATCCCTATTTTTTCGGCCTGTCGTCCGGCTCGGCGTATCGCTGGCGGTGGCGTATCTCGTAGAGCTTTCCGTCGGTCTGGCCGTCGCCGTCAACATCGACCTCGACCTTGATCTTACGCTCCTTGCCCTCGCGCCGCGTATTCGTCGGCTCATAACCGAGGCTGTACTGGTTTCTGAGCAGCGCCTCGATACTCTGCATGATCGTGGGCAGTTCGCTTTCAAAGGTCATAGGGTAGTAAGCGCCGCCCGTGCGCTCGGCAAAGGCCCTCAACGAGTTGAAAGCCTGCAAATACTCCATGCGCATGGTGTCGGGCATCTGGTGCTCATACTTTTTGTAATAGAGGTTGCCCACGCCGACGGTGAAGATGGGCACGCCCGCGCTCCCGGCTATCTTGAGCGCCTTGTCGTACGTGATGCGGCTGAAGGTGTCGATGCCGGGGGTGATAAGTATGACCGCCGTATGGCCTTCGACCTCCTGCAAGCCCGTGTAGTCGTGGGCTCCCGCGTTCTCGTCGTAAAGCTGAATGGCCTTGCCGCCCAGCAGCACAAACGAAAGCCCGTCGTAGATATTCGACTCGCTGAAGTTGAGAGTATCGCGATAGACCGACATCAGCGCGTTATAAAGCTTGTGAGTGTCGCTTGTAAAATCCTGTATCACCTTCACCTTCATGCTGAAAGTGACGACGGCGACGAAGTCATCAGGTTTTACAAATCGCTGCGTGAAAACGGCCGCCGACTGGAGTATCTCCTGAATGGTCGCGGGCGTGTAATACCCCGCCCAGCGACGGTTGTGGTAGCCGTTGTCTAGCAGCAGAACGACCGTCATCGGCCCTTCGCCCGAACGGAAGTTGGTTATCTCCTGCTTGACGTTGTCTTCATAGACGATGAAGTTTTTCGCCGTAAGCCCTGGAACCAACCGGCCGGACTTTTTATGTATAACCGTGGTGTCGACGTTGACCACCTGCGTCGAGAGCTTTATGGGCGGCTCGTCTCTAAGGTTTCGAGGGATGGGCGGCGCGGGCTCTTCGCCCTCCTGCTCGGCAGGCTTCGTCGAAGGCGGCGTGCCTTTCTGTTCTTCAGTCTTCTTCTCGACCTTTTTCTTGGGCGGCTGGCGACCGCTTTGCGCCGCAGCCGTTGAGTTCGGGACCATTGAGACAGTCAGGAGCGCGCCTACGAGAGCCACTACGACTGCTACCCGTGCGAGCCAAAAAAACTTCATACAACCTCCGAGTATTTTTGAAAGGCAATTAGCCGGGCTGGAGCCTTAAATAACATGCCTGGTTCAAGTCTAACAGATCGACGCCGCAGAGAAAAGTAGCGGCCAGGGACCGGGCGAAATCCACGCCGGAGGTAGCGCTCGACGTTATGATAGAATACCCGCTCCCCGGTCGATGGGTGAGGAGTCTGAAGCTGTGAAGGCTGATCGGTTTGACGGAGGAGTTGATAATGAGCGCGAAGGATAATTTCACACCCGATGAATGGAGGGCTCTGGTGAGGGCTCCGATGATGGTGAGCTATGGGGTGGCCGGGGCCGCGCCCAGCGGCGGGTTCGGGCACGTCCAGGAGATGAAGGCCGTGGCCGACGCGATAGTAGATGCGAGCGAGCAGGCGTCTGACGGTTCCCTCGTGCGAGCCGTCGTGGACGAGATAAGGGCCAACGCGACGGACGCCACCGTCGGAGAGAAGGAAACGGTCTCCGTAACTGAGATCAGGGGCAAGGCACTGGAGGCCTGTCGGATGGTGGCCTCGATTCTGGAATCGAAAGCGAGCGGCGAGCAGGGCGACAACTATAAGCGATGGCTGCTCGAAGTGGGGCAGAAGGTGGCCCAGGCGGCCAAGGAAGGCGGCTTCCTCGCCTTTGGCGGAGTGCGGGTCAGCGATAGCGAGGCCGAGACTTTAAGAGAGATCGCCGCCGCACTCGGCACCACCGCCTGACCGCGCGGGGAGCTGGGGTCGCTGACATAAGCGGCTGTGCCTGTCCCAGTTCAGCGGCCGTGGCGATGCCGCGTTTGAAAACTGACTACCTGGATGATAGTGTTCGCGCGGCCTGTTACTACACTCTAAGTAGGGATCGAAGATTATGCAAACACTGCTGCACGACCTACGTTTCGGCGCGCGTATGTTGCTTCTCAAGCCTGGTTTCACGCTTATCACGGTCATTACTCTGGCGCTCGGCATCGGCGCGAACACCGCGATCTTCAGCGTAGTCAATGCCGTGCTGCTCAGACCTCTGCCTTACACGGAAGCCGACAGGCTTGTATGGATGACCGAGCAGCACGAAGAGATTTCCAATCGCTGGATTTCCTACCCGAACTTTCTCGACTGGCGCGAGCGCAGCCAGTCGTTTGAAGCGATGGCGACGATACGCGGGTGGCTGATGACGATGACCGTCGATGGCGAGGCGCAGCCGGTAGACGCTCGGATGGTCGCTGCTGATTATTTCCGCGTTATGCGCGCAAGGCCGCTTTTGGGGCGTGACTTCATTGGCGACGAAGACAGATTTGGCGCGCCCAACGTTGCGGTCCTCAGCCATGCTTTCTGGCAGTCTCAGTTCGGCGGCGATCCAGAGATCGCTGACAGGGTAGTCACGCTAAACAACCAGCCGTTCAAAGTCATAGGCGTGATGCCAAAAGAGTTCGAGCACCAGGGCCCGCCCGCCTTATGGATATTGATCGAACAGTACGCACGGCGCGACGGGGGTTGGTTCAGCCGTGATACGCGGGTTGCCGGAAATGTCATCGCACGGTTAAAGCCAGGGGTGACAATCGAGCAGGCGCGGGCCGAGATGAAATCGATTGAGCAGCAGTTGATCCAGGAGCACCCGATCACGAACGGCGGTAACGCCATACGCCTCGTCTCGCTGCACGAGAGCATAGTCGGCGACACGCGCCCGTCGCTGCTGTTGCTGTTCGCCGCCGTAGGCGTCGTGCTGTTGATCGCCTGCGCAAACGTCGCAAACCTGCTGCTTGCGCGCGCCGCGACCCGCCGTAAAGAGTTCGCCATACGCGCCGCTTTGGGCGCGAGCCGGTGGCGACTGTTGCGACAGCTGCTTGTCGAGAGCGTGCTGCTCGCGCTGGCAGGCGGCGGGATGGGCCTGTTGCTGGCGAACTGGGGCATCGACCTCCTGGTAAAGCTCGCGCCAGCTAATCTGCCACGGCTAGGCGGCGTGTCGCTCGGATGGACCGTACTCGGTTTTACGCTCGCGCTGTCGGCGCTGACAGGGATCGCCTTTGGCATCGCGCCCGCGTGGCAGGGCACGAAGGCCAACCCGCAAGAAGCGCTAAAGGACAGCGGCAGGGGAGCCACAGACGCGCGCGGCGGCCGTTTGCGCAACGCCCTGGTCATCGCCGAAGTCGCGCTGGCGATGGTCTTGCTCGTCGGGGCAGGGCTGCTCATCAAGAGCCTCGCGCGGTTGTTTGCTTCTGACCCCGGTTTCACCGCACAGAATGTTTTGACTATGCGACTGCTGCCGAGCGAGACTTACCCGACCCGCCCAGAGCTCATGCAGTTTTACTCGCAGCTGATCGAGCGGGTCGCCGCCCTGCCCGGCGTAGAATCGGCCGCAGTGCTAAATGACCTGCCGGGGTTCGAGCCGAGCTGGCAGACGGACATAAACCCTGAGATCAACGGTGAGTACCAGAAGATCGGCCCCGGCGAGCTTATCAACGTCGACTGGGGTATCGTCACCGCCGAATACTTCAAGACTATGAGCATCCCCATCAAACAGGGGCGAACCTTTACCCCCCATGAGGTGGCCGAGGGCGCTCCGGTGATGCTCGTCGACGAGCACCTGGCGCAAAAGTTCTGGCCCGGGGGCGACGCCGTCGGCAAGCATATCAAGTATGACAGCGCCACACCTATCGAGATCATCGGCATTGCCGGTAACGTGCTCAATTACGGCAGCGAGCAGCTGGGGCGGATTAAAATCTACACCCCGCTTGGCCGCTCGTATCTGCCCCGCTCAAGGCTTATGGTGCGCGTCGCGGGTGTTGACCCTATGAGCCTCGTCGCTCCTATCAAGGCTGAGTTGCAGGCGATAAGCCGAAACGTGCCGATGTCAGAGGTCGCTACTTTAGAGCACAGGCTCCAGCGCCATATCGCGCCCCGCCGGTTTAATACATGGCTGCTGGGGCTGTTCGCGGCGGTCGCGCTGGTGCTCGCGGCCATCGGGTTGTACGGCGTGCTGGCCTACTCCGTCTCGCAGCGCACGCAAGAGATAGGCATCCGGCTGGCTCTGGGCGCGCAGGTGAGCGACGTGTTAAAGCTCGTTGTGAAGCAGGGGATGATGCTGACGCTGGGCGGTATGGTGATAGGGCTGTTCGCCTCTTTCTTTTTGTCGCGGGTGATCAAGAGCCTGTTGTTCGGCGTGAGCGCCACGGACCCTGTGATCTTTATCGTGATCCCGTTCATGCTCGCGCTGGTCGCGCTGCTGGCCTGCTGGATACCTGCGCGCCGTGCCGCAAGGACCGACCCGATGGTCGCGCTCAGACAGGATTGAGACGGCGTAACTGTCGAACGGTTAGTGTGGATTCAACGGCCAAGATTATTCAGGCCCTCAGCGCTCACCTTATGACATTGATGTCGGTCACCGGGTGAATCTCCCAGCCGGTCGCGCGCCAGTTCCCCGCCCCGCCCGGCCTGGTATTCTCAGACTCGTCGGCGTGCTCAATGTCGAACAGGAGCCAGCCTTCGAACCGACACCAGCGCCCCACAAGCTCGCGCGCAAGGGCCGCCTCAGACCAGTCCAGGTTCTGTCGCCCGGCCCACTCTCTAACCCTCGGCGTCACCTCGACGACCACCATCTCCCGAGGGGGCGCGTCCGGCCTGGCCCCGATATGTATATGTATGTCGCGGCTGGTTACGGAAAAGCAGTTGGCCGACTCTATCCCCCCCTTGCGGACCTCCAGCACGTAGCCTTCGATCACGGCAGCGCGTGACTGGGACCACCGGGCACGGTCGTCGCCGGGTTCGAGCATCGCGGCAAGCGTTACGCTCTCATCAAAGTCTTCTCTTGCAGGCATACCGGCGCGGTTTTTCAGCGAGAGGAACTCCTGCCTACGGGCAGAGATCGCCATGCCTTGCTCCGGGCAATTCCATTGAATCACGGCGAGTGCCAGCGTCAGGGTTATGACCAGAAGCAGAACAAGATTGATGAACTTTCGACGACGCAATTTTAATCGCCTCAAGAATGATTGGCGCGTCACGGTCTATACGGCATGTGACCCGCATCTCGCTGTTCGCCCGATTGAGTTGGTGAGGCCGATGCAGGGGTCCGCGTCTGCCTTTTCCAAACCTCTAAGAGTCGCTCATATTCGTTGCGCGCCGCCGCGCGCTCGCCTTTCTTTTCAAGAGCAAGGCCCACGTGATAGCAGGTTAGATAATCATACGCCGGAGGAGTTCGCCAGAAGATGCGCTCTAATTTCGGAGGCGAAAGGGCGGCCTTAACTCTCATTATGATTGTGCCTCGGTTCGGGGCTAGATCATTCGGGCCGTCATATTACTTTGTGACTGAGATTGATCTTCCAATGAACAACGGGCAGGTTATCGTCAGCCGTGAACTGAGTGATGGGACGAAACAGGTTGAATGGGTGTTTCCGCATTTCATTTCTTGAGTACACAAATGCTCTGGCCCAAATTGCCCCTCCCTTCCTGCCGCGCCCCATTCTCAAATACGATAGGCTCGTTTAAAGGTATCACCATCTCACTACCAGGGAGAATCGCCAACACTGATAAACCTAGCATTTCGGCCCACATTTCTATCGTGTCTTGGCTGAGGAAAATGTTAGGCGGGTACTCATTCACCCCCACATCTCTAACGGTGATCTCGAAAATCTCTCGGTGAAGCGGCAGTTCTAAAAAAGAGAATATGATGCGGCCATTATCCTTACAAACTCGCTTGGCATCCTCCAAATAACAGAATGACTCTTCATATCGTAAATGTGTAAAGACGGAAAAAAAGCTTACGATGTCGGCCCGCCCGGCTTCTTCAGGAATCCTAAAACCGTCCGCAAGTTCGAATCGCCAGTCGGGCCGCTTGACGATGCTGCGGGCGTAGTCGAGCAGTTCCGGTACGACATCTGTTCCTAGATAAGGACCAGACAGATATTCTTGCAACTTATTTGCTAACCTGCCCGCCCCGCAGCCCACATCAATCAAATAATCATTCGGCTTCAATCCTAAATAGATTAATAACTCTCGCTCTAAGGTACCTACGGCCTCGAAATCGGTGCCGACTGCTGCTTTCATGGCCGAATCGTAAGGAAACTTCTTGAGCAGGTTTTTAACGTAAGTACGATAGTCGGGCTTACCAGTTGACATGCCCGCAATATATCACACACTCATGGACGAAATCAGTCCCGAAATGGTCGTTAACAAAGCGCAGCAACTCCTCCAGGTCTATCTTCAGCCGCTCACCCGTGGTCGTGTCGGTCGAGTCGAATACCCACTAGTTCTCTTCGCCATGTGGATTTAAAAGAGTGCTCGTGCCTCCGCTGTCCATACAGCGAGGCTCGCCCGCCGTGTGGCTCGGACAGAATCAACTCCGCTTATTCACCCTGCCATCGCTCGGCGCTTCGGCCTTTGACCTGGACTACAAAGAAAAGAAGAAGCGCGACGACCACGGCAATTGGTTCCGCTATCGGGCCAAAGTATATGACTCCGGTGGCGCACAGCTAGGGCGCTGGGCCTGGGACGTATTTTTAACCAGCGACAGCCAGTGACGAATTAAGATGAGTAGGATGATTAATGTAATCAGGACTCGACCATACTCAGCTAGAAAGCAATCTTGTCCGATTAGTCTTGTTTAGAAAGAACACGGATTTATTCACCAGCAAGTATAGCCGCCATCGGCGACGACGATACTGCCGGTCATCAGGCTAGAAGCGTCTGATGCGAGAAACAAGACCACAGAGGCAATCTCAGGGGGTTGCCCGACTCGACCGGCGGGCGTCATTTCAAGCCAGGTTTGAAACCATTCCGGGTTATCCATCCCGCGTCGCGTCATCGCCGTCTCAATGTATGTAGGGGCTACGGCATTAACACGGACTCCGCGTTTGGCCCATTCGGCCGCAAGCGATTTCGTCAGCATGTGCACGGCCGCCTTCGACGCGTTATAGTGGCACTGAGGCTGTGGTTTGTTCGAAATTATGCCTGACATGGAACCTATATTGATTATGCTGCCTTTGCCTGCTTTCAGCATATGACGGCCAAAAGCGCGACAGCACCAAAATACGCCGTTGAGGTTAATGTCAATAACTTTCAACCATTCCTCATCGGGCATCTCCTCGGCTGGCGTATTGAATGCAATGCCAGCGTTACAAACCAGTATGTCAACTCCGCCATGGTTGTTGATCACTTGATCGGCTGCGGCAGTCACGTCCGCAGGGTTTGTGACGTCGAGCTGCAAGACTTCGGATTCGAAGCCAGCTTTCATCAAATCCTGATGCCCGACCGCTGCAACTTCCGGGTCTATTTCAGCAATAATTATTTTAGCGCCCGCTTCTGCAAGCGCGTGCGCGCAGGCGAGGCCGATATTTCTACCGCCCCCAGTAATTACCGCGACGCGATTTGAAAGATCGTATTTTTCGAGATACATAACGACCCGTCTCCCTTTTAGATTGTGCTTGCGAATCCCACCCGTAATCCAAAATCAGAGCGCTTCACCGGAGGAAGAAAACAGGTGACAGTCCCGGCCGGCAATCTGAACGGATACACGGTCGTGTAAATGCGCGGGGCTGTCACCCCTTGTTTCAATAGTAACCCTGTTGCCGCCGTCCATCTGGACATAGAGATATGTTTCACTGCCGAGCCGTTCAGCAACAATCACTTCTCCCTGAAATTGCCCCTGGTCGCTTAAATGCAGGTGTTCGGGTCGCACACCCAAAGTGACTGGCTCGCCTGGTTTCAAATCGTTCGGAATTGACCTGTTCGAACTCAACGGCACCTCCAGCTCACCGGCTCCCGGCAGCGCAATAGTGATGCCCGACTCTGCCAGTGCTGTCACTCGCGCCGACAACATATTCATGCCGGGCGAGCCGATAAAGCTTGCGACAAACAGGTTCTTCGGATGATGGTAGAGTTCCAGAGGCGTTCCAACCTGCTCTATCCGGCCGTCCCTGAGCACAACGATTTTATCTGCGAGGGTCATTGCCTCAACCTGATCGTGTGTCACGTAGATCATGGTTGTATTCAGGCTTTCATGCAGGCGAGCAAGTTCTATTCGCATCTGCACGCGCAGACCTGCGTCCAGATTAGAGAGCGGCTCATCAAACAGAAAGACTTTCGGGTTGCGCACGATAGCCCGCCCGATTGCTACACGTTGGCGCTGGCCGCCGGAAAGCTCGCGCGGCTTACGCTCAAGCAGCGATTCAAGCTGAAGCGTTCGAGCGGCCTCGATGACTTTCTTTTTTCGCTCGGCGCTTTTGATGCCCGCGAGCCGCAGGCTGAAACTCATATTTTCGGCCACCGTCATATGCGGGTATAGCGCATAACTTTGAAATACCATTGCAAGGCCGCGTTTGTCTGGGGGCACGTCATTGACTCTAATGCTGTCGATTAGAAGATCGCCTGACGTGATCTCCTCAAGCCCCGCAATAAGGCGCAACAGCGTCGATTTCCCGCAGCCTGACGGGCCGACGAAGACGACGAAGCTACGATCTTCGATTTCAAGATCGATGCCCTTTATGACTTCAAGATCGTCGAAGCTTTTCGAGATACTTCGTAATGTGACTGTTGCCATGCAGTGAATACCTCATCACTTTACAGCGCCGAATGTGAGGCCGCGAACCAGCTGCCGCTGACTCAGCCAGCCGAAGATCAGAATGGGCGCGATTGCCATAGTCGATGCGGCAGAGAGTTTGGCCCAGAACAAACCTTCGGGAGCGGAAAAGGAGGCTATGAAAGCCGTGAGCGGCGCCGCGTCCGAGGTTGTGAGATTCAGACTCCAGAAGGCTTCATTCCAGCATAGGATAATCGACAGCAGCGCCGTAGAGGCAATGCCGGGTACGGCCAGCGGCACGAGCAGGTAAAGAAGTTCTTGCCCGCGACGAGCCCCATCCATCCGGCCGGCTTCAAGAATCTCCTTTGGCACATCTTTAAAGAATGTGTAAAGCAGCCAGACGACGATGGGCAGATTGATCAAGGCATAGATAATGATGAGGCCGATTCTTGTATCGAGTAATTCAAGGTCACGAAACAGTATGTAAATCGGCACCAGCACGCCCACAGGAGGCAGCATTTTGGTGGACAACATCCAGAGCAGGGTGCTGCGCGTGCGTTTGGTTGGAAAGAAGGCCATCGCATAAGCGGCCGGAATAGAAAATGCCAGCGCAAGCAAGGTCGCGCCGACTGAAATAAAGACGCTATTGGCCGCCGAGTTTATATAGTTAGCGCGTTGTTGTACCGCGTTATAATTTTCAAGCGTCGGCTCGAACAACAGCAGCGGGGGAGTCGTGACCGCGTCGATTTCGGTCTTAAAGCCTGCCAGCAGCATCCACAAGATTGGAAAAAACATGATTATGGCAACGCTCCACGCGGCAATCGTGATAAGAAGCTTCTTCAAAACCGGGCGCTTCATCTTGGATCAATCCTCCAACGTTCGAGCTATTGTGCGAATCAACGAGATAGCCATGACGTTTGCCAGTACGATTGCGATAACTCCTCCCGCCGAGGCGCTGCCCACATCGTATTCCAGCAGCGAGCGTATATAGATTAAGTAAGCAAGGTTGGTAGTCGCCAAACCTGGCCCGCCGGATGTTGTGACGAAAATTTCGGCAAAGATGGATAGAAAAAATATCGTCTCGATCATAATCACCACGCTGATTGCGCGTCTCAGGTGTGGGAGTATGATAAAGAAAAACATCTGGACAGACCTTGCTCCATCCATCCGCGCCGCTTCCTTTTGTTGCTGGTCCAGTGATTGAATTGCGGTGAGAAAGATCAAAAGCGCAAACGGCAGCCACTGCCAGGAAACAATGATGATGATAGATGTCATCGGCCAATTGCCAAACCAATCTATGCTTTCGAGCCCAACCAGACGCATCAGAAAGGCTACAAGACCATTGACCGGATGCAGCATCATGTTCTTCCAGATCAGCGCGCTCACTGTGGGCATCACGAAAAAGGGCGCTACGATCAAGAGCCGGGCCGCCCCGCGACCGAAAAACTCTTGATCGAACAGCACGGCAAGCAGCGTACCCAGGACTACTGTGACGGCGAGCACCGATGTGACCAGAATCAAGGTATTCAGCATGGCCGTCCACAGGGTCGAATCGGTCAAAAGTGACTTATAGTTATCGATTCCGGCGAAACCTGTCATGGAAGGGTTCAACAGGTTGTATCGCTGAAAGGAAAACCACAGAGTCATCACCAGCGGCACAATCATCCATAGAAGCAGGACGAATACGGAAGGCGATAATAAGGGCAGCGTGTTTACACGTCGCTTGCTACTTTTTGCCAACACATTCATAGAGTCAGATGGTGATGAGCGACTGGTGAAATGACGGATGATGTTTTAGATATTGCATTCAAATTTGAATACACTTCTACTCACTTCTTGATATAACCTGCCTGAGTCATGGTACGTTCGGTCGCACGCTGAGCGGTTTCAAGCGCCTGATCGACAGACATCTGACCGGCGAGCGCAGCCGCAATCATTTGGCCGACCTGTGTCCCTATGCCTTGAAATTCCGGTATGGCGACGAACTGCACCCCGGTGTAAGGCACAGGTTCCGCCGTCGGATTTTGTGGGTCTGCGGCGAGGATGGCCTTCAGCACGAAATCGGCGAATGGGGCAGCATTTTTGTACTCGCTGATTTCGTATGTCGATTTGCGAGTTCCGGGCGGGATCACGGTCCAGCCCTCGGTCTCACCCACAAGCTTTATATATTCTTTAGAAGTCGCCCACTTCAAAAATTCCTTGGCCAAATCCGCCCGTTTTGAAGAGGCTGGAATCGCAAGGCCCCACGCCCAGGCCCAGCCCGCGCCGTTAGAGACTTTGGCAATCGGCGCGCTTGTGAAACTGACTTTGTCGTAAACCTTGCTCTGACTCTTGTCAAAGATATACCCGGCGGCCGATGTGGCATCCACCCACATGGCAGAGTTACCGTTAGCAAAAAGCGACCGGCATTCGTTGTGCCCGTTTGAGCTTGCGCCAGGAGCCCCGTAATTTTTTTGGAGGTCTGTGTAAAAGTTGACCGCTTCTTTCCAGGCCGGAGAGGTCAACTGCGGGTTCCAATCCTGATCGAACCAGCGGCCTCCAAAAGTATTCACCATCGTAGTGATGAAGGCCATGTTTTCGCCCCAGCCCGGCTTGCCGCGCAGCGATATGCCATAGACCTTGTTCGCCGGGTCGTGCAACTTCGCGGCGAACTCTTTAATCTGGTCGTAAGTCGGGCGGTCAGGCATCGTGATGCCCGCTTCTTTGAACAAGTCCGCGCGGTAGAATGTAAACGAGCTTTCCGCATAAAACGGCACAGCGTACATCTTGCCGTCATAAGAAAAGCCGTTACGCACCGGCTCCAATATATCGCCGTAGTCGTACTCATCACCCAGATCGTCCACGGCTAAAAGCCTGCCCTGCTTGCCCCAGATTGGAGTTTCGTAAGCGCCTATGGTGATAATGTCGAACTGCCCGCCGCCCGTGGTGATGTCTGTTGTCACACGTTGACGCAGGACATTTTCCTCCAGCACTACCCACTCCAGGGTGATGCCGGTCTTCTCCTCAAATTGCTTGGAGAGTCGCTGCATTATGATCATGTCCGAGTTGTTGACAGTGGCAATAGTAAGCTTTCTGGTCTGTTCGGCCTTGCAGCCGACTATCAGCGAGATGGCCGCAAAGGCGACAGCCAGCCTTAACCTGGTCATGACCGATAACCCTCCCGTCAATTGTTTTAAGAGGCCGGAGCTTTGGTTCTATACTCGCGACCGGCTCTCAGCCGGGTCCCGCTTTAAAGCGGACTGATTATTAACCAATCGGGGTCCTTTTTCAATGTGGCCGGAAACTGGGTGAGCATCTGAGAACGACCAGAGCGTGACGGACTTAGCAACGGCCGAAGGATTGCCGCCTGAGATGGGGGAGCGAAGCTTGTCGCCGGTCAAGGCGGTACATCCGCTCTGTTGGATCATTTCGCTCCCGGTAGCACGCCCGGCGCTTTCGAGCTCAGCTTCTTGAGTTCCAACTTTGCTAACTCAAAAGCGCCGAGTACGCCTGCATTATCTCCCTGCCCTGGCAGAACGATATACCCTTGGGTAGAGTCTGTAATATCGCTCGATTGGATATAATTATTGAGCAGGTTTTTTACCTTATCGCGTATCAGCGTAATTAATCCTTCCTGCTTCATAACGCCGCCGCCAAGAATTATTCGCTGTGGAGATAACGTACAGATATAAGTGACTAAAGCCATTGAAATATAGTGTGCCTCCAAATCCCATGCCTTATGGTCAGGACCGAGGCTCTTAGGTGATTGCCCCCATCGCTCCTCTATTGCCGGGCCTGAGGCCAGACCTTCGAAACAGTTATACAGGCTAGTCTTATTATGAAACGGGCATCTGCCGATGTATGTATCTTCGACATGTTGAGGGATACTGATATGACCCATTTCCGGGTGAACCAGTCCGTGTAAAAGCTTGCCATTTATAAATCCGCCGCCCCCGATACCGGACCCGACTGTCAGATAAATAAAATCGGTCAGACCTTTTCCTGCTCCCCAGTGATATTCGCCAAGCGCGGCTGCATTTACATCGGTATCAAATCCTACCGGAACATCGAGCGCGGCTTTGATCTTCCCGACAATGTCGGTATTTGCCCAACCTGCTTTAGGCGTAGAAGTGATAAGCCCATAGGTAGATGAGCCTCTACGAAGATCGATAGGGCCAAATGAGCCTATCCCGATTGCCGATATGCGTCTCTTTGAGTTCTGCTCTTTGAAAAATTCTACTGCGCAATCGAGCGTTTCTTCCGGGGTTGTTGTCGCGAAGCTTTCTTTATTGAGGTCGTCAGGACCAGACCCCACTGCGCATACAAATTTCGTCCCCCCGGCTTCTATCCCACCATAGCATTCATTCATTTTAATATCTCCTAACGACAATAACCCCGTCATACCGAAACCTGGCGAATCCTTATTCAAGGATCAGTGGATTATCAACTCTTTTTACACAAGCTGGCTGTAAAATGGAAAGGGCCGCACGGCGGCGGCCCGTAAGCGTTTGATTTTAATGGCTGGGAGGCAGGGATTCGCGTCTCCGATAAGTGGAGTCAGAGTCGGACCCGGATTGATCGATCCTTCCTGAAGATAAATACCACCTTCAGATTAAAGGTTACGGAATTTTTATAGGCGAAGCGCGTATTGAAAAAGACGATATTCCTCCTGAGTGCTTATCTCTGATCATTAGCATCCCCATTGAGAACACAGTAAAGAAGGGGTCAAGTAATATGGTTCAGGTTATTCATCGGCCAATTCCTGATAATGGGATTCAGCTAATATATCTATTTATGTCGAGTGTGTATTGGCAGTATAAGGACGGGGAATCTATTGACTGGGAAAAGGTATTACGACAAGGACCTTTTGATTCATCTGGTAAAGATTTTCGAGTAGGAGTTAGAAAGCCTGAAGCACGCAAGTTTATTAATTTTTTGATCCAGCAAGCTCCTGTTACTATGCCTTCCTACTTAACTAAGCAAAAAATTCAATAGCCATCAAAACACCGCTTACTGTATAGGTCTTCTCAACACATCGCCACCTTTATTACCCGTAAGATTAGATACGGCTTTTAGTTGACAATAAAGAGGAGCTACCTATAATCGGTCGCATTAAGCTCATAGTTAACGACTATGTCCTATGCTGCTAATTGTCTCTACAGGGAGAATCATCATGATGCTTGTCAAACTAACTGCTAAAAGAATAATTGGGCTGATCTTGTTCTTAACCATTGCTACTATTCTTGCTCTGCATCCGAGCCTGAGTAGGACCGGGTCCGCACAAAAAGTAAGTAAAGAAGAAAGAAAAAAGCAAAGTAGGCCACTTGCCGTCTTCGGAGTTGTAGACTCTGGTGATCCTAATGAAAAGGCAATACGACAAGCCAGAAACAGTAGGTATGACAAATATCATCACGTGCCCTTTGACCAAACACCTGCGGGAACGGAGGAAAGGCTTACCCACAGTGATTGGTCTGTTTACGTACCTGCGCTGCCTGCGGCCAAAAGTGATGCAGTCATTCTGGGGAAAATAATTGATTCAAAAGGTTATCTATCCAATAACAAGGCAGCGGCTTATTCTGAGTTTACTGTCAAAGTTGAGAAAGTCCTCAAAGATGCAAAGCACGCATCAATTAATCTTGAGGAACCACTCATTGCATCGCGTTATGGGGCGGATGTTAGGCTACCGTCCGGCAAGATAATAAGAACTGGTGTAGCTGACCAGCGGATGCCACAAATCGGCCAGCGGTATATTTTCTTCCTCAAGTACAACGGCCAGGGAGGAGACTATGACATCTTAACCGGCTACAAGATCAAAAAGCATAAAGTATATCCGCTAGATGAAGAGGTGGACCACTTTGCCATTTTCAAAGGATACAATGACGATGAGTTCTTCAAACTGGTACAGGAAGCTTTAGCAAAGTCTGCCGAGAAAGAGGGTGTAAACTAATGAAAAACACTCTCTTTCAGTGCCTCGGCCTGTCTTCAGTTGTAGGTGTTTTTTACCTCGTTGCCACTATTTTTCCCTATTATGTAGATTCACAAACTTGCAAAGTGAAGCCATCATCCTCTACTAATCCCAAATCTCAAGCATGGCCAAAAGGTGCACAAGTAAAAGTTAATATTGATCCTACTTATAGTGATGAACAGAAACGCGGTATAGAACAGGCTCTTAGGAATTGGAATGCAAAAAATGGGCCTGATGGAAACAACTCTGGGGTGACATTTCTTCCTCCGACATATAATTCAACCCCAATATCCGGTCCTAATACCATGCAGGTTACTAACCGGATCCCTCCAGTTTGTACTGAATGTCCGGCAGAAGTAACTGGTAGCGCTTCTGTTAATGGAAGGCTAAATGCCCAGGTTAGCTTGAACGGTGATCAAGGTAATAATTTTCATGATTGGCAAGCAGCAAATACTATGGCTCATGAAATAGGCCATACATTCGGATTAGAAAATTGTACTACCTGTGCCTGTAATCCGCGAGAATCAGTAATGTCCATTAACTGCGCACAGACAATGAGTTCCCCTCAGGGTCCAACAGATTGCGACAATCAGAAAGCAAACGAATTTGGTCGATATGGAAGTTTAATAGCGGGTGGAGGTGGAGGCGGTACTTGTAATGCTCCAATATCAGAAGTACAGGATTGTAACTTAAACGGTGGAATCTGGTGGCAAGAATATTGCGATTGTCTGCCACCTTCTCCAATAGTGATAGATACGGAAGGTAAAGGATTTAATCTGACCGATGGACCGAACGGGGTATTCTTCGACTTGAACGGAGACGGCTCTGCCGAAAGATTGAGTTGGACTGCGCCAAGCTCAGACGACTCCTGGCTTGCTTTAGACCGTAACGATAACGGTGCTATAGATAACGGCCAGGAGCTATTCGGCAACTTCACGCCACAGCCTCCATCAGCACACCCTAATGGCTTCCTAGCCCTTGCTGAATATGACAAGGCAGCAAACGGTGGTGATGGTGACGGAAGGCTTGATGGGCGTGATTTGATCTTCTCCTCGCTGAGATTGTGGCAGGATGTAAACCACAACGGGGTCTCAGAACCTGGCGAACTCTTCACGCTGCCGTCGCTGGGCGTGTCTGCCTTTGATCTGGATTACAAAGAGAAGAAGAAGCGAGACGACCACGGCAACTGGTTCCGCTACCGGGCTAAGGTGTATGACTCACGAGGCTCGCAGCTAGGGCGCTGGGCCTGGGACGTGTTCTTAACCAGCCTCAGTCAGTGATGACTTGAGCAGAAGAATGTAGTGAAAGCCGCCAGTGAGTCCAAGTGATTTGCTGGCGGTTTTTGCTGCTTCTACCCTTGTGTGCCAAAGGATTGTAACGCGTTATCGTGTGCCGGTGCACAAAATGGAAAGGGCCACGCGGCGGCGGCCTCTAAGGACTTGAATCTAATGGCTGGGAGGCAGGGGTTCGCGCCCCCAATAAGCAGACTACTTATCCCCAGGCAGTCTTGATAGCTCACCTTACGCGGAGAATTGAACAGGGTTCATCTTCTCCAGAGTTTTGAAAGCTGATTGCAGAGCATTGACATAGAGTTTTGTCTTTAAGGCAGGCGGCGAAAAAATGGTTCGTTTGCGTCCGTTCGGTTTGTGTCGGCGACTTTGACAACGACACATTCTGTTTCAATGATTTATGATAACATTTAACGGTCCATCGTCTTTGATAGATTGTTTTGATTTGGTCGCTTGATTGGGTCGTATCACTTGAAATCAGATATAAACTGCCGGTTGATCCGTCTTCGTTTGTGAAGACTTGCTTAGTCAGCACAACGGGAAACTCTACTGCTTCGAGATAGATTTCCCTCGTCCGGTCTTTTTCGAGTTCAATTGTATCGACTTTTTGCCAGCGCCCCTTGAGTTTGTCCTCAAAGCTTAACGCGACATAGCGATTGGCTTTCAAAGGACAGATAAATTCTCGTTTTTGCTCGTGTTTGATAAAGTTAAGATTTTCTTTTGAAGCGAACCAGACATCGAACAGAATAAAGGAGAATTGAACCTGATTTTTGACAACTTGCCGGATCATTTCCCGGGCTAACTCGTTTTTTGAAATCAGTGAGCGGCGTTTTTCCTGTTCGGTTTTCTTATCAATATATTCTTCGGTCTATTCGACCAGCCGAAAATTGACCGGCAGAGAGACTCCTCGGTTCTGATACAGACACGAAACAGAGTTGATGCCTTTGACCGAGCGCTCTTTTGAATGATCGAAATGCCAACAGATGATGTCATTTTCATCGGTGTAGGGCTTTTCTTCTATAGAATCATCCAGAATCAGAACGCCTTCAGAAGACTCGATTTTTCGCTGAAAAGGTTTGACCATGAGCCACAAATGTTTGCCGGTTTTCGTCTCCGAAGAGAGAAATCGAGTAACTTGATCGTGGCTGATTTCGTCTTCCATTAAGCGAGACAATCCGGTGGCGGTCGTATAGGAAAATGAAGCCGGCAAGTAATCTGAATAAATATCCAACATTTGTTTGTCGTTCATGTTGGTTAATTTACACTTTTTTCAAATATCGCGTTAGGCGAGTTAATACATAAAAAAATCGCAAGCAAAGTGAAAATTAACAAAAGGTTCTCCCTTTGCCTCATTTTACTCGCCCAATGTTTTTTCAATTTCGCCCTTCAATGTCTCATGGTTTACCTTTCCCTCCCGATAATAAGCTATCTCGCCTTTTTCGTTGTAGAGGATCGTGAACGGCAAACCGCCGCTCCAGTCTTTGGCAATCGAGGATATGAGCGTGTTTTCATCCGCGCTGATGAGCAGGTAGGTTGGCATTTCCGCTTTCATTTCGCTCAAAAATTTCGGCACTGCCGTGTCTATATCTTCGATAAAATCGAGCGAAACGGTAAAAAAATCAATCTTTCCGCGATATTCGGCGTCAATTTTGACAAGGTCGGGAAATTCTTCGCGGCACGGAACGCACCACGTCGCCCAGAAATTAACGAGCAGAGGCTTGCCGCTGGGTTTTAGAAGTTCCTTGATCTTCGCATCGTCAATCTGCGTCTCCTTCGGCAGATTCGCCGCCCGCGGTTTCGTTTCAGCAGGCGATTTTTGTGCGGGATTTTTTGTCTGCGCGCAGGAGTTTGCAAGGGAGAAAAACGCGCAAAGACTTATGAAAAATACGGCGCGGAAAAATTTATTCTCCGCGCCGCGTCCGACCTGTTTTGTTAAACCTAAAAATCTCATGATTTAGCTTAGGCGCGCTTGATCGAGCAGCCGAAAGCGTTTGTTTTCGCAGTCTTAATTGGTCTTTTACTCAGCGCCGAATCAAAAGCGTCGCGCAGGTAATTGATCGTCACATTTTTTCCCGAACGGTCGTTGTCGAGCGCGCCGTGATAAAGCAGGACGTTCTCTTTGTCGAAATAGTAGAATTCCGGCGTGACACTCGCTCCGAGCTTGTCCGCCAAAACGTTTCCTTTATCAATCAAAACGGGGAATTTGTAACCGACTTCCGATGCGTTTGATTTGACATAATCGAGCGATTCGGTCGCATTTGAATTGATGCCGATCAGGTTGATGCCTTTGGCTCTTAATTCATCGGCGACTTGATTGATTCTTTCGTTGTAGGCTTTAACGACCGGGCACTGCGCCGAAACCCAAACCAAAACCGCACCGTTTTCGCCTTTTAATTTGTCAAAAGACTGCTCTGCGCTGCTCAAATCCGGCAAAGTAAAATTTTCCAGCTTTGTGCCGACGGCAAAATCACCAAAATCACCTTTCGCAGAATCACCCGCGCTGCAGCCGTTTGCCGTTAAAATAAATGCCAGAAAAGCAAGGATTGCAACCAGAAAAATGCTTTTTTGTCTCATAAAATTTTGCTCCTTTTCACTAGTAAAAATTACGGAATAATTAGTATAAAACCCTTGCTTTCAATAAGCATTAGTTCAGCACTAATGCTTGGTGCTACGCGGATTGCTTTAATAATGTTCCCGCGCGTGTAAATTTATTCCCGAACATTAGACGCTAGAAATAGAATTTTTCTTCCTTACTCACGTTCCGCAGAAAATGTTTTATCCTGGTCGCCTTTGGCGACTGTAACAAAATCGCGTAAGGTGAGTTAATAATTAACCCAACAAACTTATGCGTAATATTAAGTACAGGTTTTATTGACCGTAACAAAGCAATTTCATAATAATTCTTGCATCCCAGACCGACGGATGTTCCAATCCGGCATCAGAATTTTGGAAGCTCAGTATTTCAAGGAGTGCTTACATGAAATCACGTGTCAGTATCGGTAGATTGTTTCTACTCGTATTTATCGGCAGTTGGATAAGCGTTGTACTCGTAGCTCAAGCCGCACAGAATAAAAAGAGCCTCGGCCGGCAGGGTCAAAACGAACCCAAAACGTATTGGGGTCCGGTCGTAGATTATGATGCTGCGTCAAAAGCCGTAATACCAGAGGACGCAAAACGGAAGAATGTAAGAGCCATAAGAGATGCTCGATACGGTGGCCGCGCTCCACAGCCCCTCGAAGACTTTGCTACAGGCGATGGAGAAGTTGGTAATCATACCCATTGGGAGGTTGGCTTGGACCCTTTGCCAGCAAACAGGAGCGATGTGGTTGTGCTCGGTAAAGTCGTAGATGGGAATGCATATCTGACTAAAGATAAAGCAGGAGTCTACTCAGAGTTCAAAGTCAGGATTCAGAGAGTATTTAAGAATAGTGCCTCTGCGCCAATTAAGCCTAAAAATTTCCTGATTACAGAGCGGGAAGGAGGCGTTGTCAGGTTCGCGTCAGGTCGTCTTCTTAAATTCTTTATATATGGGCAAAACCTTCCAGAGAAAGGAAAGAGGTATGTCTTATTCCTGAAACAGAATAAAGAAGATCAGGATTATCATATTCTCACAGCTTACGAGTTAAGGAGTAGACAAGTCTATCCCCTCGACGAATACAAGAAATTCCAATTCTTTAAGGGTCTTGATAACGAGGCTTTCTTGCTTACCGTGGAAGAAGCCATGACCGCGCGGCGGCCCCTAAGGACTTGAATCTAATGGCTGGGAGGCAGGCATTCGCGCCCCCGATAAGCAGAGTCTGCCGCGGGCTTGTTTCATCCCGTTTCAGTGAGTTCAATTCGGTGCCCTTCCGCTTTATTTTGCCGCACCTTTCAAAACGCTGCTCTTTCTCTGTGTGCTGTCCAGTTCCATACCGTACAGCTGCGTCGATGCACGAGTGGTGCACATATAGAACCGTATTCGAGGGACTTTCATTCTTTATGACTTCAAACATACAGGTGCCCTTCGAGAGGATACCTGTAGTGCCTGGAGATCTGGTGATGGTCGCACGTGCCCCAAGCCCCCGCGGCACCAAGCGCAGCTATAACAGCGTCGAGGGCGTCAGCACCGCCGTTGCGCATCATGACGCGCCGGTGAAATTCTGAGATCGAGACGTGTTCGGCTAAGCCAGCCAGTATAGCGCGCCTGGTCCGCCTCCGCTTATGCGTCAATGGCCCTCCCTCCGGCTGCTTGTAATTCTGGTGAGGCAGCCCCATCCGCTTCAGCGTCGAGGCCGGGCATGCCTCGACCAGCACGCGCCGGGCCGAGCCGAGTCGTCGGTACTGGAACGGCAGTATGGCAGTATGCTTGTGGCGCCACAGCGGCCCCAGCACGTCGCGCATCCCGTAAAAAGTCTGGTAGATGATCCTGTAGTGGTAAGGATCAAATGGCGCCTTCGCTTCTATGTCCGTGAGCCTGCGGATGTGGCCCGGCCCGCCCAGCGCCCTGGCCCGGCGGAGGCATTCGAGGCCGACGCCATAGTCGTCATCGCCCCACGCACGCAGGAATTCAAGTTGATCCGGCCAACTCGCGCCTTCGCTCATCACTTCCACAGGCAGGCCGAACGGGAAGTCAAGCGCCCAGAGCGCCTGGTCGCTCGAACGCACCAGACTGATGAGGTGAGAGAGTGCGACCCTGCGCTCGCCGGTGCCGCAAAGCCGTTCGAGGCTCGACAACTCGGTGAGCCTGTACGCGGGTCGCCCGATCGCTGAAGGCTCAATCCTCGCGACCCATGTGTTGCGGCCGGCGAGTTTCGCCCCGCTGAAATCCACGCCATAAACCGTGCTGAACATTAAAGGCTATCCCGTTCCATAGATCGTTATGAGTTGGCGGGCGAGCAATGGGGTTGAGAAATTATACCAGCCAGGATTGAGCACGGTCTAATCTGATGACGTGTAGCCAAGGATTGAGTTTGTCGTGTGCCCGGGTCCCAAAGCAACTGATGTGAAACTCGGGGAGCAAGCCTTAGATAGGTTAGCGCAGGGCCAGTTTCTCCTTGAGGGGCCTGACGTAATTACGAGCCACGGTGAGTTCGGTGTGATCTCTATTTTTCATTCGTACAATCATTCTGCCTCCGAACCATCGATGTATTTCGTCTAGGAACGAAAGGTTGATAAGAGTGGACCTATGGATACGGACGAAATCTCTTAAACGAAGCGCCTGCTCCAACTCCTGGATGGTGTAGTCTACAACGTATTGCCTGGTCTCAGTCGCCGCGTAGGTAAGCTTGTCCTCCGAATAGAAGTGAGTAATGTTTTTTAGATCAATCGGCATAATGCGCTCGCCAACCCGCGAGCAAATCCGATCAGGAAACTCTCCTCCCTCAAGTGAGAGGTGTGATGTGAGTTTTTCCACCACGGCTTGAAGCCGGGCATGAAGCTCCGAGTACGCATCGTCACCCCGTCGCATCTCAAGTTTTTTCAGCGCGCGTTCGAGGTGTTGGGGGTCTACTGGTTTTAACAGATAATCAATCGAGTTCACCTCGAATGCTTTGAGAGCATACTGATCATAGGCCGTTGTGAAGATAACCCGGGGCTGGGTCGTAAGCCTCGCAAGTAGCTCGAAGCCGTTTACCCCCGGCATCTGAATGTCGAGGAACACAACATCCACGACTTCAGAAGCAAGAAATTTCACCGCTATTTCCGGGTCAGTAGTCCTCCCGGTAATCTCAACCCGCTTCGTGGCGGTAAGAAGCCTGGCCAGGCGGTTTAACGCAAGCAGTTCGTCATCGACCAGATAAGCGCGCAGAGGTCCCATCACTTAAGTTGCCTCAGACACCACTAGCGGCAAGCGGACCGTCACTGTGGTTCCCGCACCATTCGAAAATATAGATAGTTCCGCATTGTCACAGAACATAGTCTTAAGCCGGGCCTGCAAATTATCGAGGCTGTGGCCGGCCGGAATCGCGTCTAATAAGAAGCCGGGGCCGTCATCCCAGACATTCAGCACCAGTTGCCCTGTTTGTCGTCGGGCCGAAACGCTTAACTGGCCTCCCCTGGGCCTCGGCGATATTGAATACTTGATGCTATTTTCAACGAGTGGTTGCAGAGTCATAGGCGGCACGGCCAGCCACTCTAGCTCCGGCGGCACGTCGATAGATAAAGAGAGCCTGTCGCCTAATCGCGCCCTCTCGATCTCGGTATAATCAATAACCAGGTCCAGCTCTTTCCTAAGGGGCACATAGCTTTGGGCGCAAATGTCGAGGGAAGCTCTTAAAAGGGTGGCCAGGCGTTGAAGCATCTGCTCTGCGAGCATCGGGTCTTCAGAAATGAGCGCAGAAATAGAATTCAATGTGTTGAATAAGAAGTGAGGGTTTAGCCTTGACTCAAGCAAACTGAGCCGGGCTTCTGTCGCTAACTTTAGGGCGCGTTCTTTTTCGAGCTGTTGCGTACGTAGCTGGAGATTTGTTGATTGGATCTGCTCGCGGACCTTATCATAAGCGCGAATGCAGGAGGCAATGACGAGCGAAATAAAGAGCACCATCAGGCTCTTGTACCGAAACTCGGCCCAGAATCTTTCCTCGGGCAGGTAGCCCAGGCCTCGCAAGCAGGACTGGACGACCAGAGTGGCTACAGCCGCGACGAGTGCCAGTGATGAAACCGCCCACGCCCAGCTCCACGGGAAGCGGAGAGCCGCCAATCGCTCACCCAGGTACGGCATCGCCGTTCCGAACATAACGCCGTAGACACACGAATGGATGAGCGAAGAGGTCAGATAGGCCGACAGCATCAGCTTGTCGCCTCTGGTCTGAGACCACCAGAGCGTTATTTCGAATAACAGGCCCAGGCTTGCATTCAGCCCCAGCAGCCAGAGCATCCGCAGACGGAATGTCTTTTTATTGTCCCACAGGCCCATCCATTGTCGGAGCATTGCCTTCCCTTAAACAATCCCGAATTGGGTGTAGCGTAACATAGAAACAGAAGAAGCCAAAAGTTGTGGGTCGGCCCGATGCCTAGACGTGGCACCCCGTACAATCATGTTGCACGACGGCCGGCGGCTTCTTGTCCAGCCAGGGCCGAGCTTTCTGTTCGTAGACCGTGCCTTTGCATTCTTTCAAAATCAACCTTAGGTATTCGCGCGCCTTTTTATGATCTCCGAGAATGCTCCACCCGCTGGCAAGTCCGAACAGCAGTTCACCACGACTATGTGTTGAGAGGTTGTGGAAATAATCCCTTTGCCACCGGTATACCTTTTCATAATCTAGGACGGCGCTTTTAAGCAAAGCTACCCCTTGAGCGTCCGAGGGGTCCCATCCCGATTGCGCGATCCCGATGATGGTGGCAGACCTCCCGATCTTAACGGGCATGTTTGTGGGGTCAAAAGCAACCGCGTCATTCATCTCTTTAAGGCCGAGATTCCAGAGCCTGTCGCCCAGCTTCCAATCCCCTCTCGTGTAAGCCTGAGCGGCCAGGGTCAGCAGCCCGCCGCCGTGCCAGACAAGGGCCTCGGCATGCCTTGGATTGTTAGCAAGAACCTCTTCGCAGACCCTCATGCCGCGAGCAAGTCGCGCTAAATCCCCTCTCATGCCGGCGAAAAAATCATTGCGCACCAGAGCGTCAAAGCGGGGGTGTTGCTTACGCTCATTCGGCGCTTGGGGCATACCCTGAGCGGCCTGAATGGCTGATTCATTGTAAGACCTGTGGGGCGTGATGACCGCGCATATGGCGGCAAGTACCCATACTAAAATCCCCAATCTTAGACGTTTGCGGCGTGGATTTAGTACTCTCATCGCAAGTCTCCGGCGCTACTTTTGCGCGGCCTTTTTCCTGGCCGCTGTTACCTGATCTAACACGTATCGGGTAAACATACGACCCGGGTTCAGCCGCCGGGCTTCATTAATCTCACGCAGGGCGTCGTCAGGTTTACCCTCATCAACATAGTATTGCGCAAGCCAGATGCGAGGCGTATCCGCGAGCGGATCAGACTCGACAGCCTTCGTTAGCAACTCAAACCCCTTCTGCCTGTTTCCGCCGAACTCAGCGGGTGTGTAGAGATAACTGATCGCCCGCGTCACATACGCGTCAGGGTTTTTCGGGTTCAGTTCGATTGCCTTATCGGCTTCCTCCACGGACTTTTTGCCGTATCGCATGCCGCCGCCAAAAACATGCGGGATCAATTGGACGAGCAAGTCGGCAAACAACTGGTGTGCTTCTGAAGATTTTGGGTTCAGCTTAACGGCAATTTCGGCTGCGGCGACACCGGCCTCCGCGGCCGGCTTGACCAACTCCCGTTTATTGCTAACTTCTGCCGCCTCGCACATCCAGTTCTGCAAAAGTGCTAGGCGTAAGTAAGCCCCGAAGGTCTTAATCGCAGACGCCTTTTTCTGAGTCCTGGCGATCTCTCTTTGTAGCGCCTGAACATCCCCGCGGTCTCGGGCTTTACGCGCCGCAGCGAGCCCGGCATCTTTATCTGAAGCCTTAGTAGACGAGAAGATCAAGCAACACAAAATAGCGAGCGTAACGGTGTGCCTCATGTCCAGGCCCCTTTTCCATTAGATTCATCTGAACTACATTAGTCGGCGCAGAGGTTACACCGTCACAGCGCCCCGATGGGCTTAAAAGCGATGAAAGGAACTAATAATGGATGAAAGGGGCTATAGTATTGACGAACGGGCTGCGGAGAATTTGGTGCCTTTATTACCTCGAAGATGAATGGGTTCTGATAGACTCTTTCGCTGCGTCTAAGCGAGTTCGACCGTGTTCTAGCGAGTCGTCGCACGGTACGCGAGCAGAATAGAAAGAGCCGCCTTCCGGCGGCCTCTAAACGCTTGATAATAATGGCTGGGAGCCGAGTAGGCGAATCCCGGTAAGCAGAGTCTACTGCGGCCCTGTTTAATCCTGTTTCAATGAGTTCAATGCGACAGACGCAACCGCTCGTCTCTTGCTGACTTGTTCCGGCAGCCTCATTCTAGAACCCTCTTCCGGTTGGCCGGCGCGCGTGACGTTGCGCCCGTCCACCAGGGGCTCGAAAACCAGCAGGAGATTTAGATCCAGAGTCTTAAATTCATAATGTGAATAGCGGGTGTCAGAATAATCCATCAAACAAATAATTAAAATAAACGTTAATCCCTTCGCCGTGAGAATATAATTAGCGGGAAGATTAAACGCCGTGCTTAACCGACAAAGGAGTTTTACCATGAAACGATTTTCACCAAAGATCGGGGCGTTGCTGATTTCACTATCCCTTTTGCCGTCGCTGGCGATGGGGCAGGCGGCGCAGACCCCGTCCCCCGACAGCCCCGCCGTGCGCCGGGCCGTCGAACTGGCGCGCGTCATCAGCGCCGGCAATCGTATCGAGGCAAGGAAATATGTGACGGAAAATTTCGCGCCGTCTTCTTTCTTAAAAGTGCCGATGGACCGCCGCCTGGACTTCATTTCGGAGCTTTATGACTGGACGCGCGGCCTGGAATTCCACAGTGTCAAAGAACAGAAGCCGAATTTGGCGTGGGTCTATTTCAAAAACCGGTTGGACGGTTGGACGGCCCTCGCCGTCCGGGTCGAGCCGGATGCCCCCAACCGCATCGACGGCATTGGCAGCAACGCGACCGGCCCGGAAAACACCCGCTCGACCAGGAAACTATCGAATGAGGAGCTCGTCAAAGAGCTCGACGCCTACCTGCAAAAACTCGCTGCCAACGACCTCTTCTCGGGGACTGTGCTAGTGGCCAAAGACGGCAAGCCGTTTTTCCGCAAGGTCTATGGCGTCGCCAACAAAGATTTCAACGCCCCCAACCGCATCGACACGAAGTTCAACCTCGGGTCGATGAACAAAATGTTTACCTCAGTCGCCATCGCCCAACTGGTCGAACGCGGCAAACTCTCTTTCGATGACCCGGTCGCCAAATTCCTCCCCGAGTACCCCGATAAAGAGTCCGCGCAGAAGATCAAGATCAAACACCTGCTCTCGCACACGGCGGGACTGGGCAGCTATTTCAACCAAAAGTTCTTTGAATCGTCGCGGGAAAATTACCGAACCGTTGACGACATGATGAAGCTCGCCGAAGGTGAAAAGTTAAGCTTCGAGCCCGGCACCCGGTGGGCCTACAGCAACACAGGGATGCTCGTGCTCGGCAAGGTAATCGAAAAAGTTACCGGGCAGAGCTATTTCGATTACATCCGCGAAAACATCTATCGCCCCGCCGGGATGACCAACTCGGACAGCTACGAACTCGACAAAGTGAACACGAACCTCGCAGTTGGTTATGAAAAAGAGTATGCCGACGACGGCATCCGCTTTTCGAATAACATCTTCAAACATGTGATACGAGGCGGCCCGGCTGGCGGCGGCTACTCCACGGTGGACGATTTATTCAAATTCGACGTGGCCTTGCGTTCAGGCAAACTGGTCGGGCAGGAGATGGTAAAGGCGCTGCTCTCGGCAAAGCCGGAACTCAACTCCCCCGATTATGGCTATGGGTTTCAGATCGATAAAGAGCTTTCCATCGCCGGGCACGGGGGCGGGTTCCCAGGCATCAGCTCGAATCTGGATATGTTTCTCAGCAACGGTTACACGACCGCTGTGATGTCGAACTATGGCTTTGCAGCGATTCCGGTCACGCAAAAGATTCGCGAACTGGTGATGGCCGGACAGGTGACGCAAAACGCGAAGCGCTAAGTCAATTCGCAACCCGTTTGTGTTGGGTTTCGCCTTACGAGTTGGGGGCTCCCTATTAACTTTACCTTCGGATGAGGAGGAAAGATCGAAGAAGACGGCTCATGCCTATTGATCAAGCCCGTCTGATCTGCCCTTTCTGCCCCATCCGGGGGCCCGCCGATTCCTCGGCTGGCAAGTCACGGCTTCAATCGTAACCTGCCCGTCCCTGCCTGAGCCATAACACGATTGCGAGGGCGAGATTAAGAGGGGGCTTGAAAAGTGAAGGTTGAGCCGTAGCCCGGCGTCTTACCTCTTGGCGTTCTTTGCGCTATTTTGCGTCTTGGCGTGAACCCCTCTTCCACGCTCAATTATTCGCCAGGCAAAAGAGATTTCTCGCAAAAACGCAAAGAAACGCCAAGGACGCGAAGGAAAAGCTTTGCGCTCTTGGCCCGATCTTAACCATCCGAGACTCACCTTTAATCGCCCCCGTAGGGGTTGACGAAGATATTTACGGTTTGCTCGCCTCGATCAGTGGCGAGCTTTGTGATCAAGTAACTCAGCGGGAATGGTTGTTTCCATTTTCATTATTGCCTCCGGTGAAAGAATTTCGATACAGGAGGCAAGGATAGACCGAGTGAGGCTGAGATCTCACGCCGCGCCACCGAAGGAAGTAGCCCTTTTCTTTTGTCTTATGACCTGAATTTAGTCTTCTTGGTATATCCCAGTGGACGCAACGGCCATTCACTCTAGATTCCGAGAATGAGCAGAGGCCTATTTGGAATCGCGGGTGTTCTTTCTTTATGTGCTTTTGAGTTGGCGTGAGTTGGTGCACAACCGGTGCACAAAATGGAAGGAGCCGCTATCATGCGGCCCTTAAGCGCTTGAATCTAATGGCTGGGAGGCAGGGATTCGAACCCCGATAAGCAGAGTCAGAGTCTGCTGTCCTACCGTTGAACGACCTCCCAGCAACAAAGGGAAATATTAAAGACTCGGCGCTTTGATTGTCAAGTTTGATGATCGCCAAGCTTGAACACGACACACGATTCGGAATAAACTTCCCCGCTCATGGTCCTTACTTATTTTCAGCTATCAGGAGTGTTTGCATGACTCGCACGCACAAGCTCACGTTCTACGCGCTCGTACTGGTCCTGCTGATCTCGTCTACGGCTCAAGCTCAGGCTAACAGACCCGGCTCGCCTGCCGGGCTCGCTTATTTCGCAGAACCCGCCGTGTCGCCCGACCGCACAGAGATCGCCTTTGTGTCGGGCGGGGATATTTGGACCGTCGCCGCTTCAGGCGGCGAAGCACGGCTGCTCGTCTCGCACCCCTCAAACGAATCCCGCCCCATCTATTCACCCGACGGGCGGCGGCTCGCTTTTATCTCTACACGCACAGGCAACGGCGACATATACGTCCTCGCTTTTGACACGGGGGAGTTGAAGCGGTTGACCTTTGATGACGGTTTCGATCAACTCGATTCCTGGTCGCGCGACGGCTCGGCGATATACTTCTCTTCCACGAGCCGCGACATTGCCGGTATGAACGACCTGTTCAAGATCAGGTCCGACGGCGGCACGCCCGTGCAGGTTAGCGCCGACCGCTACACGAACGAGTACTTCTCCGCACCGTCGCCCGACAATTCGAAGCTTGCTTTTACGGCTCGCGGCATAAGCTCTGGCCAATGGTGGCGCAAAGGGCATAGCCATATCGATGAGACAGAGATATGGGTTATGCGAGCGGGTTCAGCCTCCGGCTACGAGCGCGTGACCGAAGGCGGGGCCAAAGAGATGTGGCCGATGTGGGGGGCGGACGGCTCGATCTTCTATGTCTCGGATCGCGGCGGCGCGGAAAACATATGGACGCGCACTCTCGAAGGTCAGGGCCGCCAGGTGACAAAGTTCGCGCGGGGCCGACTGCTCTGGCCGAACATCTCTTATGACGGGCGAATGATCGTCTTCGAGCGCGACTTTTCTGTCTGGAAGCTCGACACGTCAACCGGTCAGGCGGCCGAAGTTCAGATCACACGGCGCGGCACGCCGGCCGGGCCATCGGTTGAGCACCTGACGCTCACGAGCCAGATTCAGGAGCTTGCGCTTTCGCCTGACGGCAAGAAGGTCGCCTTCGTGATGCGGGGCGAGATCTTTGCCGCGTCGGCAAAAGAGGGCGGCGACGCCCAGCGCATCACGACCAGTCCGGCAAACGACTGGCAGGTCGCCTGGTCGCCCGACAGTCGCCGCCTCGTCTATGTATCCGACCGCAACCGCGCTTCCAACGTCTACCTTTATGACTTCACCACCTCCGAGGAGACGCAGCTCACGCGCGCGGCTGGTTCGGACGCTTCGCCGCGATTTTCGCCAAACGGCAAGATGATAGCCTTTGAGCGGGACGCGCGCGAGCTGCGAGTTTTCGACCTCGACACGAAGCAGGAGCGCGCGCTCGCCACCGGCTATCTTGAGCGGCCACCCGTAAACTCTGATCGCTCTTTCGCCTGGTCGCCCGACAGTCGCTGGATCGCTTTCATGCCTGTTGGCGAAAAGCTATTCAAAAACGTCCATGTCGTTTCGGCGGCAGGCGGGGCCGGCCAGGCGGTCAGCTTTCTTTCAAACGTCTTCAGCAACACCGTCTCCTGGAGCCCCGACGGCACATTCATACTCTTTGACACGGGCCAGCGCACAGAGTCCGCGCAATTAGCCCGCGTGGACCTGATTCCGCGCACGCCGCGATTCCGCGAAGACCAGTTCCGCGATCTCTTTAAAGAGGAGCCGCCGCGAACTGTCGCGCCCACGCTCGTTCGCGAGCAGAATCAGCCGCAGCAGACTCAACCGCAACCATCATCGCAGACAGCCACGCCTCCCGCAGCCGACGAGCAAAAGAGAGCCGATGAGCAAAAGAAGCCCGAACGGAAGCCCGTCGAAGTCGTATTTGATAACATTCGCCGCCGGTTGAGTCTTGTGCCTGTCGATATTGATGTGAACTATCACACGATAAGCCCTGACGGAAAATGGGTGCTTATGATCGCGGGCGCGGCGGGCCAGCAGAACCTCTACATCTACTCGCTCGACGAGCTTTCAAAAGAACCGGCCGTGGCCCGCCAGTTGACCTCTACGCAGGGGTTTAAGAGCGAAGCGCAGTTTTCGCCCGACAGCAAAGAGGTCTATTACCTTGAAAGCGGGCGGATAAACGTTGTGCCGCTAGAGACGCGCCAGCCCCGGCAGCTTGCCGTCACAGCAGAGATGGATGTCGATTTCGCGCGCGAGAAGATCGAAGTCTTTAACCAGGCCTGGTCCTACCTGCGAGATCATTTTTATGATCCGAACTATCACGGCAACGACTGGCAAGCGATTCGCGCGCAATACGAGCCGAGGGTTCAAGCCGCGCGCACGCCCGACGAGATGCGCCGCGTGATACAGCTTATGATCGGCGAGCTTAACGCATCGCATCTTGGGATAAGCCCGCCTGCCGGGTCAACGCAAGCCTCGACCGGAAGGATCGGTTTGAGATTTGATCGCGCGCAATACGAGACTGCCGGGCGTTTGCGAGTGACCGAGGTGATACCATTAAGCCCGGCCGCGCTCGGCGGCGACATCAAGCCGGGCGATTACTTGCTGGCGGTCGATGGGAAGCAGATAAATCAGAATGTGAACCTCGACGAGTTGCTCAATTACAAGATCGGACGCCGGACAGTGCTCACCGTAGCAAGCTCGGCCGATTCAACCGCCACGCGCGAGGTCGCCGTGCGCCCCGTAAACGCCGCGACCGAAAAAGGGCTGTTGTACCGCCAGTGGGTCGAAGAGAATCGAGCGTACGTTGCGCGCATAAGCGGCGGCCGGCTGGGATATGTTCATATGTACGACATGTCGTCGTCGTCGCTCGCGCAGTTGCAGGTAGACCTTGACGCAGAAAATCATGCGCGCGGCGGCGTGGTCATAGACATTCGCAACAACAACGGCGGGTTCGTAAACGTCTATGCGATTGACATACTGGCGCGGCGCGGTTATCTGACGATGACCCCGCGCGGCTACCCGTCTGCGCCTGCGCGAACGGTGCTGGGGCAGCGCGCGCTTGAGGCCCCGACGATCCTTGTGACGAATCAGCACTCGCTGTCGGACGCCGAAGACTTCACGGAAGGCTACAGAACCTTGAAGCTCGGCAAGGTGGTGGGCGAGCCTACATCGGGTTGGATCATCTACACCTGGAACACCCAGTTGATCGACGGCTCGTCGTTCCGGCTGCCGCGCATGAAGATCACCGCCAATGACGGCACGAACATGGAGTTGAACCCGCGCCCTGTAGATTTGATCGTCCGGCGGCCAATCGGTGAGACATACACGGGCCGCGACTCGCAGCTCGACGCAGCAGTCCGCGAGCTGCTAAAGCAAATAGGCAGCGGCCAGTAGATTGTCGGCATCCAGATCTCAGTTTCAGCGGCGGGCGGCGATCTCTCGCGCTCCCGCTTCACCGACCCTCGACCACCGCCCTTGCGAAGCGGCGGCAGGCGAAGTAGCATATAGCTGTGGCGCTTTGATGTTCTGTGAGAGGATAAATGGCGAAACAAAGACGCTGGCTTCTGCGCCTGCTCTTGTTCATCGTAGTTCTTATAGTCGCAGTCGTACTGCTCGCGCCGCTCGTGCCGCTTTCCCCCCTCAAGCCCGCCGTCGAGTCTCGACTATCAAGCAGGCTAGGTCGCAAAGTCACCGTAGGGTCGATGTATCTAACGCTTCTGGGCGGCCCCTACCTGACGATCAATCAACTGGTGGCGAAAGAAGACGCGGCGTTTGGCGAGGGCAACTTTCTCGTGGCGGATCAAGTGCGCGCGAATGTCGCATTTGGCCCGCTCGCTCTAAACCGCGAGTTTGTAATCCAGGCGCTTGAGGTCACCTCGCCCGACCTCACCCTTATAAAAAACGGCGAGGGGGCATGGAACTGGACGACCATCGGCGAAAGCGCGACCGCCGGGCAATCGGCAAGCGCGATTGAAGATTACCGTCACAGGCTGCTGTGCTTGATCGTCGATGCCGCTACCGAGCCGGCTATCGAGCGCATCAGCGTCAAGGGGGCTTCGATTCGCGTGATAGACCGCGCGGGCGAGCAAAAACCCGACAGCTTTTATAAGAACGTAGACCTCGACGCTTCGGTCACAAACGCCGGGGCCGAGGGCAGCAAGGCGAAGGGCGAGCTGCGAGCCCGGTCGGAACAGACAGACTCAACCGATCTGCTCAGTGCCGATATGCCTTTCGATCTATCGATAGGCAAAAACCAGTCGAGCGGTCGCGTCATAAAAGGCAGCGTGGGGCCGGGCCGCTTCGAGTCAAAGAATTTCGCGGCGGAAGGCTTTCAGGTGGAAGCCGAGATGCCGGACTTCCAGCAGTCGATCTCAACGCTAAACGGCACAGGGCGCATGCAATCTACCAATCTGTTTATCGCAAGCGTCAACGTCAGCGAGCAGGTAGCCCGCAAGCTCGGCATAGAGCAGATAGGCGATATGAGCCCCGGCACAAAGACGGGCCAGTTCGAGTCCGATTTCCAGATAGACCAGGGCGTTGTACGCACGAGCAACCTGCGCATAGAGCAGATGGACGGTCTTGGCGACGCGACCGCCAACCAGGGATGGTTCGAGATCGCAAGCGCGCCTACGCTCAGCTATGTCGTTACCGTGTTGCTGACGAGCGAAGCTACCGCGAAGGTCAAATCGACAAGCCCGCTGTTCGGCGCAATCATCTCTATTCTTGAAAGCAACAATCGCTTTGCGGTTCCCGTCAATATCACGGGCGAAGTGCGCAACCCGCAAGTGCAGGTGGACGTCAGTCGAATACTCAATTAAAGGAGACCAGATGTATCATCCATTTCGTAACAGAGGAAAGCAGGCGCTCGCCGCAGTAACGATTGTAAGCGCGTTGTTCACCTTTGGCGCTTGCACAAGCAACCCCGGAAACGCCAACGGGAACTCTAACGTCAACACGAACCTGAACGCGAACGGGAACTCTAACGCGAGCACGACCGGTGCGGGCGTGACTACGCCGCTCGGCCAGCGCGAGCCTGAAAACTACAGCGCGACGATAACGATCAGCGGGCAGGGGCAGGCAAACAACCGCCAGGGCAGCGGCACGGCTCAAATAGATTTCGCCAAGCGCGGGACAGACCGCCGCTGGACGCTGAACCTCCCGGCTCCAGTCGGGCAGGTGACGTACCTCGAAAAAGGGACCACGAAGTACCTGATAATCCCCGCGCGCAACCAGTACGTCGAGATAAGGCCGGAAGCGCTCGGAGCCGAGCAGCTGCCGAGTCTTATGACGCCAAGCAGTATGATAGACGCGCTCAAATCTCGTACCGATTACGAGAACCAGGGGACCGAGACTGTCAACGGGCGCACGGCTGTGAAATACCGTTTCGCCGGGGCGAAAGATACGGGGACGAAGGCGGGGACAGTCGCCGCAGACAGCTTCGTATACGTTGACGAGGCAACGGGTTTGCCGCTCCGCTCTCAGATAAACGCGCAGGCTTCGGGCGGCGCAACCGCGCAGATCGTCACAGAGACGCGCGACATAAATCTCAACCCCGACCCGGCGCTGTTCCAGCTTCCGACGAACATGAAACAGGTGACGACGGAAGAGCTGAAACAGCAGGTCCAGGCATTCGTCGGCATGGTGCGCGCCCTTGCGCCAATGATTCAGCAACAGTTGAGCGGCGGGACAACAGCCGCGCCCGCGCAACCGTCGCCCGCGTCAAACGCGAACGGAAACGCCAACAGGCCGTAAGACAAAGGACTGAGTACAACCTCAGTGATGAGGACTGAGGACTGCGCGCGCCGGTCTTCAGTCCTCAGTCTCGCTTTTCGAAACCAGCGTTCATATGAATCTTGCTCCTCACACAACCGTCTGCCCTCACCCGTCCGTCTTCAAAATCCGCCTTGCGATAGTGGTCGTGCTGGCGCTGATCGCGAGCCTGCCGTCGGGTTGCCGGAAAGACCAGGGCAGGCAGAAACAGTTGAGCCTTGCCGTCAACTCCGGCGTCGAAGGCGACGCACTCAAACAGGCCGCGCGCGACTACGAAGCTCAAACGGGGGTCCGCGTCAATATCGCCGAGTTCCCTTACGACAACCTCTTTGAGAAAGAGCTGATAGACCTGACCGCTCAAACGGGCGCGTATGATTTGATAATGCTCGACGACCCCTGGTTCCCGCGCTTCGCAGTCCAAGAGCTGCTCACAGACCTCACGCCGCTTTACCAGAAGCGCGGCCTCGCCGGACCGGATGACGATTTCGTGCGGACGTCGCTCGCGCTCGGCAAGCACCCTTACGAGTCGGGCGCGCTTTACGCTCTGCCTTACGTGGGCAACTCGCAGCTCTTTTTTTACCGCAAAGACCTTTTTGAAAAGCACAACCTGAAAGAGCCCGCGACCTGGGATGATGTGCTGGTCGCCGCGCGCACGATTGACGAGCGCGAGCGCGCGGGCGCGCCCGGCGGCGGGCGTGTTTACGGCTACGTGATGAGGGCCGCGCGCGGCAACCCCGCGGTCGCAGATTTCATGCCCATCTTCTGGGCCTTCGGCGCGGAGATGTTCGACCGGGACAACCGCCCCACTGTAAACAGCACTGAAGCGATAGCCGCGCTGCGGTTCATGCTCGAACTGGGCAAGTACGCGCCGCCGGGTTACGCGTCGTTTAACGCCAACGAAGTCTCTGCACACCTGCTGCAAGGCACCGCCGCAATGTCTATAAACTGGCCGGCGTGGATTTCAGCCTTTGGCGACGAGTCGAGATCGAAAGTCATAGGCCGCATGCAGTTTGCAGTGCTTCCCGGCGCGAAAGCGGCGGGACAGGCCGAGATAGGCAACTGGCTGATAGCCATACCTAAGGGGTCGAGAAACGCCGAGGCGGCCTTCGATTTTTTACAGTGGGCGACGGCACGAGAGCAGATGAAGCAATCGGCGCTTCGCGGGAACCCGCCCACGCGCCGCTCGCTCTTTACAGACCCGGCGCTGGTCGAGAAATTCCCTGCCTACCCTGTGCAGCTGCGGTCGCTAGAGACATCCAAGCCGCGCCCGCGCACCCCGCTTTGGAACGAGATAGAGAACATATTCGGCATTTTTTTGTCCCGCGCAAACAGCGGCGAGCTCTCAGCCGAAGAGGCGATGAACCAGGCCAACGCCGAGATAGAGAAGATAATCGCCCGCAGCCGCTAGCGCGCCGAAGCGCCACTGCAACCCTTAAAGATGGCGTCGAGGCTGGCGCGGACAACGTAATAGGACTGCGCAACATCCCGAATTGGGAGAAGCCTGGGGAAACGCCGAGCGCAAACATCGGGGCCGGAAAGATACAGTGGAAGACAAGCTTACCGAGACGGAAGAGTTGCTGGCTCAGGCCAGGCGGGAGCTACAGGCTAGCGAGCGCCGCTTCCGCAATGTCATAAACCGCAACGCCGACGGGATTATCATAGTCGATCCCTCAGGCGTCGTGCGATTCGTCAACCCGGCGGCCGTCTTCCTGTTTGGCCGCGAAGCGAGCGAGCTGCTCGGCACGGACTTCGGCTTTCAGGTGGCGGTGGGCGAAACGACGGAGCTTGCTCTGCCGCGACGCGGCAAACCAGTCGTAGTCGAGATGCGCATAGTTGAAACCGAATGGGACGGCGAGCCTGCGTATCTCGCTTCGCTCCGTGACATCACAGACCGCAAGCGCGCAGAAGCCGAGCGCGTCGAGCTGATACGCGAGCAGGCGGCGCGGGCCGAATCCGAAACCGCGCGGGCGCGGCTCGCCTTTCTTGCCGAAGCAGGCACGCGGCTGGCATCGTCGCTTAATTACGAAAAGACTCTCGACAACCTGGCCCGGCTCACAATCCCCTACCTTGCCGACTACGTAATCGTTGATATGCTCGACGGCGCGAGCGCGCTCAAACAGATGGCGGTCGCGCATAAAGAGCCCGCGAAAGAATATCTGCTCAAAGAGATGCGGTGCCTCTACCCGTTCGACATGACAAAGCCTTACGGCGTGGTGAAAGTCGTCCGCACGGGGCGCTCCGAGATGGTTTCGGAAGTTTCGCCCGCGTGGCTAACTAAAGCGGCCCGCGACGAGAAACACCTTGAGATGATGGAGGTCCTCGGTTTCAAGTCTTATATGATAGTGCCGCTTCTTGCCGGTGAGCGCACGCTTGGCGCGGTCTCTTTCGCGCTCACTTCCGCCCGCCGTTACAACGCCGAAGACCTCGCGCTTGCAGAAGACCTCGCGCGCCGCGCCGCGCTCTTTATCGACAATGCGCGGCTATACAAGGAAGCCAGAGAGGCCAATCGACTTAAAGACGAATTTCTCACAACGCTCTCGCACGAGCTGCGCACGCCGCTCACGTCCGTCATCGGGTGGGCTCAAATGCTCCGCACGCGCGACCTCGACACCTCATCGGCTCGATACGCGCTCGACGCTATCGAACGAAACGCCAGGGCGCAGGCGCAGATCGTCGAAGACCTGCTCGACACTTCCGACATACTCAAGGGCAAATTGCGGCTTAAGACCGAAGTCGTCGATGTAAAAAAGGCGATAGAGGCGGCGGTCGACGCGGTCAAACCCGCCGCCGACGCCAAGGGGATAGAGATCGAGGCGGTGATAACAACTTCAGACGGCCACGTCACCGGCGATTTTGCGCGGCTGCGACAGGCGATTTGGAACCTGCTCTCGAATGCGATAAAGTTCACCCCGAAGGGCGGCAACATTCAGCTCACCCTTGCGCAGCGAGGGGCGGATGTCGAGATCGCCGTAAGCGATACAGGCGCGGGCATACACCCGGAGTTTCTGCCCTTTATATTCGATCATTTTCGACAGGCCGACGGGTCAAGCACACGAGAGCACGGAGGGCTTGGCCTGGGCCTGACGCTTGCGCGCTACCTTGTCGAGATGCACGGCGGCACTGTTACTGCCGCAAGCCCCGGCCCCGGCCAGGGGGCGACCTTTATTATCAGGCTTCCAATCGTGAACCGTGAATCGTAACCAGTGACAAGTGACGAGTGACAAGTGACGAGTGACAAGAGTAAGCCAACGCCGCGCTTGATCCATCTTGTCACTTGTCACTCGTCACTCGTCACTAGTTTGATGGGCGCTTAAAATGCGAAAGCCGCTTCTAAGAGGGCGCGACGGCGCGCTCCCCTTCCTGCTGATCGCGCCTACGATGGCAGTGCTGTTGGCGCTGTCGATCTACCCGCTTATTTACGCAATCAAGGTCAGCTTTCAAGTGGGCGCGGGGAGCGCGGCCCGGTGGTCTTTTGACAACTTCTCGCGGCTCGCTTATGACGGCTTCTTCCTGGCCGCGCTCGGTCACACATTCGTGTACGCGGCTGCCGCGCTTACGTTCGAGTTTCTGATAGGGCTTTGTCTCGCGCTCTTGCTCGACAGGCCCTTGCGCGGTCGCGGTTTGTTTCGAGCCTTGCTGCTCGTACCGATGATGCTGCCGCCCGTGGTCGTAGGTGTAATCTGGCGGCTGATGTTCAATCCGAGCTTTGGCGCAATCAACGGGACGCTTCAATCGGCGGGCGTACCGACCGACGACCTTACCTGGACGGCAAGCCCCGCGCTCGCGCTCGCCTCTGTAATCGCGGTCGATGTCTGGCAATGGACGCCTTTCGTCTTTCTCGTCTTGCTCGCGGGGCTTCAAGCCATACCGCAAGAGCCCTACGAAGCCGCGATGATAGACGGGTCGAGCCCGTGGCAGACCTTTCGCCATGTGACGCTTCCGCTGCTGAAGCCCGCCATACTGATCGCGCTCCTGCTCCGCACGATGGACCTGCTTCGCGTCTTTGACCAGATATTTATCCTGACCGAAGGAGGGCCGGGGTTTGCCACCGAAACCGTAAGCCTTTATATTTACCGCACCGCATTTCGCTTCTCGGATTTCGGGTATGCGGCGGCGATGTCGTTCGTGCTTCTCGCACTTACAAATTTAATCAGCACAGGTTATATCAGGCTGCTCCAGAAACAGGAGGCCGTGTGAAAGCCCGCAGGGCGAAATTCCCGCGAATTCTTCTATACGCGCTCATAGCCGTGGCGGTCCTCGTCGCTATCACGCCCGTCTACTGGATGGTGACAATATCGCTTAAGAGCGAAGTCGATCAGTTCGCGATCCCGCCGCGCTGGATAGACTTTACGCCGACGCTCGCGCATTACCGCGATGCGTTCTTCGAGCGGTCCTTCGGCCGCTACCTTTTGACCAGCGGAGTGGTGGCGGTTTCATCAACACTGCTTGCGGTCACGATAGGCACGCTCGCCGCATACGCGCTGGCGAGGCTCCGATTGCCCTGGCGGTTAGACAAGCGGCTCGCGCTCTGGATACTTTCGACGCGCATGTTCCCGCCAATCGTCACGGTCATACCGCTGTTTCTGATGATGCGCGACATCAGGCTTCTCGACACAACGGCCTCGCTCATCATAGTGTATACGGCGTTCAACCTCCCGTTCGTAGTATGGATGATGCGCGGGTTTTTCGCGGAGCTTCCGCGCGAGCTTGAGGAAGCGGCGATGGTCGACGGCGACTCGCGTCTGGGCGCGCTCGTCAGGGTAATACTGCCGCTTGTCGTGCCGGGGCTGGCGGCGACGGCGGTCTTTTGCCTTATAGTCTCGTGGAACGAATTTCTGTTTGCGCTGGTGCTGACTCAGACCGACGCGGCGATGACGCTTCCGGTAGGCATTGCCGGTCGGGTGACGCAGTACGAGATCAAATGGGGGGTGATGAGCGCGGCAGGGGTCGTGGCGATGCTGCCGATACTCGTTTTCGCTATGGCCGTGCAGCGATACCTCGTGCGCGGGCTGTCGCTCGGCGCGGTTAAAGGTTAGCAGGTCGGTCCCGAATCACGTTTCTTATGAAAGTTGCGTTTAAAAACATAAGCAAGCTCTTCGGGCAGGCGACCGTGGTCGAAGACCTGACGCTCGAAACAGGAGACGATGAGTTTGTAGTGCTGCTCGGCCCTTCCGGCTGCGGAAAGACGACGACGCTTCGCCTGCTGGCGGGGCTTGAAGACGCCACTGGCGGCGACATATTTATCGGCGGAGAGCGCGTCAACGATGTGCCGACACGTTTTCGCGACATCGCTATGGTCTTTCAAAGCTACGCGCTCTACCCGCATATGACGGTATCTGAAAACATCGCTTACCCGCTAAGAGTGCGAAAGACCGCGAAGGGAGAGATAGGCGTTCGCGTCAAGCGCGTGGCCGAGATGCTCGAAATCGAGCCGCTGCTCGCGCGAAGACCGCGCGACCTGTCAGGCGGCGAGCGGCAGCGCGTGGCGCTGGCCCGCGCTATCATACGCGAGCCGCGCGTCTACCTGATGGACGAGCCGCTGTCGAATCTCGACGCGAAGCTGCGAGTCTACATGCGCGGCGAGCTAAAACGATTACAGCGAGAGCTTGGGACGACGACCGTTTACGTCACGCACGATCAGGCGGAGGCGATGACGCTCGCGCACCGCGTTGCGGTCATGCGCGCGGGCAGGCTTCAACAGTTCGACACGCCTATGAATATCTATAACCGCCCGGCCAACCGGTTTGTGGCAGAGTTCCTGGGCAACCCCGGCATGAATTTTCTTGAAGGGCGGGTTGACCACGCGGCCCGAATGTTTGTGGCGGACGGCGTACAGGTTCACCTGTCGGGCGAGCAGCTTGAGCGTCTCGCGGGACAAGACGCGGCAGTCCTCGGCGTGCGGCCCGAACACGTTCACGTCTCGCGAGAACAACACGACGGCTGGATCGAGGCCGTGGTCCACGTCACGGAAGTCATGGGCAATGAGACGATAGTATTTTTGCGAGCGGGCGGCGAGAAGTTGATCGCCCGCGCGAGCGCGGACTTCAGGGCAGAGATCGACAGCCGCGTCTTTGTGAAGATCGAGCCCGACCGGCTCGATTTTTTCGATTTGAAAACCGGACAGGCGGTGGAACGTAAACCGTGAACCGTAAACCGTGACGAGTCAGAGAAGAGTATCACGCCGTGCATCTCTCCTCTCTTGTCACGGTTTACGGTTCACGGTTTACGCAAAAGGAGGCTTGTGATGCGAAGACTGATTCTACTGATTATCACCCTCGTGCTTGTTGCGCCAGATCATGCGGGGCAGGCCAAACCGGCTTCGCGCTCGCTCGCGATTGTCGGCGCGACGCTCGTAGATGTTACCGGCAAGTCGAACATAAAGGATGCGGTAGTCATAATCGAAGCGGGTAAGATCAAAGCCGTGGGCGCGCGCGCAAAAGTCCGTGTCCCGCGCGGGGCCGAGGTTATCGATGCGCGCGGGAAGTACCTGATACCGGGACTGATAGACACGCATACGCACAGCGCTTATGACGGTAAAGACTCTTGGCTGTCGGAACGCTTTCTGTCAAACGGCATAACGACCGTGCTCGATACGGGGAGCCTCCCGCCCGTTTATGAGCTCAAGCGGCGTATTGCGAGCGGCGAGCTACAGGGTCCGCGCACGCTCGTCTGCGGGCCTATGGTCACGGGCCAGCCGGTCACTTTTCCGGGAAGCGAAGCGGTCAAGACGCCTGACGAGGCGCGGCGCGCGGTCGAAGCGCGCGCGTCGGCGGGCGCGGACCTCATAAAGACTCACGCGCAATTGCCGCCTGACGAGCTGCGCGCGGCGATTGACGAAGCGCGCAAAAGAGGGCTCCGCACGATCTCTCACACAGGCCGCACGAACGCGATGGAAGCCGTGCTCGCGGGCACAAACATAATCACGCATCTTGTGGGCGTGCCCGACTCGGCCGCCGCCGACCCCGAAAAAGTTCGAGCGGCGCACTCGTCGGCTTTCGTCGCCGGTTGGGTGGCCAGCTCGCTCGCCTGGCTACAGGCCGACCAGGCGAAGCTTGACCAGTTGATACGCGAGATGGTGTCGCGGCGCGTAGCCTATTCGCCCACGCTCAGCATTCATCACACAATCGCCTTCGTGCGCGACAAGGACGCCTTCCGCGAAGCGGCGACGGCGAGCAATCCGCCCGAAGCGACGCTCAAAGATTGGGAGGGGCTTTCCAAACAGCCTATCGACACCGCTCCGTTCAAAAAGGCGTGGGCCGTCATGCAGCAGTTCGTTAAGCGATTTCATGACGCGGGCGGCATGCTGATTGTCGGGACAGACACGGCGGCGGCGTATCAGGCTCCGGGCTTGAGCGCGCACGAAGAGATGCGGCTGATGGTAGAGCTGGGGCTGCCTGCGATTGACGCGATTCGCGCGGGCACGATAAACGGAGCGCGCGCGCTCGGCATCGACCGGGAAGCCGGGTCGATAGAGGCGGGCAAGCTGGCCGACATCGTCATCCTCGACGCGGACCCGCTCGCCGACATAAACAACACGCGAAAGATCGCGCGCGTTATCAAGTCCGGCGTCGTCTACGGGAACCGGTAGAGGGTCAAAAAATGGAGCTGGCATTAAACGGCGCGACGATTATGAAAGCCGACCTTGCGACCGACATCGAAGCGGCGAGCGAGGCGGGGTTCGGCTATCTTGAAATCTGGGGGGCAAAACTCAGGGAGTTTCTGAAGTCTCGCACCACCGCAGAGCTTGCTGAATTGCTTGCGGGTCATTCGATTTCGCCTTACAGCATCAACTCGATAGAGCGAATCACCTTTAGAGACGAGCGCGGCCACGCCTCTTTGCTGGCCGAGTGCGAAGAGATATGCAAGGTGGCCTCAGAGATCGACTGCCCCTATGTGGTCGTCGTGCCGGGCCTGCTGCCCGACGGCGCAACGCGCGAGGCGGTGGTGGAAGAATCGAGCCGCGTGCTTAAAGAGATGGCCGGGGTCGCAAGCGGCTTTCGGGTCAAGCTTGCTTTCGAGTTTTTAGGCCAGAGCGGGTGCAGTGTACAGACGCTCGATCTGGCTTCGGATATAGTCGAGCGCGTGGGGCGCTCCGACGTGGGGCTTGTTTTAGACAGCTTCCATTTTTACGCGGGCGGCTCGCGGCTTGAATCCATTGAGGCGCTGAACCCGGAGCGGCTGTTCATCTTTCACATCAACGACGCCGAGGACCTCCCGCGCGACCTGCTCGAAGACCGGCACAGGCTTATGCCGGGAACGGGCATCCTGCCGCTAAGTCGGATCGTCAGCGCATTAAAAAAGATCGGCTACACGGGCGCGGCGAGCGTGGAAATTTTCCGACCGGAGTACTGGGAGCGCGACCCGCGAGAGGTCGCAATCGAAGCGCACAGCCGGACAATGAAGATCGTAAACCGTGAACCGTAAACCGTGACAAGCCGGATCGGATGAGGAGCTAGTTAGTCTCTCCTTCTTGTCACGGTTTACGGTTTACGGTTCACGGTTTACGCCCTGGAACGGTTCGCGGAGAGATCATGAGCAAGCTGAGAGTCGGGATAATCGGCGCGGGATACATCGGCAGCCTCCATGCGGGCGTGCTTGGCGGCGATGATCGCGTGACAGTTGCGGCCGTGCACGACATTGTACAGGAGCGGGCCGAACACCTCGCTCGCTCGCACGGGGCGGTCGCGGTTCAGGATGCGCGTGAGTTGATAGCAGGCGTAGACGCCGTCTATATCACAACGCCGAACACGCGACACACAGATTTTGCTATGGCCGCTATCGACGCGGGCAAGCACGTCTTCTGCGAAAAGCCTATGGCCACAGACCTGGCCCAGGCCCGCGCCCTGCTTGATCGCGCCTCTGCGAGCAGCACGGTATTTCAAGTTGGCCATAACCGGAGGTTTGCGCCGGTCTATGTGGCGTTGAAAGGAATCCTCTCGCACAGCGAGCCGCACTCTGCTCATATCAAGATGAACCGTGGCGAGCTGATTAATCCTGCCTGGGTCGGCAACCCCGATGTGACGGGCGGCTTTCTCTACGAAACGACGATTCACATGTTCGATATGGTGAGGTTTCTGTTTGGCGAGGTGGTGCGGCTGTATGCCGTCGGCTCCTCGCACGAGTACAGGGAAGTGGACGACTTCTCGGTGCTGCTCGTCTTCGCAAGCGGGCTGCACGCCACGCTCGCTTCGTCGGCGGACGCAAGCTGGCTCTTTCCTTTTGAGCGAATCGAGGTCTTCTGTCATCACGCTACGATTGTGACACGCGAGATGGAGAGTCTCACGCACAGCAAAAACCTTGACGGCCATCACTCGACTCAATCGTGGCATCAACTCTCAAAGGAACAGAGGTGGGGTTATACGGAAGAAGACCGCGCCTTTATAGATTCGATCTTGAGCAGCGCGCCCGTCCCCGTAACCGCTCACGACGGGTTCAAGTCAGTCGAGCTTGTCGACGCCTGCTACAGGGCCGTTCGGACAGGCAGCCATGTCGAATTTTAATCCTTACGTTCTCGCTGTCTGTCCTGTGCGTTTCAGAGTTTCGGGAAACTGCTTTACGTCCTGTGAGCGCGATCTATCCGCGACCAGCAGCGCGTCGGGCGTATCGACCACTACGAGGTTTTCGACTCCGAGCAGCGCGACGACCCTGTCGGTAGTCGAGTAGACGAGATTTTGCCTCGCGTCGATAGCCATCGCTTCGCTTATCAGAAGGTTTTGCTGATCGTCGAGTCTGTCCGAGTGGAGATCGTAAACCGCCTCCCAGCTTCCCACATCGCTCCATCCGAAATCGGCTCGCAGCACGTAGATGGGGGCGGCTGTCTTTTCAAGCACTCCATAGTCAATCGAGATCGCCTCGGTCTTTTCATACACGGCTTCGAGCTTCCCGCCGTACTCAGGCGTGGCGATAGCCTCGCCAACCTCTTGAAGCCCCGCGCTCAGCCCAGGCAAGCACAGGCCGATCTCACGAAGGATCGTCTCTGCCGTGAAGATAAAGACGCCGCTATTCCAGAGATGGTGGCCGCTTGAAAGATAACGGAGAGCCGTCTGCCGGTCGGGCTTTTCGACAAAGCGCGCGGCCTCGAAATAGGGCTCGCCTTCGGCCTCGCCGCGCTGCTCTCCCACCTCTATGTAGCCGTACCCGGTTTCGGGCCGCGTCGGCACAGCGCCGAGCGTGACGATTGCGCCCTCGCGCGCCACTTCAGTCGCGGCCGCGAGCGTCCGGCGAAAGCCGACTACGTCGGCGATAAAATGGTCCGCCGGCAGGACTATAATCGGGGCTTTTCGATCTATGCGCGCTATGTGAAGCGCGGCCAGCCCTATGCAGGGCGCGGTATTTCGCCCCACGGGCTCCGCGAGGATATGAGCGCCGGTCCCGGCCAGCAGCTCTTGTGTCAACTCTTCGTGAAGACGGTTGACCACGGCGTAAATGCGGTCGGGGCTTGCGACGGGAGCCACGCGGTTCAGCGTATCTTCGAAAAGAGTGTGATCGCCCGCGATCTTCAGAAACTGCTTTGGTAATCGAGCGCGGCTGGCGGGCCAGAATCTCGTTCCAGACCCGCCAGCCATTATGACGGCAAAGTTCTTATCTGCTTGCATGGTTCAAGGATATAATTTTTGCTCGTCCCTGAGGAAGTGATTTGTCTGGAATCGCTGGCTCGACCATGTATACTTATCGCAAATGGGAGACGTGATAGACAGGCAGGAAAAGCTGAAGGAAGAGAGGCTGGAGGCAAGGCTCAGCCTGGAGCGGAGAGACAAGCTGCGGGTCGAAGGTCCTTATCCGGCGATTGTGCGCGGCAGCGACGAGAGCGGCAGAAGGTTCGAGGCCGACACGTTTGTCGATAACCTGAGCGCGGGCGGTCTGTTTCTGCGGCTGAGCGAAAAGGTCCACAAAGGGACGCAACTGTTTATACTTTGCCAGCTTTCAACAAGCCTGGAAGACGGGTTGCCGCCGCCGCGCGTCGCGATTCGCGGAAGAGTTGTGCGCCTGGTCCCGCAGGCCGACGGCTCAACCGGCCTGGGCATCGCCATTTCAAACCACAGATTTCTTTGACTGCCGTAAACCGTGACAAGAAGGAGAGACCGGCCAAGCTCCGTTTATCTCTTTCTTGTCACTTGTCACTTGTCACTTGTCACTCTCTTCTAACTTGTCACGGTTTACGGTTCACGGTTTACGCCGTGTGAAGTGGACCGGATGATCTGGTTGTATGTGGGGAGTCTCTCTTCGGCGGGCGCGGCGACAAGCTGCGCGGGCGCGGGCTGCGAATCGCCGTGTATGCGGCTGTAGCGACCGTAAATTATACGGACATAATTCTGAGTCTCTGAAAACGGCGGGATGCGGTGTCCATAAAACTCAACCGCCCCTTCGCCCGCGTTGTACCCGGCCAGCGCCAGTCTGAGGTCGCCGCGAAATCTATCGAGCAACCAGCGCAGGTAGCGCGCGCCCGCGCCTATATTTTCCTGCGGGTCAAAGATGTCTTTGACGCCGAAGCGTTGAGCCGTCGCCGGCATTAACTGCATCAAACCTGAAGCGCCTTTGGGCGACACCGCCCCCTGGTTAAAGGCGGACTCTGCCCTCATAACAGAGAGGATCAAACAGGGGTCGAGGCCGTGACGAGCGGCTGCCTGGTAAACTATCGCGTCAACCGCCACGTTGCCGCTTGAGATGTGGCGCGCGGCCTGCGGCTGCGGTATCGACACGCGGGCGGCGGGTTTATCAACAGGCGGTGCCGTCTGGTTCTTCGCCTGCTCCGCTTTCTTCGCCAGTTCTTCGGCGCGCGCGCGGGCCTGGTCTTTATCCGAGAGCGGCACGGGCGGAACTTCGGGCGGCGACAGCGGGCGGTCCTGGCCGTAAGCGATCACAGGAGCGGCCAGCAGGACTAAGATTATCGAAAGCGTTCCGGTCGTCATTGGATAGTCAGGCGCGTGATCTCAAGGTCGTCCGCGCCGCGCACAAAAAGCGTCAGCCGCTCTTTAGCCGTCGCCGGTCGCGGCTCAAAAACGAGCACTCCTGTAAGCGTTTCGCCCGGAGCGAGGCGGTTTTCCGACTTGCTCTGGACCACAGTGGCCGGGATATGTCTGGCTTCGCGGCCCGACCCTGATTCAAGCGAGATGGCGCTAAAGACGAACTCCGTGTCGCCGGTGTTTTGCAGCGTGTAGCGCAGGTAAGACCTCTCTTCGAACGTGAAGACGCGAGGGTCTAGCATTATGACGACCTTCTTTGATGTCACGCGAGTGCTATCGATCTTCGACTCGCGCAGCCCCAGCATAAGCGCCTGCACAAAGCGGCGTTCGGCTTCGGCGGCGGCCTTTGTTTCGGCGTCGCTGATTATTCGCTGGGCCTGCTGGCGGACGTTATCGATCATCTCGTCGGCCCTTGCGCGCGCGTTGGTTATAATATCGTCAGCCTGCCGCCGCGCCTGTTCTACAAGATCGCCGGTTTGGGCTGCGGGCGCGGGCGCCGCTTTGTCGCTTACATTCACGACCCGGTTAGATTGCGCCATAGGAACTATCGACAGATCGAAGTTGTATACGCGTTTGCCCCTTGTCTTTACAAACAGGTTGCTCATGCCTTTCGCGGGGATTGGCTTGAGGAATACGTCGTTTCCGCTGCGCTGCGCCACAAAGCTCCCTTTGCCGCTCGCCGCGTCGTAAAGGTCGCCGCAGATTATCTCGTCGACCTCATCGGGAAACGAAACGCGCGTGGTAATGCCCTGCGCGGTTTTGATCTGACCGATCTGGTCGCCCGAAAGCGAGACGGTTGTGATCGCTTGCAAGCGCGCAGCAGAAGTCGCGCACGCAAGGATCAGTAAGCTCACGATTGAAGCTATAAATCTCAAATTCATCTTGTTAGACCTGATGGGCTGCTGCCGGGCAGCGTTGAAGTAGGGGGCAGGCCTCGCAATATTAAAGCAACTCTGCCCAGGAAGCAAAACGCCCCGGCGTTTGAGGCGACCGGGGCGTTCTGCGGTTCATCTTTTAGTAGACGTTTAAGGCTGCGTCGGTGAGACCACCGGCGTGGAGGGGCCGGATTCGTCGCCAAGCGCGACGCCGGCGAAGATGGCGGCTCCGACGCCGATCAATCCGAGTATCCCGCCAAGACCGGGGCCTATGAATGCGGCTGCGGGGTCATCCTCACAGTCGAGAATCAGGTTCGTGCCGCCGGTCGTTGTGACCTCGCCCGACCCGCTATACTCCTCGTCCTCTCCTGCAACCTTTGTCTCAGGAGCGTCGGAGCCTTCCCGCACCTGCGCCTGCCCCGTGACGACCTCCACCTCGAAAGGCGAGCAGAGGTTCTTTATCGAAACCATCCCGGCGGCAAAGACCAGCACGATTGACGTATGAGGCCGAAGCTCGATACGGCCAAGCGGGCCGAGGTCGATCACCGCGCTCGACGAGCCGGTCTCGATTCTGCTGCCGCTCGTTATCGTAGCGCCGCTTTCCGTTGCGATGCCGTTTACGGTAGCCGACCCGGTCAAGACGCCCGAAGGCTCTTGAGCAAACGCCGGGTCGAGAGCGAGCGAATCGAGAAGCGTATCGGGTTGTGATGCCGCAAACGACGACAGCGAGAATACCGTCGTTACCGTCACCGCAAGCAACAGGCTTGTGAAAGCTCTCAGGCAGACTTTAAATAGCTTCATAATCACTCCGCTGACCTTACATGGCCGGGGCCAGAATAGGTTCCGCACCCCGGAAAGTCAATACTTTTACCCTAGGCTTGAAACCCCGCAGGCTTGCCGCTCAACCGCGCGCGGTGATAGTCGATCACGCTGTTCAGAATCTGGTCGAGGCCGTAGCGCGGCTCATAGCCGATAAGGTTGCGAATCTTCGTCAGGTCCGGCACGCGCCGCATCATGTCCTCGAACCCTTCCTCGTAAGCTTCGCCGTAGGGGACGAAGACCGTCTCAGAGGTTGAGCCCGCAAGCTCTCTGATCTTTTCGGCCAGCTCAAGGATTGTGACCTCGTGATCGCTCCCGATGTTATAGACCTCGCCGACGGCGAGCGGGTGCTCGGCCAGCCGCATGATAGCTCCGACCGTATCCGCGACGTGCGTAAAACAGCGCGTCTGCCGACCGTCGCCGAAGACCGTTATCGGCTCGTTTGCAATCGCCTGCCGCGCAAAGTTCGGGATGACCATGCCGTACCTGCCGGTCTGGCGCGGCCCTACGGTGTTGAACAGTCGGGCGATGACGGTAGGCACACGCTTCTCTTTCCAGTAAGCGATAGCCAGAAATTCATCTATCGCCTTCGAGCAGGCGTAACTCCACCGCCCCTTGCTCGTCGGCCCCAGCACGAGATCGTCGTCTTCGCAAAAAGGCGCGCGGTCGCGCTTGCCATAGACTTCCGACGTGGAGGTAATCAGCACACGCTTGCGCTTTTTGGCCGCAAGCCCCAGCACGATCTCTGTCCCGCGTATGTTCGTCTCGATAGTCTTTACGGGGCTCTCGACGATCAGACGCACGCCGACCGCCGCCGCAAGGTGATATGTGATGTCGCAAAGGTCTACGAGCTCCGCCGCGAGCTGTGTGTTGCAGATGGATTCAAGGTAATAGGCAAACTTTGGATGATCTTTTATGTGCTGGATATTCTCCATCCCGCCGGTCGAGAGGTCGTCGATTATGTATACATCGTCGCCCCGCTCAAGATGGCGCTCGGCAAGATGAGAGCCGATAAACCCCGCTCCGCCTGTTATGAAAACTCGCATGGTGCGTCACCTGACCAGTCGCCGCGATTCAAGCTCGGCGGTCGCGCGCGCAACCTTATCACTCGCCGATTGGCGGCTTACCCAGTCGAGAAGCTCCGGGATGCCGCGCTCTAAATCCACCTTCGGCTCAAAGCCGAGCAGGTCGCGCGCTTTTGAAATGTCCGAGACGCAATGGCGTATGTCGCCCTCGCGGTATTTGCCGATCACTTCCGGCCGAAGCTCTTTGCCCAGCCCCTTCGCCAGCAAGTCGGAAATCCGGTTGATCGAAGTGGCGACGCCTGTGCCTACGTTTATAGCCTGATAATCGGCGCGGTCCGTTTCAAGCGCGAGCAGGTTCGCCTGCACTATGTCGCTTACGTGGACGAAATCGCGCGTCTGCTCTCCGTCTTCAAAGACCATAGGGCTCTGATCATTTAAGAGCCTCGAAGAGAAGATCGCGCATACTCCCGTGTAAGGATTCGACAGCGCCTGCCGCGTGCCGTAGACGTTGAAATAGCGAAGCGCGACGGTCGGGATGTTATAGGCTCGCCCGACGACCAGCGACAACTGCTCCTGGTCCTGCTTCGTGATGGCGTAAACCGAATTTGGAAAGAGCGGCTTCTCTTCACCGGTAGCTTTCGGTCGAAGCACGCTTGCGCAGCGCGGGCACTCAACCTCCCATCGCCGTTCAAGCAGCTGGCTCGCGGGGCGAATCTGCGGCGTCACCTCGCCGCAGCCGGGGCAAGCGTACGCGCCCTCGCCGTATATCGACATCGAAGAAGCGACGACAAGCTTGCGAATCTGCGAGCGGCGCTCGACCATCGCTTCGAGCAAAACGGAAGTGCCAATGTCGTTTGCCCGCACGTAACGGCGTATCTCGTACATCGACTGGCCGACGCCGACTTCGGCCGCCTTGTGATACACGACCTCCACGCCGTCGAGCGCGCGGGCGACCGCATCGGGGTCGCACACGTCGCCCTGTACAAACTCGGCCTCCGCGTTGAGATACTCCGGGCGGTCGGAGGCGTGGACCTGTGGAATCAAAGCGTCGAGCACGCGAACATTATGGCCGCGCTCGATAAGAGCATCGACCAGGTGCGAGCCTATAAACCCCGCGCCTCCCGTCACCAGAATGTTCAATCCTCCCACTCGCTCTTCTCCTTCGTGCGGTCTCGCCGCTATTTCGTGTTTGTGGCGCAAAAGATCCCTACGTCGGGCGCTAAGGGATGAAGCCTGTCTACACGAAACGAGCGGCTCTCTAAAAGACGGCGCAGACCCTCACCCGTTCCCCGCTGGTGCGCGCCCTGGTGATATTCGCCTGTAATACGTCTTACGCGGCTTAGTATACCGGGCGGGCACTGTTCGAGTATCTCGTATTCAGCGCCCTCACAATCGATCTTGAGCAGGTCGCAGCGATCCAGATTGTTGTCATTAAAGACCTGCTCCAGACCCACGCAGTTGATCTCGACCTGGCCGCCTTCATCTATTGACTCATAAAGCGTGTTCAAAATCCAAAGGGAACTGACACGCAACTTGCGCGAGTGCGGTTTTCCCGCGACCCCTTGCGGGATTATCACCACATTGTCAAGGTGGCTCGCTTCGATGTTCTTACTGAGCCAGTCCACGCAGTCGGGAAAAGGCTCATAGGCGTACACGCTTCCGTTTCTCGCGCGCGTGGCCGCGTATGCGGCAAAGACCCCGATATTGGCCCCGATGTCTATGACCACGTCACGGGGTTGAATCTTGTATCCGGCCGGGCAGTAATCCTCCCTTATCCATATTTCATAGAATAAGGCGGTCAGATTTTGACCTTCGGGGCTCTTCAGAACCACGCCGTTTCGAAGCCGCAACTCGCCCGCGCTCCTGCCCGTCCACATCTCCGCGAGCGCGGCCCGATAGTTCTTCACCATTCGGACAAATTGTAGATCGCGGTGAATCCGAGCCGGTATATGCTTTATTCTGGCTAAATTCATACCGCTTCATGGAAGGTGACAAGTGACAAGTGACAAGTGACAAGAAGAGGCAAGAGCAAAACCCTGCTTCGATCTTTCTTGTCACTTGTCACTTGTCACTGTTCACTTCCCTCAATATCTGATCGGGACGCCGCGATTTACCGTCCCTATGCCGAATGCGCGGAGCAACGCGCCGCCCACCGACCTTGCGCGGCTGTTGGGGATGATGATTATGTCGTTGGCGATGATGCTAAGATCGTCTTTCTTGCCGCTCATGACCGCGCCCACGTCAACCTTTATCTCTTCGCGCTTGCCGGATGAGTTGTCTTCGCGAAATATGACCGCACGGTCTTTCGCCGCTTCGAACGTAGTGCCTTGCGCGAGCGAGATGGCCTGCCTTAGCGTCGTGCCCTCCTTGAGCGGGAACGAGCCGGGCTCGCGCACTTCGCCCGCGACAAAAAAGACATCCATCGGCGGGATGTTTACTATGTCGCCCGGCTCTATGGTCACGTTCTGATCAAAGCGGCCCTTTAACAACCCGCCTATGCTCACCTGAATCAGCCTGTAATCGTCATCCGGGGCCACGGCCATATTTTCAGGCGCGGCTTCTCCGCTCTTTTGCGCTCGCTGTTCGCGCATTATAAAAGCGGACGAGCCGTGATTTTCGGCGAGTCCTCCGGCAATCGTTATCAGCTTTAGAAGCGAGGGGCGGCCTTCGATCTGGTAAAGGCCGGGGCTTTTAACCGAGCCTTGAATAAAGAAGGCTCGGCTGTTGTATTGCTTGACCGCCACCTTGACTTGCGGGTTCTTCAGGTAGCGCCCGCGCAGCCCGTCCGTGATGAGCTTGCCCAGTTCTTCGGGCGTCTTGCCCGCCGCCGCAATCCTCCCCAGATACGGCATCAAGAAGGTCCCGGTCGAGCCTACGCGGAACTGGCCCGACAGCTCTGCGGCATCCTCGACCAGAATCTCTATCACATCGCTTGCCCCGATTCGATAATCTTCCTCGCTCGCGATGACGACGCTCGCGGGACTCGCGGGCGCAGCCGGCGAAGCCGCGGCCGGCGCGTGCTGCTGGCCCTGCTGCCCGGCCGCGCTGGTCGCCATTGACGCCGCGAATAGGGTGACGAGCGCCGTCACAAAAACGAGAAGGCGAGAATATCGCTTGCTTCTATCTTGCATCTCAAAACTCCTCAGTGAACCGTGATAAATGTCTGACTCCTTCTTGTCACGGTTTACGGTTCACGGTTCACGATTGAACTGATGGTCGAAGAGACCGACGACAGCATTAGAAAGAGCAGCGCGTTTGACGGGAGCTGTAAGTTGAAATCGAACATGCTATGGACGAGCATCGCAACCAGCCCCGCGCCGCTTGCGAGCGCCATCGCAGCCATCTGCGGGTCGCGAGCCTTGACGCCGCGCTTGATCGCGACCATCGTAGCTATGATAAACCACAGCGTCACGATTCCGCCTGCGAGCCCCGTCTCCGCGAGCACCTGTAAATAATCGTTATGCGCCGCGTTTACGATGACTGAACCGTCCCCGTCGCTATAGGCCGTGTAAGCGGTCTGAAAAGCTCCGAGCCCGACGCCCAGAACCGGGCTTGAGCCGAAAAGCTCAAGGGTGTCGCGCCATATCCAGCCTCGGCTTGTAAAGAAAGTTTCACCTTTTCCGGTTTCCGTTGCCCCGGTCAAAGATGTGCTGCCCGTCACCCGATTGATAACCGGGTCCGGGCCGATCCATATAATCCCAAGCAATACCGCCAGCACTAATCCTGCAACCGCCGCCGAGTCGAATATCGAAAACGCCCTCTTGCTGCGTGCGGCTTCAGACTTGAGCCTCGACTTTTTCATCCACAGGCTTGCAATAACGATAAAGCCCATCTCAGCCACAAGGGCCAGCCAGCCGCCGCGCGACAGCGAGGCAATTATCGCGACAACCATCAACGCGGTGGCGAATGCGTAGAGCAGTCTCGCGTCTCGCTTTACCGCTCCCGTCAAAATCAACGCCAGCGGAAACGGCGCGAGCATCTCCATATACCCCGCGAAGTGGCTGTGGTTTACGAACGAGCCGAACGGCGAGCCGCCTTGAGTATTGGGCCTGATCCAGTAGAAACGACCGTCCCAGGCGAAGTGCTGGACGAGCGCGAATAACGCCATCGCGAAGCCGTAGATTACGAAGAAATTTCCGAGCATCGACAACCGCTCGCGGGTGTTAAGAAAGTTCGCGGCCACGATAAACAAGGCGAGCAGAAACAGCAGCACCGTTACCGCCGTGCGCGTGGCTTCCGGGTCGCGTGAAAGGCTCGCGACTTGCCCGCTCGCGCCGCGAAAAGTGAGGCTCTGCGCAAGCCCTATCAAAGCGAGCGCGGCAACCGGCAGCGCCGCGTGCGGAATAGCCAGGGTGATTCGCCTGTCTATGTAAGATTTGATTAGCCAGAGCGAGACGAGCGCGATAACCGCAAGCTCGAAGACCGCGACCGACCAGGCTTCGACCGTGCCGTATGCAAGCGCGGTGAAGGCGACCGTCAAGAGCAGCCCTGTCACTATGGCTTTATCTATCTTTGCGCTCATAGCCGATCCAGTGTGAAGTCATCCAGCCAGACGGTTCCGCGTGTGGGGTCGTCGTAGTCGAATTCCGGTTTGCGCCGAACGGTAATGTACGCGGCAGCGTAGGGGGAGGTGGCGCGCGGCGTTTTGAACTCAATCGTCACGGGCTGCCACTCATACGACCCCGTGCCGAGCGGCTCGCTTGATGCGATTACGTTCGACGTGGCCGCATCGATAATAACTATGCGCGGGCCGGAAGGCGTTTCGAACCTGTCGGCTTTTATAAAGAGTTTCAACCTGTATCGCGCGCCTTCCGCGAGCAGCACTGCTTGCTTGATCTCGCCGTCGAGCCTTGTCGTATCGCGCCCGGCGAAAGCCACTTTCAGCGAGCGATTGCCGCTGTGAGCGTTCCCCGCCTCTATACTTACGCGCGCGTACTCGGTCTGGCTGATGATCCAGTCAAACAGCGTAAAATCTTTTCGGCGCTCGGTTTCAAACCCGCCGTTATATATCACGCGGTCATCGCTCTTATCGCCGCCGACAAGGTCAATCCACAGATCGCGGGCAGCGGCAGGCTGTCCCGCGCTTACAAGCTCATTCAGAAAAGCAGGCACGCCCGGCAATCGCGCGACCGCGTCTTTACTGATTTGGCCGATCACCTCGACTGCCTCTACCGCGCGTTTCTGTTTTAGCAGAAACTGCGCGAGCGTAAACCGCGCTTCAGCCGTGCGGGCGGTCACAAAGTCTACGGCTTCGAGCCTGCCGCCCGAAGCTCGCCAGACCAGGTCGAGCGTTGCGTGCAGGTTCGCGTGATTGCGGCTGGCCGCTATGCGAAATTCGTCGAGCGCGTCTTTAAGCCTTCGCTCGCGCAAAAGCAGGTTCGCCAGTCGCCAGTGTGTCTCTGTGTGGTTGGGCGCGAGCGCGAGCGCGGCGCGAAGCGCGTCTTCGGCCTCGCCCCTGCGCCCGCGCGCCTCTTTGATCGAAGCGAGTATGACGCGGTAGTTGAAATTATAAGGCGACAACCGCACCGCTTCGAGCGCGTGAGCTTCTGCTGCTTCGAGGCTTCCGCCGGAGCTTGCCGCCTCGGCAGCGGCAGCGCGTGCGCGGAGGCGAGCAGAGCCCGGAAAATAATTTGAAGCGGCGGCCACAGATTCGCGGCCGATCTTCAGGCGGCTGTCGGAAAAAGCGCCTGTCACGAATTGCGAAGCCGTCCAGCCTACCGCGAGCGCGCAGACGACGAGCCCGGCAAGCAACAGGCCGAGCCTCGCCGCGCGTTTTTCCAGGTTCAGGTTGAAGATCATAAAGGCAAAAGAGCAGGCTGCGCCCTCAAAACAATAAACCCGTAAGGGAAGCCGGTCGAACCGGCAGCTCGGATTTGCCGGAATACCTTTCCCGGCCTGTCCGATAGTTTATGAACTCGGGGCTATGACAATCAGGCTTTTCGTATTCTGGGGAATTAGAGAAACCGGAAGCCTGTGGGGGTGGCTTCAATGCTGAAATTTGGGAGCGCCGAAAGCATACTTGCGCCCGGCATCCTTGTCAATCTTCCAGGAAGCGATCAGCGGCAGGCGGTCGTTATTCTCTCGTAAGCGATCTTGCCGCCAGATAAGCGTCGAGCGGCGACAGCAACACTATTATCAACCATACGGGTATCGAGATGAGAAGAAAGATCAGTTTTCTCGCCATTAGACCCGTGAAGTCTGCGACAGGGCTTGTTGAAATATTTGCCAGCGCCGCCTGAACAAGCGGCCCCGAAACCGGGCGGTAAAAGTCAGGCTGCGCACTCGCAGCCGAAAACTCGGACGTTGTGTAAGGTGAGGTCGGGCCTCCTGCGCTCGCCGTTGCGGATGCTTTAGAAAAGCTCTTATCGTCGGTTAAGGGTTCAACACTGGCCTGGCACGCCCCACACCAGCGGCAGAACCGGTCACGTTCGAGCAACCCGCCACTACAAGAGCAACATGTTTTAACGGCCACGGTTTCTGCCTGGTGTATGTCTATCATGATCTCGTTACCCCTTCAAATTCTAAGAGCACAGGCTGATCGATCACCTTGCAATGTCGGTGCCACGGGCTAACTGCTAGCAGACGCGGGAATTTACAGAAAAAACCGACGATATCGTGTACTTCCCTAGACGAAGGGGTGCAGCAAAATCATTGACAATGGAGGCTTCGCACAAAAAGCCGTTCCCGCAAAGAACTCTCTGCGGGCTTTAAGAATAACCCCGGCTATCAGGGCTTTTACCCCCGCCTAAGATAATAGATTCCCGCTCAAAATATCATGTCATTGCATCTCACTTTTTCTGTGATATATTGCACACCGATATTTAGCCGCCACGAGTGCAGTAAGTTTGCCGAGTTTTGATAGGACTTTAGTCTCTAACGCTAAACCAAATTGCGAATGCCTCTAGCACAGTCATTATTTCGAGAGTCTGGCGTTGAGGGGTTTCCTCATCTTCCAAGACAAGTCCCTGATAATGCGAAGCGGGGTCGTTGCAATCGCACCACCGGCCGCCGGCCAGTGTGTGCCCCGCAAGCACAGGAAAGGCTAAACACAAGATGAGTAAACAAACCGATACGAGTCTTTTCATACATCCTCCTATAGCAGTACAGGCTGGATTGTATCAGCAGTTGATTTATGGCATATCCAGTTATGAGCAACTAGGAAACCGGATCATAAAAGAGATCAAAGCCGCTCATGCCTTCCGGCAAGTGGACGCCGTGCGCGATCTTTCCAGACTGCTCATCAATATACCCGTTAAAGAATACCAACTGATAGCGCAGTATTATTTAGTGTGGTGCAGGTGCAGAGAGTTTGAATATCCTGCTACGGTCTTAGAACAGATTATCGAACAGACGCGGACCTATAAAACGAAAGCGTTATTCTCTCGCGGGGCGTTAGAAGGGTTTAAGGGGAACACCGAAACGGCATTGTACTTCTACAAAGAGGCTCTAAAAACATCGCCTACAGTCTCAGAATACATAGACTTGTCGCGCACAATCGCGGCCTTGAAATCGCAGGAAGGGTTCCATAGATCGGCCCTGAAAGACCTGGAGAACCTTATCCCGATCATTGGGCACGCAGAGCCACGCCTGTATTACGATTTGCTCAACTCGTATGCGGTTGAACTAAACGAAGTAGGCCGCTTGCAAGAGGCCAGGAACGTTTCGGCGCTGGCTATAGCGTCGCCATTTGGCCCGTATTATCCAGAGTGGCAAGAGACTTACTCGGAAGTGAATCAAAGGCTTCGCAAGCGGCGGTCAACAGTTGCTGTCTCTATGCCTAAGCCTGAGCCTGAGATTGAGAGCACACCTGAGCCTGAGCCGGTGAAAGAGCCGAACACGGCAAAGATACTCAAGTTCCCTCAGCCAAAGGCAGAGTTGTATAACGGCATGAAGGTTCCTGCGCTTACGCCTATTCAATGGCTTGCCGTCATGTTGAAGATAAAGTTCGGAGAGTTTATCCCGGACGCAGACAACGAGATAGAGCGCTTCTGCTCGGCCTATCTTGACCTGGTAGTAAATTTTTATGAGTAGAGCGGCCGAAGCAAGCCGCGATACTTCGCCCAAGGCTCCGTAAAAAAGTCCCTGGCCCGCACAAAAACTCTTCTCCACCGCCCGTTTGTTTAGGATTCAAAGCAGTATAAGGTTTGCTTAAAATAATACCCTCTTTGCCTAAATATCATGCCCCTTGTATACTGCCGGTTCTGTAATATAATGCACACCGATATTTAGCCGCCACGAGTGCAGCAAATTTGCCGAGTTTAATAAAGAGCTTAGGCCCTTATACTAAGCCAAAACGCGAACGCATTTAGCACGGTCACTATTTCGGGAGTCTCGTGATCATGTATATTTTCATCTTCCAGGACCAAACATTGATAATGCGAGGCCGGGTCGTTACAGTCGCACCATCCAAACCCTGGGATTTTATGATCTCCCAGGGCAGGAAAGGACAATAGGAGAATGATCGTACAAACAGCCACAAATCGTTTCATAGTTCCTCCTAGCAGTAAACAGGAGCGATTGTACCAGGAGTTACTAAAGGGTTTCGTTTACTACGATCATTTAGGCGACAGGCTGATTCATCTTGCGGAACAGGCACGCGTGTTTACGCAATTCGATGCGCTATCGGAAGTAGCTCTCATCCTTTCCAATTTGCCAATAGAACGCTATCGAATAATAGGGCAATACTATCTGGCGCTAAGTATCTGCCGTGATGGGCGAGGAAACTTAGAGGAAGCTGCTCCAATTTTTGAGATGGTAACGAGTGATGCGCCTTTGAGATACAGAGCGGAAGCTATGCTTTCTCTTTCCGCCATTTCCTGGGTCAGACAAGAGTCGGATGAAGCGGCCAGGCATTATCTGGAAGTTACTAAGTTCGGACATTTCAGCACGACTATAAAAGCTCTCAAAGCTATTGCGTTATTGAAAGGCAAAGAAGGCTATCACCAGTCGGCCTTAGACGATCTTCGGAAGCTATACCCGATGTTCAAGCTTGCTTCACCGCATGCATATTTCGATTTCCTTAACTCGTATGCGTTGGAATTGAGCGAGACAGCACAACTACAAGAAGCTAAGAATATCGCAACCCTTGTTTGTAACTCCCCGTTCGGACCTTACGAGACAGCCTGGCAGAAGACATTATCGGGAATAAACCAGAAGCTATATAAGAGCCGTTCTACCGTTTCCGTAGCTATCCCTAAGCCTCAGCCGGAGCCGGTGGCCGAGCCTGTTGCTGAGCCGGAGCCTGAAACAAGCATGGCCAGGGTCATCAAATTCCCGAAGGCTAAAGCCGTCGAGTTTCAGGGCGTGGAAGTGCCGACGCTCACACCCATTGAGTGGCTCGCCGTATTGCTCAAGACTATGTTCAGGGGCAGGGTGACCGACGAAGAGATAAATCGCCTCTGCACGGTCTATTTTGAGCTGATACAGAATTGGGATTCTCAGCAATAACTGCCCGCCTTCAACCCCTTATTCTAAACCCGGACCGCGTGCGTCTCAGCCGTGCCTAGAATATTGCGCATCTCGCCTAAAATATCATCTCATTTGCAACTGTCGTAATCTGTAGTACAATCGCCCGGTTACACAGATATTTAGCCGCCACGAGTGCGGCAGTATTTCAGGTTGTTTTCTGCGAACTAGAGTCTAATTCTCAGTAGTGTCGAGAGAGCGTTTAGATAAAGCCGTAGCTCGCTGATCTCTGTGTCCGAATTATGCTGAACTTCTTCCTCGCCATCTTCTATCCGCAGCCCTTGATAATGCGACATAGGATCGTCACAATCGCACAAGCCGTATCCCGGTCGGGCATGTTCGCCGAAGACGGGAAGGGACAAACAGATAATGATTGAACCGACAGCCAACAGTCTTTTCATGTTCTCTCCTTTAGCGGTCAAACATGCCGAATTGTATCAGCAGCTACTAAAAGGTGTGGACAACTATCAGCGGCTAGGAAACCGCCTTATTCAAATTGCCGAGCAAGCACATGCATTGCGTGACTTCGATAAGGTCCGAGAGATGGGCCAAACTCTCTCTATTTTGCCTGTAAAAAGCTTTCAATCGACCGGCTATTATTTTTTAGCAATCGCGGCCAATAATTTAGGGAGCGGGAATCAAGAAGAGGCCAGAAGGCTACTTGAGCTTGCGGCAGACTCGGCCCCGACTCGATATAAAGCAAAAGCGTGCCTGTCGCTGGCGGCGGTTTCTGCCGATATGGGAGATTATCAATCCGAGCTTTATTACTACAACGAAGTATTAAAAGCCGATCCGCTAAGCCCTGCGAGCCTGGAAGCCGTACGAGGCATGGCGATCTTTAAAGCCGTCGAAGGGTACCACCATCAGGCCGTGAAAGAGCTTGAGCGGCTCTTGCCCGTCGTTAAGTATGCCCCGCGCCACATACGCCTCACTTATCTCAATTCTTATGCGGTCGAATTGTCCGAAGTCGGCAGATTGGAAGAAGCCAGGAACGCTTCGTTGATCGCGGTCACTTCACCAATTGCGCGGGCATACCCGGAGTGGCAAAGGACGTTCGCTGAAGTAAACAAGAAAGCGTCAACCAGGCGCTCGACGGTCGCCGTCTCCGTGCCTGAGCCCGGCCCCGAAAAAGAGGGCTTTGCCGACAAGCTCCGCAAGTCCCGCCCGAAGGCGGCGGCGTCAAAGCCTCAGGCCAGGGCGAAAGTATTGGTCTTCCCGAAAAAAGAGAAACCGCTAAATCAAAGCGATACGGCGACGAAAAGCGGCCTGTCGCTGACGCCGCTACAGATACTCGGCGTTATATTAAAGGTCGTATTCAAGGACAGGGTTACGGATGAAGAGATAGACCGCGTATGCGCAGTCTACTATGAGGCTATAAGGCGGTATAACGAGTAACCGCCCGGCAGTTCATAGCCTTCCCACCGCTCTGACGCGCTCCCCGCTTATTTTCTCTTGAGACGCTCGTAAACCTGCGCAAGCCGCTCGCGGTGCTCATCCGTGTCGAGGCGGCGAATAAAAGTCTCTCCGATCTCTCTGAGCGCCGCATCCGTCTCCATATCTATCAACTCGCGGGTCAACCGTTTTGTCTCGACGAGCGCCCCCCTCGGCTTTGCGGCCATGACTTCGGCCATCGCGTATGCGCGCGGCATCAACTCTTCCGGCGAGTAGAGGTGATTTACGAGCCCTATCCGGTAGGCCTCCTCTGCGGATATGTTCTGCCCCGTCAAAGCAAGCTCTTTCGCTCGCGCAAGCCCAATGGTCTTATAGAGCGGGTGGATGATCTGAGTCAGCCCCAGGTTGATCTCGGCCTGCCCAAAGACGGCTTCGGTCGACGCGAGCCGGATGTCGCAGAAGGCGGCCAGATCGAACCCGCCCGCGATGGCAGGACCGTTTATCGCTCCTATCACCGGCTGAGCGAGCGACCAGACGAGCCGGAACATCTCTGTCACGGTTTCGAGGTAAGCGGTCTTTTCATCGGCGGTCCAGTTTATGAGCAGCTCCAGGTCGAGCCCCGCGCAGAAGCTGCGGCCCGCGCCCGTCAGCACCAGAACGTTTATCTCAGGGTCCGACCCGGCTTCTCTTAAAGCCCCGGAGAGCGCCCTGACAAGATCGGGGTGAAGCGAGTTGCTCTTTTCGGGACGGTTCAAGGTCAGGGTCAAAATCTTACCCTTGCGGTCTGCGGTGACAAGCTGTGCCGTGCGGTCGTCTGTCATGACTGCCCTGCTCCTTTTCGATAGCCGTATGTGCGCGCTCGGAGATTCTACATCAAAGGCGGTCAGCGGGGCGAAGCGCCAATATGAACACGCCACAAGTTTGCCGCGTATAAACAGCTGTGATAAGTTTCAGCGTGGAGGCTCATGGATGTTCTGTCCGAAATGCGGAACCAATAACAACCCGGAACAGAAATACTGCCGCCAGTGCGGGCAGCAGCTCACCGCAACGCGAGTCGCGCTCGAAGGCGGTTTCGACCAGGCGCTCGATAAGCTGAAGAAGGGCGAAAACGCGCTTTCGAGCGGAGTGGTCACGTTCGCGATCTTTTTCTGCATCGCAATCGTCAGCATATTTCTCGGCTCGCTCGACCGCTCGCCCAACTACGTGTCGGCGCTTATAAACCTTGCGCTCGGCATACTCTTCGGGTTTCCGGCAATCGTGATAGGGCTTCTGCGAATCAGGAGAGCAAACACTCTGCTCGGCGGCGAGGCGCAGCCGAAAGCCCTTCCGAGTGGTCAAGAGGTGGTCCAGCTTCGGCAGGCTCCGCCTACAGACCCGGCCCTTTCATCCCACCACATCCCTACATCCGTGACAGAGCACACGACAATCAACCTGAACCCGCCGGACCAGACTCGATGATCGACTGCTAAGTCGACGGTTCAAGTTGACAGTCGGGCGCGCGCGCCCTAGCATTTTGAGCACGAAACCAGATCGAACGGAGAGAATAGAAGATGGCAACGATCCGCCCTTTCCAAGCGCTTCGCCCGGCTAAAGAGGCCGCGAGCGAAGTCGCGGCAGTGCCTTATGATGTGGTCAACACGACAGAAGCGCGCGAGCTTGCCCAGGCGAGCCCGCTAAACTTCCTGCACGTCTCGCGCCCTGAGATAGGCTTGCCCGACGACACGGACCCTTATTCGGATGAGGTCTACCGCCGTGGGGCAGAGAACTTTGAGAAACTGCGGCAGACGGCCCCGCTTCTGGTCGAGGGCGCGCCGAGCCTGTACGTATACGCGCTGCGCATGGGCGACCACACGCAGGTCGGCATCGCCGCCTGTTGCTCCGTCGATGAGTACGACCGCGACATAGTAAGAAAACACGAGCGCACTCGCAAAGATAAAGAAGACGACCGCACCCGCCACATACTAACGCTGAGAGCGCAGACGGGACCCGTCTTTCTCACATACAGGGGCCGCGCCCGTGTAGACATGCTCGTCCAGGAGGCTCAGGCGACCGAGCCGCTCTATTCGATCACCGCGCCCGACGGCGTCGAGCATACCATCTGGCGCGTGAGTGACCAGGCCGCCTCACAACTTGTCGCGGAGTTTGAAGCCGTCCCGCTCGTATACATTGCCGACGGTCACCACAGGGCCGCGAGCGCGAGCCGCGCCGCCGCGCAGCTTAAATCCGAAAACCCCGATCACACGGGCAGCGAAGAGTACAACTTCTTCCTCGCGGTCCTCTTCCCCGCCGACCAGCTTCGCATCCTTCCTTACAACCGCACGGTTAAAGATTTGAACGGGCTCTCGACCGGCGACTTTTTAAAAGCCGTTTCCGAAAAGTTCACCGTCACCGAATCGGCCGAGCCTGAGCCGCGCGCACGCGGTCATATAAGCATGTACCTGGACGGCCGCTGGTACGGGCTGGAAGCCGCCCGCGCAACTGTTGACGCGTCGGACCCTATACGGTCGCTCGATGTGAGCCTGCTTCAAGAGCGCGTGCTCGATCCGCTTCTGGGGATAAAAGATGTGCGCACGGATAAGCGCATAGATTTCGTGGGCGGCATACGCGGGACGAGGGCGCTTGAGCAAGCGGTCGCAAGCGGCAAGGCTGCCGTGGCCTTCTCGCTATACCCGGTCACGGTCGAGCAACTGATGGCCGTATCCGACGCGAACGAGATCATGCCGCCGAAATCGACCTGGTTCGAGCCCAAGCTGCGCGACGGCCTGTTGAGCCACCTGATCTAACATCGCGCAGGGGTTGTAAGAAACGCCTGTTGTAAAAAAACGTCAAAAGCGTCACGGCGTTGCAAAAGCTGCCGCCGGGCGTGTTCTACTTTGCGTGCAGGTCGATCTATAATCCCCGGTCCGCGACGAGCACAGGAAGGAGCGCGCATTGTTTAAGACCTTATCTCTCTTACTGATCCTGACTCTTACACCCACAGCCTTTTCGCAGGAGACAGAGAATCGTTCGTGGCTCAATTACTGGCAGCAGGCGGCCAATGCACATAAAAAACAAGACTACTCCGCCTTTCTCACAAACGCCGAGATGGTGTCAAAGACCGGCCCGAAAAGCCACCCGACGCTCCTTTTCTTGCTGGCGCGTGCTTACAGCCTCGCGGGTAAGAAGACAGAAGCCGTCGCGACGCTCGAACGCATTGCAGGCCTGGGGCTGACCGTAGACGCGCGCGCGAGCGCAGATTTTAAGAGCTTGAGCGAGTCGGCTGAGTTCGAGCGCGCGGTCGTAAAGCTCAACGCCAACCGCGCTCCCGTCATCGGCGGCACCACCGCGTTTACGCTTTCGGAAAAAGACCTGACGCCCGAAGGGATCGCTTACGACCCGGAGGGCAAAAAGTTTTACGTCGGGAGCATGTACAAGGCGAAGATAGTCAGCATAGACGCAAAAGGCAATGTTCGCGACTTCACAACCGAAGGTCAAGACGGCCTGACAGGCGTTTTAGGGATGAGGGTTGACGCACGCCGCAGAATACTCTGGGTCAACACCGTGGTCCTGCCCCAGATGAGAGGGTTTAAAAAAGAGAATGACGGCATCTCCGCCGTGCACAAGTACGACCTCAACACAGGCAAGTTTATAAAGCGGTACGTGCTCGATAACAAGCCCGCCCCGCACCTGTTAAACGATATAGCCGTTCGCTCGAACGGCGACCTGTTTATCACCGACAGCGCGGCCGCTGAAATCTACACGATACGCGCCAGCGAAGACACGCTTGAGCCTTTCTTGAAACTCGACCAGTATCTCTACCCGAACGGAATAACACTGTCGGACGACGAGAAGCACCTGTTTGTGGCGGACTTCGCAGGCATCAACATCGTCGATATTGAAAAGCGCACAAGGACGCGGCTCGGCTACCCTGAGACGACTACTGTCTCAGGCATCGACGGGTTATACTTTTACCGCGACAGCCTGGTGGCGGTCCAAAACGGTCACGAACCGGCTCGCGTAATTCGCTTCCACCTGTCGCCGTCGCGCGACAGCGTTACGCGCGCGGAGGTGATCGAGTCGAGCCACCCCGCTTACAGCATACCGACCACGGGCGCGATAGCGGAGGGCTCTTTTTATTACATAGCCAACTCGCAAATGAGAAGCTTTGACGCGTCGGGCGCGATCTTTCCACTCGAAAAGCTGAAACCGGTCGTTATCCTGAAAGTACCCCTCCGATGAAATAGACACCCTTCCCCAAGCATGGCATATTAGCTAATCGCTAAAGGTTCAACTCATCTCAGGAAGGGGAAATCGCTTTGAACAGAATCAACCGCCGCAAATTCCTCTACAGCAGTGCGCTTGCCGGGGGCGGGTTTGCATTCACCGGGCTTATAGCGCGCGCAGAGCTTGTCGCTTCAAATAGCCGCAGCCTCGTCGCCACCAAAGGGACGGGCGCGTATGGAGCGCTCCGCCCGCTTGCGTCAAAGAACACCAGCGAGACGTTTCTCGCCCTGCCCGAAGGCTTTCAATATAACGTCCTGGGCAAGACCGGCTCGATGATGTCGGACAACAACCCGACGCCCGCGCGTCACGACGGCATGGCGGCCTTTGCGGGGAAAGACAAGACCATACGGCTCGTTCGCAACCAGGAGGTGAACAACCGCATCGCGGCGGTCGGGAAGGCGTTCGGCAACAAAGAGGCGGCCTATGACCCGCAGGCTAACGGCGGGACCACGACGCTTGTAATAGACCCGAAGACGCGCGAGATCATAAAGAGTTTCGCGTCCTTGAGCGGCACGCTGCAAAACTGCGCGGGCGGCCCGACGCCGTGGGGGTCGTGGGTAACGTGCGAAGAGTCAGTGCTCGGCAAGCCTGAGATAAAAGACGCGGACGGCAAAGTGATCGGCGGCGGGTTTGCCAAAAGCCACGGCTACTGCTTCGAGGTCATGGCGAGCGCCGACCACCAGGCCCCCGCCGTCCCGCTCAAAGACATGGGCCGGTTTGTCCACGAAGCCATAGCGGTCGATCCCGCGACAGGCATAGTCTACGAGACGGAAGATTTTTCACCCGGCGGCTTCTACCGCTTTATACCAAAGAGGCGCGGCAAGCTTGCCGAGGGCGGGCGGCTTGAGATGCTCGCCGTCAAGAATCAGCAGAAGTACGACACGCGAAGAGGCCAGAAAGTCGGCGTCTCTCTGCCCGCAGTCTGGGTCAAGATAAACGACCCCGACCCGACTTCAGCCGACACCGATCCGTCGGCGGTTTACAAACAGGGGCTCGAAAAAGGCGGCGCGACTTTTGCCCGGCTCGAAGGATGCTGGGCCGGAAACGGGCGCATATACTTCACGTCGACATCGGGCGGCGACAAGCTGCTGGGCCAGGTCTGGGAGTACCGCCCGCAAGGCTCATCCGAAGGACAGCTTACGCTGATCTTCGAATCGACAAGCGCCGAGCTGCTCGACGGCCCCGACAACATCTGCGTAAGCCCTCGCGGCGGGCTTGTCGTATGCGAAGACGGGCGCATGGATAATTATATTCGCGGGCTCACGCGAGCGGGCCAGATATTCGACCTCGCAAAGAACATCATCCCCGGCGCTGAAAGAAACGAGTTTGCCGGGGCCACCTACAGCCCAGACGGCGAGACGCTTTTCGTAAACATTCAAACGCCGGGCATCACCTTTGCCATCTGGGGGCCGTGGAACGACGGCGCGCTTTAATCACGGGCTGGCAGGCAGGACTGAGCGATGAGGACAGGGGACTGAGTATCGAGGTCAGGCTTCATATCAGCTCCGATGAAGCCACTCAGCCTTTATCACTCTCGCAAGGCTATGAACGTACTCGTACTCAATTGCGGCAGCTCCTCGGTCAAGTTCCAGTTGATCCGAACGAGCCTCGACCATATAGCCGCCAATACGGACGAGAGGCTTGCGCGCGGGCTGATTGAGCGAATAGGCGGCGAGGCCATAATGACCCTGGAGGTCGAAGGGCGCGAAAAGCAGCGGCTGGCCGCTCCGCTCCGCGACATTCGAGCCGCGGTCGATTTCATAATCCGATGGGCGTCCGCGCCCGAAAGCGGCATCAACCACATCGCAAGCATCGCAGATATTCAGGCAGCGGGCCACCGAGTCGTACACGGAGGCGAGCGGTTCACGCACTCCGTCTTGATAACAGACGAAGTGATTCGCGGCATAGAAGGCTGCATAGACCTTGCGCCGCTTCATAATCTCGCAAACATCAACGGCATACTGGCTGCGCGCGAGCTATTCGGCGCGGGGCTGCCGCAGGTCGCCGTCTTCGACACGGCGTTCCACCAGACGATGCCCGAACGCGCATTCCTTTACGCGCTCCCTTACCAGCTCTACCGCCGCCACCGCATACGCCGCTACGGCTTTCACGGCACGTCGCATCGTTATGTGGCCTATCGCTATCGCCAGATTCGAGCCGCAGAGCGCGCGGCCACAAACATCATCACGCTGCACCTTGGCAACGGCTGCTCTGTCGCGGCCATCCGAAACGGCGATTCGGTAGAAACGTCTATGGGCATGACCCCGCTTGAAGGGCTGGTCATGGGCACGCGTTCGGGCGACATCGACCCGGCCATAGTCGATTTTCTGGCGGGCAAAGAGGGGCTCTCTTCGCAGCAGGTCGAGACGCTTCTGAACACACAGTCGGGGCTGATCGGCATATCGGGGCTCACTAACGACATGCGCGAGCTACTCGACGAAGCCCGCGAGAATAATGACCGTCGCGCGCGGCTCGCCATAGAGATATTCTGCTACCGCGCTCGAAAGTACATCGGCGCGTACCTTGCCGCGATGAACGGCGCGGACGCGATTGTCTTCACAGGCGGGATCGGCGAGAACTCTTCCGAGGTGCGCGCGTTGATCTCGGACGATCTCGCGTGGCTTGGGCTTGAGCTTGACCCTGCGCTCAACCTTGAGATGGTCGGCGGGCGCGAAGGATTGATAAGCGCGACAGGCTCGCGGCTTGCGGCCTATGTTATCCCGACCGACGAGGAGATGCTGATCGCCCGCGACACGGTGCGCTCGGTCCTCGGCGTTGCGCAACGGTTTTGAACAGCTCTCGGCCAGTGTTGAGAGAAGGTGCGTGTTGAGAATATACTATCTGTTTCCGATGAACAGGCCGACGACGACCGACTACAGGAGCTAGAGAAGATGAAGGTATTGATCGCAGACAAGTTTTCGGAAAGCGGGCTGGCCGTGCTCACAGAGTCTGGCTGTGATGTCACGTACGATCCCGAGCTTAAAGACGCGGCGCTGGTCGAAGCGGTCGGGGCGACGGGCGCAGATATTCTGGTCGTGCGCTCGACCAAAGTCACGCGCGAGATGCTCGAAGCGGGTCGCCTCAGCCTGGTCGTTCGAGCGGGCGCGGGCTATAACACGATTGACGTGGAGACCGCTTCGGCGCGCGGCATCTACGTCGCAAACTGCCCCGGCAAAAATTCAATCGCGGTCGCCGAGCTTGCCTTCGGGCTGATACTCGCCCTCGACCGCCGCATAGCGGAAAACGCCGCCGACCTGCGCGAAGGCCGCTGGAACAAAAAAGAGTACAGCAAAGCTCGCGGGTTGTTTGGCCGCACTCTCGGACTCGTGGGGCTCGGCCGCATAGGCCAGGAGATGATCGCCCGCGCTCGCGCTTTCGGCATGCCTGTGGTCGCCTGGAGCCGCTCGCTTACGCTTGAGCGCGCAACGGAGCTTGGCATAGAGATGAAGCAGTCGCCCATGGAAGTCGCCTCGGCTGCGGACGTGTTAAGCGTACACGTTGCGCTCAAGGACGAGACACGCAACCTGATAGACGAAAGGGTGCTCGAAGCTTTAAGGCCCGGCTCGTTTTTCATAAACACGTCGCGCGCCGAAGTCGTGGACCACGCAGCGCTCGAACGCGCAGTCCGCGAGCGCGGCATCCGCGCGGGATTGGATGTCTTTGCGGGCGAGCCTTCGGGCGGGACGGGCGAGGTCGACGCTCCTATCTTCAAGCTCGACGGCGTTATCGGCACGCATCACATCGGCGCTTCGACCGATCAAGCGCAGCAGGCGATCTCGGATGAGACCGTCCGCATAGTCCGCGAGTACCGCGAGACGGGTCGCGCCCCGAACGTCGTGAACCTGACGAGGAAGTCGCCCGCGACACACATGCTTGTGCTGCGCCACTTTGACCGCGTAGGTGTGCTCGCGTCGGTCTTTGACCAGATAAAAGCGGCGGGGATAAACGTCCAGGAGACTGAGAACATAGTCTTTGAAGGGGCAAGGGCAGCCGTCGCGCGCATACATCTCGACCAGGCCCCTTCCGACGAAGCGCTCGAAGCGATGCGCGCGAACTCCGCCGACATAATCGAGCTGAGCCTGCTGAAGCTTTAGCCGGCCTTCGATTTCAGATAAGGTATCGAAATAAAGCAAACCGATGGGGGGATTATGAGCGACAGGATATACAACTTCTCGGCGGGGCCCGCTGTGCTGCCGCTGACGGTTCTCGAAGAGGCGCAACGCGACCTGGTTTCGCTGCCCGGCGTCGGGATGAGCGTCCTTGAGATAAGCCACCGGTCGAAGACTTTTGACGAGATCATCCAAACGGCGGAGGCGAACATACGACGGCTTGCCGGGGTGCCGGACACCTACCGCATCCTCTTTTTACAGGGCGGCGCGTCGTTGCAGTTCTCTATGGTCCCGATGAACCTGCTGCCCGCGGGCGGCAAGGCCGATTACATCTCGACAGGCGTATGGTCGAAGAAGGCCATAAAGGAAGCGCAGAAGATCGGGCAGGTGAACGTCGCCGCATCGACCGAAGCGGAGAACTTCACGCGGGTACCCGGTCAGGATGAATTGAGGCTCGACCCGGAAGCCGCCTACGTTCACTACACGACCAACAACACCATCTACGGGACAGAGTGGAAGCGCGAGCCCGACGCGGGACCGGTGCCGCTCGTCGCCGATGCCTCGTCGGATATATTCAGCCGCCCGGTCAACATCGAAAAGCACGGGCTCATCTACGCGGGCGCGCAGAAGAACCTAGCGCCAGCGGGCGTCACGCTCGTTATCATTCGCGACGACCTGCTCGAAAGAAGCCCGCAGGGGCTTGCGACGATGCTCGACTACAACACGCACGCAAAGAACAACTCGCTTTACAACACGCCGCCCGTCTTTGCGATATACGTCATGGGGCTCGTCTTGAAATGGCTTATCGAGGAGGGCGGGCTTGAAGGGATGCTGCGCCGCAACGAAGAGAAAGCCGGGCTGCTTTACGACCTGTTCGATTCCACAGAGTTCTATCGCGGGCACGCCCGGCCCGAAAGCCGGTCGCTCATGAACGTTACGTTCAGGCTGCCGAGCGAGGAGCTTGAGAAGCAGTTTATCGCGGAAGCCACGCGCGCAGGGTTTGACGGGCTGAAAGGCCACCGCTCCGTCGGCGGGTGCCGCGCGTCGATCTACAACGCATTCCCGCGCGAAGGCGTAGAGGCGCTCGTCTCCTTCATGAAAGAGTTCGAGCGCACCAACGGGTGAGAAGCCGATTTTGAGTCGCGGACGCTAATCCTTGACAGAAAGGCTCAGGGCTATGACGACAAGCTCGAAGCAGAAGCGCAAACCTGAAAAAGAGGCCGAGCGAAAGCGCTCGCAGCGCGTCTCGAAGAAGGACCAGATACTCTCTTTATACACCTCAGGGATAGGCGACGTTGAAGACCTCGCGATGATAACGGGCTCGCGGCCGAGCTACGTCGCCTCGGTCCTTCAAGAATCCGGTTTGATGTCGGGCTACTTCGACCTTTACACGACTTCGGCCGCTCCCATGAACGTCTACTCGAAATTCTTCGCCAAGAAGCTCGGGTTCAAAGACGCCGAGACCGCCAGGTCGAGCGTCGATCACATCGACAGGCTTTACAGCCAGTTCGCGTTGGCCTCGGACCGCGCGGGACAGCACCACGCGCTTTTGATGGCGCTCACGCTTTTCGACCGCGCGCGCTGGACCGGCAAGGGGCAGGAAGCCGACATCTTTCGCCACTGGATAATGGCGCGGCTCAACGAAGTCGATTTTGATATGACCGAAGGCGACGACCAGGAAGGCGATAGCGAGTAACTCCGATTAACGCCGGGGTCAACGCTGGCACAGGGGGCATGAGTATGAAGTGCGGCCCCCGATGGTCTTCTTTTGAATGGGCTGCCCGCATCGCCTGCACCTTGCCCCGCGCGAGCTGCGAGAGACAAGAAACTCTTCCGGCGGCTGGTCGTCGCCGCCCGTTTTTATCGCTCGCCTGAGCACGCGGCGCGTCTCGCGATGGATTCGCTTTATCTCTTCGCGGGTTAACGTCGAGCAGCGCCTGTCAGGTCTGACTCCCGCCTCGAAAAGTATCTCGTCGGCATAGATGTTGCCGACGCCCGCGATCTTTTTCTGGTCCATCAGCAGGGGCTTGATCTGGCGGGCCGGGCTCTCTTCGATAACACGTTCAAGATAGCCGAGGCTGAAATTGCTCGCGAGCGGCTCCGGCCCCATCCCTTTCAAAGCCGGGACCTCGTCGAGCGAATCGACCAGCAGGACGCGGCATATCTTGCGCGGGCAGGTGAAGGCAAGCCTCCCGCCCGACTTAAGAAAGAACTCTATGCGTGTGAACCGGGGTCTTTCCCGTGAATCTGCGTAATAGCTCAGCTCGCCGCCCATCCCGAAATGGAGAATGAGCGCGCGGTCGTCATCCAGGATGATGATGAGGTATTTGCCGCGCCTTTCTGCCTTCGACATGCGGCGGCCCGCGAGCGAGCGCGCGAACCGTGCCGCGCTCGGACTCTTTATCATGCCGGGCGCGGTCACGACCACGCGGTCAATCGTTTCGCCGAGCGCGGTCTTTTGGAAATAGAGGAGCCGGTTTTCTACCTCTGGCAGTTCGGGCATGCGTCGTGCGCGGGATCAATTTCCGAATCGCTCGCGCATCATCTCGGAAGCGCGAACGCGAGAGACCATCATCTCCGCGTTGATGCGGTTGTTATCGCTTTTGACTTTGACGAGCGAGAGCAGCTCGGCGGTCGCGGGGCTTTTCGATTGCTGAGCCAGCCGCGCTACGGAAAGCAGCAGGTTGAGCGCGCCCGCCTGGTTTCTCGCTTCGCTCGCCGTTGGCGCAAAGCCTGTGATGGTGAGCCGCGCGAACTTTTCATTCAGGTCGAAACGAATCGTGTTCGAACTCAGGTGAGCTATGGGCCCGAGCGCGTGCGATTCGCTCACGGCGTGGAGTATGGCGCGAGCCTCCTGGTCGATCACCTGCGAGCCGGAAGACTCTATGATGCGGACGTTCGACAGCGTCCCGTCCGACTCTATCTCGAAGGCGGCCATGACGGTGAAGTTCATGACGTTCAGGTCGATCTGGCCCGCCTTGTACTTCTCGTAAGTGCGGCTGACGATCTCTTTGATCGGTCGCTCGTTGATCTCGCCGAACTGCGGGGCGGCCGGTTTATTGTCGGCGGTGGCGCTCTCTTTCTTCTCTTCGGCTGCGGCCTGTTGTTTCGCCTCCTGCTCGGCTTTTTCTTTCTCTAGCTTCTCTTTCTCAAGCCGCTCCCGCTCTCGTTTTTCGCGCTCGGCCTTTTCCCGTTCGCGGCGCTGCTCCTCTTCGCGGCGCAGGCGGTCGCGTTCTTTTATCTCCTCAAGCGTGAGAGCCTCGGTCCCCGAAGGCGCTTGCAACCCGCGACCGGGGTTGGGCAGGGGCTTGAGCATCACAACGTCTTTGAACTCGTTATAATCGCGGTCGACCAGTCGAAAGCTCGAAAAAGGCGCGAGCAGTGACGCATAGACGACATAAGCGACAAAAGCTGTGTGGGCGGCAATCGACAGGACTAAAACGACGGCAAACCGCTTCCCTTTTCTCGCGCCGACAGGGCCGTGGCCGAACGCCGTGGCGAGATACGAGAGCGGGTGAGCGGCAAGCATCGCCGCGCCGGATTTGACCTGGCGCGCGAGCCTGACCGGAAACCAGTTGGCCGTGCTTTCGGGCAGCAGCGCGCCCTTCAGGTAAAAAGCGGGCTCGCGCGCGGCGGCAGCAAGCACTTTAGCAAGCCTCGCCGCGAGCGGCTCTTGCTCCATAGAGGAGAAAAGGTCTGTGTCGCGCTCTGCGTTCATCCTCAAACCCTCGCTTGCGCCTAAGCATACATCAAGGCCAACACCCCTGCCTTCTAATTGTACAATACGTATGACCGGTTTAAGAAAGTGCATTATTTCCTCTAGCGAACGCCCACTTAGACGCGAGGAATGCACGACCGGTTGTATTAGCAGTGGTTTGTTGCCGGTCAGCCGAGCGAACCGGACTTTTCAAAGACCCCGGGTCGTAAAACGAATCGCCGCCCTTACTGGTCTGAAAACATCGACATGAACTCGTCGACGGGAGCGGGAGGCACGCGGGCCACCATCAGGTTCTCTTCGACGTGCGAGCGCTGGCTCATCCCGACGAGCGCGCAGCCTACGCCGGGCGTCGAGCGGACGAACTGTATGCTGCGCTGGGCGTCTGTCGAAAGCCCTTTCAATGCGTTGCCGATAAACGGAGGCAGGTTTTGCGCAAGCTTTGCCTGTAGTATCGAGGCCGAGCACATAACGGTGATGCCGAGGCGGTCGGCGGCCATCAAGGTTGAAAAGTGCTCGCCTTTTACAGGCTGGTTCGCAAGCGTCAGGGCTTCGGGCATAGCGAGGTTGTAAGGGAGTTGGATGACGCGGAAGTGATGGCCGTCGCCCGCGACGCTCTCGGCGACCTTGACCATCTCTTCGAGCGAGAGATAGTCGCGCGCGCCGGGCATCTGGCGATAACCGTTCCAGGTCGCCGTGCCGTACATGCCTATGCGCCCGTCACCGGCTGCGCGCTCAAGAAACTCGAATGCCGCGCGAACGCGATTTAGAAACTCTTCGCGGTTGACGCCTTCGAGCTGCGACTCGGGATTATGCACGTAATATATGTCGATCTTTTCGAGACCGAGATTTTTCAGGCTGCGCGAGAGCTGGTCTTCGAGATATGTGGGCGACATGCAGTGGCTGTCGACTATGTCTTCGGGCCGAGCGACCCCCGGCTTGATGAGGTTTTCTATAATCCAGCTGCGCGCATCGCGGGGCGGCTCGTCTTCAAACGAGAAGAAGCCGCCTTTGGTCGCGACTACGATCTCGTCGCGCGAGAACTTCTTCGACTCGAACAACTGCTTGAGAGCCGCGCCTATTGCGCGCTCGCTTCGCTGGAAGCGATAGTTTATCGCCGAATCCAAAACGTTAGCGCCAAGCTCGATTGCGCGGCGAACCGACTCCCCGTACATCCTGTCAGTGCGCTCGTCCCAGTGGCCGAGGTAGGTGCCGAGCCCGATTGTCGACATGCAAAGCCCCTGCTGCTCTCGAAAATGGCCCGTTGCCGCCGAGGGCTTCAATCGCTCTGAATAACGCCTTGTGCCTTCCGGGGTCGCGCCAACTGGTTTGCTCATCTAATCCTCCCGCGTCTATTCCGGCAGAGATTCTATCAAAAATTTGCGCGTTCGTAGAATGACTTGAGGAACGTGAGAAGAGGAACGTGAACCGTGAACCGTAAACCGTGACAAGATGAAGACAGATACGCAGCCGGGTACTCTCATCCAACTTGTCACGGTTTACGGTTCACGGTTCACGCTCTTCAAGCATCCGGCTTGCTTGCTCGGCCACCTTCTTTTCGCCCTTGAAGGCGAGCATCTCTATAGCCGCAGAGATTTCCACCCAGCGGGCCTCGTTCACCTCGCGGTCGTGTTGGCCAACGTCGCCCGACAGAAATTTAAGCAGGTAGAAGTGGACAAACTTGTGATAACGCACGCGCTCGCCCCGCGAGGTCGAGAAGTACCAGTACTCCGATCTTTCGATAAAGGCGACTATAGAGGTTTCTATCCCTGCCTCTTCGCGCACCTCGCGCATCGCGGCAGCCTCCGCAGTTTCGCCTTCATCGACCAGCCCTTTCGGCAGCTGCCACCGCGAGCGCGGGCCGACGGAGATGAGGGCAATCTCTGTGCTGTCACCCTGACGGCGATAGGCCACGCCGCCGGCAGATATTTGCGTCAGGGTCTGTACTTTGCTCATGCACGGTTTAGCGAGCAGGGATCAATGCTTTTTGAATCGGTCGAGTTCCTGCTTGATCGATGAATAAAGCTCGGCGAGCCACGGTGGCCGATTGGCAGAATTGATTGCGGGCTCCTTTGTGCGCAGGTCGTTAGGGGCGATGACTGCCCGCGCGTTACCGGGGCCGATGCGGGCGACGAGCGTGAATAATTCTTCAATCGTTTCGTCGCCCATCGCCAGACAACCTATAGAGACGGCCTTGCCGTGTATAAAGATGTCTCCGCCAAGGTCTGTGCGACGGTCCTCGCGGGCTTTTGCAAGGTCGAACTCGTTTGGATAGTCGAGCTTCATCGACAGGTGATAGCTGCTGTTCGGGTTCAAGAAAGCGATCCGGTAAATTCCCTCAGGGACCTGCCTGTCGCCCTGCTTGAGCTTTGGCCCGGCCTCCCCGCTGGCCGCCTGGACCGCGTATGTATGAACGTGTGCCCACCTGCCGCGACTCTCGGCCCATAACTCAAGCTGCTTTTCGTCCTTTAACCCGATAAGAGTTATGCGCGGCGGCGGATAAGCCACACCGGCCCTGTCAAAGCGCGGCTTGAGTCGCGATTCGGCTCGCTGGCCTACCTGGCGGACGACATCATCGACCGTTCGCTGACCCCTCACAGAGACGTATACCGGGTGCCACCACGCCCGCGCATACCTGTACCCCGCGACCATCGCTATCAACGCGACCCCTGAGACCATGACGGCAATCTTTCTCATAAACTCACGGCATGTTTCAGGCTGATGCTGTATCGGGCTCTAGCTGGTCAGGCTCTCTTCGGCCGCTATCAGCGACGCGACCTCAAGCGCGCGAGGGAGCACCCCGCGCCACGCGGCTTCGATCTCCGACACGGCGCGGTCTATGATGGTCTGCCCGGCCACTTTGATAACGGCCTGCGCGCCGGTCGTTCGACCTATGACGCGGGCGGTGACGTTGCGATCCGCGGCCGCCCTCAAGATCGCCTCGACGTTCTGGTCGGTCGATGAGACGATGAAACGCGAAGGCGTTTCGGCAAACAGCAACGCAGCCGCTTGTAATTCACCTCGAAGATCGACCTCGAACCCGACAGGCGTTCTGCGGTAGCTCGAAAACGCGCACTCGGCCAGCGCGACAGCCAGCCCGCCGTCCGACAGGTCGTGCGCCGATTCGACAAGGCCCGACTGGACGATCTGTAAACATAGCTCCTGCGCGCGCCGTTCCAGGTCGAGTTCTAGATGCGGGACAGGCCCTTCAGGTTTGCCGAGAGTGGCGATGGCATATTCGCTCGCGCCCAGATCGTCACGCGTTTCGCCCAGAAGTATGATCGCGCGGTCGGTCGAGCGGAACCACTGCGTGGTTACGTGCCGGGGGTCCGAGACGAGGCCGACCATGCCTATGACCGGCGTGGGATATATGCCGCGCCCATCCGTCTCGTTATAAAAACTGACGTTCCCGCCCGTGACGGGCGTGTTGAACGCCTCGCACGCTTCTTTCATCCCGTCGACGACCTCGCTGAATTGCCACATCACTTCCGGGCGCTCAGGCGAGGCGAAGTTCAGGCAGTTCGTGACGGCCAGCGGGCGCGCGCCCGACACGACAAGGTTGCGGCAGGCTTCGGCTATAACAAGCCGCGCTCCCGCGCGCGGGTCTGCGTGGCAATACCGCGCATTCGAATCCAAAGTCATGGCGAGCGAGTTGCGCGTCTCTTTCACGCGTATCACCGCCGCATCCGACCCCGGCAGCACGACTGTGTTCGTGCGGACCATGTGATCATACTGGTGATAGACCCAGTCCTTCGACGCCACGGTCGGCGAGGTGATGATTCGCATGAAAGTCGCGTCAAGCTCATCGTTTGTAGATTCTACTTGCGCGACTACGACAGGCGCACCCGGTTCGGGAGCTTTGACAGGGCGGTTGTAAACGGGCGCTTCATCTGTAAGGGCTTTGTTGGGTATGTCGGCCATGACGGTCGCCCCCCGCTTTATGCGGAGGTGGCCGTCATCGGTCACGCGACCGATGACGACTGCGTCAAGTTCCCACTTGTTGAATATCTCGATGACCTGTCGCTCGCGCCCGCGATCCGCGACTATCAGCATGCGCTCCTGCGACTCAGAAAGCATTATCTCGTAAGCGGTCATGCCCGTCTCGCGTTGCGGCACGAGGTCGACGTCGATCTCTATGCCGTTGCCTGCGCGCGCTCCCATCTCGGAAGACGAGCTTGTCAGCCCGGCCGCTCCCATATCCTGAATCCCTACGATAGCCCCTGCGCGCATGGCTTCGAGACAGGCTTCGAGCAGCAATTTTTCCAAGAACGGGTCGCCCACCTGGACCGTCGGGCGTTTCGACTGCGCCTCTTCGCCGAACTCTTCGCTCGCCATAGTCGCGCCGTGTATGCCGTCACGGCCCGTCTTTGCGCCGACGTATATCACGGGGTTTCCCACGCCCGACGCGCGCCCGTAAAAGATCTGGTCCTGGCGCACTATGCCGAGCGTGAAAGCGTTTACGAGCGGGTTGCGCGAGTAGCAATCATTGAACCTGACTTCGCCGCCGATTGTCGGGACACCGAACGCGTTGCCGTAATCGCCTATCCCTTTTACCACGCCCGCCATAATCGAGCGGTTGCGCGCGATGATCGATTGCTCCCCTCCGTCGGCGTCGCCGCCGAGTGAGAGCGGCCCGAAATGGAGCGAGTTCATCGCGGCAAGCGGGCGCGCGCCCATCGTGAATACGTCGCGGAGTATGCCGCCTACGCCCGTGGCCGCGCCCTGGTACGGTTCGATGTAAGACGGGTGGTTGTGCGATTCGATCTTGAAAGCGGCGGCGAGCCCCCCGCCGATGTCGATGATTCCAGCGTTTTCGCCCGGCCCCTGCAACACCGCTTCGCCTTTTGTGGGCAGGCGGCGCAGGTGAACGCGCGACGATTTATAAGAGCAGTGCTCGGACCACATCACGGAAAAGATGCCGAGCTCTGTGAAAGTGGGCTCGCGGCCGAGCAGCTCTACTATCCGGTTGTATTCTTGTTGTGTAAGGCCGTGAGTGCGGATGAGTTCAGGGGTGATAACAGGTTCGCTCATATGAATGTTGATGCGGCTAACAAAGCGCTGCGACGGGTCGTGGCCCGGAAAGCGGTCAATTGTCGCAGCGCTACAAAATCAGGAAGCCTTGGCCAGCTCCGCGAGTGTGTCCGCGAGCGAGCGGAAGATTATACGCCCGTCGCTTGAGCCTAGAAGCTCTTCGCTTGCGCGCTCAGGGTGAGGCATCAACCCCAGGACGTTCCGCTCGCGGTTGCAAATGCCCGCGATATTGTTGAGCGACCCGTTCGGGTTTGCCTTCTGAGTAACCGCCCCCGACGGCTCCGAGTAGCGGAAGATTATGCGGTTCTCGCGTTCGAGTTCCGCGAGCGTCTCGGCGTCGCAGAAATAGTTGCCGTCGCCGTGGGCAATCGGGACCGAAAGCACCTGCCCGCGCTGGCAGCGCGATGTGAAGGGGGTATCGGTCGCTTCGACGCGCATCTGAATGTGCTCGCATATGAACTTCAAATTACCGTTGCGCATCAGCGCGCCCGGCAGCAGCCCCGCTTCGCAAAGTATCTGAAACCCGTTGCATATGCCGAGGACGAGCCCGCCGCGCGAAGCAAACTCTTTGACAGCAGTCATGACGGGACTGAACCGCGCAATCGCGCCCGTGCGCAGGTAGTCGCCGTAAGAGAACCCGCCGGGCAGTATGACCGCGTCGCAATCGGCCAGCGATGATTGGCGGTGCCAGATGAAATCGACCGGCTGGCCGATGACTTTGCTGATGGTGTGGTAGGTGTCGTGGTCGCAGTTGGAACCCGGAAACACTACAACTCCGAATTTCATACCCTTACTCGATCCTTTCCTGGTATTGGCTTGTTTACGCCACTGGGGGCTTTAAGTAAGGGACATTATCTCACGCTTCACCCTGGGAATCTAGTTCGATGCGATAATCTTCGATCACGGGGTTCGATAAGACATCCCTGGCCATGCGCGTGATCTCTGCGCGCGCTTCCGCCTCGGAGAGCGCGCTGTCGAGCGTCACCTCGAAATACTTTCCCTGCCGCACGTCTTTGATGCCGCGATAGCCTATGGTTTCGACCGCGTGATGTATGGCTTTCCCTTGCGGGTCCAGGACCGAGGGCTTCAGCGTTACATAAACCTTTGCTTTCATAAAACTCGTTATCTCAGGGTTGACGACTACTGTTTGAATACCCTATCAAAAATCTTATCGACGTTGCGAAGTTGATGGCCCACATCAAATACCGCTTCAAGCTCAGACTGGCTTAACCAATTGCTGATCGGGCTACTTTCGACTAGCTCGCGAAAGCTCGCGCCCTCGTCCCAGACCCGCATGGCGAGCGGCTGCACCATCTGGTAAGCGTCTTCGCGGGTCACTCCCTTGCGCGTCAGCTCCAAAAGCAGCTGCCCGCTCGCGGTCACCCCGCCCTCGCGTTCGAGGTTCTGTCGCATGCGGTCCGGGTGGACCACCAGCCCGTCGATCAGCCACCTTGTCTTTTCGACGAGGTAGTCGGTCAGTATACACGAATCGGGCAGGATCACGCGCTCGACCGACGAGTGCGAGATGTCGCGCTCGTGCCACAGGGCTATGTTTTCAAACGCCGCCTGCGCGTTGGCGCGGACCACTCGCGCGAGCCCGCAAATCTGCTCGCTTGTGACAGGGTTTCGCTTATGCGGCATGGCCGAAGACCCCTTCTGCCCGGTCGAGAAAGGCTCTTCAGCCTCGCGCACCTCGGTTCGCTGAAGGTGGCGAATTTCCAAAGCGATCTTCTCCATTGACGAAGCGATGATGGCGAGCGTCGAGACAAACTCCGCGTGGCGGTCGCGCTGCAACACCTGGGTCGAGATGGGAGCGGGCTTCAGGCCGAGGCGCGCGCACACGCGCTCTTCGACCTCCGGGTCGAGATGCGCGAAGGTCCCTACTGCGCCTGAGATCTTGCCGTAGGCGACGCGCTCGCGGGCCGCAGTCAACCGCTCTTTATTGCGCTCGTTGTCCGCGTAGTAGAGCGCGAGCACGAGTCCGAAGGTCGTGGGCTCCGCGTGCACACCGTGAGTGCGGCCCATCATCACAGTATGCTTGAACTCGGACGCGCGACGCTTGAGCGCGTCGCCCAACCGGTCCAGGTCTTCGAGCAGCAGGTCGGCGGCGCTCTTGAGCAGCAGCCCGTTCGCCGTATCGACCACGTCCGACGAGGTCAACCCGTAATGAACGAACCTGGACGCGGGGCCGATATTTTCCGCGAGCGCCGTGGTGAAGGCTATGACGTCGTGGCGGGTTGTGCGCTCGATCTCGTCGATGCGCTCTACTGTGAACCGCGCGCGGCTGCGAATCTCTTCGACCGCCTCGCGGGGGATCGTGCCCATCTCTGCGTGCACTTCGCAGACGGCAAGCTCTACGTCGAGCCACTTTTGAAATCTATTCTCGTCTGTCCAGACGGCCCCCATATCGGGCCGCGTGTAGCGTTCAATCATAATCTTTAAGTCAAAATTCGAACCACTCGGTCGCCTGGTCCTGTGAAGCGATCTTCACGCGCCGCTCTGCGTCAGGGTAGAACAGCGTGCCGTGCGAGTCGAGCGCCTGCAAAGCCGACAGGCGGGCGAGCTCCGGGTGGTTGCACTTGCTCGACAGGTGCGCGAGCACGATGTAGGCGGCGCGACCGTCGAAGTCTTCTCTGAGCCACCGCGCGGTCTCGTCGTTCGACAGGTGGCCCGTGTTGCTCGCTATGCGCTGTTTGAGCGGCCACGGGTACGGCCCGACCTTCAACATGTCGCGGTCGTGGTTCGACTCCATCACCACAAGGTCGGAGCCGCGTACGCGTTCGGCCACGAGCTGGGTTATGTAGCCGAGGTCCGTCACTATGGCCACCTTCACGCCCTCGGATTCGACCGTAAAGGCGAATGTATCGACGCCGTCGTGCGGGATAGTGAACGGGTGAAAATCGAGCGAGCCGATTTGAAAGGGCTGGCTTGAGCTTATCATCTCGCCCCAGACCACATCCGCGCCGCCAGCCGGAAAGTGAAGCTCCGACCGCGTCGCCTCGGAAACAAAGACCGGGACTTCTGTGGTCTTCGACAGAACGCGGACCCCTTTGATGTGATCGGAGTGTTCGTGAGTGACGACGATGGCGGTAAGGCGCGCGGGGTCGATCCCTGCGTCTATCATGCGCCGCGCGGTCTCTCTGGCCGACAGACCTGCGTCTACAAGTATGCTTGTCTCGCCCGACTCTAAATAGAGCGCGTTGCCGGAGCTTCCGCTGCCTAAGATGATGACTCTCATGTTTAAGGACTGAAGGCCAGCCCGGCCTTAAACCGCAAGCTCCAGGCGGGCGAGGTCGAGATTCTCTAATTGACCCACCGCGGTGATGGCAAGCTCCCGGTTGCCGAATATCTCCTGGCCCATACGCTGAACGTCTGTGGCGGTGACGCGGTCTATGCGCTCTAGAATCTCGTCGAGGGTAAATTGCCGGTTGAAAAATATCTCCTGCCGCGCGAGGTTGCTCATGCGCGACGACGTAGATTCGAGGCTGAGCATTATGGAGACCTTCAACTGGTCTTTGGCGCGTTGAATCTCTGCTTCGGTCACGGGCTCGTCCTTGAGCTTGCGAAACTCTCCGATGCTGAGCCTTATGGCTTCCTGAAGCTGATCGGGCGAGGTCGCCGCGTACATCGAAAGATACCCCGCGTCGGTGTACGCGCTGACGCTCGAATAGACCGCGTAAGCCAGCCCGTGATCTTCGCGGATCGTCTGAAACAGGCGGCTCGACATGCCGCCGCCCAGGATTACGTTCAGCACGTGCACGCTGTAGCGGTCGTCCGACAGCATCGAAGGGCATCTGGTGCCGAGCATCAAATGCGTCTGCTCTAACTCTTTGTTGATGACGACGCGGGGGACCGACGACGACGGCGTCGAATTGCTAAACTCGGTGGGCTTATCGCTCAGGCCGCTCAAACGGTTGGCGACCATATCGACGAACTGGGCGTGATTTATGTTTCCCGCGCCCGAAACGACGAGGTTGCGCGGCGTATAGACGCTACGGAAGAACTGTGTCACGCGGTCGTGGTCGAACGTGGCGAGCGTTTCCGCTGTGCCGAGAATCGAGCGCCCGAGCGGGTGATCGGGCCAGAAGTTCGCCACGAAAATCTCGTGGACGAGATCGTCCGGCGTATCCTCGACCATCTTGATCTCTTCGAGCACGACGTTGCGCTCGCGGTCGAGCTCGTCGTTATCAAAAAGCGGCTGGCTCACCAGGTCGGCTATCAGGTCGAACCCGCGCTCCATCTGCTGATCGAGCACCTTGACGTAGTAGCTTGCCACCTCGCGCGACGTGAACGCATCGACGTGCCCGCCGATGGCGTCGCTTTCGACGGCAATCTCGCGCGACGTGCGGTTGCGCGTCCCTTTAAACAAGGTGTGCTCGATGAAATGAGAGATGCCGTTAAGCGGCGCGGGCTCGTGCCGCGAGCCGGAGCGGACCCATATCCCGACAGATGCCGACCGCACATGGCTCATCTTTTCTGTGATAATGGTAAGCCCGTTGGGAAGGACTGTTTTCTGTATAGGGCTGGCTTGTTCGCTCATAACTCACCTGAAAGCCGATGCTAGCACACGGCTTCCGGCTACCGCAAACCGAACCAGTAATTCAATGACGAAAGCCCGCCCGTAGCAAGTCATTGCGCCGGACAGCCCGCCAGGCGTTAGGAGTTCTTATCTATTTTGGAAACCAGTTGACCCCAACATTAGAAAGGTGTAGATTCGTACCCCATACTTCTTTTATTGCAGAACGGTCCGCGCTAACAGGCCACTTCGTGGAACCGATTTTTTTGACTCTGGAGCAATGACGTAGTCGGGGTTACGCAGCTTCTTTCGAGGCGCTCGCAAAGACCCGTTGATCCGCCACCCGGCAGCCGGTCAGTTCCCTTCCCGCGACGGAGGTGAGATGGAGATTACGATACCCAGCCCTCTTATCGAGTTCATCCTTCTAGGGCCGCTCGACGACAGACGACAATTACAGGATTCGCCCATCCTCGGCGACGTATGGGTTGAGTTCGGCAAGAAGCCGGGCCAGGCCCTGGACCTTCTCATCGCGCCCTATCGAGGCCAGCACGCAGGCAGCGTGGCCGCCAAAATCGATGACGGGCTTGGCGACAGGGACGACCCGGCCGACATCGCGTACCTACAGGGCCTCGTCGTTGCTAAATTGAAGTTCGAAGAGGTTATGCGAGTCATAGTGCCCAAGACAAGCTGGTGGACCAAAAAGTATTCCAAACCCAAAAACAGCCCGGCTAATCAGGAGAGCGGCAATCAGAAGGCTGACGATCTATTAACGCACGATCTGTTAGAGTACGACCCGGCCAAGGTAAAAGACGTGCTCACAAAGATTCTCGATTCCGCAAAAGACTGGCATATGAAATCGGGAACACGCCGCTTGCAGGAGATGCCCGCGTTCGACCGTTTTATCGCCCTGACAGGGTTGATACTCTGGGCGGGCAATCCTCAACCCTCACTGAAGGGCCCCAAAAAATCTGACGACCCGATTTTGTATATCTTGAAGAATGCGAATGTAACCAGGATGGCCAAGCTACTGGGCGACCTGGGCATCAAGATGTTGAAGGACCCGGCCCGTGACCCGCTGGTCTGGCAGGTTTCGCTGAACCGCTCCGCAATGCCCGCTCTTATCAAGTCGATCCCGGCCGTGAAGGCCGACGCGGCCAAGACCTTGTTCAAAGTCGATTGCAGCGAGATCGCCTGGGCCGTGATCGATTCAGGGATCGACGGCAGCCATCCTGCTTTCTTAGATGAAGAGGAGAAAAGTCGCGTCAAGAGGAGTTTCGATTTTAAGGATTTCCGCAGGATCGTAAGTCTCAGCAATTCTAACCCGAAGATACGAGCAGATAATGTCAAATCTCTCATGGCGAACAGACAGGCGCTTGCTCACCCTCCCGAGACCGAGAAGGACGCAGACGAGGCGTTGGAAAGATTGGCCTTCGCCGCTCGAAACAGAGGCCCGGTTCACTGGGAGCTGGTTGAGAAGTTCGTAGAGATCAAACCCGATAGTCCCGCGACGAAGCCGCAAACCAACCACGGCACGCACGTAGCGGGGATCATCGGCGCCAGTAAGAAAGCCGCCGCGAAATCTGTAGAGAAAGAGGCTCGCAAGGAATATAGAGAATTTGCCGACGGGATGTGTCCTGACATATCGCTCTACGATTTCCGCGTGCTGGGACCTGAGATAAAGGATACAGAGTTTGCAATCATTGCCGCGCTCCAGTTCATACGGTATCTCAATGGTCGGGACAATTTCTTTACGATCCACGGCGTCAATCTGAGCCTGTCGATCCCGCACGACGTGCGAAACTTCGCCTGCGGTCGCACGCCTATCTGCGAGGAGTGCGAGCGGCTTGTTAATAGCGGTGTCGTCGTCGTCGCCGCCGCAGGCAACCACGGGTACAAGAGTTTCGAGACCAAGGAAGGCTCTTACGACAGCTATGCCGCCTTCAGCATCACCGATCCGGGCAACGCCGATTCGGTAATCACGGTCGGCGCAACGCACCGTTTCTGGCCGCACACCTACGGGGTCAGCTTTTTCTCCAGTCGCGGGCCTACAGGTGACGGCAGGCTCAAGCCCGACCTTGTCGCGCCGGGTGAGCGCATACGCGCGCCGCTTTCGGGCGGCAATCTGCCTGGGGGCGAATGGGGCGACCTTGACGGCACGAGCATGGCCGCGCCGCACGTAAGCGGCGCGGCGGCCATGCTGATGGCGCGCTATTCAGAGTTGATCGGACAGCCACGACGCATAAAGAGCATACTATGCGAAAGCGCGACCGATCTCGGGCGTGAGCGCAGCTTCCAGGGGCACGGGATGCTCGACGTGCTGCGCGCGTTTCAATCTATTTAGGGAGGAGATACGACCATGATCTTCAGTCTGGACGTTATTCGCGCTCGCAAGGGTGATTGCCTGATCCTTCACTACGGCTCCGAAGACGACCCGCGCCTTATCATGATCGACGGCGGGCCGAGAGGCGTGTACGGCCCGCATCTGAAACCGCGCATAGATCAGATCAGAGAAGCGCGCGGCCTCGACAAGAACGAGCCGCTGCCTGTCGATCTGCTGATGGTTAGCCACGTAGACGACGACCACATCCAGGGCATACTCGACCTGACAAAAGAGCTGATCGAGGCAAAAAGGGACCACAAGCCGCAGCGGGTGCAGGTCTTCAGCTTATGGCACAACAGCTTTGATAACATTATCGGTAACACCCCGGATGAGTTGACGGCCGCCTTCAAAAGTCAATTCGGGGCAGCCTCTATGGAAGGCGAGATGCCCGACGACGCGACGTTAGACGCCGACGGATTTGACCAAAGGACAATTATTGCCAATCTCAAGGTCCTGTCGAGCATCGCCCAGGGCGCGCAGTTGCGCAGCGATGTCGAGAACCTCGAATTCCCCCTTAATCCTGAGTTCGACGGCGGGCTGATAATTGCCAGCGATAAGGGAGAAGCGGTCGACATCGGGCCGGGGCTGAAATTCATCGTGGCTGGCCCCATGCTGCCCGAGGTGAAAGAGCTTCATAAGAAACACCAGGCGTGGCTCAAGGACCTGGAAAAAGAGGGCCTGTCGCCTGAGGACGTGCTTTCGGCTTACGTCGATCCGTCTGTCCCCAACCTGTCGAGCTTAGTCGTGTTGGCAGAGGCCGACGGTAAGCGAATGCTGCTGACGGGCGATGCGCGAGGCGACAAGATTCTAACGGGGTTGGAACTCGTGGGCCTCTTGAAGAAGAATGGCAAGATGCGCGTAGACCTGCTCAAGGTTCCGCACCACGGCAGCTCCAACAATCTTGAGGTCGACTTTTTCAAACGGGTTACCGCCGATCACTACGTCTTCTCAGGCGACGGCGAGCACGGAAACCCCGAACGCGAGTCGCTTGAGATGCTGCTGAGCGCGCGAGGGAACGCCAAGTACACGATCCACCTGACATATCCCGTGGACGAGATAGACGCTGAGCGTAAGAAGGACTGGGAGAAAGCCCAGGCGTCGGAGAAGAAGAAGAAGGCGAAGAACCCGAAGCAGAAGGTAAGACCCAACTGGTCGCCTAAAAAACATAGCCTTGCGAGTCTGTTCAAAGACAATCCGAATTTCGGGAAGAAGGTCAGCATCGTCGAAGACGATAACCCGCACGTTATCGATCTTCTTGAAAAAGTCGGGTTCTGACAGCGCACGGTAATCGCGCCGCGCGCTCGAACCCGTGTCCCGAACGTCGCTTGCTGTCGTCCGCGCCGCGCGCGGGTGATGCCTGTTTTTTGGAGTAAGTTATGAGCGGTAAAGGAAACCTGGTATTCGATTTTTTCGACGTGTACGGCAAACGCGTCAAAGACCGGATTGATGTGACGCTCAAGCACCAGACGCTGAGCCATAGCGAACACAAGAAGGATCATCAGGGTAACAAACGATTAAAGTTCACGGGGCTCGACAGCACACAGGGCGGCGCCTATCACGTCCTTGTATTCCCGACCAGGTACAGGGCCGTGAGCATGTTCGTCCGCGTCCACGAGGGTAAGACCGTCCAGCAAAGCTTTGTGCTGCCCGTGGACCCTGACCGGGTTGCCGATGTAGAGTTCCCCGAATATGAAGACCTGGCAGCGGACCTGAAATCGGTGCTCCAGGCGTCAGATGTCGAAGGCAACGAAGGGCTTCACGGCGAGGATCTTTACAAGGCCCTCGACAACCCTCGCAAAGCAGGGCTTCTGAACGTGTACACGAAGATGAAGGCGACCGTGTTCGAGAACGGGCGCGACGCCTTCTCCTACGTCTCTTCGCTTACGAGGGTGCGGGCACAGCGATTCTTTGCAAAAGTAAGAAAGGAGCTGCGCGACGAGGTGAAAAACAGTATTGCGTCGAACCTCTTTCACGAGGTTTCAGGCGCGCTTCACACACCGCCGCCGGGGTTCTCCTCGGCCGACAGCTTTAAGACACGCGAGAAGTACGGCAACCTGCAACTGAGCTTCTTCAGCAAGCCTGAGACGCTGGAGTTTATCATCGACGCCGACATTGACGATGCGCAGGGCATCGAGCACGTGTTTCAGGTTCTACGGCCCTTCTTTACGGGCAAGAATACCAACCCGTATGACGTTCACGAGATCCTGATCGCCTATCAAAAGATTGATCCTATGTACAGGCTCCTTGTTTAAATCGCGTTCGCAGTCGATAGGCCACACCAGCCTCAGCTCATACCGATCAGGCGCGACCCGCTCTTGGGCTTAAATAAGCTATTACGGAATGGAGGGCAGCATGAAAAACACGGAAGCCGCAAAGAAGCGCGCGCTCATAATGGCAGGCGGCGGCGTGAAAGTAGCTTTTCAAGCCGGCGTGTTGCAGGTCTGGCTTGATGAGGCGGGGCTGACGTTCGACCACGCCGACGGGGCGAGCGGCGGCTGCTTCAACCTGGCGATGTACTGCCAGGGGCAAAGCGGGACCCGAATAGCCGACAACTGGCGCAAGCTCAACCCGCTTAATATGATCAGCTTCAATTTCAATGAATACGCAAAGCTCTTTTACGCAGAGTCTATCGCCACGCACGACGGGTTACGCGAGAAGGTATTTCCCGCCTGGGGGCTAGACTGGGACCAGATCAGGTCTTCCAAAAAAGAGGCCACGTTCAACGTTTACAACTTCAGCAAGCACGAGCTTGAAGTGGTCACGCCCGACAAGATGACCGAGGATTACCTCTGCGCATGCGTCGCGCTGCCCATGTGGTTCCCGCCCGTAAAGATCGACGGCGACCTCCATATCGATTCGGTCTATATCACCGACGCCAACATCGAGGAGGCCATACGGCGCGGCGCTAACGAGCTGTGGATAATATGGACCGTGAGCGAAAAGAGTGAATGGAACGACGGCTTTGTGGCTAATTACTTCCAGATAATCGAGACGAGCGCCAACGGCCACTTGAGACGGATTTTGCGAAGGGTCGAGGATAATAACGCGGCGATAGCCTCGGGGCAGCACGCAGAGTTTGGCCGCCACATCGAAGTAAAGATGCTGAAGGCGGAGGTTGCCCTCAATTACCTTATAAACATAAGTCAGGACCGGCTGACGGAGGCCGTCAACCTGGGCGTGCACAGGGCCCGCGCCTGGTGCAAAGAGCAAGGTATCGCGCTCGACGTGCCCGAAGACGAATACCCCACTCAGGTGCATACCGCGCAGACAAAGCTACAGTTCACCGAGGAGATGAAAGGTTTCGTCACTTTCGGCGATGCCGATTTTGATGAAGGTTACAAGCAAGGCAAGAAGAGCGGCGATTCCCTTATGGTCCGCCTTACGATCAAGGTGGACGGCGTGAACCGTTTTATCGCAAACCCGGACCACGAGGCGTCGATTGATGGTTATGTGCGTTGCGAATCGCTCGGGGGTGATTTGCCGGTAGAAAGCGGCGTTTTCAATCTACTGGTGGACGAAGCGGACGCCTCTCAAAAGCAGATGCTTTACCGGTTGTATTTCACGGACAAGCAAGGCGAGCCGCTTACGTTAACCGGTTTCAAAGAGATCAGAGATGAATCAGGCTTTGACGTGTGGAACGATACCACAACGCTTTTCACCCGCGTTTTTCGAGGACACATAGGACCGGGCGAAGAGCAATCCGCAGAGGTTTTAGCCTCAGGCATTATCAAGATTCACATGCTCGACTTTCTAAAACAACTGACGACATTTCGGGTCGAGGGCCCGACGCTTGCGGATAAGACCTCGGCCCTTGCCCGTTTCGGCAAGCTATTTCTCGGCAAGCTGTGGGACGTGTACGCGCGTGAGGTGCTGGCGTATAGCCCTTTTTGAGCTTACGCGCGCAGCCCTCTTCCCGCATACGGTGTCTGACCGGATCATTCTCTCTTCGTTCTGAAAGGGCATAGGAGGAGGTAAGCGTCATGGATTTCGATGTGATCGTGATAGGCAGCGGATTTGGGGGCGCGATAACCGCCTGCCGCCTGGCAGAGAAAGGGTACACAGTCCTCATCCTTGAGCGGGGCCGGAAGTGGGACAAGGATTCATACCCGCGCGGAGCGACTGACCCCTGGCTGTGGGAGTATGAACACCCGGAACGAAACAACGGATGGCTGGACCTGCGGATATTTCCAAACATGACAGTGGCTCAAGGGGCAGGGGTCGGCGGAGGATCGCTGATCTACGCGAATATTTCGGTCGAAGCCCCCCCGGCAGCCTTTGTATCCGGCTGGCCCCAGGAGATCACCCTCGCCGAGATGAAGCCTTACTATCAGGCGGTCAAGAAATTCATGAACGTCCGGGAGATGCCTGCCAACCAGTGGAACCCGCGCACGCACATTATGAAAGAGGCAGCCGATAAGATCGGCGCGACCGCGCGCTTCAGGATGATTGAGATGGCGGTGACGTTCGACGACACCCTCAATTACGACCCCGAAAACCCTCCCGACCTCTCACAATCGAAGGAGGTCACAAACGATCAGGGCGTCAAACAGGGGACCTGTGTGCACACGGGGTATTGTGACATCGGTTGCCCTGTTTACGCTAAGAACACGCTGGACCTGAACTACATCCCCTGGGCGGAAAAGCACGGCGCGCAGGTGCGACCGCTCCACCTTGTGACCAATATCGAGCCGGTAACGGGCGGGTATCGAGTCTCGTTCGACCGCCTGGAGAATAAGCGCAGGATTGCCGGGAGCCAGACCGCCCGAATAGTGATCCTGGCCGCAGGCTCTCTAGGCTCAACCGAATTACTGCTCCGCTGCCGCCATGCTACTGGCACCCTGCCGAACATAAGCAAATTTCTGGGGCAAAACTGGAGCAGTAACGGCGATTTTCTGACCCCCGCGCTCTACGGAAACAAGAAGGTATCGCCGGGTAAAGGCCCGACTATCTCAAGCGGCATAGACTTTCTCGACGGCAGCGATAACAAACACATCTACTGGGTCCAGGACGGGGGATTCCCTCATCTTTTCGGCAGTTTCCTTACAGGCGGACTTGGGCGCGTGCTCAAGGGACTGCCGGCCGAACTCCTCATCAAAGCCATACAGGAGGCCGTGAGTCAGAAAGACCCGGCCAGCAACGTGATGCCGTGGTTTTCGCAGGGCGTGGACGCGGGTGATGGAGTGCTCAGCTTGAAGAGGCGATTCTGGATATTCGGCTCTCGCCGGTTGCATCTTTCGTGGGATGTGAGTCGATCAAAGGCGGTATTCAACGCGATAATCAACCGGCACAAGCAATTGACAGAGGTGACGGGGGGGTTGCCCGTCGTCTCACCGACCTGGAGCCTGTCGCAAGACCTCATCACCCCACACCCGCTGGGCGGTTGTAATATGGGCAATACACCCGCCAATGGCGTTGTCGACCATAAAGGAGAGGTCTTCGGCTACAAGAATCTATACGTGGCCGACGGGGCGGTCATCCCCAGAGCGCTGGGCGTGAACCCTTCGCGCACCATCGCGGCTGTGGCCGAGCGAATTGCGAAGATAATCGCAGAAGAGGGCAGATAGGACTCGCCTGCTACATAACTGACAGGCTAAGGGTTCAAGATGAGATAACCCGGCCGGTTATCTTGAGGCGATCTTTCCAAGGTCGTGGTCGATGAAGAATGCGCCCGTGAGCGGCGTCCGTTGCTGGCCTTGGTAATACTCGTGCCACCATTTTGCGGCCTGCCATATAGCCTCAGGGCAACTGGAGCGGCTTTCAAGGCCCGGAGTCAGATCATACCCGGCGGCCCCGACCAGGACTTCAAGCATCGCCGCCGAAGGCATACCATACCCTTCCAAAAGAGGGTTGCCGCTGTTGGACACCCCCCAGGCAAACGCGAGCCACCTTATCGTCAGCTCAACCGCGTCAAGCACTGCGCGCTGCATCTTAAACCGCGTGAGCGAGTCGAGCACTTCTTTCGAGGGCACCGGCACAGAGAGCACCGCCACGTTTGGATACCGCTCCACGTCAGCGTAATGGCCGAGCCTTCCTGTTTGCACGCCGTTGGTCTCAGCCGGAAAGGTATACCCTTGTGAGAATTCCAGAGGTATCTCGACCGTACGGCTCAAAGCCAGTCGCTTTGCCGCTCTCTCAACCAGGACGACATGCGACCAGTGGCTCGGCTTGAGGTCGCGTCTGAGATGCGACTGCGCGATTCTCAACCTGAAGTCGGTCGTGCTCGTCCCTCCCAGCATGACGAGGACGATCTGCTCGTCGCTTTCGGGCATGTTCTTAGCCAGCCATTCGACATTGTCTTGATTCTTATTACGAGGGGCTCTGGCAAAGAGCTTGTTCGCTTTGGTCGCGTTAGAGCTTAATATGTTTATCACGTGGGTCTTCTCCTATGCGCTAACAAGGTTTATGGGAGGCAGCTCGACGCGCCTGCCGATCTCGGCATCCTGGCTGATAGGCCAGTATTCCACGTTTAGCTCGATGCCGCTCCCGTGTCGGCGGAAGCGGAGTAAGCTGACGTGGTTTCCTCGCTGGTTGTGAACGGCGGAACAGGAGAACCGCCCCTCCAGCACGCCCGAAGCCAGGAAAACGGGCGGCTTGCCCGCATCCGAATGGCGCGGCCAGGGAGCGGACTTTCCGAAAAGACCGCCGAAGAAATTACCGACCTTCTTGAATTGATCCTGCCCGATTGTTGTAACGAGCGAAGACGGCGACGAGATGATTTCGACGAAAGCCCTCCTCTGGCTGTCTCTGTCTATCGCTTCAGTGACGCGGCCCCAGTGAACGTCTCCGGTCAGGCAGATCAGGGGGCGACCGGCATCGGCAAGCCTGCTGAGGCTCGTCATCAGACGCCCGTAATCGCCGTAGTTGGAAAGCTCGAAATCCCCTACTCCACCGGAGAATGCCCCGGCCGGGTCTCTGAATAGAGACTGGCCTGACGCGAACACCCCGAAATGGCCTTTTGCTATAACCTGCGAAATCCAGGCATCGAGTTGCGCGTGGGCTTGATCGCTCATGGTAAATTGCCTGTCGATGTTCTTGAACGTGCGCGTGTCGGCCAGGAAGAAAGATAAGGGCGGGACGTCCAGGATAAAGGCTTCGCCAAGCCCTGCCGGGTACGGGAGTTGAAATCCTTCATACATAGCCTGGGCCGCCCTGCGCCAGCGGTCGCGGCCCGCCGGGTTGAACAGGGTGTTTCCGACGATGGGGCTGGGGTGGGGGAAGTTGTTCCAGTATTCGTGGTCGTCGGGGATAGAGACGCTCGGCGCGGCCCGCAGCACTTCCGCATACCCTGGAGGTTCTTGCCAGTTATGCGTGTAATCGCTCTCGAATTTCTCCGCGAGCCAGGCGAGGTTGTCTTTGAAATTTTGAAGCGTAGGCAGGTCAAGGTAGACCTGGTCGCCCATGAGCAGCGTCAGGTGGGGCCTTGATGTAGCTTTAAGCTGTGAGACTATCGTGCCCGCAAGGCCGCTGCGGTCTTCGGCCTGGTGGAAGCACGATACGAGCAATACGTTGAAGGACCGGTCAATGGCCGCAGGCACCGTGTCGGGCATTGTACTGACTTCAATCTCTTCGCTAAACTCGTCGCCCTGGACACCGACCCTGTGAAGAGTTTCAGGGGTAAGCCCGTTGAATTCATAAACCCCTGTGAAGGCCCTGGACACGCTATCGGGTGAGACGCCCTGCGGGAGCATGTCGTCTGCGCGCACGCTTGCGATCTGGCGCAAGGCGACAGGGGCGACAGGGTTGCCGTCGAGGAACCAGTTGAGAGTGGGGGCGGTAGCGGCCTGAAATATTCCGACCCAGACTCTAAGCCGGTCAGGCGGAGCGGCGCGAGGGTATAGTGCGATTCTCATTTGACCCCCTGTGAAAGCATCGGCCGTCAGCCGTGTAAAATCAGATAAGATAAGAGCGAACGTATAACTCTCGACGGACCCACTTTATAATGACGAAAAGAATAAGATATACGATGCAAAATACAAGATTTTTGAAGCGGGTGGCGACCTTTGCGACTGCCTTAGAGTTGTCAACAAACGCAGCTATTGGTGTAAGCTCAATCGAGTATGCTGAGACAACTGCTGGGGACATTATGGAGGCGCGCGCCGAAGCGGGTGCGGCTTTTGACCGTCCGGCTGATTCAGCCGACTTTCACAGTCACGGCCGGGGCAGTCGTCGTCGATGAAGAGGGGCGCGTGCTGTTGTTGAAACACGTATTCCGAACGGGAAGTGGCTGGGGGTTGCCCGGTGGCTTCCTCTCGGCAGGCGAGCAGCCGGAAGAGGCTGTCAGGCGAGAGCTGCGCGAAGAAATAGATTTGGAGATCGACCGGCTTGAGCTGGCATTCGTGCGCACGCTCAAAAGAGCCCGGCAGGTGGAGATAATCTTTCGCTGCCGCCCGGTGGGGCGCGCTAATCCTCAAAGCCTGGAGATCAAGTCTGCCGAATGGTTTCCGACCGACGGGCTGCCCGGCGGGCTGAGCGCGGACCAGCGAAAGCTGATCGAGCGAGCTCTTGGGGGAGAGTAAACAGTGACAAGTGACAAGTGACAAGAAAGGAGGACTGGAGCTTGTTAGGTCCTTCCTTCTTGTCACTTGTCACTGTTTACTTGTCACTTTCTTGCTATCATTGCCCAGCCGCCGCCTGAGCAGATTCCGCACGGCTCGAAGTAAGCCTCGCTCGCGCCCTTTTCGAGGCCGGAGCCCGAACAGCGCGGGCATTCCACGGCCAAAACGCTCCCTTCACCGTTGCAGACGGCGCACCTGCCTTGATCGGTTCTGCCCGTCGCTTCGCACTGGGCGCAATCATACAGACTGAGAATGCGAACGGTAGATACGGCGGCCGCTGATCGGGACTTTTCAAACATGTCTCCACCTCCGGTTGTAAGACTACTTCGAAGTTGGGGGCTATTTCAGCCTAATGCCGCACGGTTGAAGAAAACTTGAACCGCCGCCCCCGGTCGTTTGTGGTGATTAAACAATCGTCCCGACCGGTTTGGATAGACCCTTCACCGCGGGCTGCGCGACGGACCGGAGTTGCTGGTTGAGCAGCATCAGGTCGTGTATGTCTTCCTGTATGGACTGCTCGCAGTTGTATTTCTTCATCGCAACATCGTGGTAAGTCAAAGCCCGCTCGACAGACCACTTCAACTGCTCGACGGTGACAGGTTTTACAAGGTAATCGAACGCGCGCCGCCTTATGGCTTCGACCGCGTACTGGATGTCTGTCATGCCTGAGATGACGATGACAGGCGTGATGGGATAGCTCTGCTGAATCGATTCGCACAGTTCAAGGCCCGACCGTCCGGGCAGGTTTATATCCGTCAGCACAAGGTGGAATCGGGCGGCTTCCAGAAGTTTCATCGCTTCTCCGACGCTTGCAGCGGTAGCGCAGGTGAATTCGACGTTCATAGAAGTGGCCAATATCCGTGAAAACATCAACCGTGTGTCTTCGTCATCATCAACAATCAGCGCGGAGAACTCCTTTCTAATCACAAATCACCCCCTGTCCTAATCTCGATTGGTGAGGCAGTACTTTAATAATACAGACAGAAGCGCTCCCTCTCTTTATCAGCCAACCAGACGGATTCAGGTGCAAGCCATGTTCCGTAATACGGGCACTGCTGGCGGCAGTAAGCATCTATACAGTATTAAATCTGTTCACAACTGCCGGAAAAAATTACACCCGGATCAATCTGGGGACTGGAGCACGGTTGCAAGCAGTTGCTTGCGCAGCTCGATGATCTCGGACAGGTGTTCAAGCGCCGCGATGCCTTTCGCTCTGCACTCATGAAGGTTCTGGCTGTTGCGCAGGTCGTGAAGTCGCGTCTTGACTATGTGCGACTCATCCTCCGTAAGCTTTTCAAGCAGAACTACGTAGTGTTTCTTATCATCTCTGTTCTCCACAGGCTCTCGGTCCCTCCTCTAGATGCTCTAAGTAGGGTAGCTGCAACTATCAAGCCTTACCCGCGCGGGTGAGAATTGCTTCAAATACGAGGCGATTAGATTTAGTATAACGCTATGGGATTCGATAAGCTTGTCGAGCAGAAGATACAGGAGGCCATAGCCAACGGGGAGTTCGATAATCTGCCGGGCAAGGGTAAGCCCGTAGACCTCAGCTCTTACTACGCGACGCCTGAGGACAAACGTATCGGCTATTCAATCCTCAAAAACGCCGGTTTTATCCCGGAAGAGGTTGAGCTGCTAAAAGAGATCGAGGCACTAAGCGAAAAGCTTCAAAGGTGCGGTGAGGCGGAAAGGCCCGCAATCGAAAAAGAGATCGCCAGTGCAAAGCTAAAGGTCAGCCTGCTTATGGAGCGGCGCAGGCGATAGTCCCTATGTCGGAGGGCAGGCCGTTATGAGTCGAGCGAACGATAAAGAAAATAGAGGGCGCAGGCCGTCGGCGCTGTCTGCCGCCATACAGAACACTGTCGCATCGGCGCACACGCTTATTTATCGCTTAACGGGCGGCGTTGTAGGCGGAAGAGTCTTAAACAGCCCCGTATTGCTTCTGACTACGACCGGGCGCAAGACGGGCAAGCAGCGAACGGTGCCGCTGCTCTATTTAGCCGATAAAGACGCGGTAGTGCTTGTAGCCTCAAACGGCGGGGCGGTAAGACACCCGACCTGGTGGCTAAACCTGCAATCAAACCCCGAAGCCGAGATTCAGATAAACGGGCAGCGGCGGCGAGTAAAGGCTCGACAGGCAAGCCAGGAAGAGAAGCGGCAATTGTGGCCGCGCCTTACGGCTATGTACCCCGGATACCAGAAGTATCAAGATATAACCAACCGTGATATACCTGTGGTGATCTTGCGGTAGATTGACCTGTCGTACGGGGTGGTCTAATATAAGGGCTGGCCGTCACGCGGGGCGTAGCACAGCCTGGTAGTGCGCTCGGTTTGGGACCGAGAGGTCGTAGGTTCGAATCCTATCGCCCCGACTTTCAATCCCAACACTTAGCGAGAGCGCTCCATGCTCTCGCTTTTTCATTGTGACCGATTTGTGACCGATCTATTCGACTTCACCCTATCCTCCTTTCCTCAAGCTGGATAACCTCGGCGCTTTTGCCATAACTGGCTATCCGTTCAAGAGCCGTTCGCTTCCGCGACTCGGTCGCATGCGTGTATCGGTCAGTCATTCGCAAATCCGAATGGCCGAGTATGTCTTTGATCGTTGACGGCTCCGCTCCTGTTTCAGCCATCCTCGTCGCCGCCGTGTGCCTGAGGTCGTGAAAGTGCAAATCCTCGATACCTGCCTTGCAACACGCGCTCGTGAAGGCATGCTTACAGTCTGTGACCGCGTCGCACGATTACTCGCGGCCGCTTCGCTCAAAACCGTCGAGGCACCGTTGACCGACGAGTCCCACGCGGTCAGCAAGCACGCCGCTACCCTCGACCAGGCTACTTTCTCGCAGTGGCACTGACTCTGTCAGGCGTAACGCGCGCTTGCGTCCAACGGGCTCGCGATTCGCCGGTTGCGCCAGACAATCAGTATTGTCCCGCCTATTCCTGCGACCGGGAGAGCAATGTCCTCCCGGATACCCAGATAGATGGCAGCAAACACGCCGACGAGCGACCACAGAAGAGGGATCCAGAGCACATATCGAGGCACCTCGCCATCCGCCCACAGTAACAGGCCGAACGTAAAAATCGTCGTCGGGCAAGGGGCACCAAAAGTGGGCGAGTGAGGATATCTATGACCTGAAGCATCACCTAGCAAGGGGTAGACGAGAAGCGCGTAGACCATGACCAACCCGCCGACTATGCCGACCGCATCCCACCGCGCCCGGAAGGGCAGATCCCTCTTCACCATACCGGCGAACAAAAATAGCACTGCCTGAACAATACACAGCATCCCAAATGCATAAGCGCTCCCGTTGATCCGACTGAAAAACGCCAGGTGATAAGCGATGCCTGTCCACAGCCAGAAGCAGGCGAGCAAGAAAGCGATCAATTTATTCGAGAATGAGTTTGGCTTCAGCGCCAGAAATATTGCCGCCCCCGCTAATGAGAGGAGAATCATTTGCGTCGGCCAGACTGCGCGATTGTACTCCGCGAAAACATTCAGGAACTGTTCGACTGTGAAAGGTAACATCACATAGTATCCTTTACCGCATACAATCGCCCGTAGCCACAGTAAATTGATCGTAAACACATGTGATGTTGGCGAATACCCATCGTCGTCAATGTCCCCGGTCCAACAGCTTCTGCGTTGTGTAGTGCTACGGCTGTACTATGGTTCCAGAAACGCTCACGTCAATTAGCTTGCAATATGACCCCGGCTGCTTGCTCCGCTCGATGTTTAATGCCAAGCAGCATCTTCCGCTCCATGACGAAATGGGCCGGTTCGAGCAAAAGATAGGTGCTGAGCCAATTAAGCAGGCCCGGGTTTCGATCCCACCGATTTCGCATGAGCAGACGGGTGGTATTCTCGTCTAGCGCTTTTAGAAAGAACCCCCAGGTTCCCGAACCGATGTTGATCGCGCCGTCTGCCTCTTGTTCATCGACAGGGCCGCCTAGCACGATGGCGCGGTAGGGCTCGACGATGGCCACCGGCAGGGGCGGGGCTTTTGGGTGGAGCCAAACTACCTCCCCCACCCTGAGACTCTGCCATTCCGGAACAATTCGATCGGCGTTATTCATGTGACACCCCACCATATTCTCAAGTGAGGTGTAGCTGTAGAATCCGCCGCGCGTTTGCCCCATCTGTACGAGCCAGGGCCAAACGTCCGCGACCGGGGCTTCGATCGTGATTACGTGGGTTGCGGTGTGCTTTGGATACGGCACCAGCTCATCACCTGGTAGAGGCTCTTCGAGTTCAGCATCCGTCGAACCCCACCCGAGGTGCCAGGGCCTTATCAGGAGTGCGTATGCAGTCAGCGCGGCTGCTCCAGCCGCTACAGTTCCGAGAATCTTCAAACCGGAATTGTTATTCGTCATTTCCTTTCTCCTTACTCAAGACACTTCGCCGGATGACATTTTATGAGGGGGAGCCTCCCGTCACTATGACGCCAATCACGACTACAGGTGACCGTAATCACGCGCCGCGTGACGAGACTCATCTCGCCTCCACCTGCGCACCGTCTTCGATCTGATTCGACGGGTGCACGATGACCGCCGTGCCGTCTTCGAGGCCTCCCAGTACTTCGGCTTCGAACTGGCTCGTGTGGCCGATCTCTACATCGCGCCTGCGCGCTACGCCTGTCTCAACGATGAAGACGCTCCAGCCATCGCCGTGACGAAACAGCGCGCTTAAAGGGGTCTTCAACACGTCTTCACCTTCCCAGATGATGACCCTGGCTTCCAGGCGATAACCGTCGCCGAGTGGGCCGGGCGGGTCCACGAAATCCGCGACGATGTTGACACGCTGCTCTTCTATTCCGAGCGCAGAGACCTTGGTGAATGCCGAAGCCTCCACGACTCTCACTCGCGCTCGAATCTCCTGCTCGCCTCCCCATCCTTCAAGGATCACGGGCATACCAGCTTTAACTTTCACCGCGTCCGTCGAGAGTAAATCCACTACTATCTCAAGCTTGCCGGGGTCACCCAGCACCATGAGCGGCGTCCCGGCCGCGACCACCCGCTCGCTCTTTTCGATCACGCGTAGCACGCGGCCGCTTACGGGCGAGACGAGCTTCACAACTCTCTTTGCACTGTCTCGGTCTGTCTCTATGGCCACGAGCCCGGCTCTTGCCACCTTCACCTGAGAGGCAGCGGCCCCGGCGTTGTATTTCGCCGCTTCAAGGTCATTGGCGCTCGTGGCCTCGGCGTTCTGGGCTTCCTCAAGCGATTGCGTGGAGACGAGGCCGTCCCTGGCTAACCTTTCGGCCCGCTCGCGCTCGCGCCGCGCCTGCTCGTAATCGGCGCGGGCATGAGCAACCCGCTCGTCGGCCTCGCGCTTCAGGCTCTCGGCCGCCTGCACTCGCGCGATCACCTCTTCGCGCTCACGCTCGTCGAGTGGAAGTGGATTGATCGTTGCAACGACCTCTCCCCGCGAGACCCTATCCCCGTCGTGCAGCTCAACCCGGGCGAGTCTCCCCGCGACGGGTGCGGCTACGACGAAGCGATCATGCGCGCGAGCCTCCCCTTCTTCATCCACAGTGACGCGCAACGGTCCCCGCCCTACGCCGGCGACTTCGACCCTGACCGGTGACGGCATCAGCGCCCTGACAAATAGCGCTGCTACGACGAGGGTTAACAAAACGTAGACGACATTGCTCTTTTTTACTCTCATACGGATGTCATTCCCTTGTCTTGAGAACTTCGACGAGGTCGAGTCGCCGCAGCCGCCACTGCACCAGGAGTCCTGACAAAACGGCTGCGCAAGCCGTCACGCCGAAGGCCAGCGCAGGGGTCTTGCTCGTTATCACCAAAGGCAGGCGCATCATCTCGTTATCGATCGCCTTTATGATTAGAAAACACAACAGGTAACCGATCACGTAACCGACAGGGATGGCGAGAACGGTCAGAATCGCCTGCTCGCCGAGCAGCATCACTCCAATTTCCCGTTTCGTGAAACCGAGCACCCGCAGGCTCGCCAGCTCGCGCCCGCGTTCGGACAGCGCTATCCGCGCGCCGTTGTAGACTATTCCCAGTGCGATGACGCTCGCGAAAATGATGATGATCGCAGTCGAAGTCCACATCGTCCTAGCCAGCGTCTCATTGAAGTTCGCAAGGATCGTTTCGGGAATAATCACACCGCCGACCGCGGGCGTGTGCTTCAACTTCGAGTACAGGTCCGGGAACTCTTTTTCATCAACCTTCAGGCGCACGCCTGAGATCGTCCCCCCCTCGCGCATCAGCCGGTTCAGCGCGTGCAGGTCCATGTAGGCCGATAACCCAAGCACTTCATCAACCAGTCCGACGACCGGAACCTGCCGCGTCGGGCGGGCCCCTTCCAGAACTTCAACGGTGACCACATCACCGATCTTCACAGCCAGGTCCTCGGCAAGCGTAGTCGTGAGCACCAACCCTTCAGGCGGCAACCGAAATATGTTGTAGCGGGTGTCTACAATCCGAAACAGGTCGCCGTCGGCTTCGACGCCGAGCACAGCCATACGCCGCACTCTGTGCTCATACCGCAGCCGCGCAGGCACCACGCGGTACCCCTCGACGCGTGTGACCCCCGGGAGGCTGAGCGCCTCGAAGCGTGTGCTGGCAGGGCGCGGCTCGTTGAAGATGACGTTGGCATCCTCTCGATAGACGTTGTTGAACTGGAGGTCAAGGATTACGTCTACCGCGTCGTAAAAATAGAACCCGACCACCACCAGCGACACAGACAGGGCAATTGCCAGCGTCGTCAGTATTGCCTTGGCCAGATTGCGTTCAAGGTTGCGAATGATGATGCGAACCGAAAGCGGCAGCATCCGGTTAAACCCGAGGCGCTCAATCATGCCGGTGCGGAAACGGGCGGGCGCTTCGGGCCGCATCGATTCGGCAGGCGGCAGCATCACTGCCTTCCGCACCGCCCTGATTGCGCCGACCGTCGCGGCAAGGAGGCTTATCAGCACTGCGCCACCCATGACCCAGGGGTCCGCCACATAACGCAGCACCGGAAAGCGAAAGAAGTCTGCATAAACGGCCGTCATCTGGTAGCCGAACCACCAGCCGACCCCGCAGCCGAGCGCGATACCGCCCGAAACCGCGAGCACCGCCAGCTTCAGGTAATGTGAGCCTATAGCCAGGTTGGTGTAGCCGAACGCCTTCAGCATGGCGATCTGGTCGCGCTGAGTGCTGATCAGACGTGACATCACTAGATGGATGAGAAATGCGGTGACGCCGAGAAAGATCGCCGGGACGACGGTGCTTGTGACTCTCAACTCGGCGATTTCGTTCGTGACGAAATGGTTCGAGGGCTGATCTACGCGCCCATACGCGCCGAGGCATCCCCACTCCTCAAGCATCGAATCGAGCCGCGAGATGACCTCTTTCTCGCTAGCCCCCGGAGATAAAGAAACGGACACATCATTAAACGCTCCCTCCATGTTGAAGGCCGCGCCGAGCGCCTTCCGGCTCATCCACATCACGCCGAAGTGGCGACTGTCGGGGAACATATCGCCGGGCCGAATCTCGTAAACGAACTCCGGCGACATGGCGACGCCGACAATGCGAAGCCGCGCCCAGTGCCCGTTAATGACCGCGCCGAGCGTGTCACCGGGATTGAAATTGTTGGCCTCTGCAAACGCCTGGCTGATTATCAGCTCATCGCTTCGCCCCGGTTCGATATATCTTCCGCGTACAATGTGCAGGTCGTTCAGCATCGGGGCCTGACTATCAGGGATTGAAATCAGCCGCGCCGTGGCAGGCTCTTCCAGTTCCGGCAGCTCAAGAGTGACACTGGCCACAACCCGCGTTTTGACGGATGAGACTCCGGGCAACTCTTTGATTCGCTCGGCGAGCCATTCAGGCGCGCGCTTAACCTGCACGAATACGTCGGCAAAGCGATAGTCCAGATAGTAAGCTTCCTGCGTGACGGGCAATGATTTATAGATGTTCCGCAGCGAGACGTAGGAAGCGACTCCGCACGCCACGACAAGGACGATGGCGAATACCTGTGCGCGCAGGTGCAGCAAGTCACGAAACAGCTTTTTGTCGAGCGCGTTCATCACGTCCCTACCACTCCAGGTCCTCCGGTCGGGCCTTCACCTCGTTGCGATGTACCTCTACGATCTGTCCGCTGCCGAGCCGTATTACGCGATCCGCCATCCCCGCAATCGCGGCGTTATGGGTAATTACCACCGTGGTCGTTCCTAATTCCTGGTTGACCCGCTCCAGCACTTCAAGAACCAGCTTGCCGGTCTGAAAATCGAGCGCTCCCGTAGGCTCGTCGCAAAGCAGCACGTCTGGGCGTTTCGCTACGGCGCGGGCAATTGCAACCCGCTGCTGCTCCCCACCAGACATCTGCGCCGGAAAGTGATTCATCCGGTCACCGAGCCCGACGAGCCCGAGCGCTTCAGCGGCGGGCATTGGCCGCTCGGCTATCTCAGTCACGAGTTGAACATTTTCGAGCGCCGTCAGGCTCGGAATCAGGTTATAAAACTGGAACACGAAACCGATGTGCTCGCGCCTGAAGCGAGTTAGCTCACGGTCATCGGCCGCAACCAGGTCGTGATCGCGGAAGAAGACTTCTCCACTCGTCGGCGCGTCGAGCCCGCCTAGAATGTTTAGCAGCGTTGACTTTCCGCTGCCCGAAGGGCCGAGCAGCACGACGAACTCGCCCTGGTAAAGGTCCAGGTCGAGCGAACGCAGGGCATGAACTTCGACCTCGCCCATCCGATAGCGCTTCGTGAGGCCCCGCGCTCGGAAGACCGCCTCTGGTGCTCTGGCTTTTATCGCTGTGCTCACTGTGAAACCCTTCTGTAGCTATCCCGAAGCATTGAACAGGCCTCACCGCAATCAGGGGCTTCCCGACCGCAGTGAGACCTGATCTTCAGCAGAGATGCTATGGAACTATGGTGATTAGGTTGTCTACATTGGAGACGCCTGGGGCAGCCCATGCCGCCCGCTCAGCTTCCTGTTTCTCAGCCCAGGAACGCACGTTACCCCAGAGCTTCACCGTGCTGTCGTGAGCCTCAACCGAAATGCGGCGCGCATCGACTTCGGCGCTTCGCCTGAGGGCTTCCTCAATCTTTGTCTTCACCTCACCTGCCGAAACCACTGGCTTCACTTCGATCCGGTCGGACACCCCCTTCACCCCGGTCAAATTGCTTATTGCCGACTTGGCGGCCGTCTTCTGGTATGGCCAGTCAACCTTCCCTTCGAGGATGACCCAGGCGTCTTTTACCGTGAGCTTGATCTTGTTGTCAGGCACGTTGACATGCGTTTCGAGTGCAAGCACGGCGTTTCGCGCGATCTCGGGGTCTGTCAGCTCGTACCTTGGCTTGACCTCAATGTCGTTGGCGACGGCTTTTACGCCGTAGACGCGCTTGGCTGCTTTTTCAGCCACCACTTTTTCCGCATAGCTGTGCACGAATCCTGTGAGAGTAATCACGCCGTCATCGGCGGCGACGCTGATATCGGTGGAGTTTATTTCCGGCTCCCAGTCAATCTGTCGCAGCACGGACTCGCGGGTCTGTTTGTCTGATACACTTTGCATCTTGGCTACCATTTGAATTACTCCTTTCGAGAAGAAAAAGTCTATCCTCTTCGCGGGAAGGTAGATTTTGAACCAATGTGCTCGCCCCCGTCCTACCCCGCCGCGAAGTATGTAGGGCAGTGACGCGGCTCACAGGCAAACTAGCCTGGTGAGCCGACACCCCAAATGCTTCCTCGCAAAGCATGTACCGATTGGGCGGTTCTCCGATCTCGCTTCACACTAGCAATTAGTAAGATACCCTTTTTCTCACGCTTCCAGTTTGCGTGCTATCACCCAACCACATGGGGAATTTGCACTACCCCTTCCGTGATACTCGCCAATGCTTGATGAATATTGACCATTACTTTCGGCCTGAATATTGCACTGGCAAGGTGAGCGGGTTCTCGGCTGTTTCGAGGAGGAGATAACTATGAAGATAGTTCTTGCAGTAGATTTCTCAGCTTTGTCAGAGATAGCTGTGAGCGAGGTCACATTGCGGCCATGGCCGCAAGGGACTGTCGTGCATGTTCTTCACGTGCTCGACTCATTCGGCCTGATTGAACGTATGGGCGGCTTCGAGGACTTCATCAAGAAGGAGCGCGACGAAGCCAGGGCTTTGGCTCATTCCGTCGTCGAGAGACTTCAGTCACACGGACTTGAAACGCACACGCAGATCCTTGAAGGCTACCCCGCCACAGCCATAGCCGATTATGCGGACCGGTGGGGCGCTGATTTTGTGATCGTGGGTTCCCACGGGCATGGCGGCTTCGTCCGGTTCTTGATCGGCTCCGTTGCCAAGTCGGTAGTTCAAAACGCTCATTGCTCCGTCGAAGTCGTAAGGGCTTCGAGCCGAGACATGTCAGTCGTTGACGGCAAGATGAGAATCCTGCTGGCTACCGACGGGTCGGACTTTTCGGCTGCGGCCGCGCGCTCGATTGCCGGGCGCCCCTGGCCCGAGGGCACCGAGGTGAAGATCGTGAGCGTGGTCAATCTGGTCGTGCCTGCGATGGACCCCTGGTACGCGGCGGGTGAAATGGCGAGCCTGTTACGTGAAGACAATACAAAGCTATCTGAGGATGCGGTCGCCGCCGCTGAAAAGATAATAGGCGGCGCGGGATTGAAGACGACATGCGAAGTTCTAATGGGCAGCCCTAAGTGGCGCATCATAGATGAGGCTAAGGAATGGGGCGCAAACCTGGTCGTAGTCGGTTCGCATGGATCGCGCGGGGTAACACGCTTGTTGTTAGGGAGCGTCTCTGAAGTGGTGGCGATGCGCGCAGACTGTTCGGTCGAAGTTATTCGTGAGCGCGCCCTCTTGAACAAGGATTGAAGGACAGGCCTTGAGCAGATCGCCGGCTACAAGCTCTTTCTCACTTCCGAAAACGTCAGGTTTGACGAACGAGGAAGACGGACATTGCTGCCAATCAAGAGGAGCCTCTGCCCAATAGACTTTAGCGGTCCTTATTAGAGGGCGTTCAAGGATGCTTGCGAGTCGTGCTCACAGAAACCATCGCCGGAGTAGTAATTATTTTGGGATTCCAACCCCGGAGGCATACAAATGAATGCAGTTGTCAAAACTCGATCAGTTGTCAAAATCCGATATGGTGAAGTTCGTGGCAGTGTTGCCGAAGGCGTCCACACTTTTAAGGGCATCCCCTACGCAGCGCCACCGTTTGGCGCCAATCGGCTTCGGCCTCCACAGCCGGTTGCGCCCTGTAGCGGCGTGCGAGACGCGCTCACCTATGGCCCGAAGTCTCCCCAGCCGCCTTATCCTCCGCCAATAGATGTACTCATCCCGGAGTTTACTATCCCCGGTGAAGATTGCCTGAACCTCAATATCTGGTCCCCCGAACTTGGGTCGGCCGGGTTGCCGGTGATGGTCTGGATTCCCGGCGGTATGTTTGAGTATCACGCAACGGGTGCGTCGCCCTGGTATGACGGCAGTCATTTCGCCCGCGACGGTATCGTATGCGTGACCATCAATTACCGGGTCGGCGCCGAGGGTTTCCTCTATCTGGGCGACGGAGACGCCAACTTCGGCCTGCTCGACCAGATCGCCGCGCTCGAATGGGTGCGGGAGAATATCGCTGCCTTCGGTGGCGATCCCGGCAACGTCACCATCTTTGGTGAGTCGGCTGGTGCTATGAGCGTCGGCACACTTCTGTCCATGCCCCGTGCCGAGGGGCTGTTCCGGCGCGCCATCGCCCAGAGCGGAGCGGCTCATCACGCCATCTGCGCCGCCACCGCGCAGCGTGTCGGCCAGCGGCTTGCCGAGGAGCTTGGCGTTGCGGCAACCCGAGAGGCCATCGCAGCGGTTCCCGTTGATCGCCTGCTTGCGGCGCAGTTGGAGTTGAGGGCCGATCTCCTCGCGCATCCCGACCCACAGCGCTGGGGCAGCGAGGTGGCGGTCAGCATGATGCCGTGGCAGCCAGTGATTGACGGGGACGTTATCCCCGCGCGGCCGATCGATCGCATCCTAGCCGGTGCCGGCGCGGGTATCGACGTCATGGTCGGCACCAACACCGACGAGAATAGATTGTTTCTGGCCCCCGGCGGAGCAATCGACCAGGTCCCCACCGAGGCCCTGGCCGGAGCCGTCGCGGCCTACGGGCTCCCGGTCGAAGCGACACTGGCAGCCTATCGCGCTGCGCATCGGGGCGCGAGCGCCGGCGACCTGCTCGCGGCCATCCAGACTGACTGGTATTGGCGCATTCCCGCTATCCGTCTCGCCGATGCACACTCGAAGAGCGCCTCGGCCACCTACATGTACGAGTTCGCCTGGCGCTCACCTCAGTTCGATGGACTCCTCGGCGCGTGCCATGCACTCGAGATCCCCTTCGTCTTTGACACGCTCGGCAACGGGACTGAGCTGCTCTGGGGAGCGGACCCGCCACAACAGCTCGCGAACACCATGCACGCTGCCTGGGTAGACTTCGCCACCAATGGAGAGTGCGGCTGGCCGAAGTACAATCTCGGCCGCAGGGCAACCATGCGCTTCGATACGACCTCCGAGGTCGTGGACGATCCTCGATCCCGAGAGAGAGCACTGTGGGAAGGCGTTCGTTAGCTTATGCAACCGCTGAACGAAGTGGCAGGTGGAGTTCAGAGAAACAGCCTGACAAGGATCTATGCAGACGCGGTGGCTTCACAGCAACCTGGTTCTTAGCCTTTGATTCTCGCCCCACGGATCCAAAATCTTCCGGTCGGATTTCGGCGCGGGCAATTCACACCGCGTCATTCGTGTGACCTCGGGCAACTCGCTCGACTTATAATCCGCAAGCTTACCGAAGAAGCCCAGCTTTCCTTCGTCCAACAGCAGCACTCTCATCTCCGGCGCGTGCTCACGGACGCCTTCGCGAATCGAAACGCCGCCCGCTTCGTCTTCAACCGCGTGATATTTTGCGAGATAAGCGATCTCGTGCAGCTCTTTGGTGACGTATAAAGCTGCTATGTCTTGCAGGTCTCGCGCTCGGATGATGAGGTCCATTATTCGCCTCGCGTTGATCGGGTCGAGCCCGGTAACGGGTTCGTCATAAAGCATAATCTGCGGCCAGCCGATGAGCGCGCGAGCGATCTCCAGCCGCCGCCTCATGCCTATCGATAGCTCCTCCGGCAGCTTCTCAGCATCGTTTTCCAGACCGACGAACTGCAGGATTTCTCTCACGGCCCGATCCATATCCGCCTCGGGCCAGCCATACTCGTCGAGGCGGTAAGCGGCATTCTCATAGACAGACATACTAGTGAAGAGTGTGTCTTCCTGAAAGGCAAGGCCCATCGAACGCCCGCGGATTTCAAGCAGCTCGTTTTCGCTGAGCCTGTCGATGCGCTGGCCGTTAATCAAGATTTGGCCGACGTCTGGTCGCAACAGCCCCATCGCGAGGTGTAACAGCACCGTTTTGCCTGAGGCAGCCGCGCCGGTAACGAATATCATCTGTCGGCGTTCGAGCACGAAGCTCACGTCGTCCAACGCACGCTTTCCGTCGAATGATTTAGAAACGTGCCAGAACTCTATGGCTGGCTCGTCCGCCAATCTCTTCGCAACCATCGTATCCATGGCTTTTTATCCTTTGTAGGGGCACTAGGCTGAGGCCCCCTGTTGCTTCGCTTCTGCTTCAGCAGATGCGATGACCAGAGTAGTCTTGATCGCCGAATCGGGGTTGAGCGAGATCGACGTTATCCCCTGCTCGACGAGCCAGGCCGCGAACTCCGGGTAGTCAGAAGGCGCCTGGCCGCAAATGCCTATCGGCTTGCCCGCGAGTTTCGCGGCCTCAATCGCCTTAGCTATCATCCCTCGCACGGCTTCGTTTCGCTCGTCGAACAGGTGCGCGACCGTGCCCGAGTCACGGTCTATCCCCAATACCAGTTGGGTCAGGTCGTTCGAGCCGATTGAGTACCCGTCGAAGACGCGCAGGAACCGCTCGGCGAGCACAACGTTCGAGGGAAGCTCGCACATCGCGTAAACCTCCAGGCCTTCCTCGCCCTGTCGGAGCCCGTTTGCCGCCATAGCGGCGATGACCTGCTCCGCCTCGTGCACAGTGCGACAGAAAGGGATCATCAACTTGACGTTAGTCAACCCAAAGTCGCGCCGAACACGCAAGAGCGCCGCGCATTCGAGCGCGAAGCCTTCCTGGTAGCGCGAGTCGTAATAGCGCGACGCGCCGCGAAATCCGAGCATGGGGTTCTCTTCTTCAGGCTCGAATTCTTGCCCGCCTATTAGTCTCGCATACTCGTTCGTCTTGAAATCGCTCGTTCTGACTATCACAGGCTTCGGGTAAAACGCGGCCGCGATCAGGCCGACCCCTTCGCTCAAGAGCCGAATAAAGAATTCTCGCGGGTCTTCGACGCCTACGCGCGAACCGATCTCCGTCGCGGCATACAGGTCTTTCAGGTTCGGGTAGCGCACGAGCGCCATCGGGTGTATACGGATGTGGTTGGTGATGATGAATTCAATACGCGCAAGGCCCACGCCCTGGTTCGGGATGGAAGCCAGCGAAAACGCCTGGCCGGGGTCACCTACGTTGAGCATCACAGTGGTACGAGTTTCTGGAAGCGTTATCACCTGAATTCGCTTGACTTCAAACGGCAGACGACCGGCATAGACTTTACCTTCGGGGCCTTCGGCGCAAGAGACTGTCACTTCGCTTCCGTCATGCAGCGCACTGGTCGCGTTCCCGGTCCCGACGATGCAGGGGAGCCCCAGCTCACGCGAGACGATGGCGGCGTGAGCGGTGCGCCCGCCCTTATCGGTGACGATGGCCGCAACCCGTTTCATAGCAGGTTCCCAATCGGGGTCGGTCATTTCCGCCACGAGCACGTCACCCTGTTCGATGGCCCCAAGCTCGGACGCCTCACGCACCACTCGCACTCTTCCCGAAGCGATCTTTTCGCCCACGCTCTGCCCTGTCACAAGAACGTCTGAGCGCTCCGATTTCAGGTGGTAGACCTCAGCCGCCGCCGTTCGAGGCCTGGCGGAATGCACAGTCTCCGGACGCGCCTGTACGATGTAGAGCTTGCCGTCTATACCGTCTTTCGCCCATTCGATATCCATAGGCTGCGCGTGCCCGGCGAGCCGTGAGTAGTGTTCTTCAATCACCGAGGCCCAGCGAGCGAGTGTTAGCACCTCGTCATCGCCGAGCGAGAATCGCCTGCGCTCGCTCACCGGCGTAGGTTCGCTGCGAGTGGTGCGCGTGCCGTCCGCGTATACCAACCGCACTTCCTTCGTGCCGAGCCGACGCCCGACGATGGGGCGGTATCCGCGCGTGAGTGTAGGCTTGAAGACAGTCCACTCGTCGGGCGTGACCACACCCTGCACGACAAACTCGCCGAGCCCATATGATGATGTAATAACCACGACATCGCGAAAGCCCGATTCAGGGTCAAGCGTGAAGATGACGCCTGAACTTGCCTTATCGGAGCGTACCATCGGCTGCACGCCTACCGAGAGCGCCACTTTAAGCTGGTCGTAGCCGAGTCGCGCTCGGTAGTTGATCGCGCGGTCTGTAAAAAGCGACGCGAAGCAAGAGTGCACCGCGCGCACAAGCGCGTCGCGGCCACGCACGTTGAGAAAAGTCTCCGCTGCGCCCGCGAACGAAGCTTCCGGCAGGTCTTCCGCCGTCGCCGACGAGCGCACCGCAAGCTCAGGCTCGCGGCCCAGTCGCGCGCATAGCCTCTCGTAGGCTTCGGTGATTGCGGCTCGCAGGTCTTCCGGCAATGGCGTTTCGAGCACCGCCGTCCGTGCGGCGTGACCGCGACTTGCAAGCTCGCCCATGTCCTCCGGGTTGAAATCAGTGAATATGGAGCGCAGCTTATTCTCTAGCCGCCCTTCCGCAAGAAGGCGGCGGTAGGCGTCAGCTGTAGTGGCAAACCCATCGAGCACTCCTACGCCCTGCAGCCTCAGCGCATTGAAGAGTTCCCCGAGTGACGCGTTCTTGCCGCCGACGCGCGAGATGTCCTTTAACGCGATCCGGTCAAAGTCGAGTGTGTAGAGCGTTGTATCCGTCATGACTTCTCCTCACTTACTATCGGCTGCGGATTCCGCCTTTCGCAGCCGATTTTCGAGTTCCGACTTGTCGATCATTTTCCCTCTGACCACAACGGCTGAGATTCTTCGAGTGTTAGTGATGTCTTCGAGCGGATTTGCTTCCAGCATCACGAGGTCGGCGATCTTTCCTTTCTCAACCGCGCCGAGCAAGGCGAGAAGACCGAGATATTTTGCCGGGTTGACCGTCGCGGCCTGGAGCGCTTCAGCCGGCGTAAAACCAGCGGTCAGTGTACGCCGCCTGTCGCGATTGCGCTCATCGCCAGTTCCGGCTGCCAGGGCACACCGAGCTTGCGCACGACGAAGATATCTAGCGGGGCCTTTAGAGCGCTAGCGATTTCAAATGCCACTGATACACCCCCGCGTGGCAACGCGAGCACTATCAGGTCCTTGCGGTCGGCATAGGCTGTGAGTTTCCCAGCCAAAAGCTGCCCGGCTTCAGACCGATCTGTCAATCGCCTTTCCATGTCTCTTCCTCGTCTATTGAAGACCGCACACAGAGCAGAAGCTGCGTGCCATCTTATCTGTCATGTCGCGCGCCATGCCGGGTGAGCCGGGCCGCCCTGTGAAGCGCAATATCCAGACCGAGTCTCCGTCCTGCAAATAGTAATATGTGCCTAACGTTGTGCGGCTGCCATAGAAATAGTAGAGCGCGACTCGGGTGCCCCCCAGCAGTCCTTTGATCGCTTCCTGGCTCGTGTACACACAGGCATAGCCGAGATTCAAGTCCTCAAGATCACCGCTGACTTTATTAGCGAGGGAACGACCGGGCAGGCTCTCTCTGGTGATTTTTAGCACTCCCTCAGCGCGAGTTTTGAAGACGAATTCCGTTTTCTGGCGGCCAAACGCATCGACGTAAAAGGCAGGTTGCCACTCCCCTGCGAGGGTGATCTTGAAATTATCTACCTTATCAGTGAACTCGCGGTCAGATTGTGCTACTGCGGCGACACACAAAATTATGGAGAGCCAGATCATGAGCGATGTGATTTTTAACTTCATATATCCTCCGCAACTCGCACGATGACTTATGCTGCGAGGCTATTACTAAATGGCGTGCCCCTCTTTTTATAAATCGAAGAGGCGATCAACTTTTGGAAGGCTGCAATAGATATGCCAACTGCTATTTGCAAATAAAAGGTGATGGGTGTCACGCCGGAAGATGACTGTGACCCTGAGGTGGGTACTTTCCCATAACACGGAGAGTAATTTCACGCAGGGGTTTTTCGACACCCGCTCTTTTTGATCGAAATGAGCCCGGCGGTAAGGGCACGTCCGTTGCGTCTTCGAATAGGATGGCAAGAGTATGCGTGATACTAGAGGACTAAACAGAAAGGAGAAGATAAATCATGACAAGCAAACCAGCGACGCAACAGACAGTTGCGCCAATAAACATCAAGGTCGTCGATGGCGAGGGCCTGCTCGATCGCATGAAAGAGGTTTACCAGTCGGTGGCCGCGCGCGCCTATGACTTGTTTGAAGGCCGAGGCCGCGAGGACGGGCGCGACCTCGAAGACTGGTTCCGCGCCGAGAGCGAGTTATTACTCCCGGTCCCGATTGAGATGAAGGAGTATGACGACCGGTTCGCCGTGCGTGCTGAGGTGCCGGGCTTCAACGAGAAAGAGGTCAAGGTCAGCGTTGAGCCGCGCCGCCTCTTGATCACCGGCAAGATAGAGCAGAAGACCGAGAAGGAAGAAGACGAAACGCTCTACACAGAGCAACTCTCGAACGAAATCTTCCGCCAGCTGGACCTCCCTGCCGACGTTGATGCGGCGAAGGCTGAAGCCACGCTCAAGTACGGCGTGCTCGACATCACGTTGCCGAAGCTCGTCACGAATGAGCCTGCGCGCGCTGAGGTAAAGGTTGAATAAGCTGCACGCGTTGCCCGTCTGCCGGTAATGAGCGATCCTTGTAGTCCAAACTGATTTGACGCAGGCGGGCGGCGAGCCCGCCTGCTACGAAAGGAGTTCCGACCTGAAAGTTCAAGACGTAATGACCAGGAGTGTGAGAGCCTGCCACCCCGAAACGAACCTGGCGGCGGCTCTCATGTGGGAAGGGGATTGTGGCACTCTGCCGGTCGTGGTTGACGGCGGCAAGATCATCGGCATGATAACTGATCGTGACATCGCCATTGAATTAGGGACGCGGCGTCAGATAGCCGCAGAAACCCCTGTGAGCGAGGCCATGAGCAAGGAAGTCTTTGCCTGCGCACCGGATGATGACATCCACACCGCTCTCAAGACGATGCGCAAGGACAGAGTACGGAGACTGCCGGTAATCAATGATGAAGGGAGCCTGCAGGGGAGCTTGTCAATGAATGCTGTCGCAATACATGCCGAGAAATTCGATGGCTCGCTTGAGACTGCGCGCCACTTCTTGCCGGTCGGGAATCCCGCGCCGCCTCGACCGCGCAGACCGGAGAGCTCCACTCTTTGGATTATCTCTTCAGGCGACTGGCAGAGCGCGCGTTCGAGCGCGCGATAGCCTTCGCAGGCGATGTAGGTTTCAAGCGTGGGCGCCGCCATCAGCTAGACGGCTCAACACTATCGGCTTTGACACTCGCGTTTCGACTACCGGTCGCACATCATCGCTTGAAGCAGGGGCGGTGAAACACTTGCCCAGGCAATAAACTCGCGGGCATTGACCTGAAGCCTTTTCCTACCGGTCCTGGTTCAGGTGCCGCGCCACAAAGCACGTCATGCCTTGGCACGCCTTGCCCGCGATGCCTTCTTTCGTGAGGTGATAAAATGAATCAATGTGCGGGCGGTGTAGATCTTCGCTTATCATAGAACCCCCCGGCTCAATTCATTCCTCCGTCATAGATCAGTGGGCGGACTACTTCGACTGAGCAGTGGGCCCGCGAAACAACAGCCGTCGAGACGCTGCCCAGCAGCAGCCGTCCTATCCGGCCAAGTCCCCTCGCCCCAACGAATATTGAGTCGGCTTCCCACCGTTCCGCCTCTCTGACAAGGAGATATTTCGGGTCTTCTTCTTTGACCAGGCATGAGACTTCCAGACCTGCATTGGAAAGCCTCTCATTTGCATCTTTTTGAATGAGCCGTGCGCGGGTGAACTTCTCTTCAGGCTCCAGGCCGTACCTGTGGAAAGGGTCCACCGACGTGACGAGTCGCACTTTGCTGTCTTTCGGCCACATGCGGGTCGCCACCACACGAACTGCTGCATCTGAGCCAGCCGACCCGTCTACGCCGATAAGGATTCGCGCGGGAGAGGTTCTCTTATGTGCGCGACCGCGTACGACTCGTACGGAGCAGGGCGCTTCGGTGACCACGCTCTGCGACACGCTTCCGAGAAAGAACCGGCCAAGCGCGGAGCGGCCATGTGAGCCGACAACGATCAAGTCTGGCTTCCAGAGTTCGGCCCGGCTTATCAATTCCGCGGCCGGGGAGCCGCAACAGGACTCGCCGCGCACACTCCAGGAGGGGAATCGAGATTGGACGAGCTTACTGGCCTGGTCAGCCAACTCGTACGCGCTCTCGACGGCTCGCGACGTTTCGGGTCTCAGGGGCTCACTGCGGCGCGCGATGCCGGCGCTAAGAGTTGCCTCGATCATCTCGTAGCTGGAAGGCGGAGGTGGAGGCAGCCAGGTTTCAGCCACCGAAAGCACCACTGCTTCCACATCTTGCGGTAACCCCGCGCAGCACAGGTCGTCTAACGCTTTATCCGCTGACTCCGACCCATCGTAGGCGATCAGTATTTTCATCATAGTCCCACCTTTCTTTCGACGAACCGCTTAAGCAGCCTTGCGGGGAAGCTGAAGGCTCGGTGTAGCTTCTGGCGAAAGCAACTGGGCGAGCGGCCCGGCTACGGCTTTGAGCGCTTCAGGCGTGTTTAAGCGGACGTAACGCAGCAACATACCTATGTCGGGTGGCGTAAGGTCATCAGGCGTTCTGGCCAGAACGCCGAGCATCAACAGTGCGGAGGCAATGTTGACGCCGGCCTTCCTCAACCCCCTAAGAATTTGGTCGCGCAATGATTCTCGATTCTCTTCCGGAAGCTCTGAAAGTACCTTCCGCGTTTTGTCAAAGAGGTCATCGGGTCCAATATTTAGAGGGTCGAGCCGATTGCCCTGGAAGCGATTGATGTCGCTCACGGCCCTATTTGCGATGATTTTTTTCTTTCTTTGCATGGCCCACCTCCTTCGTGTGAGCACCGCCGGCAAAGGTGTCGCGTGGACACATAGCTATTAAAGCTATGTGCAACAGATATGCCGCCCGGACGGTGAAGGATTTTGCAAATTGTGGCGGGACTTGCAGGCGTGCCTGGGTCTCACGGCCAGCGGATGCGGGCTTTCACACATCTTTGTGGGAAACTTCGCGCAACCCGTAGAGCAAGAGCGTTGGCGACCGAAGTCACCTGGAAGTAGCGGCTATTCAGTCGTGTACACGAGGTTTGTGTAAATTATCCGCTGCCAGAAACACAATCCCGATTGCCAGCCACAAAATAACCATGAGCCAGTTTCGGGTTTGAAATGCCTCCAGTGTAGCGACGCCAAAGAAAAGCACAAACACTGTAAAGCCGACACCGAACTTTATCCTTTTCATAGTGGCCTCCGTGAATGCTCGCGCACCCCGGGTCATTGTAAATAGTACGTGCATCAACTGCCGGTCCTGAATCATTAACTAGTATGGATGTGGCTTAAACCAAAATGATGTAATAGGCGTCACAGCCCGATCGTCGGGCTTTAGTTATTGTCATCTGGCGGGGAAACTGATACCAGTTAGTCCAGGTTCACCGCGTGGCAATCGACGGCGTAGTAGCTTCTCGAACTCAACCACACAGAAGATGACCGAAGACAGCAGCAGGCTGAGAGCCAAATCCTCGACCGGCAGAGCAACTGTGTTGAACAGCTCTTGTAGAAATGGCAAGTAGACTATAGCCATCTGTAAGACGAGCGTCAGCGATACGGCCCCCAGCATCGGTTTGTTTGACAGCAGTCCGATACTGAAAAGCGAATCACGCTCAGAACGGATTGCCAGCGCGTGCGCCATTTGCGAAAGGGTGACGGTGGTGAAGATCATCGTCTGCCAACCGGCATTTCCGCTATTCCAATACCAGTAGCCAAAACCAAGCGAAATCAGGCCCATCAACAATCCTACTATCAGTATGTGCCACTTCATTCCGTGACCAAGAATACCTTCAGTAGGATCGTAAGGCGGGCGGTTCATGGTGTCGCGCTCGGGCGGCTCAACGCTGAGCGCCAGCGCCGGCAAGCCATCGGAAACCAGATTTATCCAGAGAATCTGTAATGGCAATAGCGGCAATGGCATCCCTGTGAGGGGAGCTAAGAGCATAACCCACAGCTCGCTTGAATTTGTGGTCAGGATGTACTTGATAAACTTGCGGATGTTGTCGTAGATGACTCTGCCCTCTTTTACCGCCTCTACGATAGTGGCGAAGTTGTCGTCGAGCAGCACCATGTCGGATGCTTCTTTCGCCACATCGGTGCCTGTGATACCCATCGCAACGCCGATGTTTGCCTTCTTCAGCGCCGGGGCGTCGTTTACACCGTCGCCGGTCATGGCGACTACGTGACCCTGGCTCTGCAAAGCCTGTACGATCTTGAGCTTGTGTTCCGGCGATACACGCGCGAATACTGGCGTCTCTCCAACTATCCTATTCAACTGCTCTGCAGTCGCTGCCGACAGCTTCTGCCCTGTCAAGATACGATCATTAGTTGCCATCCCCAGCTCGCGGGCAATGTAGTGAGCCGTGAGAGGATGATCGCCGGTAATCATAACCGGGCGAATGCCCGCAGCTTTACAAGTCTCCACAGCCTCTCTCGCCTCCGGGCGAGGCGGATCGATCAAACCGCTCATACCTACGAAGATCAGGTCTCGTTCCAGCTTGCTCCCAATTTCATCCTCAGAAAGCGACTCGATTGGCCTGAAGGCTACTCCGAGCACACGCATCCCCTTACCTGCCAGTTCGTCATCGCAGACAGAAATACGCTTGCGCCACGCACGGGTAAGCGGCTCGACCCTGGCGCCAACCAGGATGCTGCTGGATATATCGAGCAAAGCGTCAACCGCACCCTTTGTGAAAGCAACGTAGGGCGTTTCCAAAATACCGAAGCCGGGGGGTATCTGAAGAGAGTCAGAACTCCCAAGCTCCGGGCTTCGAACTTCGTGAACAGTCGTCATCATTTTGCGTTCGGATTCAAACGGAATCTCGGCCACGCGAGGGAGGACGGCTTCAAGATGGTCTTTCCTTAGTCCCGCCTGAGCAGCCACCATCAAAAACGCAACCTCTGTGGGCTCGCCCGATACGCTCGCGCAATCTGCCGGGTTTGCGTCCGGCTTCAGCAAAGCGTCGTTGCACAGCGCGCCCCCGATTATCAGCATCAGCAGTGGGGATCGCTGCTCGTCAATTTCCGCCCTTGCTCCGAGAGAATAAGTAAGCTCACGCGGGCTCACCCGAGCTCCCGCTACTTCGAGGACAGCAACGGCCATATTGTTTTCCGTAAGCGTTCCGGTCTTATCAGAACAGATGACCGTTACCGAGCCGAGCGTCTCTACGGCGGGCAGCTTGCGGATGAGCGCGCGTCTCTTCAGCATCCGCTGTGCGCCGAGCGCGAGCGCAATAGTGACGATGGCAGGCAGCCCCTCCGGCACAGCCGCCACCGCTATGCTCACGCTCGTAAGCAACATCAGCTTCAACTCTTCGCCTCGCACCATCCCTATGAGGAAGATCAAGCCGACTATCAATAGCGCAGCCGCGGCCAGATTCCGACCTAACTGGTCGAGTCGCTTTTGGAGAGGAGTCGGCGCGCGCTCGACCGTTTGAATCATCGCGGCGATACTGCCTAGCTCGGTGGTCATCCCGGTCGCGACGACCACCGCTTGACCGCGACCATAACTGACGGTGGTTCCCGTATAGATCATATTCCGGCGGTCGCCGAGCGGCAGGTTTGTTTGATTTAGTCGGTGCGCATCTTTTTCGACCGGCTCAGACTCGCCCGTGAGCGCCGCTTCCTGTGCGCGCAAGTTGTGGCTTTCAAGCAAGCGGCAATCAGCGGGAACAAGGTTTCCGGCCTCCAGCAATATAATATCCCCCGGTACAAGCTCACGGGATGGAAGCTCTTCGACCGCCCCGTCGCGACGGACCCTCACGCTGGGGGCGGCCAGGGTCTTCAAAGCCGCCATCGCGCGCTCGGCGCGGTATTCTTGATTGAATCCGAGGAGGGCGTTGAGCACGACTATGGCGATGATGACCGACGTATCTTTGTAATCGCCAAGGGCAGCCGAAATGACAGCGGCGGCAATTAAGATTATCACGACGGTGGATGTCAGTTGCTCGAATAAGATGAGCAACGGACTTCTGCGTCCCTGCTCTACCAGCTCGTTGTAACCATAAGCGGCCAAACGGCGCGCGGCCTCCACTCCGGTCAGGCCGCGGGATTGGTCCGTGCCGAGCTTTTGCAGTGCATCTTCTGCGCCGAGGTTGTGCCAGTCAGTAACTTGCAAGGTTAATGAGACCCCTACTCAAACAGCCTGTCTCGCGCGCGCGACTTCGACCGAGCAGCGAGCGCGAGCCGCCACAGCCGACGACACGCTCCCAAGAAGGAGCCTTTCGATATGCCTGAGCCCTCTTGCCCCGACAAAGATTGAGTCAGCTCCCCACTGTTCGGCTTCGGCTAGCAGAACGCGTTGCGCATCGCCGTTCTTGATTCTGGAATAGACCCCTAATCCGGCGGCTCGCAGCTTTTCGAGCGACGCATTCACCGACCGCTGGACCCATGCTTCCTGACTCTCGTCACCCGTCTTAACCCACTGTAGTGCTGTTGACATGAAAGAATCGAGCGCCGTGATTACACAGACCTCACTGCCTTGCGGCCACTTGCGCGCAACGACCGACTGCAAGGCGGCTTGAGCGCCTGGCGAGCCGTCCATGCCTATCGCGATTCGGACCGGCGCGTTGCTTGTTGCATTGACGCCTCGTGCTATTCTCACCGAACACCGAGCTTCGTTAACTACTTTTTGCGACACGCTCCCCAAAAAGAATCTGCCGGGCGCTGAACGTCCGTGCGAGCCAACGACGACCAGATCGGCGTTCCATTCTTCAGCCTTATTGATTATCGCCCAGGCGGGCGAATCGCCGACGGCCTCGACCTCCACAGACCACCCTGGAAAAAACGACCTCACGCGCTGGCTCGCGTTGGCGGCCGTCTGGGAGGCTTGTTTGACCGCGCGTCCGGCTCGTTCGCTCAATTCCCTGGCTCTTTGTAGAATCTGCTTGTCGAAGGCCGTCTCTGCGACTTCATATTCCGCAAGCGGAGCAGGAGGCATAAAGACGTTGGCCACCGACATAATCACCGCCTCGGCTTCCTGGGGTAATCCCGCGCGCGTCAAATCATCCAGTGCCCTTTCGGCGCACTCCGATCCATCATAAGCAATCAGAATTCTCATTATGCCAACCTCCTTTGTTAGAGGAGTCTACCTACTACTATTTCGCCAGCTACGGGATATCATCTTCCGGTTTTGGAGCGCTGCCGTCGTAAACAATAACAACGGCCCCCACAGGCGTCATCTCGCTGAACTGCTTGGAGGCGAACATCGGTATGCGAATGCAGCCGTGGCTGGCCGGGTACGCGGGCACCGAGGGGTTTCCGTGTATGGCGACGCCTGAAATGATGTATACGGGGTAGTAAAGAAGACCGAGAGGGCTTTTGCGCCACCCCGCTATCTTGTTATAGACACTGAACCGCCCCAGAGGTGTGACCGCTCTGCGAGTCCATCCCTGGGATGTGAAGGGCTTTCCGGTGCCTGAGGAAACCGGGAGAATCTTTGACACTGTTCCGCTGCCGTCAACGATAAACAACACCTGTCGGCTGACGTCTACCTCGACGTGCGGGTATCCGCTTTCGAATGGCGATGGCCGCGTTGCGATGCGCAGGGCTTGAAGCTCTTCCGGTGTTAGCTTTCCCGTTCGCTTTCGCGCTTCGACCTTCTGAAAAGCGACAAGTGCGTGGCGAGAGCCTTCGTCCAGCTTTCCGTCCACCGGGCCGGTCCAGTATCCGAGGTCAGACAATCGCTGCTCGGCTTCTTGAACCTCCTCGGGGTTCATTGAATTCTGATTTTGTGATGAATGACTTGCCTGGCTTGACGCGCGAGTTGCAGGCGCTACGCTCTTGGATGGCGTGGCCCCATCCGTCGGCAAGATCAAGCCCAGACAGATCACGCATAGCACCCCGTATAGCGTTTGCCTTAGATTTTCGCAGTTGCTATTCATACCAGTCTGGCAAAGAGCAAATCAGCAGCCATCCGTCCGAAGTGCGTTGAAGCTTCACTTGCAAGACTGAGCATCCGTAGCCAGTTCAAAGAACGCCGCTATTTGCTCGTTTTAGAGGGTGCTCACAACGCCTGCGCCTGCTGAGAAGTGATCTATCTACCTGACTCGCTTGCGCCATATTGGGCAGCGGTGTGGAATTTCACTCTTCCGCGCGTGGCACTTTACGCAATTCACACTGATGAGTTGTCGATTTAGAATCGGCAGGGGTGATCGAGTATAGCTACCGCTGCGTTTGCGCTTTCGCCTCTTCGCGTCTATTCAAAAAGAGCTTGCGCAGGCGGGGAGCGAGTATCACTACCAGCGACGGTATCCATAACCAGACAAATTCGTTCATTATCACTGCCGCCCCGGCAGCGCTGAAGAAAGCCAGCCCCGTCGGCGAGGATACAATGGGCCGCCAGGGCAGGAAGAATCGTTCGGGACTGAACGGCGCAAGAAAGGCAACCCCCAAAGTGCCATCCACCATTGCGTCTAAAACTCCATGCGAAGCGGTCGCCAGGAAAAAAAGGACGAAGAGCGCCTTCCGGCTGATTCCTTCTATTGGTCTTCTGAAGGCTAGAAGTACTATCAGGCCACTCAAAACCGCCGCGAAGAGAAAGGAATGGGTCAGTCCCCTGTGGCCAAGCATGTGGCTGTACTCGAAGAACGATCGCGGACAATAAACATCCAGGTCGGGCGCAAGGGCGCATCCAGCGGATAGCAGCCAAAACCGCAGTGGTAGCCGGAGCGTAGTATACGCCCGCCCCAGAGCCACCGCCGCGATGGCATGAGAGAACGCAGAAGGCATGGTACTTACTCTCTAAAAGAGGAGATTATTAGAAGCGACTTCTTGCAACCGCTTGAAGGCCGCTCACCGATAAATATTAACCTCTTAAATCAAGTAAGCGCCATCGGTTATGAGAGCCGTCTTTGCCTGCGAACCGCAAGAATGTAGACGATCATGGCGATGAATATGCCTGCCAGGTCCGCAGCCAGATCTTGAACGGTATCGCGCGGGGTCCATATCCGGTGGCCATCGAGCAACCGCTCATCAATCAACTCCGTGATTTCGTAGTAGGCCGCAAGGCTGAAGGTAGTCGTGAGTGAAAAGAATGCCACGAGGCCCGGAGGCAGCCGGTAACCGGACCTGTTAAGAAGCGTCGTCATGAGCCACATGATGGGGACGAACGAGAGCCCGCTCACTGTGAAGTGTGTGATGATGTCATATGGGACTAGGGCGATTCTCCGGCTGAATAGACCGAACTGGTTGCCGATGACATCCATGACAATCGAGAGCACAAGGCAAAGGAGCACTTTCAGCGGCAGCCGGATATGCAATCGCAGCCTGACGTATAAATAGAACGAAGTTAGGGCGAGGCCGCCTAAAAAAGCGTTAATCAGCATGGACCGGTAGGGCAGCCTGAGCAGCAGAGCCGTATAGGCCGTGAGTGCCAGCGCCCCCGCAAGTAAGGCCTCGGTTTTGCCCGGCATCCGCGAGTCAAGCGTCAAGGTCGCGGGCAACGGCCCGGCCTGACCGGGAGGGCCCAACGTAGAAACAGTTTCGACCGTCATGCTTTTCTCCCCTCATCAGCCTGCTTCGGCAGCACCGAGCTCAGCACAGACAACCCGGTTATTAATAGGAGATGGCGAGTCCCCTGCGTCTCTAGCTACTTTCGTAGAGACGACTTCAGGCCTGACCTCGACGTTGTTTCGTATGCCAGTGATGCCACGCACGCTTTTCACCGCAGCCTGCGCAAGCAATTTCTCGAATTGAGAAGGTACGACCCCCTCCAACGTAACCAGGCCGTTGCTGGCGATTGCCTTTACTCCCTCGATAGGTATCAGGATATGCGACTGAAACCTGTGGATTATCTCTTTCGCGATTTCCACATCAGCCCTCTCCAGTGAGGGCTTTACGACTATGTCGCTTGCAACGGCCTTTACCCCATACACCTCCAGCGCGGCCTTCTCTGCCATCCTTTTCTCTTCACGGCTTCTGACAAATCCTTCGAGCGTTACTACTCCCCCGTCAGACTTTACGCTCAGATCGTCCGCGCTCAGCACAGGTATCTTTTTGAGATGAAGAAAGACATCGCGATTGAGGTTAAACTCCATTGAAGCTTTTATCTCTGCGACCATCGGTTACGCCTCCTTGCCCGAGCAAGTGCCACACTGCGCACAGGCAAACCTTCTTGTGACCGCCAGCCCTGTCAGGGCTTTTCCCAGGTCATGTGCAATACGTATGCCGGGTTGAGTCTGTAATTCGCCTAATACTTTCAGCGAAATGGCAGTAACGGCCAAGCTTTGTATCAGCGGTTGCGGACTTTCGCTCAGCGCCGTGCGCAACTTTGCTCAACCACCTGCTAAAGAACTTTCAGTTGGCAAGGAAATGGCCGGTGTGATAGTCGGCACCACGGTTGCTACATCTGTTAGATTGACCCGATTAGATATAGCCTTTAGCCGAATTGAGGCTTACAGGAGGCATCGCCATGAACATACTGCTCGCCATCGATTCATCAGCCGGATCGGAGATTGCCGTGAATGAAGTCATCGCGCGCCCGTGGCCCGAGCACACTCTTGTGCATGTTCTGAGCGTCGTCGAGTATTCGCGCTTCTTTAGCGTGCCGGAACTCGTCGAGGCTGATATGGACGCTGCGCAGGAGTTGGTGAAGAGTGCTGCCGCCCGGCTCGCGCCGGGTGGCCTCGATATAACTACTGCAGTAGTTCAGGGCCACGTCCAGAGTAGTATTATCGAATACGCCGAAGAGTGGGGAGCCGACTTTGTCATCATCGGCTCACACGGGCATGGCGTGGTTGAGCGATTCTTGCTCGGCGGCGTCGCCAGGGTCGTTATCCGGCACGCGCCGTATTCGGTTGAGATTGTTCGGGGTCGGAAGCCCGGCAGGGCTGGAGTTTCCACGGGCCTGAGAATACTACTAGCCACTGACGGGTCTGATTGCTCAATCGCGGCCGCCCGTTCGGTCGCTGGGCGCCCGTGGCCGAAAGCAAGCGAGATTAGAATCGTAAGCGCCCCCGATGTTCTTGTGCCGGCCATCGATCCATGGGACCTCGACCCGCAGGTGCTGGACCGCCTTCGAGAAGTGGAATTGCAGTATGCGCGCGAGGCGGTCGCCAAAGTCAGGGATATTGTTTCAGGAACAGAGCTAAATGTAAGCGATGCCATTCCAGCCGGAAGCCCCAAATCGGTTATTTTGGACGAGGCTAAAAACTGGGGAGCGGACCTGATAGTGGTCGGCTCACACGGGCGGCGCGGGATAAGTCGCTTTCTGCTCGGCAGCGTCGCCGAAGCCGTCGCTCTGCACTCGGAATGTTCAGTGGAAGTGATCCGCGAGCGCGCGACGGCTTCAAGCTGAATCGCGCTGCGCATAGGCTATGAGAGATTCGCCAGGCGTTTTTCCAGATCTTTAGTAATATCGTCGGCGGACTCTCCGGCCTCGCAGCCGACCGGCTCGCCGAACGTCAATCGAATTTCACACGGCAATGCGAAGTATTGCTTTCGTTTCTTTAGCTCGAACAGGCCCGTGATCTTTACGGGCACTATTTTCGCGTTTAGCTTCGATGCTAACACTCCAATCCCTTTCATAAAATGGCTCATCCGACCGACCTCGGTGCGCTGCCCTTTGGGAAACACAAACAGGTTGTACCGGTCATCCATCAGCCGCCCCGCGAGGGCAAAGCTTCTTCTAAATCCGCTCTCCTGAGGCAGCGAAAAGGCGTTGAATAGACAAAGTATCAGAGCGTACGCTACATGCAGATAGAGTCTCTTGAGCCGGGAAGTTTCCTTAGGGGGATAAAGCCAGTCGCGGTGCATCTCGCCTATCATCGCGATAGCCATACGGCGTTTAAAGCGACCGGGCAAAGCAGAAAGTATTAGCACCGGGGCGATCTATGTGATGTGGTTTGAGATAAAGAGGACCGGCCCCCTCTCACCGCTTAAACGCTCTTTGCCGCGCACCCGCACCCAGGCCAGCAACCCGGTTAGCGGAAGCGTGACAGAATAGAGAAAAGCGAGCCGCACCAATCTTGCAGTCAAGCGATGCGGCCACTCAGGGTAAGGGTACGGGCGGGCCTGGCTCGCGGAGCTTTCGTCGATCAGCCTCTCGATGTCGCCGAGCGTCGTTGCGGCGGTAAAGGCCGCCTCGTCCAGCTCCACCTGATAACGGTCCTCAAGCGCGCCGAGCAGCGAATGTGCCCCGGTGCAAGTGCTCTATTTAGTAGATAGGCGCCGCCGAATATAAATTTGATCGCGCATGAGTTGAGGAATATCACCCTCAATGTTTGATGAATGTGCCTCCCGTCTATTTCTCCATCAAGGTGACGGCGACAAATATATGATTATTTTCATTCCGTTTTATTGCGTGAAATCGCACATGTAGCGCAAAGTTGTGTGAAAAATAGCGAGCCAGAGTGCCGTGAGTCCCGCCTCCACTGCCTATTCTTGTCTAGCTTTATTGCCGGTGCTATGATTCGATGCTGTCAGGCCAAGACTTAAAACAGACAAGATAAACCGATGGCAAAAGAGAAAGTCCTCATTGTAGATGACGAGCAGATGGTCCGGTGGTCGCTCGTCGAAGCGCTCCGCATCTGGGGCTACTCTTCTGTCGAAGCTGAAACCGGTTCTGCCGCGCTCGCTACGTTCGACGCCGAGCAGCCTGCAGCCGTACTTCTGGATGTTAACCTGCCGGACGGCTCCGGCCTCGACGTGCTTCGCGAGATCAAGCGCCGCCAGCCCGACGCCGTTGTCATCATGATAACCGGCAACGTGCTCGTGGCCGACACCATAGCGGCCTTACGCGGCGGCGCTTACGATTTTATCGGCAAGCCTATTAACCTCGAAGAGCTTCAAGTGACGATCCGCAACGGCATCGAGGCTCAGTCGCTTCGCAAGGAGGTCAGGTCATTACGTCGAGAGCGCGCGCGCCAGTTCAGCTTCGACCAGATAGTCGGCGAATCTCCCGGCATGCGCGAGATGTTTCAGCTTGCGCGCAAGGTCGCCGAAAGCGAAGTCTCATCCGTTCTTTTGCAGGGCGAGTCGGGCACAGGCAAGGACATGGTCGCCAAGGCGATTCACTACAGCTCGCGCCGCGCCGACTCGCCCTTCGTCGCAATCAACTGCGCCGCGATCCCTGCGAACCTGATCGAATCGGAGCTGTTCGGATACGAGAAGGGCGCGTTCACCGACGCCAAGGCGCGCAAAGAAGGTCTATTTGAGCAGGCCGAAGGCGGCACGCTTTTCCTGGACGAGATCGGCGAGCTTGAGCTGAATCTGCAAGCGAAGCTGCTTCGGGTGCTTGAAGAAGGCGTGTTCCGACGGGTCGGCGGGCTGAAAGACATCCCGCTCGACGTGCGAGTCATCGCGGCGTCGAATCGAGACCTCAAAGCCGAGAGTGAAGCAGGGCGTTTCCGCCTCGATCTTTATTATAGGCTCTCGGTCATACAAATAGACATTCCGCCTCTGCGCGAGCGGGGTGATGACGCCATTCTGCTTGCCGAGCGTTACATCGCGCACTTCAACGAGCGACTCCGCAAGCGCGTGCGCGGCCTCACGCCAGAAGTCACCGAAGTATTTCAGCATTACGCCTGGCCTGGGAACGTGCGGGAGTTGCGAAACGTCATCGAGCGAGTGATGATCCTCGAAGACGCCGATATGATAACCACAACCTACCTGCCTCGCGGTCTCGCGCCGGGGGAGAATATAGGCGGGGCTAAAGCCGGCTCGTCGGATCGAGTAACCCGGCAGGAGCGCGCAGAGAGCGAGCCGCAACTGTTCCGGCTCCCGAATGAGGGGGTCGTTCTCGATGAGTTGGAAATGTCGCTCGTGCGCCAGGCCCTTGAGCGCAGCGGGGGCAACCAGACTCGCGCCGCAGAGCTGTTAGGCATCTCGCGCGACCAGCTCCGTTATCGCATGAAAAGGATCGAAGGGACAGGTGTTTCAGAGTAGCCTGATGCAACCGGTGATGGATGTCTTCCAGGCTCTCCGCCTTCTACCCCTCCTTTTACCATAATCTTCTCCTACCACTGCGGAATTCTCCGCTGCCGGCTGGTCATATTTCGCAACCCGGCCTGCTCATCTCTAGAATTCAAGCACTTCAAGGCGGCACGGGCATTGCTCTTTTTATAGCAGAGAGGTGAAAGCTGAACAGTTACATGGCGAGAACATATCATGTTTATTAACCACCGTATAAAGTTCGAGCGCATTCTTTGCCCCATCGACCATACGCCTGATTCGGGTGAAGCGTTGCGCTACGCCATCGCGCTGGCGAAATCCTACCGGGCGAAGCTGCTGGTGATGCACTGCACCCAGGCCTACGCGACGGCAAGCCCGATAGATCAGTATCATGTCAAAGAGAGCCTTCAAGATTTGATTGCGAAGCACACTCACTTCCCTTCAGCCCCTCTCGATGCGGAGGTCATTGTCATAGAAGGTGACCCGAAAGCCGCAATCGCGCGCGAGGCGGCAGAGCGGCGGATTGATCTCATAGTCATGCGCTCGCGCCGGAGCCGGTTCGCGGTAGCGCTGCTCGGCTCGACTGCCGAGACGGTCTGCCGCATAGCGCCCTGCCCCGTCTTGATTACCCATCCAGGTGAACAGGAGTGGGCGGGGATTACGACGAATGAAATAGATCTACGGCGCGTGCTCGTAGCCCATGATTTTTCGAGTGATTCGGAGCTTGCGCTTTCTTATGGGCTTTCGCTCGCGCGGGAATATCAAGCTGAGCTTCACCTGCTTCATGTCTTGCCGCATCGCACAAGGTCTGAAGCGCCTGAGATAGCGCTGTTGCCGCTGAGCGCCGGTACGGCCTTTGATGAAGCTGCCGACCGCCTCCGTCGCGCCGTGCCTGAAGAGACTTACCTGTGGTGCGAAGTAAAACACGGATTGCGCGAGGGCCACCCTTACCGCGAAGTGCTTGATTATGCCCAGGAGCAACAGATCGACGTGATCTGCATGGGCGCGAGCGGCACTGGATTCGGTATGCACGCACTATTCGGCTCGAACGCAGACCGCGTGCTGCGCCAGGCTCCCTGCCCGGTTCTGATCGCGCGACCGCTCAAGCCTGTCATAGCCTTGCCTGCCGTCGCACAGGCTTAATGAGTGTTTCAAGGAGAATTGATATGAAAATACTTCTAGCAATAGACGGCTCTTCGTTCAGCGACGTGGCTGTCGCCGAAGTTGCGGGCAAGCCGTGGCCCGCAAATAGCGAGGTGAAGATCATTTCCGTAGCCGAACCTCCTCACCTTCCGGTGGTCGAGGACTGGGGTCCAGCCGACAACTACTATGAAGAGATGGAGAAACACGCGGAAGAGCAGGCGCAAAGGATCGTCAGCCAGGCTGCCAATGAGCTTCGGCTCCGGCAGGGCGCGGGCCTGCTAATCACGACCGAAGTCATCGTAGGTCATCCGAGATACGCCATCACGGATGAAGCTGAGCGATGGGGCGCTGACTTGATAGTGCTCGGCTCACACGGCTATCAAGGGCTGAAGAGGCTCTTGCTCGGATCGGTCTCACAGGTCGTCGCCTCGCATGCGAGATGTTCGGTCGAGATAGTCAGAGAGAGGCAGGCTTTGCAAGCGCAAACCTCGGCTTGACGCTATCGTCCGTCTCGTTGGAACCGGTGGTTGAAGGGGTTTCTAATGATAGAACATCTGAGCGATGAACAAACGCGCGCGCTGCTCAGCGAGTGTCGCATCGGGCGGCTGGGTTGCGTAGCTGACGGCGGACCTTACGTGGTCCCCATCAACTATGTGTTTGACGGCAAAAACATTTACGCGCATTCATTGCCCGGTCGGAAGATCAACGCCGTGCGTGAAAACCCGCGAGTCTGTCTTCAAGTGGACGAGATCAAGGATCCGTTCTACTGGCGCAGCGCCATTGCCTTCGGTCGCTATGAAGAAGTTACTGACGAAGCGGAGCGCGCCTGGGCGGTGGGTCGGCTGCTTTCACGCTTCCCTAATCTGACCCCCGTCGAGTCCGTTCCAGTGCACGACGGGCAGTCTTCGGTGATTGTATTTCGCATTCGCGTGGAAGAGGTGAGCGGCGTCGCCGAAGATTCAAGCACGCACTCTGCTCGCCGTTGATTGCAGAGGCGACCGGCTCGCAGTACAATCCGGGGAAGGTAGGGTGCCCTGGTGGCTGTTATAAATGAGACCTCTTTGGGCCAGCCACATCAATCCTAGATTTGCGATCACGGATGGCGGAAAAGGACACTCAAATGGAAGAACCTCACGTCTCTGAGCGGTCGGAGGCCGAGAGTGAGATCACAAGTGGCCTGAGCGACGAAAAGATGCTGCGCGATAGTCTAGCGCAGATGGCCAGCGTTATCGGCTCGGCCATGGACGCCATCATAAGCATCGACGGTGAGCAACGCATCGTGCTCTTCAACGCGGCCGCCGAGAAGATGTTTGGCTACCCGGCTGCGGATGCCATAGGACAGCCGGTTGACCGCTTTATCCCGGAACGGTTCCGCCACGCGCACACAGAACACGTCAATAATTTCGGTCGGACGAATATAACCAAGCGCTCTATGGGGTCGTTGGGCGCTATCTTCGGGCTGCGGCGCGACGGCGAGGAGTTCCCTATCGAAGCCTCCATCTCACAAGCCGAATCCAATGGACGCAAGCTCTACACGGTAATAATCCGCGACATTACCGAGCGTAAGCGAACTGAAGTTCAATTGCGCGAGCAAGCCGCATTGCTCGACCAGGCGCAAGACGCCATCCTCGTGCGAGACCTCGAAGACCATATACTGTTTTGGAACCATGGGGCCGAGCGAATATACGGGTGGTCATCGGATGAAGTTATTGGCAAAAAGGTTCGAGGCATTATCTACAAAGCGAGCTCGGATCAATACGACAAGGCGAAGCAACTGCTGCTTGAAGATGGGGAATGGCAGGGCGAGTTGCCCCAGATGACCAGGGATGGCAGAGAGATCATCGCACAGAGCCGCTGGACGCTTGTGCGCGATGATAAGGGCAATCCAAAATCTGTGCTGGTCATCAACACGGATGTGACTGAGAAGAGGAAGATCGAATCTCAATTCCTGCGGGCACAGCGCCTGGAGTCGATAGGCACGCTTGCAGGCGGCATGGCACACGACTTCAACAATATTCTTTCGCCTATATTGATGGCGATACGAATGCTTCAATTGAAATTCCCGGACGAAGACAGCCAGCGATTGCTTGCGATGCTTCAAGCGAGCGCCGAGCGTGGCGCGGGGCTGGTCAAGCAGGTGCTTTCGTTTGCCAGGGGCGTAGAAGGCGAGCGCGTAATACTTCAACCGCGCCACGTAATTAAAGAGATAGTGAAGATACTCAAAGACACGCTGCCCAAATCAATCCAGGTTGAATCTAACGCGCCACAAGACCTGTGGACGGTGGCGGGCGACGCGACACAAATTCATCAGGTGCTGATGAATTTCTGCGTGAACGCCCGTGATGCCATGCCCGACGGAGGCACGCTCACGATCGAAGCTGAGAATGTGCACATTGATGATAACTATGCCCGCATGAACCTAGATGCCAAGCCCGGTCGCTTCATTCTCATTACAATCTCAGACACCGGCGTCGGCATCCCTCCCGGCGTCGTTGATAAGATATTCGAGCCTTTTTTCACGACAAAAGAGCACGGTAAAGGCACGGGCCTCGGCCTGTCTACGGCTATGGCCATTGTCCGAAGTCACGGCGGGTTCATCACAGTCTATAGCGAGATGGGGCGAGGGACACAGTTCAGAATCCATATTCCGGCGATTGAAGCGACCAGCAGCGGCCAGGCTGAGGAGGCACAAGCGGAACTGGCGACCGGGCATGGCGAACTGATTCTCGTAGTAGACGACGAAGCGGCCATTCGTGAGATCACAAAGGGGACGCTCGAGACTTATGGTTACCGCGCGATAACCGCAAATGACGGCACAGAGGCTGTGGCTCTGTATGCGCAGTACAAGGATGAGATCAAAGTTGTGCTGACCGACATGATGATGCCGTACATGGACGGCCCCGCGACGATACGCGCGCTGCAAAAACTGAATCCGCAGGTCAGGGTAATCGCAAGCAGCGGGCTTACAGATAACACAAGGGCCTCGGAAGCGGCCAGCGCCGGGGTAAAGATTTTTTTGTCTAAACCATACACGGCGGAAAAACTCTTGAAGGCGATTCGAGAGCTGCTCGGTTAACATCTCACCAGTTTTACCTCTCCGTAGTCACTCAGTATTTTCCCCAGCCGTTGCGAGAATCTACGCACACGTGGCTGCCAGAACGGCCATTAACACTCCAATTTAAGCCAGCCTCAAAGGGTATGCGGATTGCGAATACCTATTTTTGCAAGAGTATCTGTTGGAGGTATGAGATGGACAAGATGCGAGCCAACGTGTTTTACGGCGTGAATGAGTTTCACGTCGAGGAAGTGGAAAAGCCGCGCGCCGGTGTCGGCGAAGCGGTGATCCGGGTCACGCTCACAACAATCTGCGGAACCGATCTTCACATCGTGCGCGGAGAGTATCCAGTAAAACCGGGGCTAATTATAGGGCACGAGCCGGTGGGCGTAATCGAAGAGCTTGGCCCCGGTCTGGTCGGGTATGAGATAGGCGACCGGGTGCTTGTAGGCGCTATCACTCCTTGCGGCCAGTGCCGCGCCTGTCTTTCGGGTCAGCTTTCGCAGTGCGGTCGCGGCGGAGGCTATGAAGCCATCGGCGGCTGGCGCTTTGGCAACACGATAAACGGCGCGCAGGCCCAGTATCTGCTTGTGCCCAACGCGCAGGCGAACCTCGCAAAGATACCTGACGGGCTGACGGACGAGCAGGTAGTCCTGCTTGCAGACATCGCCTCGACAGGTTTCAGCGGAGCCGAATCGGGTGGTGTGCGTATAGGCGATTCTGTAGTTGTCTTCGCGCAAGGCCCTATCGGGTTGTGCGCGACAGCGGGCGCAAAGTTGATGGGAGCCTCGCTCATCATCGGAGTCGATGGAGATGAAAACCGGCTGGCGATGGCGCGGCGCTTGGGAGCCGACGTTGTGCTCGATTATCGCGAGGTGGATGTTATTGCAGAAGTGAAGCGGCTGACCGGCGGAGGCGCAGACGTAACAATCGAGGCGCTCGGCACACAGCAGACTTTCGAGAACGCGCTCCGCAGCCTCAGACCCGGCGGGATGCTTTCGAGTCTCGGCGTCTATTCCGGCAAGCTCCAGGTGCCTTATGACGCCTTCGCTGCTGGGCTTGGCGATTATCGCATAGTGACGACACTCTGCCCCGGCGGCAAAGAGCGAATGCGGAGATTGATGGAAGTTGTAAGGGCTGGCCGCGTTGACCTCACGCCGCTTCTCACACACACCGTATCGCTTGAAGAGATTGCCGAGGGGTATAGAATCTTCGGAGAACGGCTCGACGGGGTGCTCAAGGTAGCCGTAAGGCCGTAATACAGATGGAGAAGCCGACGCAAGAGACAGCAGAAGCAGCCCGGCTCGTGAAAAAACATGGAAAGCTGCGCCGCTTCTTCTCTGATCTCGGCCCCGGCCTTATAACGGGCGCGGCCGACGATGACCCGTCTGGCGTCTCAACCTACTCGGTCGCCGGCGCGTCGTTCGGCTTCGGGCAGTTGTGGACGCCGATCTTCTCATTCCCTCTAATGTCCGCCGTGCAGTTGATGTGCGCGCGGCTCGGCCTGGTGACGGGATTAGGGCTGGCAGGAGTCATCAGAAAACGCTACTCGCGCCGGGTACTCTGGAGCGCATGCGCGCTGCTCGCGGTTGCGAACACCTTCAACATCGGGGCCGATCTTGGAGGGATGGCTGCGGCGATGGAGATGATGACAGGGCTGAGGGCATACATCTGGCTACCGCTGTTCGCCGCTTTGATCATCGCCTTGCTAATTTGGTCGAGCTACAGATTTATCGCGCGCGCGTTCAAATGGCTCACGCTCGTGCTGTTCGCTTATGTCGCGGCCGCCTTCCTCGCGCACCCGGACTGGGGGAGCGTCTTGCGAGCCACTCTTGTGCCCCACGTAGAGTGGAACGCCCGCTATCTCGCCACCTTCGTCGCGGTGATGGGCACGACCATCTCTCCTTATCTCTTCTTCTGGCAGGCAGCCGAGGAAGTGGAAGAGGAACGCGCGATGGGGCGGCTCAGCTTGCATGCCCGGCGCGGGGCTACCGACGAGGAGTTGAGGGCGGCGCGTGCTGATGTGCTGACGGGAATGGCTTTCGCGGGCGTCGTCATGTACTTCATCATTCTGACGACGGGCGCGACTCTGCATGCTTCCGGGCGGCACGACATCGAAACGGCCGCGGAGGCGGCCGAGGCATTACGCCCTCTCGCGGGAGATGCTGCCTATTTACTCTTTACACTTGGGCTGGTCGGAACAGGGATGCTGGGCGTGCCCGTGCTTGCCGGGTCGGCCGCTTATACTATAGCTGAAGCCATGCACTGGCGCGGGTCGCTCAACGACCGGCCACACCTCGCTCGGAAGTTTTACGCGGTGCTTGCGGCGGCTGTCATTCTTGGTCTCGGGCTCGATTACCTGGGACTCAATGCAGTGAAGATGCTCTTCTGGGCCGCGGTGCTCAACGGAGTGCTTGCGCCTCCTCTCGTCGCGCTAGTCACTCTCCTGACGAGCGACCCGAAGGTGATGGGGAATCGAGTCAACTCACCTGTGCTTCGCTGGCTCGGCTGGGTCACGGCCACCGTCATGTTCGCCGCGAGTGCGGTAATGATCTTTCTATGGTTAAAGACCGCGCTCTAGCAACTCGTTAGTGCAGTGCATTGCGAACCGTCGGGCGACATCTGCTTATTTCAGGCCCTTCTCGGAATCTGCGCCTTCGCCAAGGCGCCGGGCAGAGGTTAGTGTATGAACAATAAAGAAATTTTGATCTGCTACGGTGGCTCCGGTTGGGCGAAATGTCCGGTCGAGGTTGTACGCTCAAGGGGGGCCGCGTGATGTGGGCAACGTTCACTATAGCGGGCGTCGGCCTTATCTTCGTCGGACTCGGGCTGGCAATCTGGCTCGGTTCGACTCGCTGGGACCGCAAGACAAGTCGCCTTGTTGAGAAGGTGTCCCAAACAACCGGTTGGGGAGAGTTAAAGAGAGTCGACTTCAAACAGCTCGACCAGCTTCCGGCCCCGGTCGCAAGATATTTCCGGCTGGCGCTCAAGGAAGGGCAGCCCTATATCCGCTCCGCTCGCGCTACCCAGTTAGGCGAGATTCGTCTTCGTGAGACAGACGATAAGTGGCGCCCGTTCGAGGCAGAGCAGTACTTTTCTTCCCTGCCGCCTGGCTTTGTCTGGGACGCCAGTATTCGCATGGCTCCCTTGATGAATGTGCGCGTGCGCGATGCATACGTTGCCGGACAGGGCTTGATGCAGGCGCAGATTCTATCGCTCGTATCGATGGTCGATGATCGCGGCAAGGCCGAACTTAACGCTGGCGCTCTGCAACGATACCTGGCCGAGGCGGTCTGGTTCCCGACCGCACTTCTTCCAGGTGAAGGAGTAAGGTGGAGTCCGATAGACGAGAGCTGCGCGCTTGCTACGTTGACCGACTCCGGCACAACGGTCTCTTTGGAGTTCCGCTTTAACGACTCTGGTGAAGTCACAGGAGTCTTTACGCCCGGACGATTTCGAGCAGTAGATGGGAAATACGAGTTGACGCCGTGGGCCGGTCAATTTGCCAACTATCAGGAAAGAGCCGGCATGCGGATCCCACTTGACGCGAGCGTAGAGTGGCACCTGGCTACGGGAATTTTTAACTGGTGGAGAGGCCGAATCGTTGAAGTCGAGTATGATTTCGCGCGGTGATGCCGGCGGGTCCCAGACCCGCTTCAGTCAGCCTGTCCGTCAGGCTTATACATTTCGATACTGTACAGATGAATGATTGCACCTGTTTCAGGATTCATGTCCGCGACGATCTGGTAAGTCTCACGCCGGGTACTGTACCCTTTCGATTCCAGTTCCAGCACCTGATGATGAAACGCCTCAGGGCTCCACTCTCTTACTAAAGTCGCATCGCTCATAATCGTCTCCTTTTCAAACAAGGCGGAAGGTCAATGTGATGAAGACCAGGAAGACCAGCGAATAGATGAGTTCAAGCACTCCCACCCGTCGCAGGTTGAGTTGATTGGCTGGCCTGGCTAAGTGCCAGAATGATCGAATAAGCACGGGTGAAAAAGCAGCGAGGATGAACAGATTTGAACTGCCCGTCAGCGCCAGGAGCGCGAGTGATACTGCCAGAAACCCGTGGTAGAGAGCGCATTGCCGCCACGTCTCTCGGCGCAATTGCTCTTTGCGCTGGTTGAGAGAGTAGACGCGAAGCTTCACGTAAAAAATGCTGCTTGCGAAATAGAGCGCCGCAAGCGACCACAGCCAGAACGCGGTCGCTTCGAGCGTGCCGCGCGCGACGTAATGTGCGGCCGCCGATGTCGACGTGAGCCCCAGTATGGCCACAAGCTCGCCTGAGGTCGTGCGGTCCTCGCGCCTGACGGCCTGCCGGGTATTGAATATCAGCAACAGGAGTATTACCGCGCCGAGCGGCACCAGGTAGAAGAGGCGATAGACAAGTATGAGCGGCGCGCCGAACATGCCTGCAAGACCGAGGTAGATCAACATCATACGCCGCGCGTCGTACCGGGCCGCGCCTCGGGTCCGCGCCCGCCACCATATCAGCAGCGACTCCCGCGCTATGAAAAGGAATGTCGCGGCCAGCACGAACAGCACAACTCCCCACGAGACGCTCCCCGCAACTAGCATCCCTACCAGCATAGGCACGTAGAGCATCGCCCACGCCCCGTGCTCTTTCGGCAGTCTCAATCTGGATCGCAGCTTCATACTCCGCACCCCTACACGGACCAGGCCCGTTCAAGCTCCGTGGCAAGGTTCTCATACTTTTCGCGCCCGCCCAGGCCGAGCTCGGCCTGGGCTTTATGGAACCCCTCTTTTATGAACGCGACGTCGGTTTCGTCCAATAGCTCGTCCGCGAGTCTGAACAACAGGCTGTCTTCGCGTTCCATGTGGCCTATGATGTGGTCGATGTATCGGCGCCCGGCCCGTACGAAGCGTTCGACCGCCGCAGTATCGCCTGCGCTGTACCCGGCGGCGGCTATGTACAACTCGTCGGTCAGCTCCCTTTCGATTTCGTGCTCGCGCTCCATCGCGCCGAGCGGCCCGCCGTCTCGGGTGATCCCCTGGCGTTCGAGGGCTTCAAACAGGTAGGCTTCCTCTTTCGAATGGTGAAAGACGTCGATATAGCTGCTCGTGAAGTCCATGAGCTGCAAGAGCGCATGGTCGGGAATCTTGCTGCCCCAGCTAAGACGCAGGCAGACGCCGTCGAGCGCGTGCAGCGCCCTTTCTATCACGCGGTGCTCGTGCTTGAGAATCAGTAAAGGTTCGATCATGTCGCGCTCCTGTTACAGCCCTCGCCGGTTTAAAGCGTGGTTGAAAACGCGCGCCTTTCAGCACATTCTGCCCGGTTGAGGTACGCGTCAAATACCATGGCCACGTTGCGAATGAATATGCGGCCGGGACCGCGAACCTCTATGCGGTCACCGGAAAGACGGACAAGCCCTTGCTCGTCTAGCTCAGCCAGTTGTCCGACCTCGCGCGCGAAATGGTCGTCGAAGCTTATTCCGAACTCGCGCTCGACCTCGCTTTTCACAACGACGCAATGACAAAGTATGCGATTGATGACTGAACGCCGCAGCTTGTCTTCTTCGGTGACCCGAATGCCGCGCATCGTCGGCCAGCGGCCTGCGTCGATATCTTCGTAGTAGCGTGGCAGATCGCGCTGGTTCTGCGCGTAAACGTTTTCAAGCCCGCTGATCGAGCTGACGCCCATGCCGTAGAGGTCGCAGCCCGCCTTTGTCGTGTAGCCTTGAAAGTTGCGGGTCAGAGTCCGCTCATCCTGAGCGCGGCTTATCTCGTCTTCGGGCAGCGCGAAATGGTCGAGCCCTATGTAGCGGTAGCCCGCGCCGGTTAGCATCTGGATCGCCCGGCTGAATATGCGGAATTTCTCCTGCCCTTCGGGCAGAAACCGCGCGAAGCTGCCCTGCTGCTTCTTCATCCACGGAACGTGCGCGTAACTGAATACCGCTACACGGTCGGGCCTCATCTCTACTATCTTATCTACGGTATCGGCGAAGCTCTCGGCAGTCTGATGCGGGAGGCCGTAAATCAGATCGACGTTGATGCTGTCAAAGCCGAGTTCGCGGCAGTCGTCGAACAGTCGCCTGGTCTGGTCAAAGGGCTGTATGCGGCGAATAGTCTCCTGCACGAGCGGGGCGAAATCCTGTATACCGAGGCTCACGCGATTGAACCCGACACGGCGCAGCGTGCGGCGGTGCTCTGGGGTGGTCACACGCGGGTCTATCTCTATGCTTATCTCTGCCTGCTCGGCTATCGAAAAGCGGCTCGATATGTGCGCGTAGAGGTCTTCGATCTGAGACGGCAAAAGATATGTGGGCGTGCCGCCGCCCCAGTGCAACTGCTCGACTTTGCGCTCGCCTGTGACTTCGGCCGCTACCCAATCAATCTCGCGTTTCAGATATTTCAGGTAAGCGTCGGCCACCTCATGTTTCTTAGAGACCACCACGTTGCAGCCGCAGTAGAGGCACAGCGACTGGCAAAACGGCAGGTGAAAGTAGAGCGAAAGCGGCGCGAGCCGGCGGTTCGATTCCTTGAAGGCTTGCCGCAACTGTGCCGGGCCGAACTGGTCGTCCCATTCGGGCGCGGTCGGGTAGCTTGTGTAGCGCGGGCCGGGCCGGTTATATTTGCTCAGGGTGGTGGGTGAAATTCCCACTCGCTCGCCGTCTATAAAAATATCCATCTGCTCATTCGTGTTCATAAGGTCGCCCATAAGAGCTTTTAGGCTCGGTCAATCAAATTTGTGGGGAATATAACCCGTCGTCACTCTTGATAGAGCAATTCGCAAGCCAGATGGAAAAGCTAATTGGAGAGGTTCAGACCAAGACTGGAGTTTTTGAGCGCGTGGCATTCTGTGCATTTAAACTGCGATATGTCGCCGAGGTTCACGGGGTGCTGGAAGGGGCGGTCGCCGCTGTGACAGCGCGTGCAGTTGAACTTTGCCTGCTGGCCGAGTTCTACGGGGTGCTTGAATGAGCCGTCGCCGCTTGCCGAATGGATGCCGTTTTGTGACTGGTCGAGCACCGTGTGACAGATGCGGCAATCGTTTCGAATTATCTTGCCGGTTTTGGAAACGTGCTTGCCGTCGTGGCAGCGGAAGCACCCTGTCGAGTAGTAATGGCCGACGTTATCCTGGTGGGCCTGCCAGTCGGTCTTCATCACCGGGAAGAAGCTCGTTCTGTAGATACGCTGAAGCTCGGTAACGGCCGCGTGGATTTCGTCTCTCTTCGCGGAGTAAAGGTCGGGGTATTTGGTCCTGTAGAATTCGTCCATAAACGAGTCGATGGAATTGACCGCTTCGTCGGTCGAAGCATAAGTCTTAGACAGCGCTTCGACTGACCGGGCTTTGATGTAAGGCAGCGACGGGTCGAGCTTGCCCGCCAGCATCGCCTCGTTGACCGAGCGGTCGGGTATGGCGAAGGCATGCGCCTGGCGGTTGTGGCAGTCAACGCAGTCCATCTTCCTCTGCGGGAGCGACCTCATCTCGGCCTCCCCGAGCGGCGAGTCTTTCAGGAAATACTCTTCGACGTTGCCGTCGCGGTCTTTCATCCTGACCCACGGGAGCTCTTGCCGCTTGTCGTCTATCGAAGCATAAACGATCTCGTTTGCGATATTCATATGCCAGTGAATGCCGGAGCCCGCGCCCGCGCCGCCGCCTGTATTTACAAGTAATCGAATCAGGTTGTGAGTGTTCTTCTCATCATAACCGTAATGGTTGAACTCCTTGAGCTGGACGCCGAAGTTTTTATCCGGCCAGTGGCAATGCTCGCAAGTATCCTGCGCCGGTCGCAGGTTATGGACAGGCGTGGGTATGGGCCGGGGGTATGTGTCCATCAGCACGGAATAGAGCTGGCGAGCGCCATTAAATTTCGACTTCACATACCAGTCCGCCCCCGGCCCGACGTGGCACTCGACGCATCTGATGCGCGCGTGCGGCGAGTTTTGATGAGCTACGAATTGCGGCTCCATCGGGACGTGGCACAGCTGGCCGCAAAACGTCACGGACTCTGTGTACTCGTATGCGCGATAGCTTCCAAACGCGCTCACCATGAGAAAGACGAAGAGCACAACCACAAAGATCATCACCCTTCGCCGCTGTTGCGGATTATTCAGATCGAGGCTCAGGCGAGAGGCTACTTCCGAAGGCTCCATTCTGCGCCGCCTGCGGCGCTCAAGCCACATGCCGAAGAAGGCTATCGCAATTCCAAGGACCAGGAAGGCCGGGAAGAGGATGTATATAAGTATTCCGAGGTAAGGGTTCTCTTTCGACCCGGCCATCTCGACAAAAAAGAGGAGCGTGATGCTGACCAGCGCCGCCAGCGCGATGGCCACCCCTACGAGGCTTGTGAAATTGCGAAACGTGCTAGGAGTCCTGCCGTTTGACTCGGCGGTCATAGATTATCTCCTCTCCGTTCGCGATGGGTGAAGAAAAGCTCTCTTAACGCAGAGAGGCGTAAGGCGTACACTCAACGCAAGCGCCGCCGCTTTGAATATAACTGGCGCGCTACTGTTTCAACTGTTTCATGTAAGCCACGAGCGCCTTTGCTTGATCCGCGCCTATGCCCTTCTCCTCATAGGCAGGCATCTTCGGCTTCACGCCTTTAAGCACAGACCCGGTCAGCTGCTCATCCGGCTTGGCCGCGTCGAAGCTCTTTTCGGCCTTCGCGCCGTGGCACATTGCGCACTTTGCTTTATAGAGAGCCGCCGTGTCCGTATCATCGCCGACGACTACGAAGGGCGCGGCGGTGGCGTCGAGCATCGCCACTGTCAATAGCGGGAGAAATATGATGGCAAGTATGAGCCCTTTAGCTCTTTTGACCGTAGATTTCATGGTTTGGTTCGCCTTTCTCAATAAACTCTGTATACGTTACCTGTGCAACGCTTATGCCGTGTCGTAACTCGCTCAATTTAAACGACAAGGCGTGGAATTTCATTGCGGCGCGAGTCCGGGCTGCGAGCTTTTGCACAGCGGATCGGGTAACATTCCGCAATACCCTCCTGGCGCGCCTGTTCGGTTTGACCCGGCGAAAGATTCGCGCAAGAATCTGGATGGCCTGGCGGAAGCGTGATGCTTCGAACGCAGAGACGTGACGGCTGTCACCGATATTTCGAAGCAAGATTTGATAAAAACTAATGCCCGGGTGTATCACGGGCGAGCCTTCTGATAAACGATGAAATACCGGGCGACCAAGTTAATCCTAGTCCTAATTGCTTTGCCAGCAATCTGCTACGCGCTTGTAGGCGGGGCAGAGGCGGGGCTCGCCAGCGAGACAACCACACAGCGCCGCGCTCAACCGCGCGCTCAAACCAGACGCCCCGATTATTCGAAATTCTCTCACCGCGTCGACGCGCACGCGCAGGCGTGTGTCGCTTGTCACAAGTTTCCGACGCGGAACTGGAAAGATGTCAGAAAAGGTGATGCAGCCTTTCCCGACGTAGCAGACTATCCCGAACACGCTTCCTGCGTCGGTTGTCATCGCGAGCAGTTCTTCCGAGGCGCGCAGCCCGCGATCTGCACGATCTGCCACACCAACCCGTCGCCGCGCGATAGCTCGCGCCATCCGTTCCCGAACCCTTCGGAGCTATTCGACGCGTCGAAGAAGGGAGCGTCGGCCATCTCTGAATTCGGGATATATTTCCCGCATGACAAGCACATAGATATAGTCGGGCGTGATAGCGATCCACGCAGACCCGCTGCGCGCAGGGCGTTTGTGACCGTATCGTACGGCGCCGGAGCTAGTGCCGAGGAGGGCGAGCCTAAAAGCTGCGCCGTGTGCCACCAGACATACCAACCGCAAAACGATTCGGACGACGAGTTTGTCACAAAGCCGCCGAAGAATCTGCCCGATACGGCTTTCTGGCTGAAGAAGGGAACGTTCAAGACCTCGCCTTCGAGCCACGCCGCGTGCTTTACCTGTCACTCGGCAGACAGCGGCCTTACGCCCGCGCCGACCGACTGCGCCACGTGTCACAGGTTGTTGCCGCCGGGCGAAGTTCTGCCGCTCGCCGTATCGCGCAACGACTTTGACCCGAAGCTCGTGGCGGCGATGGGGGTTAAAGATAAAACCACGCTTGAGAAATGGAGCCATCGCGATACGGCAAAGTTTCGACACGAGTGGATACCTCACGCCGGGCTCGGCTGCACCGTTTGTCATAACGTAGCAAGGATGAACACGCTCGCTGAAGCGACAAAGAAGGTGCCCGTCAAGTCATGCGGCGGCGAAGGGTCCGGCTGTCATATCGAAGCGACGACTGATGGGGTTTTAAACTTTGAAGTTGATAAGAAGAGGGCCGGCGCGAGCTTTCAATGCACAAAATGCCACATAAACAACGGCGCGAAGCGCGTACCCGATACTCACATCAGTGCTGTCTCGACAGCTAAGCCGAAGTGATCGGTTGTAATCGCTATGCCCGATATAGCTGACAAAGATATCTTGACCGGTGACGCGCCGCGCCGTGGTCGAAGGCGGCTTTCGCTCGGCGTGATTGCGGCGGTGTCGATAGGGTTCATGCTGGCTTCTGTGCCCGAATCTCGCGTCGGTGCCGGAACAAGAGAGCCTCAAGGCGGGGGCAGAGACTATTCCACCTTTAAACACTCCGAGCCCGCGCACGACAGGCTGCCGTGTCTTTTATGCCACCGCCGAGAGGATAACTCTGCGCAGCCGCGCCGCGCGGGGCACACGCCCTGTTCGGGCTGTCACACAGAGCAGTTTGCCGCCTCGTCAGGCCCGATCTGCACGGTCTGCCATACAAATGTGGAGCCGGGCAACGCGCGGCTCAAGCCGTTTCCAAAACTTCAGAGCTTCAACGTCAAGTTCGATCACGCGCGCCACAGAAACGTCGATTGTGCGACCTGCCATAAACCGGCAAGCCGGGGTATGGCGCTTTCGATCCCTTCGGGACTGAACGCTCACACGACCTGCTTCAGGTGTCACGCCCCGCGCGCGCAATCAAACGGACGCGACATCTCTTCTTGCGCAGCCTGCCACGCGCCCGGACGATACACGCGGACGCAGGTGTTTACAAAAGCCTACAGAGTGAGCTTTAGCCACGCAAAACATGGCAACGGCCAGAGGCTCGGGTGCGCAGATTGCCATAACGTCAGGGCGGGGCGACCGCAATCGAAACAGGTGACCTCTCCGGTCCCTGCTCAGCACTTCGGCTCCGAGCGTGCGAAAAGCTGTATGACCTGCCATAACAACGAGCGGGCCTTTGGCGGTGACGACTTTTCGGATTGCAAGAGATGTCATCAAGGCCCGACCTTCCGCTTCGGCTCTCGCAGGTAAAATCGTTCGTCGCTACCTGCATCGCTTTGATCGCTTAAACCAGAGCATCGGCAGTCATAAAAAGGTCGTGCACTGGAAGAGTGAACGGTACAGCTCCTCACTCTCCCAGCGCGCGACCAGTCGGGCCTTTTGGTAGGGCCGGTCTAATCCTTCTTGCCTCCGAAGTAGAAACGGAGCGAGGTATAAGGCAGATGCGCCTGGTAGTATTGCGCGTTGACGAACTTCTCCTTGTAGTCGAAGTACTGATAGCCGGCTATCCAATCGAGCCGATCGGTAATCCTGACTGAGACGCGTACCTCAGGGGCCTGGTACTGATAGGGGAACGACGTTATGAACAGGTCCGTCAGGTTGGGCGCTGTCAGGTCGGCCACGCGGTCCTGCTGGCCGGGGTCGTGGTGAATGCTGTAAGAGGCATAGACGCCGACGCGGCGGTGAGGCTGCGCCTGCATGTTCAAGAAGGCGTAGTTGTCTTTCATAAAGTACCGGCTCAAGCCTTCGGTCCTCACGCCGTTTAAGAAGAGTATGATCGCGGCTTCGCTCGTCAGGTGCGTGTGCGTGTAGCCTGAGCTGAGCCAGAATTTCTCGCCCTTCGACCAGTCAACAGAGCCTGTAAAGACGCGGCTGTTAACATCGACGCCGAATTCGCGCGGCGGCACGCCTTCCGTGAGCGCCGGATTACTGTTGTCCCTGGTCACGACCGACATGTTGAGCGACAGCGAGCGCGTGGGCTTGAGCTGGCTGCGCACGCGGAAGTTGGTATAGTTGTAATTGCTCAAACGCGTGAAGACGTTGTCTGTTTCGCCCTTCTCCATATCGAAGTAAAGGGTCCACATCTTGACGGGGCGGGCCTTGAACCCGAAGAAGAAGGCGTTTGTGCGGTTGTCGAAAGTCTCTAACTCTTCCGGCTCAGGCGGCGGCTGGCGGAGGTTAAAGTCCTGGTGGTGTTGCTCTATGTGGCGGTCCGTGTAACGATGGCCAAAGTGCGCCGTAAACCTCGGATGGAACTCATAATCGAGCTCAACCGTGTTCACGTACCTGTGATAGTTGATGTCGCGAAACGCCAGCGTGTCCGTGAAAAGCGCGGGAAGCGGCGTCTCCGCGCCGGACGGCGTCGTTCGCGAGCGGAAAAGCGACTCGCTCAACTGATTTCCGCCGGTGATCTGGAAGTGATGCACGCGGAACGTCTCCGAGATGCGGAGCTTGTCGGTGGCAAAGACAGTGACGCCCAGATCCCCGATCGTATTGGGCCGCTTCACGTCGCCTGTGGCCTTGAACTGGTCGAGGAGGATGTTGTTGTTCGAGGCGTCCTTGCCGGTAAGTCTCTCGAACAGCTCGAACCGGGCCGTCGCGCTTTGATAGATAAAGCGGCCCGTGATGTCTACCCTGTTTTTTATGTTCGTGTGCAGGCTCAGCCGCGTGTAGGGCGACCGGCCGCGCGTGGGAAGGTCGCGGCTGAACGTGTTCAGGGCGCTGAAGTTCAGCGGGTTGTTACCGACCTGCGGGGTCGTTATCTCGTATGTCGTATCTTCCTTATAGTAACGCCACCCTTGCTGGAACGATATGTCGAGTATCGACAGGCTTGCGTCGACCCCTACGCGGTAATCGTCGGCCTTGATCCTGGTCGGCGAAAGGATAGGAAACTCGTCGCGCGCGTAGTCGTAGGTCGTCCTGCTTTCTCCCTTGTTCCGCTCAAGCGAATACCCGAGGTTGAACCTCACCCGCTCGTTTTGCGGCAGCAGCGTCAGGTCGAAATCGCCGAGCTTGTACTCCGTGTTCGACGTGTGCTGGTTTAGCGCAATCGTCGACAGGTTGTTGAAGTAGTCGAGCTTTCTGTAGTTGACGTTCAGGCGGTACAGCTTCGTCTTTTCCGCGTTGACGCGGAGGAAGCCGTCCGGGTCGCCGCCCCAGCCAAAAGAGTTGACCGTCAGCGTGTCGAACGCCATCCCGTCGTTGTTCTTCGACTGCATAAACAGGCTCGAATTGAACAGGCGAAAGCCCGGGTCGTAGTTCAGGTCGCTGCGGAACTTGGTGGCGTTTCCCTCAACGCTGACGCCGCGCACGCCGACTTCGATGGTCGATTTTACGGTGTAGCCGGAGGTCTTCGCAGGCTCAGGGGCGGGCTGTTGCTGCGCTCGCGCGTCGGTCGTTATCAGGACGATTCCGAACACAACGCCCACCAGGAACCACAAGATGGAATGGATTTTTGTCTTCATGATCTTTGCTCCTCATCTGCCGTCATTCGCCTTGCCGGCTCAACGGAAGAAGACCGGGTGGGTGTTGGACCCGTGAATCTTCGCGTGGCATACAGTGCAATCCTGGAAGCGCACGGTCGCCTGGTTGTGGAAGCTGGGCGTGTTGGGCGCTCCGAACTCCCCGATGTTTGAGTGGCACTCAAGGCATAGCTGATTCACCTTGCTGCGCGTGAGCATCTTGGCGTTGCTCGACCCGTGTGGGGTGTGGCAAGCAGTGCAGCCTTCCACTTTAAGCGGCGCGTGCTCGAATACGAATGGCCCCTGCTTATCCGTGTGGCACTTCAAACAGGCCGCGTCCGCCCCGACCGCCAGCCGCGTCTGCTTGCTTTCAAATCCGCCGTGCGGGTTATGGCAGTCAGAGCATTTCATCGTCCCTTCGAGCACCTTGTGGTGGAAAGGCATGGTGAACTGCGACCGCGTCTCCTTGTGGCACTCAAGGCAGAGTTGCGGCTCGGCGTTCTTAAGCATCTTGAAGGCGAGCATCCCGTCTCGAACAGGGGCCGTGTCGGCGCGCAGCGTGCCCGATTCGGACTTTACAGCGATAGGCTCGCCGTGCGCCGAGTGGCATTCGGTGCAGCCCACGTCGTTGCGCCAGTGTTCGCCGCGCAGGAAGTTGTTATGGCTCTCTTTGCCTGCGTGGCACTCAAGACAGGCCTCCGAGGTCTTCTTCGAGCTAAAGTTTTCAAAGGTTCGAATCTTCGACTTATCGCCGCCCCCCTCCACGTGGGCTTTGCCGGGGCCGTGGCAGCTTTCGCAGCCTTGTTTGTTGGTAGCCCACCCGGCCTTGTGCAACTTGGCATGGGCGGTCTTAGAAAAGTTGTTGAACTGAGCTTCGTGACAGGCCTGGCACGTCTCGCTGCCGACGTAATCGCCTGCCTGCTTTTCGTCTACAGGCGGTATGACCGGTTCAGAAAAGGAGGTCTTAACTCCTAAAAAGAGTCCAAAGATCAGCCAGCTGCTGACGAGAATTATTTTGAGCGTTTTCAAGGGACTCGGTGGAAATCTCATAACAGTCTCCTTCACGCGGCATGTTCATGCCGATCTCACTGGAAAGACTATGACGGCTGTTACCCGTAGATGTGATTTCCGTCACGGCCTGTGGTTCACCTGATACCCGCCAGACTGCAATTGCCGTGCTCAATCCGAAAGACTTAACCTGCGCCTCACTTAATAGGCGGAAACAAAAAGGTTAAATAAATCCGAAGGCTCAGCAAGCGATCTTTCGTGCGAAGATTGACACAGTGATGAGGATATTTCCTCAAGCGTGCCAGAAGCGCGCGGAAAGAAAAAAGGCAGCAAGACCTCCCTCTTGCTGCCCCTGTGCGCGTCGCTGGCTTGCGCGACTACGCGTAGGAATGAAGCCCCGGCAGAAGGTAGCTCACGCCAAGCCACGTGAATATGACGAGCGCGAATCCGAGCAGCGCAAAGTAGGCGCTTTTTCGCCCGCGCCACCCGTGCGAGATTCGCGTGTGCAAGAATCCTGCGTATGCCATCCAGGCGACGAGCGCGCCCGTCTCCTTCGGGTCCCATCCCCAGTACCTGCCCCAGGACTCGTTCGCCCAGACCGCGCCGGTTATCAAGAGCAATGTGAGCAACGGAAAGGCTACGCCAACCGTGCGATAGAGCAGCGCATCAATTGCGGTGATCGACGGCATCGCCCGCGCGACGTCTTCGCGCCTCCACGCAAAAAGCGAAACGAGCGCGAGCGCAACCAGCAGCCCTATCAACCCGGCGGTCTCGACAGGGTTCGACTTCAGGCTGAGCGCGAGTTCTCCGCCGTTGTCTTCGATCCAGCTCCGCGTCATCTCCAGTCCCTGAGCTGTTGGCAGGCTCATCTGGTTCTGCTCCATCATCCACTGGCTGAATCCTGCCATCTCTGTTTCGGATATGCGCGACGCGGGGTTATCCACTGTCTTGATCTGGTAGAAGAGGACTACTACCACCGCCGCCTGCAAGACGACAGCGCCGCGCATCAATCTCCACGCCCACTTGCGATCTTTATCGCTGCGCCGGAACCAGTCGAAGGTGAATAAAAGAAGCGCGCCCGCGATCATCGCCATCGTGGCGGCCATCAACGGGCCTACCACGGGAAGGCTCGCGCGGACCGGCAGCGCAGATTTCCCCATAAATAACGATGCGCCGTAGTCTGCCTGAAGCACCCCGAAGCGCCCGACGCTTGCGTATACGAGCAGCCCGAAAAGCGCCACCCCCATCGCTATCGCCTCAAGGCGAACACCGTCTTTGATGAGATAGGCGAGTGCCAGGCCAAAACTGACAAGGCATACGCCGTAGCCGATGGTCGCGACCGATACGTGTATGGGACGCCAGTAGCTGTCGAGTATAGGCGGGAGAGTGCTTATATGATTGCCCATCAGCATCGCCAGCGTCAGTATAACCACGACTATAGGCATAGAGAGCGCGGCCAGGAATTCGTGTTTGGGTTTTCTGATTATAACAAGCGTCGTGATCGCCGCGCCGAAGCAGAAGCCGAGCGTCAAAGGGTAGAGGTTATCGAGCGGGAAGTACCGCCAGACACCGTTGATCCCTTCCTTCCACCCTTCGGCGTCGCCTGCTTCGATCCAGCGGATCATCCAGCCCGAAAAGTTGAACGAGATGCCGAGCGCGAGAGTCACAAGCCCCATCACGCTCAACACCCGCTCCTTAACGAACAGGTTGGTGACAAAAAGCACCGCCGCGCTTATGTAGCAGACGAGCGCGAGCACGGTCAGGTCGCCTTCGTGGAGGAATCCCCTCGGCCCCGCGTAAAGCCGCGCGAAGATAAAAACGGCTGCCAGACAGATCGACGCGAGCACAGGCCACATCCCTTTGATTTTTTCCGAAACGCTCAATTCTACGTCGAGCGCAATTGGCCCGCCGTGGTTGATTGCTCTACTCATCGCTTACGCTCCTTCGGGTTACTTGCCGGACGAGGGAATTAAACCGCGCCTCGAAGGCGCTCTTGTTTCGATTCGTATTGCCGCCGAAGTAGGCTGTTGATCCGCTGCCGCCTGGCTCGATAACCGCCCAGACTCTCTGGTGTGAAAAGAGGAAGACCGCGCACAAAGAGACGCACAGCAGCAGAAACCCTACGTAGACAGGCAACCGCCCCGGGTCGTACTGCACCGTGAGCGTGTGCGACGCGGCGACCTTCTCGAAATCTTTCAACAAGAGACGGTTTCCGGATACGACCGAAGGCTCCGCGCCGTGCGCTGCACTGTGCTCGTCGATCTGCTGCCCCTGATCTACGGCCGGCCGGCTTACGGCGAAGGCCCTGCGCTCGCCGCCTGCGGTTATGCGGAGCTCGGCCACAGGGTTTAGATACTCGGCGCTTGCGGTGACCGGCTCGCCGTGCCGCATGTGAAAGTCGGGGTAAAAGCCGACGAAAGCGACCCGCCCCACGCCTTCGACTTCAACGGAGCCGTTGCGCGCTATGGTGAATTCGCGCGCCGCCCCGCCTTCGACAGGCTCAAGGCTCACGGTGATCTGTCGCGCGTTGCCCACGGGTTCGAAGCTCGATTGAAAGAAGCGGTAGCCCCTATAGTCGTAGGGGCGGTTGAGATGAACGAGCGCCTCTTCTATGCGGTCTCCGTCCTTGATCCTTATAAAGCTGAGCCAGTCGATCGTGTTCATCACGTCGAGCCCGGCTTCGGGTTTTATCAACTGTTGCTGAAGGTCTGTACATTCGATCTCGAACGGGAGCTGCGCCCTGGCCGCGCCCGCGCCGTCAAGCGGCGTGTCATAGATCATAAAGACGTTTGAGCTGTTGCCGGGGCTGATTTCCATCACCCCGCCGACGCCGTAGCGGCTCGTCAGAAAGCCTCCGACCAGTATCAGAAGCAGCGCTACGTGGACCACGTATGCCCCCAGCCGGTTCCAGGCGTTGCGCTGAGCGAAGACCGTTACGCGGCCCCCGTCAACCGTGACGCTCGAGCGCAAGCGGTTCTTGCGCCACGCGGCTGAGATTTGCGCGGCAGCCTGTTCGGGCGCGAGCGCGAGCCGTTCTACGGCGTTGAAAGATTGAGCGCGTATAAAGTTTGGCGAGGCTTTAACGCGCGGCTTTCTGATGTACCCCCACGCTACAGGGAAACGGTCTATAGATGAAAGCACGATGTTGAGACCCGTTACCGCGAGGAGCGCCGTGAAGTACCAGGAGTGGTATATGTCGAAAAAGCCGAGGGTGTCGAAAAATAGCCGCTGCGCGGGCGCCATGCGCTCGTAGTAGCCGGCGAACTCTTCCATGTTATCTTGCATGACGAGCATGCCTATCAAACAGCACGCGAGCAGAAGCATCAGCATCACTATGCCGAACCTCACCGAGCTAAGCAGCCTGAGCCCGTGGTCTAGCACCGAATCGCCTTCATTCTCTACCGCCTCGCGGTTACGGCCGCCGGGCTTTACCCCCAACTCCGTCTTTATCGTAACCATACTTTTGCCTTCCTTTAAGAGCCTTCTATCCCCTCATCTGGCAATTACCATTCACAAACCGACGCGTGGATCTGAAAAAGGCGCGGCAGCAGGCTAAACCTCTAGCGGGATAAGCTTTGGCGGTTCTTAGGGTGTTTCGAGGCGGGCGCGGGGTGACGATTCGCGAGTGGGGAAAAAACCGCACTCGTTGCGCGGCTTCACTCAAGCCGGAGCCGGGGCGTGCGCGCGTCGAGTCGAAAATGGTTACGGCGGCAGCATCCCTGTGTGCTTGAGAGGCCGCCGCCGTTGCGGGTGGAGCTTGCCTTGATCGACCTGACTGTACTCTTACACCACCTGTCGCTCTTTCTTGATCTCCTCTATCTTTTCCGAAAGCCACACTCTTACGGCTTCCTCTATCTCCTGCTGATCGCCCCGGCTCTCTATATCTTCGAGCGTCTCGCCCTTTGAGTTAAGCGGGATTCGATGGCAGGGTACGCTCTCGGACCGCTCGCCGGGCGGGACCATCTTCATGAGAGCGCACCTGTCGTCGTGAGTGCGATAAGGAAAGCAGAGGCATGTGGGCGAGTCTTGGAAGACCGAAGCCGGTACTTGAGGCGTTTTCACAGACCGCCCATAGCCGCCCTTCTCAATGAAATTCAGTTCGTTCGTCAGGATGTCAAGAATGTCACGATCTTCTCCGTTCATAGCGATCACCTCCCGCTTTCTTCTTGTAGCCTAAGGATTCGTCGATTGCGGGACCCTGTGGCCGTCTGTGCTGCCGGCGAACCTGAACTCAAGTAGCTCCGGCATCCCGTTGACCAGGTTGCTCGATAATATGACCGTAAACTGGTCCGCCTTCGCGCGCTCGACGTGCTCGCAGTGGAACGAGACCACGAGCTTGTCGTTTTGATAGACGTAGGTGCAGGGCTCGCCCTTCGCCATCTTGTACGTGTCGTGCACGAAAAGGTACTCGCCCTTGAGGATCACGTTTAAAAGCTTGACCTGCTCGTTGAACTGTACAGTCGCCTTTTCAACCTGCTTCCCGTCGGCACGCAAGGCTGCCGTGCCCGCTATAAGGAATGCTGCGACGATTACCGCCGCTACTGTGAAACGCCTCATGATGACACCTCCTATAAATTATGCCCGGCGATTGTTCGAGCGCCGGTGAATTCAATATAAGTCGCCGCAGCCTCAGTGGGCTATGAGCGGCGTCACTCGCCGCTGTGACCGGCGTCACAAGCGGCGCGGCCCGCTTTATCTCACGGCGCGGTAAGAGGCAAGCATCCGCATGTAGTTCGCGCGCTCGAATGCTGCCGGGTCGGTGACGTTCTTCTGGCTCATGCTTCCGATTATCTGCGCGACAGACGCGTATTCGTGCTCGATCATCCACTTCTCCATCTCGACCAGTACCTTCCAGATTCGCTCGACCCCGTTTTGAAGAAGCTCGCTGGCCATCATGGCGACCTTAGCCCCTGCCATCAGAGCCTTGATCGCGTCCTGGTGCGTATGGATGCCGCTTGTGATCGCGAAATCCGTCTCGACGCGACCGTAAAGGATCGCCACCCAGCGCAACGGCAGACGCAGTTCCTCAGAGCTGCTCGGCACGAGCCGCGGCACAACTTCCAGATTGCTCAAGTCGAAGTCCGGCTGGTAAAAACGATTGAACAGAACAAGCGCGTCCGCGCCCGCCTCTTCGAGGCGCGTAGCCATGTGAGCTGTCGAGCTAAAGTATGGGCTCAGCTTCATCGCCACAGGAATTGTGACCGAGCGCTTCACGTCCGTCAGTATGTCTATGTACAGTTGCTCGACTTCGTAGCCTGTCTGGTAGAGGCTCGTGGGGATGTAATAGACGTTAAGCTCGATCGCGTCCGCGCCTGCCTGTTCGATGAGCGAAGCATATTCGATCCACCCGCCCGTCGAAGTGCCGTTCAGGCTTCCGATGATAGGAATATCAACCGCATGTTTCGCGCGGCGAATCAGGTCGAGGTATTCGTCGGGGCCGACGTTGTAGCTCTTCATTTCGGGGAAGTACGAAAGCGACTCTGCGAAGCAATCGGTTCCGTGGCTGAGATAATAATCGAGATAAAAGCTTTCAGACGCGATTTGCTCTTCAAACAGCGAATACATCACTACAGCGGCGGCCCCCGCGTCTTCCAACCGGCGGATGCTGTCCACGTTGCGCGACAGCGGCGACGACGAAGGCACAATCGGGTTCTTCAAGCTCAGGCCCATATACTTTGTTCGCATGTCCATGCCGGTCCCTCCTTGTGGCTAATCAATACTTGTTTCGGCCAGTCGCCTGTAATGGAGCAGGCGTTCCTCGACCGCCTGCTCGGCCAGGCCTAATAGGCGCGAAGCCGCCGAAGGGTCGCTTTGCTGGAGCATCCTGTAGCGACCTTCGGTGTAGATATATTGCTTGAGCGAAACGGTCGGCGTTTTCGAATCAATCTGAAACGGGTTCTTGGCTTCTGCGGCAAGCCGCGGGTCGAAACGGTAGAGCGGCCAGTAGCCCGACTCGACGGCGAGCTTCTGCTGCCCCATCCCCTTAGACATATCTATGCCGTGCGCTATGCAATGGCTGTAAGCGATGATTAGCGACGGCCCGTCGTGCGCCTCCGCTTCGATGAAAGCCTTTAGCGTCTGCTGGTCGTTTGCTCCCATCGCCACCTGCGCGACGTAGACATTGCCGTAGCGCATGGCCATCAGACCCAGGTCTTTCTTCGGGGTAGCCTTTCCTCCGGCCGCGAACTTCGCCACCGCGCCGAGCGGCGTGGCTTTCGACGCCTGGCCGCCTGTATTCGAATAGACTTCCGTGTCGAGCACGAGGACGTTTACGTTCTGCCCGCTCGCAAGCACGTGATCGAGCCCGCCGTAGCCAATGTCATAAGCCCAGCCGTCGCCGCCTATGATCCACACGCTCTTTTTTACGAGTGAGTCGGCGACGCTCAGAAGGTCGCGCGCCTTTGCGTCGTAACTATCGCGCAGCCTCGCTTTGAGCGCGGCCACGCACTCGCGCATGGCGTTTACCCCCTCATCAGTCGATTGGTCTGTGGTGAGCAGGCTCTGGCTGAGCGCCTCTCCGATCTGCGCGCGCAAACTTTCGACCAGTTGCCGCGCGTAAGCGCTCTGATGATCGAGCGACAACCGCATCCCGACCCCGAACTCCGCGTTGTCTTCAAAAAGCGAGTTGCTCCACACCGGCCCGCGCCCTTCTCGGTTCGTCGTGTAAGGCGTGGTCGGCAGATTGCCCCCATATATGCTCGAGCACCCGGTAGCGTTAGCGATGACTGTGCGGTCGCCGAAGAGTTGCGTGACAAGTCTTATGTAAGGCGTCTCGCCGCACCCCGCGCACGCGCCTGAGAACTCGAACAGTGGCTGAAGCAATTGAACGTTCTTGATCGTGTTAAACCAGACCGCCCTGTTATCGGGCCGGTCGGGCAATCCGAGGAAAAATTCCCAGTTCTCGCGCTCGCGCTCGCGCAAGGGGGCCTGCTCTTGCATGTTGAGAGCCTTGCGCGACACGTTACTCTTGTCTTTAGCCGGACAGACCTCGACGCACAATCGACAGCCCGTGCAGTCTTCGACCGCTACTTGGATCGTGTAAAGTTGATCGGTCAACTCGCGCCACCTGGCGGGCATGTGCTTGAAGCTTTCGGGCGCGGACGCAAGCGCTCGATGGTCGAAGACCTTCGCACGTATAGTTGAATGCGGGCAGACCATAACGCACTTGCCGCATTGGATACAGAGGTCCGACTCCCACACGGGAACGTCGAGCGCGATGTTGCGCTTTTCAAGCTTTGAAGTGCCCACGGGATAGGTACCGTCTTCGGGGAACGCGCTCACGGGCAAACTGTCGCCCCGGCCCGCTATGATCGTGCAGGTCACATCGCGTACAAAGTCCGAGCCATCTTTCGGCAATAACGGCGGTAGATCGACGCGACCGGTCGCGGTTGCCAGAACGCTAACCTCATAAAGATGCGCCAGCGCATCGTCTACCGCCTTGAAATTCTGCTTTACTACGGCCTCACCGCGCTTGCCATAAGTCTTCTTTATAGAATCTTTGATCTTCCGAGTCGCCTCTTCGCGTGGGAGAACGCCGCTGATGGCAAAAAAGCACGTCTGCATAATCGTGTTGATTCGAGCGCCGAGGCCCGCGCCTTTCGCGACCGCGTATGCATTGATCACATGCAGCTTGAGCCTCTTACATATTATTTCCTCCTGCACAGAGCGAGGCAGGCGGTCCCACGTCTCGCCGGCCGGGAAAGGAGAGTTCAACAGCAATGTCGCGCCTTTTTCGGCCACTCCCAACACGTCGTATCGTTCGAGGAAGTTGAATTGATGCACGGCGATGAAGTTCGCGCGCTCAATCAGGTACGCGCTCTTAATCGGCCTGGGCCCGAAGCGCAGGTGCGAGATTGTAACCGCGCCCGCCTTTTTTGAGTCGTAGACAAAATAGCCTTGCGCATAGTTCGGCGTCTCTTCACCGATGATCTTGATGGAGTTCTTGTTGGCGCTCACTGTGCCGTCTGCCCCCAGACCCCAGAAGACCGCTCGCACCTCGTCATCCGGCTCCGTGTTGAAGCTCGCGTCGTATGACAGGCTGCTGAAGGTGACATCGTCGTTTATGCCGACGGTGAAATGATTCCCGGGTGCTGGTTTCTTCAACTCGTCGAAGACGCCTTTGACCATCGCGGGTGTGAACTCTTTTGAAGACAGGCCGTATCGTCCTCCGATTATACGGGGCACCCTTTCGAGCGGGATACGCCCGCTCATCATACCTTCGACGACGGCTGTCACTACGTCCTGGTAGAGAGGCTCGCCCGCGCTGCCGGGCTCCTTCGTCCGATCAAGCACCGCGATAGCTCGCGCGGTTGCCGGAAACGCGGCAAGCAGATGTTTAGTGGAGAAGGGGCGATAGAGCCTCACCTTGATCAACCCGATCTTTTCACCTTGAGCCGCGAGACTCTGAACAGTCTCTTCGACAGTCTCCGAGCCTGACCCCATCATCACGATGATGCGTTCTGCATCCGCCGCGCCGACGTAGTCAAACAATTGATACTGGCGACCGGTGAGACTTGCGAACTTCGTCATAGCCTGCTCGACGATTGCAGGTGTGGCTTCGTAGTAGGGGTTTACTCGCTCGCGCGATTGAAAGAATACATCAGGGTTTTGCGCGGTCCCACGAATCACCGGGTGATCCGGCGACAGCGCTCGCTCGCGGTGAGCGCGCACGAGGTTCGGGTCAATCATCGTGCGAAGGTCGTCTTCGGACAGCTTTTCAATCTTCATAACCTCGTGCGATGTGCGAAAGCCGTCGAAGATGTGAAGGAACGGCACTCGTGATTGGAGCGTGGCGGCTTGAGCGATGAGCGCGAAGTCCATCACCTCCTGCACGGAGCCTGCGAACAGCATCGCCCAGCCCGTCGAGCGCGTTGTCATCACGTCCGAGTGGTCGCCGAATATCGAAAGCGCGTGTGTCGCTACGGAACGAGCGGCGATGTGAAAGACTGTGCTCGTAAGCTCGCCAGCGATCTTGAACATATTCGGGATCATTAAGAGCAATCCCTGGCTTGCGGTGAAGGTCGTCGTGAGCGAGCCCGTCTGTAGGGTGCCGTGTACGGCGCCCGCCGCGCCGCCTTCGGATTGCATCTCACGCACAGAGGGTGTAATTCCCCAGATGTTCTTCTCGGCCGAGGCGGCCCAGGCGTCGGCTGATTCGCCCATCGGCGACGAAGGTGTAATTGGGTATATTGCTATGACTTCGTTGGTCTTATAAGCGACATAAGCCGCAGCTTCGTTCCCATCTATTGTGACTTTTTGACGATACATGGTTGCGTAACCTCACCCAGAATCTAGATCGTCGTAAAGTCAGTGCAAGTATTGAACCGGAGCCATTCAGGTGCGGTTATCGAGCGCCTGCGTGCTTCAGGAGTTTGACGAGCAAGGTATGTTTGCGACCCGCCTTCAGGGCAGTCCACCCCGTCAGGCTCTTCGCGTTTATGTCCGCTCCGAACTCTAAGAGTATCTTTACCGATTCCGTGTGGCCCTTGGACGCGGCTTCCATCAAGGCAGTCCATCCGCTCTCGTCTTTAGCATTAACGTCGGCGCGCCTTTCAAGTAGAGCCTTCACCGTCTCGGTGTGCCCGGCGAAGGCGGCCTCCATAAGGGCCGTACGCCCGTTTTGATCTCTGGCGTTTACGTCTACACCCTTTTCTGCCAACACTCTGACGGCAGATACTTGCCCGATCAACGCCGCCCTCATCAAATCCGACGCGCTCGCTTCCGGGTTCGTGGAAGCCAGCAGCGCTCTCACGTGTATCGCTCCCGGCACGAAGGCCATAATCTCACCTCCGTTCTCTTGAATGCGGTAAGATGATAGGGCATTTTTCGAGGCACGAGGTAGGGCGGCAATCACATCGGGGAGTGACCGCCGTCACGCGCCGGCAGGTGGGAAGGTTGCCATTATAACAAGGCGATTGCTTCGAGCGCGGCCTTGTCGCGAACAAGCAGCGTCGCGCCCTTGACGTAGACCACCTGCCGGGCTTTGAAATCGCTGAACAGCCGCGTCACAGTCTCGCGGGATGCGCCTATCATCTGAGCGATCTCCTCGTGTGTGAGCAGAAGCTTTATGTCGGTCCCGCGCTCGGAGGGCTTGCCTTTCTTGTCGCACCATTCAAGTATTAAGCCCGCGAGCTTTCCGGCGGCGGAGCTTGAAAGGCCGAGCGAGCGCGACTGCTCGAAAGCTGCGTGGTAGTAGTCGCTCAGGTGCTCGGCTACGCGGAGGCACGCTTCTCCGTGCTGTTTGAGGAAGCTCAAAAAGTCTTCGCGCTTTATGAAATTAATCTGGCAGGGGGCAAGTGTCTCTGCCGTCACCTCAAAAGGTCTTCCCGATATAGCCGCGCATAAGCCTATCATCTCACCCGCCTCCGCGACGTGCGTGATAAGCGTCTTTCCTTCGCTCGACCCTGTAGAGAGCTTCACGCGGCCCGCGCAGAGCATAAAGACCCCGCGCGGCGATTGGCCTTCAACGAAAAGCACGGCACCTTTGGGAAAGGTCGCCGTGTACCTCAAATCCTCGAAGGCCTTTAGCACGTCCGGCGACAGGTGGCAAAACATGCCGTTTGCGCGCAGGCGGCAACTCGCGCAGCTTTCGATCATTTCCAGTCCATGTGGCGAACGCATGGATCGCTCTCCCGGGTTTACAGATTCGGAAACAACTGTCAGCGTGCAAGTTTGATGCCGGTTGCAAAAGAGAGGATTATAAGGTGTCGAGGTTTTCTGATACGGCAAATCACCTGATATTTTATTGTGGTGCGGGCTTTCGCGCAGCCGTGTGGGAAACTTTTCGCGCTCACACCGGATTAACTGACCGCCGCGGGCAAGCTGCCACAGCGAGTAACCCGATGCCGGTTTGAGGCACGGGGAGAAGTCCTTAGCGAGATTCAGATGAAGCGTGGCCATGCGCGGAGGGGCCTCTGTTAATTGAGAAGCATGAACGGCTCAGGCGGATTAGAGTGGTCCGAACACAACCCGATGTGGCACTCAGTTTCGGGTAAAAAACCGCCATGAGCGGACTTCAGGCGAGGATAGTCAGGAGAGTCAAACTATCGAAAATAAGATTTAGGCAGGTACGTTTTATTACTCATAACCCGCACGCCCCAGATTCGACACGTTGTGACCGATTTGTGACCGGAATTAAAGGAACTCCTTGGTATTGTATGGTAGAAGACCGATCTGCACGCTGGCTGCAACCCGCATTATATGGAATTAGATAGAACCGCATCGGGTTTAACCGATGAGTTCTGGACTTGTTTTGGGACCGAGAGGTCGTAGGTTCGAATCCTATCGCCCCGACTTTCAATCCCAACATTTGACCTTACTTCGCTCCGAAGTAATTCTCGCAGCCGACCCCCCACGGGTGCGTTGTTTCGGCTGCGTCGTTTCTTTTTTGCTACGCTTGAATTAGAATCGCGCTTGCCTTGCAACCTCTTATCAGGACGGTTCGCGTGCTAAACAAAACTTTTCGCTCTCTCAGAACAAACTCGCGCAGGAAGGTGTTGAAGGTAAGGAATAGAATCGGTGCTCTATTGATCGCGCCGCTGGTCGCGATGCTCGCGATGACGGCTGCGACAGGTGCGGTCGCCGAAGAATGGCCACAGTTTCGCGGACCGAACGGGAGCGGCGTTTCCGTCTCGACCGGGCTGCCGGAAGTCTTCGGCCCTGAGAAGAATGTGGTATGGAAGACGCCGCTCCCGCCTGGCCATTCTTCGCCGGTGCTGACGCGAGATCGCGTGTTTGTCACTGCGTACGCCAGGGAGACGGCGGTCAGCAGTCAGCAATCAGAAGCTGGCGCTAAGGGGAACGCCCGCGAGAAAAATCATAAGCTCCTGGTTATCTGTCTTGACCGTCAGACAGGAAAGCTGATGTGGCAGCGAGAAGTGCCGCGTTCGCGCGATGGCCGATTGCAGAACGTCAATGATCCTGCCTCGCCGAGCCCCGTTACGGACGGCACGAATGTCTACGTCTTTTTCCAGGAGTTCGGGTTGGTCTCTTACGACGGTCGAGGCAAGGAGCGTTGGCGGCTCGCGCTCGGACCGTTCAATATGTTCTACGGATTTGGGGCATCTCCCATTCTCGTTGACGACAAAGTGATCCTGCCCGTCGATCAAGACAGTCCCAGTTCATATCTGATCGCGGTCGATAAGACGAGCGGGCGTGTGCGTTGGAAGGTTGACCGGCCCGCAGTTATCTCGGGTTACTCGACGCCGATTATTTTCCAACCGAAGCAGGGGCCGAAGCAGATTGTTATTCCCGAATCGTTCCAGCTCTCGGCTTACTCGGTCGCGGATGGCAAAAGAGTTTGGTGGGTGCGCGGCCTGGCATGCGAGATGAAATCGATTGCCAGCAGCGATGGTGAATACGTATACATCAACGGCTGGGGCTTCCCGCAGAATCAACCCGGAGAGCAAATCAGCACGATTCCCTTTGAAGAGGCATGGGCGAGATACGATAAGAATAACGATAAGTTAATCGCGAAGTCGGAGGTAACCGGCGCGGAGAGGATAGACAAGATGTTGAAAGACGCCTTCGAGGCGTTCGATATGGACCGCGATGAGAAGTTGGATGCGAAGGATTGGGAAGTGTTCCGTGGTATGATGGCCTCAGAGAATGGCCTGCTCGCGATCAGACTGGGAGGGCAAGGCGATCAAACAGCGACTGCGATTCGTTGGCGCTATCAGAGACCGGTGCCGCAGGTTCCTTCAACACTTCTCTACAAAGGCGTCCTGTATATGGTTAATGACAGCGGGATTATGCTCTCGTTTGATCCGGCGACCGGTAAAGTAATCAAGCAAGGCCGCCTGCATGGTGCTATTGATAAATACTTCGCGTCGCCGGTGGCGGCCGACGGCAAGGTGTTTCTGGTCGGCCAGGGTGGTCAGGTTTCTGTGTTGAAGGCCGCAGGCGATTGGCAGGTACTTGCGGTAAACGAGTTGGACGACGAGGTCTTCGCAACACCAGCGATTGCAGACGGGCGGGTTTACATCAGGACTCGCAGCGCGCTTTATAGTTTTGGCAAATAACGACACTTAATAAGGAGCACCTTCTCCCAAGCCTCTGCTCAGGACTCATCCAAAATGGTTCTCGGCATACGGGCAAGCTTATCCTCAAGTTCATAGGCCCTAACTAAGCCCGGTCCGTACGCCATCGAGCCCGGAACTACCTGGTATTGCCTGGTATAAGACCGATCTGGACGCTGGCTGCAACCCGCATTAAATAGAACTAGATAGAACAACACCGGATTTAACCGATGAGTTACGCACTTGTTTTGGGACCGAGAGGTCGTAGGTTCGAATCCTATCGCCCCGACTTTTATAGGTAAACTTAGCGGAGGTCGCGGCTTCGGCTTTTTATTTTGCTCCCTCTTACAGTCCTATTTATGGGGTTGTGTGCGGCGAGCTGTCATCGTAAAGTAACGACTGTTCCCAATCTCAGTCATCATCCAAACGGAGAACCATGCACACGCTGATCACATTCGCCACGCAATGGGGCAGCAAACACGGAGGCATAAACAGCTTTAACGCGGATTTTCTCGCCGCGTTCGGGTTCGCTTACAACCTGAGCGTTCAGATAATTTGCATTGTTGCTAGCGCTTCATCAGAGGAGATAGAAGAGGCTTCTAAAGCGCATGTGCAATTAGTCCCGCTGCCATATACCCCGGAAGCTAGGGTGTTCGGCCCTGAGCATGGCCAGGCTGGTGTTGAAGAGATCAACCGGTTAAGTATTAGCTTCGATCCTGACAATACATTATGGCTTGGACACGACCGCATAACCGGCGAGGCTGCGATTGCGGCGGCAAAGAGCGCTGGTGGACGTTCGTCTGTGATTCATCACATGAGTTATGACCACTATGAGTCTTATGCAGAGAACTCTCAATCCGCGCACTTAAAGACACAGGCTCAGATCGCGCTATTTGATAAGGCCGATGTTGTTTTAGCCGTGGGGCCGCTTCTTCGCAATGCAGCAATAGGTCTACTTAGTAAACCAAAAACTGTTCACATGTTGATTCCCGGACTCGCAGAGATCGAGCCGAAAGAACCCCCGGCGACTTTCGTTGCTTTCTTGAGTGGTAGGCTGAGCGATGACGCGGCTCGCATTAAACAGGGTCACCTGGGTATCGCCGCCTTCTCGAAAGCGCAACGCGAGGCGCGTCAAGACGGCATGCCCGACGCTTTATGTAATCAGCCCAAGCTGCTTCTGCGTGGCGTCGATTTCGAGGGCCGGGTTGCAGACTCTCACTTGCGCGATCAGCCAAACCCTGAAGCAGAGCTAAAACAATTCGCATTTGATTACGCCGATGCGGTCGTCAACCTCCACGCCCTGCCATATATTCAGGATCGGCAACAACTCTATTCCGAGCTAAGTAAGGCCAGCGTGGCGCTGATGCCTTCCTGGCACGAGGGGTTTGGCCTGGTGGCGTGGGAAGCGATTGCGGCCGGCGTCCCCCTAATTGTCAGTAGAAAAAGCGGCGTGTATTGTCTGTTGGATGAGGCATATCCAGGTGCAGGGACCGGGTGTGTCTATTCCCTGGACGTACGAGGCGCGATAACCGCGCCGTATGTCCACCCAGATGATTTGAAGGAGACAGTAAGACTGCTGAAAGCGATTGCAAACAATTCTAGCAAGGCTCGCAAGCAAGCGAGCATATTGAGAAATATGCTTGGAGACCACACCTGGGCTGCCTGCGCCGGGCAAGCGGCGAAAGCGTTCGGCTGGGAACTGAAAAAAGGCAGCCTGCCTGACATCACAATTGATAGCCCGGCACAGACCCCAGGCGACGTTGCGCCGACTCCCACACAGACCCAGGACAAACAACGAACGCTTCAAATGCCCGCCCCGCAATGGCGGGCTGGCGCTGGCATGGCTGACAGCCAGTTGCTCCGCGCTGAAGAGGCATTGCTGCCTTTTGACCCGGCTCGCCAGCCCGATGTAGATAGCTTGAACAACTGGCTCGACGATAGCCAGTGGCCCCTGGCTGTAAGGCTGATAACCGGAGCCGGGGGACAGGGCAAGACACGGTTGGCGCTTGAGCTTTGTCAGCAGCGTCAATCATCAGGCTGGTACACAGGCTTCCTCGACAGCAACCTTGAAGCAAACAAAATGACCGGTACCTGGCAGGCCCTTCGCAATCTGAACCAGCCGCTGTTGATCGTCGTCGATTATGCTGAAACTCGCCAGCCAGCCTTTCTCGCGCTTATCAAAGCTGCGCAGCAAAACCCTGTGAGCCAACCCGTGCGCATGCTGTTGCTGGCGAGAGACGGCGGTGAATGGTGGGATAATCTCCCTAGTAAAGACCCAGAATGCGAAGCCTTGCTGAGCGGGTATGCCACTACCGGGCCTTATCCACTACCGGCGCTGTACGAAGCGCAACATGATCGTCAGGTGGCTTACAGAAAGGCGCTGCATGCTTTTGCTAAAGCTCTCGAAGCGAGCGCTCCGGATATTGTTCCTGATCTGGCTGGCGAGCATTTTGAACGCCCGCTGTATGTGCAAATGGCCGCGCTATTGGCGTTATACGGCGAGCGCCCGACAACGGCGCAAGGTTTGACGAAGGCGCTTTTGAACCACGAGCGGCGGTACTGGCAGCGTTTGCTCTCTCATTTCAACTGGCCGGAGCCCGAACGCCGCGCGGAACAGTTGCTCGCCCTCAGTACGCTCGCGGGAGGCTTTGCCACTCCGAGGACTGCCGAGCCGTGTTGGAAGAAAGCAAAGGTAGGCGTTCTCAAAACATCAGAATTCAATTCCCTTTTCCGCGCATTGGAGACGCTATATCCAGGCGCGCAGGGTTTGGAAGCTATGCGTCCCGACTTACTTGGAGAAGCCCTGGTAGCACAGGCTCTGCTTCGTCACGGGGCTGACACAATTCTGGATGCAGTTCTCTCTAGCATCGCGTCTCAACCCATTCGTCGCAATGCGCTGACAGTACTTGCGCGACTATCCACTCATCGTCTGGACTTGCAGGAAACACTGGTGGATGGCCTGTCGCGCCACTTCGCGCTTTGTTACAAAGATATAGTTGAGGTGAGCATCGAAACACTTGGTCAATTACCTGAACTGGCGGAGTTAGCGTTTTCGCGCCTGTCGCCTAGTAGTAAGAGCCAGGTAGCCGGGCAGTTGGCTGACTTACTAATAGAAGAATCAGTTCGACTCGCCAACTTGAATTGCTTGGTCGGTGAATATCTGGTCGAGAAATCTCACGAGAAATTTAAAAAGAAACCTGGAAACTTGGACCGGACTGATGATTATGCCAGAGCATTGGTAGGCTATGCGCTCGCTTTATCCCGCAACGGACGCTGGGAGCAGGCTTGCGACATTGCTTTGAAAGGGTTGGAGCTTTCCCGCCAACTAGCTGACAAAAATCCTGACCGCTTCGAGCCCGACTATGCCAGATCGTTGAGCAATTATGCAAATCGTCTGAGCGATGTAGGCCGCCATGAAGAGGCGCTTGACCACGCTCGCCAAGCATTGGAGATTCATAAGCGGTTGGCTGACAAAAATCCCGACCGCTTCGAGCCCAACTATGCCAGGTCGTTGAACAACTATGCAAAGAGTCTGAGCGATGTAGGCCGCGACGAAGAGGCTCTCGACCACGACTGTGAAGCATTAAGCATCCGCAAGCGATTAGTGCAGAGGAACCCCGACCACTTTGAGCCTGACTATGCAACGTCATTGAGCAATTACGCTAGTGATTTGAGTGAGGTAGGCCGCGATGACGAGGCGCTTGACCACGCCCGCCAAGCCCTAGAAATTCGCAAGCAGTTGGCTCAAAAGA
>CAZTUB010000012.1:194408-222759 GCA_964615905.1 uncultured Clostridia bacterium
CGCCAAGCCCTAGAAATTCGCAAGCAGTTGGCTCAAAAGAGTCTTCATCGGTTCGCTGACAATCTATTTAGTAGCACCTGCTTCGTACATTTCCTAGCGTGGTTATACGATCAGGATGTTGGTAGCAATAAACCCGATCTAAACCAATTGCTAACGTCCGTACCCTCACGTCAACGCTCCCTGATGCTGCTTTTCTCGGAGTTCGTAGATGCATGTTGGGCCGCAGATAGAACCGCTCGCGCTTATGCTTTTCGGGGAGTAATTTCGAATTGGGGCGAGTTATCAATTGCAGATAAGCATAGGGCTCAGCCCTATTGGTTATGTGCGGCGGCGTGGTGTACCAAGTTCGAGCCTGCGGATGTGGCGGGAACTGGTTGGGAGGTCTATTGGAAACAATTTGTAAAACAACGTAAGGGCCGCGTACCACAATGGATGCTGGAGGTGGCGCGGCGTCTCGATTTCCAGTGGCCTGAGTAAATTCGCAGCCACTTCTCGCTCGTGTCTAAGCTGAAGCCATCGGAGATTTGATTAGAAATCTCGGCCCGGTCGGGTTGCGTGTTCAAGCCTGATCAAATTGGCGAACGCCTGTTCTGAAGTGTGACCGCACATCTCTTCCGAAGGGTTGAGGCTGGAGCATACGGTGGGGCGTTCGGGGCTCCCGAAAAGCTTGCAGCGATTATCTGAGGTTAGCTGCACACATCTTTCGCCCGCCGGTTTGCCGCCGGGCATTCCGGGGATAGAAGACGAGATCGAAGGGGCTATGCAACAGGCTCCGCAGCCAACTCGACATTCCGCCATTCTACTCACACGCTTTGAAGGCAGGCTCACTTGAAAAATAGTTAGATCGCTCTTTTTATCGCGATTACTTTATCCTTCCTCATATGCTCGTTTTAAAGTTTCAATGTCAAGCTTTTTCATCTGGAGCATTGCGCGTGTGACTCTTTTCACCTTCTCGGCATCTTTGTCTTGCAACATCTCGACCAGAACAGCGGGGACGATTTGCCAGGAGAGACCGTACTTGTCTTTAAGCCAGCCGCAGGGCCCCTCTTCTCCGCCTTCAGAGAGTTTCTCCCACAACTCATCTACCTCTTCCTGCGTCTTACAATCGACGGAGAATGATATCGCCTCGGTGAACTTGAATTGCGCGCCCCCGTTTAACGCGATGAAATCTTGCCCTTCAAGCTGGAACTCGATGGTCATCAAGCTACCCTCCGGTTTCCCAGAGACTTTCGCCGTCTCCTCGTTGTAGCGGGTGATGTCCCCAATCTTAGAATTTTTGAAAACCGAGACATAGAAATTGGCAGCTTCTTCGGCCTGGTTTTCGAACCATAAGAACGGGCTGATCTTCTGCATAGCTTTGCTCCTTACAAGGTCTTGTTATTGATTTCATAATACTACGCGTTTTAGTTGCTACGCGAGAAGCGAGCACATGTTTTGGCCCTGACTGAGACGGCTGAACCGGATGCCCTTTGGCTTGAGTTTTTCAGCGGTGAGAGGTTACATTATTGGGCGGTTTGTTCTTTCAAGAACCGAGTAGGCAATGGACCTGGAACGGTCCTCAAAGCCTTGTAAGCGCCCGTAGCTCAGCCGGATAGAGCACCTGCCTTCTAAGCAGGGGGTCGCAGGTTCGAGTCCTGCCGGGCGTATTTTAGATTCAATAAGTTAGGCGACCGCGGACGTGGGCTCGCACCTCGACGATAACGGGCGGCACGGCTTCACAATCCCCTTCCAACTTCTCTTACGGACGAGAAACCCCACAGCATCAGTATCAGATTCGAGACCGGTAACATATATTTGCCCGTGTGACGGCTCGCGTAACCGGGCGCGGCACCTGACACAAATAAAACCCTGTGAAGCCCGCTTGCCGCGCTCCGGTTGACCCGCATTTGTAAGGCGGCGGTTCGCCGGAAAAACGGTCGCCACGGTAGCCTCTCCAGGAGCCAGCGCCATATTGACATCCTATACGAGAATGTATATAACCTTCTACAGAACGTCGATAGGAGAGCGGGATGAAGGGAAAGAAGATCGACTTATTGCAGGGAACTCTAGACCTGCTGGTGCTGAAGGCGCTTGCCCTGGGGCCGTTACACGGGCTGGGCGTGTCGAGTCGCATCGAACAGATTACGAAAGGGACCTTCCAGGTCAAGCCCGGCTCGCTGTTTCCTGCGCTGCACCGCATGGAGCAGGCCGGTTGGCTCACTTCTTCCTGGGGCGAGTCGGACAACAACCGGCGGGCCAAATACTACCGCCTTACCAAAGCGGGCCAGCGCCAGCTTGAGACAGAGACGCAGGATTGGCAGAGGATTTCAATGGCGATAGGGAATGCCTTGAAAGCCAACTAGGGGAGTTGACCATGCCGCTGCTGCCTCGGCTGACACGCCTCTGGCGCGACCTCTTCGAAAACGACCGGGTAGAGCATGATCTGACCGAAGAGGTCCAATCCTATCTGGAGTTGCTGATTGAAACGAAGATCGAGCAGGGTCTTGACCCGGAAGAAGCGCGCCGCGCAGCGCTGGTCGAGATAGGGGGAGTCGAACAGGTTAAAGAAAGGGTCAGGGAAGTCAGAATGGGATATAATCTCGAAACGATTTGGCAAGACCTTCGCTTCGGCGCGAGGATGCTTGTAAAAACCCCCGGGTTCACTGTCGTTGCCGTGATCACATTAGCTTTGGGGATCGGGGCGAACAGCGCGATCTTTAGCGTGGTCAATACGGTCCTGCTGCGCCCTTTGCCTTATAACGACCCCGACAGGCTTGTGATGGTCTGGGAAGACGACACCAAGGGCGGGTACCCACGCGATACGCCCGCGGCGGGTAACTATATCGACTGGCGCGATCAGAACCAGGTCTTTGAAAGCATGGCGGCGATTGCCGACCGGAGCTTTAACCTGACCGGCGTCGGAGAGCCGGAAAGAATTGAAGGGCGGCAGGTCTCTGCGAGCCTCTTTCCCCTGCTCGGCGTCGAGCCACAGTTAGGCCGCGTCTTCTTGCCTGAAGAAGATCAGCCCGGCGCGAGTCGAGTGGTCATCATGAGCCACGGCCTGTGGCAGCGCCGGTTCGGCTCCGACAACGCAATCATCGGGCAGTCGCTCAATTTGAACGGCGAAAGCCATACGGTCGTCGGCGTCATGCCGCCGAGTTTCCAGTTCCCGACCCGTAAGGATGAGATGTGGGTCCCAATCGCCTTCACCTCTCAAGAAGCCGCCAACCGGGGAAGGCATTATCTACAGGTCATCGCGCGCATGAAGCCCGGCATTACGCCGGAACAGGCGCAGGCAGAGATGACGGCAATCGCCACTCGCCTTCAACAACAATATCCCGACTCGAATACAGACCTGGGCGCGGCCGTCGTGCCGCTGCACGAGCACGTAGCGGGCGCTATAAAGCCCGCCCTGCTCGTACTTTTGGGCGCGGTCGGGTTTGTCCTCTTAGTCGCCTGCGCAAACGTCGCAAACCTGCTGCTTGCGCGCGCCGCCGCGCGGCAAAAAGAGATCGCCGTCCGGGTCGCGCTCGGCGCGACGCGCCTGCGCTTAATCCGGCAGTTTCTGACCGAGAGCATTCTACTTGCAGTGCTTGGCGGCGGCGGCGGGTTGTTGCTTTCGCTCTGGGGGGTCAACCTGCTGAAAGCCTTCATACCGGAGAACATTTCTCAGGCAAGGGCCATAACGATTGATGCCAAGGTTCTCGGTTTTACAATCCTTGTCTCATTGCTGACAGGGCTGATATTCGGCCTGGCCCCTGCCACGCAAGCATCGAGCTTCAACCTCAACGAAACGCTGAAGGAAGGCGGCAGGGACTCGGCTGCGGGAGGGCGCGGCAATCGGATTCGCAGCCTGCTGGTCATCGCAGAGGTCGCCGTCTCGCTCGTTCTCCTGGTCGGCGCGGGGCTGTTGATTAATAGCTTCCTGCGCCTGCGCAGTGTTGACCCGGGGTTCCGCGCGGAGAACCTGTTGACGATGGAGATAGTCCTACCGCGCCTCAAGTATCCTGACCATGCGCGGCGCACGACTTTTTATAACGAGATGTTGAGCCGCGTCGAAGCCCTGCCGGGCGTGAAATCGGCATCGGTCACAAACTGGATTCCACTGGTCCGCCAGGGCGATTCCATCGGGGTCTCCATCGAGGGACAGCCCGACCCCGGACCCAGCCAGAGGCCCTCCGTGGTGACGAGAGTCGTCGGCCCGCAATACTTCAGCACAATGGGCATTCAGTTGTTGCATGGGCGGCAATTTGAAGAACAGGACAGAACAGACACTCCGGCGGTCGCGGTCATCAGCGAAACCATGGCGCGCCGCCACTGGCCCGGTGAAGACCCTATCGGCAAACGCATCACGCCTGGGTCGCCAACGTCTTCCGACCCTAATAACTGGCTGACCATCGTCGGAGTGGTGAAGGATGTTCGCCAGTTCGAGCTTAATGCCGAACCAAAACCGCAGATGTACCTGACATACAGTCAGGCAGGGTTCTTCGCCCCGCGCCACCTCATAGTAAGCACGAATGTCGAACCGCTCAGCCTCGCGTCGACGGTTCGCGGGATCGTGTGGGAGATAGATAAAGACCAGCCTGTATCGAACGTCGGCACGATGGAAGATACTCTCTCCGAATCAATCGCGCGGCAGCGTTTCAGCATGCTCTTGCTCGGCATCTTTGCCACGGTGGCGCTTGTGCTTGCGGCAGTCGGTATCTACGGCGTGATGAGTTACTCGGTTGCACAGCGCAGGCACGAGATCGGCATTCGCATGGCGCTGGGCGCGCAAAGAAGCGATGTGTTAAAGCTCGCCGTAGGCCAGGGCTTAAAGCTCCTTGTAGTCGGAGTCGCGGTCGGTATCACGGCGGCCCTGATCTTAACCGGTGTGATGACGAGTTTGCTCTTTGGAATCAGCGCCACCGACCCGACAACATTTATCACAATCCCACTGGTGCTGATCAGCGTAGGCATAGTGGCCAGCTACGTCCCCGCGCGCCGCGCTACAAGGGTCGATCCGATGGTCGCGTTGCGGCACGAATAGGCACACGGATTCTTGCGCATCGGCGACAAAGGGCGCAGGATAGATCGTGTCAATCGTGATCGCAAAAGCAGAGCCGGAAGAGATCGAAGCGTTGTTCCCGCTTCTGTTGATGGCCGAGCCGTCTGAGAGCGCGCTTCGCTGGAGTCTTGATAACCTTAGCGACACCGTCTACAAGGTCAGCAAAGGTGAAGAGATTGTCGGCGTAGCGGCTATCAGGTGGCAAAGCGAGCCTTGTGAGATAGTCGAGCTTGCCGTTCGAGAAGACCTTCAGGGACAGGGGATCGGCAGGCAGGTTATCGAGTGGCTCATCGACGAAGGCCGCAGGCGCGGCAAACAACAGATATTTGTCGGGACCGGGAATGCCAGCATCGGCAATATAGTCTTCTACCAGAGGTGCGGGTTTCGCATGGATCACGTCCGACGCGATTATTTCTGGTACTACAAAGAGCCCGTAATCGAGCACGGTATCGCGGTCCGCGACATGGTAGTTTTTCGTTATACGCTCGCTGACGACTAATCCCGCCTGAGCCGAGCGCTGTAAAAGAAAGGGCCGCGCGCGGCCCCTTCGCGCTTACTTCCTCGGAGGCACATCTACGGAGTTTATTCCCGTCCCGGTCAAGACGACCCTTTGCGGGCTGTCGGGTGCGGTATCGGTTATCACGAGAGTCGCCCTGCGGCTCTCTGTCACCGTCGGCGCAAAGACTACGTCGACGACGCAGCTCTTATTCGCGGCCAGTGTAGCGCCCGTGCAAGTGTCGCCTTTGACGACGAAGTCCTGGTGGTTGTCGCCGCCGAGGACGACGCTGTTGACATAGAGGTCCTTTCCGCCCGTGTTTGTCACAGTGACTCGCTGGGGCTTGCTCGCAGACTTCGCCACCTGCTCGCCAAAATCCAAACTCGCAGGCGTGACGCTTGTAGCCGCAGGCGGCTTCTCTTGCCTGCCAGACGCGATACCTGTGGTTGAACACGCCAGAATTATTACCGTGAACCCCGTTATAAAAATCCTGTTCATCTCTTCCCCTCCTTGAAAGAAGTTTATTGAGTCGGCAAATCACTCCTCGTATTCGTCGGACCCCTGCACCCAGATGAAAGATTGGATGTCGATCATATCGCGCGGCTCCAGGTCGGTCGTGTCTCGCCGTATGCGACCGGCGAACTCAAGCAACCTCGCGTATGTCTCCCACGAAGGGCGCGATCTGTATTCGAATTCGAAGCCGTATTCGCGAGCGGCGGCGCGCGTCACGTTCGGCTTGAGAAAGATGTGCGTTTTCGGCTGCGCGATGAACCCGAAGACGGTGACAAGCGGCCAGGTCAGCACTCGCGTCTGTTTTCGCGGCAGAGCGGCGACGACCTCCGACCATCGCTCGAACTTTTGCCTGACGCTTCCCGCGCCGTGGAGAAAGTCGTATAGCCCCTCGGCAAACGCGCGACTGCCCTCTAAGGATTTCACCGCATCGCGCAGCGCCATCTTCTCGAAAGAGAACAAGAGATTTGTCTTCGATTCGATCCTTACCGCGCGCGCGGCAATCTCCTGGTAGCCGCCTTCAGCCATCAGCGAGCGGTAATCGGCCCGCCCAAGCTGCGCATTCCATTGCTCGTGCGCCTCCCACTTGTAGCCGCGTTCCCAGTCGACGTATTTCGGATCGTGGAACCCTCTTGGAAAGAATCGAAGAAACTTGCGACGACACGCGACCGCGCTCGCAGAGGGTTGATCTTCTCTTGCTCGCAACGCTTTAACCATCCCCTCCCCCTTACTCGAAGGCATTGCGTCCTATGCTTATACTTTAACAGCGAAAGTGGCATCTGCAAAAACCGGGGGCGCTCGCCTGGCGGTCGAGCGCCCCGATACGTGCGCGGATTCTGTTGAAAAAACGGTTAAATCTTCAATCCCCGGCATTCCTCAACTTCTTCAATATCTCCGCATAAAGCTCGAAAAGCGACCGGAGCCGCGCAGGGTCTTTGATGACTCCTACCTCTTGAAAATATAACTCCTCAGCATTGCTGCCCAACCTTGCGCGCGTCCGTTTGTCCGTGTCTTTGATCTGGAGGAAGATCGACGGCTGCGAGTTGACAAGGTCGCGAATCTTTAGCTGCTTGAATATCATTCTCGCTTTCGCTTCGTCGTTCGACTTGATTATAAAATCCCTGTCGAATTCAGGAGAGCCGCTCTCGATGATCTGTTCATCAAGATAACCCGACGTGCCAAACAGCGGCTCCAACCGCTCGAACTTCGGCCCGCCCACTTCGATGTCTTGCATCCCCAGGAGCTTGCCCAGGCCGCTGAAAAACCCCTTGCGATAGATTGTGAAACGAAATCCGTATCCGTACAGGAAGACTGCGCGGATGCGAGTGTATGTGACGGTCGACTTTCCCGTAGAGACCACAAAGGTGTCGAGCGTCACCTCTGCGTCTTCAATCCTCGCCTGAACCTTGCTCAGCCCTTTGAAAAAGCTGCCTTTAAAAAACTCGGCTCCTATCTCGTCGCTGAACTGTTTCCAGATCACATCTTGCGAAGGGCCGAATAATCGCTTCAAGAAACCCATATCGACTCCCCGGCGGTCACTTTGCCTGAGCAAGGGCGTAGAGCAGGTCGACGTAGAACTTTTCAACCTCGGCCAGTCCCGCGACTTTTGAACCGGGCTTCGGCTCTATGACCATGTACTCGTTAGGAGCGTGCGCCCCTGAGCCGTGGCCGAGGCCGCCCGCCACAAGGGGCAACCGCAGCCGCTCTGTGAAGACATAGTAGGGCGCGCTTCCGGCCAGACGCGGCGAGACGCTCGGCGTATGGCCGTACTTCGTGTATGCGCCGATGGCCGCGCGCACCAGAGGGGCGTCCACAGAGGTCTGCGCGGGCGGGTAGCCGCTCAATTTCCGTATCTCTATGTCGGCAAATCCCTGCCGGTCGAGATGCTGCCGGATCAGGCGCAGAGCCTCTTCAGGGGTCTGGTTAGGCACGAGCCGCGAATCGAGCTTCGCGGTGGCTACGTGCGGGAGGATAGTCTTCGTTCCGGGGCCTGTGTAGCCGCCCCATATCCCGTCGATGTTCAGAGAAGTGCCGAACAGGTACTCCATAAGCGACTGCTGCCCGCTGATCCCCCCGGCCCATCTTTCCACACCCAGCCCCTGGAGCATCCTCGGCTCACCGGCTTTCCACGCATTCATCATCCCGTTTACCAGGCGCTGTTCTTCGGGCGAAGGCGGTCGTATAAGGTCATAGTAACCGGGAACGAGTATCGTGTTGCCGTCGGGAGTTGTGAGGCTGGCAAGCGCCTGCGTGAGACGCCATACGGGAGAGTCTGTGATCGCCTTGAGCGAGCTGTGAATCTCTGCGGTCTTTGGCCCGCCGCGCGCTCCGCCGCGCGCCTCAAGCTCGAAGTACACGATACCTTTCACACCGAGCGTCATAGAGACAGAGCCGTCAGGCCCCTGGCCGTTGAACGGGAAGAGCACGCCGCTCGACGTGCGGAGCCGGTCGGCGTAACGGTCGATAAGCTCAGGGTAATGTGGCGAGCCGAGTTCTTCTTCGCCCTCGGCCAGAACCATCAGGTTGACGGGCAACCGGCCCCCGCTCCTCAGTATCGCTTCGAGCGCGTTCAGAAAAGCGCGCTCCGGCCCCTTCTGGTTTGTGGCCCCGCGAGCCATCAAGACGCGTCCGAGCGCGTGGTCCACAAGCGCGCCGTCAAAAGCGCCCACCTGCCACCCTTGCGGCTCTACCGGCTGCACGTCGTACATCATGTAGACTGCGAGCGTCTTTTCCGCGCCCGCGTCATAATATCCCCACACGCCCGGATGGCCCGTCGTCGGCACAACCTCCGCCTCTCGGAATCCGAGCTTCTTGAGGTCGTCGCGAAGCATAGCCGCCATCTCCTGCACCCCGTTGTTTTGCGCGCTGATCGACGGCTGCCGCACCCAGCGGCGCACATTCTCCAGATGCTCAGGCAGGTGCGCGTCGATATACGCGTAGGCCTCTCGGTGGTTGCCGCGATAGGCGGGAACCGTTGCGGGGTCGAATCTGTCGGTCGTCGTTATAGAAAAGCTCGGGCGGCGGACGGTCGCGCCCCCCTGCTCTGTTTGGCCCGTCCCGGCGGCGACCAGGGCCGGTAAGATGTACGCGGCACAGAGCGCGACTACTAAACAGATGAGTCGTAACGGGCGGCGAATACTTTGATGTGCGTAGATATGCATGAAAGCTTTTCTCCTTGAATCAAGCGTATACTTTGCCGTACAAAAAACGGCGACAGGCTAAACACCACTCCATTCGCGCTTGAGCAGGCCGTAAAAGAGAGCGTCTTGAATCTCTCCGGCGACGTGCCATCGCTCGCGCAGATAACCCTCTCTTTGAAACCCAAGCCGCTCAAGCGCGCGGATCGACCTGGCGTTTCGCGGGTCAACGTCGGCCTCCAGCCTGTGCAGGCCCAGCTCACCGAAGGCGAACGCGAAGAGCGCGTTCAGGGCTTCCTGTAAATACCCCTGCCCCCAATGGTCGCGGCCCAGAGCGTAGCCGATCTCCGCGCGGCGGTTGCTCAAATCGAGATGAAAGAGCGTGGTCGTCCCGATCACCTTGTCATCCGTCCGCCGCGCGATTCCCCACTGGAGATATGTTCGCTCGCGGAAATTGCTGTGAATGTTGTCAAGAAGCCGGGCGGCTTCTTCGCGGTTTGCGAGCGGCGGCGACGACCAGTAGCGCATCACTTCCGTGTCTGAAAAGATCCCGTAAAGCGAATCGACATCGTCGTCTGTCATCCACCGCAGCCTTACGCGCTTCGCGTCGATAGCAGGCAGGTATCTCCAATCGATCATGATTCGGCGGTCGCTCCTGTTACTCTTATACCGTACGGCTGGCCGCTCGATTGTACTACCGCGCCGCCTACTCTTCAAACCCGCGCTCTTTTTACAGATTGCTTACAGTTTTAACAGCTTTTTACACCCCTGTAACTGCTGTCGGATTTACACTCAATAGACTTAGAGCGGAAACTACTTTATGCAGAGGCGCGAGCCAACCGAATGCGCTCTACTCGCTTGCGCCTCTGCATGTTTTTTCTGACGCTCGACGGAGGGATGAGAATGAAAGACTACGCGCTGTCACATAAGCTATCACATAAAAAGCCAGGACTCGCAGCCGCTCTGATGATCACACTGCTCCAGATTACCGCAACCGCGCAGCAGGACCTTCGCCGCCAGCCGGTCGTCTACCGCCTGCCCGATATGGAGAAGGTGACGGTCCAGCGCGACCAGACCTATAAGACCGTAAACGACACGACGCTCAAGATGGACGTCTATTACCCGCCCGGCTTCAAAGGCGATGCGCGATTGCCGGTCGTCATATTCGTCAACGGCGTGGGCGCGCCCGACTTCAAGGACTGGAAAGTTTACAACGATTGGGGGCAGATGGCCGCAGCATCGGGCATGATCGCTATCAATTACCAGAGCCGTCAATCAGACACAGCCTCCGACACGTCGGACTTGATAAGCCACGTTCGTAAAAACGCCGCGTCGCTGAAGGTAGACGAAAACAAGATAGCCGTCTGGTCCTGCTCGGCCAACGTGCGCATCGGGCTCCCGCTCGTTATGGAAGCGGACCGCAAATACATCCGAGCGGCGGTCTTTTATTACGGCGTGATGGCAGAGTCGCCTGTCAGGCAGGACGTGCCGGTCATGGTTGTGCGCGCAGGGCTCGATAACCCGAACCTCAACACCGGCATAGATAACTTTGTGAGGATGGCCGTGACCGAAGACGTGCCGCTCACCTTTATCAACTACACGGAAGGCCGCCACGCTTTTGACATACTCGACGATAACGACACCTCTCGACAGATAATTCAACAGACGCTCGACTTCATGAAGTTCCATCTGGCAAGGCCCGCAGACACGGGCCAGACGGCAGGCCGCGCGCCGTCCCCTTCGCGGTTCCTCTTGATGGTTTCGCGCCAGGGGGTTCAGAAGGCGGTTCAAGCCTACAGAGATGCGCGAAGGACAGACCCGCAGGCCCCGCTGTTTCAGGAAGCGACCCTAAACAATATCGGGTATCAGCTCTTACAGACTAACGCCAGGGACGCCGTAGAGATATTCAAGCTGAACGTCGAGGCGCATCCCAACTCGGCTAACGTTTATGATAGTCTTGCCGACGGGTTCGAGGCAGCGGGCAACAACGAGCTTGCGATTGAGAACGCCGAGAAGGCGCTCGCGCTGCTCGCCAAAGATACAGCCCTGCCCGAAGACCAGAAGGCCAACATCAGAAACAGCGCCGAAGGTAAGCTGAGACGGCTGAAACCGCAAAAGTAGAAAGCAGAGGTAGTCGCGCATGACAACGAGCAGCTTGAGATCGATCACCGGCCGGGCAAGACATCCGTTCAATCTGAGGTGGAGCGCGGCCTGCGCGCTCGCGCTCGCGATTGCGCTCAACAGTCTGCCCGCTTTGCTTGCCGCCCCCACTGACGCGGGGCGCTACAGTCTCGCCCGCTTTCAGGCTTCGCAGAGAAGCGAAGACCAAAAGCTTGAAAAGCTTCGCCAGCTCGCACAGGCAAAGCTTGACGAGCTGCGCGCGGGCGCCGAATTTCCCGGTGCTACCGTTGGCTTTGCGCTACCCGACGGTAGATCGGCCTCGGTATCCACAGGTCTGTCGGACGTAGAAAATAAGCTGCCTCTCTCACCGACAGACAGGATGCTGGCCGGCAGCATCGGGAAAACATATGTCGCGGCTGTGCTGCTCCAGCTCGTCGAAGAGAAGCGGCTGAAGCTGGACGATAAGATATCGCGGTGGTTCGGGCGCGAACCCTGGTTTACGCGCCTGCCGAACGCCGAGGATATTACCGTGCGGATGCTGATGAACCACACGAGCGGCATCCCCGAACACGTCGTAAGCCCACCCTTCACAGCCGCGCTCAAATCGAACCCCGATAAGGTCTGGAAGCCCGAAGAGCTTATCGCGTTCATCTTCGACAGCAAGCCGCTTTTCCCGGCAGGCCAGGGCTGGTCTTATGCCGACACGAACTACATCGTCGTCGGCATGATAATCGAAAGGATCACGAAAAAGAGCCTGTACCGAGAGGTCGAGCGGCGTATCTTAAAACCGCTCAAGCTCGAACGCACCGTGCCGTCCGACAGCCGCACAATCCCCGGCTTGATCACGGGCTACTCGCGCCCGAACAGCCCGTTCGGGCTTGAAGGTCGCGTGATAGTCGGCGGCAAGATGATAATCAACCCGCAGATGGAATGGACCGGCGGCGGATTCGCCTCGACCGCCGAAGACCTCGCGCGGTGGGCAAAGGCTTTATACGAAGGCCGGGTCTTGAATAAAGCTTCGCTCGACGAGATGCTGCGCGGGGTCGAGGCAAAGACCGGCAGAGGCGACAAGTACGGCCTCGGAGTACAGGTGCGACAGAGCGATTTCGGCGTGAGCTACGGCCACGGCGGATGGTTCCCCGGCTACCTTTCGGAGATGGAGTACTTCCCCGAACACCGCGTGGCCGTGGCCATACAGTTCAACACGGACGCAGGCCGCACTCTAAAGAAAGGGCTGCGAGCCTATATCGCGGACTTCGCGCGGATAGTTGTGAGCAACCAGGAGTCAGGAGCCGTGAGCGAGAGCCTGGACGTCGACGCCGCTTTGATTTCGATGGTCAATACCGAGCGCCAATTCGCCGCGACATCCGTGGCAAAGAACACGCGCGAAGCCTTTCTGGCTTTTATCGCGGACGACGGGATACTGTTCCGCCCGCACGCGGTCGCGGGAAAGAAGTGGCTGACCGAGAACACCAAAACGCAAGGGTTGCTGACGTGGCGGCCGCTTGTCGCAGAGATGGCGGCGTCGGGCGAGATGGGTTACACGACCGGGTCGGCCGAGTACAGGCCGACCCGCTCCCTCGATGTCACGCCCGTGTGGCACGGCCACTTTGTAACGATCTGGAAAAAGCAGCCCGACCAGACCTGGAAGTTTGCCATCGATACAGGCATCAGCAACCCCCGGCCCCCGGCAGAAGCGCCTGAGTGGCAGCCTCCCACAGTCAAATCCAACAGGGTCGCAAAGCGCGTAGATGTTCAAGCCGAGCGCGACGCGCTTATCGAGCTGGACCGCCAACTGGCAAAATCGGCGGCGGAAAAAGGCGCTCAGACAGCCTTCCTCGCCTATGCGGATGACGCGATCAGGTTCTATCGAAACGACAATCTCCCGGCAGTCGGCAAAGACGGTATGCGCGCAATTCTCGCGGATGAGAAGACGGCTCTCAACTTCAGACCCAAAGGGGGAGAAGTATCGCTCGCGGGCGATCTGGGCTACACCTACGGCTCATCCGAAGCCAGCGGCTCGGACACAAAGAAGTACGCCAATTACTTGAGAATCTGGAAAAGAACGCCGGGCGGCCAGTGGCGCGTCATCCTTGATGTCTCGACCCCTCAAGAGTAAGCGGCGGCCGGTCGTCGATTCTTCTGACGACCGGCCACCGGCCGCTATTCGTACCTGAGCGCGACCATGGGGTCTACCTTGGTCGCTCGCCGCGCTGGGGTGTAACAGGCGACCAGCGCGACGAAGGCCAGCACAAGCGTGACGGTTACGTAAGTAGCGGGGTCCGTGGTCGTAACTCCGAACAGCATGCTTTCAAGGACTCGCGTGAGCACGAACGCGCCAACCAGCCCTATAACCACTCCCGCAAAAACCAGCGCCATGCCTTTAGTGAGCACAAGCCTCAGCACGTCGGCGGGCCGAGCGCCGAGCGCCATGCGTATGCCGATCTCGCGCGTTCGCTGAGCGACGCTGTAAGAGACCACGCCGTATATGCCTACGCTGGCAAGCACGAGCGCGAGCCCTGCGAATATGGAAAGCAAGGTCGCGTTGAATCTCGGCTGCGATACCGATTCAGAAACCAGATCGTCCATGGTGCGAAGACTGGCCGCCGTCAGGTTCGGCTCGACGGACGAGATGGCCTTGCGGACCCCTGCGGCCACAGAGGTCGGGTCGCCCGATGTTCGCACCATCAGGTATGTCCAGTAAAAAGGGGTCTGCGAAAACGGCGTGTAGACTGCCGCGTCGCCCGGATCATCCAGCCCACGGTATCTTACGTCGCCGACTACGCCGATGATCTCGCGCCAGTCCTGTCCTTGCTCAGGGTTGACCAGCTTAAGATGCTTGCCGACAGCGTCTTGATCCGGGAAGAGCCGTCGCGCGAGGCTCTGGTTGATTATCACCACCTTGGGAGCGGTCTCCGAGTCGCGCTCGTCAAAGACACGCCCCTGTATGAGCGGCGTGCCGAGCGCGCGGAAATAGTCTGAAGTCGCGGCGATAAAGTAGGCTATATCGCTGCCACTGGCGAGGTCCGGGATGCCTTCGATCTCGAATCGCGTGCTGCGCTGCGGCGTTTGAGGAGGCAGCCCCGTTCCGCCTCCGACCGCCTCGACGCCCGGCACCTGCCCTACGCGCTCAACCACCTGTCGCGCGAGCGCGGCTCGCCGTTCGGGCTCTTTGAACCGGCTCATCTCGACGTTGAGGGTCAGAAGGTTTTCAGAGACAAAACCCGTGTCGACGCTCAAAAGCCTGTTGAAGCTCTTTATCAAAAGCCCCGCGCCGATCAACACGACGAGCGACAAGGCGACTTCGGCCATAATCAGCGCGCTTCTGAGCTTCTGCCCGCGCGCGCCGCCTGCGCCTTCCCTGCCCCCTTCTTTCAACGCGGTGTTTAGATTCAGCCTGCTGGCCTGTAGCGCGGGAGCCAGCCCGAACAGCACCCCCGTCAGCACAGACGCGCCGAGCGTGAAGAGCAGAACTCCCAGGTCTATCCCGATGGAGTCGGCGCGCGGTATGCCCTGAGCGCCGAGGTTTGGGAGCAGGTCTATCGACCAGGCCGCCAGCAGTATGCCCAGCCCGCCGCCGAGCATCGATAGCAGCAGGCTCTCGGTGATAAGCTGGCGCACGACCCGCCAGCGGCCTGCTCCGAGCGCGGCGCGAATCGCTATCTCGCGCTCGCGCGTTGCCGCTCGCGCGAGCAGCAGGTTTGCGATGTTCGCGCAGGCAATCAGCAGGATGAAACCGACCGCGCCCAACAAGACGAGCAGCGCCGGCCGCACGTCTCCGAGCAGTCGCTCCTCAAGCGGGATAAACCTTATATTCACGCCCTGGTTGGTCCTGGGGTATTGCTGTTCGAGCGATTGCGAAATCCTCTCTATCTCGCTTTGCGCCTGCTCCAGCGTGAAGCCGTGTTTTATACGACCGAGCGCGCGAAATATGCGGAGCGAGCGGTTTTCTATCTGTTCGGGCGCTTGAGCCATGGCCGAGTCCAAATTCACCCACAGCTTGAAATCACTGGCAGGAAACTGGAACTGCCGGGGCATAACGCCTACGACCGTGTGAGACCGCCCGCCCAGTTCGAGCGTCTTGCCTATAACGTCCGCGCCGCCCCCAAACCGGCGCTGCCATAAATCGTAGCTCAAGACGACAAGCTGCTCGCGACCATCCGACGGCTCAAAGGCGCGCCCTAAGACAGGGCTGCCAAGCATGGGGAAAAAACCGGGGCTTACGATTGCGCCGCGCACCTGCTCGCTCTCTTCGCCGCCGGTCAGGTTGTAGAGGTTCGACGCGTAGACGGCCATCTCGTCAAAGACTTGATTAGACTGTTCGAGGTCGCGGTAATCCGGGAGCGACACGCCTGCGATTACAAGCCTGTCAGCATCCCTGTAAGGAAGCGGGCGCAGCAGCACAGCGTTTACAACGCTGAAGATCGCGCTGTTCGCGCCAATCCCCAGGGCGAGCGCGACTACAGCGATCATTGTGAAAACAGGGCTCTTTGCCAGTATCCTAATTCCATATCTCAAGTCTTGCCAGAGCGTGTCCATAGTTTCTCCTTCGTGCTTGGGAGAGTGATAAGTAAATAGTGACAAGTGACAAGTGACAAGTGACGAGAAAGAGCTGTCGCCAGACTAGCTGCTTCTTCCTTCTTGTCACTTGTCACTTGTCACCTGTCACCCCTATTCATAGCGTAGAGCTATCATCGGGTCCACTTTCGTCGCTCGCCGCGCTGGCACGTAGCAGGCCGCGAGCGCAACGATCAGGATAATGAGCGGAATCGACGCGAAGACGAGGGGGTCTGTCGCGGTGACGCCGAACAGCAGGCTTGCGAGGAAGCGTGTCAGCGCAAACGCGCCTCCTAACCCTATGGCTACGCCCGCCACCGTAAGCGCGAGCCCATGCCCCACGACGAGCTTTATTATGTCCTGCTTCCTGGCTCCGAGCGCCATCCGCACGCCTATTTCGTGAGTTCGCTGGCTGACCGAGTATGCGATGACGCCGTAAATCCCTATCGCGGCCAGCAAGACCGCCACCGCCGCGAATACGCCTATCAGAAATGCCGGGTAGCGGCGCGCAAAAGCCGCTGGCGTGTCGGCAATCAACCGCTCAAGCGTCGTGACGTTGTAGATAAGGATGTCCCTGTCGATAGCCCGCACCTCGCTTTGTACAGAAGCGACGAGCGAGGTCGGGTCTGAAGCGCCGCGCACGACAAGGCTCAGGAAGCGACCGGGCGATTGCGAGAAAGGGCCGTAGATGACGGCCTTCGCCGGAGCATCGAGGTCGCCTTCGTTGATGTCCGCGACGACGCCGACAATCTCGTAAGGCGGCAGTTGAAAGCCGGGAAAGATGAACCGCCGCCCGACAGGGTTTTCATCCGGGAACAGACGCCGCGCAAGCGTCTGGTTGATTATCAAGACAGGAGGGGAGTCAGCTCTGTCCTGCCCGTTGAAATAACGGCCCGCGACCAGAGGCACTTCCATGACCTGGAAATAGTTGTTGCTCACGTCGCGCGTGTTGGCCTCGATCTCTTCGCCAGGCGGCGGCGCGGGGCGGCCTTCGACAATAAACCTGGTCGTGTTGCCGCCGACGAGCGGGAGTATATCGACCGTGGCAGCGCCTTTTACGCCGGGAAGGCTTCCGACCTCTGCGAGCATCTGCTCTTGAAAAGCTATCGCCTGGGCGTTGTCCGGGTATTTTGTCGGGTTGATTGAAAGCTGCATGGCGACGACGTTTTCGGGGTTGAAGCCCGGATTGACCTGGCTCAACTTGAGCAGGCTCTTGGCCATCAGCCCCGCGCCCACAAGCATGACGAGCGCCATCGCTATTTCAGAGACCACGAGCAGGTTGCGCAAGCCGCCGCGCCCGCCGGATTGAGCGGTCCGCCCGCCTTCTTTGAGCGATTCCTGAAGCGCAATCCTTGAGGCTTGAAACGCGGGAGCCAGCCCGAACACTATTCCCGTAACAAGCGTCAGCAGGGTTGTGAATGCAAGGATGTTCGTGTCGATGCTCAGGCGGTTGAGGTAGGGCATAAAGTTCAACTGCGCGGCCGGGATACCTGCAACCAGCAGCTCGATGCCCCACACGGCAAGCAACAGCCCGCCACATCCACCGGCAATCGCGAGTACGATGCTTTCGGTCAGCAGTTGCCGTATCAACCGCCATCGGCTCGCGCCGAGCGCCTGTCTTATCGCCATCTCCCTCTGCCGCGCGGTCGCCCGCGTAAGCATCAAGTTCGCCACATTCGCGCAGGCGATCAAAAGCACAAAGGCGACCGCCGCCAGCAGGACCATCAAGATCGGGCGGACCTGGCCGACAACCTGCTCGCGGAGCGGGACCAGCACTATCCCTGTCCCCGCGTGCGAATCGTGATGGTTCTGCTCGATCTGCGCGGCAATAAATCTCATGCCCGTCTCTGCTTCTTCGATACTGACCCCTTCTTTTAGCCGCGCAATCACATTGGTCCCGTGCATGAAGCGGCGCGACGCCTCGTTATTAGTCGGCTGGAGCGGTACCCATATCTCCACATCGCCCACGGGAGCGAACTGAAAGCTCACGGGCAAAACCCCTATGACTGTGGCGGACGTGCTGCCAAAGGTGAGCGATTGACCCAGTATGCCGGGGCTGCCGCCGAAGCGGCGCTGCCACGTTGCGTGACTGAGAACGACCGTGAGCGGAGCGCCGTGCACGTCTTCTCCCTGTGAAAAAGCGCGGCCCAGCACAGGCTCGACTCCGAGCACTGAAAAGAAGTTTGCCGTCACGCGGCCCGCCTGCAAAAGCTCAGGCACGTCCCCGCCCGTCCATGTAAGGCTGCGCTGGTTATACCCCGCGACCTCCGCGAATACGGAGTTTTGATCTCGCCAGTCGAGATAATCGGGATAGGAAGCCTCTCTGCGACCGAACTCCTGCTGCGGGGTCGACTCCCAGAGATGGACTATCCGGTCGGACTCTTTGTAAGGAAGCGGACGCAACAATGCCGCGTCAACTACCGTGAAGATCGCCGTGTTAGCGCCGATGCCTATGGCCAGAGTCAGAAAGGCGATTAGCGTAAAGCCGGGCTTCTTTGCAAGCGTCCTCATCCCATAGCGCAAGTCTTGCCAGAGCGTGTCCATAGTTTCTCCTTCGTGAACCGTAACTTTGGGAGAGTGACAAGTGACAAGTGACAAGAGGGAGAGTCCTCAGCCCCTTGCCTTTTTCTTGTCACTTGTCACTTGTCACTTGTCACCCCTATTCATAGCGTAGAGCTATCATCGGGTCCACTTTCGTCGCTCGCCGCGCTGGCGTGTAACAGGCGACAAGCGCGATCACGGCGAGCAGACCCGATACGCTCAAGTATGTCGGGGGGTCTGTCGCGCTTACAGCGAACAACTGGCTCGATATAAACTGTGTGAGCGCGAGCGAAGCGGCAAGCCCGATTGCTATGCTGGCAACCGTAAGCGCGAGCCCCTGCCCGATCACCAGTTTGAACACGTCGCCGGGCCGCGCGCCTAACGCCATGCGAATCCCGATCTCGTGCGTGCGCTGCGTGACCGAGTAAGAGATGACCCCGTATATGCCTATCGCCGCGAGCGCAAGCGCGAGGGCGGCAAAAATACCGACAAGTATCGACGTGAATCGCGGGCGCGATGTCGAGACGGCGAGCAGGTCGTCTACGGTCCGTATGTTGGCAATCGGCTGGTTCGGATCGACCTGCGCAAGCTCGGACCGAACGGCCGTGACCAGCGCGAGCGGGTCGCCTTCGGTTCTGACGGCGATGTCCATAAAGCTGAAGGGCTCCTGCAAGTAAGAGATGTAGGCTTCGGCTCGCGGCTCTGCAATGAGCCCGCCGTGTTTGACATCGCCCACTATCCCTACGATTGTGAGCCACGGCTCGTCGCTCCCGCCGATTTTTATGCGCTTGCCTATGGCGTCTTCGCCCGGCCAGTGGCGGCGCGCGGTCGTCTGGTTGATTATCACCACGCCCGCTGCCTCTCTCGTATCAGTAGAGGAAAACTCACGACCCGCGATGATCGGTATTCGCATAGTCTCGAAATAGCCGGGGCTCGCCAACTGAAACCCGACAGCGTGTTCCTGGCCCGGCGGCGGCGGCGGTTCGCCCTCAAGCCTGAGCGTTAGAGTGATGTTGTCGCCGCCGAGAGGCAGGTTGAGGACCGCGCCGCAACTGACGACGCCCGGAAGCGCGTTGATCCGCTCAAGCGTTTGGCGAAACATCTCCGATTTCTGTGCGGGCTGCGGGTATCTCGATTCTGGAAGCGAGAGGGTAAAGGTCAAAAGGTTTGAAGTGTCGAATCCTGGCTCGACTCGCTGAAGCAACAGAAAGCTCTTTAAGAGCAACCCGCTGCCGACCAGGAGCACAAGCGCCAGCGCGACTTCTGACACTACAAGCAGGTTGCGCGGCGCGCGGCGGCTGTCGGAGGATGCGCGGCCGCCGTCTTTGAGCGCTTCGTTCAAATCTGTGCGAGACGACTGCACGGCGGGCAGCAGCCCGAAAACCAGACCGGTGATTACCGAGGTCAGCAGCGTGAAGCCGAGGACGCGCGCGTCGATAGAGACTTCGCGCAAACCGGGAATATCAGCCGGGCCAAGACTCGCGAGCGCAGTCACTGCCCACATGGCGACAAGGATGCCAAGCCCTCCGGCTATCAAGGCGAGCGTAAGGCTTTCGACAAGCAGCTGCCGAATCAAGCGGCGGCGGCTCGCGCCGAGCGCGAGTCTTATGGCTATCTCTTTGCGCCTCGCGCTTCCCCTGACAAGAAGTAGGTTGGCGGCATTGGCGCAGGCAATCAGCAGCACGAAGCCCACGGCTGCAAAAAGGATCATCAAAGCCGGGCGCGTGTTTCCGACGAGGTGACGCGCGAGAGGCACGAGCGCGATGCCGGAGCCCGTGTTCGACTCCGGGTACTGCTCTTCGAGGCGCGCGGCAATCGCGTCCATCTCGGCCTGCGCTTGAGCGATAGAGACACCCGGCTTTAATCGACCGACGACCCGCATAAAGCTCATGTTTCGACTGGCCGACAGGTCGCGCGTGACGGACGAGCCGAGCTGCGGGATGTCCGATTTTATCGCGGGGACCCAGAACTCTGCGTGTTCAGTAGGAGGGTCGGGCGACGGCGAGATGACGGCCCATTTGAAATCTTTCGGCATGACGGCCAGGACCGTGTAGACCTGATCGTTTATGTCGAGCCTTCTTCCGATTATGCCGGGATCGGAGCCGAACCTGCGCTGCCACAAATCGTGGCTCAGCACAATCGCCTTCCAATCGTTATGATCGGTTTCAAATGTGTTGCCGAGAGCGGGGCTCACGCCGAGGGCGCGAAAGAAATTCGTCGAGACGCTCGCGCCGCGCACGCGCTCGGGGTCGCCGCCGCCGAGAAAGTTGAAAGCGACGTTGCTGAAGCCTGCAATCTCTTCAAACGTCCGGCTCTGCGAGCGCCAGTCGAGAAAGTTGGCAGGGCTTACGGTGTCGTGCTCGCGGCCGGGCCTCGAAGCCCAGACGAGCGTCAGCCTGTCAGGCTCTCTGTAGACAAGAGGGCGCAACAGCACTGTATTGATTATGCTGAATATGGCTGTGTTGGCCCCTATCCCTAAGGTGAGCGCAAGGACCGCAACGAAGGTGAAGCCGGGGTCCTTGCGTAACATTCGCAAGCTATACCGAAGGTCTTTCATACTCGTAGGACGCAGCCGGAGCAATCAATGTTAGCAACCTTGCGGGGGCCGCCCCTGACGACCCCCGCAAGCCCTCTGCCGGTCACTCGTAGCGCAAAGCGATCATCGGATCGACCTTCGTAGCCCTGCGCGCGGGGATGTAGCAGGCCGCAATCGCCACGATTGTAATTACAGCCGACAGCGCCGCGAACGTCACAGGGTCGGTGACGCTCACGCCGAAAAGCAGGCTCGACATGACGCGCGTGAGAGCGAAGGCGGCTATCACGCCTATCCCCACTCCGGCCAGCGTCAGGATCAAGCCCTGCCCCACGACAAGCCGAATTATGTCGCGACGCTCCGCGCCCAACGCCATGCGAATGCCGATCTCGTGCGTCCGCTGCGTGACCGAGTACGACATCACGCCGTATATGCCGACAGCGGCTAACACCAGCGCGACCACCGCGAAGATTATAAGCAGTTGCATAGAGAACCGGCGCGCGGCAATCGACTGTTCGATCACACGGTCCATGGTCTGTATGGCGAAGACGGGCTGGTTCTTGTCGGCCGCCATGACCTCGCCGCGTATCGCAGAGACAAGGCTCATCGGGTCGCCGGACGTGCGCGCGGTCAGGGCCATGCGGCTCGTCAGGTCGGACACGAACTGGTTGGGAACCTGATCGAACAGGAGGTAGAACTGCGGGTCGACAGGCACTTCGCCGTCTATGCCGTAATGCTTGACGTGATCGACTATGCCTATGATCTCAAACATGGGCGCGTTCGGGCCTGTAAAACCGAGACGCTTGCCCACGGGGTCTTCGCCGGGGAAATACTGGTTTGCGAGCGTTTCGTCGATGACGACGACGGGAGGCGATTCTCGCTTGTCCTGCTCGGTGAAGGTGCGACCCTTTAGCGTCTTTATTCCGAGCGTCTTGAAGTAATCGCGGTGGACGAAATATTCGACCGTCATGTTGGGCTGCGCGTTGTCGGCAGGCGGGCGGCCTTCGACCTGAAAGCTCGTCTCAATCGCCCCCAAAAACGGCAGGCCGTTTGAATAGGTGACCGATTCGACGCCCGGCAACCGGCTGACGTTCTGGTGCAGCTGCTCGAAAAAGTCTTTGACCTTGTTTGCTTCATCCGGCTTTGTGGCCACCGAAAGCGACATCGTAAGCAGGTTCGTCGGGTTGAAGCCCTTGTCGATCTCGTTAAGCTGTATGAAGCTGCGAATCATAAGGCCCGCGCCGATCAAGAGGACGAGCGCGAGCGCGACCTCTGCCACCACGAGCACGCTGCGGACCCTGTGGCGACCGCCGGTCGAGCCGCGATCCCCTTCCTTGAGAGATTCGTTCAGCGACGTCTTTGAAGCCTGGAACGCGGGCACAAGCCCGAAGACCAGCCCCGTGATTACAGAGACGACGAGCGTAAAGACGAGCACGCGGACATCTATGCCCGCCTCTGCGAGCCTCGGTATCGAGTCCGGGATGGTCGAGACAAGAAAGTCTGTTCCCCACAAAGCGATCAACAATCCGAGCGTGCCGCCGACGAGCGAGAGCAGCACGCTTTCGGTGAGAAGCTGGCGCACGACTCGCCACCGGCTCGCTCCAAGCGCGGTGCGGATGGCTATCTCTTTCTGGCGAACCGCCGCGCGCGCAAGCAACAGGTTTGCGACGTTTGCGCAGGCTATCAACAGCACGAACCCGACAGCGCCGAGCAGTATGAAAAGCGTCGGGCGAATCCCCTGAACCGTGTTCTCATAAAGCGACTCAAGGTGTGTGCGGCGGTCGGCGTTGCTCATAGGGTACTGCTCGCCGAGCCTTGCCATGATCGCGTCCATGTCCGCGCGGGCCTGCTCCTCGGTGACGCCGGGCTTAAGCCGGCCTATGAGGTATATGCCGGGATGGCTGCCGCGCTGCTGGTAGCGGTCGGCGAAATGGCCTATCGGCACGTATACGTCCGCGCCCGCGCCGAACTGAAAACTTTCCGGCAGGATGCCTACAACCGTGTAGCTCTTTTTGCTCAGCATGAGCTGGCTATTCAGGACACCGGGGTCCGAGCCGAACCTTCGCTTCCAGAATCCGTGGCTCAAGATGACGACGGGGGCCGAGCCGGGCCGGTCCTCTTCTTCGAGAAAGTCTCGCCCCATCGCGGGGCTTGCGCCGAACGTCCTGAAGAAGGCCGCCGAGACCATCCTCCCCGACAACCGCTCAGGCTCGCCCGCCTCCGTGAGATTGAAGCTCTCGCGGCGGAAGGCGACCAGGTCGCTAAACGACTGGTTCTGGTCGCGCCAGTCTACGAAATTGAGGTAGGCGACAGACGTATCCTGAGTGCGCGCCTTCTCCCACAATATCATCAGCCTGTCCGGCTCTTCATAAGCGAGCGGGCGCAGCAGCACGGCATTTACCACGCTGAAGATCGCGCTGTTTGCGCCTATGCCAAGGGCGAGAGCAAAGATCGCAACGAGGGTGAAAGCGCGGCTCCTCAGCATCATCCTTCCGCTGAAGCGTAAATCCTGTAATAAGGTTTCCATGAGTGCTCCTATTCGTATCTGAGTGCGACCATCGGGTCTACTTTCGTTGCCTTGAGCGCCGGTATGAAGCTTGCCAGCAGCGTCACGGCTGTAAGCGTGAGCGAGAGGCCCGCGAAGGTCAGCGGGTCAGTCGCGCTGACCGTATACAACAAGGTTGCCAGAAACCGCGTCAGCACAAACGAAGCGGCCAGGCCTATGCCCACGCCTATGACCGCAAGCATCATCCCCTGGCCGACTACGAGCCGCAGCACATCTGTCTGTTTAGCACCGAGCGCCATGCGAATGCCGATCTCGTTTGTCCGCTGCGTAACCGAGTACGACATCACTCCGTACAGGCCTACCGCCGCCAGCACCATCGCCACCACTGCAAAGACCGTAAGCAGCAGCATAGAAAGCCTCGGCTGGGCGATTGAATCGTTAACCATCTGCTCAAGCGTCTTTATATTCGAGACGGGCTGGTCGCGGTCTATGCCGAGCACCTGCGCGCGCACAGCGCCCGCAAGGCTCGCAGGGTCTTGAGTCGTGCGGACCACGAGCGACATAGAGGTGAAAGGGTTTTGCGCGTGCGGCTCATACATCTGAGCAGTCGTCTCCTGGTCGAGCGAGTAATGCTTCACGTCGCCGACTATGCCGACGATCTCTCGAAACGCTTCGGGGCCGTTGGTTATGTGCAGGCGCTTGCCGATAGGGTCTTCGTCGGGGAAATAGCGTCGCGCCATGGTCTCGTTGATGATCGCCACGCGGGTCGTATTGTTAACGTCTGCGTCTGTGAAGTAGCGACCGCGCTTGAGCGGTATGCCCATGGCCTTGAAGTAATCGGGCGTGATCGAGTAATAGTTTGCGCTAGGGGCGTCGCTCGGCGGGGTGGGGCTCCCCTGTATGAGGAAGCCGAAGATATAATCGCTTCCGGCAATTGGCACGGAGGTGCTGACGGCGGCGGATTCGACGCCGGGAAGCGACTCGACGCGGTCGATGAGCTGGCTATAAAAGCCCGTCTGCTGGTGCGGCTCGCGGTATTTTGACGACGGCAAGCTGATCGACAGCGTCAAGGCGTTCGCGGGATTAAAGCCGGGGTCCGTACTCTGCAACCGCGAGAAGCTCTTGATCATCAGCCCCGCGCCGATCAAAAGGACGAGCGCGAGCGCGACCTCTGCGACCACGAGCACGCTGCGCGCTTTATGGCGAGCGCTGGTCGAGCCCCGCCCGCCTTCCTTTAACGCCTCGGTCAAATCGGGTTTGGAACCCTGTATGGCGGGGACCACCCCGAAAAATATGCCCGTCAAAACCGATAGCAGCGCGGTGAAGACGAAGACCTGCCTGTCCAACCCTATCTCTCTGACTCGCGGTATATTTTCCGGGCTTATCGAGATGAGAAAATCGACGCCCCAGAAAGCGAGCAGCAATCCAAGCCCCCCGCCGAGCATCGAAAGCAACAGGCTCTCGGTGAGAAGCTGGCGCACAAGCTGAAGGCGGCTCGCCCCGAGCGCGTTTCGTATGGCGATCTCTTTGTACCTGGACGCGGCGCGGGCAAGCAGCAGGTTGGCGACGTTCGCGCAGGCGATAAGCAGCACGAACGCTACCGCGCCGAGCAGCACAAACAACGCGGGCCGTATATCGCCGACTACCTGATCCATCAGCAAGATGACGTTTGCGCTCCATCCTTTGTTCGTGTCGGGGAACTGTTCTTCAAGCCGCCCGGCGATTGACTGCATCTCTGTGCGAGCCTGCTCGACGGTCACATTATCTTTCAGCCGCGCAAAGACGCTGATGAAGTGGCCTCCACGGTTCCTCTGCTCGGATTGCGAGAAGGCCATCGGAGCCCAGATCTCCGACCGGCTAGGAAACGAGTAGTCTTGCGGCATGATGCCTATGACCGTGTAGCTCTGGCTGTTGAGCGTAAGTGTCTTTCCGATGATCTCAGGGTCGGAGCCGAACCTGCGCTGCCACAGCCCGTGGCTTATAAGCACTACGTTCCCGCGTCCGGGCTGGTCTTCTTCGGCGGTAAAGAGACGGCCCTGCGCGGGCGTAGCTCCGACCATCTCGAACAGACCCGCCGAGACGCGCGCGCCGCGCACGCGCTCAGGCTCGCCGTCGCCCGTGAGGTTGAAGGCCCAGTTGCGGCTGGCCGCAATCTGCTCGAAGACCTGATTCTGGTCGCGCCAGTCCGTGAAATTGAGCGGCGAAACAGAGAACTGGTCCCAGCCTTTCGACAGGTTGGTCTCGACAACCATTACAAGTCTGTCAGGGTCCTTGAGAGGAAGCGGACGAAGCAACACAGCATTGACCACGCTGAAGATAGCCGTGTTGGCCCCTATCCCCAATGCCAACGTCAGCAACGCTACGGCGGTGAACCCAGGCCTCTTCGCCAGCATCCTCGCCCCGTACCTCACGTCTTGCATCATCGTGCTCATACCGCCTCCTTTGCCATCACTGACTCGGGGAGAGTAAACAGTGACAAGTGACAAGTGACGAGTGACAAGAGGGACGAAATCGTTGCCTCGCCCGCTTCTCTGTCTTGTCACTCGTCACTTGTCACTAGTCACTTGTCACTCCTACTCGTATCTGAGAGCGATCATCGGGTCTACCTTCGTCGCTCTGCGGGCAGGGATGTAGCTGGCGAGCAAGGCCACGCTCGTAAGCGCCAAAGCGATGCTCGCATAGATCACTGGGTCGGTCGCGCTCACCCCGAATAGCAGGTTTTGCATCAACCTGGTCAGGGCGAACGCCGCCGCGAGACCTAAACAGACGCCGCCGCCGACAAGCGCCATGCCCTGCCCGATCACAAGTCTCAACACGTCCGCGCGCCTCGCGCCGAGCGCCATGCGTATGCCGATCTCGTTTGTCCGCTGCGTGACCGAGTACGACATCACTCCGTACAGGCCTACCGCCGCCAGCACCATCGCCACCACTGCAAAGATCATCATCAGCACCATCGTGAACCGTTTCCCGGTCACGGATGAAGCGATGATCTGTTCCATTGTCCTGATCTCGTAGATGGGCAGGTCTTTGTCTAAGGATTGAACTTCACCGCGCACCGCGCCGACGAGCCCCTGCGGATCGCCCGTGGTTCGAGCGACTACGGTCATGCTGTAGCGCAGGTTCTGAAACAGCGGCTCGTAGATCTCCTGTTTGACGGGCTTGTCCAGACCGTCCTGCTTTTCGTCGCTTACAACGCCGACGATTGTCCGCCAGGGCGATTCTCTATCGGGCTTTGAGAACTTTATGCGCTTGCCGATAGGGTCTTCATCCCTGAAGTGCTGGCGGGCGAGCGTCTCGTTGATGATGATTATGCCGGGGCCGCTTCTGTTCTCTGAGACTGCGAAGTTGCGGCCTTTCAATATCGCAAGGCCCATGGTCTCAAAGTAGCCGGGGTCGATAGATTTATGACGGACCTCGACACCATACTCTTCGGGGGGCCGCCCTTCGATAGTAAAATCGCTCGTCCAGGCGTAGCCTTCGAGCGCGATGTGATCGCTCATACCCGCGGCCTTTACCCCCGGCAACGCGCGCAATCTATCGGTCAGGCTCTCAAAAAATGAGATTGCCTTCTGCGGTTCGGGATACCTTATGCCCGGCAGAGATACTTTGAACGAAAGTATGTTTTCCGGATCGAAGCCCGGATCGACCTGCTGTAATCTTACAAAGCTCTTAATCATCAACCCCGCGCCGATCAAAAGGACTAACGACAACGCGACCTCCGATACGACAAGCACGCTAAGGCTGCGGCGGCTTCTAACGCCTCCTGCGCCTTTGCGCCCACCGTCTTTGAGCGTTTCGTTGAGGTCGGGTTTCGAGCTTTGCAACGCGGGGAGCAGCCCGAAGATCAAGCCGGTCAAAATCGTGACGGCGACCGTGAAGCCGAGCGCGCGCCCGTCGAGCCCGATTTCGTCAAGCCGTGGGATGTTTTGCGGGCTCAGCGACACAAGCACGTCTAGCCCCCACATCGCGATCAGGACGCCGAGGGCTCCGCCCAGGACCGAAAGCATGAGGCTTTCGGCGAGCAGTTGCCTGATGAGCCGCAATCGGCTTGCGCCGAGCGCAGAGCGAATGGCTATTTCACGCTCGCGCGAGGCGGCGCGGGCAAGCAGCAGGTTTGCGACGTTCGCGCAGGCGATAAGCAGCACGAACGCTACCGCGCCGAGCAAGACGAGCAAAGTCGGTCGCGTATCTCCGACCAGAAACTCTTGCAGGGAGCCGAGGCCGACGCCCATCTGTGTGTTCGTGTCCGGGTATTGTTGTTCGAGCCGGGCGGCGATTGCATTCATCTCCGCCTGTGCCTGTTCAGCCGAAACGCCGTCTTTCAAACGGGCGACCACCTTGAAGAAATGAGGGCGGCGAAGGTTCGGAATATCTTTCGGGTCAAGACCGAGCGGCATCCACAGATCGGCTTTCTTTGTCGGAAAGTCGAAGCCTTCTGGCATGATGCCCACGACCGTGCGAGGCCGGCCGTTAAGGTGAATCGTCTGGCCGACGATCCCAGGGTCTTTACCAAACCGGCGCTGCCATAAACCGTTGCTCAAGACGACGACAAAGTTAGACCCCGACCAGTTCTCTTCCGGCAAAAACGCCCGCCCGTGCGCGGGCTCGATGCCTAGCACCGAGAAGAAGTTTGAAGATACGCCCACGCCCTGGATACGTTCGGGCTCGCCTTCGCCTGTCAGGCTGAAATTCGACAGCCCCGCCTCCTTCGTGTCAGACCCCATGTATGAGGCCATATCTTCAAAGACCTGATTCTGTTCCTGCCAGTCTTTCAGGTTGGCAGGCGCGACGTTGGCCTGCGTCCAACCCTTCAACGGGTTGACTTCCCACACTTCCACAAGCCTGTCAGGGTCCTTGAGAGGAAGCGGGCGAAGCAACACAGCATTGACCACGCTGAAGATAGCCGTGTTGGCCCCTATCCCCA
>CAZTUB010000013.1:0-207937 GCA_964615905.1 uncultured Clostridia bacterium
CGACCCGCAACGGGTTTGAAGCCCGCGAGAACCACCAGGCCCCCTGCGCCTCCACTCGCCCTCAAACTTAACAAGGGCGCGGCTCGTTAGCAAGCTCGCTCAATCCCTTATCGCCTGTTCTTTTTTCGCTTCGACGCGTTTCAAGAACCTCGACATCTCGATGGCCGCGCGCACGTGCGTCCCTTCGCCTATCTTTTCAACCCCGTCGTGCGCCTCTACCGAAAACGTTATCGTGTGGTCGTCGACGCTGACGACCGAAGCCCTGGCCGTCACAACCGCGCCGACAGGGGTCGCGGCCAGGTGTTTGACGTTTACAACTACGCCGACCGAAACCCAACCGTCGGGCAGGTATTTCCGCACAGCCTCGGCTGCCGTCACCTCCATCAGGTAGATCATCATAGGCGTCCCGTAGACAGGCGGCATGTCTTCGTGGTAACGAGCTACGGTCATGTCAAAGGTGACCTGCTGTGACTGTTCGGCAGACGCGCCCACGGCGATATTGGCAGTCGCTTTCATCTCTCCTCCAGGTTCTCTCACGGTCTTTGAGAAGCGACATTCTAGCCGCTTACAACGCCAATATCCAGGTGCCTGGAAACTACGCGACTGTGGCCTGGGTGCAACACGAATCGCTTTTGTGAAGGCCGGAAGACCGCTTTTTCAGGAAAACCGCGTGTTAGCGGCGAGCTTTACGCTGGCACGGACATTGCCTTATGATGGGACTTAAATCTTAGTCAAATCCTTTGGGAGAATATAGTTGGCTCTACAAACAACGCTCGCGCGAGCCGTTTCGGCAAGCGGTCACGGCCTGCACACGGGTGAGCCTGTAAGCATCACGCTCAAGCCCGCGCCAGCCTACACCGGCTATGTTTTTCGCCGCACCGACCTAAATAATTTCGAGATACCGGCCGCGCCTCAATATGTCGCCCGCGTCAGCTATGCTACTACGTTGATGCGGCAGGGCGTTATGATCGCTACGGTCGAGCACCTGTTAGCCGCGCTCGCGGGATCGCACATAGACAACTGCATTATCGAGGTCGATTCTTTGGAAGTCCCTATCCTCGACGGCAGCGCAGAGCCCTTTATCGACCTGATCGAGCAGGCCGCGAGAGCCGACCTTGAAGCGCCTCGCCAGTTTCTTCGCGTGCTCAAGCGCGTCGAGGTCGTAGACGGCAACCGACGCATGAGCATAAGCCCCGCCAGCCAGTTTTCCGTCTCCTGCTTGATCGAGTTCCCGCACCCCTTGATCGGCACTCAACGATATGACATCCATCTCGTCAACGGGCAGTTCACGCAGGAGATCGCGTCGGCCCGAACCTTCGGCTTTTTAAACGAGATCGAGGCGTTGCGCGGGTCGGGGTTGATTCGCGGAGGCTCTTTAGAGAATGCCGTCGTTCTCACTCCCGAAGGCGGCATATTGAACGGAGAAGGGCTGCGGTATACGGACGAGTTTGTGCGCCACAAGATCATTGACATCATCGGCGACCTCGCGCTGTTCGGCATGCCCGTGCTCGGTCGCGTCGAGGCAGAGCGCACAGGCCACGGCGTTCACACAGCTCTCGTCTCAAGGGTCCTTCGTGACGATTCGGCCTGGGAGATAACCGACTCGCCGGAGCTTTAACCCCGCTCTCATCTCGCCCTAATTTGAGTATTCACCTCCGTCCCCGTGTGCTAACATCTCATCTTTCATCTATAGACAAAGTGAGTAGGAGAGATGGACAAGTTTCGAATAGTGGGCGGGCGACCGCTCGAAGGGCGAGTACAGATCAGCGGGGCAAAGAACTCTGCGCTCCCCTGCATGGCCGCCGCGCTGCTGACGCCGGAGACGGTAATACTGCACAACCTGCCTTACGTCCGCGACATTATAACCATGCGGCGTTTGCTCGAAGACCTCGGCAGCACGGTATTGATGCCTGAGCTTCGCACGCTAAAGATTTCAGCCGCCAAGGTCGAGTTTTTTGAGGCCCCATACGAGCTTGTAAAGACCATGCGCGCCAGCGTACTTGCGCTTGGGCCGCTGCTTGCCAGGTTTGGCGAAGCGCGTGTATCCATGCCCGGCGGCTGCGCGATTGGGCAACGGCCCATAGACCTGCACCTCTCAGGGTTTGAAAAGCTCGGCGCGGTCGTCTCGCTCGAAGGCGGCGACGTGATCGCTCGCGCAAAGAGGCTTCAAGGGCGCGACATCTATTTTGACAAGGTGACGGTCACAGGCACTGAAAATCTTATAATGGCGGCGACGCTTGCCGATGGTGTCACCACGCTCGTAAACGCCGCCAAGGAGCCGGAGATCGTAGACCTTGCCGAGATGCTCATCAAGATGGGCGCAAAGATCGAAGGCGCGGGGTCTAGCACTATCCGAATCGAAGGCGTCGAAAAACTCGGCGGGGTCGAGCACACTATAATTCCTGACCGTATAGAGACAGGGACCTTTATCGCAGCGGCCGCGATCACTGGCGGCGAGCTCGATATTGCCAACTGTTTCCCGGGGCATCTTTCGGCGGCGATAGACAAGTTCCGCGAGACTGGCGTCAGGATAGATCAGCCAAACGCATTTTCGCTGCGTGTCACGACGAACGGGAAGGTGAAGGCCAGTGACGTCACAACGCTCCCGCATCCGGGCTTCCCGACAGACATGCAGGCGCAGTACATGGCCTTGATGACACTGGCAGACGGGATGTCGATCATCACCGAGACGATCTTCGAGAACCGTTTCATGCATGCTTCGGAGCTGTTGCGCATGGGCGCGCGCATAAGGCTGAACGGCCGCCAGGCAGTAATCGAAGGCAACGGGCAATTGATGGGCGCGCGCACTCAAGCTTCCGACCTGCGAGCCTCGGCTTCGCTTGTGATCGCGGGGCTCGCCGCAAAAGGCGAGACGCTGATTGATCGCGTCTATCACATTGATCGAGGTTATGAAAAGATCGAAGAGAAGCTTAGGCTTGTTGGCGCGAATATTGAGAGGTTCAGGGATTAAGCATTATTCACGACGTATGGTTTTAAATTTGACTCGGTTGCAAAAATTGGTTGATAATGCTTGAGAGAAGATTATGGAGAACATGCCAGAACAAAGCTGCCTTTTTTGTAGTATTGCCGCAGGCGACGCGCCGTCGGAGGTTGTCTATCGCGACGAACAGATTGTCGCCATAAAAGATAGTAACCCGCAAGCGCCTGTCCACGTCTTATTGATCCCGCGTGAGCACAACCTTGAGTCGCTTAACGACGCAGCCAAGCTCGACCAGGAGCTGTTGGGTCACTTGCTTTTTACGGCCGCGAAAGTTGCGAACCTGATGGAGATTGCCGAAAGCGGCTACCGCATAGTCATCAACACAGGCGACGCGGCGGGTCAAAGCGTGCCGCACCTCCACGTCCACGTGCTTGGCGGGCGGGACCTGACCTGGCCTCCGGGCTGAAGACTACGAACAGTAAACAGTGACAAGTGACAAGTGACAAGAGAGAGACGCATCGTAGTTATCTCTTTCTTGTCACTTGTCACTGTTTACTTGTCACTGTTTACGTCACTTGACGCCTTCTATGATCTCCACGCGTTCAATGCGTTCACCGCGAGCAACGCGCATCACAGAATCCAACCCGTCTACGACTTGCCCGAAGACTGTGTAGCCGCCGTCGAGGTGCGGCTGTGGCGAGTGTGTGATGAAAAACTGGCTGCCGCCTGTGTCCTTGCCAGAAAGCGCCATGCCGACCGTGCCCGTCGCGTAGGGCTTTAGATTGATCTCGTCACGAATCTGGTAGCCGGGGCCTCCGTTCATATCGTTGCGCGGGTCGCCGCCCTGTATAACGAAATTCGGGACCACGCGCATAAAGGTGAGGCCGTCGAAATAGCCTGACTTCGCAAGCTGCATGAAGTTATCGACCGTCATCGGCGCGTCGGCCGCAAAAAGCTCTATGGTTATCTTGCCCTTCTTCGTGTGAAGAACGGCCTTTGGGTTCTTTGACACGGAGGTCAGGTCAGCCATCCGTTTCCAGTATGCGCGGTCGTGGCCCGTCTCAGCCTTGCCGGGGTTCAATCTGCTGGTCGAAGGGTCTGTGCTCGATTGGCGCAAAAGCTCCCACGCTTTCATACGAACTATATAGTCCGAATCTTTTGTCTGCTCGTCGAGCGCCTGAATATTCATGGGCCGCTTCAGCTTGTCGGCGGCTTCAAGTATCGCAATCCTCGCGTCATTCATCTTGTCGAGTCGCGCGACCTTGAAGGCGGCCTGTAACGCCTCGCTCACGGTGTCGGACGAATCACCCAGCTCGCCAAGCAATGTGGCCGAGGTTGTGCGGACGATCACGTCTTCGGTTCTCAGCTGGCCGAGCAGTATGTCTTTAAGCCCTTCGGCCTTTACCGCCGACAATGCCGTCAAGATGTCAGAGACTGCACGCGCATCGGGCCTGCCGTAGGACTTGCCCGCGAGCAAATCGAGGAGCGTGGATTTTGCGCGCTCTGAGCGAAGCTCTCCGAGTCCCTGCGCGTAGGCAGCCATCGACTTCCAATCATCCTTCGAGAAAACCAGACCTTCAGGCAGGTCGAAGAAAGCCGCCTCGCCAAACTTTGCAACCGCTATCTCGATCTCCGGGTGCGGGCTGATCCGGTTATCGACAAGCCTGATCGTTTTCAAAAACGGAAGCGCGCGAGGGTCTTTGATGTTGCCGAGCGAGGAGGCGACGAGCAGCAGCAGGTTTTGCGGGGCCGGAATCCCCTGGCTAGCCTGGTTGAATGCGCGGTACTCCGAAAATTTCGAAGTGCCGAGCGCGATAAGAGGCTCGACCGCGCGCGCGTCGGGGATTGCCCCTAAAGCATTGACCGCGCTCGCGACTACTCGCTCGTCGGGGTCTGCAAGGAGTTTGATTAGAGGCGCGACTGCGCTCGCATCTTTTGTGACGGCAAGCGCGCGCGCCGCGTTTGCCCGAACGAGCGGGTCGGCATCCGTAAGCAACGGCAGCAGCAAAGGCGTCGCGCCCGTTACGCCTTCACGTATGCGCGCCAGCGCATTCGCCGCGTGCCACCGGACCTCCGCATCTTTAGAGCGAAGCTGGTTGGCTATCGCGTCGATAAATGAGGGCTGCTTGATTCTGAGCAGAGCAGTAAGAGTGAGCGTGGCGACCATCTTCGCATCCTTCGACGGAGGCTGGTCGACCGGAGGAAGCAGGCGCGCGAGAGCATCGCTAATCCCGCTGACCGCATAGTTGCCTAAAGCCTCTGCGGAGGCTTTGTTAGAGACTATCTTTCCGAGAGCTTCGGCAGCGCGAGCGCGGACGGCCGCCGTAGGCTCATTTGCCGATTGAGTCCGCGCGAGCAGGTCTTTTGCGGCGTAGTGGCTTTCAATCTCTCCGAGTGCGAAAGCGGCCAGGGCTCGCACTTCCGGGTAGCGGTCGTTGTTGAGCAGATCGACAAGCGCGGTGACGGCGGCGGGCGAGCCTATGCGACCGAGCGCAATCACTGCGCGGCGACGTATGCCGCCGTGCGGGCTGCTGAGCATCGCGACAAGCTCCGCAACTCCCGCGCGCTCGTCTTCAAACTGGATGATTTTAGGGTAGAGCAGTCTTTGCGTCCGGTCGCGCTTCAATGTCGGGCGAGGCTCGGCCTGATTGAGTGGGACCTGCGCAGGGCTTGCCGCCGGGATAAGGAGGGCGAGGATTGCTCCTGATAAAAAAATGTTTCTCATCAATTCGACACCGCTACTGGATTGGTTCGTAATTCGTGCTCGAAATTCTATCACCCGCGCCTACCGCTTCGCTATCTCAACGAGGTTGTCATAAAACGTCGCGCCTCCGCCGATGTCTGTCAGAGCTTGGGAGACTGTGGTGTTGACGTTCGACAGGCCGGGGCTCAGCTTGTTCCACCAGATCGAGAGCGCAACGGCAACGCCGGGCTTTACCCGTGTCGATACGCGCGCGACAAGCTGGCACTCGCCCCTGTCATTCCACACGCGCACGAGGTCGCCGTCTGTGATGCCTCGGCTATCGGCGTCGTCAGGGCTGATCTCGATGAAGGGATGTTTCTCGCTCCTCAGGAACGACGACAAATTTGAAAAGGTCGAGTTGAGGAACGTGTTCGCGGGCGGGCTGATTAACTGTACGGGGTAGCGAGCGGCAAGCTCCGGCGCGCGTTCAGGCGATTCGCGCGGCGCGATGTATGTGGGCAGAGGGTCGAGCCCTTCTCGCTCCATACTCTCGGAGTAAAACTCGCACTTGCCTGAAGGGGTGCGGTAGCCGCCATCGGCAAACGGAGTGAAAGTGTCGGGCAGGTTCAGCCGCGCCCAACCGTCTCGCTTCAGCCGTTCGAGCGTTATCCCTTCAAAGAGGGGATCGTCTGATGAGAGCGCCTGTCGCAGCATCTCTTCGTCAGAATCCTGAAAGCAGCTCTCCTCGAACCCCATCCGTTCGGCCAGCAGCTTGAAGACTTCCCAGTTCGGCTTTGCCTCTGCGAGCGGCGCGATAGCGGGCTCGTTATAGACGACGTAGTAGTGGCCGTAGGGCTTGACTATGTCGCGGTGTTCGAGCTGCGTCGTGGCCGGAAGCAGTATGTCCGCGTAGTCTGCCGTGTCTGTCTGAAACTGTTCGTGGACGACCGTGAACAGGTCATCTCGCTTCAAGCCTGTGATGACCTGCGACTGGTCAGGGGCGACCGCTGCCGGGTTTGAGTTATAGACGTAGAGCGCGCGAACAGGCGGCTTCGTTTCCGTCAATGCTTCGCCCAGCCGCGACATGTTGATCGTGCGGGGATTGCCCCGGATCAAGTCAGGGCGTTCGAGCGCGTTCGTATTGAAGGGGAATGTGCCGCTAGTCGAGAGCAGCACCCCGCCGCCCGCTTGCCGCCACGCGCCTGTCAGCGCGGGCAGGCAGGCGATTGACCGCACGGCCATCCCGCCGCCCGCGTGCCGCTGTAAGCCGTAATTTACGCGGATGACTGCCGGTTGAGTTGTCGCATACTCGCGGGCGAACTCGATGATCTCGCCTGCCGAGACTCCGCAGATTGCCGCCGCGCGCTCAGGCGTATACTCGCGCACGTGCTCTCTCAGTTGATCGAAGCCGTGGGTATGCCGCTCGATGTAGTCGCGGTCTTCAAGGCCCTCGCTGATGATGACGTTCATAACCGCGAGAGCAAAGGCGGCATCGGTTCCGGGCCGAACCTGGATGAACTGGTGGCACTGGTTTATCGTGTGATTGCGATAAGGGTCTATGCCGATCAGCTTCGCTCCGGCTTCCATAGCTTCTTTAATCTCAGGCCAGAGGTGAACGTTTGACGAAAGAGTGTTTGTTCCCCACAGCACGATCAACCGGGCTTTGTGGAAGTTCTCCATGTCGGTTCCCATCTTGGCCCCGGTCGTGTAGTAGAAGGCCTCGCCGCCTGCTGTGGCGCAGATGGTTCGCGCAAGCAAGCTGGCGCCCAGACGGTGAAAGAACCGGCGATCCATGCCTGATCCGTTGACGAGCCCCATCGTACCCGCATAGCTGTAAGGCAGAATCGCTTCGGGTCCATCCTCCGAGGCCGCGATCTCAGAGAATCGCCGCGCGATGGTATCGAGCGCCTCGTCCCAGCTTATCCGCTCGAACCGGCCCTCGCCCTTGCTCCCGATGCGTTTCATTGGATACTGCAAGCGGTCGGGGTTGTAGACGCGCTCTAGGTATCTCGTCACCTTTGTGCAGAGAAAACCTCGCGTCGTTGGATGATCGGGGTCACCCGAAACTTTTACCGCGCGACCGTCTTCGACTTGAACGAGCATTGCGCAGGTGTCCGGGCAATCGTGCGGGCAGGCTGCGTGAACAATCTCTTGTGACATCGGCGTCCATTCTCCTTCTTCATTTGAGCATACAGAATTCATCCCCTGCTAGAAAAGAGCGAAAGGCGCGTTCGGCTTCGCGGAAGAAAGAGATCATTGAGCATTTATTGTCCAGTATGAGGGTTGATGTACCCAATATGGGCCATGATTGATAAAGGTTGTACATAGACTGAACCAATCCGTCGCGCGTCATTTCAGTGGTTTGCTGTACATTTTAGTGGTTTGGAGTGATTATTCGTGATCTTTCTACGGAACTCTCGATCCCCGCAATCCGTGCGAATAGCAGGATTGGCTCTCTCTTTCGCCCTCGTATTTTCAGTCACGGTGCTGCCTTCGATTAAAGGGGTTTCGGCTTCATCCAAAAAGCTACAGTCGTCGCAGACGCCATTCCTCGGTTCGCCCTTCAACATACCGGCAACGATTCAGGCAGAGGACTTTGATAACGGCGGCGATGGCATCGCTTACAGCGACAACGACACAGGCAACGCCCGCGACCTTTACAGGCCGTCGGACGTGGACATTGAGAACTGTGACGAAGGCGGGTTTCAGATCTGCTGTGCCTACGCAGGCGAATGGGTCGAATACAGTATCAACGTCGCAACCGCCGGGACATACAATTTCGAGGCTCGCGTCGCCACAAACGGCCCCGGTGGAACTATTCATGTCGAGTTCGACGGGGAGAACAAGACAGGGCCGATTCAGATTCCGAATACGGGCGGCTGGCAGACCTTTCAAACCATCACCGTGCCCGGCATAGACCTGAGCGCGGGCCCGCACGTCATGCGCGTCTCGATGGACGCAAACGGCGACCAGCGGCCCGAAACACCCGCCGTCGCCAACTTTAATTTCTTCCGCCTTACGACGGGCCAGTCAAGCCCGCCCGATGAGCCAGTCGCAAACCCTGCTGTCGCAGGTAGCTGGTCACAGCCTCTGACCTGGCCGCTCGTCTCGATTCACGCGAGCCTGCTGCCAAACGGCAAAGTGATCGCGTGGGCGAACACCAATGTCGCAGGCAGCGCGCAGGCGCAAGTGTGGGACCCTGCGACGGGCGCGTTTACGCTTGTGCCGAATAACACGACCAACATATTTTGCAGCGGCCATTCCTTCCTGCCCGACGGCAGGCTGCTTGTGACAGGCGGCGAGCGCCTGGTCAACAACGACGGAGAGATTCACTCAAACATCTTCGACTTCAGAACGAACAGCTGGTCGCGCGGCCCCGATATGAACGCGGGGCGGTGGTATCCGAGCAACACCACGCTCGCAAACGGAGAAGTGCTTGTGATTTCGGGGACGATTGACCGCTTCGTCGGCGTCAACCCCTTGCCGCAGGTCTTTCGCTCAAACGGCGAGTGGCGCAACCTAACAGGCGCGGAAACCCGCTCGGTTCAACTCTACCCATGGACCGTCCTTGCGCCCGACGGCAGAGTCTTTAACGCGGGGCCGGATCGGTTTACGAGTTACCTTGACACGACGGGAACAGGGTCATGGTCGTCGGGGCCGACCAGCAATTTCGGCTATCGAGATTACGGCTCTGTGGTGATGTATGACGAAGGCAGGCTAATGATAGTCGGCGGCGGAACTCCGACGAACACGGCCGAGGTTATAGACTTGAGATCGTCGGCAGGCTGGCGGTCTGTCACCTCGATGGCTCACGCGCGCCGCCACCTCAACGCGACCGTCTTGCCCGACGGCAAAGTGCTCGTTACAGGCGGCACCAGCGGCGGCGGGTTCAACAACGCCTTCGGCGCGGTGTTGGCCGCCGAGATGTGGGACCCTTCGACGGAGCGATGGACATTGATGGCGTCAATGCGCGTGCGAAGGATTTATCATTCAATCGCGTTGCTGCTACCCGACGGGCGAGTCCTTGCGGCAGGCGGCGGCATACCCTCAGCGCCCGAAGGCGACTTCGACCACCTGGACGCGGAGATATACTCTCCGCCGTACCTGTTCCGAGGCGAGCGGCCTGTGATTACAAACGCGCCGTCGAACATAGACTACGGCGACAGCTTTTTGGTGAAGACGCCTGACAGGCGGGAGATCGAATCGGTCTCTCTCGTCAGGCTTTCGTCGGTCACGCACGCTTTTAATATGGAACAACGGTTCACCCGCCTCGACTTTCTCGTCAAGAAAAAAGGCGTGATGGTTTCTGCTCCCGCTAATCGAAACGTCTGCCCGCCGGGTTATTACATGCTCTTCATCCTGAACGGCGAAGGCGTGCCCTCGGTGGCACGTATCGTAAGGCTGGGCTCTTAAACGTGACAGGTGACGAGATCATTATGAGAACACGAAATCTATCTTCCTATAACAAGCGGCGTGGCAACGGAATTCTCATACTCCTGTTACTTGTTACTTGTCACTTGTCACTTTCCCCCCTCGCGATGGCTCAGTCGGCCCCTGATGTCACGTTGATCGACCAGACCGGAAAGCGCGTGCAATTTTGCGGCGAGATGACCGCTAACAAAGTCGTGATTATCAACTTCATCTACACGACCTGCGAGGCCGTTTGCTCTATGCAGGGGGCGGCTTTCTCAAAGCTCCAGGCGGAGCTTGGGGAAAGGATGGGAAGGGAAGTCGTGCTGATCTCCATAAGTGCGGACCCGGATGCCGACACGCCTGCGCGGCTGAAAGAATGGGGAGCGCGTTTCGGCGCGAAACCGGGCTGGCTCATGCTGACCGGCGAGCGAGCCGAAATCGACAAGCTATTCCGGTTCTTCACAGGCGACATCGCACGCAAGCAGATGCACTCGCCCGTCGTCTTTATCGGGAGCTGCAAGCGCAGCCAATGGGCGCGCGAATACAGCCTCTCGGACCCAGCAAGGTTTCTCAAGTTCATTGAAGAGTCCCGCGCGCAGTAGTAAGCTCCAAACTTATGAAACTTTGGGGTGGAAGATTCAAAGGCGAGGCCGACGGCGAGTTCTCGCGCTTCAACGCCTCGTACGGCTTTGACCGGCGGTTGATCGAGGCCGACATCGAAGGCAGTCTCGCGCAGGCTGAAGCTCTTGAAATCGCGGGCGTGCTTTCGCCGGATGAAGCCAGCCGGATTCTAAGCGGACTCCAGGAAATTCTCCGCCGCGCGCGTAGCGAAAGCGGCTATCTCGACAGCCGCGAGGCGGAAGATGTTCACAGCTTTGTCGAAGCCGAGCTGGTCGCCAGCATAGGCGATGCGGGCTACAAGCTTCATACAGGTCGCAGTCGGAACGATCAAGTAGCGACAGACCTCAGACTCTTTCTTCGGCGCGAGATTGATCTCGTCTCTGCGCTCGTCGTCGATCTTCAAAAGTCGCTGGTCCGTCTCGCGCAGGCTCACACGGATCTTGTGATGCCCGGCTACACACACCTGCAACGCGCCCAGCCTATCCTGGTTCCGCACTACCTGCTGGCTTACTTCGAGATGTTCGACCGTGACCGCGAGCGACTGCAAGACGCGCGTTCGCGTGTAAACGTGCTGCCGCTCGGCGCTGGCGCGCTCGCCGGGACGGGCTTCGCCATCGACCGGCAACATATTGCGCGACGGCTTGGGTTCGACCGCGTTTCCGCAAATAGCCTCGACGCCGTAAGCGACCGCGATTTCATTATCGAGTTCGTAGCCGCAGCAGCTATCATCATGGTCCATCTGAGCCGTCTCGCTGAAGACTTCATAATCTATTCGACAACCGAGTTTGGTTTCGTTGAGCTTTCGGACGCCGTTTCTACCGGGTCGTCGTTGATGCCTCAAAAAAAGAACCCCGATTCGCTTGAGTTGATAAGGGGCAAGGCGGGCCGCGTCTTTGGCCACCACGCAGCGCTGCTGGCCACAATGAAAGGGCTGCCGCTCGCTTATAACAAGGACATGCAGGAAGATAAAGAGCCGCTGTTCGACACGCTCGACACCGTGACGGGCTCGCTCAAGGTGATGAGCACCGTGCTTGGCAATATCAAGCTCAACGGCGCGCGTATGCGCGAGGCCGCGTCCACGGGCTTTTTGAATGCGACCGATCTTGCGGATTACCTTGTGCGCAAGGGGCTGGAATTTCGCAAGGCACACGAGATCATCGGTAAAGCCGTTAGCTATGCGATTGAGAACCAGTTGACGCTTGAGGAAGTATCTCTGGAAAAGTACCGAGAGCTATCGCCGCTGTTTGACGAAGACCTTTACACGTCGCTCTCGCTTGACGCGTCGCTCGCGGGCAAGGCGGCCGAGGGCGGCACTTCCCCCGACCGCGTGCGAGAAGCCCTTGAGAAAGCCTCGCGCCGTATTGAGCAATGAAGGCTCTATTCCCGAACCAGTTTTATATGAAAGCGGGATCAGCCTTTCGGCTTAGGCTTATCGGTCGACTTCCGTTTCGACGACCCCCCGTCTTGTTTCACCTTTTTGGAAGCATCATCTGGTTTAGTCGTCTGCTCCGGCTTCGCGGATTCGGCCTCTGAAACCTGCGCGGTTTCGACTTTAGGGGCCGCCAGCCAGAGCTCTACCGTTCGCGGGCGTGCTACAGAGTTGTATCCGAGCGTAAGCTGTATCTTCGCGTTCACACCCAGTTTCGACAGCCCCTTAATCGTTTCTGCCGCCCTGTCTGAATCCGACAGCCGGAAGTATTTAAGCAGGTTCTGCGAGCTGGACCTGTTGACCTTCTCAACACCGGGAACATAGAACCCGAAGCCTTGCAGATTCTTTCGTAAATACTCAGCCGTGTCGCGCTGGTACACATCCTGAAAGTGTATATAAACGGTCGTCGGGATGTTGTCATCACTCTGGTCCGTGTCTACGTACTTCTGAGCCTCAGGGCTTGCCGCGATGACCTGTTCGAGCGCGGTAGAAGCTTCGAGCGCCGCCTGCTGTGCCGCCGGGCTTGCGTCACTCCCCTTCAGAATGATGATGTCACCCACCGCGTTTAACAGTTCTTTCGGGAATGCGTTCTCAGCGGCAAGCTGTTTGAGCTCTTCGGTTGCTTCTTTGATCTGCTCAGGGTCCTTGCTAGACAGGTGCGTCAAAACCTGTGTGAGGCGTTCTGCCTGCTCATCCTTTTTTATAAGCTCGCGTAGGCGTTCCCCTGCGATAACGTTCGCCCGTTTCGCCCTCTCTCGTTGTACAACCGCGATCACCGTCGCGACCGCCGCAACGAGCACGAGCACAACCAGACCCGCGACCCCTTTTCGCAACCGCGACGACCGCCGCCGCTCTTGCTCTAAAGCCTTTTCGGCCTGCGCGCGTTGTTGCGCGGTTTCGTAGCGTGTGCACCAGTCGAGAATGGCCTCGGCCAGCACGTCATGGAATATCTCGTAACGCAGCGTGGACGGCTTGTCCGGCGGAGGCGCTACCGGTCGCAGAATCCGAACCTCGGCCGAGCTTAACTTCATCAAAGTCTGCTTGATCTGCTCTTCGGGAAGCTTTGCGAAAAACGCGAGGTCGCTTGGCATGAGCGCTATCTTGGCCCCGGAAGGTGTGACAAGGTGCCTGAAGAGTCGAGCCGCCGCATCTCCCTCTGACTCGTTCAACTTCTCTATCACCCTGTCGAGGTGCGTGCGAATGATCTGCTCCGCTCGACCAAGCCTTGTGAGCGTGCTCACCCTTAGTACGCGCGAGCCTGCTTCCATCTCTTCGTTCCACAGCCTTGTCAGCATGATCTGCAAGAGCGGGGTCTCTATTCTTGGCTCGTATCGAGCGGCGGTGGCAGCGCTCGTCTGTCCTTGCGCGGTCTCGCTCAGGTCTTTGAGGAGGGCTTCGACCAGTTCGTCTTCGATTGTGACCTTCTGGTCCTCACCCCGCCCGCGATTGTATTCATCGAGCGGTTTTCTTATGGCTTGAATAGCCGATTCCCGATCAAGGTGCTCAAGCCTTAGCATATTTGAAAGCAAGTTCGGGATTCGTCCCTGAAACCGATCAAGCTTGCTCAGACCGTCTTCGCGCATCGAGACAAGGAAGTTTGCGGTGATCTCTTTACGATTGACTGCGCGGGCGAACTGAGTGTCAAACTCTTCGCCGCTCGTTTTTTCCGAGTGATACAGGAAGTATTCTTCGAATTGATCGAAGATGAAAAAGATCGTCCCTCGAAAAGCCCTCGTGGTTTCCACAAGGAAATCGTCGAAGGGCAGAGACGCGTCAACGTCTATCTCTTTACCGGCGCTGCGGCTTGCTTCGCGCAGCACGCAGGCCTTAAGCGCGGACAGAAAGCTCGCATCCTGCCACTCGCGAAAGACTACCGTTGCGATGCGAGGCGCTTGCCTTAGCTGTGGCACTACGCCGGCCAGCAACACCGAGCTTTTCCCGACTCCGCTCGCCCCATAGAGTATAGTCAGCGGGGCCGCGTACAGATTTGCCGAGATTATCTCCTGGTCGCGCTGGCGGCCAAAGAAGTATGCGCGGTCCTCGCCCGTGTAAGGTTGCAGCCCTTTGTACGGGCAGAAGCTTGAAGCTGTACTGCTCATATAGACCTCAACCCGGTTTCTGTTCTCGCAGGCAACGGACAAACTCATTTATATCCACGTCATAAATCTTCACGTTGCGCGCGTTCCACAGTTCGATTTCGAGATCCGAGGGCCGGAACTGAATGGCCCATGAGCGCAGATCCTCTTCCTCTTCACCCTCGGGAGCGCCGCCGGGGATAACGTTCTTCAAGTTCTTAAGCACAACGCGCAGATTCCAGTCTCTCAGGCCATACCCCAAGAACAGGAAATGTCTCGTCCTGAAGTGGCGCATGAATAAGGCGGGCACGGCGGTCTGCCCGGTCATGCGCGAAAGGAAGTCCACATAATCCTCCTCGGTGATTACATAGCTATCCAGCTTGCAGCCTGTACGATCAACTGTCCCATGCATTTTGTAAATGACGGAGGTTGTGCTCAGGTCTATGTAAAGCTGGTTCGGAGGGACAGCGACCGGCTCTGTCGCGTCGTGTTTCCACCACAAGACAGACGCCTCGACATCCTTGCGGTCAGTCGGGTGGACAACTAAATCGAATGGGCGGCCCTTCTCCTTGAAAGCCAGTTCCGTGAGGTCGTCGTAGTTGGTTGTGACTATGAGAATCGGCGCGTTCACCCCTGCGAGGTAATGATGTATGTCGCAGGGAACGAAGTCGCGATCAAAGACTTCGCGCAAGCGGTCACGCAACCGGCGGCGTGCGCTCGTCTCTACAAAATAGGAAGCCACTTTCGCCAGGTCGCTCAGGTCGGTCGCTTCTTTAGAAGGGAAGTTGCTTCTTTCGGCGAGGTAGCGCGACAGCTCCGCGCCGCTTGGAAGGAATGAAGAGGTTTTAATATCCCAGGATTGGCTGGCTGGCTGGCGGTTTCCGAAATTCACCCCAGCGCCGAGAAAGGGGATTATCTGGCCTTCCTCCAGCAGGTCGCAGATTTCGCCATACGGTGGTTCTGCCATAGGAGTCCTCCAGCGAATTGGCTTTAGTTTTAACGCTCTTTCGAGATCAACGGCCGAGGTCTGCTGACGAGAATGATTCTCTGCGTTTCGCGCACCAAGGTCAACCCATATCAGTGTATGGATAATTCCAGACCGGGTCGTGTGCTGTCAGGGGATCTTGATTTGCTGGGCCTGTCTCGACAGCGCCGCTCGAAAGGGGTCGGTCATACTACCGAAGGCTCCGCCTCGCGTTCGCCCGGAATACCCTCGTCGGCAGACCGCAAGAGCCGCGTATCTCTTTCACCGACCTGTTGCCGCCACATGGCGTAGTACAAGCCTTTCTTTTCGAGCAGCGAGTCGTGCGTTCCTGACTCTGTGATGCGCCCCTTTTCCAGAACGTAGATAGTATCTGCGTGCAGGATGGTGCTAAGCCGGTGCGCGATCAGAATTACCATGTGCTCTTTGCTGCCTGACACTCTGCGAACAGCCTTCGTGATCTCCTGCTCGGTGATCGAATCGAGCGCCGAAGTCGCTTCGTCAAAAATGAACAGCCGTGGCGCGCGCAATAGTGCGCGGGCAATCGACAGGCGCTGACGCTCACCGCCCGATACTCGAAGCCCGCTCTCTCCCAAACGAGTCTCCAGCCCCTTACCGGAGCGGTCCATCAACTGCGTGGCCGAGGCCCTTCGCAGCGCGTCGAGCATCTCCTCGTCGGTGGCGTCCGGCTTGACGAACAACAGGTTCTCTCGGATGGTCCCGGAAAAAAGTTGCGGGTCCTGTGTCACGAAACCGATCTGACGACGAACAGGGTTATAGCGAAGCTCATTGACGGGAATGCCATCAATATAAATCGTCCCGCTGATCGGCCTGTAGAGCCCGACTAGCAATTTGACCAGGGTTGATTTGCCAGACCCCGAAGGTCCGACGAAGGCGATAGTATCTCCCAGCGTGACCTTGAACGATATCTCGTCGATTGCATTTTCAGTCGCGGTGCGATGTCTAAAAATCACATCTTCAAACCGCAGGTTCTCGATCTCGCCGATCTCAACGGGCTCCTCTGGCCGCTTCTCAACAGGCTTTTTCATAAGCTCGTCAAACATCTGCATCGAGGCCTCGGCCTCGCGGTAATTCAATATGATCCTACCGAGGTCCTGCAACGGGACGAAGATGGTATTGAGGATGAATTGCATCGATATGAGCTCGCCTGCGGTGAGCGTCTTGCGAAAGATCAGCCACAACAGGATGAATAGAATTGACTGCTTGAGCAGGTTGATTAGTGTTCCCTGGAACAGCGACAGAGTCCGCACTCTCTTCACCTTCTCCATTTCGAGGTCGAAGATCTGCCGGGTATGCAACTGCAACCGCCGGATTTCCGGGTAAGTAAGTCCGAGGCTCTTGACCAACTCAATGTTGCGTAACGATTCGGTGATCGTACCTGACATCTTTGCAGTCTCGCGAAAGATCATACGTTGTACCGACTTCATCTTCTGGCTGAGCAACCCGGTCAACCCGCCCAGCACAAGCACGCCGACCACAAAGACAGGGATCAACAGCCAGTGTTTGGTGATCCCGTACCAGAGCAGAAAACCTATACCGACGATGGAGGAGAAGAGGATGTTGACGAATGCGTTGATGAACCGCTCGGTGTCAGTCCGCACCTTTTGCAACATCGCTACGGTTTCGCCGCTGCTGCGATCCTCGAATTCTTGGAATGAGAGTCGGAGAGTCTGCCGCAATCCGTCGTTGAAGACCTGCATCCCGAACTTTTGCACTACGAGCGTCAGAACATAATCCTGAAACGTCTTGGCCAGCCGGGCTGCCAACGCGACAGATGCGGCCACAACCAGCCACCACAGAGCGCCCCGAACAAGCTCCGAGTCAGGCTTGTTGTCCGGGTTAAGGGCATACTGATCGATGATCATTCCGAAAATCAAAGGGTCAACCAATGTCAGTATCTGCGCCAGACCGGCCAGCAACAAAGAAAGCGCAACCCACCAGCGTAGCGGGCTGATGTACTTCCACATGATGTGCATAATCACCTGCGCTAATTAATTCATTGGCAAATACCGCGACCGCGCTTTGATAATAGCCGAAAGCCGCCGCCTTCTGCGACGCTTCGATCAACCGGGGCCGCGCTCGCCTGCATTGCTTCCCGCACACACCATTGCAGCATTACCCATCCGGGGAGCTTCCTTATTCATACCTCTCCGTTTTGGAAAGTTCCTGTCATTAGACATCTATTTTAAGTAGACGTAGGAGGTTCATATGGTGATTATTATACTCACTTCAGGATTGGTCATGGCGCTGGTTTATTTCCTGTCAAGTAAAAGCACCGCCGACTCTTCAACGTTAAGCGAGCCCCGCTCAACTGTGGTAACAATGGGAGTACAGATCATCTGCGGCGATTGCGCGGGTGAGAAAGACCCCCCCGTGAAGACATACGTTGACAGGTCCGGCAATTGTGCTCAATGTGGCGGGCAGAGCTACATACTGGCGGCAAACCGCATGATAAATTCGCAAAGGTTCAGTGCAGACTGTCTGTCTGCAAGCCCTGGTGGCAAGCTTGTATGAATGCGTTGTCACGGTAAATGCCCGCCACAGTCTGAGCATTTGTCTGAATCTACCGATCCTTAAACGCCATCGCATTTTGCACAACGCGGTTTTGTTGCGCTGGTCCTTCCTTTCCGACTAGAGACAAGGGTTGTACCCGCCCCGGCACGCCGTCTGCATATATCATTCCTTGTGAAGCGTAGCCCCGATTATTACATCTACTATAGGAGTTCATTGTGAAGAAGCTATTCGCACTCGGTTTGATCATACTTCCCGTTCTTGCTTTGTCCAGGACAACCAACAGCGATACCAAATCAGTACAGGCCGTCTCCTCGGTCGATCTAACCCGATACGCAGGAAAGTGGTATGAAATTGCTCGACTGCCAAACAGGTTTCAGAAGGACTGTACCGGAGAGGTTAGTGCAACATACTCCCCGCTGGAAGCAGGCAGATTGAAGGTGGTAAACGAGTGCCGCAAGAACGGAGGTATAGTGCGCGCGGAAGGAGTAGCCCGCCTGGCTGTCAAAGACGGGTCGAACTCAAAGCTCAAAGTAAGGTTCGCTCCCTCCTGGTTATCATGGGTGCCGTTTGTGTGGGGAGACTACTGGGTGATAGAGCTTGCGCCCGACTACAGCTATTCAGTCGTAGGGACGCCGGATCGGAAGTACCTTTGGATACTGTCTCGCTCACCCCAAATGGATGAAGGAACGTATAAGAGATTGATCGAGAGGGCGGAAGCACAGGGCTTTGACTCGGCCAGGTTATTAAAGACAAGGCAGTCGTTATGAATTGGGGCGGCCGCAGCAGGCAGCCTGACAGTTCGCTTCGGCAGAGATGTGAACTGCTTTACGGAACCATAAAAGACTAGCTTCGTGGCCCGGTATTGTCTCTTTCTAGTGCTAATCCTTCAACCGCAGCCAGCGCTCGCGCACCTTCAATTGGTCGGGCGTGGGCGATGGCACTTCGACTATCTTTGAAAGCGCCCTGTCCTGGAACTGGTAGCCCGCATAACCGAGTATCGTGTCATACGGCGGCACTTCGACGCCTGTGACATAGCGGTTGAAAAAGTCGCTGTAATCTTTTCTGGTGATCTGCTTGATTATCAAAAGCAGGTCTTCCATCAGGAAGCCTTTGTCCTTCTGATAGTAATTCCTATCAAGCGCCCGCATTACGTCGTCGAGGCTCGCCTCACCCCTGGAATCGCGGATGATGGAAAGATCGAGCAGCGCGCCGAGGTTTTGCCCCTGCGTGTAATAAGATATTCTGAAGGCGACTGGCGTATCATAGCCGAGCCAGGTCGAGACAGAAGCATCGGCAGGCGATATGTATGCCCGCGCCGGATTTCTTTCAACACCGCGAGCGGCTTCGGCTACGCTTGCCAGAAATCTCTCCCGGTCGTTCAAGCCCGCGCGGTAGAGCGTTAGACTTTCGTAGTAGTTTGTGAACCCCTCGGAAACCCAGAGCGAAGGCGTCTCCTGTACTCCCGAATAATCGTAAGGCCACAGCTCGGCCGGTCTGAACCGCTTGACGTTCCAGACGTGAAAGAACTCGTGCGCGGCCAGGTCGGCCATCGTTTCAGGCTGCGTGGCCGCGCCCCGGCTTTCAAATGCTACGAATGAGTTGTGGTGCTCAAGCCCGCCCGATGCGTTCGATTCGGCCTGGGTGAAGAAATAGAAATATACGTATTTGTCATAAGGCAGCTGGCCGAAAATCGCGCCTTGAGTCGCGGCGATCTTCGAAAGCATCTGTGTGAACCGCTCGGCTTTCTCTTTCGAGAAAACCCCCGCGGGCGTTGCCACAAACGTATGAGGCTTACCCTGCACTTCGAACCGCGTCACATCGAAATTGCCCATCTCGGTTGGAGAATCGACAAGCGTGTCGTAATTGCGCGAGGTGAAGACATTGCGCTCCGCAGTCTCTGTTAAGGCCGAGACGATATTCCACCCGTTCGGGACCTCGAACCTGATCGTGCTCGGATTGGCCCTGTGGCCTTCGGGCATCAAGAAGAGTTGCGTGCCGGTGAAGAAAGCGTAATCGCTTGCGATCTTGGCCTGATTGAGCGCGAGCGTCTGCGCGAGATAATCGAACTCGACCTTTATTCGCTTCAACCCCTTCGTGTTGACGAGCCAGGTCTGCCTGCGGGTCATCGAGTGCGGCAACCGGTTGCCCTCGCCGTCCGTGACTTGAAACCTGAGAATGTTCTTCGCGTAGTTCTCTATCGTGTACCAGCCGGGAGTCCATGTCGGCAACGAAAGCTGCAACGATTGCTGGTCGATATTCTTTATATCGGTTGTGACGTGAAAGAGTCTTTCCGACGGGTTTCTAATCGCTACGGTGTATTCGACCTGTAGCTTTGTCGTCTGGCCGGAGACGGCGGGCGCGACAAGAAGGACGATGATAAAGGCTAGTCTGAGGCCGAGCGCGCGGGTGGTAATTCGTTTCAGCATATGTGTATCCAATCGTCGTGTGAGTGTTGCAAAGCAACCCGAACCAGGCTTGATTATCCGAGCGGAACCGCAACCTTCGCGGCATGCTCGCGTATCTTTTCAGTTATCCCCTCGGCTAGCTCCAGGGCCCGCCTGCCGTCAGTGCCGCTCGTCTTCACCGCAGCGCCTTTTACCGCAGCAAGAAACGATTCGATCTCGATCCTGAGCGGCTCGCCGCGTTCGGCTTCGAGCAGGCGGCTTTCAAATCCCGGCCTGCCATGGCCGTCCACCGTCACCCTGACGATAGAGGCTTCCTGTGCCGAATAGTCTATCGAGACATACTCACGGGGTTGAAAGAACCTCAACTTCCTTACTCGCTCCGATGACACGCGGCTCGCGGTCAGGTTCACGACCGCGCCGTTTTCAAATTCGACGCGAGCGTTTGCTATGTCGATTCGCGGGGTCAGGATCGGCACGCCCGCCGCTCGAATCTCGGCTACTTCGCTCTTGATGAGCGAGAGGATCACGTCTATATCGTGGATCATCAAATCCATAACCACGTCTATATCGAGACTCCTCGGAGTAAAGACGCTCAGCCTGTGCGCCTCGAAAAAGCGAGGCTCGGTCACGATGCGGCTCGCGGCCATGACCGCCGGGTTGAACCTTTCGAGGTGGCCGACTTGCAAGACGCTGCCGCTGCGCCCGGCTGCGGCTATCACCTCGTCGGCTTCCTTGAGAGTTCTGGCGATAGGTTTTTCGACCAGCACCGCTATCCCTGTGTCGAGTAGCTCACAGGCAATCGCCGCGTGTGACTCGGTCGGGACTGCGAGGCTGACGGCATCTACTTTCCCGATCAATGAGCGATAGTCCTGAACGTAAGGCGCGCCGCACGCTTCGGCAACCGCTCGCCCGTTTCCCTCGTTCGTATCACAGACGGCGACGAGATCGGCTGCCTCCAGCTCTCTGTAAATGCGCGCGTGCTGGCGACCAAAATGGCCCGCGCCTATCACTGCGACTCTTGTCATCGACTATCTCTCCAGATGTTTGCGGTTGCCGTGACGAAGGGCATCGTTATATTTTAGTCTGTCGTCGAAACCCTGACTTATACGTCGTAAACCGTGAACCGTAAACCGTGACGAGTAATGAGAGAAGATAACTATGCGAACTGGCATTTGCCGATGAGATCCTTCGCTTCACGGTTCACGGTTCACGAATCACGGTTCAATCCCGGCGAAGAAGAGATAATAGATGACAGGGCTGTCGCTGCCAAGCGCGGCGGGTATCTGGCCGCCTGTTTGACGATCCTCGCACTCGTCACACTCTTTTTCGGGCTGGGAGGCCTGGCCCTTATTGGACCCGACGAGCCGCGTTATGCGGAGGTCGCGCGCGAGATGTTTGTGAGCGGCGATTATCTTTCGCCACGGCTTGCAGGATGCCTGTGGTTTGAAAAGCCTGTGCTCTTTTACTGGCTGGCCTCGGGAGCGTATCACCTGTTTGGCGTAAATGAATTTGCGGCCAGAGCGCCTTCGGCTTTCGCCGCGCTTGCGATGGTGCTGTTCCTCTTCCAATCGCTGCGGCGAGCAGTGTCGCTCAGGTATGCGCTGATCGTTTCGGCTGTGATAGCGACGAGCGGCATCGTTATCGGTTTTGCTCGCGCTGCGACCCCCGATATGCTGCTTGCGGCGGCGATGTGCATTGCCCTGGTCGCGGGATTTCAGGTCCCGGAATCGGAAGGGCGCTCACGGCTCGGCCTCGTCGCGCTGTGCGGCGCATCGGCCGGGGCCGCCGTGCTCGCTAAAGGCGTTGTCGGGATAGTATTCGTAACAGCGATTCTAGCGGTCTATTACCTTTTCACTCGTCGATTGGCCGGAACCAGGTTGCGAGATTGGCTTTATGGGGGCGTGATCTTTCTGGCGGTGGCCGCTGTCTGGTATCTTCCGGTCACACTAGAGCACGGGTCGAGGTTCATAGACGAGTTCTTCATCGAGCACCACTTCCAGCGTTACACCACGCCGGTCTATCACCACCCGCAGCCTCTATACTTCTACCTCGTCATTGCGGCGGCGGGGGTGTTGCCGTGGTCTTTCTTTCTCATACCGGCGGCGGCGAGAATCCGAAAACTAAGGCCGCGAGACAATCGCTTCGACGCCTTAATTACTTTTGCATGGATCTGGGTGGCGCTCCCTGTTGCGTTCTTCTCTTTCTCGGAATCGAAACTGCCGGGTTATATCCTCCCCGTATTTCCGGCGCTTGGAATTATCGTCGGCGCGGAAGTAGACCGCGCGTGGGCAGGCGAGAAGTCGCGCGCCCTGACGCTTGCCGTATGGCTTACCGCATTGACCCTTTTGGCGATGGGCGCGGGATTCCTCGTCTATGTGAGCGGCGCGGGCTTGGATTTAAAGAGCTGGCACATCTTATACCTCGTGTTGCCGCTTGCAGCTTCGATTGCCGGAGCGGTGGCGGTCTTCAAAGACCGCGCGCGGGGTATGGTTATTGCCGCCTGCGTTGTCGTAGCAAGCGTAGTGGTCGTGACGGCTCTTACGCTCTTTCCTCGAATGAGCTACGAATGGAGCTTGAAGCAACTGTCGCTTGATGCGGCCTCGGCGCTCGAACCGGGCGAGCTAATAACTTTCTACGTCAGGAAAGAGTTTGCGCCGGTCTTTTACGCAGAAGGGCGCGTCGTATGCGGAGTGTTGAACAGGTCCGTGCTGAACGCGCTGCAACCGGATAAGGTTGCGACTGTGCTTGAGCAGAATCGGTCTGTCATCGTGATCGCGACGCAATTCTGGCTCGATGATCTCGCCCGTGACGGGCAGTTCATCATCGAGCCAGTTGCTATCCAGCGCGATGTGCTTGCGGCAAGGGTGCGGCTGAAGTAAACGACCGCGTCAGTTCCCCGCCTTCGCCAGGGCGTTGGTTCTCCCGCCCGTTGTCGGAAGCGCCTGTTGAAAGAAACGGACAATGTGCTTGTCGTAATCAATCGACGCTTTTGTGTAGAGCCGGTCAAGCCTTGTCTGCGCCACCTCTATGATCTCTTTCGGCCCGTTAGCCTGCTGGTGCAGGTCTTTAGTCATATCCTCGAAAGGCCCCGTGTTCTTGCCTGTGATAAAGAGGAACTTGCGCTCGGAAGCGGCGGTCACGGATTCTACCGCCGGGGCAGAGTCTTCCCGCCTTAAAAGGTAAAGCTGCATGCCGACCTGTGTGAGCCTGTTTGCCCACTTCGACTCGACGATGTCGTGGACCCAGCCCCTATCCGAACCGACGTAGCTCTTGATCTTGTAATTGAGGAAGTGCGCGACATCCGGGTAAACGGAGTCGACCGCCACCGCTTTTATCATCGGGTCTTGTGCGGACGCGACGAGCGAGATGTACCCGCCGACGCCGACGCCGTAAAGACCGATCCTGCCGTCAATCGCGCTCTCGCCCCCGTCGGTCTTCATAGATTTCAGAAACTTGATGCTTGATATAAGATCGTCTTTTTCATAGGTGCCGAGGCCGGACCAGTTAACGGGGCTTTCGCCGTGGCCACGCATATCATAGACAAGCACGTTGTAGCCCGCTTTCCAAAGCTCGAAGCTGAGGCTCAAAAAGTCCGAGCGGTTCGTCCCGTATGCGTGGCTGAGAATTACCGTCGGAGATGGCCTGGCCTGTTTCAGGAACCAGCCGACCGATTCCGTCGAGTCGGTGTTGGTCCATTTCTCGTCCGACCACATGGGCTTTTGCAAGATGATCTGGAAATCTCTGGGCGAGCCGTAAAGCGCCGCGCGCGGCGGGTGCGTGATTCGATATATCAAGTAGAAATTCAACGCCATGACGCCGACCCCAAGCACAAGGACAGAGGGGATGACGACCCAGATAACGCGCTTGAACAACACACGATTCTTCTTTGAAATTAACATAGCCGTAAACCATGTGGGGCGAGTTTAATCGAGAAGGGGCTGGCGCGCGTGACGGAAGGTCGCGATAAATAGACCTCTACCCGGCAGAGTATAAAACAAGAATCAGTTTTTTCAAGAGTCCTCTTTCTCAAGGCGACTTTGACACGGGTACGGGCATGGCTTAAACTCAAATTTCAGAAACTAGCAGGGAGCCTAATTTGATCGCGCATCTGGCAGGAAAGCTTCTTCAAAAACAGCCGAATACCATCATTATAGATGTCGCTGGCGTCGGGTATGAGGTCACGATTCCGCTCTCGACCTTCTACGGCCTCGACGAGGTCGGCAACGGCGTTGCGCTCAGGATACACACGCACGTGCGCGAGGACAACATACAGCTTTTCGGGTTTGCTACCTCGCGCGAAAAGGAGTTGTTTCTGAGGCTAACGAGCGTGAGCGGCATCGGACCCAAGCTTGCGATCACAATGCTTTCCGGGATGCCCGCGACCGAACTGTTTCAGGCCATAAGAAATAACGATCTGGCGCGGCTAACGGCCATACCCGGCGTGGGCAGAAAGACTGCCGAGCGAGTGGTCGTGGAATTGCGTGACAAGCTCGCGGCGCTCGCGCTTGAGCCGGGCGAAGCCGAATTTACGCTCGCGGCGTCAGCAACCGCCGCGTCCGAGGCCGATGTCAGAGACGATACGGTTGCCGCGCTGATACAGCTTGGCTACCCGAAGGCGGTGGCCGAGCGCGCCGTAACGGCGGCGCTTCGCGAAGAGGGCGAGCAATCAATCGAAGCGGTGCTGAAGCGGTCGCTCAAGCGGATTTCGCGCTGATTTTCGTGCGGAATCAAACGCTTTGCTTGTTTATATTTTTGGATAAATTTTTTGTTAAATCAGGTCGAGATAATGATTGCTTTTTTGGGGGCGCCACCCTATAATCGGCGGCGTTGTTGCCCCATCCATGCAGGAAAATCGAGAGCAGGTAAGAGGTGAATGCTAGCTGAGTCGACAAACATCGAACTGGCGGCGTGCCCGCAATGTAGCGGCACGGGCTGGGAGTTTGTCGAGGGCAAGGGTGCCCGCCCCTGCCCGTGCAAAAAGGCCGCCCGCTCGGATGTTCTTCTCGCCCAGGCCCGGATACCCGAACGCTTCATGGCGTGTAGCTTCGAAAATTTCGAGATCGCCGAGTATTCGCTTCGCAAAGCCCTGATGAGCACACGGAAGTTTGTGGCCGAGTACCCGGTCGTCGACGTGGGGCTGCTCTTTTTAGGGACCTGCGGTGTTGGCAAAACTCATCTGGCCGTGAGCGCGCTCAAAGAGCTTATCAATAAGGGCATTCCGGGACTGTTCTACGACTTCCGCGATCTCTTGAAAGAGATACAGGATAGCTACAATCCGAACACGCGCGGCTCCGAGTTGAAGATACTCGCGCCGGTTTTTGACGCAGAAGTCCTGGTGCTCGACGAGCTTGGCGCGAGCAAGCCTACCGAGTGGGTCCAAGAGACGATCACTCATATAATCAACAAACGGTACAACGACAAGAAGGTCACAATCTTTACCTCGAACTACCTCGACGTGGCCGATAAGTCCCAGTACGACGAGACTCTAACCGACAGGGTCGGCGTTCGGCTCCGCTCCCGTCTGCACGAGATGTGCAGGCTCATTCATATTCAAGGCGACGACTACCGCGAGGTTCTGAAGGATCGCCGTGGCGGTCGCTTCTCGTCGCAGTAGGCAACCCTGATCCACAAGCGAAACTTGCCAGGCGGGTCTTGTTGACACTCGCCATCCGATGGCCTAGCATCGGATGAGTGCCGGGCGTGAGATCAGCTTTTTAAGGCGGGGTGCGCTGGTGGATGAACGCGTAAAAGGGTTGCTAAAAGACCTCGGCGAGGCGATTGACAAAACCGTAACCGAGTCCCCAAGAATCGAGTCGATCATGCAAGCTATTCGAGATTCGGGGTATGAGGTCTACTTGATGCTTCAGGCGAATATAGCTGTAGAGAACCGGCAAAGAAGCCTTCCGGCGAGAGCAACTTTTCCGAAGATGACAAGAGATTTCTAAAACGGCTGCGGATTCAGCTCTGATTGATCCTGTTTCTAGACCTTGCGCGCCACCGTGGCGGCCCCTGCTCAATCGTTACACGGTTCTGTTCCTCTTCGTTCAAGACAAAGACGTAGTTGAACCGCTCCTGCCTTATCGTCCGCAAAGTCTCCTGGAGCATCTCGTATTGCCTCAAGAGCGCGTCTTCGGGGACGACCCGCTCCCTTGCCGCGTTTCGGGCAAGACAGACTTCAAGCGGGATGTCGAAGATTATCGCCGCCGCTTTGAAATCGAACCAGTCGGCCGCCTTGACCAGCCACCGCCGCGCGGGTCTGTCCAGGTGTGTCGCGTCGGCGACTGTAGTCCGGGCAAGGTAAAGCCGCTTTTCAATGATAAAGTGCATGAGGTCGAAGGCGTGGCCGGACACGTTCTGGTTTGACGAATCGTCCGAGATTCTTGCGCGGCATTCGTCGGACGAGACAATCTGTGTGTGTGTGAAGCTGCGCGCCGCAAATGTTGACTTCCCGCAGCCGGCCGGGCCGCAAAGGACCACGAGCGTGTTTCGCGGGAGCGATATCTTTTCCAATCGCTCAGGCTCTTCAATTGGCAGTTGCGGTGTATCGTCCATCGCGGCGATGCAGGCGATTCTCTTCTTCCAGCTTCTCAAGGTGCGCGAGCGCGGACCGCTCGGCGAGCCCGTAAAGCGCGGGCGACACGTCCGTGTAAGCAGCTTCGACCACCTCCGCAGGGGTGCTCGCGCCGCTTTGGACCGCGTCAAGAATCTTGTTCTCGCGCATGGTTCGGTGCTCGATGTACTCTTCGATCTTGGGTCGTGCCGCCCCAATCGCAGGCCCGTGCGCGCCGAAAAGCGAAGAGAGTTTTGGCAGCGCAAGCAGCCTGTGAAGCGAATCGAAATATTGCTTCATGTTGCCTTCGGGAGGGTCGATGACAACCGTCCCGACGCCGACAATCAAGTCGCCTGTGATGACGGCCCCCGTCAACTCTTCATAAAAACATAGATGGCCGCGAGTGTGGCCGGGCGTGTGCAGCGCGCGCAACCGCCAGCCGGGATCGCCTCGAAGCTCGATCAACTCATTATCTTCGATAAAGCGGTCAACCTGTATCGTGTGAGCTATACGCTCTGCGGTCAGGCGGTGGGCGGCCACGGGCACGCCAAGCCGCTCGCTCAAGTGGTTCACGCCGCCCGTATGGTCAGGGTGGTGATGAGTCAGGATAATCTCACGCACGCGCTTGCCTTCAGAGATCAAGCCGTCGATAAAAGTATCGAGCTGCTGTTGCTCCTCCTCGTAAGGCGAGGCCGGGTCGATGATGATGATCTCGTCTCCGCCGATCAAATAGCAGTTCGTGTGGGTCGCGGGCGGGAGCGTCGGCGTTTTGACAGGGAAGAGAAATATGCCTGGGCGAAACTCTATCCTCCTGACCATCCCGCGCTCCGCTTCGGGTACTGCCGTGAGCGCGGCCGGGATTGCGTCGATTCTCTGCGCGTTTGCCGCAAGCGTCTTCAGTATGTGAAGCGTAGGCGGGGCCATTATAATCTCGCCGCGCTGCCACTCCCGAATCGCCTCCTCGGGCCTTATCCACTCGCCCGTCTCAAGCTCGCCTGTCTCGATCACGGCTTCCTGCCCTTCGGGCATCCACGCGACAAAAAACCAGGTGTCGAACCGACGGGGCGCAAAGGGCGGAGTCACCCACCGGCCAGCGGCTTCGAGAAGCGAGCCGTCGATCTCAAGGCCGTCTTCGGCAAGCAACTCGGCAAAGCTCTTTTTCTTCTCCGAAAGCTCCCCGCGCTTCTGAATAAGCCTTTCGGGCGAAAGCCTCTCAGCGCCCCGCGCGACGAGCACGCCCGTCTCTTCAAAGAACTCTCGAACCGCGCAGGCGCGCATCATTCGCCCGTCCGCGTCGTCCGCGTTGATAACGCTGATACCGGAGTCTTCTTTATCGAGCTGGCCGCCGGGAAAAGCGTGAAATCCCCCCATAAACATGAGCTTTGGACTTCGTTTAACCCAAAATACTTTTGGGTCCGCAGGGTCTTTAAGAAGTATAATTGCTGCTGCGTCTTTGGGTGTCGCTGTCATATAGGTCAATATAGCCGACAGGCGGTTAGTATGGCAAAGTTCGATTCAAAGAAGGACTACTACAAGGTGCTTGGCGTTTTGAAAGACGCGGGCAAGGAAGATATTGAGAAGGCCTACCGAAGCGAGGCGCGCAAACGCCACCCCGACGGCGGCGGCTCGGAAGAGGAGATGAAGTCGCTAAACGAAGCCCGCGACATCCTGACAGACGCCGAAACCAGAAAAGCCTACGACGCGGAGCGGTACCCTTACCGCCCGGCCTACGGGTCTTCGCGAGTAAACGACCCGCAGCCGGATTTCGACCCCGATTCGGCCGGGCGCGCGGGCACGCTCGGCATACCCGTGGCGGACGAAGACCTCGCCGGTCTTTATATGAGCGCGGCCACCTGTTTCGTCCTGGGGCTTCCATTGCTCGCTCTTGTCGAAATGCAGTGGATGTTCTTTCTCTGGCCGTTGCGGCTTATGTCTATAGCGGCTTTAGTCGTCGGTGTGTTTCTCGCGCACTCCGCGCTAAAGACACGGCAGCGCAAGGTAAAAGGCGGCAGCTCTCAGGCTTCATCCGCTCTTGTCGCGTTGCAGGAGTTTATATTCTGGCTGGCCGTTCTCGCCTTCGGCTCGATTGTCTACCTGGTGCTTTACGCCCGAATCTAGCAATAAAACAAAAAGGCCCCTTTCCGCCAGGGAGCCTTTTCGTTTTATCGAACGTCAAACTTACTGCTTGATTATCTTTGTATCCGAGGGAAGCTTGAGCTTGAAATAGCCGTCGCTCACAGCCTTTCTTGAGATGCCTGAAAGCGTAAAGGTCGAAACGTCCCCGTTCTTCTCTATGACCTGATAACGGACCGGAAACCACGAGGCCTCGCTGACCCACAGCGTCAGCTTCTGCGCGGCGGATGCGCCCTTCGGCGTCAGCTCAAGCACGCTTGTTGTCTCGCCGTTCACGTTGTCCTGCTTGATGTAGGCGATGTTGTAACGGGTCTTGAGCTCGTTTGCCGAGCTGTACGGCGTGGCGATAAAGGAAAACTCCTGGTTCTTGCCAGCCTGCGCCTTGCGCGTAGTCACGATGGCTTGCTTTATCCCGGCCTGGTACAGGGTGATGTCGTTGCCTACGACAGTGATCTTGTTCCCGTTCGTATAATCGATGCGGACCTTCTCATTGCCGCGCCCGCCGTTTTTGAAAACGACCGTGCCGCTGTAACGCTCGCTCCCGCCGAGTTGCTTGAGCCGCTTCTCCTGGTTCATGCTCGCGGATATCGACGAGATCCCTTGCGCGGTCCTCTGCATGTTGGCAAGCACCTCGTCGAGCTTACCGTTGGCGCGGGCGTCGAGAACAGACAGCGGCGAGATGACGAGCATCAGTGCTGCGAATAAAAAGAGAGCTTTTTGCTTCATCCTAAAACCTCAACTTGGTTCTTTTGCCCCGGCTTCGCGCCAGCGGCTTTATTCTTCCCAGGCGATGTAGCCTGTGATGTTACCCCGGTCGTCCCATTTTGGTTCGACACGCGAAATCTTTACTTCGTGGCCGTACTTCTTTGAAAGGTAGCTGGCCACGTCTTCGTTTATGCGCGCGGGATTGATCTCCCCTATCTCCTCGCGCTTGATGACAATCGGGCGCGAATCGGTTTCGTCAGCCTGGCTCGTACGGTGGCTGTGAAAAACGCTGTTCGGGCCAAAGAAGATAAACGCCAGAATCAGCACGCACAGAATATCGTATTGCCAGCTGCCCCGCTCGTAAGACCAAAAGAGCGTCTTCTTCAAAGTCGTTAAGACGAGCTTCATCGGTTTAACTCCTGGGCATCAATTGGTCTGCGTGACCACGTGCCCGTCTCGCATCTCGATTATTCGATCCGCCAGCTTCGCCGCCTCTGGATTGTGCGTGATCATGACGATGGTCTGACGGAACTCGTCGTTCAAGTTGCGCAGCATATCCAAAACGATCTGGGAGTTTTCGGTGTCAAGGTTGCCGGTCGGCTCGTCCGCAAGCAAGATGGCGGGCCGGTTTATGATCGCGCGGGCGATAGCTACGCGCTGTTGCTCTCCGCCCGACAACTCAAGCGGCTTGTGGTGGAGCTTGTCTTCGAGCCCCAGAAGCCTCAGCACTTCGCGTCTTCGCTCGGCGTTGCCGCCGTTCTTGCCATTAGTGTAGATTCGCTCGGCCAGCTTCAAGTTGCCCTCCGCCGTGAGCGTCGGGAAGAGATTGAACCTCTGAAAAACGAACCCGATCTTTCGCCTGCGCAGGTCCGTGCGCTGCCCGTCGGTCATACGCGTTATATCTTCGCCGTCTATTATCACACGCCCGGAAGTCGGTTGCAGCATCCCGCCGACGACGTGTAGAAAAGTCGATTTGCCGCACCCCGAAGGCCCCATGATGGCCACGTACTCGCCTTCGTTGACCGTAATGGTCAAGCCGCGTAACGCGTGAACGTCTACCTTGCCCACGTGGTAGATCATTTTAAGGTCGATTATCTCAAGAACCGGTTTATTCATAAAGCAGTGGTTAGCGAGAGTCGCTATTCGTAATTGATCGCCTCGACCACGTCGAGGTTGGCGGCGCGCATCGCCGGATATAGAGCGCCGATCAGACCTCCGACCAGCGCCAGCCCGGCTGACAGCAGAAGCCATTCGGGCTGTAGATCAATTTTAAGCTTGGTGGTCGCTTCAATTCCAACCTTTCCGATCACGGCTATGATAAAACCCGCAACCACGCCCAAAAGACTTATCAGCGCCGCCTCTTTCTCAATCGAGCCGATGATGAAAAGCTTCGACGCCCCGAGGCTTTTCAGTATGCCGATCTCGCGCGTTCGCTCGACGACCGTCGTGTACATCGCCAGCAGCACGACCAGCATGCTTATGATGAGCGAGAGCCCTATTACCACATCGAGAAAGGTTTCGACCTGGCTGATCCCCTGCGCATATAGCGCCGGGAGGTCGCTCGTGTAGATGACGCGGTTGCCGGGATAATACTCTTCGATGGTCCGCTTTACCTCGTCGACCCTGTCGGATTGCTCTGCGCGAATCATAACGAACGTGCAGTTGCGCGCGCCTCCGAGCAAGTCCTGCATGGTGCGCAGCGGTATCTTCACGCGGCCGAGCACGGAAGGCTGATAAATACCTACGACCTTGAATTCGTTACCGAGCACAGTTATCGTGCTGCCCACGCTTACGGGGCGGCCGGTTGCGTCCCTGTTGTTTTCGGCGTAGAAGGGATCGACTATCGCTTCATATTTCGTTTCGGGCGTTGTGCCGTCTGAAAGCGGGCGGCCGTCGATTATGTTCAGGTTCGTAGTCTTTATAAAGCTCTCGTAGTCGATCCCGTCGACCACCTCGAACCCTATGCCGCCCCCGCTCGACTGAACCCACTCGCCTACGGGCGTGGTGGCGGCGACGCCAGCGACTGCGGGTTTGGGCTCTACGTCGGGAAACTCTTCTGTAGGCTGCACGCCGTTTTCAATAGCCTCGGCGTAGCGTTCTGGAAGCATCAGCGGGTTAGCCGTGAGCGAGACGTTGCCCGGAGGCCAGAACCTCAACTCCGCCTCTACGTTCGTCTGTCGCTCGGCCGAATCGCGCATCACGCCTCGCGCAAGCCCTATCGTCAAGACCACGAGGATCACCCCAAGCGCCACGCCCGCTATGCTGACTGCCGTCCGCAGCGGGCGCTGTTTGACGTTTGCCACGATAAGGTTATCCATAGGCTACTTATTCGAGGGAGGTCGCTGCTTGCTTGATGGTGTGTCCTGGTCTTTACGCTGCGCGTCGAGGTCCAGCTCTTGAAGCTTTTCTGTGTTCTCTAGCTCGAAGACCTGATCGCCCATCTCTGTGTTGATCTCAACGGAATCTCGCGAGAGGTCGAATTGCAGGGCATAGCCGTCGTTTCGGCGCTCAAGCCTTACGTGGCGCGGCCACACGTAGTCGCTGTTTTCGACCTTGAACCAGCCCGAGTATGTGACATCGCTCGCCAGCTTGCCGCCGCCGTTCTCGTAGGTCTGTTGTCGCGTGAGGGGAGTCCCTACCTGCGACCTGTCAAACCAGAACTTGCGGCGCAGGCTCCCGTGTCTGTCGCCTCGCTCGACCACGTACAGGACGTAGTAGACCTTCTCGACCGAGCGCCCTTTTCGTCCGGGCCTCGTGTCCGCCTCGATCTGCCGGACCTCTTCGCGAAAGACGGATGTGCGCTCATCCTGCTTTATGGGCTGTATCAGATAAGCGTCCGTTATGTGCTGCGGGCGCATGTTCACGAGCCCGCCCGCGCGTTTTACGTCCGGGTCGATGTTAGCCTGAAGGTCTTTCGCATCGATGTGGTCGTACCCGTGTAGACTGGAGCCAAAGATGAAACGCCTTTTGTCTTCGGGATAAAAGATGGCCAGTCGGAACTTTCCGCCGTCGCTCACCATATCGGCAAGCTGCTTGCCGTAAAAGCTCATGCGCATGCGGATGTTTTCCGGGCGGCGCAACCGTATCAGCCCCGTGGTCGCGGGGTATATCTCGGCCTTGTTGGCCTTGTCCGTGACAAAGTTCGTCGTGTAGACATCGGCCTGAGCCGAGAAACTCTTGATGTCGCTGTAGGCGTTTATACGCGTTACGAGGTCATCGGTCGAGAGCGCCGGTTGAGGCGGCAGAAATTCGGGGATGGTTACCCTCTTAACGCACGCAGAACCAAGAAGCGACCCGAAGAAAATTAAAATGCTAAGCGCGATCACCCTTCTCACAACAATTCTTCGCTCCCACTCTGATGAGTCAGCCGATAGAGGCCCCCAGCGCAAAAAGGATAAAGAAACAGGTTAACAAAGCAAAGTCATCAGTGTCAACGAATACCCTTACCCCGAAACTGCCGGCTCGCCGCCGGGCCACACAGGTTATACGCACAACGTTAGGGTTTGGATGACAAAATCTGCGCGGGCTTTGCCTCATTGCGCTAGGCATAAGCCAGACCTTACTATTTCAAAAGGAGACCGGAAAGATGCCCAGACTCAAAAAGGCGACCGCCAGAGCGAGACGCGAGGCCAGCCTGTTTGAAGAGCCCGAAGACTTCGCGCAGATCGAAGAAGGATCGTCCGCCCCGCAGCCGCTAGCGGAGCGGATGCGCCCGCGCAGCCTCGACGATTTCGTCGGCCAGGAGAAGCTCATAGGCGAAGGCCGCGCGCTCCGCCGTATGATCGAAGACGACCGCCTGCAATCGATAATCTTCTGGGGGCCTCCCGGAACAGGCAAGACGACCCTTGCCCGCATCATCGCAGATACGACCTCTGCCACATTCATACAATTCAGCGCGGTGACTTCGGGGATTCGCGAAGTCCGAGAGGTCATGTCGGAAGCCGACCAGCACCGCCGGGAGACGGGCCGCCGCACCGTCGTCTTTATCGACGAGATTCACCGCTTTAACAAAGCGCAGCAGGATGCCTTTCTGCCTTATGTCGAGAGCGGAACCATTATCTTGATAGGCGCGACTACCGAGAACCCTTCGTTCGAAGTAAACTCGGCGCTGCTTTCACGGTCGAAAGTATTCGTGCTCGAACCGCTCACTTCCGATCACCTGATTGAGATACTGCGCCGCGCAATCAAGGAAGAAGAACGCGCGCAGGGCGGCATACGCCTGGACGCGGCGGACGACATCTTGCGCGCGCTGGCAGTCTACGCGTCGGGCGACGCAAGGGTCGCGTTGAACACGCTTGAGCTTGCCGCGTCGATTGCAGAGCCCGATGAGTCAGGCGTAAGAGAGATAACCGGCGAGACGCTGCGCGAAGCCACTCAGCGTGCCGCGCTCCGGTACGATAAAGCGGGCGAAGAGCATTTCAACCTGATCTCGGCCCTCATAAAATCGATACGCAACTCTGATGCGGACGCGGCGGTTTACTGGCTTGCGCGTATGCTCGAATCGGGCGAGGACCCTATGTACGTAGCGCGCAGGCTTGTAATACACGCCTCGGAAGACATAGGTCTTGCCGACCCGAACGCGCTCACGCAGGCTGTGGCGGCGATGCAGGCGACACACTTCGTAGGGCTCCCCGAAGCAAAGCTTGCGTTGACGCAGGCGACCGTCTACCTCGCGCTCGCGCGAAAATCGAACGCGGTCATCGAGGCATATATCGCCGCTCAAAAAGACGCTTTGGAATCTGTACGCGAGCCGGTCCCGCTCCACTTGAGAAATGCCGCCACATCGCTTATGAAGCAACTGGGCTACGGCAAAGGCTACCAGTACGCGCATAACTTCGAGTCGGGCCGCGCCGAGCAGATGGAGTGTTTGCCGGAGAACCTGCGCGGGCGGAAGTATTTCAAACCACCTAAAAAGGATGATTGAAGATGGCTAAAGTCACTGTCTCTTCGGACGGGTATTTGAAGCAGCAGATCACTGCGGGGAAGCATAAACTGGTAGCCGACGAGCCCGCCTCTGTGGGCGGGACCGATTCGGGCGCGGACCCTTATTCTTTCCTGCTGGCGGCCCTGGGCGCGTGCACGTCGATGACCTTGCAGATGTACGCGAAGCGAAAGGCGTGGCCGCTTGAGAAAGTCGACATCGACCTGTCGCACGGGCGGGTTTACGCGGATGATTGTGAAGACTGCCAGACCAAAGAGGGCAAGGTTGATCGAATCGACCGCCGGATAACGCTGACCGGCCCGCTTACAGACGAGCAGCGGGCGCGGCTGTTGGAGATAGCCAGGCTCTGCCCTGTTCATAAGACGCTCAGTTCCGAAATCTCTATAAAAGACGTTTGAGAAGATTATGGCGGCGACTACCTTAACCCTCCAGACGCGGCGCGCGAAACAGGTCATCGACATCACCGATGAGGTCGAAAGCTTCCTGGCCGACTCCGGGGTGGCCGACGGGATTTGCAACCTGTTTGTCCTCCACACGACGGCGGCCCTGACGACGGGCGAGGCCATTGAGGGAACGGACGAAGACCTTATGGAGACGCTTGAGCGGATCATTCCCCGAATCAAGTTCCGGCACGGCCACGACCCTTCGCACGCGCCCGACCACATGATCGCTTCGATTGTCGGGGCAAGCCTTTCACTTCCTGTTCGCAAATCCCGGCTTTTGCTTGGAACGTGGCAGCGCGTTCTGTTTGTCGAGGCGAACGGCCCGCGCAGCCGAAGTGTGGCAATCACAGTGATTGCCCATTGAGCTGGCCCTGGCCGGGCAGGGAAGCGAGCGCCTCCGTTGACAAGCGAGGGGGAGAATCTGTAGATTAAAAAGTTGCAGTCTCATAGCTTCTTTTAGAGGGACCATGCCGATAATAAAGGGCCATGAAGCCAGTTCCTTCAACTGGTTGTGGGCCGCAAATAGCGAAAATTTGACGCACTTATTCCTGGGCGATAAGATTTTAATTGCAGTTGGGTTATCGCAGAGGTTTCGTCAACGAAGTGTTTGCCCGGACGAGCGATTCGGGGTTTAGAAAGAGGATAACTAGATGACTATTGAGTCGATGCTGGGCGACAATATCCTCACGACCAAAGTGAGCGAGATATCGAACTGGGCGCGCAAGAACTCTTTGTGGCCGATGCCGTTCGGGACGGCCTGCTGCGCAATCGAGTTCATGTCTGTGGTAAGCGCGCACTACGACCTTGCAAGGTTCGGTGCCGAAGTGGTGCGATTTTCGCCCCGGCAATCGGATTTGATGATGGTTATGGGCACAATCGTAGACAAGATGGTGCCCGTGCTAAAGAAGATTTACGAACAGATGCCCGAACCCAAGTGGGTCATCTCCATGGGCGCTTGCGCCACTTCGGGCGGGTTTTATCGCGCGTATCATGTGGTACAGGGGATAGACGAATTTCTGCCCGTAGACGTTTACATACCAGGATGCCCGCCCACGCCTGAGGCGGTGATTCAGGCGGTGCTGATGATCCAGGGGATCATCGAGCAAGAGCGAGAGATAGACGCCGACGCTCGCGCGGAGATTCGCGAACGGCTCAAGAAAGAGATTACGGAGAGCGCGCCCAAGCCCTTGCTCATTGCCGAGCAGCAGTCGCGCGAAGCGATGCGGCTCGTTCAGATAACACGCGAGCCCGCCGCGCCGGAAAACCCGATTGTCGCGGCGGTCAAGAGCCGCTACGGCGACCAGGTGCTCGACGTTGACGATTTTCGCGGCGACCTCGCAATTACGATCAGGCCGGACCGCATAACCGAGATTTGTCGCACGCTCAAGGAAGACCCTGCGACGAAGCTCGACCTGTTGAGCAGCATCACGGGGCTCGATTACAGCGGCTATCCCGATAAGACTGCCGATGAAAGGTTCAACGCCGTCTATCATCTCTACTCGATAGATCACGGCCACCGCGTCAGGTTGAAAGTGCCGCTGGCGGAGTCTCACCCCGAGGTCGACTCGGTCACGCCCGTGTGGAGAACCGCGAACTGGTGGGAGCGCGAGACATTCGATATGTTCGGCATACGCTTCCGCAACCACCCCGACCTGCGCCGCATACTTTGCCACGAAGAGTTTCAGGGACACGCCTTGCGCAAGGACCACGACCCCGGCGGGCGAACGCCGCTTTCGCGCGATTACAATTTGCCGATTGAGTATAAGACCGAGTGGGACGAGACCGAAAAACACGAGCGCATAAGCGGCGAGCCTACCATCATCAACATCGGCCCCTCGCACCCTGCGACGCACGGCACGCTCAGGATCGTTGCGCGCCTCGACGGCGAGAAGATCATGGATGCCGATGTCGAGATAGGCTACCTGCACCGGTGCTTCGAGAAGATGGCCGAAACGCATCAATGGAATCAGGTCATCCCCTACACCGACCGCTTGAATTACATGTCCTCTTTTCTGAATAACGTCGGTTACGCGGAAGCGGTCGAAAAGCTCCTGGGCGTAGAAGTCCCCAAGCGCGTTCAATATATCCGCGTTATCCTGGGCGAGCTTTCGCGGATCATGGACCACATGGTCTGCATCAGCACGGCGCTCGTCGATCTCGGCGCGATAACAAATTTCTGGTACGCGTTCGAATCGCGCGAAGAGATATACGATCTGCTTGAGATGACTGCGGGCGTTCGCATGATGGTCAGCTACGTGCGTGTGGGCGGGCTGTCGGCAGACCTGCCGAAAGACTTTATTCCGCGATGCCGCGAAGTGCTGACGCGGCTGCCCAAGTATATTAACGATCTGGACAAGCTGAACACCAACAACCGCATCTTCAAGAATCGCGCGATGGGCGTATCAGCCATCAGCGCCAAGGACGCAATCGATTACGGCATTACCGGGCCTGTGCTGCGCGCCGCCGGTGTGCCTTATGACATCAGGCAGAACCATCCGTATTCGAGCTACGGGGATTTTGACTTTGAAGTGCCCGTAGGCAATCGCGGCGACGTTTATGACCGCTACCTCGTTCGCATGGAAGAGATGCGCCAGAGCCTCCGCATCATCAACCAGGCGCTCGAAAACCTGCCCGAAGGGCCTTACCAGCTCGACGACCGCAGGGTGACGCTGCCGCCCAAGCAGGGCGTCTACACGAATATCGAAGACCTTATGAACCACTTCAAGCTTGTCATGCACGGCATACAGCCGCCGCCCGGAGAGGTCTACGGCTACACGGAGGGCGGTAACGGCGAGCTCGGTTTCTACATCGTCTCGGACGGCTCGATGCGCCCGTGGCGGTGCCACGCTCGCGGCCCGTGCTTCCCGATCTTCTCGGCCTACCCGTCGATGATCGAAGGGCAGCTTGTAGGCGATGCAATCGCGGCGCTCGGCAGCCTCAACATCGTCGCGGGGGAGCTTGACCGATGATCGAATTTAGCGAAGAGGCGAAGCGCCGCTACGAGACAATACTGAGCCATTACCCCGAAAAGCGCGCCGCGCTGATCCCTGTCCTCGCGCTCGCGCAGCGCGAGTTCGGCTGGATCTCTGACGAGGTTGCCGATTACGTCGGCGGGCTTATGGGATACCCGCCTTCGGATGTCTTGAGCGTGGCGACCTTCTACACGATGCTGCATAAGAAACCCGTCGGCCGCTATCACATGGAGATATGCCGCAATGTGAGCTGCTGGATGATGGGCACTTACGCGTGCGTGGACGAGATGAAACGACTGCTCAAGGTCGAGGCGGAACAGGTCACCCCGGACGGGAAGTTTAGCTGGAACGTGACCGAATGCCTCGGCTCTTGCGGTACCGCACCCGCCATGCAGGTAGGCGACCGCTATTATGAAAACCTTACGCCTGCCCGTATCGGCGAGATAATCGAGAAACTGCGCAATGATTAAGATACAACTGGTCAACATAGACAAGCCCGGTCAGACGAGCATCGATAATTACCGCGAGCGGGGCGGCTACAAGGCGCTTGAAAAGGCCATGAAGATGGAGCAGACCGCTATCATCGAAGAGGTGAAGACGAGCGGCCTGCGCGGTCGCGGCGGCGCGGGATTCCCGACAGGCATGAAGTGGGGCTTTGTCCCTCGCAACACCGGAAAGCCCACCTACCTGCTATGCAACGCTGACGAAAGCGAGCCCGGCACATTCAAGGACCGCATACTGATGGAGCGCGACCCTCACCTGTTGATCGAAGGCATGGCAATCGCCTGCTACGCGCTCAACTGCCACCTGTCATACATATACATCAGGGGCGAGTACGAGTTCGTAGCAAACACCGTCCAGAAGGCGCTCGACGAAGCATACGCGGCGGGCGTGCTTGGGCCTTCGATCTTAGGGAACGACTTTGCGCTCGACATCTTTATACATCTCGGTCAGGGCGCGTACATCTGCGGCGAAGAGACATCGCTGATAGAGTCACTGGAAGGCTATCGCGGCTATCCGAGAATCAAGCCGCCGTTTCCCGCAACGCACGGTTTTCTTGCTTCGCCGACCGTGGTCAACAACGTCGAGACGCTCACGGCCCTTCCGTGGATCATCAATAACGGCGGCGCTGCCCACGCGGCGATTGGGACGGAGAAGAGCAAGGGCACAAAGCTCTTTTCGGTCTCCGGCCATGTCGCGAAACCCGGCGTCTATGAAGTCGAGCTGGGCTACCCGCTCCTCGATTTTATAAACAACGAAGCGGGCGGCGTTAGAGATGGGCGAAAGCTGAAGGCCGTTATACCCGGCGGGTCGAGCGTGCCTGTCTTGACCGCCGAAGAGTGCGCGGGCGTAAATCTCGACTACGAGTCGCTACTAAAAGCCGGGTCGATGCTCGGTTCCGGCGGGATGATAGTCTTTGACGATACGACACGGATGCCCGAAGTGCTGTCGGTGATCGCGGACTTCTACGCGCACGAATCGTGCGGGCAGTGTACGCCCTGCCGCGAAGGGACCGGCTGGGCGGCGAAGATTCTAAAAAACATCGTCGCGGGGAAAGGTCGCAAGGCCGACATCGACCTGTTGTTAAAGATAGTGGATCGCATGGAAGGCAAGACGATCTGCCCGCTTGCCGATGCGGACGTGATGCCGATTCGCAGCTTCATAACCAAATTCAGACAAGAGTTCGAATCGCTCTGCGCGAGCTAAGTGGAAACGAATAGATGCCAAAATTTACGTTGAACGAAAAAGAAGTCGAGGCGCGTGACGGGCAAACGATCATCCAGGCGGCGCAGGAGCTTGGCGTAGACATCCCGCACTACTGTTACCACCCTGACCTGCCCGTGGACGGCAACTGCCGCATGTGCCTCGTCGATGTCGAGAAGATGCCAAAGCTCACCCCCGCCTGCACCACTCTCGTCAACGAAGGCATGGTCGTCAGGACGAACAACGATAAGGTGAAAGAGGCGGTGCGCGGGGTGCTTGAGTTCTTGCTAATCAACCACCCCGTGGACTGCCCCGTCTGCGATCAGGCGGGCGAATGCCGCCTGCAAGACTACTACATGGTTTACGGGCTGCACACGAGCGAGATACCGCTCGGCATGAAAGTCCGCAAGCGCAAGGTCATAGACCTGGGCCCCATGGTCGTGCTCGACCAGGAGCGGTGCGTGCTCTGTTCGCGCTGCATAAGGTTCTTCGACACGGTGACGAAGACGGGCGAGATGCAATTCTTTGGGCGAGGCGACCACGTGGCTATCGGGACGATAGATGATCGCCCGCTCGATAACCCTTATTCCGGCAACGTCGTCGACATATGCCCTGTCGGGGCGCTGACCTCGCGCGATTTCAGGTTCAAGTGTCGCGTCTGGTTCTTGCACAGCACAGACTCCGTGTGCGGCGGCTGCTCGACAGGTTGCAGCATGCGCATAGACCACAGAGACGGCACGATCTTCCGCCTGATTCCGCGCCGCAACCCCGAAGTCAACCGAAGCTGGGCGTGTGACGAAGGCCGCCTCTCTTTCCACGAGCTGATGGCGGGCGAGCGCGTCCAGCGGCCGATGTTGAAAGGGCGCGACGGCATGCAGGCTCCCGTCACCTGGGAAGACGCCTTGCGCGCCGTCGATTCTGAGCTAAAACAGACCGCGTCGGCCAGCGGCGCGGGATCGATTCTCGGATTCGCGTCCGCGTCGGCAACAAACGAGGCGTTATACCTTTTCAAACAGTATCTATCGAGCAGGCTGGGCGTCTCTAATTTTGAATTCCGCCTCGCCGCCGAAGACCAGACAGTGACCCAGCCTGAAGACGACGTGCTAAGGCACTTGGACAAGCACCCGAACTCGATGGGGGCGTTGACGCTCGGCCTTACGAGCAATGATCTGGGCGGCATTCGGGGCGCAATCGACGCCGCCCGCGAGGGGCGGCTGAAAGCGGGCGTCTTGATCTACTTCAAGCCGCTTGTGCCGCGCCCCGAAGATAGCCAGGCCGAGGCTTCGGTCGCAGAGCTTATCGACGCGCTCGAATACTCTGTTGTGCTCACGCCGCACAGGGAGGACTTTTTGAAAAAGGCGAGCGTCGTGTTGCCCGTCGCCGCGTGGTCCGAAGAGGAAGGCACCTACACGAACTACCAGGGGCGCGTTCAGATGGCGGGGAAGGCGATCAATCCCGGCGGCGACATACAGCCGGTCTGGGAGGTCTTCGCAAGCCTTCTTTATGCGAGCGGCGATAACACGCTGTGGTTATCGACGGACGATGTCTTTGCCCGTATGGCCGAGAGCATCCCCGCGTTCAGAAGTATTTCGCCCGACGAAACTCGACAGCCTGCCGCGCCGAGAACGCCGTAGCGCAAATTATAAGGGTGGTATGAAGAGACAAGCAAAAGTAGTAAACGTGGCCGACCGCGCCGAGCGCGAAACGTCTATCATGAAAGAGGTGCTCGGCCCGATCAAAGGGCTCGGCCTCACTTTCGGGCGGATGATGGATAACCTGACGGGCCAGGTTGATGCGACGATACGCTACCCGGAAGAGCGGAGAGCTTATTCGGACCGCTATCGCGGCACGCACATACTGACCGCGCGCGAAGACGGCAGCCCGCGCTGCGTGGCCTGTTACATGTGCGCGACCGCTTGCCCCGCCGACTGCATCTACATCGAAGCGGGCGAGCACCCCGACCCGCTGATTGAGAAGGTCGCAAAGCGGTTTGAGATTGATATGCTCCGTTGCGTATTCTGCGGCTTCTGCGTCGATGCGTGCCCCGAAGAGGCTATCATTATGAGCCGCGAGATGGAGATTTGCGCGTTCACGCGCGAAGAGACTCTCTGGGACATGAAGCGGCTTATGAACCGGCCGGAGCTGCCGGAGTTCGGCATGGGGTACCGCCCGAACGAGAACCTTGTCGAAAGCCGGCTTTCCTTCGTCCCGAAAGAGAAGGTACGAGTACAACTGACCGGACGCGTCACCATGAAAGAATCGGTGGAGATGATTCCGCATGTCACATTCGATCCGAACAAGGACTGAGCGAGACTCACTTGGCGAGCGCGAGCTGCCGGAGGATGTCTATTACGGCATCCAGACGGCTCGCGCCGTCGAAAACTTTCCCATCTCAGGCTGGAAGCCTTTCCCCGCATTCGTCATTGCAACCGTTCAAATAAAGAAGGCCGCCGCGCTGGCAAACTCAAAGCTTGGCGGGCTGGATCAGAAGATCGCCGGGGCAATCGACGCGGCCGCAGACGAAGTGCTGGCGGGGAAACTCCTGGACCAGTTTGTCGTCGACCCCTTCCAGGCGGGCGCGGGAACTTCGCACAACATGAACGCCAACGAGGTTCTGGCCAATCGCGCGGTCGAATTGCTCGGAGGCAAGAAAGGCGATCACTCGACCGTAAACCCGAACGACCATGTCAACATGGGCCAATCGACAAACGACGTCATCCCGACCGCTATACGCCTTGCCGCGCTAAGCCAGATACGAAAGCTCGGCGTCGCGCTCGATGGCCTCGCCGCGTCGTTTCGCAACAAGGCCGACGAGTTCTCTCGCATCGTCAAATCGGGCCGCACGCACCTGCAAGACGCGGTGCCGATAACCTTCGGCCAGGAGTTCGGCGGCTACGCGACGGCCATCTCCAAGAACCGTGTGCGGCTTGAGCGGGCGGCCGAAGAACTGCGAGAGCTTGGCCTGGGCGGGACCGCCGCGGGGTCCGGTCTAAACGCCGTGCCGGGCTACCGAAAACTCGTGGTCGAAGAGTTGAGCCGTATAACGGGTGAGCCGCTTCGCCCGACCGAAGACTATTTTGAAGCGATGCAGAGCATGTCGCCTTTCGTCCAGGTCTCGGGCGCGCTTCGCACACTCGCAACCGACGTAATCCGAATAGCTAACGATCTCAGGTTACTAAGCAGCGGCCCCAATACAGGTCTGGCAGAGATAAACCTGCCCGCGGTCCAGCCCGGCTCTTCAATCATGCCCGGCAAGGTCAACCCCGTTATGGCCGAGATGACCAACATGGTCTGCTTCCAGGTGCTCGGAAACGATGTGACGATAACAACGGCGGCCCAGGCGGGCCAGCTTGAGCTGAACGTGATGATGCCGGTTATCGCATTCGACCTTTTGATGTCGCTCCAAATCCTGACCAGTTGCCTGGCGGCGCTCAAAGAGAAGTGCATAGACGGAATAACGGTGAACGAAGATCGGGCCCGCTGGTACGTCGAAAACAGCGTGTCGCTAGTCACCGCGCTCAACCCTCGAATCGGCTACGCCAGGGCTGCCGAGATCGCAAAGCGGGCGATTGCCAGGGGCAAAACGATCCGCGAGACGATCACCGAAGAGGGATTGTTGACCCCTGAAGAGACGGCGCACGCCATGGACACATACGCCATGACGGAGTATAAAGATCAGTCCGAAGACGTGAACCGTGAACCGTGAACCGTGACAAGAAAGGGAGAAGCATCGAGCACTCGTCTAACCCCACTTGTCACTTGTCACTTGTCACGGATCACGGTATTTTTGTATGGCATCAGGTAGCAATAATCATTAAACGCGAACACCCTGAAAGGAGGCTTAAATGACATACGTTATCGCAGAGCCCTGTATAGGGACGAAGGACACGGCTTGTGTGGATGTGTGCCCTGTTGACTGCATTCACCCTCGCAAGGACGAGCCGGAATTCGAAGGCGCAGAGATGCTCTACATCCACCCGGATGAGTGCATAGACTGCGGCGCGTGCGAGCCCGCTTGCCCCGTACAGGCCATCTTCACTGAAGATGATGTCCCGGATCAGTGGAAGCATTTCACCCAGATGAACGCAGACTATTTCAATAAGTAAGAGCAAGGGGAGTCGAGGGTTTGACCTATGTAATCACCGAACCATGCATCGGCGCTAAAGAGCTTGCATGCGTCGATGTGTGCCCCGTTGATTGTATTCAGGGAGGACCGGGCGCAGAGCAGATGTACATCGATCCGGCAGTCTGTATAGATTGTGGCGCGTGTGAGCCTGTCTGCCCCGTGTCGGCAATCTTCTACGAGGAAGCCGTTCCGCAAAAATGGCAGAGCTTTATCAAGAAGAACGCCGATTTTTTTCGTGAACCGTAAACCGTAAACCGTGACAAGAAAGATCAGGGGAGCCTGAGATTCTTCTTTCTTGTCACGGTTTACGGTTTACGGTTCACGACACTTGATCTGTTCAGGGCCGGAAGTTCTTCATATTGTGCAGCAGCAACTTCTTGCCTTCCTGGAACCTGACTTCGATCTTGTTGGGTGCCATGATAGTTTCGACCGCGCCCAGACCGAATTTGGGATGGCTGATGACGTCGCCAGCGCCGAATGCCGCTTCCATACTGTAATTCTTTACAGGTCTTTTAGGGTCAATCGTAAACGGAACGGCTTCGCGGCTGCGCCTTGTCGTCCCTGCCGCCTTTGTTCGCGGCGGCTTTTCGGGTGGGGCAACCGGCTTGGCCTTGTAATTGTGAGTCCCTTTGCACATCGTGCAGGTGACCTTTTTTACCGCATCGCCATCCATCGCCGCGACCGTGTGTGTGCGCTCGTCTTTACACTTCCCGCAATAAGCATTGATGTCCTGACCGACCCGAGGCTTTCTGTAGAGCATAGAGTTAATATACCATCCGGCAGCTCAAAATCTAAAATCCAAAATCAAAGTAGTTCCCGGAGTTTGCGGGCGGCGCGGTAATGAATCCCTGTTGTTGCGGTAGGAACCTCGCCGGGGCGAAACAGCCCGTCAACCCACCTGAGGTATTCGCCTACGGGCCGCTTGCCCCGGACGGCTATCTTCAGCTCTCCGCGCGCCGCAGAGGCGGTGATCTCGTAAACGAAGCCGTCCGCGCCGAGATAGACTCCGTTCTCCCACACGCCGCTTTTCAACTCGCGCCCTTCGCTGCCGAGGACCGTCCCCCCGGTTGCAATCTGAGCCAGCCGTTTATCCTGATCGTTCTTTGAGGCCATATACTAGTTCTACCCAAAACGCGGGCCGTGCGCAATATAGAACGCCTTGTGCTAAGCTTGACCTGTGGGCATCGCGCGTACCGTCTTGGGCGGGGATCAGCGTCATGATAAATCTCTTCTCGATCAATTGCAGCCTGGCCTTCGCGCCTTATCTTGCCGACGGCTTCAGATCGTTTCTCGAAAGCGACCAGCCGATTTCAAAAGTCGTTAGACAAGGCGGCACCGGGCTGATCATCAGGTCCGAAGACCGTTTAAGTCTCAGACACCAGAACCGCGAGACGAGACTCGACCCGCAGGCTGTCACACATTACCTTGCGATGATAGGGTTCAGACAGGAACACTACGACATTCGCAGGACATCAGATGAGGTGGTCTTCAGCAATCTTGAAAAGACGCTCCTGCTTTCTCATCCTCAATCGAACATCTGGCTCGAAACGGAAACAATCGCGCTCTTAATAAACGCGGCGACTCGCAAAGATAAACACACGGACGAGATCAATCTTGAGGGTCTGCCCGACTGGCTCAACATCTCGGCCGGTGACGGGCGGCTGCTGCTGAGCGACCAGCGCACGGCCCGCTGGGTGCTTCTCGGCTCAGACCACCTGGCCGAGCTTGAGCGAAGGTTAAAGGCGCTTGAAACCGCTGCCGTGTACCCCGCGCAGCCAAAGCCGCCGGTCCTCTCGGTCAAAGCGATTCCGGTTCACCTGCAATCTGCATTCAAACTCGCCCGGACGCTTGACCGGTTCGCACAGACCGGAGAGGTCGAGGCTTATGAAGACGCGAGCGCAACTTTTTACTTGAGGGTCGGCAAGACAACCGAAGGGTTGGAGCTTTCGGATTCCGACCGGCGCGTCGGCATAACCGCGAGGGAAGCGCGCAAGTGGAGAAGCATAATCGAGTCCGAGCTTGCATCGCTCAGAGCCGAAGAGGTCGAGCGAGGGCAGATCAGAACGGTGGTTGCGACCACGGGCGAGGGCCGCTGGGTAATGCAATGGGGCGACGAGGTGTTTCTGGCTAGCGAATCACTGCCGGAGGTCGCGGTGATTAAAGGCCCGCGCCAAAACGGCGTCGAGGTGAAACAATCCGACGGCTACCTGTTGCTGCTGAATCCGAAGACGGGAAGCTGCGTCGCGTTGACCGGGGATGAGATAGAGAAACTCTCGCTAAACGCTTAAACTGCCCGCGCATGAGCGATGGGTAATGTATAGTTGTCGCCGCTTATTTCTGGCCGTTGAGGTTGTCGAGCAAGTGGCCAAGCTTCTCTTTTTTGGTCTTCAAATAATTGAGCGAGCTTTCGTGCGGCTCAAGCTCTATGGGAACGCGCTCGACAATCTCGATCCCGGCGGCCTGAATGGCTGCAATCTTGTCGGGGTTGTTTGAAAGCATGCGCACTCGGCGCAACCCAAGCTGCTTCAGTATCTCCGCGCAGCATTCGTACTGGCGGAGGTCCGCGTCAAATCCGAGCGAGAGATTCGCTTCGACAGTATCCTGCCCGGCGTCTTGCAAAGCGTAAGCGCGAATCTTGTTGATGATGCCTATTCCGCGCCCTTCTTGCTGCTGGTATACGATAACGCCGTGGCCTTCTTTTTCGATAAGCGTCATCGCGTAGTGGAGCTGCGGGCCGCAGTCGCACTTGATCGAGTGAAATACGTCTCCGGTCAAGCACTGTGAATGTATGCGCGCAAGGCTCGCGGTCTCGGCGTTGAGCTGTCCCTTGACGAGCGCGACGAACTCTTCGCCGTCGGCCTCTCCCTTAAAACCAACGATTCTGAAGTTGCCGAATTCCGTGGGCAGATTGGCCTCTGCAACGCGCTGGATGCCTGTACAGGTCTTTGCCGAGGAGCCGTTCTGATTCATCAATCAAATCATAGTGTGGGCGGATGGCCGCGTCAAGTATCGAGCCCATATAGAAAAAGCCCGCAGGATTGACTCCCCGCGGGCTTTCAATGGTCTCTGAGCGCAGGCTTATTTTGTGAGAATCTCTTTGAAGAATTCCAGCGCGCGCTCGTCGCCGGTCTGGCCAAGCCAGAACATGGCCTGCTTGCGCACTTCCTTTTTAGGATGGCTTCGCGCAATCTTTATCAGCAGCGGGACCGCTTCATCTCTGGGCCGCTGGCTTATCGCAAAGACGGCCTGCTTCTGCACTTCTGTGTCCCCATCGTCAGCAGAGACGGCGTCGCTCAAAGCGTCGAGGCTGCGCTGCCCGGCTTTCTGCCCAAGCCAGAAGAGCGCCTGCTTGCGGACTTCACGGTCCGAATCATTACTTGCGACCTTGATGAGAAAATCGACCGGCTCGTTCTTCGTCTCATTTATCGAAGCGGCAAAGACGAGCTGTTTCTTGAGTTCGCGGTTTGTCGAATCCCTGTATATGGTTTGCAGGTGTTGAAAGGCCCCGGCGTCCTTGCTTATTCCGAGGGCAAACACGGCCTGCTTCCTGAGCTCGATAGACTCCTGCTCGTTTCGCGCGAGGTCTGCAAGGTACGGCGATTCATCGCCAAACTGGCCAAGCCAGAATACCGCCGACGTTCGCACCTTTTCGATTTGAGAGTTCTGTATAAGCTCCTTTAGGATCGCTCCGACCCTCGGGTCGTCGTGCAGCCCGATGGCCATGGTCGCTCGCTCGGCGGTCCTGTTTGCCTGCGCTGATAGCGTCAGACTCCTCAGCAGCTCAAGGCTCTCCTGATTTGAAGCGCGACCGAGCCAGTAGACAGGGTAGCCGCTGTACTCGCGCGGGCGGTCGAGGTTGTAGACTTCAAGCCTCGAAATACCCGCGCTGCCCGCTTCGTGCAGAAGAAAGACTCCCACGTTTCTCGTCTCAAGCCGCGTCCCGTCCGTCTCTCCAATCGAGATCGAGACCCCCGAATCGTTCGTGGTGTGACCGCGAAAAGTTCGCCCTTCTCCGTAATAGTCGACCGCAACGCCCGGCCTGACATCGAACGCGTAAGCGGTCCAGAATTTCGGCTGTGATGCGGACCGCGCCTGGCGCTGGGCCGCCTCGATCTTGGCCTTGAGATTCGGCCCCTCGACGTTTTGAAACCTCTGCTGCTGCCCTGTTACGCCGCGAGGCGTAATCAGAACGATCATCGCGATTAGAAGTGCGAACGGTGCTAGCTTTCTCATAAGAACTCTCTCCTTTCGAGCAGTCCGATACTTTCACGATCTTTATTTAACTATCTCTTCAAGGAACTTCAGAGCATCCGGGTCGTTGCTCTGACCCAGCCAGAAGACGGCTTCCTTCCTAAGCTCCACGCTGGAATCCGACCTGGCAATATCCATCAACTTGCGCAGCGCCGTCTTGCTGCGCATCTGCGAAAAGGCGAAGATGATCTTCTTCTTCACCTCGACAGCCTGTTCGCTCCCGTAAAGACCCGCGAGAAAATCGATAGCGCCTTCCGAGCCGCGCTGGCCGATCCAGAAGATTGCCTCCTGCCGAATCTGTGGGGTGTCGCCGCTCCGCGCAGTCTCAAACAGCCTCGCTTCGGCGCGCTTGTTGTTCATTTGAGAGAGCGCGAAGATCACCTGTTTGCGAATCTCGTGCGAGCGGTCCGAGTCAAAGACGCCGAACAGCTCGTCTGCGCTCTGCTCGTCGCCCCTCTGGCCGAGCCAGAAGATCGCCTGCTTGCGCACTTCGATGTTGCCGTTCGAGCGGGCCACCTCGACAAGCTTTGCGCGGGCGCGCGGGCTTGAAAGCTGTGACAGCGCGAACATGATCTGCTTTCTGATCTCGGTGTCCTGGTCCGCGTCGTAAATCTTCGTCAGCTCGTCGATGGAGGTTTCACCACCTCGTTGGCTTATCCAGAAGATCGCCTCCTTGCGAATCCTTGGCGACGAGGTCGCGCGGGCGAGCTCGCTTAGTATGGTGGTCGCGCGCGGGCTCTGGTGCTGCGAGATCGAAAAGACGGCGGCCTTTGCGACTTCAGTATCGGTTGCGGTCGTCGCCAGATCACGAAGGAGCGTGAGCACTTCTTCGTCGCGGGTCTGGCCGAGCCAGAAGATCGCATTCTTGCGAAGTTTCGTGTCGGTTTCGGTTCGCACGACCTCGACAAGCATCGCGCGTCCTCGCGGGGTCGAGTGCTGACCGAGCAGCGTGACGGCATGATCTTTGACGCGGCGGGTAGACCTCGATCCCGGCTTGAGTATGTCCGCGATGATCTCTGTCCCGCGCTCGGGGTTCCCGATCATAATGCTCTGCAACGCTATGACCTTTGTCTCTTCATCGCTTGAGCTTCCAGCGCCGCCTTGACCGCTGCCCTGGCCGCTGCCTTGACCGCTGCCGAGTTCCCGGTTGATCACGTCTTGCTCGCCGGTCATCGTAGCTATCTCAAGCCTGAGCGCGCGCGCGTCATCCGACCACCTCGATCTCGGGAAGTCTCTTAAAACGCGCTCAAGCTTCTCTTTCGATTCGGCCAGCTTGTCCTGCTTCTTGAGCGCGAAGGCGAGCCAGTACAGCGCCGCGTCGACGTTCCCGTCTTTCGGGTAATCGCGTATGAATGAATCGAACGTCTTTGCGGCCTCGGCCCACTCCTCGTCCGCGATCAGGTCGCGCCCTTTTCTAAAGCTCTGCGCTGAGGCGCTGTTAGAGTCCGATGCCTGGACGAACCGGTTCAGTTTTTCGACCTGGCGATTCTGCCCGCGCGACTGGCCGGTTACTATGAACGAGCTTATGAGGACCAGGGCAAGCGCGAGGCCGACTTTACTCTGTGCTCGCTGTATGAAGTTAATATTAGTGCGGTACATATTCTCTCCTGAGTTATGAACTATCGACCTGCCATCAGGGTCTGGGTTGAGTAGACCTGAAGCGTCGACACGATGTCCTTCTTCTGCATGCGCTCTTTAATTGCGCTTATCTCTTCGCGCGAAGCCGTGCCGGGTAGATTCGCAATATCGAGCAGGATCGGCTCAAGGCTTCCCAGCACATCCTCCATCGGCAAATTCCGTTTCGCCTCCGCGTCCCGCCGGAGCAGGATGTTGCGGTAGAGCAGATTCTTTGACTGCTCCTTTTCGAAGGAAACGTCTACGGCCTCAGCGCCGTCGGAGGCTGCCACGTTTCTAAAAGCCCTCAACAACATCTGGCTCTTTTCAAGATGCCTGGTCGTTTCGGGGTTGAGAAAAGCGAGGGCGTTTGAAAACTCGTCGCCCGAAGGCTCAGCGGCAGTGGCATCCTCTTGCGGCCGGGCCGCGATAATTCGTTCGTCTTCACGCGGCTCGACGTGCGCGCGGACACGCGTCGTTTTCCTCGCGGCCTTAGCCGGAGCCGGGGCGACGGCGATCTCGCTGCGACCAGGCGTCTCTGGCCGGGGCTGCGGCAGCGTTACCTTCTCAGGGTCCTTTTCAGCTTTGCCGTCATCGGCCTTCGGGGTTGCGACCTCAGCCACGTTCGGGTTATTCGAGGTTTTCGATGCTTTCCAAATAGCGAAGAACGTCAACGCCGCGAGCACAGCTAGGATGACGACGGCGGCGGCTGCCCACTGTGTGGAGTAGAAGCCGGGTTGATAAAACTTTGGCCTGGACGCGATCCTTGGCGCAGCCACGGGCTGATGGCGAAACCTGACGAGCAGGTTCTCAAGCCTTTCGATCTCCGCGTCGGGCTCGCCCTCTTTGTCCCACAAATAATCGTCGTTCATAACGCTATCTCCGTTCCAAGCTTCTCTCTGAGCAGCTTCATCCCTCGATGAAGGTTGACTCGAACCGACGCGGGCGTAAGCCCTGTTCGCTCGGCGATTTCGGGTCCGGTCATCCCTTCGACAAGCCTCAGTATCAACGTCTCGCGGTATGCGTCGGGCATCTCGCGAATAATATCTAGCACCGCGTTTGCTTCCGCTTCGGACTCGGACTGGCTCGCCACCGGAAGGTCTTCGCTCAACTCTTCCGTCTCCCGCGAGCGGCGGTGAAAGTCCATCGCACGGTTGCGTGTTATCATGGCAAGCCACCCGCCGAACGCCCCCGCGTCTCTGAGCGTGTGGAGCATGCGGAAGGCTTGCAGGAAAACGTCCTGCACGAGGTCGTCGACCTCTCGCCAGGGCACGCGGGCAAGCAATATCCCGTGTACCATCCGCGCATAAAGGTCATAGAGCTGCCCGAATGCTTCCTGGTCGCCCCGCCTCACCGCCTCAACCAGACGCGCTTCCTTATGGTTGTCGGTCACAGACGGCGCAGTCACGGGTTGATTTTGTCTTGCCACCAGGACCATTTCACCTGTCATATTGATTTCGTACATCCCTTAACCTTGCCAGCCATTAAGACGAGCTAAACGCCAAAAGCGTTAACAGATAAGGTTGCCGATTCTGTCAATATATAACAACCCGCCCCGACCTGCGTACTTACTCTTTGCATCACCTACATTTGCGCAGTTGAAGCGGTTGTTGATATATTAGGCGAATTGAAGGGAATAAGCCTGTGAATGATGCCGAACGCACGATAAAACTGGACCTGAGAGAGATTCAGCGCGCGACCCTAAAGCGGCCCGTCCTGGTCGTGTTGCAGGGACACCCGCTGGGGCTCACGGTCCAGCTGGAAAACGAAAAGACGGTCGTCGGGCGCGGAACGACTGCCGACATTATTCTGAGAGACGAGATCGCCTCACGCCTGCACGCAGAGATTCTGCGGCTGGACCAGGAGGGCGGCTGCGTCGAGTATTACATAAACGACCTCGACTCGACGAACGGGACTTTCCTGAACGGCTCAAAGGTCACCTCGCAGCAGCTATTGCAGGACGGCGACAAGATCAAGGTGGGCAACTACCTGATGAAGTTCGCCATGCTCGACGAGTTTGAGGCCGAGTTCCAGGAGCGGCTCCACCAGATGACACAGCGCGACGAGCTTACGGGCTTGAAATCGCGCAGGAGCCTTTTTGCGGACCTCGACAGGGTGATCTCGCAGGCCGACCGCTCTCCGGAACGCTCGCCTATAGGCGTGCTGATGGCCGACCTCGACTTCTTCAAGAGAGTGAACGACGGGCGCGGCCACCTGATCGGGAGCCACACGATACGCGAAGTGGGCCAGATCATCCGGGACGTTATCGGCAGCGCTGACCTGGCGGCCCGCTACGGCGGCGAAGAGTACCTGGCTTATGTCTACGGCAACCGAGAGAAGGCCATCGAAGTCGCGGAGAGCATACGCACAGCGGTCGAGACATTCGAGTTTCCGGCTTCGACTCAAGACCTCGGCCAGACTATGCACATCACGATAAGCCTCGGAGTGGCGATGTTCCCTAAAGACGGGACGAATGCGCTCGACCTGATCCACAGGGCGGACATGGCGCTCTACAGGGCGAAGCTCACGGGGCGCAATCAGACCTGCGCGTTCGACTCGGAAAAAGACAAGCCGGACGCGAGCCGCCCCGGCCCAGACGCGTCAGCCATCATGTACGGCCCGGCCGACGCCCAGTAATAGAAATCGTAAACCGTGAACCGTAAACCGTGACAAGTCAGAGGGACCCGGAAGTCTGGCCTGCTCTCTCTTGTCACGGTTTACGGTTTACGGTTCACGGTTTACGCCTCTAATGCGTGGGCAGCTTCTCTTTGACCGTATTCAGGAATTTGTCAAAGTCGATTGGCTTTTCTACAAAGCCGTCAGCCCCTGCCTGAAGCGCATCGTCGATCATCCTTCTCCCGTACGCGCTCATCACGATGATAGGCGTCTCGCGGAGGTCTGTGTCCTCGCCCTCGCGTATGCGCTTTATCATCTCGATGCCGTTCATCCTTGGCATGTTTATGTCTGTGACTATCAGATCGGGATGATCGGTTGTAGCCGTGTTGAATCCCACCATGCCGTCTATGGCATGCTCAACCTCGTAGCCTTCCATCTTCAACAGCCGGCATAGCATAAAGGAAGTGTCGTGGTGATCTTCGACAACCAGAACCTTTTTACTCATATCCATTGTTCGTCTTCCCACATCTCCTACACCTAAAGCTTAAACGCCAAGCAGGGCGATGCGCAACTGCGCTTCCTGGTCCGTGTTGACCAGGGCGACGACAACATCTCCGTCGGATAGCTCCGTATCGCCGCGCGGGACAACCGTGCTGTTGCCGCGCAGGATGGCGATGAGGTTGCTCTCCGGGGGCAAGCTCAAATCCTTGACCGATTGATTGACGGCAGGAGAGTTGTTGTCGAGAGGGTATTCGAGAATCTGATAAGCGCCTTCCTGCAAACTTATTAAGGTCTTGATACGGACCGTGGGCAGCTCGCGCTCGATGACCTGCTGGATTATCGCGGTAGAGCTGACGGTCGAGTCTACGCCGAGCCTCGCCATGACATCCTCGTTCTTCGGGTTCGAGGCGCGGGCGATTGTCTTTGGGACCCCAAAGACTTTCTTGGCGACCTGGCAGGCAATCAGGTTATCCTGATCGCTTCCGGTGGCGGCCACAAAGACGCGCGCGCGGGCCACTCCCGCCGCTTCCAGTACATCGTGCGTGGAGCTGTCGCCCGTGAATATTTCACACTCAAGCTTGTTTGTCAGTACTGCGGCCCTCGCGTCGTCGGCCTCGATCAAGGCAACTTCGTGCCCGCTCTCATAAAGCTCGCGGGCGAGGTTTACGCCTACCTTGCCGCCGCCCGCGATCAAGATGTAGCGCGATTCGTCTGTCGAGTCGTATGTAGGGCGGGGCGCGACCTTCGGCGGCTCTGCCGACAGGCGCTCGCGCGAGGGCGACCCTGTAAGCTCATTGACCTGTTCGACGATGATTTGAACGGCTTGAAGCGTGGGGCAGACTATGCCGAGCTGCGGGTCTTCCTGCGTGGCCTCGGCGTGCGACGGCTCGTATACGCGTGCGAGGGCGCGCGGCACCTGGAAATGGCTGCGCGCTACCTGTGCCGCCATCAGGTTGACGTTGTCGTCGCGGGTCAGGCAAAGCAATAAATCGGCTTCGCCCATCCCTGCGTCGCGCTGGACATCAACGTCAATACCGTTGCCTTGAACCAGTTCGACCCCTTCAAGATGGCTGGCCCGGCTGAGCCTTGTGGCTTCCTTGTCGATCAGCGAAATCTGGTGTCCCTGCTCAACGAGCGCCGCGACCGTCCTGGACCCAACCCTGCCATATCCAATAACGACTATTCTCATTTACGTCTTTAGACTAGCTAACCGGGACCGCAGATACAAGTGCGAAACCGATCTTTACAGCTACAGAGGACGAGCTACGGGTCCGGTTATCAATCCGTGTCCTTCCCTAAATCTTTATCTTGTAAGCATCTTCGTGCGGCCTAACGGGTCTGGAAAACCATAGCGGCCTGCGAAGCCCGCCGGGTCCGGGCGCGGGCCGGGTCTTCGCAAGCCATTCGCGGTATATCTCGTGCGAGCGCTTTGTGTCAACCATTACATCCCCGTATTTATCGCCCGCCTCGGCTCGCTCGACCTTTACTCGCTGGTGCCAGCAGTGCATCCCGCTCACAGGGTCAGGGTGGACAGGGAAGGTCAGGTTTTGATGGACCCCCGCCTCCTGCCACCACACGCGCTCCGAATCAGGATCGGAGCTTTCAAAAGGCTTCACGCCTTCTATCTGTCTCAGCTTCCACCGCCCGTCGCCCATCTCGTCAAGCTCGACAAGGGCCGAAGCCCAGCGGTCTGTTCCCTCGTTCTGTTTCAGCCGCCACCGCCCCAGGTGATGCGAGCAGGCGACGACGCCCGGCCTTATCCCTTCGGTCGCCCATATGCGCACGACGAAGTATCCGATCTCCGTCGTCACTCGCGCCAGATTGCCAGTCTCAAAGCCAAACCGTGCGGCATCCTTCGGGTTCATCCAGAGCGGGTTCGTATGAGAGATTTCGTAAAGCCACTTGGCGTTGCCCGACCGCGTGTGAATCAGCGTCGGAAGTCGGAACGTCGGCACGAGCACCATCTCGCCGCCTTCACGGTCGAGGTCGCGCCAGTGGACGTGGCTTTTCACGTAGCCGGGAAGGGCGTGTTCCGGCCACTTCCAATCCTTCATCGTCCCGGAATAGAACTCCAGCTTGCGCGAAGGGGTGTTGAACCCACGGCGCGGCTCGTCGTCTATCATCACCCCGACGACAGACTGGCCCGCGCCTGCAGGTTTGATGATCTTGCCCGACAGGGGGTCGATGCTCGTCCCTTCAAGCTCCTGGGCGGGGACCGCGCTCTCGTGCTGGCCGTAGATGTTGTTCTTCAGAGCGAAGGCCGCGCGGCGGCGCATGTACTCAAGCGGGGTTAGCCCCTCGGCCTTCGCCTTTTCAGGAAGACCCGGAATCGAGTTTTCGAATATCCAGCGGTAATACTCTTCGATTGTCACCTTCTTGCCGGGCCTGTAGGGCGACTCGAAATACTTGCGGACCCCAAGCTCGCCCGTCGGGTCGATCCTCCACGATAGCTCTATCCAGAACTCGTCCTCCTCCCAGACCTCGCCGGGGTTCGCCTCGTACGTGTAGTCGAACGATTCGCCCTTCCGTTCGCGGAGCACGCGCTGGACGGGCTGGCGAAAACTGATCCACTGGCCCGAATGCGTCTCCTGGCTTTGCAGGTCGTGGCGCTCGGCCCCCACGCCCATCGGCAATACGTAATCGGCAAACCAGGCCGTCTCGCTCCAGACGGGCGTCAACGCCGCGTGAAGCTCGATCTTCGTCTCATCGCGCAGGACTTCTATCCAGCTCATGCCGTCGGGGTTGGTCCAGACAGGGTTATAGACCCTTGTGAAATAGGCCGCGACTTTCCCGCGACCTTCCTTGAGCAGGTGCGGGAAGAGAAAGCTCATCTCGTGGTGCGCGAGCGGGTACTCTTTCGGCCACAGCACTTCGTTCCATACATTCTGCGGCGCGGGTTTTATGAAAGGCGCTGCGACAAACTTGTTCCAGGTATTTGGCGACACGCCGCCTTCTGTGCCCACGCTGCCGGTCAGGACGTTAAGCAGCATCAATGCCCGCGCGACCTGCCACCCGCCTTCGTTGCCGGAGGCCGCGCTGCGCCAGACGTGTGAAGCGAAGGCAGACCCGGCAGCCGCGATCTCGCGCGCGACCGCCACGATCTTTTCGGCTTCGACCCCGCACTCGCTTTCGGCAAACTCAGGCGTGTACTCCCGGTAGGCTTCCTTCAGGCTCTCTATAAAAGCCTCGAACGTACAGGGAAGCTGTGGCCGCTCGTGTCTCAGGAACTCTTCCCAGTTCACCCACCGGCGGACGAACTCTCTGTCAAAAGAGCCTTCGCGCAGGATAAGCGACGCCATCGCGAGAAGCAAAGCGGCTTCGGTTCCGGGCCACGGCGAGAGCCAGTAGTTGGCCATCGACGCGGTGTTCGACAATCGAGGATCGACGACGGCTATACGCGCGCCCGCGCTCTTGCCCTCGATGATTCGCTGCGCGTGCGGGTTGAAGTAGTGGCCAGTCTCAAGATGCGAGCTGAGCAGCAGTATGAACCGCGCGTTCGCGTAATCGGGCGACGGGCGGTCCGCCCCCTGCCACAGCGCGTAGCCCACGCGCGCCGAAGAAGAGCAGATGTTTGTGTGCGAGTTGTGACCGTCTACGCCCCACGCCTGCAACACGCGGTCGATGTAGCCGTCGTGACCGGGGCGGCCGACGTGGTATATAACTTCGTCGCGGCGGTCTTCGACGAGCGCGGCGCGAATCTTTGCCGCGAAGGTGTCGAGCACTTCGTCCCAGGTCGTGCGCTCCCAGCCGCCCTCGCCGCGCGCTCCCACACGCTTGAGCGGGTAGAGTATGCGCTCAGGATCATAAATCTGGTTGAGCGTCGCGGGCCCCTTTGCGCAGTTGCGCCCGCGCGAGCCTGGGTGGTACGGGTTGCCTTCGAGCTTCTTTATATCGCCGCTCTCCTGATCGACGTATGCGACAAGCCCGCAGGCCGACTCGCAGTTGAAGCATATCGTCGGGACGAGCGAGTAACGCCGCTCGACTTTTTCAGGCCACGCACGCGAATCCAGCTCAACCCAGTTGTCCCATCTCTCGAAAGGCGGGTAAGCGGACAGCCGTGATTTATCGGTCTGGTTATCGTTTTTCTTAGACATTGATCCTAACTCAGAGGCACGGCCTGGCCCGCCTGCACCCAGATATGCTCCCAGATAAAAAGCCCCGCAAGCGACAAGAGCGCCGCCGCGACCGCCGCAACCCCGAACGTGGCTGCGCCGCTTACGAGCAATAGCACCGGCACGAAAACGCCCAGGATGACCGCGCCGCCCCAGAACAATTTGTTGAAGATGCCTTTCGTGATTAGCCTCGCCGCTCGCGATTTCTCGACGTTGTCGTCGGGCATGAACAACTCGCCCGCAATAAGAATCCCGTGCGCCACAAGCGCGCCCGCCAACTCGTAGCTGAGAAAGTCAAAAACCGGCCCCGCCGTTGTGGAGATAGACGAGAGCGTCTCGACGATCATCAGCACAGCCGCGCCTGCCACCATCGCCTGCACCAGCAGGTGTAGCGGCGTGAGCGTCGAGTGCCAGAAGACGCGCCCGCGCGCTTGCCTGAAAAGGAATGCCGAATAGATAGCCGTCAGGATTGCGAAGACTGCTCCCAGCAACATCACCGGCGTATCGAGCGCAGTCATGCCTGTGTACGGGACGATCATCCACAACGTGAGCAGCCCGCCGTAGGCGGCAAGAATGTAGCCCCCGATCACAAGCCAGGACTTCCATTGAGGTTTCAAGAGGATGAAGAAGAACCGTTCGGGCCGCTTCAAATCCGCGACCAGTAGCACGAGCGTCGCCGCGAGAAAGAGCAGGGCGATTTGCGGCGCGGCCGATTCGAGCAGCCAGCTGCTTCTTATCACCCCTGTTCCAAGACCGAGCGCGGCGACGACGAAAGCACCGGCCGAAATGGATTTGGTCCAGAGGTATGCGGAGACTTTCCAGCCCCACGGCCGTTCGTGCGCGACATCGTAAGTGGTCCTCGCGCGAGCGTCCGCTGCCGCAAAGGTCTGGTCGTCGGCCATCATCGCGGTCATTCGCTGCTCCGCCCACAGGTAGCCCGTGGCGTGCGTCTGCTCTGTCGGGCGCAGAGCTGCCTGGTCGGCTTCGATATAAAATAGCTTCGGCTTTGTCCCTGCCTCCGGCTTGCGGACCTGTGTCTCCTCGGATGCCAGAAGGCGCGAAATCTTTGTGCCGGGGTCGTCCATATCGCCTGAGACTATGGCTTGAACCGGGCAGACTATGACGCAGGCGGGCTCAAGCTGGACTTCGACGCGGTGCGCGCAGTAATTGCACTTCTCTGCGGTGTTCGTGTACGGGTTTATGTAGAGCGCGTCGTAAGGGCACGCCTGCATGCAGGACTTGCAGCCGATGCAGCGCCGCCCGTCAAAATCGACTATGCCGTTTTCGAGCTTATAAAGAGCGGTGACAGGGCAAATGGTCACGCAGGGGGCGTCTTCGCAGTGATTGCATCTGAGCACATTGAAGAAGCGGCGCGTGTCCGGGTACTCGCCCTTTTCGATGTACTTCACCCAGGTGCGGAATGTGCCGAGCGGGACTTCGTTCTCCGATTTGCAAGCGACTGTGCAGGCGTGACAGCCAATGCACTTGCTGTGGTCTATGACAAATCCGTATTTCATCCGGTAACCGGCCTGCGCACAGGCAAGCGACTCCTTTCAGTCGGCCGTATGGTTAATACTAGTCTGGGTAGTTCAATGCAAGCTGGAACTTTAAGGGACGGCTTAAATATTGAGATTTTGAGACCGGCTTTTTGAAGCGGCATAGGTTGTGATGATTAGATTCCCGCGCCACCCGTAAAATAACCTTCGCGCCAGCGACCGACTCGCGAGCTTCTGGGGCTGTAGGTGTTCAAAACCGAAAGCGGCGGCGAGTAACAATGAAGCGAGACCATATCGCGCGTGGTCGGCTGAAGATTCAAGAGCTGGTGGATGTCTGGAATATCTGCGCCGGTGACCGCGCCCGGCCCCCACTTAAACGTGTTGTACGGGCGCACGTGGCCTTCGGGCGCGCGTTCGAACATGGTCTCCGTCAACTGGCCTTCGACAACCATGACAACGCCGTGAGACCCGCCGTGGTCGTGAATTGGTGTGCGCTGGCCCGAACGCCAGCAAAGCATCAATAGCTCCGAGTAGGAGCTTCGCGCGATGAGGTTGCGCGCGTACTTGCGCTCGGTGAAGCTGCGGAAACGCTCGTAATCGCGCTGCCTGAGAATCAGTTGGGAGAACCACTCTTTGACCTGCTCAAGCGACGGGACCGCGTTGAGGCTGAGTATAGTTTCGGCAAGCTCGTCCAGAGCCAGCTCCTGCGTCGCTGTGATATGTTCAGGCCCGGCTACCGTGTTCGTATCGGTCACACGCATGTTCGGTCCTCGCGGGGCTAGCGCCTTCGTTTTGCTGGCCGCGACCCTGCGCGCTTGCGCACGCGCGCTTCGGCTGCGGTGGCAGTGGCGCTCGCGGTTGCCGCGCCAGGTTCAAGCGTTGCTGCCGCCTGCGCTACGCCGGGGTCTACGATTTGATCCTTTATCCCGTAATCGACCATGACTAAATAGAGAAGCACGCAAAAGCTAATCGTTATGAGCCAGTATCCAATAGTCAGGAATATCCCGCCCAAAGCGACAGTGCCTACTATAATCGCGCCAACGGCAGCCAGAAACAACACTCGCGGCAGAGTTATCTGCCCACTTTTCATATTCCTATCCTGAGCCATGAAGCCTCCAAAGATGTGTTTGATAGCCGACAATTATGACCGCAATCGGTTTGACTTGGCAACCCCGGCTGTAAAATAAACCTGAATTCTTCAGATGACAATCGTGACCACAAGCAACGTGACCAAAACCACCGCCATCGTCGCGACGGTGGCGTACTTGAGGTAGCTTTTTGGCCATGTGCGTACGCGACCGTTGACATACTTTATCGCGTAACACTCGGCGAACCACCGCGCCACGCGACTGAGCAGAAGTATCAAGAGGAAGACGGCCGGGTTCATGGTTGTAAAACCCGCCGCGAGGCTTGCGACGCGGAACAGTCCCGTAGTAACGCCCGCAAGGACGACCAGCGCCAGCCCCCATTCGCTGTGGAACCAGCCGACGACCCTCGTCCAACCTTCTTCGCTCCCGTAGTAATTGATTAACGACTGGCCGGCAGTGCTAAAGAAGGCGCGTCCGATGACGTAAAGGACAAGCCCGCCCGCTACTGAGCCTAGAGTCGCGCCCGCCGCGAACCTTGCCCATTTTTTCGGGGCGGCCGAGACCAGCGCGACCATAATCAAAGCCATGGGGAGCGGGACAATCGTGGACCCCGCAAGCTCAAGCAGAAAGACCGCGCCAAGCGCGTATTTATGATGGGCTATTCGCTCTGCGTTCTGGAGAATTCTCTGAGGCAGCTGCTTACCGGCCAGGCCTCGCCACCACTGCATACTCACCTCTAAAAACGGGTACAAAGAATACGCGGCGAGCCGGAGCTTCACTGCTTATGGTTCGTTCGGTCATACGAAGAAATAGTAACACACATTCAGGGGGGAAAACTAAGAGGCGGGAAGTGAGCGGGTTTTCTGTCGGGGTAAGGACCGGTTTCGGGGGCTGAGAACCTGGGGCCTGCGGCGCGGCCCGGTCCCTGGTTCTCAGCCCCCGGTGCTTTTATTTCTCGTTGCCGATTCGCATCCCGTAGAAGGAGCGATAGACGAAGAAGACAGAGATGGCAAAAAAGACCGCCGCCAGGATGTGGGTTAGAGTCGCGTCCCCGTCGTTTTTGTATGTTAGGCTTACCGCAAGCTCCACGGCGAGCAGCCCGAACAGCGTCGTGAATTTTATCACCGGGTTGAGCGCCACAGACGACGTGTCTTTGAACGGGTCGCCGACCGTGTCGCCTACGACTGTCGCGTCGTGCAGCGGCGTGCCTTTCTGCTTCAACTCGACCTCGACGATCTTCTTGGCGTTGTCCCAAGCGCCGCCCGCGTTGGCCATAAAGATCGCCTGGTAGAGGCCGAAGATCGCAATCGAGATCAGGTAGCCGATAAAGAAGAACGGCTCGACAAACGCGAACGCGAGAGACGAGAAGAAGACCGTGAGGAAGATGTTGAACATCCCCTTCTGCGCGTACTGCGTGCATATCTGCACGACTTTCTTGCTGTCTTCGACCGATGCTTTCTCGACGCCTTCGAGCTTTATGTTGGCCTTGATAAATTCGACCGCGCGGTATGCGCCCGTGGTGACCGCCTGTGTGGACGCGCCCGTGAACCAGTAGATGATTGCGCCGCCCGTTATAAGCCCAAGCACGAAGGGCGCGTGCAGGATCGACAGGCTCCCCGTGTTTGTGGTCAAACCGTTTGTGAGCGCCATGATGATCGAGAAGATCATCGTCGTAGCGCCGACCACGGCGGTCCCGATCAACACGGGCTTGGCTGTCGCCTTGAAGGTATTTCCCGCGCCGTCGTTCTCTTCAAGCAGATGTTTGGCTCGCTCGAAGTTGACGCCGACGTTGTAATCCCTGGCGATCTCCTCTTCGATGTTTGGAATCTGCTCGATAAGCGACAACTCGTAAACCGACTGCGCGTTGTCTGTCACGGGGCCGTAAGAGTCAACCGCAATCGTCACAGGTCCCATGCCGAGGAAGCCGAAAGCGACAAGGCCGAAAGCAAAGACGGCCGGGGCGAGCATCAGCGCCCCCAGCCCTTCCATGCTGAACAGGTATGCAATCGACATCAGGATCACAATGCTAATGCCGAGCCAGTAGGCCGAGAAGTTACCTGCCACAAGACCCGAAAGGATGTTGAGCGATGGGCCGCCTTCTTGCGAGGACGTTACAACCTCTTTGACGTGCCTCGACTCGGTCGAGGTGAAGACCTTCACAAGCTCCGGGATGATCGCCCCGGCGAGCGTGCCGCACGAGATGATCGTGGCGAGCTTCCACCAGAGCGTCGAATCGCCTCCGAGGATCGGCACGATCACGTAAGAGACTGCGTAGGTCAGCACGACCGAGACTATCGAGGTGATCCATACGAGCGAGGTGAGGGGCGCTTCAAAGTTCATCGTCTCGGCCCTGGCGTAGCGCGATTTTGCGATGGCCTCGTTCAGGAAGTACGATATCGCGCTCGCAACGATCATCATGATGCGCATCACAAAAAGCCATACGAGCAGTTGCACCTGTATCGCCTCGAAGTTGGGCCCGGCAACTCCTGGGGTGACCGCGAGCAGGATGAATGTGATCAACGCGACCCCTGTCACACCATAGGTCTCAAAACCGTCCGCGCTCGGTCCGACCGAATCGCCCGCGTTGTCGCCTGTGCAGTCGGCAATCACTCCGGGATTGCGCGCGTCGTCTTCCTTGATCTTGAAGACTATCTTCATCAAGTCCGAGCCGATGTCGGCGATCTTTGTGAAGATGCCGCCCGCGATCCTGAGCGCAGCCGCGCCGAGCGATTCGCCGATTGCGAAGCCGATGAAGCAGGACCCGGCGTATTCGCGCGGGATAAATAGCAGGATGCAGAGCATTATCAGCAGCTCGACGCTTATCAAGAGCATGCCGATGCTCATGCCGGCCTTTAGCGGAATTGCGTAGAGCGGATAGGGCCTGCCTCCGAGACTGGCGAAGGCCGTCCGCGAGTTGGCGAATGTGTTGACGCGAATCCCGAACCACGCGACTCCGTAGCTTCCGCCTATGCCGACCAGGCTGAAAAGCAGTATGACTATCACGCGCAACGCGTCAAACCCGACCAGCACCCCAAAATAGAGCACGATGACTGCGGCGATAAAGACTTCGAGTATGAGGATGAACTTGCCCTGCGTGATGAGATAGGTTTTGCAGGTCTCGTAGATAAGCTCCGAGATCTCACGCATAGACCGATGCACGGGGAGCTTCTTCAAGTTCATATAGATCGCCAGACCGAACAGCAAGCCCAGAGCGCAGACCACAAGCCCGATCAACAGCAGCGTGTGGCCGTCGATGCCGAGGAACTCTACTTGCGACAGGTCGGGCAGGCGGAGGTTCGCCTCGCCGCCCGGCTGGTGCGGCTGGCCGGCTGTGTGCGATTGCGCGAGCGCGGCCGACTGGTTGAGGGCGAAAAAGCCCACCGCCGATATTACCGCCGCGACTCGATTCGTGAGCGCGGCCCTCAATCCTTTGCAAGAAAACAGACCAGATTCCATAGCTTTGTTGTCCAATCCTTTTAGTCTTCCGAGAGTCATAATACTATCGGTTCTTATGACTTCTGGTTACGAGTTTCCATTTTAAAATAGACCGTCTCCGAGCAGCGGAGCGATAACAAGCGCCACGATAGACATGAGCTTGATCAGAATGTTCATTGCCGGTCCCGAAGTATCCTTGAACGGGTCGCCTACCGTATCCCCGACGACGGCTGCCTTGTGAGCCAGAGAATTCTTGCCGCCAAGATTCCCTTGCTCGATAAACTTTTTGGCATTGTCCCACGCGCCTCCGGTGTTTGCCATAAACAGGGCCATTAGGACGCCCGTCAGAGTCGCGCCCGCAAGCAGCCCGCCGAGCGCGCGGCGGCCGAGCAGAAAGCCGACGACCGGCGGCAACAAGACAGCGATCAACCCCGGCGCGATCATCTCGCGCAGGGCGGCATCGGTCGAGATAGAGATACACCGCGCGGTATCGGCCCTGGCGGTCCCTGCGAGCAGACCGGGAATCTCGCGAAACTGGCGGCGCACCTCTTCGACCATCTTATGTGCGGCGCGGCCCACGGACGACATCGTCATCGCCGCTATCATGAAGACGACCGCCCCGCCAATCAGGAGCCCCGCGAGCACGCGCGGATCGGTCAGGCTTATCCCCCGCGTCACGCTAAAGCCTGCTTTCTCTTGATAGGCCGAAAAGAGCGCGAGAGCGGTCAAAGCCGCCGAGCCTATCGCAAAGCCTTTGCCCATGGCCGCCGTCGTGTTGCCTAAAGCGTCGAGCCCGTCCGTGATCTTTCGAGTCTCAGGCCCAAGCCTGCTCATCTCGGATATGCCGCCCGCGTTGTCGGCTATCGGGCCGTAGGCATCGACGGCCATGATGATCCCTGTTGTGGCGAGCATGCCTACGCCCGCCATCGCTATGCCGAACAGCCCCACACTCGCGTAGGAAACGAGCAACGCCGCGCAGATTATCAACACCGGGATCACAACCGAATGCATGCCTATGGCCATGCCGGTGATGATGTTTGTCGCGGGGCCTGTTTCTGACGCTCGCGCGATATTACTTATGGGCGGTCCCGACGTATACCATTCGGTCGTTGCGCCGATGACTACGCCAGCGGTTGCGCCTGCAAGCACAGCCCAGAACGGCCCCCAGTGCGAATATCCGCGAGCGCTGTGCGGGAAGAGATAGATCAGCACGGCTGTCCCGGCTAGCATCAGCACCGCCGCTAGGTATGTCGCGTACCGGAGCACGGATGCCGGGTCGAGTTTTCGCATCACGCGGACCGCCACGATGCCTATGAGCGACGCGAGGGTTCCCACCGCGACCACCGCAACCGGCAGCATCATCCAATCAAAGCTTGGGGTGTAAACGGTCGATGTCGCCGCAATCGCCATCGCCGCCACGACCGACCCGACGTAGGATTCGAACAGGTCCGCGCCCATACCTGCCACGTCGCCTACGTTGTCCCCGACGTTATCGGCAATGGTCGCAGGGTTTCTCGGATCGTCTTCGGGGATTCCTGCTTCGACCTTACCTACGAGGTCCGCGCCCACATCGGCGCTCTTTGTGTAGATGCCGCCGCCGACACGCGCAAAGAGCGCGATTGAGCTTGCTCCCATCGCAAAACCTGAGATGACCGAAGCAGTTGCGGCTTCGGTGCTTCGGTCGAGACCCGTCGGCTTCAAATCGAAGACCACAAGGAAGAGGTATACGAGCCCGGCAATGCCGGCCAGCCCCAGACTCGCTACGGACATGCCCATCACGGAGCCGCCGTTGAAAGCGACGAAAAGCGCCTCGGCCTGGCCACGGCTTCTGGCCGCCTCGGCGGTGCGGACATTGGCGCGAGTGGCGGCTTTCATTCCAAAAAAGCCAGCCAGAATAGAGAAGAGTGCCCCGGCCGCAAACGTCGCCGCCGTCTGAGGCCCGTAAGGCAGAAATATTGCGATCAGCCCCGCGACCACAAGGATAAATACCGCCAGCATCGTGTAGACGCGTTTGAGAAAGATCATCGCGCCGTTGTGTATGGTGTCGGAGATCTCTTTCATAAGAGACGAGCCTGCCGGTCGCCTTACTACTTCGGCGTACGTGAAGGCAGCGAATGCCAGCCCGATAAGGCCAAGTGCGCAGGACGTTAGTGGGTTTGTTAGAAAGTCCATGCAGTCTCTTAATCCGGTTCGCCGTCCACCCTACAGACGCCTTTAACGCGGTCACGGCAAAGAGAGGCTTATAGCATAATGCGAAGAGTTTGGGCAAGGTGTGAGCACAAAACGGGCTCGGCTGGCGGGCCGTAAAACCTGTGCTCGGCGGGTGTGTGAAGTGATAGAAAAAGCGCGGTCTTACCTGTTACAGATTGCGCCCGCGAACTCTGTCTGAGGAACAATATCGCCTGTGTTCATATCGATCCGCCATTCTGCCTTTCGAACGACGCCGTCGACCTCTTCAAACGAGAGGCCCACGAGAAAGTAGTTGCCGCCGATTGGCCGGACGTGCCACTCGTCGAGGTCTGCGAGCTTCTGCTCGTTTCGTATTCTGTCGACCTCTTTGTTCAGGCATTGCTCTATCGACAACCCCTTCACGTTTGAAGGTCGGGTCTTGACCTTATCGAGCGCCTGCTGGAGCGTGCCGGGGTCGGCGGCGGTCGAGGTGTTAAAAAGCGTCGGCCCAAAATAGCTCCCGAGCGCGCAAACAATAGCCACAAACACGATAGCGAGAGCAGAGACGGCCGGGCTCACGCTCTTTGACCTCCACGCGCCGCCGATTTTCCTGAGCGAACGCGAGCGGACCCTGCCGCCTGTCGATTGGCGGCTCTTCGGTGTCCGCAACTTGCACCCCGGACAGTTCAGCGCGCCCTTCGGAGTCTCAGTAGAACATTTTGGACATCTCATCAATTAGCTCCGCGATTCACAAAAACACAGCATAACTAATGCCAAAGCCGGTACTGTGAGGATTAAAGGATATGGTGAGATTTTTCAATAGTTTTCTGTAATGCGAGTCTCTTCTCAGGAGAGAGTCAAAGACGAAATCCCACTTTTTGTCATCCGAACGCAACTTAAATGACAATTGCCGTTAGCCCGGCCAGCTTGTCACCAGCTTGACAATAGCACATCAGGGGCAATTCTCGCTTAATTGGTCCGAACAAGCTCTCGACATACGCGAATCATATCGCTCAGCAATGCGTATGCCGTCTGTCTTACCCCCGGATCGTTCTCAAAGAGCGCGAGCTCGCCCATCAAATCGGTTTCAATCACCAGCACACTCGAAGTCCCGCGAGCAGACGCGTAGAGCGAATCGGCTGCTACCTCCTCAGGCGCGACGCTGAGACGTATGCCGCCCGCAGACCTCTTTGCTCTTGCGATCAAACGAAGAACTTTCCCACGGCCTGCCGCTTCTTTCAGCCGAAGCGGCGTAACCTGTCGAATGCCCTTGCGGGCCACGTCCTCAGGTCTGGCGTCAGCCCGCATCAACACGTTTGCAAGCGCGACACACTTGACGGCGGCGTCCCACCCGTCGATGTCGTAATCGGGATTAGCCTCTGCTATGCCGAGCCGCCGGGCTTCGACAAGCGCGTCTTCAAAAGAGCGCCCTCGCGCCATCTCCGTCAGGATGTGATTGGTCGTGCTGTTGAGCACGCCTGAAAATCCCAATACCTCTACGACCGGCAAGCAAGTCTCTACTAGATTGAATACGGGAGCGCCGTCCATAACCGTGCCTTCAAACCTGAAGGCGACGCCCCTGTTTTCAGCAACCGCCTTTAGCTCTTTGAAGGCAAAAGCGAGCGGGCCTTTGTTGGCTGTGACAACGTTTATGCCCTGATCCAAAGCGGTGCGGATATGGGTGACGGCAGGCTCGCCGTCGATAGGATTGAGCGGAGTGGTCTCAAAGAGAATGTCTGCCTCGCACGACCGGATCAACTCGAAAGAATCTCTCACGACGGCAGCGCCAGGAAGAGAGCCAAGCCCGCCCCCGCTTTCGCAGGCGGCAACCGCATCGGCCAGATCGATCTCGTCAGCCGTAATGCAGCCGTGGCGGGCGGTCGCGATTGCGGTTGCGCGCACCCGAATCCCATACTCGTCAAAGAGGCGAGCCCGCTGTTCCTCAAGGAGTCGCGCGAAAGCTCGCGCAACGTTTCCGAAACCGATAAGACCGATCTTCAAGTCCATAGGCTCTATCGTTAAACGTCTATCGATAATGCGCAAGCTCGTGTGAGGGAGGCCTGCGGCTCTGGTACAATCGCGGTTCCAAATTCAGTCGGAGGGGTGATGAGATTACTTTCGTTTCAAACAGCACAATCAAACCGGGCAGGGCTGATCTTTGACGGCAGGGTGCTCGACGTGACCGCATTCCTTGCGCTCGCGGGCGAAGCGGATGACGAGGAGTTTAAGGACGCGCTCGATCTGATCAATCGCGGGGCGGAGCGGTTGCGTTCGATCACGACACGACTCGGCGCTGACGCCGGATTAAGGAGCGAGTGCGTTGACAGGGGGATATTAAAGCCGCTCGAAGGGCTGAAGCTCAACCCGCCGGTAATCAAGCCGGGAAAAATCCTGGCCGTAGGTCTGAATTATGCCGCGCACGCCGCCGAACAGAATATCGAGCCGCCCGACAGGCCGCTCATCTTCTCGAAGAACGTGACCGCGCTTGTAGGCAACGGCAGCCCGATTCAGCTTCCTCGAATCAGCGACAAGATAGATTATGAAGCCGAGCTTGCATTCGTGATCGGCCGACAGGCACGAACAGTCAAAGCCGAGCGGGCTTTCGATCACATCGCGGGCTTTACGATCATGAATGATGTGACCGCGCGCGATCTGCAAAAGAGCGAGCGCCAATGGGCGCGGGCAAAAGGGCTCGACACGTTCGCGCCGTGCGGCCCGTGGCTCGTGACGGTTGATGAGTTAGACGACCCGCACTCGCTCGACATTCGCCTGCGAGTGAACGGCGAGACCAGGCAGGATTCGAATACCGCCGACATGATCTTCAAGATACCTGAGCTTGTCGAGTTTATATCGCAGGACCTCACCCTCATGCCGGGCGACATCATCTCGACCGGCACGCCTTCGGGTGTGGGGGTCCATCGAGTGCCGCCTCTTTTCCTAAAAGCCGGAGACGTGGTCGAGATAGAGATTGATCGTATAGGCCAGCTTTCGAACCCTGTGGCGGGGATGGAGATCGACGGCTAGCGGTCGTCTTCCGGGTGGTCTTTTTTCCGGTCGCGATAAAGGTCTTCGGGGCGTGTCGATTCAGGCATGGTTTCCAGCACCATGTAATCCGGGATGCGAATGTATATCGTGTCGCCGAGCGAATTGGTCCGAGGGATCTCCCAACAGATGCCAGCCCACGTCGCAAGGTCGAATGATTCAGGGTCATCCGGCGCGCCGCGTACTCTGATCCAGGCTTTGTGACCTCTTTCCATCGAGAGCTCAACCGCGCGCCTGCGCGCTCTAATCAGATTATCGAAGCTTCTTCAGCGGGGCGCAGGCTTAATAGAAAGTGCCACACATCGCCCGACGTTTTCAAGCGTGGCGGGTGAGGCGGGGTTTGAGCTTGATGAATCAGATCACGGTCGTAACGATCTCGCGTATGCTGCGCTGCAATTCCAGGTCATCCGTGATCGGGCTGCTGATGGCCACTTCGCAAGCCGTATGCGGGTGGATGCCGCGACTTATGAGTTGCGCGGCGTAGACGAGCAACCTTGTCGAAACGCCCTCTTCCAACCCGTGCCCTTTCAGATTCCGCACCTTCTCGCCAATCAGCACAAGGTCGCGCGCGGTCTGTTCGTCCACGCCGCCCTCGTGGACAAGGATGTCCGCTTCGAGCTGTGCGGGCGGGTAATCGAACTCCATCGCGACGAATCTCTGGCGCGTCGACTGCTTCAAATCTTTGAGGACGCTCTGGTAACCGGGGTTGTAAGAGACGACGAGCAGGAAATCGTCCGGCGCTTGAAGTATTATGCCGAGCTTTTCGACGGGCAGAATTCTGCGATCATCCGTGAGCGGGTGAATCAAGACAAGCGTATCCTTGCGCGCCTCGACCACTTCGTCGAGGTAGCATATCGCGCCGTGTTTGACCGCCGTCGCAAGCGGGCCGTCGTGCCAGACCGTTTCGTCGCCTTCGAGCAGGAACCGCCCGACCAGGTCTGTTGCCGAAAGGTCTTCATGGCAGGCGACCGTAATCAAAGGCCGTCCGAGTCGCCACGCCATCTTCTCGATAAACCGCGTCTTTCCGCACCCCGTTGGCCCTTTGAGCATAACCGGCAGCTTCGCCCTGTAAGCCGCTTCGAATAATTCGATCTCCTCGCCTACCGGGAGATAATACGGCTCGTTTGCGATCAGATGTTTATCAATAGCCTGTTCCATACGTTCTTGGTTTGCTGTCATCACGCTCCAATAAAGGTTCCTGTTGCTCCCTCGCTTTAATATCGGTAACACGGCGCTCAAGCCCTGTTCAGGCGCGTGCTGCTTTCAGGTTCGAGCGCGACTTTTCTGCCGAGACGACGGATACACTCACTGGCCCAGAATTTCGGCCTCGTGTATAATTCTTAGCTTCACGATAAGCGCTATCGCCCGGCCGACAGTAATTACAAAGACGAATGATAACAAATGCCGGGCGAGCGAGCCAAGATAGAAGGAAGTCTGGATGACGATAGCGGTAGCAATGAGCGGCGGGGTCGATAGCTCTGTCGCCGCGGCCATCTTAAAAGAGCAGGGGCACGACCTTGTCGGCTTCACGATGCAGCTATGGAACCAGCGCCGCAGGCTCTCGCCCGATGGCGAGCCTCAGCCTTCGCGGTGTTGTTCGCTCGACGACGTTTACGACGCGCGCGTGGTGGCGGCAGGGCTTGGCTTTCCGTTTTACGTTTTGAACCTTGAAGAAGAGTTCGAGCGGGGCGTTGTGCGCCCGTTTGTTGAGGACTACCTTGCGGGCCGCACGCCCATTCCTTGCGTATCGTGTAACACAAAGCTGAAGTTCGCGCGGCTTGTGACGGTAGCGGGACAGGTAGGGGCGGCGAAGGTCGCGACGGGTCATTACGCCCGCGTCGAGCTTGATGAAAAAACCGGCCGCTACATTCTCCTGAAAGGGCGCGATCTCTCGAAGGACCAGTCTTATTTCCTCTTTGAGATGACACAGAAGCAACTGGCGCACGCCGTCTTTCCGCTCGGAGAGATGACCAAGCTTGAGGTGCGCGAGATCGCCCGTGGGCTCGGGCTTGAGACGGCCGAAAAACCCGAAAGCCAGGAGATATGCTTCGTTCCCGACGGCGACTACTCGCGCTTTGTTGAAGACTACGCTCGCGCCGAGATGGGAAAGACCCGCGAGTCGGACCCGGCGCTCGATCAAGGCTCAATCGAGACATCCGACGGGCGCGTCCTGGGGGAGCACGCGGGGCTCTACCGCTATACCATCGGCCAGCGGAAGGGAATCGGCGTCTCGTCACCCGACCCGCTCTACGTAGTCAAGATAGATGTGCCGCGAAACAGGCTTGTGGTCGGCAAACGCGACGAGCTTTATCAAAACACGTTTTTGGCAACGGGCGTGAACTGGCTTTCGATCCCGCCCCCGGTCGGGGCGGTTCGCGCGGCGGTGCGCATACGCTACAGGGCAATCGAAGCGCCCGCGACAGTGGCGCCGGTTAAAGCGGGCGAGGTCCGCGTTCTATTCGATTCGCCTCAGGCGGCTATCACTCCGGGCCAGGCTGCCGTGTTTTACGACGGTGACCGTGTGCTCGGCGGCGGGTGGATCAAAAGCGCCGGTCATGGATCAAATGATGAGTAAGATTTTATCAAGGCCCCGTTCTGCAAGTTTTGCAGCCGCGCTTGTCGCCCTGCTGAGCCTGATCGCCTGTAGCGGTGATGATGCCGGCCCGCTATCAATCGATGCCACCACGGGCAAGTGCCCCGTCTGCAAGATGAAGGTCAAGGCGGAAGACGCGTGGGCATCAGAGATTATCTATTCGGACGGGACCAAGCTGATGTTCGAAACCCCCGGCGATATGCTCACGTTCTACAACGACCCGGCGCGGTTCGATGTAACGCCCGCGCAGAAGGACTTGAGCAAAGTCGAGAAGATTCTGGTCAAAGAGTATAAGACCAAAGCTCATATCGACGCGCGAAACGCCGCGCTCGTCTACAAGAGCAAGATCAACGGGCCCATGGGGCCGGACGTGATCGCCTTCAACGCTTCATCTGAAGCCGAGGCCTTCGTCGCGGAAAACGGGGGCACGGTTCTGGCCCTCAATCAACTTACGCCTGAGATGGTCAAGAATTTGAGAAAGAAGTAACACGCATGGCGCGATTGCCGGTTGATGGCCCCTTTCCGGCGGGCGCTTTAAGGTTCCTATGAGAAGAAAGAGAATCGCTTTTGAGTATGGGTTTAGCAATCGGTTCAAGCTGGCGCTCGCCTTGCTGCTCGCGCTTTCGATTGGCGGGTCGGTCTACGGCCAGGACAGCAGCCGCGTTGTTCGTGCAAAAGGCCACGCCTCGGTCGATAAAGTAAGGCCCGGCGATAAGTTCAAAGTCGCCGTCGCGCTCGATATAGACCACGGCTATCACATAAACGCGCACATCCCGTCGGAAGATTTCCTCATCGCGACAAAGGTGATCTTTGAGCCTGTCGACGGGCTCCGCTTTTCCGAATCGAAGTATCCGCCGCCCGAATACAGCAAATTTGAGTTCTGGCCTGACAAAGAACTGGCCGTACACGAGGGCACCGTAATCATCTGGGCCGACGCCGAAGCCGACGCCTCGCTCAAGCAGCTGGCCGCTCCGATACGCGCGAAGGTAACTGTTCAGTCTTGCAACGACAAGCAATGCCTTGCCCCGTCTGATATGGTCGTCGATATTCCCGTAAGCTTTGCCGCCTCGGGTCAGCAGGCGAAGGCCACAAGCACAGACGTCTTCGCAAAAGCCGAGGCCGCAGGGGTTGCAGACAATTCTCAAGACCTGAAGCAGTTCCAGGGAGCAAAACCTGCGAACAAGACGGCGGACCTGCTCTCAGAGAGCAGCATGTTTACGGTCTTGATAACGGTCTTTCTCGCGGGGCTCGCGCTGAACCTGACGCCCTGCGTATACCCTATCATCCCGATTACAATCGGCTTTTTTGTCAATCAGGGCGCGGGTCAGGGCTCGCCGCGCCTGAGGCGCACATTCTCGATGGCGCTGATGTACGTCGTTGGGATGGCTATAACCTATTCGATTCTTGGCGTGGTCGCGTCGATGACCGAAGGGCTTTTTGGCGCGGCGCTGCAAAACCCAATCGTGCTGATCGCCCTTGCAGCCGTAATGGTAGGTCTCGCGCTCTCGATGTTCGGCGTCTACGAGTTTCGAGTGCCGGAAGCGCTGAACCGTTTCGCAAACAAGAGCACACAATCGACCACAGGGCTTGTCGGCGCGATAGTAATGGGATTGACCATGGGCATAGTTGCCGCGCCGTGCATAGGCCCGTTTGTCATAGGGCTGCTCGTACACGTCGGGGCAAAGGGTGATCCCCTCTATGGCTTCCTGCTCTTTTTCGTGCTCGCGCTCGGTCTCGGTTTGCCTTACCTCTTTCTCGGAACGTTTTCAGGCGCGATCAAGTCGCTTCCACGTTCGGGGGAGTGGATGGTCACTGTGCGCAAGGTGTTCGGGCTTGTTCTGTTAGGGATGGCGCTCTATTTCTTGATGCCGTTGATGGGCCGGTTTACGAACTACGTCTTTGTGGCCTTCTTCGCCATGTCGGCGATCTATCTGATCTTCTACGAAGCCGGTCGCACACGCCCTGCGACTTTTGCCTGGGTGCTTCGCGGGATTGGAGTTGCGGCCGCGGCTCTGGCTGTCGTCTTTGTTCTGCCAAACAATGTCGAAGCAGAGATCAAGTGGCAGCCATATAGCGAGCAGGCGGTCATCGCCGCACAAAGAGAAGGCAAAGGGGTCATCATAGATACTTATGCCGACTGGTGCATACCGTGTAAGGAGCTCGACCAGCTGACCTTCACAGACGGCGCAGTCGCCGCCGAGGCCGAGCGGTTTGTCACGCTCAAGCTCGATTTGACAAAGAACGACCCGCAATCCGAGGCGGGGCGAGCAAAGGCGCGGTACGGGATACTCGGCGTGCCGACGATAATATTCATCGACCCGAAGGGGCGCGAGGATAAGAGCCTTCGCCTGGAAGGGTTCGAAAAGCCGGAAGATTTTCTCGCCCGCATGAAGCGTATCGAATCAGTTCCGGCCGGCGAGACGGTCGTCGCCGCGAATACCGCTCCCGCCAATGGTGCGGTTAGCGACGCCGCGCCCGGCGGCTCGTCGTTCGAGCCGTTGCCGCAGGTCTCGCTCGCTCTCTTGCAGGGAGGCAAGCTCGACCTCGCATCGATGCGCGGGAAGGTCGTGGTGATCGACTTCTGGGCCACGTGGTGCGTACCCTGCATCGCGGAGATTCCGATGTTCAACCAGCTTGTAGCCGAGTATAAGCCTCGCGGGCTTGAGATAGTCGCCGTCTCGCTCGACGAGGAGGGCGCGGAAAAGGTGAGGCCGTTCGTCCAGAAATACAAGATGAACTACACGCAGGTCTTAGGCGACCAGGCAGTGGCGAGCGCGTTTGGCGTCGCCGATTCGTCCTTGCCGGTCGCGCTCATCGTAGACAAGCAGGGGCGCGTTCGCGCTCGCCACATCGGTATCACTTCAAAAGAGGTGTTTGAATCCGAGATAAAGCAGCTACTCGGAGAATAGGCCGTTATTTGCTATTGTACCCCTCGCAGGTTAGACTAAAGCTGAGCACTGACGTAGGACGACATTTTGGAGGAGAAGACGAATGGAAGCTATTAAGACCCGCGAAAGCGTGGCTGGCACCCAGGATTGCTACACGAACCAGGGAACTGTAAAGGTATTTTCAAAAACTATTATGGTAAAGACCGACGAGCGAACCGATCTCATCAATCTTACAGACGAGATTCGATCCTTCGTCGAGAGCGCGGGGATTTTAGACGGGTATATACAGGTTTCGTCGCTCCATACAACAGCCGGTCTGTTCATAAACGAGTGGCAGGACGCATTGCTCTCCGATACAAGATCGATGATCGACGCGATTGTGCCGCGCGATAACTACTACAGGCACAACGACCCGGAGTTTTCCGATTGTGATCGCAAGAACTGCGACTCGCACCTGAAGAACGTCGTCTTCGGCCACAGCCTGACGGTCCCTATCTCCGAAGGCACGCCGGTTCTTGGCCAGTGGCAGAGCATCATCCTTGCCGAGTTTGACGGCCCGAACAACCGCAAAGTATTTCTACAGATCTTCGGCATCTAACCCGATACATCAAGCATTCGAGTTTGCGCCTCTGCGGCGGCATATGCAGAGGCGCAAGCTTGTATCTCACCTGCTGTTGAGAATGATCTCAGCCGCGTTGTCGCCGCTTATGACCGCGCTCTCGATAGTCGCGGGAAGCCCTGTCGCTATCCAGTCGCCCGCAAGGATGAGGTTCTCGATAGACGTTCGCGGGCCGGGCCTGAGGCGGTCCGACTCGACCGTGTGCGCGAGCGTTGCATCGGGCTCCTTTACCACCACGCTCGATAAGAGCACAGCCTTGCGGCTCGCCGGGAACAGGTCGCGCATCTCCGCGAGCGCAAGCTCGACAAGAGCCGATTTTGACCAGTCGATAAAATCTCTGGCCGCGCTGATTATCACCGCGACCTGGTTTGAAACCTTTCCGTTTCGGTGGATCAAGTCTTTATTGAATACCCATTGAACTCGCGTCCCGATCAAGCCGATGAACTCGCGGTCTACGGTCGGTCGGTCGAACCAGAGGTTGATTGAGACGATGGGCGATGAGCCGAGCGAGCCGAGTTGATTGAACTCTCCTGCCTTCAAGCGTTCGGGCAGCACTTCCGCCAGGGCCTGCGGAGGAAGGCTGCTTATAAAGTAATCTCCCGGCACCAGTCCGCCGTCCTTCAGACGCACCGCCGTGACCCTGTCGCCCTCAGTCTCAATCGAGCATACTTGAGCGCGTAAACGCACTTCGCCGCCGCGCGACTCGATAAATGCGCGCGCGCCAGTCGTGTAAAGGTCGCTCAGTCCCACGCTCGAAATGCCTATGCTCGAATTATGGCGGTCGCCGCCGAAGGCTTCCTGCAAGACCCTTTGAAGCATAAGGGCAGAGGCTACGGCGGGGCTCTCGTTGAGAGTCGCGATTATCATCGGATACCAGAAGCGCTCTCTTATCGTCTGCGACTGGCCGAGTTCGTCAAGCCAGCGGTCGACGGTCTGCCCGCTGGTTGAGGGGGCTTTTTTTATCGCGCGGCCTACGTTCAACGCGCGCACGCGGTCGCCCAGCGTGATCCCTTTCATATTGAGCAGACCCGCGACGACGTGAAGAGGCGCGGGCAGCGGGGGGCACTCAAAACTGCTAAAGCGGTTCGATCTGTCGAGAAAATCTACGCGGGTTCTATCTTGAAACTTTAGCTTGTCGAGCGAGCCTATCTTGTCGAGAAACGCGATTGTGCTGCGGTAGCAACCCATGAAGAGGTGCTGGCCGTTGTCGACGGAATCGTTTGTCTGCGAGTCTATGAAAGAGTATGCGCGCCCGCCGAGATGTGGCCGCCGTTCGAGCAGCAAGACTCGGCAACCTCGCTCCGCGAGTCTAACCCCGGCCGCAAGCCCGCTAAACCCGCCACCGATTATCACAACCCGCTTAGACAATTTGGTAGCGAGCCCCCTTACCTTTTTAGCCGCGATCTTATATAGATCGACAGGGCTGTAGCGAGCCGCCGTTTTTTGGGCACAGTCACGCGGTTGCGAAAGACATCGAACTGCACGGCTTCGATGCCTGCGAGCAAGTCTCTGTAGATCGCCCCCATGATCTCTGCCGCGACCATAGCTTTCCTGTCGGTTTCCGGGAGCGTCGCGGCTGCGCGTTCAAAATAGGACCGCGCCCGCGCGTGCTCGAATCGCATCATCTCGATAAACGGCGAGTTGTACCGTAAAGCGCGCAGGTCGTCTTCCCGATAGCCGAAACGGTCCAGGTCTTCGAGAGGGATGTAGATTCTTCCGCGCCCGACATCTTCCTTGAGGTCGCGCAGGACGTTCGTAAGCTGCAAGGCCAGGCCGAGGTTTACCGCGTACTCGCGCGTGCGCGGCGATTCATACTCGAATATCTCTATGCAGATGAGCCCGACCGACGAAGCCACCCTGTAGCAATACTCCCTCAGATCGGCGAAGGTCTGGTAGCTTTGCCATCTGAGGTCCATCTCCATGCCTTCGACAAGATCGAGGAAGGGTTGAATCGGCAAGTCGAAAGCCTCGATTGTGTCGGTCAACCGCTCTCCGAATTCCGAAGCGGGCTGACCACGGTAGCACGCTTCGATCTCGTCTCGCCAGAAGGCCAGATCGTTGAAAGGGTCGCTGTCCGGATCGTCGCGGTCCACTATGTCGTCGAGTATGCGGCAAAACGCGTAAACATCTTTTATGGCGCGGCGCTTTGCTCCGGGAAGGAAAAAGAATGAGTAATAAAAGTTCGACCCTGACCCGGAAGCAAGCGCGTGCTTGCCGCCCGGCGCGCGAGAGAATGTTCCGGCCACAGGGTTGTTCATCAGATGCGCCGAAAGGCTTCCTTTCTCAAGGCGAGCGAAAGTATATCGATCTTATCTTTTCCCGTGATCGAAGGTCTTGACCGGAACACGTCGTAATCTGCCTGCTCGATCAGGTCGAGTATTTTCCAGCCGCCGAGCCAGATTGCGCGAAGCTCAAGCCCAAGCCTGCCTTTGACGATAGTGCAGAGCGGCTTGCCGCGCCTGAACAACTCTCTTGTCCGCGCGATCTCAAAAGCTAGCAGGTCCTTGAACCCCCCCGGCAGAGGCTGCCGCCGAAACCCTTTGATTGAAAGCCCGAAATGTGAGAGGTCTTCCTGCGGCAAATACACTCTGTCCTTCGCGAGGTCCACTCTAACGTCCTGCCAGTGGTTGGCAAGCTGTAGCGCAGTGCATATGTAATCCGACAGCGTGAAAAGCTCGTCGCTTCTGTAACCGAATAGCATGAGGATCAACCGCCCGACAGGGTTCGCTGACCTCTGGCAGTAATCGACCAGTTGCTCGAAGCTCGCATAGCTCCGGGTGGTGACATCCTGCTTGAATGCAGACAACAGGTCTTCAAAAAGCTCAAGCGGGAGATCGAACCTCTTGCGCGTCTCCTTCAGGCTCACAAAGACGGGGTGAGTTGCGCGCCCGCCCTCTGAAAGCCTCAGCAGGTCGTGCCACCTTTCGAGCAGCTCAAGTCTCTCTTCTTCTGTGTATCCGTGGTTGTACCCTTCGTCGGCAAAATCGTCCGCCGTGCGGGCGAACGCATAGATCGAATAGAAATGCTTCCTGAGCCTTCGCGGGACGAGCACGGAGCCGACAGGGAAGTTCTCGTAATGCGACCGCGCAAGCCGCTCGCAAAAAGAGTAGGCGCTAGCAACCGGCCAGTCGCGGCTTGCGATATGCTCGCCTTCGATTGCGGATAAGAGCGCGCTCTTTTTGTACCCGGCTGCTGCGGTCATAGTCTCCCCTTGATCGATTCGGTCGCTTGCGAAATACCCGGCCATGGGCCCGGTAAACTTCTGTCGCAAGGTTCGATTATATTGGCTTTTGACGAATCAAGAAAGGATCGGGGGCGAGTTGGATTTTAGCCTGGGCGCACGCGAGTTCCGCACGCGCCCAGGCTAAAGTCCTGCGGCATGGGCACACCTGTTCCGATCTGACCAGACAAGCGCGCTGGCCGAAACCGCAATCAGCCTCAAGCGATCTGAAAGGTCGCTAAGGATTTCCAAGTTTGTTCTAAGGAGGGCCGAAACGGGCCAATGCTCCGAGCCCCGTGTGAAACAGCCTTAGTGCGCAATCACCACGTTTGAATGTCTCAAAAGCGGCTTTGACATAGTTGTGCTGCGTGAGTGTTCCGTGCAGCTCTTGCCGAGAGCCTCATCGACTAGCGGCTCGACCATGCACTCCGACTTGCGGCACACGGTTGCAAGCTCGCTCACGACCAGGTAACGCGCGCGCTCAAGCATTCTCTTCTCACGAAACGAGAGCGGCTTGATCCGCGCCAGATAGGTTAAATTTTTAAGGACTTCCGCCACGTGGAAAATATCACCGGTTTTCATCTTTTCCAGGAATTCTTTGTAGCGGTCTTTCCAGTCGAGAGGGGGATTTGAGAAGTCTGCCGAGAGGGCTTTTAGCAGCATTTCGCACTGGTTCGATTTTATAGGTGAGCGTAACCCAATGTCTGCTGCGTTTGCTATCGGAACCATCACGGTCGATTCCGTAGATTTTAATCTGAGCAAGTAAAAACTGTTCTGTGTGCCTCCGATCTCGCTAGTTGTGATCCTTTCAATTACGCCTATACCATGATTTGGATAGACAACCTTCTCCCCTACTTTGAAGCTCACAGACACCTCCTTATTACGAGTCGAGCGGAATAAGGTCCCAGAATTTGGGACTTGAGGGTGTTGTACCCGTTAGCATAAGAGTTTCACTTATTGACAACGAGACGCGAACTAATCTCGCCTGTCGGAAGGCTTGCTTTGTACCAGCAGGCAAGTCCGATTTTAGAACCGGCGCCCTTGCCCCCACCCTGTTGATTAGATGTTCGCGAAAAAAAGTTTACAATAGATTTTTTTGCCCGGTCAAGCAGAGATCATCCAAAGGTTGCCTCCGCAACATTTTTACAACAGCCATTTTTGCTAAAGTCGCTCAGGGCATCGTAAACGAGATTATCAGCGAGCGACGCAACGGCCCGCGCTCCTTGCGCATGACCTTTATGACCACATCGTCGCCGCTTTTGAAATCGCGCGTCATGCGCAAAAAGTCTTCTTGCGATGCGACGGGGCGCTGGTTGATCTCCGTCACGACATCATCGATCTTTATTTCGTTCTCGTCGGCGATGCTGCCCGGCTCGACACCTGAAACAATCGCGCCGCGCACCCCGTCCCAGCCTCGCAGCTTCGCAAATTCGGGCAGCAAGGTCTTAACCTTTATGCCGAGCACTTGAGCGGTCTTGGGCTTGCCGCCACGGTCCTGGCCGTCGGGGCTCGCTTGCGGGGATCGCGGGTCGAACGGAAGCTGGCGAATGTTTATGTTGTTTTGAGCATCGTCTTTGCGTTCTTCAAGCCTTACGGTAGCGGTGCGCCGCTCGCCCTTCCGAATGTAGACGACTTCGGCGAGACTGCCGACGGGCAAGGCGGCGATCCTCCTTATCAGGTCGCGGACGTTTGCTACACGGTCGCCGTTGATGCTCAGAATAATATCGCCGCCCTCTATCCCCGCGCGCGAGGCGGGGTTTTCGCCTGCGACAAGCTCGCGCACGAGCACGCCTTCGCTTTCGGGAATCTTGTTGAGTCGGGCAAGCTGCGGCGGAAGCGGGTCGAGCAGGATTCCGAGGTATCCGCGCCGCACGCGCCCGTTTGCGATTATCTGGTTGTAGACTTCGACGGCGGTCGATGAGGGAAGGGCGAACCCGATCCCGTTATAAACTCCTGAGCTTGTGGCGATCTGCGTGTTTATGCCGACGATCTCGCCCGCGAGGTTTACAAGCGGGCCGCCCGAATTTCCGGGGTTGATGGCGGCGTCGGTCTGTAGAAATTGTTGAAACGCCGTCGACCCGCTTTCGGTTATGCGGTCTTTCGCGCTGATAATGCCGGCGGTCACTGTCTGCTCAAGCCCGAACGGCGAGCCGATAGCCAGCACCCAGTCGCCCACTTTCAATTTATCCGAATCGCCCATCCGAGCGGTCGGAAGCGGCTTGTTCGGCTCTATCTTGATCACGGCAAGATCGGTTTCGACATCCTGGCCGATTACCTTTGCCGGGTACTCCGTTCGGTCCGCGAGCTTGACGGTGATCTTCGCCGCGCGGTAGATGACGTGTCTGTTTGTGATGATGAAACCGGACGAGTTCACAAGAACGCCCGACCCTGTGCCTTCGCGCGGGGAGATCAACCGGTCATCGCCTTCCGAAACTTTTATGTTTACCACGCTTGGCTCGACCAACTCCGAGACGCGAGCGAAGACCGCCGAAAGCGAATCGGCAGTGGCCGCGCCCTTGCTGATTTCGAGGCGGTTGTCCTCAGCCCCGACGCTGATGACGTTTCGCATCATCGCGCCCACGGCTACTCCGAGCGAGAGAAAACAGAAGGCGACGAGCAGGATTATTACTCGCGTATGGCGCCGAACGACAGGGGATTCGGTCTGGTTTGATACTTGAACCTGGGCCTTATCGATCATCACGGGTCCTCCAAATACAGCACCGCTTCCTTGCGGATACAGCCTGAGCAACCGGCTTAGCTGGCACGGGCCTGCGACTGAGAAGATCGCTTTTTGGTGCGGTGATACGTCCGCGATTATACCAGAGGTCTTTTCCGACTTTCTACCTTTGCCTGACTCGAATCATTCTATTAGTCTTGCGGGCGCGTCGGGATGGTCCTGATCGCGAGGTGAAATCCTGCCCTGCTCGATGAGTTTTTCGACCACGATGTCGTTCAGCTCTGCGCGGTATCTCACCCCCGTCGAGCCGCTACGAATAAGAGCTTCGCGTATGCTTCCCGCAAGCTCCCCAACCGAAGCCAGCCGCGCCTCGTCTATCTCGTGAGTGTCTATGGGCTCAAGCCGCCCGCCCGTCGCGGTCGCGCTGAAGACATGCGTGGTCCAGTCAATCGTATCCTGCTCGCAGGTGAACTTGACGCGGAACCTGAACAGGTAGCTTTCGAGATCGATTTCAAGCCCCGTCTCTTCGTAAGCCTCGCGAGTCACGCCGTCTTCAAATCGCTCGCCGGGTGAGATGCCGCCTGAAGGCGCGCGATAAGCGCCCGGCGGGTACATGGGCTTTTTGATCACGACTATTTGATTGCCTCGGATAATAAAGAAAGTGACGTCGTGCGCTCGCCCGTGCTTCTGGCTCCCCCGCACCATCTCAAACTCGCGCGCGGTCATCTCATACGCAAGATGAATCTCGGAAGGTGAGCCGTATTTCCGCTCGATCTCCGCGATTGCTTCGGCTGTGATATACATCTGCCTGCTTTATCCGCTCGCGTCTATTTGTTCTCCGGCTGGCGCGAGTTCTTCTCGAAGAAGTCGAGAATCTGTGGAAAGGCCGCGACTACGATTGAAAGATGGTCCGCGTCCGGGATTTCGATAAAGCTGACCTTCATGCCCGCCTTCTGCGCCGCCGCATACATGCTCTTCGATCCTTCGAGCGGCACTATGCCGTCGCGCGCGCCGTGAGCGATAATCGTCGGCAGCGACTTGACCTTCTCAATCAACGAGGTTGCCGCATCTGGTTGCGCGGGTCCGCCGCCGGCCACGGGAGCGATGGCGGCGAAAAGCTCAGGCCTGGCTGACGCGATTGACCACGTGCCACCCGCTCCGAGCGAATGGCCCATGAGGTATACCCGCGCAGGGTCTGTCTTATAGTTTTGCGATACCGATTTAATAACCTCAAGCACATCATCCTGCCCTTTGCCCACATAAGCGCCGAGCCGCCCGCCACCAAGCGGGGCCGCCAGTATCACGCCTCGCCGCTCAGCCTCGCTTTTGATCAGATCGGGATCGAAGACCCAGCTAAAGAAATATCTCTCGTCACCGAGCACGCCGTGGAGCATGACAACCAGCGGGCGGGCCTCCGCCCCTGTATAGCTTTTCGGAACGTATATGCGATAGGGAACAAGATTTCCGTCCGCGCTCAGGTATGCGCGCTCAAGCTCTCCGCGCTCGCCAGCGAAGGGGTTCTGCCCACGTCGAAGCGCCGCGAGCGTTCCATCCACGGCCGCAAGCTCCGTGTGAGGGTTGATCTCGTATTCACCCTGCGCCTGACCGAGCGCGGAGAGCCGTTGCACCCTGTACTCAACCGTCGTGACGAGCGGCGCGACAGCCTTGACCGCCGCCTCCGACGAGCTCTTTATCGCGTTGACCTGTGCCGATAGGCCCGCGACCTGTTCGCTAAAGTCGTTGATGGCATAAAGCGGTCTTGAGATTTCGGTGATCTTCTGCCCGCCTGATTGGATAACCGCGACGACCGTGTACATCCCGTCGGGCAGTCTCAGCCGCCGGGTAGCGGTCGTGGCTATCTCACCGATTGCGAGTTTTTCCGCGATTATTAACGGGCTCGTCAAGGCCGGACCCGCCGATTCGCCCGATGCTACAGCCCTTGTCCACCTGACTTCAAACGTAGCGGTCGGCTGAGAGGGGAAAGCCTTTTCGGATGTGGCCTCGTACATCTGGCTGAGCGAGACTTGCAAGTCCTGGTTCGGCTCGATCACCGCGCGACTTATGTCGAGCGATAGCGAAGAGATAAACTTCTGCCGCTCGTCCCACGGTTTTCCCTGAAGCGCAGCAATCCCCTCGCCGACCGTCTCGATAATCAAAGGCAGGTTGCGCTGTTTGAACGCTGCCTCGGCACGCTGCCTGAGCGCGTCGAAGGCCGGAAGGCCCGCGCCCGCGCGCTTCTTCTCGACGTAAAGTTTGTTGAACTCTTCGAGGCGCGAGAATAGCTCGGAAACAAGCGGGGTTTGCTGCGCGGCGGGCCCAGCGGCAGCCAGCGACGGCACACACGCCAGCAAGAAAGAGGCGACAATCTTTCTCAACATAAGGAGCAATCTCCCCCGGCCGGGTTATTCTACCGTTACCCCTTCAAGACCTTGCGCAGGAATCGCCCCGTGTGAGAGGAGGGGCAACCGGCAATCGCTTCGGGCGGGCCTTCGGCTACGACCCTGCCGCCTTCGTCGCCGCCTTCGGGGCCGAGGTCGATAACCCAGTCGGCGCTCTTTATCACATCAAGGTTGTGCTCGATTATTATTATCGAACCGCCCGCCTCGATCAATTGCTTGAAGGCGGAGAGCAGGCGGTTGATGTCGTCAAAATGGAGCCCTGTCGTCGGCTCGTCGAAGATGTAGAGCGTCCTCTCGCTTGTGCGCTTCGATAGATATGCCGCGAGCTTCACGCGCTGAGCCTCGCCGCCCGAAAGCGTCGTTGCCGATTGTCCGAGCCTCAGATAACCGAGCCCCACATCATCGAGCACTCTCAATCGCGACGCGACGCGGTTGACGTTCGCAAAGAATAGCAGCGCCTCGCGCACAGTCATGTTGAGCACGTCGTGAATCGAACGGCCCTTGTACTTCACGTCGAGCAGCGCGGGCTTGAACCGCATTCCCTTGCACTCCTCGCAGACCAGCTCCACGTCTGCGAGAAACTGCATCTCTTTGATCTCGACCCCGTTGCCCTCGCACCGCTCGCACCGCCCGCCCGGCACGTTAAAGCTGAAGTGCGACGAGTCGAAGCCGTGCGCCTGCGCTTCGCGTGTCTGCGAGAACAGGTCGCGGATAGCGTCATAGACTTTGATGTAAGTGACGGGGTTAGATCGCGGGGTGCGACCAATAGGCGACTGGTCTACGAGCACAACGTCGTCTATCAGGTGGCCGCCGTCGAGCTTTGCGAAAGAGCCGACGTGGCCTGTCCAATCGCCGCGCTGTTTCTTCAGACCGGCAAAGATGATGTCGTGAACCAGCGTCGATTTGCCTGAGCCCGAAACGCCGGTGATGCAGACGGTCATGCCGAGCGGAATATCGAGGTTGATGCCCTTCAGGTTATGCTCGCTCGCGCCGCGTATGGCCAGTGCCTTGTTGCCGGGCTGGCGGCGCTGCTTCGGTTGTTTTATCCCAAGCTCGCCTCTCAGGTATTTCCCCGTGAGCGAATGGCCGCTCGTCATCATCTCGCCGGGCGTGCCGGAGAAGACGACCTCGCCGCCAAGCTCGCCCGCGCCCGGGCCTATGTCGATGATCCTGTCGGCAGAGACCATCATCTCAGGCTCGTGCTCGACTACCAGAACCGTGTTGCCAATGTCTCTCAGGTTTTCCAGAATCCTGATGAGCCGCTCGTTATCGCGGGCGTGTAGCCCTATCGAAGGCTCGTCGAGCACGTACAGCGCGCCGACCAGCGACGCGCCGAGGTTGGTGGCAAGCTGTATGCGCTGAGCCTCGCCGCCCGAAAGAGTTGAAGCGAGCCTGTCGAGCGTCAGGTATTGCAGCCCGACATCGAGCAGGAATTTCAAACGGCTGCGAATCTCGTGCAGCAGCCGCCCGGCTATGTCGAGATCGGCCGCGGAAAGCTCAAGCTGGTTGAAAAAATCTGCCGCTTCGGCGGCGGTCATCGCGCAGACTTCGGGCAGGCTCTTTCCTGAAACGCGCACCTGCCTGGCCTCAAGCCTCAGCCGAGCGCCGCCGCAATCGGGGCAGAGCGTGTAGCCGCGATACTTCGACAAAAAGACGCGGACGTGCAGCTTGTACTTCTTGGTTTCCAGCCAGTCAAAAAATCCCGTCACGCCGTCAAATCCGCTCTTGCCTTGAATGATGGCCTTCTGTTGCTCGCGGCTGAGCTGGCTGAAAGCCACGTTTGTCGGAATCCCCGATTGCTTAGAGAATCTGAGCAGCTCTTTCTGAGCCCAGTCATATTGCGGCTTTGTCCACGGCTCTATTGCGCCCTGCGAAAGGCTTAGCTCGCGGTTAGGGATTACAAGATCGATGTCGAGCCCGATTGTGTTTCCGAAGCCCTGGCAGGTAGGGCACGCGCCGAAGGGGTTATTGAAGCTGAATAATCTCGGTTCGGGCGTGGCATAGACCACATCGCACCGCTTGCAGGCAAAGGACTCCGAGAAAGAGAACCGCTCGCGCGGCTCGGAGGCGGTCTCGATGATCGCCTGCCCGTGCCCTTCCTGGTAACAGACTTCTACAGAGTCGACCAGTCGAGAGCGCACATCTGGCCGCGCGACAAGGCGATCAACCAGCACGAACGTGTCGTCAAAGTTGTTGAACGTGTAACTGTCGGGCGTCGAAAGCTCTATGGTTTCGCCGCCGCGATAAAGCCGCGTAAAGCCTCGCTGCATCAAGCTCATCAGGTGGGCTTTGATACGCGTGTCCTGGCTCGCGGTAGATTCTTTCTTGCTCTTCTTTTTCGGCTTGGGGCTGCCCCCGTTCGTTGCCGCCCCCGATCCTTCCGTCATCTCCATCCCGGCCGAGGCGGGGAAGAGCACGTAAAACCTCGTTCCCTCGGCCAGGGTTAGCACTTCTCCGGCTATCGTCTCGGGCGTGTCGCGCTCGACGCTGTTTCCGCACCGCGCGCAGATCGTAACGCCTATGCGGGCAAACAGCAGCCGCAGGTAATCATAAATCTCCGTCTGCGTAGCGACGGTCGAGCGCGGGTTGCGCGTAGAGTTTTTCTGGCGAATAGATATGGCAGGGCATATGCCGAGTATCTCGTCAACGTCGGGCTTGTCCATCCTTTCGAGAAACTGCCGCGCATAAGCCGAAAGGCTCTCGACGTAACGCCTCTGGCCTTCGGCATAGATTGTGTCAAAGGCAAGGCTCGATTTGCCCGACCCGCTCACCCCTGTCACCACCGTAAGCTTGTTGATCGGAACCTCGACGCTGATATTCTTCAGGTTATGAACGCGAGCGCCGCGAATCGTTATGACTTCTTCAGACATCTTACCCCGCTTGTTTATTGTCTATGAGCCGCATGCTTAATAAAGGGCACTTTTCCGAATCATAAATCATAGCACCCGATGCGAGCTTGAATCAATTTGGCATGCGTGGAGTCGGAGCCAGCTGGTAATTGTGAGGCGGAGGTTCGACCGTCCGGGCTAGGCGCACTTGCCGTTAAGCAGGTGCTCGATCTTGTCTCTCAATTTCTTTGGGTCGATTGGCTTGATAAGAAACCCGCTGCACCCTGCCTTTGTCGCCTTCTGGCGCAGAGTCGGCATGTCTTTTGACAGCATGAGCAGGATCGGCATCGCAATCGAAGCCGACTGGCGAATCCCTTTTGCGACTTCGATGCCGTCGTTTTCCGGCAGGATGTAGTTGAGCAGTACCAGATCAGGGCTTTCAGAGCTTGCGATTGTTATGGCATCGCGCGCGTTTTCGGTGGCTAGCAACTCGTATTGCTGTCCGAGCACGGCGTCAAAAAGTTTCTGATATTTTCCTGTGTCGAGCACCAGCAGACGCGGCCTGTTCTTCCCACCCGTGTTCATATGCTTCGCCTTTGGAGCAAGTCTTTTGTTCGTGGATGCAATCGAGGCCTCATCATCCTAACATCAAAAATCGATTTGTCAACACGCGCTCCGACGGCGCTTGTAAAGCCCAAAATGGCGTTGCTTGACATCGCAAGACCGGCCACATATACTCGTCGTCAGCCGTTGATTGATAAGCTGTGACTGGAAGCAAGGGAGACTGTTAGCGTTGACAAAGACGATTCAAGGTCGGCTGAACGCAGAAGGGGTTCGCGTTGCGATCCTGGCCAGCCGATGGAATGATTTCGTAGTCTCTCGACTGGTAAGCGGCGCGATTGACGGGCTTGAAAGACTCGGCGCTTCTTCCGAAGGCATCACAGTAATTCGTGTTCCCGGCTCGTTCGAGCTTCCCATGACCGCGCGGCGTGTTGCCTCAAGCGGCAAGTATGATGCATTGATATGCCTCGGCGTGATCATACGAGGCGAAACATCGCACAACGAGCATATAGCCTCGGAAGTGTTCAAAGGCATCGCGCAGGTTTCGCTCGAAACTGACCTCCCCATAGCTCTTGGCGTCGTGACCGCCGATAATCTCGAACAGGCTATCGACCGCGCGGGCGCCAAGTCCGGCAACAAAGGGTTCGAAGCCGCGATGACCGTCGCGGAGCTTGTCAACCTTTATCGCGAAGTCTGACAGTGGACGTTTTGAGTAGTTTGTAAGCTGATTGTAATGGGTTTAATTATGGGTGCCAGACGTAAGGCTCGCATCTGCGCCTTACAAATGCTCTTTCAATACGATGTCTCGCGACCGCGCGTAGATCAACTCGCGGAGATTTACTGGAACGAGTTTGGCGAGGAAGTGGGGCTATCTGCGCAGGACTTTTCAAACCAGCTTGCGCTCGGCGCGATCTCTCACCTCGACGAGATCGACGAGATGATAAGAAAGCGCGCCGAGAACTGGCGCATCTCGCGAATGGCCGTCGTCGACCGCAACATCCTTCGCCTTGCCATATACGAGTTCGTTTATGAAACCGAGACGCCCAAGACCGTCGTCATAAACGAAGCGCTTGAGATCGCGCGGCGCTTCTCCACGTACGAAGCGACCCAGTTTATAAACGGAATACTCGACGCCATAAAACGCGACATCGAGGCTAATCAAAACGCTTCAAGCGCCACTACTACCAACTCGTGACAAGTGATAGGGAGAGGGACAAGTGACAAGTGACGAGTGACGAGAAGGAGGCAAGGGCCAAACTCCGCCCCGGTCTTTCTTGTCACTTGTCACTTGTCACTGTTTACTGTTTACTGTCTAGGTATGATCGACGACAAGGCCCTATTAACCGAGTACCTTTCCGAATCCGAAGAGTTGCTTGACCTGCTGCTTGAGGACCTCGACGCCCTCAGCCGACAGACAGGGCCGGACCCCGACATAAACTTAATAAACCGCATCTTCAGGACTGTTCACTCGCTCAAAGGGCTTTCCGGCATGATGGGCATCTCGGAAGTCCAGGGGCTCGCGCACGAATTTGAAGACATACTCGACGACCTGAGGCTCGGAAAGATTCCGCTCGACCAGGAGACCACCGCCGCGTTCCAGGAGGTCGGGGCGGGGCTTGCCGCGCTTGTCGGCGGCACAGCCCGCGGGTCGGCCAACGAGGACGACTACGCGCGGTTTCGCGAGCTGCTTCGAGGGATAGCCGCCCGCCCGCGCCGCCGCAACAAGGAAGAGATGGAGATGGTCAATTCGCTCGGCCTGTCAGAGCAGGAGCGAAAGCAACTCCACAAGGACGAAGAGCACAGGATTGGAGCCAACCTGCGCGCCGGACGCCCCTTCTATTTCATCACCGTGCAGTTCGACATATCCGCCAGCTTTGAAAAGCGATACCGCAGCCTGACGGCAAAGCTCGAAGACGGCGGCGAGATCGTCACGACCTTTTCCGAGAAGACAAAAGAGCCGACACAGGTGGGCTTCAAGCTCCTTTTTGCCACCCAGATGAAAGAGTCTGACCTGAAACGGCTGGTCGAGCCCTACGGCGGGCGTGTCGCGAAGGTTGCGCGCTCGCCCTGGCAAAGGGCGGGGGCGGCGTTAAAGGTCGTCGGGCGCAAGCAGAAAAAGAGCGACGAGTCATTGTCGGGTCTTGAGAATTCATCAGCCCCCGGCGTGACGCTGCCGCCAAGCTTCGCTCAAGAGTCGCTTCACCCCGTCTCGCCAAGCGTGCGGGTGGAGCTTTCACAGGTCGATGAGCTATCCGGCCTGGCGCACGAGCTTGCAATCGAGACTCAGAACCTTTCCCGGCTGGCCGACACTTTCTTGAACGCCGCCGGTCTTGGGGCGCGCGAGCAGTTCGATCTTCGGCAGAGCGCGCGCCGGTTGGAACGCGAGTTTCTAGAACTGGAAGAGCGGCTTGTCGAGCTTCGCATGGTCTCGCTTGCGCAGACCTTCACCCGCGCGGCGCGTCTCGCGGGGAGGCTCGCCAGGGAGCTTGGAAAGTCGATAAGCGTCGAGGTCGAAGGGCGTGAGACGCATCTTGACAAGATGATCGTTGACCGCATCGCCGACCCCATCTATCACATCCTGCGCAACGCCATCGACCACGGGGTCGAGACCCCGGACGTTCGGCGGCGCGCGGGCAAACGGTCACGCGGGGTTATCCGAATCGAGGCGCGGCTCGAAGGCGCGCGAGCCGTGATCGCCGTATGCGATGACGGGCGCGGGATCGACCCCGCAGAGGTGCACAGCCGCGCGCTTGAGATAGGCGCGGTTCCGCCCGACATGGAATTGACCGAAGAGGAGACTCTGCGGTTGATCTTCAGGCCGGGCTTTTCTACCGCCGACATGGTCTCTGAAGTGTCGGGCAGAGGCGTCGGGCTCGACGCCGTCGAGCGAACGATCCGAGAGCTTGGCGGCGAAATTCGCATCTCGTCCGAGCTGGGCAAAGGCTCGCGCTTCGAGCTTGCGGTGCCGACTACGCTCGTCATGATATCGTCGTTTATCGTGAGGGTCAGCGACTACCGGTATGCCGTAAATGTGGGCCAGATTTTGGAGCTGGTCTATGTCAGCCGGGATGAGATACTGGGTCGTGACGGGAAACGCAGCGTCCAGTATCGCGGCTCAAAGATTCCGCTTGTCGAGCTGCGATACCTGCTTGGGCTTGGCGGCGCTCGCGTGTTTGAGACGGTCGGGGAGAAAACGGCGATAGCGGGCGGCGGCAGTATCGCCTCGGCATTCATCTCGCGCAGCCTCGCCGCTCAAAGCGTGCGTGTGCCGATCTTGATTACTCGCGCGACCGACCGCCTTGTGGCGATAGCGGTCGAGCATTTCGACGAACAGCGCGAGATCATCGTCAAGTCTCTGGGCTCATTCGCGCGAAAGTTCAGGGGCGTGGTCGGGGCGGTTGACCTCGAAGGCGGCGACGTCGCGCTCGTTTTGGATTTGTCGGGCTTGCTGATTAGCCGGAGCCTGCGGTTGTAGTCAGGGCTGGGCGGCCGCGCCTGTTCTGCCAACCGGCTTTCACATTGAAGATGGCGACAAAGAAGGACAAGGGTACGAAGTCGAGCTTGATGGATGCGCTGACGGCCATCTCGCTTGGGCTTGTTCGGCCCGACGACGACGGCAAGGAGCAGGAGTCTGTCGTGTCGGTCCTTGTCTTTGAGATCGACACCCATCTCTATTCGATAGCCGTCGAAAACACCGAAGGGGTTGTTCATTGCCCGCGCATATCGCCCCTGCCCAGCCCTCCCGACGGTGTTGTGGGAGTCGCAAGCATCCGTGGGCGCATAACCGTTGTGCTCGATTTGAGCTTGAAGTCAAACCATAAGCCTTCAAAGCAACGACTGATACTTTTGAAAGGGGACGCGCAGCTTGGCTTGCTCGCGGACCGGCTAGACGGGGTGGTGGGGCTCGCTCCGAAGCAGATGAAAAAGACGCCCGCCCGGAAAAAAGGCGAGCCTGCTGACGCTGTGAGACTGGACTGGCCCGTCCGATCCTTCTTTAGGCATGCTGGACGCGACGTGCCTATTATTGATACCGTGCAGTTGAACGAGATATAGACAGCGAGGTTAATGAACGGCACCGAAATAAAACTTGGTCGAAGCCCACGGATGCGCGGCCCCGTACTCGACGAGGCGACATTCGATACGCTGAGGCGTCGCATCACGACCACAAGCGGCATCTACGTCCCGTCGGATGAGAACTCGCGATTCGTTCTCGAACGCCGCCTCGCTCCCCGCCTGCGCATTCGCGGCGTCACATCTTTTTCAGACTACGAGCGAATCCTCGACGAGCACGAGCTTGAAGCGATGCTCGATGTGGTGGCGGTCCACGAAACATACTTTTTCCGCGAGAAGCGGCAGCTCAAGGCGTTCTCAACTTCCATCCTCGATGAGCTGGCCACACTGGACCGGCCCATAAAGATATGGAGCGCGGGCTGTTCGACGGGTGAAGAGGCCTACACGATTGCCATGATCATGGGCGAGCACGGGCTGCTCGAAGGTGACCGCGTACGCGTGGTCGCAAGCGACCTGAGCCACAGGGTTATCGAATCGGCTGTCAAAGGCGTGTACGGCGTTTCAAGCTTTAGAACGACCGACGGATCTTTCAGGGAGAAATACTTTTCTGAAGTCGGGCCGGGCCAGTGGAGCGTAAACGAGCGGTTGAGGGAGACAGTCCAGTTCGAGCAGTTCAATCTCATGGGGCTCGCCGAAAGCCGCAGGCCGGCCGTGCCCGGCGGCGGCGAGTTCGATGTAATCTTTTGCCGAAACGTCTTGATGTATTTTGACGACGACGCGAGTCGCGAGACTGTCCGTTCGTTTCACACTGTGCTTGGCGACGGGGGCTACCTTTTGCTTGGTCACGCCGAGTCGCTTTTGCCGCTTGGGGCAGGGTTCGAGCCGGTCCAGATAGGGCGCGAGCTTGTCCACAGAAAATAGTACGGTTTGCCGGTTTTCAGTTTTCGATGTCAGAGGCGAGGCTGCGCATGGAGACTGACTCCGCGAGGTCCTCAGTCCCAAGCCTTCAACCCTGATGAAATATCCTGTTCCGTTATCGGAGAGCGTTGTGCACCGCCTTCTTATTGTGGATGATTCGCCGTATTACCGCCTGCGGTTCTCTAAGATATTCGCGCGCTCACAGCACCTGGACGTAATCGGGGTGGCCGAAGACGGTGACGTGGCTATCAAACAGATCGTCGAGCTGAGGCCCGACATAGTGCTGCTCGACCTGTTGATGCCGCGTCTTGACGGCTTCGGGGTATTGCGGTGGGCCATGACGAATCACCCTCTCCCGGTTGTCGTGTGCAGCTCGTTCAGCGACAGGGAGCGCGTCTTCAAGGCGCTTGAGTACGGCGCAGTCGATTTCCTGCTCAAGCCGACTCCGCGAGCCACACAATTGACTTCGAGCCTTGAGGACCAGATGATAAGGCGGGTTGAGGAGGCGGCCAGCGCTCGGACCGTCTCTCGAAACATCATAAGCGCGGACACAAAGGTAGCCATCGTCGCCGCAGAGCGCGAGGCGCGCGAAGCATCAATCGAGCTGGTCTGTATCGCCGCTTCGACCGGCGGGCCAGGCGCGATACAAAGGCTCGTTGCCGATCTTCCTTCGGACCTGGAAGTCCCGATCATCGTCGCTCAGCACATGCCTGTCGGTTTCACCGGCCCGTTTGCTGAGCGTCTGAATTCAATCTGCCACTACAAGGTGCGCGAGGCGCGGGACCGCGAGCCGGTAAAAAGCAAACGCATATACATCGCCCCAGCGGGCGCGCAGACGCTCGTCGCGCGCGAGGGCGGGAAACTTGTGCTTCAGGTGATAAACGGTCTGCAAAATTACCTGCACGCGCCTTCGGGCGACGCGCTGTTTTCTTCGGCTGCTGTCGCATGCAAGGAGAAGACTCTCGCAATCGTTCTGACGGGGATGGGCGAGGACGGGGCGCTGGGGGCCGAAGCCGTGCGAAAGGCAGGCGGCCACGTTCTGGCTGAATCGAACGAATCGGCAATCGTCTTCGGGATGCCGAGGTCGGTTATTGAAAGGGGATGCGCCAATGCCATGCTGCCGCTTGGAGCGATTCCAAGAATTTTGCTGGCCTACACTATTAGCGATTAGGCAGCAGGCAACTTATAGGGTTGAAGTTTCAGAGACTAAAATTTAGACTATGGAAACGACTATGAGTGGAATGAAATTTCGCAGAACCTGTTCGGTTTGCAACGCAACCTTTTTTTCTCCTGATCGCAAAGCTGCGTTCTGTATCAAGTGCATGAAGAAGCGCGTTGTAAAGCACATTCCTGCCGAAGCGCGCGCCGAAGTCCAGGCCACTCGTGTAGCGCCGAGGCCCGTGCCGAGGCCGGAAATCCCGCTCGCGCCGGACCGGAAAGCAAAGGTAGCGCGCGCGCCAAAGTCTGCGGCGCTGACAGGAGAGACGCGCCGCCGCATCATCCAGATGTACGAAGATGAGTTCGCAGGGCAGTCCACTCCCACTAAAGAGATACACACGCAGATCGCGAACAAGCTCTGGCTGAAACGGCAGGTCGTAGCCGATGTGATCCGCGACATCTTGCAGGCGACCGTCGGGCTCACCCCGGAACAAAAGGCGCGGGCGATAGAGATGTACCAGCGTTTTGTCGAAAGCGGCCACCGGCCCGAAGGCGGTCGCCGCCGCGCAATCAGCGTCGCGCTCAGCCTTCCATACAAACAGGTCATGAAGCTCATACGCGAATGGTCCATGGCCGAATATGAAAAGTCGCCGACGCCGACGCCGTCACGGCAGCAGCTTTTCGAGGTGGAGAAACTGTACTGGGAGGAGCTGCAAAAGAGGCGATACCGCCTGACAGAGCTTCCGGGTAAGATTTCCGAACAGCTCGGGTTCGTAACCCGCTGGCAGGTCCTCAGGTGGCTCGACGTTCTGCACGACGACGAGCGCACATTCGCAAACGTGCCCGACCCGCCGGATGAGATTCAGCAGCAGATCCTGGACGCTTACACGGAATACCTGACGCAGCCGTCCCCGCCCGACCAGGGCTTGCACTACTCTATCGCGGGCCAGATAGCCAAGGTGACCCCTCGCCAGGTACACAAGGTTCTACAGGCTTATAGACACAAGATGCGGGCCGAATACCCGCTGATATAAAGGGCGTAAACCGTGAACCGTAAACCGTGACAAGAAAGGTTGGGCGCAAGTGCGCTTCCTCTCTCCCTCTTGTCACGGTTTACGGTTCACGGTTTACGTTTTTCCATCATGAGACAGGTTGTTCAGAATTTTCGCACCGGAGAGCTGAAGGTAGAAGAGCTGCCGCCGCCTGTTCTAAGGCCGGGCGGTGTGCTCGTCCGCACAGCCTTCTCGCTTATCAGCGCGGGAACCGAGCGCACAATTGTAGAGACGGCGCAGAGCTCTCTGATCGGCAAAGCGCGCACGCGCCCGGACCTTGTGCGGCAGGTATTCGATACGTTCAAGCGCGAAGGGTTGCGCTCGACTTATGACAAGGTGAAATCGCGGCTGAACCAGATAAAGGCGCTCGGCTACAGCGCTTCAGGTATCGTCACCGATGTCGGGCGTGACGTGATGGATTTGAAAGTCGGTGACCGAGTGGCCTGCGCGGGCGCCGGTTATGCCTCTCACGCCGAAGTGATCTTTGTGCCGCGAAACCTCTGCTCGATTGTGCCCGAAGGCGCTTCGCTGGAAGCCGCTTCGTATACGACCGTCGGGAGCATTGCGCTTCAGGGCATAAGACAGGCCGACCTGCGCCTGGGCGAAACGGCCGTGGTTATAGGACTGGGTCTTGTCGGGCAGCTTACGGTCCAGATGCTCAAGGCGGCAGGCTGCCGCGTGCTCGGCGTAGACATAGACGGGCAGGCTTGCGAGCTTGGCTTGAAATCAGGCGCAGACCGTGTCGCATCAGGCGAGGCCGAGGCTATCGCTGCCTGCAACTCGCTGACCGACGGTCGCGGAGCAGACTCCGTACTGATAACCGCCGGGACAAAGTCCAATCAGCCCGTAGAGCTGGCGGGCGAACTTGCGCGCGACCGTGGGCGCGTAGTCGTTGTCGGTCTTGTCGGGCTGGACGTTCCAAGACATAGCTATTACATGAAAGAGCTTGAGCTGAGGCTTTCGAGATCATACGGTCCCGGTCGCTATGATCCGTCCTACGAAGAGAAGGGAAACGATTACCCCATTGGTTACGTGCGGTGGACAGAGAACCGGAATATGGACGCTTTCCTCAGGCTTGTAAAGGAAGGCAAGGTTGACACGGCGCTGCTGACCACGCACAGGTTCGCGGTCGAGAAGGCCACGGACGCTTACAGCCTTATAACATCGCAACACGGCGAGCGTTATTGCGGCGTGGTGCTCGAATATCCCGAATCGCCTGAGCCTGTCGCTGACGTTATCAAATCTCAAAAAGGGCGCGCGCCGGTCGCAGAGGCTCCCGGAGTCAGTTTTGTCGGGGCAGGGAATTTCGCTCGCGGCGTGCTTCTTCCGCTCGTCAAGCAGACGCCGGGCATAAGGCTTGAGGGGGTCGCGACGGCTACGGGCGTGAGCGCCCGCAATACTGGCGAGCAGTTCGGCTTTGCCTATTCCACAACCGATTATGAGAAGGTGCTCGCAAGCCCTGAGACTCAGTGTGTCTTTATCGCAACGCGCCACGATTCCCACGCAAAGATTGCCTCGGAGGCGCTCAGGCAATCAAAGGCGGTCTTTCTTGAAAAGCCGCTGGCAACGACCGAAGATGATTTACGCGAAGTCGTTGCCGCTGCGCAAGAGTCCAATCAATTGCTGATGGTCGGTTACAACCGCAGGTTCGCGCCCACGGCTGTCGAGATAAAAGAGCGGCTCAAAGCGCGTTCGGGGGCGATGACGATAATTTATAGAGTGAATGCGGGACAGCTCCCGCCCGATCACTGGTCGCACGATCAGACAGAGGGCGGCGGTCGTGTCATCGGCGAGGCATGTCACTTTGTCGACTTCGTTCAGTTCATGACAGGCTCGCTCGTAACGCGCGTGTCGGCCGAAGCGGCCGCAGGAGGGAGACAGAGCGGGTTTGTCGATGACAGCATCATCGCTTCCTTGATGATGTCGGATGGCTCTGTCGCTTCGATCATCTACACGGCCAGCGGTGACTCGTCGGTAGCAAAGGAGCGAGTAGAGATATTCTGCGACCGCGCAGTCGCGACCATCGACGATTTCAAGACAGCGCAGATTGTCAAAGGCGGCAAGACGACAAAACTAGGCGGAGGCTCGCAGGATAAAGGGCACGCGGCGGAGATCAACGCGTTCTTTGACGCGGCGCGCGGAAAGACTGCCGCGCCGATAGCCCTCCAATCACTCGTCAATACCACCCTGGTTACTTTCGCGATGATCGAATCCGCAAGATCGGGCCGGAGCGTCGAGATTCCTTCCGGCGGGATCCCTTCAGGTTTCAAGACAAGTTGAGCTAAGCGCGTGCAACTTTACCTTCCGTTCGTTTATCATATTCAAGGCGATTATTCTTATAATCAAGTTTCAGGAGGTATGATGAAGATAACCAGGCTATTGCCAGTACTGTTTTTGATCGGACTTATAACGGTTTCGGCCAGCGCGCAGACATCGGCTAGCGTCGTGAAGATCAGGCCCGAACAATCTGTCTATAAAGTAAAGCAGGGCTCTGTGTTTCAAGTGGCGGTCGTCCTTGATATAGACAACGGATACCACATCAACTCTAGCGCCCCGTCGGAACCTTTCCTCATCCCGACAAAATTGAAGATCGAGCCCCTTTCCGGGCTGCGGGCAAACGCAGTTCGATACCCGAAGGCCAAGGTCCAGAAGTTTCAGTTCTCGGAAAAACCGATGTCGGTTTACGAAGGCCGCGTGGTGCTGAGGTTCACGGCCCGGTCGCTCGCGGGGCTTCCGGTCGGCAGCCACACGATCTCAGGCAAGTTGACCGTCCAGGCGTGCGATGATAAGGCGTGTTTGCGGCCTCAGACGGTTGATGTCAAGATTCCTTTAGAGGTCGCCGCGCCGAACAGTTAAAGCTCACTGTCGTTTTTAATGACGGCGCAGCGGCGGCCCGCGTGGCTGACCCTGCAACAAAACCGGAGGTGCGCCACAGGCAGGACAGATGTTGGCAAAAACAGAGACAACCTATGCCTGCGAGCGCGCAATCAGGGAGCTTGTCTCGTATTGCCGTGCCGAAGGCTGGGCCGGGTATGACCCTTACGACGGGCTGAACAGCCCTCTTGCCCGCGCGACATCGTTCGGTAATAAATTTTTGCGGACCGCCTGGACGCAGGCAATTAAACGGAGCCCTTTTAATCTGCGACCGCTTCTCGGCATTCACAAAGGCGTAAACCCGAAAGGCATTGCGCTGGCACTCCGCTCGGTCATGTTGCTTGCGGAAACACGTATAGAAACAGGCGCGCCGGGTGAAGGGTTCGAGCAGGACTTTGATCTTCTTTCGTCCCTGCTTGCGCAGACACGCAGCCGGGGATTTGAGGAAGCCTGCTGGGGGTACAACTTTGACTGGCAATCGCGCGCTTTCTTTGCGCCGCGCGGGACGCCTAACGTCGTCTGCACGGTCTTTGCCGCGCACGCCTACCTGGACTGGTTTGAAAAGACGGGGAATGAGTATGCTCTTGACACTGCGCTCAGCAGCTGCCGTTTCCTCCTTGACAGGATCAACAGGACAACTGACGGCGAGGCGCATTGCTTCAGCTATACCCCGTCGGATTTTTCAAGAGTCCACAACGTAAACCTGCTCGCCGCTCAACTGCTTGGCCGCGCCTACTATCACACAGGCCGCGACGAGTTCGCGAGTGAGGCGGAAAAAGCCGTAGCCTACACCGTAAACCGGCAGCACGCGGACGGCTCGTGGCCTTACGGTGAAGCCGGGACGCAATCGTGGAAGGACAGCTTTCATACGGGCTACGTGCTGGTGTCGCTCGCGCACTTGATGAAGTATTTGGGGACAGACCGCTGGCGGGTGAACCTTGAGCGCGGGTTTCAATTTTACCGCGAGCGTTTCTTTCTTGCGGACTTCACACCCAAATACTATCATGACGAGCTTTATCCGATAGATGTACACTCGGCGGCGCAGGCCGTTGTTACTTTTGTCGAGATGGCCGAGATTATGCCTGATTCAATGACGATGGCGGCCGGGGCCGTTGACTGGGCGATCAATAACCTTAAAGACCCGCGAGGCTTCTATTATTTTCAACGTCACCGGTTCTATACCATCAAAGTCCCTTACATCAGGTGGGCCGAGTGTTGGATGCTTTACGCGTTGAGCCTGTACCTATCAAGCGAGTCAAAGGGCAAGAATGTCTGACCATGCGGCGACTGTAGTCAAGCAATCGATCAAGGACAAGGCGCGCAGGCACAGCCTCGTCTGGTCGGCGCTGCCCGTCGCCTTACTCGTCGCGGTCGATGTAGCGCTCTCGGTGCTCGCCTTCATCGGCTCATACAAGTTCAGGCAAGCCTCGCCAGTATTTATCTGGTCGGCGTACAGCTCATTTCCTGTCGGCATAACGCCTGAGTTCGCCCCTTATTTCATCCTGCTGCTCTTCGTTCCGTTCGTCAAAGTCTTCGCGCTTCGCCACTACGGGCTTTACAAGCTGCGCGGCGAGTTTTCGTTCTCCGACGACATCGTGCGAATTTTCAAAGCGGCGATGCTTGGCTTCATGGTCCTTGTGCTGATCGCTTTTCTCTTCCGTCAGGGCTTCACGTACAGCAACGGCCAGTTGATAACGCTCGACTATTCGTATTCGCGGCTGGTCTTCGTTTACGACTGGCTCGCTTCGATTGCGCTATTTTGGGTGAGCCGTACCATCGTCCGCTCGATACAGATCGCCTGCCGTTACTCGGAGCGCAACCTGATACGGACGATAGTGGTCGGCTGCGGCGAGATGGCTCAGGTATGTATTGCCGAGATGAGTCAAAAGCCTATGCTCGGCTACAAGCTCGTAGGGGTCGTGACGGCCCGCCCCAACGAAGATTCGAGCGACGTGCGAAAAGCCAGCGTTCGGCTGCTTGGCGGGTTTGATACCTTGCCTGAGCTTGTCAAGCGCTACGGCGTCGAAGAGGTCTTGATAACCGACACACGGATCAATCCTCGCAAGATGTTTGAAGTATTGATGGAGTGCGGGCGCGACCACCATATCAAATACCGCGTCATCCCTAACCTTTTCGATTGTCTGCCGGGCAAGACAGAGATAGCGACCATCGGGTCGCTTCCGATGATAAAGCTTTACGAAGAGCCTTTGCGCGGACCGCAGCGCGCGCTCAAGCGCGGGATGGATGTCGTCGTGGCGCTCGCGATCCTGGCGTTGACGTGGCCCGTCTGGCTTGCCCTGAGCATACTGATAAAGCTCGAATCGAAGGGGCCGGTCTTCCTCAAACAGGAGCGCGTGGGGATGGACGGCAAGATGTTTTTGATGCTCAAGTTTCGCTCGATGAAGCCGGAGGTGGACGATAAAGTCCACCGCGATTTGATGGCCCGGCTGATAAACGGGGAAGACGCGAACCAGGGAACGCCCGACCAGCCGATCTACGGCAAGATCAAAGACGACCCGCGACTCACGCGGCTTGGAAGCTGGATGCGCCGCTACTCGATTGACGAGTTGCCCCAGGTCTTAAACGTCCTCGTCGGCCAGATGAGCATCGTAGGCCCTCGCCCGCCGATCCCGTACGAAGTCCGCCATTACAAGGACTGGCACCGCGCGCGGTTTCATGTAAAGCCCGGCATTACCGGCCTGTGGCAGGTCAGCGGGCGCAATCGGCTGCACTTTGAGGAGATGGTAAGGCTCGACATATTTTATATCGAGAACTGGTCGCCGCTGCTCGACCTCAAGATCATGTTCAAGACCATCCCGGTCATGCTGCGCGGCGACAACACTTATTGATCAAGAAGTGACAAGTGACAAGTGACGAGTGACAAGTCAGAGTGACCCGAACTTCTCGCCTGCTCTTTCTTGTCACTCGTCACTTGTCACTTGTCACTGTTTACGCCTACCTATATTTCGTGGCGGTTCGACAGCGCTTTGTGCATGGTCACTTCGTCGGCATATTCGAGATCGGAGCCGACGGGCACGCCCATCGCGATTCGTGTGATGCGAATACCGAGCGGCTTCATCAGCTTTGAAAGATAGTTCGCGGTTGCCTCGCCTTCGGTGTTCGGGTTGGTCGCAAGAATGATCTCTTCAACCTCGCTTCCGCGCAGCCGCTCAAGCAGGTTCTTGATCTTCAGCTCATCGGGCCCTATACCGCGAATCGGAGAGAGAGCACCATGCAGCACGTGGTAAAGCCCTTTGTACTCGCGAGTCTTTTCTATCGTCACCAGGTTGAACGGCTCTTCGACCACAAGGATTACGCGCTTGTCGCGCGCTTCGCTTGAGCAAAACCGGCAAGGGTCGGTGTCCGTGATATTGTTGCAGGTCGAGCAGAGAATTATCTTCTCTTTGACCTCGTGAATCGCCTCGACGAGCCGTTCAGTCTCTTCTCGGTCGGCTCGAAGAATATAGAAGGCCAGGCGCTGGGCCGATTTATGCCCCACGCCGGGCAGTCGCTTCAGTTCGTCAATCAGCTTTGTTACAGGTTCCGCGTAATCGAGCATTATCGTCTCGGCCAACTCTCCAAAAGGGTCGGCCAGAATCCCTTCTAACTTGATCTATCTTGGGGTTTCGTCAAAAGAATTATACCAGAAAAGCCCGGGCTCGCGGGCGATAGAAGGAAGGTTTAGAGCCGCCGGAGTGAACGAGAGGTCTTCGGCGGCTTAACCGTTATGACAGGTGCAACTCGCGCAGGGAGGGCGCGCGGCAAATTTTATAAAAGGCCGTCCAGTCCCATTCCGCCGAGCTTCGATCCCAACTTGCCCTTCATCGCTTCGTCGGCTTTGCGGTGAGCCTCAGTAAAGGCTGCGACGATCAAATCCTGAAGCATCTCGACATCGTCTTTATTGACTGCTTCGGGGTCGATCTTTACTTCGAGCAACTCTTTCGCGCCGTTCATAACGACGCGGACCATGCCGCCGCCCGCCGATGCCTCGACGCGAATCTGGTTCATTTCGCGCTGCATCTCGTCCTGCATCTCCTGCGCCTGCTTCATCATTGCCTGGATGTCAAATCCGCCAGGTAGTTTCATCTGCTTCCCCTTTCGGTTACTGATCTGTGTATCGTTGATATTAAGTCTCAGGCTTTACCACTTCCAATACTTCGCCGTGAAATTTATCTACGAGCGCCTGAACTCCCGGATGCTCAACGGCAGGCTTCTTCGGTTTGGTTGCGCTCGGCTGTGGTACGCCTACAGGCCCCGCGCCTGCCTGCCCCGCGCTCTTTTGTCCCGCGCCCGGTCGCAGCGGCTTCGATTCGGCTTGAGGCTCATTGCTAAACGGCTGGCCGCTGACACGTGTCGACAAGGTCAAGTGGCGACCGAATACCTCTTGCGCAACCTCTTCTATCACACGACGATTGTCCTTCGACTCCATGATGCTTTTATCCTTAGAGTTCTCAGGCAACAGCGAAACTCTAAGGTGTCGGCCCTCTACTTTGACCTCTTCGGCCTTCTCGATTGCGCTCAAAACCAGAAATTTATTCCTGCTCTCAAGCGCCTTCTTCAGTCTTTCGATCACGCCGCGACCGTCATCAACAGCCGCGCTCTCATACGCTTCCTCATACGGCTCATCAAGAATCGCGGGCGGCTCTACGGGCGGCGCTTGTTTTGCGACAGGTTTTGGAGGAGCCGGTTGCGGCGAAGGTTGCGGCGCAGCCGGCACCGGCGCGGCCGGGGGTGCGGGGCGCTCGGCCGCGACCTGACCGGCCCTCTTAAAAGAGCCTGCGCCGGGTTGAATCCGAGAGCTGCCCGAACGCGGCGTATCCTGCGGCGCGGAGCTGCTCGCGGGCGGAACGGACAAGGACCCGCCCAGTCTTGATTCAAGCTCTTGCAATCGGCTCAACGCCTCTTCGAGCATGTAGAGCCGCTCGGCGTGCACCAGCTTGATAAGCCCGATCTCGAACTGCAAACGTGGCTGCGAGGATAATCTTATGTCCTGCTCGGTCTTTGTTAATATCGAGAAGAACCTCAGCAGGTCTTGCTCTGAGAATGCTTCGGAAAGCCGCACGACGGTTTCGCCTTCGCTCGGCGGAAGCTCAAGCAACTCTTGATCGAAGCCCGCGATCTTTGTGACGAGCAGCGCGCGGATATAAGCCATAAGCTCGCGGCAGAAGTTTCGCAGGTCATAACCGCGCCCGATCACCTCCTCGACGATTCTCAAGACCTGCCGCGAATCTCTCTGCGCAAGCGCCGTCATGGTCCTGTTGAGCGTATCGGCATCGACAAGACCGAGCGCGAGCGATATGTCTTCGTCGGTCACATCTTTCCCGGCAAAGCTTATGACCTGGTCGAGAGCCGATTCCGCGTCGCGCATCGAGCCGTCGCCCGCGCGCGCCACGGCCATCAACGCCGAATCACTTACGCGCACGCCAAGATCGGCAGCTATGCTCTTCAACTGCTCGAAGATTCGCTTGAGCGTTATGGTCTTGAACTCAAAGACCTGACACCGCGACAGTATCGTCTCAGGGACTTTATAAAGCTCTGTAGTCGCGAGAATGAAGATGGCGTGCGGCGGCGGCTCTTCGAGCGTCTTGAGCAGCGCGTTGAACGAGTGGCCCGATAGCTGGTGAACTTCGTCGATTATGAATATCTTGTAGCGGTCGCGCGCAGGGGCGATCTGAATCGTCTGGATTATCACTTCGCGAACGTTTTCGACCCCCGTATGCGACGCGGCGTCGATCTCGTGGACGTCTATTGACGCGGAGTTGGTAATCTCGACGCACGAGGCGCAGACGCCGCACGGCTCAGGCGTCGGGCCTTTCTGGCAATTGAGGGCTTTGGCCAGAATTCGAGCGGTCGTGGTCTTTCCGACGCCGCGCGCGCCCGTGAAGAGATAAGCGTGGTGTATACGCTTGGACTTGATGGCGTTGGCGAGCGTGCGCGTGATCGCTTCCTGGCCCACGACCTGGTTGAAACTCTGGGGCCTGTACTTTCTTGCTATGACTTGCGATTCTGACATGAGCAGCTTTCGATAGAAAGAGTCAGACGCCGCGACCGAACGATCTTTGTGGCGGCGCTCCAGTTTTTTAGTCTAAGCCGTTTGACCTGCGCCTGCAAGATGAATGGACCTGTCGATTGTGAGTTCGAGCTTGCCGGGCTGGTATAGCCTTGGCGGCGAGAGATTTGTCAGGCCCCGGAGAGGCCGCGGCACATCCGCGAACTGCTACCGTTGCTCCGTTCCCGGCCTGGCGGGGTTCGCAGCCGCGCGATTGCACGGCGTCCGGGGCCTGACGAATCGAACCCCGAAGGGTTCGACATTCAAGATGCTCGCTGGCGGAGAGGGTGGGATTCGAACCCACGGAACGGTTGCCCGTTCACAGCATTTCCAGTGCTGCCAGTTCAGCCACTCCTGCACCTCTCCCGATTCGGGTTCAAGTGTAAAATAGCAATGGCGGAGAGGGTGGGATTCGAACCCACGGTGCCCGTAAGAGCACAACGGTTTTCGAGACCGCCCGATTCAGCCACTCTCGCACCTCTCCGCACATGAAACGGCTTATCGTTTATCGCGAAAAAAGGATTGTATCATTCGGCGGCAGTCCTCCTCAAGGACTCCGCTTTCAACAATCACTCTATGATTCAAAAAATCTGTCGTGCAAATTCCGAAATGTGTAACGACCGCGCCCGCGCGCCTGTCGCTCGCGCCGAACACAAGGCGTGCGACGCGTGCGTGAACGAGCGCGCCCGCGCACATTGCGCACGGCTCGATGGTTGAATAAAGAGTCGCCCCGGTCAACCTGTAATTACCCACGCTGGCGGCCGCCTCCCTGAGGGCGAGAACCTCTGCGTGAGCCGTCGGGTCGCCTGTCTCGATCACAAGGTTGTGCCCGCGACCCTTTATCTCATCACCGATGACGACGACGGCTCCGACAGGCACCTCCCCCTTTGCCCGCGCAGCCTCGGCTTCGGCCAGAGCCAGCCGCATGAAATCTTCGTCGGACGTCCCCATATGCACGCTTCAACACGAAAAGAGAAAGACCGAATGTTACAAAGCGCGCGCCCGGCGTGTCAAGAATGTTGTTCGGCGAGCGATGTAGCCAAAATAGACACTTTTTAGGCTCTGGTTGACATAATCGCGAGGCATCTGGTAACTTAAATTTTCGTTTTAGCCAAGGCTAGATTCCTGAGTAGCTCAATGGCAGAGCATCCGGCTGTTAACCGGAGGGTTGTAGGTTCGAGTCCTACCTCAGGAGCCAAGATTCAAAGCAATTACGGCCACCTTCCGGGGTGGCCGTTTTGCTTTAAGGGCAGGCCGGTTCATTCCAGCTTCTTGAGCATCTCAATGGCGTTCGCGTTCTTCGGGTTCAGCTCAAGCGATTTCTTATAGTGTTTTATGGCCAGCTCGCGGTTGTTGTTGCGCATGTAAGCTTCGGCCAGGCTGTCATGGGCATTGAAGCCCTGTGGATACACCTCTACGTTCAGCTTAAATATCTCGATTGCATCCGCTACCCGATCATGTTTTAGCAGGTAGTACCCCAGGTCATTCAACGCCTTTTCTGCAAAGTCATACTCGTCAGGCCGCTCTTTCCTTAGCTGCCGATACTGCGAGATGGCGGCACTGACGCCGCTCTCCATCAGCGTGTGGATTATCGCGTCCCCAACTGACGGCTTCCTGGGCGCTTCGGCCAGGAGTTCAAGCGCGTGCCCTCCCTTTACACGAACAGAGACTTTCCTTATGTTGGCGAAGTCTTCAAGAGGGTTGCCGTCGAGCGCGATAAAGCTCGCTTCATACCCATCTTTCAAATAACCAATTTTGCGCTCAGGGAAAATAGTTTGCGGTGTGACTTCAGTCATGAGCTTTAGCAGGGTCAGGCCGTCGAATACTCGAAGGCGATGCAGGTTTTCAGCCTCATTGATTACCGTGTGGTTATTATCATCCGAGCCAACCGCCATCCGAACCCCCGCGCGCCTCAACAGGTTGATGTTGTGACGATGAACGTCATCTATATCTTTTACGTGACCCGTCGGCCGGTGGCTTATGGTGGTCGTGACTACGACTACGCCATGACTTGCGGCGGATTTAGCCTGTTCTTCGGTCAGTTTTTCTAACGGCAGATGGGTAATCTCATCTACGCCCGCGACCACTGCGTTGTAGAAGTCGGTCGCGGTGTTTATGTGTGCGACCACTCGCAACCTGTTCGCATGCGCCTTTTCGACTATCTTCGGTAGCAATTTGGGGTCGAGTCCCCGCTTGCCATAAAAACCGGGATCGTCTTTTCGCTTTTCAAACTCTTCGGAATACTCCAGGTATGTCTTTATGAAATCGGGCTTGCCAGAGATAATCGTAGGCCATTTCTGCTCAAGGTCTTTTTCCGTATCGACGATGAAATATGCCTGGTCTTCCATATCCTTTCTTGACCAGCCGGGAAGGTGTTCGACGAACATGTCATAAATCTGAGCAGGATGACCGCCTCTTGCCGTCAACCCGCCGTTTGCGTAAACAACGTCGACGCTTTCGGGGTTATTGACCATCTGGCGCACAGGCACAGTCAGCTTCGTAATGTTATTTGTGTTTTTGGAATAGAATATCCCCTGTCGCATATAGGTTCCGAGTTGTTGTTTATAGCTGGCCTCCTCTCCAAAGTGATGGTTGTGAGCCTCTGCGAAAGGCGGGATGACGAACTTGCCCTGAAGGTCTATCGTCGCATCTGCCTTTCCGGCGTACTCCATTCGCAAGACGCCATCAACGACATAAACGGTCCTCTGCTCGAAGGTCTGACCGTTGAACCAGCGGCCGTTAACGTATTTCTGCGCGCCGTGGGCAAAGACCGTTCGGGCCGGAAGCGATAAAGCCAGAGTGAGTGTAAGGGCGAAAATTGCGATAGCACTTGAGTTGAGAACCTTTGATCTGACAAAGGAAGGTTTTACATTACGCATAGTCTCTTCTCCGATCTGGATTGCGCTATTGAGTGATGCGGCAACTAGCAGGACTTGCCGTACTGGTTGGTGGCGAAGCGTGGATAAAGGTTTCATCAAAAGCCAAAATAAAAAAATCACTTGACTCTGGAATGCATTCCAAACTTTATAATGCTGCTGTGATCGACGATGACACGAAGAAAGAGTTCTTGAGGGCGGGCGAGCTTGCGAAAGCCGCGGGGGTAAGCACAGACACCCTGCGTCATTATGAGCGCAAGGGGGTGCTGGCTGCCCCGCGCCGTTCACCGAACGGTTACCGCCAGTACCCGGCCGAGGCGCTTGAGCGAGTGCGGCTGGTGCGGAGAGCGCTTACCATAGGGTTCACCCTCGACGAGCTTGCACGAATTCTCAAAGTCCGCGACCGGGGCGGCGCGCCGTGCAGCGAGGTGCGCGCCCTCGCCGCAGCAAGACTCTCTGACGTTGAAACTCATTTAAGCGAGTTGATCTCTGTGCGCGACGAGCTGCACGCGCTCTTGAAAGACTGGGACGCGCGTTTAGCAGACCGCGCGGCCGGGGAAAGGGCGTCGCTGCTTGAAACCCTCGCTGCCACCGGTTCATCAACCGATAAATCGCATTCGCCGCCCGTATCGAAGTGGCGTCAGCGGAAAAAGAAAGGATTATAGGTTATGAGGAAAATTAAAACGGCAGGCCTCCTGCTTTCTCACTGGGCGATCATTTGTATAGTCGCTATTAACGCTCAACAACCGTCTGGAGCAAATTCACTTAAACCTGGAGACACCCGTCATGCCTCCTGCCCGATGATGAAGGGTAATGCTCAGGCCCAGTCAGGTCACAAACACGACCAGCATATGGATCATGGCGCTGAGGTGGACAGGCGGGGCGACAAGGCGATGGGTTTCTCTCACGCGAAGACGACTCACCACTTTCGCCTGTACGCCGACGGCGGGGCAATCGAAGTCGAGGCGAATGATTCGAAAGATACTGCAAGCCGCGATCAGATCAGGCAGCACCTTGCACACATAGCTCAGGCATTCGCAAGCGGCGATTTTTCTATCCCGAAAGAGGTACACGACCAGGTTCCGCCCGGAGCATCGGTGATGAGCCAACTCAAGGAAGCTATTAGCTACACCGTCGAGGAGACCGGGCGAGGCAGCCGCGTGCGCATCTCGACGAAAAATGCCGAAGCGCTCAGGGCCATTCATGAGTTCTTACGTTTTCAAATAAATGACCACCGGACGGGCGATCCGTTAGAAGTGGGCAAGCCGTAAGAACACAGCCCTTGTTATTAGGGGCCGTTTAACTGAGAAGGGAACGTGCGTTGATTACGCACGTTCCCTTCATATCTTCGCAAGCCGATTTGCTCTCGCAATCAGGCCGTCAGGTTACTGGTTATCCTTGTTTTTGGACTTTTTAGCCTTCTCTTTGGATTTATCCTTTTTGGATTTGTTGCCATCAGTCTCTTCGGTTTCTGAGGTCTGAGCATCTGATGATTGCTGTTCTGTTTGTTGAGTTACGGCCTGATTATCTTCCGATTTATTCTTATTTTTATTCTTGGACTTCTTCGCCGACTTTTCTTTTGACTTCCCCTTCGACTCGTCCTTCGCTACTTCTTTGTTTGAGGTCTGGCTATCTGACGCTTGGCTTTCAGATGTTTGGCTTTCAGAGGCCTGCTGGTCTGCCTGCTGGGCGTCGGTTGCCTTGTCCTTCGATTTCTGCTTCGCCTTCTTATTCTTAGCTTTCTCTTCCGGGCTCGATATACCGCTCGCGGTCCCTGCGTAACCGGTATTCGAGTTCGGCGCCGAACCCATCGAAGGGAGGGCCAGCGCAAAGAGTATGGCCAGTGATAACAGTTTCATAGAGGATCTCCTTTCCAGATCGTTTGGTGGGAAACTTTTTACTACCCTTCAGAGGCAACGTCAATAGCGCAGAAAGTATTACGCGGGATCGATTCCGCTGTGCTTGACCGCGCGGGCGCAGCCTAATAAGGTTATCGCTCGACATATGATCCTGAATACGAGAAACGGCCCGCTATACTTTGAAGCAACAGGTCGGGGACCGGCCATAGTATTTGTGAGCGGGTGGGCTATGTCTTGCGAGTGCTGGCGTCCGGTGGTGCGTCTGCTTGAGCGCGGGTTTCGCTGCATCATCTACGACCAGCGCGGTATCGGCCGCTCGCAGCCCCCGACGCCCGGCGCAAGGTTTACGGTCGAAGATCACGCCGAAGACCTTCACGCGATCCTCAAAGCTACCGCGACGTATGACGCCGCGTTTGTCGCGCACGAGCAGGGCTCGCTCATCGCAGCGAGATGCGCGGACCGTCATCCACAGGATTTGAACTCGCTCGTGGTTGCCAGCCCGCGAACAGGCATGCAGGAAGACGAGATAAAACGGCTGGCAGTCTACACCCCCGCCACACTGGCGCTAAGAGAGCTTGCCGCTTTTCCGCTGCTCCGCAACGTCGTGGCCTGGAGATTTCGTCGCGCCCCACAGCCTTACCGCGACATACTGTTTAACGATTTCGCCGGTCTGAACCCGCGCGCGGGCTACGAGACTGCGCTTTCGATGGCTGACCCGGTCTCGGTCGCTGAGATCGAGCGATTCTTAAAGGTTACAAGGTTGCCGCTGCTCTTTGCTTCGGGCGAGAAGGACAAGAAGAGCGGGATGGAAGCCCGCCGCCTCTTTTCGTTTGTCGAGCGGGGCAAGCTCGCAGTGGTGAGAGGAGCCGGGTTTCTTCCCATGCTAGAATATCCCGTGCAGTTTGCGCGGCTTTTGTATAGCTTTATCTCTACATCGACCGGAGCCGGTGGGAAGAAACTGTTGACCAGATAACATAACGGATGGAAGCAACTAACAGTAGAACCGAGTACGAAGAAGATCGATCAACGGTTGACCGCAGCGACGCTGGCCGACCGAAACCGTCGAAGCGTATCGCGCTGCTCGCGGTTATCGGGCTCGGAATTATCTTTGTTGTAAGCGTTTTATATGCGCCGAGCGGGGAGCCGGGCGGGCAATACTTCACGGTCTGCGCCTTCAAAAACGGCACGGGGCTGCCGTGTCCGGGCTGCGGCCTCGGACATTCTTTCTGCTCGATAGGGAAGGGCCACCTGGCTGAAGCCTTCGCTTTCAACCTGCTCGGCCCCCCGCTATTTTTATTCGCGTTTCTTTACTGGCTGAGGTCCGGCGCGGTGCTTTTGAACAAAGGCATGATCGCCACGGCTTTTGATAAAGGGATCGCACGACTCAGGGTTGTCCGCTGGGCGGCGGTGGCTTTCGCCCTCTTCGGCCTGCTTCGAATAGTCTACATCTTTCTCTACCAGCCCGCCGCTTTACAAGACACACCGATTATGAGGCTAATCGCGCGGATTAGCGGATGAGTCCCGAATCGGTCTTACCGCTTGCGTTGATCGCTGCGGCGTATTCGCTCGATATCGTAATCGCGAACCGGCGCGCGGTCCTGGTGTCGCTCCTGTTCCTCGCTCATGCCGCTTGCGCGCCGCAGAAGACTGAGCGCGCCGTCTCTGACCTTCTTTATCTCCTTGCGCCCGTCTTCAAACTCGATCTCGACCGCGTCGCCTTCTCCGACCATCCGCTTGATCGTTCCGTAGAGCATGCCTGAAGGCATCGCATAGGCTATCTCGTCGCCCGGCTTGAACTGAACGGATCGTGGCTTATTCATTCTCGCTCCCCCCGCTTGCTGTTCGTCATTCGCGGCTTCTGCGCCTGCATGCGCGCCGCGCCGCACTTAGGGCAGACCCACTTTCGCTGTTTGTGAAAACTGCGTTTCTGCTCGACCATCTTGATTCGACACCTCGGACAGGTCAAAGCTCGTCCCTCAGTCGGCGCTTGCCTCGATAGCCGAGCGCATCTCCGTGGCGTTCGCCCAGTCCTCGTCAAAGACGCGCTCGATCCTCCGCGTCATCGCGTCATCTTCGACTATGATGCCAAGCTCGCGCCGGCGGTCGAGACTGACGGTCCTAAGATTCTGGCTGCCGACAAAAAAACGCGAGCTGTCTACAGTGACGCACTTCGCGTGCAGCTTGTAGCGCGCAAGCTTTCGTACGTGGAAGTTTGCGACCGCTTCGTCGTAATGTGTCTTACGGCTGATGATGCGCACATCGACCCCGGCCGAAGCTTTCTTGAGTAGCAGGCCCATGATCTCGTGGTCTTCGACCTTGGCGTCGAGTATGCGGATGGTGCGCTCTGCCGACGCAAGCAGCCCGACAAGCTTGCTGCGGCTGTTGTTCGGGCTTATAACGAGCGGCAGGTCTTCAGGCTCGAACGGCTGCCCGTGCCAGTCCGCGTCAAAAAGCCTGCTCAACTCGGTCGTTATCACGTTGTCGCGTATCAACAGGCCGAAGTCCCTCGCGTAATGGAGGTTCTTCTGCGTCGGGTTGAAGGTCAAGATCATCGCCTGCGAGTCGTCAATAGTCATCATCTTGTAGTGATACCGCTTGATCTTGTCCTTCTTGACCCTCGGCATACGGACCTCTATGCCGATCTTTGAAAGCTCGTCGGTCAGCTTCTTGTTTCGCTTCGTCCAGCCCTTCGAAGTGGGCGCGACGAGCGCCTGCACCTTGACCTTACGAGCGACGGCATACGTGAGCGCGTCACGAACGATAGGATCGTTCATACGAAAGATGGTCATCTTGATAGATTTCGAGGCGCTGTCAATCGCATCAACGATGGGAAAAAAGCTATCGCCCGGCTGGATGATAAGCGATAGGTTTTGGACTTGCTGGTATGAGTTCATCCTAGTCCGGCGTCATTTCTGAAAGATTGCCGAAGCACGCGGTCTGCGGCCCTTCGTGGATAGAACCGAGAAGCGTGACACCTTCTAAGCTTTAACATAGGCTGACAGCCAAGTCCAGCCGTCAGGATTTGCGGCGGGATGAATAATGAGTAGCTGCCTGATTTTACTGTCAACGTTCGAGGTCGGCAACGCGCCGACCGGTGGCCAGCGCGAGCTTTGCGACCTCTTCGGCCAGCTCTCTGGTCAATTCATTAGCCACGATCAGGCCATTGAACCCCTCTCTCATCTCTGTGACAGCATCGCGCATCTCTGCGCGGTCAGCTTCGGCTTGCGAGGCCATCGTCTTAATCTGCTCGGAGTGGAGGGAGACTACTCGCAAAAGTTGTGCGATTTGCTCCGAGTGAAGCTTGATCTGCTCAAAGTTGCGGTCACTTTGAGCGCTCACCTTCGCGTGATGCTGGGTCAAGAACTGTATTGCGCGCTCCAGCTCGTCGTTCGTCATGGCCAGCCTCTAATGCTTTGTTGCCTGGGTTAGACAATTATACTCGCCAGCAAACTTTAAGCAATGTTAGAGCCGTAGTGTATTGGTTCATACAGGCGGAGCAGCCGCACTTTTGACGGAGTTGCCTAATTCCGCCTTTTGGTTATAATCCGAATGCGAGGCTACTTATGCGATACACGGTTGAAGAGACAGGCGCAGATACGTTGCTGGCGAGAATAGAGACGGGCGAGCGGCTCTCCTTTGAAGAATGGAAAGTGGTTGAAGACACAGCCGCTACCGAGGAGCTAGGGAGGCTCGCAGACCAGTTGCGGCAAAAGCTCCACCCGGACGGGGTTGTGACATACGTCGTCGACCGCAACGTCAATTATTCAAATGTCTGCGTCTCGGTTTGCAGCTTCTGCGCTTTCTATCGCAAGCCCGGCTCACCCGAAGGCTACGTCCACACCTATCAAGAGATATTTGAGAAGGTCGAAGAGATGCTCGCGCTCGGCGGAAGCGGCGTGCTCATGCAGGGCGGGCTCCACCCGGACCTGCCGCTCGAATATTACACAGAGATGCTCCGCGAGCTGAAGAACCGTTACCACATACACCTGCACTGTTTCTCGCCGCCTGAGATAGACCACCTCGCAAAGATCACGGGGCTTGGTGTCGAAGGCTTGCTTAGAGAGCTGAGAGACGCGGGGTTAGATTCGATCCCCGGCGGGGGCGGAGAGATTCTCGTCGACGAGATTCGGAGCAAGCGGCGGACGCATTGCAACAGCGAAGAGTGGCTCCATGTTATGGATGTAGCCCACAGGCTCGGAATACCGACGACCGCGACCATGATGTTCGGCATGGGCGAGACGCGTGACCAGCGGTTGCTCCATCTTGAAAAGCTCCGCGAGCTTCAAGATAGAAACCCCGGCTTTGTATCCTTCATCCCCTGGACGCTACAGCCGGATAATACACCGATTGGCAAGCGATTCCCCGACCGCGTCTCTGGCGACGAGTACCTGAGATGGCTCGCCATAGGCAGGCTCTATCTGTCGAACATCCCGAACGTCCAGGTCTCGTGGCTGACTCAAGGGCTGGACATTGGACGCCAGGGGCTACACTTTGGCGCAAACGATATCGGCAGCACCATGATCGAGGAGAACGTAATAACCCCTGCGGGCGCGCATCACCGCGCAACCGAGATGATGCTCAGGGACGTAATTATCTCGGAGGGGTTTATTCCTGTTAAGCGTAAGGCCGATTACGTTAGGCTTGGCGAGCCTGTTTAGATACGAGTCGCGCGCGTCCCTTATCACCGGCCCATTTGCGATAATCGACCGAATTACTGAAGCTTCGAGTTCCACGCCCGTGTCGTGGCCCTGATTCGATAAGGGGATACTTGTGAGCGATAAACAGAATCAGCAACAGCCTGCCCATAGTCCCGGTGTGCTCGGCGACATGAGCCCGGAGGAGTTTCGCCGCTACGGCCACGAAGTGGTCGATTGGATCGCGGATTACCTCGCGCACCCGGAAAGCTACACGGTACTGTCTCAGGTAAAGCCGGGTTATTTGAAAAGCGAATTACCTGCTCAAGCGCCCGAGCGCGGCGAGGCGATGGCGGATATACTGGCCGACATCGACCGCTTGATTACGCCTGGAGTCACGCATTGGAATCACCCGGCCTTCTTTGCCTACTTCGCCACAAGCGCCTCGGCCCCGGGAATACTGGGCGAGATGATAGCCTCCGCCTTTAACGTCAACGCGATGCTGTGGCGAACAAGCCCCGCCGCGACCGAGCTTGAAGAGGTAACGATCAACTGGCTGCGACAGATGACCGGGTTGCCCGAAGAGTTTTCCGGCGTGGTCTATGATACCGCGTCGATCTCGACTCTTTGCGCGATAGCGGCGGCGCGCCAGGCCGTGCCGGGGCTGCGCGTCAGGGAAAACGGGCTCGCGGAGGCGCGCCGTATCGCCGAACAGTCGTCAAAAGTCGCGCCGACCGAGCCGTCAAAAAATCCCTATCCCGGCTACCCGTTCATCAATGCGGAGGGTGAAGCGGCTTCATCTCAAGCCGCTGTCTCATTGCGCCTCTACGCATCGGACCACGCGCATTCTTCAATCGAGAAGGCTGCAATCACGCTTGGACTCGGCCAGGCGAGCGTCAGAAAGATCAAGACCGACAGCCAGTACCGTCTCGACCCGGTCGAGCTTGAAAAGGCGATTGGTGAGGACCGCGCTGCGGGTTACGAGCCGTTTTGCGTCGTGGCCTCCGTTGGCACGACTTCGACCACGAGCATCGACCCGGTTCCTCAGATCGCAGACATATGCGGGCGCGAAAACCTATGGCTTCACGTAGACGCGGCTTACGGCGGCTCGGCCGCTGTCGTGCCTGAGATGCGATGGGTGCTTGACGGAAGCGACCGCGCCGATTCCGTCGTCATCAACCCCCACAAATGGTTATTCGTTCCCATCGATCTGAGCATCCTCTTCTGCAAGAAGATGGAGGTTCTCCGTCAGGCGTTCAGCCTCGTGCCCGAATACCTGCGCACGGACGCTGCCGACGATGTCCACAACTTTATGGATTACGGCCCGCAGCTAGGCCGCCGGTTCCGCGCATTAAAGCTCTGGTTCGTGCTGCGCTATTTTGGCGCAGAAGGCTTGGCGGCGCGAATCCGCGAGCACATAGCGCTCGCTCACGAGTTTGCCGAGTGGGTAGCTTTGAGCCCGGACTTCGAGCTTCTCGCGCCCGTCCCTTTCAGCACGGTCTGTTTTCGGGCTAACCCTGTGGAAGCTAGAAGGGGGCTTGCGGAGGCCGAGGCACTTTTAGATTCATTGAATGAGCGGTTGATGGAAGAGGTTAATCGACGCGGAAAGCTCTTCTTGTCGCACACAAAGCTCGACGGGAAACTGACCCTGCGGCTCGCCGTAGTCAACATACGAACCACGCGAGCGCATGTGAAGCTTGCGTGGGATGAGTTAAACGCCGCGCTTAAGATCGTGACAAGTGACAAGTGACGAGTGACAAGAGGGAGGGACCGGCCAAGCTCCGCTGCTCCCTTTCTCGTCACTTGTCACTTGTCACCATCCCCAAGTCACGGTTTACGCCCCTGTAAATGTGATCGATTCTATCTCGTCCCACCTCACTTCGACGCGGCTCGCCGTGCCGAGCTTTACCGTGACCACGTCGCGGCTTAGATCGAACTCTTTGCAGCGAAGCTCGCTGCCGCCAATCAGCTTTATCCGAATCGAGTCTGTGGTTGAAGCCGATGCTCTTATTGTGTCGGCGTCGGCCATCGAGATAACGGCATAGGTTTCGGCCGCGCCAGTCGCCGATTCGGTCATCACGAGCCGCAGCTTGCCCGTCGATTCATCGCGCGCCAGCGTGCGCCCGCGAATAGTGCTGCCGTTTTTGAGGGAGACTACGAATCCTGCCTGGCCGGTGTCCTGCCCTTTCACAGTTGTTGAGGCAAGACCGCCCGCGAAGATCAGGGCGGCCAGTAGATAAGCTGTCATCTTTTTCATCTATTTGTCTCGTTTCTTCTCATAGACTGCTTTCAGTTTTGCAAGGTAATCGGTTCGATCCACGGCGAAGTAAATTGCCTGCGGCCCGGACTGCGTAATTGAGGCGATTGCTTGCTCGAACGCCTCGTAAGGGTCGCGCGTATCGATGCCTCTCGCCTCGAAATAGCCCATTCGCCGGAGCCTGCCGACGAACTCCGCCAGCGTGAGCCTTCCTTCGAATGTGCGACCGCCGTGCTGATGCGACCGCGAGATAAGGTGCTGCACCATAAGCGCGTCGCCGTACAGCACAGGCGACACGTACAGCCAGCCGTTTTCGTAACTCCACTCGTCTTCGACCTGGCGCGACAGCTGAACGCGGCGGATGCCGCTTGAGACTATCTCAGGCCAGCGGGCCGACGGCGAGGCGCGCTTAATATACTCGATTGCCGCCTGTATCAACCAGGAGTCGTTCTCATAGTCCAGGCTGCGGTTGAGCCGGTCGAGCCATTCGGAAAATATCTGCATCGGCGTCCGGTCAGGGTTCCACAGCGTAAAGCCATCCTTGTCTTTCTTGAGAGCAGCCCAGAGCTTTTTCCGCTCCTTTTCAAACGACGGGTGAGCGTCGATTCTTACCGCGCGAAAGGAGGCGAACCACCTCTTCGAAGCGTTGCAGTGAGGGCAGTGGGTCTGGCCCTCCTGTGGGATGAAGTGTGGCCGTATGGTTGACGCGCCTGTAAAGTCGGACTCTTCGGGCACGTGCTTTTTCAGCTCGATAAAAGCCGTGCGGGGCGCGAGCTTTAGCTGCTTGGTGAAGAGGTCGAAGGCGCATTTGAGGCAAATTTGAAGAGTCGAAACCGATAGGGCCGAAGCGGGGATCGAGTCAAAGCTGATTGGCGGCGTCTTCATAATAAGGACTGAGCGCTGAGGACTGAGGACTGAGTGGGAACGGCAATAAAGCTCGCCGTTGCCTTCGCTCAGTCCCCAGTCCTCAGTCCTCAGCACTTAGTGAATGGGGAGGGTGGGACTCGAACCCACACGGGAAGTTATCCCAATGGTTTTTGAGACCATCGCGTCTACCGGTTCCGCCACATCCCCGATTGAAAAGTCTGCTGAAACGAAGTGCCATTCTAGCTGTAAGGAGTGAGAACGTCAACTACGGCGGGGACAGATAATTTCAATAAAAACTCCAATTAAGTCCCGCGTCGGTTGATTTGCCTCACGAAGCAATTTATCATAAGAATCCTAGCGCGATGCAGGTAATGCAGTTGCCTGTGAGACTTCACAAATACAGTTATGAGTTGCGAGGGCAAAATGAGACGAAGTTCTTTGACTTTAGTATTAGTTCTGTCTCTTCTTTCCCTGTTCGGCTGCGAGCAGAGAGGGGGCAATAACAGAGGCGCGGATTCAGGCCCGATCAAAGTCGGCGTCTACATGGATTTGTCAGGCCAGACATCGAGCTTTGGCCAATCCAGCGTCAACGGCATGCGTATGGCCGCCGACGAGATAAACAAAGCGGGTGGCGTCAATGGCCGCCAGATTGAGCTAATCATCGAAGACGACCAGGGCCGCCCTGAGCAGGCGGCAACCGTGGTGACGAAGTTGATCAACCAGGACAGGGTACACGCCGTGCTCGGAGAGGTCGCTTCTTCGAACTCGCTGGCCGCCGCGCCGATCGCGCAGGGGGCGAAGATACCGATGATAACCCCATCGTCGACCAACCCTAAAGTGACGGCCGTGGGCGATTACATCTTCCGCGTGTGCTTCATCGACCCGTTCCAGGGCGACGTGATGGCGAAGTTTGCCGCGAATACTTTGAAGGCCAAGACCGCCGCCATCATGCTCGATGTCAATTCCGACTACAGTCGCGGGCTCACACAGTTCTTTGAATCGAGCTTCACGGGCCTGGGCGGTCAGATCATCCAGAAGCAGTCATACACGCAGACGGACCGTGATTTCAGCGGCCAGCTGACCTCTATAAGATCCGCGAAGCCTGACGTGATCTTCATACCCGGGTATTACGGCCAGGTCGGAGTCATCGCAAAGCAGGCCAAGCAGCTTGGCATAACCGCTCCGCTGCTCGGCTCGGACGGGTGGGACGCGCCGCAACTTTGGGAGTTGGGCGGCGACGCGCTCAACGGCTCGTTTATGGCGAACCATTACTCGATAGACGATCCTTCACCTGCGATCCAGAAATTCGTCTCGGATTACAAGGGGCGGTACAACGGCCTCGCGCCCGACGCGATTGCCGCGCTCGGCTACGACTCGCTGAAGGTGCTTGCCGACGCCATAACCCGCGCAGGGACAACCGACGCGGCCAAGCTGCGCGATGCCATAGCGCAGACGGCAAATTTTGCCAGCGTCACCGGCAGCATTTCGATCAACGCCGAGCGGAACGCAGTCAAGCCCGCGGTCGTGCTCGAATTGCAGAACGGCAAGTTCATCTATAAAGAGACGATCAAGCCGGAAGGCACTGAAGTTAGCAAGAACTGAAGCCAGCAAGAATTGAGCAGCACCGAAAGAGAGTCCGGCGGCGGGCTTTAAACTCCGCGCCCCCGCCGGAAAGACCACGTAGCCACGGTCTGAAATTGAACCGCGCAAGGACTGTCTCCGTTCTATGGACACTTTTATACAGCAACTGATAAACGGCCTGACCATCGGATCGATATATGCCCTGATCGCGCTAGGGTACACGATGGTTTATGGCATACTGCGCCTGATCAACTTTGCCCACGGCGACATCTACATGGTCGGCGCATTCGCCGGGTACTTCATCGCGCCCGCACTCGGCTACGGGAGCCAGCCAAGCCTCGTGGGGCTTGTCGTCGTGCTGCTCGGTTCTATGTTGGTAGCGGCGGCGGTCGGCGTGGCCATCGAGCGGTTCGCCTACAGGCCCGTGAGAAAGTACGCGCGCATGACTACGCTCATTACGGCCATCGGCGTCTCGCTTTTGCTTGAGAACCTTGCGGTCGTAATCTTCGGCGGCGCGCCGAAATCCTTCCCCCAGCTTTTGCAGAACGAAAACTACACGCTGTTTGGCAACGCCGCCATATCAAAATCTCAGCTCGTCATCTTCGCCGTCTCAATCGCGTTGATGCTCCTGTTGCAATGGATCATCTACAAGACGAAGGTCGGCACGGCCATGCGCGCAGTCTCTTACAATCTGAACTCCGCGAAGCTGATGGGGATCAACACGGATGTGATCATCGCGTTCACCTTCGCGCTCGGCTCATCGCTCGCGGCGGCCGGAGGCGTGTTGACGGCGCAGTACAACCCGCAGATCGACCCGCTCATGGGGATCATCACCGGGTTGAAGGCGTTCGTCGCCGCCGTGCTAGGCGGCATCGGCAACATTCCGGGCGCGGTCCTGGGCGGGCTGCTGATCGGCGCGGCCGAGACGTTCGTAGTCGGTTACGGCCAGAGCATAGGCATTCCGTCAACCTACAGGGACGCGGTAGCCTTCTCGATTCTCATACTGGTTCTGTTATTCCGGCCTTCGGGCTTGCTCGGCGCTACCGTTCAGGAGAAAGTGTGAGCTGGGGGTTGAGATAAGAGTTTCGAGTGTTGAGTTTTACTGTTGTCGCCGGGACTCATTCGTCAAAACTCAGACCTGATTCTTATGCCTACATTTGCCAAACGACTCTTAAGCGCGCTCGCCATCTTCGTCGCACTCTATGTCATAGACGCCCTCATCAGCGATGAGGGACTGTTCGGTGTGGGCATGCCGCCATATTACGCGCGCATCCTTATGCTGGCGGGCATCAACATAATCCTGGCCGTCTCGCTCAACCTGATAACAGGGTTCACGGGGCAGTTCTCGATAGGGCACGCGGGATTCATGGCCGTGGGCGCGTACACTTCTGCATACCTTACGGTCTACCACGCGCAAGCGTGGGAGCGGTCGATGGCCAGCGTGATAGGCGAGGGGCCTGCAAGCATACTGGTCTTCTTACTGGCATTGCTCGCGGGCGGGATTGCCGCCGCGCTCGCCGGCCTGCTCGTAGGGATACCGAGCCTGCGGCTGCGCGGTGATTACCTTGCTATCGTCACGCTCGGTTTTGCGGAGATCATACGAATCGTCATCCTCAATATCGACAAGGTCGGCGGCGCTACAGGGTTCACTGTTCCCGGCTACTCGAACTTTCTGTGGGTGGGCGGGTTCGCAGTATTCACAGTCATTGTCGTCAGAAATATCGTTCATTCCAACGTAGGCCGCGCGCTTGTCTCAATCCGTGAGGACGAGCTTGCAAGCGAGGCGATGGGGATCAACACCACCCGGTACAAAGTGCTGGCCTTTGTCATAAGCTCCGCGTTCGCAGGTATCGGCGGGGTGCTGTTCGGCCACTACACGAAGTTTCTCAGCACAAACGATTTTCAGTTCATACGCTCCTTTGAGATCATCATTATGATCGTTTTGGGCGGGATGGGCTCGATCACCGGCTCTATCCTCGGAGCCATATTGATAACGGTCCTGCCCGAAGCGCTAAGAGAATTTTCCGAGTGGCGGCTGGTCATCTATTCGGCCCTGCTGATCGGGATCATGCTGACGCGCCCGCAGGGCATGCTCGGCCAGCGCGAGTTTGGGGTCAGCTGGCTCAAGCGGCCTCAGAAGGGGCGTTTGAGCGATGAAGCGGTCGGCTCGTCGAAGGGCCTGCCCATAGCCGACGACGTGGAGCCCGATACGCGCGGAGCTTCGAAAAAAGGGAAAGAGTAAAGAGGCTAGGAATCGATGAGTAATCAGCCTGAGCAGGACCCTGTAAAAGCGACCAAGGAAGAATCGATAATCACCGAATCGGCGCGGTCTGCGCGCTCGACGAAGCAGGCCGGTACGAACGGCGGGACGGTTCTTGAGACGAAGAAATGTACGATACGCTTCGGCGGGCTCGTCGCCGTGAACGATCTCAACCTGGCCGTCCACGAGGGCGAAATCTACGGGCTTATAGGGCCGAACGGGGCCGGAAAGACGACGATCTTTAACCTGCTCACGGGCGTTTACAAGCCGACTTCGGGCGAGATATTTTTTAAGGGCAGGCGGATCGACGGGCTGAGGCCCTACGAGATTTCCGCCTGCGGCGTGTCGCGCACGTTTCAAAACATACGGCTCTTTCCGAGCATGAGCGTGCTTGAAAACGTTATGACCGCCTGCCACATACACGCGAGGCAGACGCTTGCCGACGCGGTGCTGCGTCTGCCGCGCTTCGGGCGCGACGAGCGCGAACACAGAGACTTCTGTCTTGAGCTATTGGAGATATTCGACCTCGCTCGTTTCAAAGACGAAGGCGGCACGAGCCTGCCTTACGGCAATCAGCGCAGGCTTGAGATAGTCCGCGCGCTCGCCACACGGCCAAAGCTTTTGCTGCTCGACGAGCCCGCCGCGGGCATGAACCCGTCCGAAGCGGAAGACCTTATGGAGTTGATTCGCCAGATACGCGACCGCTACGGGCTTACGATCTTGCTGGTCGAGCACAACATGAAGGTCGTCATGGGTGTCTGCGAGCGGATACAGGTCGTCGATTACGGCAAGTCGATAGCCCTGGGCTTGCCCGAACAGATCAAGAATGACCCGAAGGTGATCGAAGCCTATCTAGGGGATTAGGAAGCTGAACGCTTATGCTAACGCTTGAAAACGTCTCGGTTAATTACGGCGCGATTGAAGCGCTCAAAGATATATCCATGCACGTCGAGAAAGGCGAAGTTGTAACCTTGATCGGGGCGAACGGGGCGGGGAAGACGACCACTTTGCGCACGATAACGGGGCTGCTCAACCCCAGACGCGGTCGCATCCTTTTTGAAGGCGACGATATTTCGAGCAAGCCCACGCACAAGCTTGTAGCGCGCGGCATATCCATGTCGCCCGAAGGGCGCGGCGTGTTTGCAAATCTGACCGTCCGTGAAAACCTCGGCATGGGCGCTTACCTGCAAAAAGACAAGCGCGTGATAGCGGCCGGGATGGAAAAGGTTTTTGTCATGTTCCCGCGTTTGAAAGAGCGCGAGTCGCAGAAGGCGGGAACATTATCCGGCGGCGAACAACAGATGCTCGCCATGGGCCGCGCGCTGATGTCGCGCCCGCGCATGCTCTTGCTTGACGAGCCTTCGCTTGGGCTCGCGCCCCTTGTCGTCCATACGATCTTCCAGGCAATTGAAGGCATCAGGAGCGAGGGAACCACTATCTTGCTCGTCGAGCAGAACGCGCACGCCGCGCTGAAGCATTCGGACCGCGCTTATGTTCTTGAGACGGGAAAGATCATCATGGAGGGCGCTTCAAAAGACCTCGCCGCCGATCCACGAATCAAAGAGGCGTACCTGGGCGAATAACCGCCACGACAATTCTACAAACCTCATCCGGCCTCGGCTTTAGTCGACTTTGCCCGCCACAGAAAATAGACCGGGAACCCCGTCATCACTATCACAAGGCCGGGCCACGTAGTCTGGGTCTTATACAGGATAAGAACGACGATGATCGCGCTCGCGGCCACGATGTATAGGGCCGGAAGCACTGGGTATCCCCACGCCTTATATGGCCTGTCGGCGTCAGGCCGCTTCGCCCGAAGCACGAATACCGTGCTTATCGTCAGCACGAAAAAGATCAGTATCGCCGTGACGACATAATCGAGCAGGCTGCCGTAAAGGTTCCCGTATTGCTCGAACCCTGTTGCCTGGTCGATGACAGGACCGCCCGCTTCGTCACGCGACCTCGTCCGAGGCAGCACGAGCAGCGATGCCCATACGCATTGAAGTATGAGCGCCATGCCCGGCACGTGTTTATCGTTGAGCTTTTCGCAGGGCTGAAAAAACAGCCTGTCGCAAGCCATCGTGTAGAAGACGCGCGCGCCGCCAAGTATGATCCCGTTGTTGCACCCGAACGTCGAGATCATGATCGCAATCGCCATGATGATTGCGCCCGCTCCGCCGACTACCCGTGTTACCGCCACCGTCGCTACGCGGTCGGCAGGCGCGTTCTGAATCTCTGTGATCGAAAGCGTCACAAGGTATGCCAGGTTGACCAGCAGGTATAGCGATATTACGAGGGCCGTCCCGCCGACGAGCGCGAGCGGTATGTTGCGGCGTGGGTTCTTGACTTCGCCCGCCGCGAACGTGACGTAATACCAGCCGTCGGCCGAAAAGATCGAGCCGACCTGAGCCACACAAAAGGCTACAAAAAGCCCGAACATACCGCTCGCAGCCGTAACAGCCGGGATGAAGCCAAGCTCCGGCCTGATCGTCGATGCGCCGCTCGGCGTCCAGAGATTACCGAAGTTCTGCGAGACGGCGTCGGCGTTGTACCCTATGAAACAGATGAGGATAAGACCCGCCAGCGAAAGCGTCTTTGCCGACGTGAAGATGTTTTGGACCACGCTGGCAAGCTTAACGCCCCGCAGGTTGATGACGGTCAAAACGACCAGGGAGAGTATGGCGATAAGCTGTTGCCAGGAGAGGCTTATCGCGTAGCTGTCGGACAGGTTTATCGGGCTTATTATCCAGGCGGTCCCAAGGTCCGTGTTCGGGATCAACACTCCAACGTAAACTGCAAAGGCTACCGCCACGGCGGCAAGCGACCCCGACTGTATGACCAGAAAGAGAGTCCAGCCGTAAAGAAAACCCCATAGCGGAGAGAACGCTTCGCGCAGGTAGACGTAGACGCCGCCGGCTTTTGGCATCATCGCCGCAAGCTCTGCGTAAGAGAGCGCGCCCGCTACCGTCAGCAGCCCTGTTACTACCCAGACCAGAAGAAGCCATCCCGGCGACCCGACCTGGCGCGCGATGTCCGCCGCGACAAGGAAGATGCCGGACCCTATCATCGAACCCGCGACTATCATGGTTGCGTCCAGAAGCCCCAGGCCTCGGACCAACCCCGTCTCGTCATCTTCGACCACGACCGTTTTTGACATGTAAACCTTTCTCTTTTCTCAGCCCTTGACGACAAGGAGCAGCAAGTAAGCTGCGATGATAGCGGCAAGCGCAACCGCGAGCGCCAGGCTGAAGTTCGTGACGCCGGTTTGCTGCTCTGCGCCTTCGCGCTTGGCCCTCAACGCTCTAACGATCACGATGGGGCAGAGTATGAACAGGGTCAGCAATAGCGGGACTATGAGGAACACGGACGCCTCGGTCCACGATTCTGCGCGCATCGAATCGCTAAATGCCGCTGCGGCCTTCTGCATCCCCGCCAGATCTTTATGCTCTTTCAGGGCTTCGAGCCACAGGTCGAGCCAGCGCATAAAGGCCAGCAACGCCGTACCGATAAGACCGAGCCACGCGCCTATGTAGGCGGTCTGAGCGTCGTGGTCGGCCCTGCCCCCGCTCGCCTCTTTTCCCGTCAGGCGGCTGTGAACAGAGCCGTACGCTACATAGATGACGAAGCCCAGGTTGAGCCAGGCCGCGAACCGCAACCACGACGTAGGAGGGAGATAGTAGATCAGGTAGAGACACGAGAGTATTCCGAGGACCGGGAAGATATTATTCCGGCTCAAGGCGAAGACGACCCCGGCGATGATAAGCAGCACAACTTTCGCCGTCACCCCCATGGGGAATAGAATCACGCCCAGCGCGAACGCCGCGTAAAGGATGATCGTCCATTTCCAGCCGCTCGGCACGCGGAAAGGTCGAGGGCGGTCCGGGTCTTTGACGCGCAGCACTATTATCCCTGCGCAGACGAGTATGAAGGCAAAGAGCGTCCCGATATTTGTAAGGTCCACCATCTCGTCTATGCTCGCGACGGCGGCGAACACTCCGACGAACAGCCCCGTCAGGATGGTCGAATTGACAGGCGTGCGGTATTTTGGATGGACCTTGCGAAAAGTCGAAGGGAGCAGCCCGTCGCGCGCCATCGAGAAGAAGATGCGCGGCTGGCCCAGCTGGAACACTAACAAAACGGCCGTGTGAGCGATGACGGACCCGAAGGCTACTATGCCGACCGCCCAGCCCGAATTCGGCATGGCGTGTTCGAGCGCCATCGTCAGCGGCTCGGCCTGTTCGGTGGCAAGCTTGGCCTGGAGGTCCGGGTAAGAGATCAGACCCGTGAAGACAGCCGACACGATCACGTAAAAGAGCGTGCAGATTATGAGCGAGGCGATGATGCCGATTGGCAGGTTCCGCTGCGGGTTCTTTGTCTCTTCGGCGACGGTCGAGACCGCGTCGAAGCCTATGTAAGCGAAGAATACTATCGCCGCGCCCGCGCTTATCCCCGCCCACCCGTTCGGCGCAAAGACGGAGGGGTTCATGGGCGACAGGCCCCAGTTCGCGGGCTCGACCCAGTACATGCCGACCACTATGAAGAATGTCAGCACGATGATCTTTATCCCGACCATCACCGCGTTGAACCGCGCGCTCTCGCGTATGCCCCAGATCAAAATGATCGTGATGGCGGCGACTATCAGCACCGCCAGCAGGTTGAAGATGATCGGCACGCCGAATATGTGCGGTGCGTCGCGATAGACCGTCTGAACCCCCGCATCGTCGACGATCTTGGCGGCGGTTCTGTAATCCATCGAGAGCCAGTCGGGCACGAAGATATTAAAGCCTCTGAGAAGCGTCTTGAAATAGTTTGCCCAGCTTATGGCGACGGCGATGTTGCCGACGGCGTATTCGATTATAAGGTCCCAGCCTATTATCCAGGCGACGACCTCGCCGAGCGTGGCGTAAGAGTATGTGTAAGCCGACCCTGAGATCGGGACCATCGAGGCAAACTCCGAGTAACAGAGCGCCGTGAACCCACATACAATCGCGGTGATGACGAATGAGAGCATAAGCGCAGGCCCCGCGCCCGGGCGGTTTGCGTCGCCCGCCGCTGCCGTGCCGATTGTCGCGAATATGCCCGCGCCGATTATCGCCCCTATTCCGAACAGGGTCAGCGATAATGGGCCTAGCGCGCGGCGCAGCTGATACTCTGGCTTTTCGGAGTCCTCAAGGAGTGAGTCGAGCGATTTGATGCGGAACAGTCCGCGAAACGTCATCGTGTTGACGCCCGACCGGTCAGGTGGTTTGGTGCTCATTCGCAGGCTTCCCCTTTTCGGATCGGGCCGATTGGATAGCCCTGTAGCAGTCACGGCTAGCCCGATCCGCTGTGTCAGCAAAAACTGAAACTAATGAAAGCGCGGCGATTATCAACTCTGGCAACGAGTTGTGTCAAGTACAAGACCGCTCGCCCTTTTCCAACCGCGCGCGTTCGTGTATAGTCAGCAGCTTTGCATAAAGCAAGGGTTTGCTAATAGAATTACAGGCTTGAAAATCATTATTCGGAGATGAGATGGAACAAAAAGGGTTTACGTTATGGTTTACGGGACTGTCGGGCGCGGGCAAGACGACGCTTGCGCGGCTTCTGGAGACAGAACTCCGCTCGCGCGGGCACAAGGTCGAGGTGCTTGACGGCGACATAATCAGGACAAATTTATCAAAGGGGCTGGGCTTTTCAAAAGAGGATCGCGACACGAACATACGCCGCATAGGGTTTGTCTGCGACCTGTTGAGCCGCAACGGCGTCGTCGCAATCGCGGCGGCAATCTCGCCTTATCGTGAGGTCCGCGAAGAGGTGCGCAAGCAGACGGAATCTTTCGTGGAAGTCTATGCCGAGTGCCCCATTGAAGTCCTATCCGACAGGGACGTGAAGGGGCTCTACAAGAAAGCGCTTGCGGGCGAGATCAAAAATTTTACCGGGGTCGATGACCCTTACGAGCCGCCCACCTCGCCCGAAGTCGTCGTCCACACGGACCGCGAGACGCCTGAGCAGAGCGCTGCCCGCATAATCGCGAGGCTTGAAGAGCTTTCGCTCGTCGCGCGAGTCGAGCCGGAGGGCTACAGCGAAGAGGACGAAGAAGAGGTGCGCCGCCGCCTCGAAGCGCTCGGATACGTCTAAGGGGGAAGCGCTGAGGACTGACGGCTGAGGAGTGAGCGGGACGGTACCGACTTGAGTCGATCCCCGCTCACCCCTCAGCCGTCAGTCCTCAGTCCTGATAAAGATGGGTTTTTTAGACAGGTTCAAATCCAAAGATGCTGCACAAGAGAAGCGGCGGGCTGTCCTGATCGGGCTTGACGGGACGCCTTATTCGCTCGTGCGGCGGTTCACCGAAGACGGGACGATGCCGCACCTCAAAGAGATGCTGGGGCGCGGGACCCTGCTTCAAATGGACACCTCCATCCCTGACATCTCGTCCGTAGCCTGGACATCGTTTATGACCGGCGCGAACCCAGGGCGGCACGGCATCTACGGCTTTCTCGATCTACAACCGAACACGTACAAGATATACTTCCCGAACTCCCGTCACATCCAGAGCGAGACGCTGTGGGACGCAGTCGGGCGAGCGGGCCGCCGCTCAATAGTCATCAACGTGCCTTCGACTTACCCTGCCAAACCGCTCAACGGCGTGCTCGTGTCGGGATTCGTGGCGGTCGATATAAATAAGGCGACGTACCCGGCCGAGCTTGTGCCCAGGCTGGTTGCGATGGATTACCGGATCGACGTTGACGCGCGAAAGGTCCAGCAGTCGCATGATGCCCTGATGGATGATGTGTTGACGACGCTCGACCGTCGCGTTGCGGTGCTGCTCGATCTATACGACCGCGAGCCGTGGGACATGTTCATAGGCGTCGTCACCGAAACCGACCGGTTGCAGCATTTCTTCATGGACGCCATCGAAGACGAAAAGCACAAGTACCATACGGCATTTCGGGATTTCTACCGCCGCATCGACGGCTTTCTCGGCCAGATCGGCGAGCGGCTGCGCGATGAAGCGTTCATGATCATGAGCGACCACGGATTCACCCCCATCAAGCAGCAGGTCTACTTGAATCGCTGGCTCATGGATAACGGCTTCCTGAAGCTAAAAGAGAACGCGCGGTCGGTCGAAGATATAGCCGAAGGGTCGCTCGCATTCGCGATGGACCCCGGCCGCGTCTACCTGAACCTCAAAGGCAGGTATCCGGGCGGCGTAGTCGAACCCGGCGACGCGCAAAAGGTATTGCGAGAGATCAAGCAGGGCATCTCGGAGATAAGCGCGGAAGGGCGCAGCATCGTCAAGCGAATATACGAGCGCGATGAGCTGTTCGCGGGCCCTTGTCTGGGTTTCGCCCCCGACCTGTGCGTGCAATCGGTTTACGGCTATGATTTGAAGGGCGCGGTAAACAAGCAAGAGTTGATGGACAGGGAAGTCTTCACCGGCATGCACACACAAGACGACGCGACGTTCTTTATCAACTCGCCCGCAGACGCGCTCCGCCGCGAGAAGCCTCACATCACAGACATCGCGCCGACCTTGCTCGACTCTTTGGGCATAAGCCCGTCTGCCGCGATGGACGGGCGCTCGATGCTGGGCCGCAACTGAGATGAAGACGGTTATCATAGGGCTTGACGGCGCGACGTTCGACATCATCACGCCGCTTGCGAGCGCGGGACGTTTGCCCGTGCTCGCGCGCTTGATGCGCGAAGGCTCAAGCGCGCCGCTTCGCTCGACAATACTGCCGAACAGCTTCCCCGGCTGGTCTAGCTGCACGACCGGCACATCCGAAGGCATGCACGGCGTCTTTTCCCCTTTTATCAAAAACCCTTCGAGCTACAACGTAAGGGCCATGAGCGGGCGCGACATTATGACGCGCACGGTCTGGGACTTGCTCACCGAACAGGGAGGAAGGTCGGTCGTCATCAACGTCCCGACCACGTACCCGCCGGAACCGCTCAACGGCCTTATGGTCACAGGGATGCTCACTCCGGGGCGCGACTCGGAATTTACCTACCCGTCTTCGCTCAAACGGGAACTGCTGCGGGCGATCCCCGGCTACGTCATAGAACCGAGCCGTATACCGGACAAGCGCGCCCGCGCGAGTGAGTTTCGCCGGGCGACAGATATGCACGAGCAGGTCACAGGCTACCTGATGAATCGCGGCGATTGGGATTTCCTGATGGTAGTCTTTTCGGTGCTCGACCGCGCTCAACACGATTACTGGGCCGATATGGACGCTTCGCACCCGCGCCACGACCCGAAGACCCCGGCCGAGTTCCGCGAATTCATACATAAAACCTACGAGCAGCTGGACGGCGCGATTGGCCGCCTCATCGAAAAGCTGCCTTCGGATGTCCGCGTGCTTGTGGTGTCGGATCACGGCTTCTGCTCGGAACTGTTCGAGGTCCGAGTCAACGAGCTTCTGGCCTCCGCAGGGCTGCTCGCCTTCAAGACGCCCGCGACCCGCAAAGCGCGCTCGCAGCTTCGCTCGCTAAAAGAGAAGGTCGCGCGCCGCGTGCTTCCCGCTTCGTCAAACGGGAACGTGCTCGATAAGAAAGTTGAGTACGGCAGCGCGTTTCTTGACGAGATAGACTGGACACGCACGCGGGCCTTTTTCGCGCAGGACAAAGGCGTGTGGGCAAACCTCGCGGGGCGCGAGCCGCACGGCTGCGTTCGTGAAACCGAATTTGATATGGTGATCGAAACGGCTCGTCGCGCGCTTCTCGAACTCAACTCGCCCGAAGACGGCCAGCCGGTTTTCGAGTCGGTCCTGAGACGCGAGGAAGCATTTCAAGGCCGATGGTCTGAACGGCTGCCCGACCTGGTGATGGTCCCGCGCCGCGACGAGTTTGTATATAACGAGCGGCCTGCTTACGGCGAAGTGATCGTTCCGGCCGATTCGACCACGGGCACCCATTCGCGCGACGGCATCTTTATCGCGTGGGGACGCGGGGTAAAAAGCGGCGCGACATTCGACGCCAACCCGAACCTGCGAGACGTTGGCCCGACCGCGCTCGCCTCGCTCGGCTGCCCGTTGACCGAAGATATGGACGGCCGACCGCTACCGGAAATCTTCGAGTCAGTTTCCGACCTGTCGAGGCAGGGCTCGTCATACCGGGAGAAGGCTGAATCGCGGACCGATTCCGTTTATAACGCGGGCGAAGAGGCGGAGCTTCGCGAGAGATTGCGCGCGCTCGGGTACATCGAATAAGCCGTATGAAACCTGAGATACTTGTCATCGGCCTCGACGCGGCCACAATGGATTTGATCGAGCCCTGGGCAAGCGCAGGCCACCTGCCGACGCTCGCGCGGCTGATCGACGATGGGGTGTCCGCAAGATTTTTATCTACGCCGAACATGCATAGCGCGTCGGCCTGGACCTCGATATTGACGGGGCTCAATCCAGGGCGGCACGGGCTGTACGTTTTCTCCGACAGGGATTTCGCAACAGGGCGACAGGTCTTCTTTAAAGGCGGCGACCGCGAGGGCGATCTCATCACACGCCATCTGGCTAGCGCGGGGCGGACCGCCGGGCTATTGAACGTCCCGATGACTTACCCTGCCGAAGGCTCAGCGGGCAGCTTTATGGTAAGCGGGCTCGATGCCCCATCCTTAAACGAGAAAGCCTTCTACCCGCCACCGCTTCGCGACGAATTGCTCGGACGGTTTCCGAATTACAACTTCGCCCCGCAAGCGATAGGCGATCTGATGAGCGCGGGCCGCATCGACGAGGCTATCGGAGCGTGGACGAGCTTGATCGAGACGCAGACCGCCGTGGCGGAGTACCTGATGGATGCTCACCCGGTCGATTTTTTTATGACCGTCTATACGGCGAGCGACTGGGGCGGCCACAATCTGTGGAAGTATTCAGACCCGTCGCACCCTTCGTTTGACCGAGAAGGCGCGGCCCGGCATGGCAACGCGTTGCTTTCGATATACCGCGCGCTGGACAAAGCCGTAGCAAGGCTCGAAGCTCGCGCGGGCGCGCAGGCACAGGTCTATGTCATCTCGGACCACGGGATGGGCCCGCACACGGGAGCGTCTTATCATCTTGCCGACTGGCTTGAAAGCAGAGGCTACATGGCTCGCAAGGCGGGCGGCCAGGCGCGGTCTTCATTTTTGAAGGCTGGCAGGCAAGTAGCCAGGAGCCTGCTGCCTGCCGCCGTAAAAGAGATGATCAAGGCGGGTTTAAGCCCGGAGAGGATGGAGCGCATTCAGGCGGCTGAGAAGGATTCGTTCTACTCGTCAATTGATTGGGGGCGGACTACCTGCTACACGGAGCCCGGCCGCCACGTCATAAACATCAACCTCGCGGGCCGGAACGTCGAAGGCATAGTGGCCCCGGCGGATTATGACCGCGTAACGGATAGATTGATCGAAGATTTGATGAAGTGGACAGACAGCCGAGGAAACAAGATCGTTGACCGGGTTGCGCGACGAGATGAAGTCTATAGCGGCCCGTTCACCGAGCGGGCAAGCGACCTCTACCTTTACTGGAATACGGCCGTCTACCTGGGCGACCCGCCCGACGAAGTTCGCGCTCGCGGGTTCTGGTGGAGCGGCGACCATGTGCGGGAAGGCATACTGATCTGCAAAGGGAGAGGGATTCGCAAAAGCGCGAGGCTAGATTTGCCGGTGGTGTATGACCTCGTGCCCACGGTTCTTTATCTGGCCGGTCTGCCGGTTCCCGAAGGGCTTGACGGCCGCGTGCTTGAGGAAGCCTGCACGGATGAATTTCTTGCCGACAACCCGATCAAGATCGGCTCGGGGTCAACGGAGAAAAATCTTGATTCGGCTTCGCTGAGCGAGTCGGACGAAAAGCTTATAGAAGAGAAGCTACGCGGCCTCGGATATATGTGAAAGGACACGGGCGGCAGGATGAAGGTTGAAACTGAGCCTTTGAGCTTGTTGGAGCGATCCTCATCCGTCGCGCCATCCAAGGGCAGGCATGCTATCAACATCGCAATCCTTGTGCTTGCGGTCGTGGCGCTTTTCTGGCGCGTCTTCTTTTTGGGAGAGACGCTTGTCGATGTTGCCACGTTGAACAACCAGTTGCCTTGGGGATACCACGCAGGTCAGACGAGCGACTACCCGTACAATCGAAGAGACCTTACGGACACTTACATTACTCGCGATTACTTCGTCGTGAGCGCCTATAAAGACGGCGAGCTGCCGCTCTGGAACCCGTTCAACATGGCTGGCCACCCGATCTACGCCGACGGAGTTACCCGCACGCTTTCGCCTTTCCTGCTCTTTTACAGCTTTCTCGATGTGCCGACCGGTTACACGGTGGCTCGAATAACGGAGCTTCTTTTAGCTGCTCTTTTTCTCTACCTGTTCCTCACAAAAATAGGCGCAAGCGCGAACGGCGCACTTATGGGGTCGCTGGTCTTCGCTCTGTCGGCGCACTCGATGCTTCACCTGACGGGGCTTGGGTGGTGGGGCGGGTTGATGTGGCTGCCGCTGATCTTCCTGTTCGTGGACCGCGCGGTGACTCGCCGCCGGTATACAGATGCCGCGCTGGCCGGAGTGTTTCTGGCTATGCAGTTCTTCTGCGGCTACATGCCGAACCAGGTCTATTACATCGGCGCGCTCGCGCTCTATTATCTCTTTCTCGCTTTTTATAGACCGGTTGAAAGTCGCCCTCTTCGCGGTCGCGTCTTCGTGATGATTCTAGTCACGATTGGCGTAGGCTTCGCGCTCTCAGCCACGCAATGGATGCCCGTACTTGAGCTGTTAGGCCAGTCAAACCGGCGCATAGTTCCAACCGAATCCGGCTTCATATACCTGCCGCCGTGGTACGCGGCAACGCTCGTCTTTCCGTCGCTGTTTGGCTCGGCTTATGATGCGCACATGGTCAAGCTGTTCACTGCGTTGAACGTCTCGCACGACCACAGCCTGTACGTCGGGATACCCGCGCTGCTCGCCTCGCTCTTCGCGCTTCACTGGCTGTGGCGCAATAGAACGCGCGACAGCGACAAAGAGGGCAATGAGATCAAGCGGCGGCTAGTCTTCTTCGCTTCTCTAACAGCCTTCGCGCTGTTCATAATCATGGCCGCCCCGCTTTATGTCCACGTCACTCGATTTATACCGGTGCTCCAAACGATCCGTGTCATAGTGAGGGGCGGTGTGCTCTTCATCTTTGCCGCCTGCGTGCTGGTTGCCTTCGGGACCGACCTGATCCTCAAAAGCTCCGGGGAGTGGCTCGCAGGATTTGCGCGCATCTGGCGGCGGGCGGTCGTCGCGGCAATTGTCTTTGTCGTGGCAGGCGCGGTCGTTTCCTTCGCGCTCAAACTGACAGGGTACCTGCTAGAGCCGGGGACAGAGTACGTGCAGGGCTCAGGCTATGCGGCGTTTGCAAGAAGCGCCATGACCGCGCTCGCGGGCCAGTTCATGCCTCCCGACGCGGGGCTGCTGATACCGCTCGCGCTTATGACAGGGCTTCTTGTGATGCTGAAGCTGACAAGCTCCGCGAAGATGAGCAGACAGCTTTTCTTCTCGATCCTTGTCGCGCTTCTTGTGGCCGACCTTTTCTGGAACAGCAGGCAGTATGAAAAGAGCTACGCCGCCTCGCAGGTCTTCCCGCGAACCGAGGTAACGGACTTTCTGCGAGCGCAGCCGCCGGGGAGGGTGCTCGTAGCGCCCGCCGATATGGAGTCGAACAGGCGCGCGTCAGCCGAGTCCGGCGGGCAGAAGATCATCGCGCCACCAAACACTCTCTTACCCTACCAGATTGCGACCGTTAGCGGGAAAGACCAGCTCTTCCCGCGCTCGTACAGAGAATACAGCTCGCTCGTCGAGCCTCAGCCTTACCTGAGTCACGTCGTGTTTGACGAAACGCGCTCACCGTTTCTCGACCTGTTAAATGCCACGTACCTGCTGACACACGATTCTGTCGAGCCGCCTGCCGGTTATGAATTGCTGAAGACGGCCGAAGGCATCTCGGTTTACAAGAATCAGACGGCGATGCCGCGCGCTTTTTTTGCCGAGCGCGTTGTCCAGGTCTCAAACGCATCAGAAGCGCTGACCGCTATGCGCGAGCCATCGTTTGATCCCAGGACGACCGTGATTGTCGATATGTCAGGCTCAGGGTCAGAGGGTGCGTCCGCAGACCTTCTGTCGCTAAAGGTCTCACAGCCTTCGACCGCGACGATAATCGAAGACCGCCGCAACCGCGTGGTCATCGAGACGGTCCGAGGTGATGACGGCCTGATGGTCTTGAGCGATAATTACTACCCGGGCTGGCGGGCTCTCGTAGACGGCCAGGATGCGCCCTTGTTGAGGGCCAATTACACGATGCGGGCGGTGCGCGTCCCGGCCGGCAGCCATGTGGTATCATTCGAGTTTGCGCCTCGACGATTCAGGGAGGCCGTCTATATCAGCTCAATCGCGGCCGTATGCCTGGCCGGGGCTTTCTTGCTTGTAGCGTTCAGGCGCAATGCGGGCAGACAGGAGTAGCCGCCACGATCTACGAGAAGATAAAAAAGACCATAAAGCACACGCTCATCTTTGGCGTGGGGAGCGTCATCAACAGCGCGTTCGGCGTTGTGCTTGTGCCTGTCTACGCGCGCCACCTGAAAGCAAGCGAGTTCGGCGTATTGTCGCTTTTGATGATTACGCTGACGCTTGTTTCTATCATCTTCAAGTTCGGGTTGAACCACGCCTTCTTTCGCCACTACTACGAGACAGACGACCTCGAACACCGCCGCAGAATAGTAGGCTCGACGCAGGTGTTTCTGCTCGTGTCGGCAGCGGTATTTATGACGGCGCTTTACTTTCTGGCCCCGCAGGTTTCAAGCCTCGTGTTCGGAGGCGACCCCGGCCGGGCATACCTGCTCCGCTACGTCTTTTTGATCGGCTTCTTTGAAATAATCACGGTCGTCCCGGACTCGATCCTGCGCGCGTCCTTCCGCTCGACGCAGTACTCGACGCTTAACATCGTCGCGTTCGTCTTTCAGCTTTCGCTTATAGCCTACCTGGTGATAGCCGTGGACGCGTCCGTTCAAAACGTATTGATCGGCAGGCTCGGCGGCACGGCGTTCGGCGCGGCGCTCTTCTTCTTTGCCGCGAGGCGCGAGTTGAGCCTGAAATTTTCGACCGCCGAGCTTCGCGGCATGCTCGAATTCGGCATACCTCTCATCTTCGGTCAGATCTCTTTCACATTGTTTATGATGATCGACAGGTTCTTTCTTGAATGGTACACGTCCAAAAGCGACCTGGGCGTTTATCACATGTCGAACAACCTCGTTTCGGTCGTGACGATGCTCGTCACAGTGCCGTTCAGCCAGGTCTGGACGGTGATGCGGTTTTCGGTGATGAACGAAGAAGGCGCGGAAGAGTATTACTCCCGCGTGCTGACATACATAGTCTTCGTCAGCATGTTCCTTGCACTCGGAGTTGCGGCGGTCGCCGGAGACGGGCTGCTGCTTTACGGGCTGAAGAGCTACTGGCCCGCCGCGATGATAATCCCGTTGCTCGCAATTTCGGCCGTGTTAGACAGCGCGGCCCGCGTCCTGAATATCGGGCTCACGCTCAAAAAGCGCACGCTTTACGCCCCGCTCGCGATAGTAGCGGCGCTCGGCGTCAACATAGCCTTGAACTTTCTGCTAATCCCGAAATACGAGACTCTCGGCGCTACCGTCTCGACGCTCGTATCTTACGTCGTCTTTTGCGGGCTCAGGTTCTGGGCGTCAAATCTCTTCTTCAAAGTCCATTATGAGTGGGGAAGAGTCTTTACGATCATGGCTGTCGGCACGACGCTCATCGCGGGCTTTTACCTGATCACCGTCTACTACCTCGACGATTACACAAGAAGTGAGGGCACGGCGGTCCCGCGACTGGTCATCTGGGTGGCGCTCGCGATAAAGGCTCTTTTGGCCGCCTCTTTCCCGCTTATGCTGCTCGCGCTCAGATTCTACGACGAACGCGAGCGGCGGCGTCTCGCAGAGATATGGCGAAAGCTCTCTTTCCTGATCAGGCGACGCAGCTTGAATCAAGCGGGGTGAGCCACGGTGCGCCATTTCGATTCGGTTGAAAATCGAGCCACCATAAGTTATATTCCTTGATCTTTTGTTATGAGTAAAAAAGTACTATTCATAGGGCTGGACGGCTCTACCTTCGACATACTTGACCCGCTGATGGATAAGGGGCTGATGCCCCGGCTCAAGAGCTTCATCGACGGCGGCGTGCGCGGCTTGCTCGAAACTACCATCCCGCCCATCACCCCGACCGCCTGGGTCTCGTGGATGACCGGCAAGAACCCCGGCAAGCACGGTGTCTTCGAATTCCTGCTTCGCCGCAAGGGTTCGGGCGAGCTTCCGGATATGCCTGTAAGCTCGCGCGCGCGCGACGGTCTGCCTTTCTGGGACATACTCGGCTTGATGGGCAAGCAGGCGATTGTCACGAACATGCCGTGCACTTACCCGCCGACGATGGTCAACGGCGTGATGGTTTCGGACTTTCTGACGCCGCGCGGCCGCCGCGATTTTACTTACCCTGAGAAGCTGCTCGAAGAGATCGAAGCGAGGTTCGGGCCTTATCAACTCTACATCACAGAGGTCTATTCGAAAGGCAAAGTCGATAACATCCTCAACCAGCTTTTTGAAGAGCTCGAATACAAGACCAAGGTCAACCGCTACTTGATGAACGAGTACGGCTGGGACGTATTCGCCACACATTACTGGGGGACAGACCGCTTCCAGCACGAGCTATGGCATCTGCTCGACGAGTCGCACCCGTTTTTTGACCGCAAAGAGCACGACGCGCACATCAACCGGATAGAGGAGTACTGGCACGCGGTCGATTCGACCATGGGCGAGTTGTTTGACGAAGCGGGCGACCAGACGACCGTTTATCTCGGCAGCGACCACGGGTTCGGCCCGATAAAGAAGTTCCTGTGTTTCAACGTCTGGCTGATAAACGAAGGGCTGCTCGTGCTCAAGCGCGACGCGATGACGCGGTTCAAGCGGGGCCTGTTCCGGCTGGGCCTGACGCCCGACCTTGCATACCGCTCCGCGATGAGACTGGGGCTTGCGCACCTGCGGCTTTCGGTCGGGGTGACGAACCGCTCGAAGTTCTTCAAGCTCGCGAACTTGCTCATGCTGTCGCTTGAAGACGTTGATTGGACGCGGACCGTCGCCTTCTCAAAGGGCAATTATGGCCAGATCTTTATCAATCTCAAAGGCAGGGAGACGCACGGCGTAGTCGAGCCCGGCGCCGAGTACAACCGCGTGCTTCAAGAGGTGTCGGAGAAGCTCCGCGCCCTGACAGACCCGCAGACCAGGCAGCCGCTGATAGGCCCCATCTGGAGGCGCGAGGACCTCTACACCGGCCCGCACAGCGATGAATCGCCCGACCTGCAGTTCTTGCCTGCAGACATGTCGAACAAGCCGCTCGGCACACTCGATCTGACTTCGAATAAGTTCATCACGCCGGTTTATGGCAACTCCGGCGACCATCGCATGCACGGGATCATGCTTGGGCGCGGGCCTGACCTCAAGCGGGGCGCTCAAGTCGAAGGCGCGCGGATCATCGATTATGCGCCGACCATCATGCACACATTCGGTGTCGAGGTCCCTTCGGACATGGATGGCCGGGTGCTCGAAGAGATATTCACCGAAGAGTACATGCAACGAAACCCCGTCAGAAAATCCGACGCCGCCTACGCGGAGGCAGAGAAGGTCGGGGCGATGACCGACGAAGAGAGCGACGAGATACGCGAGCGCCTGCGCGGCTGGGGATACCTCGGATAAATACAGCCGTCAGTCCTCAGTCTAAGCTATGACATTTGACAGCATATCGGCGGTGCTTCCGGCCTTTAACGAAGAGGAGAACATCGAGACGGCGACCACGCGCATGGCCGATGTTTTGAAGTCGCTCGACTTGCGGGATTGGGAAGTCATCATAGTTGACGACGGGTCGGTCGATAAGACGGGCGAGATTGCCGACCGCCTGGCCGCCGCCGACCCCGAACACATACGCGTTTTTCATCACAGCCCGAACCTCGGTTACGCCGCAGCTCTCAAGACAGGCTTCACAAACGGCCGCTGCCAGCTGCTCTTTTATACCGATTCGGATAATCAATTCGACGTTCGGGAACTGAAAAATTTCCTCCCGTTAATCGAGACGGCCGACATCGTATGCGGCTTTCGCATCTATCGCTTCGACCCGCTCACGCGGCTCGTGCTATCCTGGGGTTTCAACTTGCTTGTGAGGATCATTTTCAGGATAAACGTTAGAGACGTGGACTGCGCTTTCAAATTGTTCCGCCGCGAAGTCTTCGATAAGATCACGATTGAATCAAAGAAGTTCTTCGTGGATGCAGAGGTGCTTGCGAAGGCGAAATACTTTGGCTTCCGGCTTGTGGAGGTTGGGGTCCGCCATTACCCCAGACCTGCCGGGCGCTCCACGGTTCGGGCGAGTCACATAACTTCGACGCTCCGCGAGCTTGCTCAAATCTGGATCAACATCCACTCGAAATCGCGCGGGAAGAAGTAACTTCGACCATGGTGAGACAGGCCCCAGGCGAAACTATAACCCCGACTGCTCGGCGCGCAGGCTCCCGTCGCAGCCTGAGCCTGCGCGGCGTCGTTCAGATCGCCATCGGGCTAGGCGCGCTCGCGCTTGTGATATGGAAATCCGACGCGCGAGCGCTTGTCGAAGCTATGCGCGTCACTCGCGTATCGCTCCTGCCGCTGGCCGTGCTCGCATCACTGACAGTCACCTGGCTTATGGCTTACCGCTGGGGCGTCATCATCCGTGTGCGCGGTCAAAAGATCAAGACCGCCCGCCTTTTCAAGTACTACCTTATTGGCATCTTCTTCATGAACTTTGTGCCGGGCGGCGGCGTCAGCGGAGATGTCGCCCGGCTGATATACGTAGACAGGGAAGTTCGAGACAAGCCCTTTGTCTTGTCGACGCTCGTTTATGAAAGGCTGGTCGGGTTGTTCACGCTCCTGTTGATCGGGCTTGGCTCGATGCTTCTCGCCCGCTCGTCGAGGCCCGAAGGCCGGTTGATCTACCTCGTGGAAGTCATACTCGCGGCCGCGTTCATCGCCACGACGATGCTGATGAGCGAAGCGATCTCGACGCGCCTTGCGAAGTTGAGCAAGTCAGTGGCCGCGAAACTCGGAATCGAAAGATTCGGCATAGCCGCCGCCCGCACGCTCGAAGCCATCTCCGACCTTCGCCGTCACAAGCGGATGATCTTGACCACGGTAGCCCTTTCGGTCTTGATTCGTGTAGTCTGGGGCGCAGGCTGTTTCATAGTAGCGGTGGCGATGGCTTTGCCGCTCAGCCTGCCGCTCGTCTTCGCGTTCATATCGATAGTCGATCTTGTTAGGATGCTGCCCGTTTCAATCGGCGGCGGGCTGGGCGTGCGCGAGTGGGTGCTCGTCGCGCTGTTTGCCAATGTCGGCCTGAGCCAGGAACAGGCGGTGATGTTCTCCTTTCTGGCCTTCGCGCCGATCCTGTTGAATGCGGTCGTCGGCGGGTTAATCTATGTTTCGCGCGCGGGCCTGGTCAGGACAGACCACAGCGTCAGGGACGTGGCAGCCGGGAGCGCCGAGGCATAATCCAGTTGTCTTCAATGCAGGCAATCTCGCAAACAACTCTGGACGCGCCTCCGCAAGAAGCGTCGGCGAAAGAGCTTGCCATAACGATTGGCGTGGCGGCGGCAGCCGCTTTACTTTTCGGCTTGCTGTTTAACAGAGAGAGCACGCTGTCGTATTCGATAGGTTATAACCTTTACGGCGCGGAAAGGATTCTGGACGGCGAGACGCCTTACCGCGACTTTCATACGCTTTACCCTCCGGCCACGCTCTATCTCAACGCGCTGCTGTTCAAGTGGTTTGGCACAGGTCTTTATATAGCGCTCGCCGGGGTTATGGTTGCCAAAGTCTTGACCGTTGGCGCGATCTACATCGCGGCCCGCGAGGTCATGCCGCGCGCCTGGGCGTTGACTGCGGCGGCGTACTCGCTAGTCTGGCTCAGGCCGAACGGTCCGTTCAAAGCAGTGCCCATGCACTACGGGGCGCTTTTTCTAGCGCTCGGCCTTTATCTCTTGCTGCGATACGTCCGCAAAAACCGCGCGGGTTACTTGCTTGGCGCCGGGGTGATGTTCGGGCTGCTAGCGCTTTTTAAGCACAACATAGGGGCGTATGCCATTGCAGGCTCGCTCGCAATGATCATCGCCGAAAAAAGATTTCGGGCCGACGGCACTGGAGTCGACAGTCTGTTTAAGCGCGTCGTCAGCTTGTTGCTCGGTCTTGCGCTGCCGCTCGCGCCTGTGGCCGTTTACATGCAGCTTCAAGGTGCGCTTGTGCCAATGCTGAAGACGCTACTATTCGGGCCGGGAGAGTTTTTGCTTAGCAGGCTCGTTGCCACCCCCCGCCCGTGGTTCCCGCTGCTGTTAGTTGCGGTCGGGTCGGGCTTGTCTTACGCCGCGTTCAAATTTCGCAACCGGCAACAGCTCGCGGTGGTTCTGTGGGCAGTCTTGTTCGTCGTGGGCGCGTACGTCGTCAACAACACGGACCAGTCTATCGTTGACACTTTGATTTTCTACGCGCCGGTAATGGTGATAGTCGCGGCGTTGGCCCTCTTGATCGTTAAGACCGGCTGGTGGTCGGGCAACCGAATGATCTTGCTGGCAGTTACAACAGCGGCTGCTGCTGCTTTCATGGAAGCCTTTCCACGGTTTGCGCGCGAGCAGGCGGTTGCCGCCATGCCGTTTGTCGCGGCGCTGTTGCTCTATCTCCTGCTCGGCTTTGCTCCGGCGCTTTTTGCGTGTATGGGCGACCACCGGCAGGCGAAGCTCGCGATAATGCTGCTGCCTTTCGTCTTGTATCTTATGGGCGGTCGTCTATTCTTTAATACCTATTTCGGCGAAGGGACCGCGCTGAAAAGCAACCACGAGCTTGCAATTGAGCGCGGACGCGGCGTTTACTTCCCGGAGGCCAGAGGAAAAGAGATCGAGGATGTTGTAGGTTTCATCCAAAGCCGCGTGCCTGAGGGCGGATACTTTTTCGCGCAATCTTACGCGGGCTCCTCGTTTCTGTTTCTGGCCGACCGCAATAACCCTTCGGGCGCACAGTTCTGGGGCGGAGTCGGGGTGAGCGACCAGGACCGCGCCGAAACGCTCGCCGCGCTCGAACAGAGAGGGGTACAGTTTATCGTAACCGGCGACCGCGACCTGGCCGCTGAGAAGTATCAGCCGATGCGCGATTATATAGAAACGAATTTTAACTTGCGTCATGACTTCGGCGAGGTTGTGATACTCGAACGAGGGTCACAGAGATAATTATTGGAAGGGAGTTCGACTGATGAAGAAACGCGTGATGGTCATAGGGCTCGATTGCGCAACGCCACAACTGGTCTTTGATAAATGGCGCGACGACCTGCCTAACATAAAATCTCTCATGGAGGGCGGCATCTGGGGGAATCTGAGGTCGAGCGATCCGCCGATAACCGTACCGGCGTGGATGTCTATGATGACATCGAAAGACCCCGGCCGCCTCGGCTTTTACGGGCTGCGCAATCGTGTCGATTACTCATACGAAAAGATGGCGACCGCGAACTCGACCTTCGTAAAAGAGCCGACCGTCTGGGACATACTTTCCGAGCGCGGCAAGCGTGTCATCCTGATCGGCGTGCCGCAGACATACCCGCCAAAGCCTGTAAACGGCGAGATGGTCACCTGCTTCCTCACCCCGTCTACCGATAAGCAGTTCACTTACCCTGCCAGTTTCCGCGACGAGGTACAGCGAGTCACAGGCGGCTACATACTCGACGCGGTCGGCTTCAGGGTCGATGAAGAAGAAAAAGACCGTGTGTTGAAGACCATCTACGAGATGACCGAAAAGCGGTTCAAGCTGGCTCGCCACATGGTCGAAACCCGTAGCGATTGGGACTTCTTTATGATGGTCGAGATGGGGCCAGATCGCATTCACCACATGTTCTGGAAGTACACGGACCCGGATCACCCGAAGTACGTGCCGGGCAACAAGTATGAGGAGTCTATCCACGACTACTACAAATATGTCGATGCGCGCATAGGCGAGCTGCTCGCATTGATAGATGAAGACACCTCCGTGCTGATAGTGTCGGACCACGGTGCGCGCGGGATGGTCGGCGGCATATGCTTTAACGAATGGCTGATACAGGAAGGCTACCTTGTGCTGAACAAGCGGCCAGAAAAGGCTGTTCCGGTCGAGCAGTGTGACGTGGACTGGAGCCGCACGCGCGCCTGGGGGTCGGGCGGCTACTACGCGCGGCTCATGCTCAACGTCAGGGGGAGAGAGCCTCAGGGGATCATCGAGCCGGGCGAAGAGTACGAAGCCGTAAGACGCGAGCTGATTGAGAAGCTCGCCGCATTACGCGACCACGAAGGCAACGTGATGAACTCGTTCGCCGTACGCCCGGAAGACGTTTACAAAGAGGTGCGCGGCGTGCCGCCCGACCTCTTTGTCTACTTTGGCAACCTCTCCTGGCGCAGCGTCGGCAGCCTCTGGCCCACGCCCCCGGAGTCGATATACACGTTTGAGAACGACACGGGACCGGACGATGCCAACCACGATTGGCACGGCATCTTTGTCATGCGCGAAGCGCCCGGCCAGTCGTCGCTCAGGGCAGAAGGCTTAAACCTGAAAGACGTTGCACCGACGGTTTTGAGCTTGCTCGGAGAAGCCGTGCCCGGCGATATGGAAGGCAAAGTCATAATAAGGTGAGATTTTGGATTTTGGATTGACATTGCGCAAGATGAGCTTTGCAGACTCGCAATACGGGCTTGGGATAAGGGGAGATGACCCCCCTGAAGTCCAAAATCCAAAATCGGGAATTCAAGGTGCGGTTGTCCCGCTCGGTTTGACTATCGCGCTGGGGCTGATCTGCTACGGCCTCTTTTTCAAACGAGGCATCTGGCTGTCGGTCGTCGGTTACAGTGTCGCGCCGGCCGAGCGCGTGATGCAGGGAGAGATGCCCTACCGCGACTTCATCTACAACTACACGCCGGGAATACTCTGGCTCAACGCCGCCTTGATGCGTCTGTTTGGAGCGACACTGCTGACCATAAGCGCGGGGTTGCTCGTCATAAAGCTCGCCACCCTGGCACTGATCTACTTGGTAGGCAGGCGACTCGCAGGCGACTGGACTGCGCTGGTTGCCGTCAGCCTTGCGCTTGCCTGGATAGGCTGGAAGTACGTATTTGGCGTCTACCCAACACAGTACTCGATGCTGTTTGTGCTGCTAGGAATTTACTCCATACTCGAATATGACCGGCGAGGAAGATGGCTCTGGCTGCTACTGAGCGGCGTTTCGGTCGGGTTGGTCTTTGTCTTTAAATACAACGTCGGCATCCTGCTCGTGGCAACCGTCACGGCTGGAATCTGGCTGCGAGTCTTAATGCTCCGGGGCGAAGCCAGAGCGACGAAGGCAGTTATTACTAAGATGATTCGCGAGTCGGCCGTTTACTGGTCAGGCTTTGCGGTAGTCGCGGCGCTGATGGCGGCATACCTTGCCGCAAACGACGCGCTTGTGCCGATGCTCAACCACTTTCTGCGTTTCGCGGGCGAGTACACGGCGAACAGGTCGGTCGGGCTCCCTTCGCTGAAACTGGCCTCCCCGACGATAGCCGCGTTTGTCGTCGCAACAGTCGCGGGTTGGGTCGTCGTCAAGATGTACCCGCGATGGTTCGAGGCTTACGTGATAGCCTGCGGGGTTATAGCCTGCTCGGTCATCTTAATCCCGGTGCGAGCGCAGATTGCGAAAGCTTCCGCGACCGCTGCCGTAGCCTACATACCGCCCGCGATATTCGCCGGAGTGACCCTCGTTGTCTTGTGGAGTCTTAAACAGAACCTGAATGACCGCGACCGCGCCGCCCGGTGGTGGGCCAGAAACGGCCCGCTGGTCCTTGTGACTATGTTTGCTCTGGGCGCGTACCTCGAAGTCTACCCAAGGGCCGACTATTACCATCTTGTGCGGGTCTTGCCGCCTGTATTCCTAGTTCTGTTGATTATTGGAAAACGGCTGTTCGTCTTCCTCGATTCGTATTTCAAAGAGTCGTTACCCGGGCATAAACACGCGGCGCTTGCGGCTGTCGCCATGCCTCTGGTCTTTCTTGCCGTGCTCGGTCTTCATAACACGTGGCGGCCTCATCTCGATTCAAGCTTCAGCTTCATAGACCGCGTTACACCGGGTGTTGATAAATCGGGCGGGGTGCTCGTATCTCCAAGGCAAGCCCGGTTTATCGAAGAGATGGACGGGTTGATACAGGCCCACAGCCTGCCCGACGAGCCGATCTACTCTTTCTCGCAGCGGGGCACGGGGTTCTATTTCTTGTCCAGCCGCCGCAACCCTACGCGCTTTGTCTGGTGGAGGTCTGTCGGCATAAGGGGCGAGGCGCGTGAGTCTCTTCTTGAGACAATAGCGGCTCGCGGGCCGAAACTTATACTGGTGCAGGACAGCTTGAAGGACGCGCGAATCCGCGACTCGATCAACGTGAATTATCACAAGGTCGGCGCGGTCGCAGACATTGCCGTGTATGATAGAAACCAGTGAGATATGTACAAGGGTTATAGCTTAACCGTCGTGATGCCGATACATAACGAGCAGGACCATCTTGCTCGCGCCATCGCGCGCGTACCCGATTTTGTCGACTGGATAATAGCGATTGATGACGGCAGCACGGATGACACATGGTCGCGGCTCTCACTTATTGCCGACGGGCGGCTCATAAAGTTGAGACACACGCGGAACCTCGGCGTCGGAGCTGCGACCAAGACCGGTTATCGCCAGGGCCTCGAAACGGGCGCGAACCTGATTGCGGTGATGGATGGCGACGGCCAGATGCACCCCGAAGACCTGCCGCGCCTTCTGGACAGAGCGATCAACGGCGCGGATTATGTCAAAGGCAACCGGTTTCTTCACACCGAATCGCTCGCGTGCATGCCTGCGGCGAGGTACATAGGCAACTCGATCTTTAGCTGGCTTACAGGCCGTGCGGCGGGTTTCGGGCGTGGTCTCGACGCGCAATGCGGATACACGGTAATCCGTCGCCAGGCGTTGAAGCGGCTCGAGATCGACTGCCTTTATGATCGCTATGGATTCCCAAACGAAATCTTTTTCGCAGCGCAGCGCGCGTCTCTCAGAATCGAGTGTGTCGCGGTTCGCTCGATCTACGGCGACGAGGTGTCAGGCATAAACCCTTTGACGGCGGTCCCGACTATTCTATACCTGATCTTTCGCAGCTATCTTCGCAGGCGACTCTGGTGGAGAACCCCTGCGCGAGTCGCACGCGCGCAAGAAGGCGAGGGCCAGTCATAACAAACCCCGGTCATAGGAGGCCGTTGAGCCGACAAGAGAAAAAGAGACTGCTGGTGCTGACAAGCTCGTTTCCGCGAAGCCCGCTGGATGAAACCTGCGGCTATATCCGCGAGTTCGCGCGCAGCTTGTCGGGCATGTATGAGGTGACGGTTCTCGCTCCGTGTGACCGCGAAGCCGAAAGCTGGCCCGTCGACTCAATTGTCGTTCGCAGGGCCGGGTGTTTCCTGCCGCGCCGGTTCAATCCATTTCAAGCAAGCCGCGATCTGAGTGAGATAAAATCTCAACCGTTCAGGGTTAAAATGGCTATGGCGGTGGCGCTGACCGGCTTCGCGCTCGAAGCTCTGCGGCTGGCAAGAAGATCGGACTTGATATGCGCGCACTGGCTTGTTCCTTCGGGGTTGATTGGAGCGATAATCTCTTCGCTTCTTGGAAAGCCGCTGGTCGTCGTCGAACACTCGGGGGCGCTTCACCTGCTCAAGCAGATTCGTGGCGGCAGTTTGATCGCTCGATTTATCACGAGTCGCGCCCGTCGCGTAGTAGCCGTCAGTGACGACCTGAAAAGAAAGCTCGAAGCACTGTGCCCGAAATCCTCTGGCCACATTACGGTGCTGCCGATGGGTGTCGGCCCTGCGAATCTTGCGACGGATGACAAAGCCGATCCCAGGCTCAAGACAGTGCTGTTTGTCGGCCGCCTAACGCCTGTAAAAGGCGTGGACACTCTCTTGAAGGCCATGACTCGGTTAGAGTCGGCCCGGTTGATTGTGGCGGGCGACGGAGAACAGAGAAGCGAGCTTGAGTCTCTTGCTAAAAAGCTACGTGTAGACGCGTTTTTTACGGGCCGTGTTGGGGCGGCTGAAAGAAACTCGCTCTTTTCAAGCTGCGATGCGCTAGTCGTCCCTTCAATAACTTTGCCGGGCGGGCGAACCGAAGGAACGCCGGTTGTCTGTCTTGAGGCAATGGCGGCCGGAGTCCCGGTAGTTGCATCAAACACAACCGGGCTTGCCGAGCTAATCACAGACGACCGCGACGGCATGCTTTTTGAATCAGGCAATCACCCTATGCTTGCAGAGAAGCTAAGCCTCTTGCTGAGCGATGCAGCGTTGAGGCTGCGGCTCTCTGAGAATGCCAAGACGACGGCCGCATCTTACCTTTGGGCGGAGGTCGGTCCAAAATTCGGCCGGTTGATCCAATCGGCGCTCGTATAAGATGAAACAGGTAGCGATAGAGTCGAAGCTACAACCCGCGCCTGCTGCCGACACCACAAGGGTTGCCGGTCGCGGAATGATCTACATCACGCTTGCCAAGCTCTGGTTTATGGTGAGCGGGTACGGGATTCATTTCAGCTTGCCGCGACTGATGAGCAAGGAAGAGTTCGGGTTATACCAGGTAGTGATTGGTCTGGTTTCGATCATCAACGCGGTTGTCATAACGGGGACCTATCAGACAGTCTCAAAATATATCTCGCAAGAAGAATCGAAAGCGGATGCCGTCAAGACAAAAGCATTGAAGCTACAGGTACTGGTCGGCGGAGGGGCGGCGCTCGGTTTTTTCCTTCTCGCGCCCGTAACGGCGAGCTACATGAATGACGCGCGGCTGGTGAACTATTTAAGGCTCGCTTCACTCATCACGCTATCGTACTCGTTTTACGCAGTATTCACAGGCTATTTCAACGGGCAGAAGAAATTTCTGACTCAGGCCGCGCTCGATATGACCTACTCGACTATAAAGCTCGGCTTTATAGTCTTGCTTGTCTGGCTGGGTTATGGAGTAAGTGGCGGCGTCGGCGGGTTCGCGCTCGCGGCGGCAAGCATACTCGCAATCTCGGCACTGCTTGCCAATCGCGGCACAACCGCAGGTGATGTGAAGGCGGGCGACCTGCTAAAGTTTCAAAGCTACCTGCTGCTCTTCACGCTAGTGTTGAATCTGCTGCAAAAGGTCGACTTGATGCTAATCAAGGCGCTCTCTTCGCCGGTGGCAAAAGAGGCGACAGAGAACGCCGCGTCATACGGGGCCGCCATTAACCTGGCGAATATCACTTACCAGATAATCATCTCTGCGACTTTCGTGATATTCCCTCTAGTCTCTCAGTCCACGTTTGCCGACGACCGCGAACGGACGCGCGGGTACATCTCGAATACCACTCGCTACACGCTTATGGTAATGGCGCTTGTAGCGACTCTTCTTTCAGCAAACTCGTCCGAGGTCTTGCGAGTCGTCTACCCGCAAGAGTACCAGGACGGCAGCCCCGCGCTCGGCATAGTCGCATACGGGATGCTCTTTTTCGGTTTGCTTTACATCGTAACGACTATCATCTCCGCGAGCGGAAGACCGGCCGTCTCATTGATGATAGGCGGGCTGACGCTCGTATCAAGCGCATTGTTAAACGCTTTGCTGATACCACGCTTCGGGCTGGCGGGAGCGGCTACAGGGACGACCGTGGCCATGTTTATAGGAGTCGCGTCGGGTGGCGTCTATTTGATCCGCAGGTTCGGCGCGTTTCTGCCTGCAGCCTCTTTCGTGCGAATAACGGCTGCGGCCCTGGTTGTCGGCCTGCTCTCTTTCGTGATTACCACACAGTCGAAGGTTATGATACTCGCGCAGCTTGCGGCGCTTTCGCTGGCCTACGTCGCGGCGCTGCTTTTAACCCGTGAGCTTGGCCGCGAAGACCTGGCGGCACTAAAGAAGATCGTCAAAATCTGATTACTCATCCACTTTATCGCCATCGACCCCGCCCGACCGGGAGTAGCGCCCTTCGTCGGCATCGGGCGGGCGGCTCGCTGTCACTACGTCGACAAATCGACCCATGAGCCGTTCCAGGTAGTCATCCTTATCCGCCAGGCGGCCGTACAGGTTTCGCAGCTCACCGGGGTCGTCGTTGAGGTTATAAAGCTCAAACGAATGGAAATCCCGGTTGTAAATCAGCTTGAATCCGTCCTGCGTTATGACCATGTACTTTTTGGTTTCGGGGTGGACTTGCTGATCCAGGCGCACGAAAGGCGACATGTCCTGGCTAGTCTGCTCTCCATAGACAGGTGGGCGCGCAAGCTGCTCGCCCCTGATCAAAGGCAACAGGCTCACTCCGATGTACTCTCTTGGAGGTTCGATCCCGGCTGTATCGAGTATGGTAGACCCTAGGTCAATCGAGCTGACATAATCGCTCACGCGACGCGGTTGCTGTCCGGGAACATAGACGATCACCGGCACACGCATCTGCTCGTTATGCACCTGAGTCGAATGCCTGTAAACGCCGCGCTCGCCGAGCGATTCTCCGTGATCGGACATGATGACGACCACCGTGTCTTCAAGTCTGCCCGATTGTTCCATCCAGTCGAAGAACCTTCCCATGTGATGATCCGTGTACGAAAGCTCGCCGTCGTATAGATCGGTAATTGATGACCCGTAGTCGAACTCGTCGTGTTTGATATAAGGGCGATGCGGGTCGGGCACATAGATGTAAGCGCAAAACGGCTTGTCGGTGGGCGCGCCGGAAAGGGTCTGGATTACGACATCAATGTTCTCCTTCAACTTCTTGCCCTGAGATTTATGTACGACCGGCATCCAGGCCTTGTATCGCTCCCAGGAGCGGCGACCGGGGAAGAGCATTGTGTTATAGCCGTTTCTTGTGAGCGCCTGGGTCCAGCTTTCGATGCGAGCGTCCCAGTATGAGGACTGCATGAATTTCGGCACCGATTCTGAAGTCCTCGGTGACGCGCTGAAGCCGTTTAAGAAAACGGTCGAGCGAGCAGCCAGCTTGTCGATGTTCGGCGTGGTCGCGCGATGATAGCCATACGCGCTCAGATGGTCGGCTCGCACAGTGTCTACGAAAAAGTAGACGACGTTGAATCGTTTGGCGGGCGGAGCGGGCGCGCGGCGCAGAGAGTTGTGCTCGCCTCGCCAGTCCTCGACCGCTTGCGCACTGAGATCGCCGCCAATCGAGTTGTTGTCTATACCGTCGCCGACAGCTTCGATCTGGCCGGGGTTGACCTCCGCGCGAGAGTCGTCCGAATCGCCGCCGTCAAGAAGCGCAGAGTAGCCGTCGCGGTCAAAGTCGAGCGCCCACCACGCGAGCAGATAACTCTGCTTTGCTTGAGTCGTGCGGTAAAAGATCAGCGATTTAAGGTTATGGTTCTTCCCAAAGTGGATAAAAGTAAATAGGGCCGAGGCTACGAATATCACGCCGAGTATGACGCTTGCGCGTCGCGCTCGCCGCGAGCGGCTCAGGTCGCCCAAACGCCCGGACGAAAGGTATATCGAGCCCGCGAAGGCCATCGCGAGCGCGACGTTGAGGAGGAACAGCGAGCGGTGCATTGTGTATTCGTAAAGCTGGACTTCGACACGCGAATCGACGTAATAGGCCAGGGCCATCACACAGGCCAGCGCCACTAGCCACATGATCCTGAGCGGCCTGCTCATCGCGCGCGATTTGCGAGTCATCATCCATACAAGCGCGCAGGAGATGAACAATGCCATAAGCAATAGGTACGAGGTCGAGCGCTCGTGATTTAGAAGCGTCTCCCTGAGCGCGGAGAATTTCTCTGCCTCTCTTATCAGCCCTATGATGAAGCGGTTTATGCGCGGCACTTGATTCAACAGAAGCGCGGCAAGCCCGGCTACAAAGATACCGGCGGCAAGCCCGTGTAGTGGTCTCAGAAGACCGGTCCTTGAAAGGACTCGCTCAACCGCCCGCTTGATAAAAGAGGCGGCGTGCGCGACTACGCCGACCAGCAGGCCGATGGCCAGCCCGACCATCAGGTTGATGCTCAAGTATGCAGAAAAGATTGCGCGCTCGCCGATTGAGAAAAAGTGCGGCGTCAAATGGAGGCCGGTATCGAGCCATTCGATAAAAGCGAGCAGGAAAAATGCCGCCGCTCCAGCGGCAGCATAACCCTTCAGCGAACCGATTGTTGACCGGCTAGCTCGGTCTACTTCTCCTTTATCTTGATCGGGAACGGAACTGCCAACCGGGGCCGCCTCAGTCTTTAGGCTGGACATCAATCTACCTCTTGCCAGAAAGATTAACGGTTATACTAAACGTGAACCGTAAACCGTGACAAGTGACATCAAAGAGCGGGCGGGCCCCGGTTCATCTCTCTTTCTTGTCGCCTGGCACGGTTTACGGTTTGCGATCTCACGATGTATATTCATGGACTGAATCGAATTTTATGAGCAATAAACTCCTGGTTATCGGGCTTGATGGCGCTTCCTTCAACGTACTGGACTCGCTGATCGAGAAGGGCTTTCTGCCAAACATATCCGCCCTGATCGCTAGAGGCGTTAGGGCGAATCTTGAAACCACCTTCCCGCCGATCACGGCCGTCGCGTGGTCTTCGTTTATGACGGGGAAGAATCCCGGCAAGCACGGGATATTCGAGTTCGTCAGGCGCGACCACAACTCCAACCGCGAGATGGCCGTCAACGCTTCGTTTCGTGAAGGCCGCGCCATCTGGGACCTGCTCGGCGATGCGGGCAAGCGCGTCATCGTTCACAATTTCCCCTGCACATACCCGCCGCACAGTGTCAACGGGCTTATGATCTCCGATTTTATGACGCCTCGTAATCGCAGGGACTACGCCTACCCGCAAGGGCTTCTCGAAGAGATAGAGTCACGCTTCGGACCCTACAGGCTGCACCTGTCCGAGACCTATTCGGACGGCAACGTCCAGGGCGTGCTCGACGAGCTGTTCGAGGAGCTTGAGTACAAGGCCAGGGTCACCGAGTACCTGATGACCGAATACGAGTGGGATGCGTTCTTTCAATATTTCTGGGGAACGGATCGCATACAGCACGAGTTGTGGCACGTCTTTGACGAGTCGCATCCGAGGCACGACCCGGAAGAGGCGCGGCTTTACCGCGATAGAGTCTTTGGATACTTTCGCCGTGTGGACGAGATTATCGGGCGATTGGTCGAGCTTGCGGGCAGAGACGCGATTGTGTTGATCGCTTCCGACCACGGCTTCGGGCCTGCGCACAAATATTGCTCGTTCAATGTGTGGCTCCTGCAAGAGGGCCTTTTGAAATTGAAGGGCGACGCTCTCACTCGAACAAAGAAGCTTATGTTCTCTATGGGCCTGACGCCGGAGCTTGCATTCAAGATCGTAAAGAAGCTGCCTCTCGGCCAACTGCGCCCGGCGCGCGGCGTGAGCAACAATGCCGGAGCCTCGCGGCTTTTGAGCACGCTCTTTCTCTCTTTCGACGACGTGGACTGGCAGCGGAGCGTGGCATTCTCAAAAGGGAACTACGGGCAGATATACGTGAACCTGAAAGGGCGCGAGCCGAACGGGACCGTCGATGAGCGCGATTATGATAAGGTGTGCGAGCGCGTCATTGAAAGACTCCGCGCATTGCGAGACCCGGCGACCGGTGAGCCCTGGGTCGGAGAAGTCTTTCGCCGCGAAGAGATTTACGCGGGACCGCGAGTCTCTGACGCTCCCGACATAGCTTTTCTGCCGCGCGACATGCGGTACTTGCCGCTCGGTAACGCGGATTTCACCTCGAACAAGTTCATGGTAGATGCGTTCGGCATTTCCGGGTGTCACAGGATGCACGGCGTCATGATCGCTTCTGGCGAACCCCTCAAGAGAGGACTCGACGCGCGGCTTGCGAAGATTTACGATGTCGCGCCCACATTGCTTTACTTGCTCGGTCAGGGTGTTCCGAATGACATGGACGGGCAGGTGCTTTCCGAGATTGTGACATCGGATTTCGCGCAAGCGAATCGGGTCCGCTATACCGAAGGGGCTTCAGGCCGCGTCGCGGAGAATGTCGAATATTCGCCCGAAGAAGATGCTGACGTAAAAGAGAGGCTCAAGAGCCTGGGCTATATGGGATAAGAACCGGGCTAAAATTGCGCCAGGGATTTTCGCCTGAGCCGTGCTTCAATGGAGATCAGTTGCGCCCTCAATCAACAACCGATCAAGCGATAGGACTGTCTTCAACCCCTGAACCGGCAAATACTAGGTTTGCCACCAGGATTGGATGGCTCAACCATCGACGACTCTTTTTGATTACTCTCGCCCTTGCCGCGCTCATCTACTGGCAGTTTCAGTATTTCAGCGCGGCCGAGCGCGGCGACAGGGCGAACTGGGACTATATCGCGCAGGTCATCACGCGGGGAGGAGTGCCTTACCGCGACGTTGTAAACATAAAGACCCCGCTGTCGGCCTACATCGGCGCGGCAGCGATAGTCGTAACTCGCCCGTTCGGCCTTCGAGATGTTTACGCCATCCGCGCCGTCTATTTTCTCCTGGCCGTACTCGTGGTCGGTCTGACTTTCCTGGTCGCGTTCGCTTATTTCGAGAGCCGCGCGCTGGCTTTTCTAGCGGCAGTAGTGATGCTCTCGTTCAACCCGTTTGCGAACTTGAATGCAGGGGTGCAGCCAAAGACCCCCATGCTGCTTTTCGGGTTGCTGTCGCTGCTGGCTATCCGTAAGGACAGGCCCACCGCCGCAGGGTTTCTCGGTATGCTCTCCGCGCTAAGCTGGCAGCCGGGGCTGCTTTTCGCAGGCGTTGCCGGGCTGGCCTTTTCGCGGTATTTGACGAGCTGGCGTGATCTGAAAGCCTTCGAGGTTATTCAGGGGGCGATGCTGCCGCTGTCGATCCTTATCCTCTACTTCTGGATGGCTGGCGCGCTGACAGCTTTTTACCAGTGGACTGTGCATTTCAACCTGACCGTCTACGGTCCTCACGAAGCGCGAACACCATCGGAGTTCGTCGCGCTGCTGGCTCGCCTGTTAAACGGCCCTTACCGAACAGAGCGCCTCTTTTTTTATCTCGCGCCGGTGGGGATGGCGCTTGCAATCTGGGGCGAGGCCCGGCGCGGGAAAAAAGAGTTTCTCGCCCGCTCGCAGTTTCACGCGGTGATAATTGCGCCCGTGGTCTACTTCCTTTTTTGCGCGCTCGATATGCAGGGTACGGCCGATCTCATTCCGCTTCTTCCCTTCGTAGGGATTTATAGCGCGGTCGCGTTAATGCTTGCGGTCGAAAAGAGCCTCCTGCTTATCGATAAAAAATGGAGACGGTTAAATCTTGAGATGGTGCGCGCCGCCGCATTGGCGGTAGTAATAGCGGCGGTCTTTCTTGTCACCGTTTCAGACGCGTTCAAGTTCAAGCGCAAATTCCCGACGGTCAAGGACCAGGATGCGGTTGTTGCTGAGATAACTTCGCGTCTTGAGCCGGGCGACCGCGTCTTTGTACACGGTCAAACCGAGTTGCTGGTGCTCGCAGGTTTGACCAACCTGGGCAGGCATTACTTTCTTGATCGCGGCAAGGATGTCTACCTTGATGAAGTCGAGCCGCAGGGTTTTGCCGGATGGTTCGAGCAGTTGAAGGCCGAGCGGCCAAAGATAGTGGCCCTCTCGCGGCTCAAGCTGGTTCATAAGAAGAGAGAGATTCGCGATTGGGTGAACGAGAACTATGACAGGGTCGAAAAACGGACGTTGTCATATTACGTGAGAAGAGATTGATGACGGGCGCGAAAGAGATTTTTAAAGGCGCTGCGAGAGCTTTGGTTGAGGCTGTGCTGAAAGTCTACCTGGCGACCTTGCCGCGCGCCCGGTTTTCACCCGACAGGGTTGAACGGATTCTCGTGTTCGCGTACCACGGGCTCGGCAATTTCATAATGTATACGACCGCGCTCAAGCAGCTCAGGGAGCGGTACCCGCAGGCGCGGATAGATTTGCAGGTCGGCAACAACACGGGATGCGAAGAGGTGCTGGCTGGCGCGGGGCTGTTTGACAACATCTATAACCTGCCGTATGCGTCGGGGCTTTCGGCCTGGGTGCGCCGGGCGCGCGAGATCAGGGATACGAGATATGACCTGACGATCAACGAGTTTCACAGCCATTCGTGGAGGCTCGCGCTGCTTGTCGCGGCGAGCCGCGCGCCCTTCCGTGTCGGCCACGTGACGAGTCCCGGCTGGTCGAGACGATTCAGTCGTTACGGGTTCATCTTTAACCTGCCTGTTCGCATGCGCGAGGATGAGCACGAAGTCGAGCGCTACCTCGATCTGGTTCAAGCGGCTGGCGCGAAGGCGATTCCGCTCGACCAGGCCCGCACATATATTCACCTTGCGGAGAGCGACCGCGAGTTTGCGCGAGAATTTTACGGCCCCTGGCTTTCGGACGGGTCGGTCTTGATCGGTGTGCAGCCGGGGACTTCGCCCGCGATGCGCTGGAAACAGTGGCCGCTTGAGCGGTACAGGGAATTGATCGAGCAATTGCTGGCGGAGCGGCGCAGCGCACGTGTAGTCTTGTTCGGGTCGCCGGGCGAAGCCGAGATGATCGCGAGCCTCGTCCGGGGGCTTGAGTCGCAGGTCGCGATTGCGGCGGGCAAGACGACCGTGAAACAGGTTGCGGCGTTGATCGAGCGGTGCGATTTGTTAATATGCAACGACAGCGGCTTGATGCACGCAGCTGTCGCAGTCGGAACACCCGTCGTCGCCATCTACGGCCCGACAGACATTCGCAGGACTGCGCCGCTCGGACCTCAACATACGGTCGTCCGGCACGAGATGGCTTGCAGCCCGTGTTTCAAGCTCGAAGGCGACGATCAGGTCCATCTTTGTCAGCATCACGATTGCCTTATGACTATCGCGCCGGATGAAGTCTTAAACGTGGTCAAGCTCGCGACGGTCAAGCGTAAAGAGAGAATCCAGGCTGAGAGTGACAGGTGATAAGAAAGACGAGGTTCTCATCAGTCCTATCCAAGTTATCGGCGCTGGTCGTCGCGGCCGTCGTGTCGCTCGCGCTGCCGGGTTGTAACCTGATAAAGCGCGGAAGCAGCGCCGAAAAGCCGACCCTTTCAAAATGTCTCTCCGACCTCAACACTATCCCCATGCTCGCCGGGGTGCTTAAGTCGCGAAGCAAGGAGGAAGATGAAGCAGGGACACGCCCTTTTGAAGGGATGGAGATCGCGCTGACCTTCAGCGGGATGATTCAGAGCAAAGGCGACCCGGAGGCTGAGCTTGATAGCTGGTGCGAAGCGGAGAACTCCTACGAAAACTTTACAAAGCTGATCACCGCGTTGAAGCAGAACCAGATGCCGCCCATCGTTTCATTCGTCAGCGGCAGGTTCATGGATATAGCTTTGCTCGGCGAGTGGCTCGACAAGGGCAACCTTGTCGGCAACATGACTTTCTCGCGCAAGAAGGCGAGAAAGAAGGACGCGCAGGAGTTCATAGCAGACATTGTGAAGAACGAAGAAGCGCTCGCGCCGCTCTGGAAGAAACATAAGCCCGAACAGAGATACTTCCGCTATCCCCGCCTCAAGATAAACCGCGACCGCGACGAACGCGAACAGGTCGATAAGTACCTGGCCGAGAATAAATACCTGACCGCGTTCGCAACGATTAAAGCCAACAGCCGCCAGTTCAGCGAAATCTATTGCTCGGCCAACGCGCGCGGCGACCAGCAATGCGCCAGCCTGATTAAAGCTCACTTCAAGACGCTGTTGCTCGACACGACGCTCAAGGCGAGGGAGGCCGCGAAGAAGCGCGCGGGCGGTGAAATCAAACACATACTGCTTGTCGAAGCCAACCAGTTCATCTGCGATAACCTTGCAGACATACTCGCCTGGTACAAGAACCTAGGCGTGAAATTCATACCGCTAAAGACCGCGCTTGCCGATCCGTTTTACGCCATGACGGACGACAAGGGGAGATCAATCGCAAGGGCAATTATCCGCGATACCAAACGGGCTCAGCTTTTGAGCATGAAAGCGTTGGATCAGTGATCAGAAGCGGCGCGTTCAAGCACAATGCCTGCGTCTAGGAGGACGAACGTGTCATCTTCAAGCACCGCGCAACTCTCCAGTAGCGTCGAGAGCGCGGGGACATCGCCGCGCTTGAGCCCCGCAACGGCATCGGAAACGGCAGGGTCGAACTGCCTGAGATAGCGATTCTTGAGAAGATAGTCAGCATCGAAGGCGTCGCGTTCGACCAGAATGAAGGCGATCTTGTATTTCATTATGAAGCCGGATAACCGATTTCGGTCAGTCGTGTAGTGCGCTTCGATCAGGTCGAGGTTCCGCTGGCGAAACTCTGCATAATACCCTTTGTGAAACGGCATGGCGTACTCGCGCCCCGTAAGGACAGGCCGCGCCGCGAACGAGGGGATGTTGCTCGCCTCCTGCCCTAATGTGGCGACGAGAGCGTTTTTTGGCTTTGACCGAAGAAAGTCGTACAGGGCAACATCCTTCCCAATCCTGTATCGCCTCTGCGGCACGTCCGGCAGCAGGAGCGTTGTCGCCAGCAGACATGCTGAGACTACTGCTACGACGCCGTAGCCAATAGCGCGGTTACGTGCAAGGCCGAGTGCCGCATCTATCAGAATAGCCAACACCGCGCCTGCCGCGAGCGACATCACGATTCTGAAAGTATGCTGCGTGTACCGGCTCGGCAGGTATAGCCGGAAAAGTAGTATGTGCGCTGCGGCGAATAGCGCGACAGAGACCGCGACGGTTCTGGTCAAGAGGTTGGCCCCGCTTCCTATTCTTTTAGCCAGTGGAAACCGGGCAGGATACCTGTGCAATACCGGCAGCAGAATCGAGAGCCAGATGAAGACCGGAAACGCGCCGGGCATCAACCCGCTGAGCGGGGCCGTTAGCCAGAACTCCAGCTTGTCCGGCAGGAAGTAAGAGATTCGGCCGCCGGCCGCAAATTCCGGCATCAACCGCGCTTCGCTCGCCGTCATCACATCACCGTGACCGGCCGATTTCAGCGCGTATTGAATAAGGACCGCGACTCCGATCATCACCCCGCCGACGGCAAGAATGTAGTCTTGCCTGTTATCGCTCAAGGCAAGGCGGTGGCTCCGCACCCTGATTACCCCAAGCGCGAGTATGCCTGCCGAGACAATCATGATCGACGGGTAGAACAGCCCCTGTAGGGCGAATGCCACGAGCGTTGCTACCGTGTTGCGTCGAAAAAGGTAGAACAGGAAGGCTAAAAAGAGCGGGTAGAGGAACGCTCTAGGAGTCGCTGAAACCAGATCGTCACGCGCCTACACGGCCTGGTTCAAGAGCACTGTTGAGAAGAACCCGGCGAGAGGCACGGGCAAAAGCTCAAGCGCCGCAAAGAAACAGTAAAGGGTTGTGATGAGCCCCAGTAAGACCGGGAGGACTTTGCTCAGTGAGACGGGGTGGTAACCGAGCTTGCTCGCCACCTTGTAAAAATAGACGTAGCCGACCGGAGCAATCGATTCGTAGTAGTTGGCGATAAGATCGTTGGGGAAGGCTTCAGCGTCGCCGAGGCGCTCCATCCAGAAGACGTGCTGCCGCGCATCGTCCTGGATTATGTAGTCGCTGCTGAATGACGGGCGGATCGAATTTAATGCCAGAAGCAGCGCGAAGGCGAGGCTCAGCGCGAGCCACAAAACGAGTTGAAGCCCACGCGGGTTCTGCACAGGCGTGTCGATGAACCCTCGCGGATGGTTTACCGGCATAGGGTTAAGATTCGATCCGGTTCAACTAGGCTTAATCACCCAAGAGTTTTGACGATACGCTCGGCGGCTGCCTCCAGCATACTGTCTTCGCGAGCGAAGCATAATCGCATATAGACATCCTGTTCGGGCTCGTCCATAAACGCGCTCCCCGGCACTCCTGCCACGCCTGCTTCCTTCATCAAGAACTCGTTGAACGCAACCGCGTCGTCAAACCGGTCAGGGATGCGCGCCCAAATATAAAATGCGGAGCGCGAATCGTAAACGCTAAAGCCGACCTGCTCAAGCGCGGACCGCAGTATATCGCGTTTGCGGGCGAAGTCTGACCTCAGCGTTTCGTAAAAGCCCGGGTCGGCCATAAGCACTCGCGCCAGCGCGTGCTGAAGCGGCGTCGGCGTACAGACGTAATAGATGTTTCCGAGCGCCGAGAGCTTGCCGACAAGGTTGCCCGGTCCGTACAGGTAGCCGAGCCTCCAACCCGATACCGCCCAGGACTTCGAAAACGAGTTTACGGTAATCGTCCGGTCGAATGCGCCGGGGATCGACGCAGTTGAGATATGATCGGAGCTGTCGAGCGCAAAATGCTCGTAGACCTCGTCTGAGATAATCAACAGGTCAAACTCTTCGGCTGTGTTGATGATGGCAAGCAGTTCAGAGTGTGTGAAGACTCGCCCCGTCGGGTTCGCGGGCGAGCTGACGATAATGGCTTTAACCGGGTAGGCCGATCTGTTCTTGCCTTCGCGACAGACGCGGCGCAACTCGTCGAGATCAAGCTCAAGGCCCGGCCCGCGCAGCTTCACAACCTCCGCGCGACCGTCGCAGGTTTCGAGCGTGCGTTTGTGGTAAGGGTAGTAAGGCTCGAAGACGACCGCCGAAGCCCCTCGCAGATACGTATGCGCGGCCGTCACAAGCCCGCCAGTCGCGCCCGGCGTGATTATCAATTCGAGCGGGCGCGCATCAGGGTCGAGCGTAACTTTGTTGTGCAAGCTGATCTTTTCGGCAACCGCCCGCCTCAACTCATCGACGCCCTCGAAGAAGCTGTAAGAGTTGAGGCCCTTCGCGACAACCTCATTGAGCGCGGCGGCGAGGTCCGCGTGAATAGCTATCTCGTTTTGTCCCTGAACGAGGTTTCCGCTTGGCGGAACCATCCTGGCTATGGCTCGAATATCCGGCTGAGGCCGTTTTATTGCTTGCAATGTGTCCTCCGTCAATCTCAAGAGCACGGGTGAAGTCTTCCCGCAAAAATTAACTGAAGATGGTAAAGGCGCAACCCTGGCCTGTCAAGCTGCGACGGCGGCGGCAGAGGAGATAAGCTTGTAATTTTATTGCGTTGACGGCCGAGACTTGCGAGTATAAGATAGCAGGGGTTAAGCTATATCCACACCGATTTAGAATGGCCGGGACGTTTGTAATAAGGCAGGATTCCGGTCGATTTAATCTGAGCAGGAACAGAATCAGTACCGCAGAGTACGTCGAAGGAACAGGATAGAGAATTCAATGAGTGAGAAAAAGAGCAACTTGATTACGCGGCGACAGGCGCTCGTCTCGCTTGCGACCATAACGGCAGGCGCTATCGTCAGACCAAGCTCGGTCTTTAGCATGGACCCGGTCAAAAACAAGATCAGGTTTGCCGTGATTGGCGACTGGGGAACTGGCGATGACGATCAGATCGGTATGGCCAAGAAGATGAGCGAAATTCACCAGAAGTCAAACTTCGATTTCGTGATAGCGGCAGGCGACAACATCTACCCCAACGGCAGCGGCAGGTACTTCTCAAAGAAGTTCGAGCAACCCTTCTCCGGCCTGATAAACGAGAAAGTCAAATTTCACGCAGTGCTCGGCAATCACGACGTCGAAGACGGGCGGAGCGATCAGCTTGCTTACCCGCTATTCAATATGAGCGGGCGCAACTACTACACGCTACACAAGGGGGACGGCCTCGCCGATTTCTTCATGCTCGATTCCACGGATTACGACCTCGCGCAGGCGGGCTGGTTTGAAAACGAGTTAAAGAAGTCGCGAGCCAAATGGAAGATCGTCGTCCTGCACCATCCTCTCTACTCATCAGGCAAAAAACACGGGTCGAATACGAAGCTGCGAAAACAGATTGAGCCGCTGCTGACAAAGTACGGGGTGAAGATGGTCTTCACCGGCCACGATCATATGTACGAGCGGACCACATTGCAGCAGGGAGTCCAGCATTTCGTTACGGGCGCGGGCGGCAAGACGCGGCGCGGCGGGATCGACAAAAACACCGGCATCACGGCCGCAAGCTTCGACGAAGACAATCACTTCATGGCGATTGAGATCGAAGACAAGGCGATCACCTACAAGGCGATATGTGAGCAAGGAAACACCGTCGATAGCGGCGCTTTGACGATTGCCTGAAGCTTTCACACGAATCTATATCCCGGATGGCGAGGGCGCGGTTACCGCGCCCTTTGTTTTTCTACCTTCCTCACGCAGCTTGAGACTTTGTAACCCGCCAGATAAAATCGCAAGCCGTAATGACTAAACTATCCAGCGCAAGGTCGAGCGGGTCGGGCCTTGTGGCAGAGTCCAGAATTAAAGTGCGGTACGCGGAGACGGACCAGATGGGCGTGGCCTATTACGCCAATTACCTTGTCTGGTTCGAAGTGGGTCGCAGCCAGTACTGCAACGATTGCGGCTTTTCATACCGCGACATGGAGCAGGAGACGGGGCTGTTTTTGATCGTCGCAGAGGCAAGGTGTCGCTACCGCACTCCCGCGCGGTATGAAGACGAGCTGGTCGTGCGCACGCGAGTCTCCGAGCTGACGCGCCGCACGATCAAGTTCAGCTACGAGATCGAGCGCGCGGACGGCGAGCCTGTGGCGGCGGGCGATACGCTCCACGTGTTGATAACGAAAGCCGGTCGCCCGTCTAGCTTTCCTGAAAAATATCTCTCGTGGTTGAAGCGAGACGCCGGTTCAGCCGAAGACTAGTTTTCAACTGTTCCTCTCCCTTTTACTCAATGGATCGGTTCGTATACAAAAGCGGCAAGATTGTTGAAGCCACTGAAGCGTCGGTTCGAGCGACGACGGCAGGGTTACTTTACGGCTGGGGCGTCTTTACCACCGTCAGGATTTACCGCAAGGTCCCTTTCGCGCTCGACCGTCATTGGGAGCGGCTCGCGCGCCACGCCGAGCGAGCGCGCATTATTCTCCCTATCGAATATGAAGAGTCTCGGCATGCGTTAACCGAATTGATAAGCGCGAACGCCGTTGAAGGCGGCAGGGCGAGGATTACCCTCTTGAAAGGCAACGCGGGCGGGTGGCGCACGGAACAAGGCCCGGAATCGGAGTTGTTGATCTTCACTGCTTCCGAGGCAAAACGCCCGCAGGCAGATATTGCGTTGACCCTTTCGCCGATACGACTTTATTCAACCGCGCCGCTCGCAGGGGTCAAGCGCACGTCGATGCTCGAAAACCTGCTTGCTCTTGAGGAAGCGCGCGGGCGTGGTTTCAGTGAAGCGGTCATGCTTAATGAGCGAGGCGAGATCACATCAGCGACCGCCGCGAATATTTTCTGGATCGAGGGCGACGAGATATTCACCCCTTCCCCCGCGACAGGGTGCGTCGCAGGAGTAACGCGCGGGGTGGTTTTCGAGATCGCGAAGCGGTTGAAGATGCACCTGATCGAGGGCAGTTTCCCGCTCCAGCGCGTGATGGAAGCGAGGGAGGTTTTTTTAACCTCGACCGCGCGCGAGATAGCCGTTGTGACGAGCTATGACATCAAGGAATACAACCGAAAGCACGCGCGGATGACACGGTTGATAAGCCGTGAATTCCAAAAGTTGACAGGCAATGCTAGAATTCAGCCGGGATAAGCCACATCCTCGATAAGAGCTTGAAAGGTTGGACACGCGATGAAGACCTGTCCTAGATGCGGAGCAGAGAATCTTCAGACTGCTTCCACTTGCAGATTGTGCGCAGTTCCGCTCGAAGCGCCCGAAAGCCTGCTCGGCATAAGATCTGAGGCATCGCTGGCGGATGTTATTCCGTCGACAGTCTCGACCTCCGGTTCTTTTCCGGCGGTTGATGTGCAAAACGACCCCGCTTACCGAAACAAGTCCGTCTGTCCCGCCTGTGACGGGCTGAATGAACCGGACTGGCTCTTTTGCCAGCAGTGCGGGACACGGCTGCCTCCCGCTGCCGAGCCCGACGAGGCGGAGTCGGACTATGCGACCGAAGAGACACCCGTAGAGAAAGCAGACCGGGAACCTGTGCCTGAACGCGGCCACGAGAAGAGAGAAGTGTCCTGGATAACCTGCGACTCTTGCGGGAGCGCGCAACCTTCTACCGCTCGAAGCTGTTCCGTCTGTAACGCTTCGATGTCAGGCTCGCTCGCCCCGAAGCTCGTCAAGACAACGCCGCGCGAGCCCGAAGCTATTTTGAAGCTGATAACCGACGGCGGCGAGGTCGGAGAGACCTACTCGCTCAGCCACGGCGACCTGCTATTGGGCCGCGTCGAAGGCGACGTCACCTTTTCGCACGACGGTTACATGTCGGGCCGCCACGCAAGCGTCATCGAAAGAGGCGGGCGGTATTATCTCAAGGATGAGAACAGCCGCAACGGAACCTTCATACGCATCAGCAACGAGGTCGAGCTAAAACCCGGCGACACCTTCTTGATCGGCAAGCAGCTTTTGAGATTCGATAAGGTTTAATCTTCACCCTTCACCTCTCATCTGTTATGGAGAGCCACAGTCACAATGCGTAACCGCGAGGCGTCTGGTATCGCGGTTACACATCCCTTCTTTCTTCTTGACTTCAAAAAATCTTAAGCTTATATTAGGGCCGGTTCCTTAGTGTAACGAAACTTCCAATCTGCGATAGCAGCAAACCTTTACTAGCGTGTTCACGTCGCTAACATCCGGCAGGGAATTTAATCAGGGAGGAGCATATGTCCAGGTCAAAACCGACAGGGAAGGCTGCAAAAAAAGGGGCTACGAAAGCCACAGCCAAAACGACAGCGTCAAAGAGACAGGGAGCTGTGCCTCCATACGGAACTGTGATAAGAGAGGCCATTGCGCGCGGCAACAAGACTGAGATGAGGAAGGTAGCCGCCGATGCGCGAAAGCACCTCTCGAATGTTCAAAGAGCGCTCAAGCAACTCGAATCGGCGATAGGCGGGCTCGAACGCTAGCCCGTCGACTCAGCCGTTTCGCTAACCAACCAACCTATCCAACAGAGAGGTGAATATGTCGAAGAAGCCGCCGACGAAAACGACCGCTAAGGCAGGGGTGAAGAGAGTCGCAGCCAAGAAGCCGCTGAGGGTCAGCCAGATAAATGACATCAGAAAAGGTATTCACGTCATGTACGGCGTGATAATCCATGAAGCGATTGCTCGCGGCAACGTCACTGAGCTGCGCAATCTGCTTGACGCGGCGAAAACCCAGCACGCCGCCAACCAGTCCGCGTTGAAAGATCTGGAAAAAGCCATTCGTAAATCGAGCGCCAGTTGATTATCGCAGGCGTAACAATAACGCTAACCTTCGGGCCGGTTCTTCTCTTGAACGAATCGGCCCCACAGACGAGGTGAATATGTCAAAGAAACCGGCAAAGAAAGCAGGCGCGAAGAAGGCAGGCGCAAAAAAGGCAGGCGGGTACAAGAAGGGCTCGAAGACTCCGATCATCGCTTTGTACGGAGTGTGGATTCGTGGCGCGATTGCTCGCGGCGACGTAAACGAGATGACCAAAGTCGCCCAGACGGCGAGGGACCAGATCGCCGACAGCCAGGCGGCGTTGAAGGAGCTAAACCAGGCGCTACGCCGCACACGCGTCTGATTCCATCGAGCTGTCGCTCAAGCCTAATAGGGATTAGAGCCGGGTTGGTTGGAGCCAACCAACCCTCGTGACGAGGTAGCTATGTCTAAAAAACCGCCGAGAAGACCGCGCAGCAACAAGCCGCTCGACATTGAAGGGATCAGTGAAGCGACACACCCTCTGTACGGCGTTTACATACGCGATGCTATAGCGCGCGGAGATGTGACAGAGATGCGCAACGTCGCGGAAGCCGCTCGACAACAGATCGCCGACAGCCAGGCCGCGTTGAGGGACCTGGATAAAGCGGTTCGCCGCACACGCACCTGACAAACCGACGGGAACTATTATGATCGACCTGACGGGAGAAACACCTCCGATACCGGCTCGCTATCTCGACGCAGAGGACCGCGCGTCGCTTGCGCCTGTACACGTGGTCTGGGAGATAACGCTGGCGTGCGACCTGAAATGCAATCACTGCGGTTCAAGGGCTGGCAAGATACGCCCTCGTGAATTGACGACCGACGAGTGCCTCGACCTTGTGAGACAACTAGCGCGGCTCGGCACGCGAGAGGTGACGCTCATAGGCGGTGAAGCATACCTCAGAAAAGATTGGGTTGAGATAATCCGCGAGATCACAGATAACGGGATGCAGTGCACTATGCAGAGCGGCGGGCTGCACCTCGACGAGAAGCGCGTTCGCGAGGCTGCTGCCGCTGGGCTCAAGGGAGCTGGTATCTCGATAGACGGGCTCGAAGAGTTGCACGACAGATTGCGCGGGGTGAAGGGGTCTTACGAAGCCGGGTTCAGAGCCTTGAGGCTCTTAAAAGAGCACGGGATACCGACGGGCGTAAACTCACAGATTACCTCCGAAACCATCCCTCAGCTGCCGGAGATGATGGACCGTTTTATCGAAGCGGGAGCCAAAGGTTGGCAGGTTCAGTTGACTGTGGCAATGGGACGCGCGGCGGACCATCCAGAGCTGCTGCTCCAGCCTTACGAACTGCTAAACCTCATGCCGCTGCTCGCAGACCTCTACAAAGAGGGCGTCCGGCGCGGCTTCCTGATCCAGCCGGGAAACAACATCGGATACTTCGGCCCTTACGAATCGGTGTGGCGCGGGAGCGGCGACGACCGCATCCACTGGGTAAGCTGTAACGCGGGGCAGAATACTATGGGCATCGAATCGGACGGCACAATAAAAGGATGCCCTTCGCTTCCGACATCTCCTTATTCGGGCGGCAATGTTCGCGATCTATCGGTCAAAGATATATGGCAGACAGCGCCCGAACTCTCTTTCACTCGAAAGCGGACCGTCGATGACCTATGGGGGTTTTGCCGCACCTGTTACTACGCGGATGTTTGCCGCGCGGGGTGCTCCTGGACTACGCACGTTCTGTTCGGCAAGCCTGGCAACAACCCCTACTGCCATCACCGAACGCTTGAGCTTGAAAAACGCGGGCTGCGCGAGCGCATAGTCAGGGTCGAGGCAGCGCCCGGCACGCCCTTCGATTACGGGCTGTTTGAGCTTGTCCTTGAACAAGCAGACGGCAGCCCATACCGGCCCCAGGGGGATATTGAGCAGTCGCGCACCCCGCTTGCGATCACAGACCGGTCCACGTCGAATCTTGTTCAGCTTTCATCAAAGGTGACAGCAAAGAGAAAGAAGCGCGAGCCCAAAGCGAAATTCGCCGCCGTCCCCACGATGGTGCTCTGTCGCGGCTGCAAGCAATACGTTGCGCGCCGCACGGAGGTGTGCCCGCACTGCCAGGGCGATGTCAAAGCGCTCGCCAGAGAGTATGAGAAGAAGCTCCGCGCGGCACGAAAAGCCAGCGAGCGGTTGATGGAGTTGTTGCAGTTTTGATCTGTTCCAACTCCGTTATATCCATGCTATAGTCATCGCTTGCGGACGAATACCGCTGTGATACTTATGCCTGGGCTCTTATCGATAATCATACCGGCTTATAACGAAGGGAAACGGATCGGGCGAACTCTGGATGAGGTGCTGCGCTTCCTGTCCACTTACCAACACGATTCCGAAGTCATAGTCGTAGACGACGGCTCGAAGGATAATACGGCCCAGGAGGTACAGAGCCGTGTCGAGCGGTACCGGTCGGTAAATCGCGACTTGCGGCTTTTGACGAACGATCCGAATCGCGGCAAGGGCTACAGCGTAAAGCGCGGCATCAACGAGGCTCGCGGCGACATAGCGCTCTTTACCGACGCGGACCTGTCGTCGCCCATAACCGAAGCGCCAAAGCTGATAGACCCTATCGTGGAGAATCGCGCGGACGTGACCTTTGGCTCTCGCGGGATCGACCCGAACCTTATAGGCATACACCAGTCGTTTTTAAGAGAGATGGGCGGTCGTACTTTCAACCTGTTTGTCAGGACGATAACCGGCCTCAAGTACAAAGACACGCAATGCGGCTTCAAAGCATTCAGGCGAGAGCTTGCGCTTCCGGCGTTTCATTTGCAGCGGATCGAGCGGTTCGGGTTCGACCCGGAGGTGCTCTACATCGCGCGCAAACACGGGTTGCGCCTTGAGGAAGTGCCCGTCGCGTGGAACCACAGCGACGAAAGCAAAGTCAGCTATATCCGCGACTCGGTAGATATGTTTCTGGACCTTGTCCGAATCCGTATAAACGATTTTGCCGGTCGCTACAACAACAGGGCGACGCCGCCGTCGCTCGACGGCCAGAGCATCAGCAACCGCGCAGGGAAGCGTTAAAGATCACGCCGAACCGGGAGACGGCTTGAGCAGAGTTTTTCAGCTCACCTTAATCGATCATCGATGGCTCCGGTTTGCGCGTGTTTTTCTTTCGCGGACGAAAAGGAGCCGGTGATGGAATCGGATGAGTACCATCTGGAGGAACTGTCTGTGGCCGCGAACTGCAAGGATTCGCGCCGCATCATGCCTCCTATACTCGATAGCTATTCAAGGGTTCTCGACGTAGGCTGCGGCGCGGGCCAGACCCTTATCGCAATCAAACCCGGTCCTGATGTGTTCGCGGCGGGTGTCGACCTTAACCTCTCCGCGCTCGCGCTGGGGAAACAGATCGACAGCCGTTTTGGCTTTGTATGCGCCAAAGGCGAGGCGCTCCCTTTCCAGAGCGACTCTTTCGATTTTGTGTTCTCTCGCGTCTCGTTGCCTTATATGCACATGCACACCGCATTATCTGAGATGCGGCGTGTTCTGAAGGTAGGCGGCTCGCTCTGGCTAGTCCTTCATCCTTTCTCGATGGCAGCCGCTCGCCTGATTGAGAACCTGTCGCAGTTAAAAATAAAGGGGGCGATCTACAGCCTTTATGTGATCGCCAACGGCCTGTCTATTCATTCCGTCGGCAAGCAGATTCCCCTGAGATCCAGGAGCGGAGCCAACGAATCATTCCAGACCAATAGAGGAATAAGCCGGGAGTTGCGACGTGCAGGATTCGAGAATGTCGTGATTGAGCGGGGTAAGTTCTTCGTAGTTACTGCCAGCAAAGCGCCTCGCTGATAGTGGACACGGCGGCAGACTCGCGCTAGATTTGTAAGCGCGTATGAAAGAGTATACCGGCCCTCGCGACTATTTCGATGAAAGCTATGTACGCTGGTGGGAGCAATCGGCTGATTCGAGACGACCTTTCCGCGCCGAGTTCTTTAACGCATTCGCGGTCGAGATAGGAGCATTACACAAGCCAAAGATACTCGACATTGGCAGCGGTCCCGGTTTTCTTGCCGAGTATATTCTTTCAAACTGCGACGTTGATTCTTACCACCTGTTCGACTTCTCTCCGCAAATGTTGCAACTGAGCCGCGCTCGCCTTTCGCCTTTCGCTGAGCGCGCGCGCTTTTACGAAGGGAGCTTTCTTGACGATAGATGGTGGGAGCCGCTCCCCGGCCCGTTCGATGCAATCGTATCGATGCAAGCCGTTCACGAAGTCCGCGATGTCGCCCGCCTGCCCCGGCTCTATTCTGAGATGGGCCTGCTTCTCGCGGATCATGGTCTGTTGTTGATAGCGGATCTGGTGAGCGCCGAGGCCGAGAAAGAAGAACATTACGTGACCGAAGAGACGCACATCGCGGCTTTTAACGAGGCGGGGTTCAAAGATGCCGGGAGAGTCCACGCGGCGGGGGATTTGATGATGTTTCGCGCGAGTAAACCGGCCGGGGGAGGTGTTCTATCAGACTGAACGTAAACGTCGATCACATCGCCACTATACGGCAGGCGCGGCGGACATTTGAGCCGAGCGTTGTCGCAGCCGCCGTGCTCGCAGACATCGCCGGGGCTGGCGGCATAACTGTACACCTGCGCGGTGACCGCAGGCATATCCAGGATGAGGATGTGCGCGCCCTGCGCTCTATTGTGAAGACCCACCTCAACCTGGAGATGGCCGCAACGCAAGAGATGATCGAATTTGCCCGCGATGTAAAACCGAACACGGCCACGCTTGTGCCTGAGCGAGCCGACGAGGTGACGACAGAAGGCGGGCTCGACGTTCTGGCTCACGAAGAAGAGATTCGAGCTGCGACCGCAAAACTATCCGAATCGGGGATACTGGTCAGCATCTTTCTCGACCCCGTGCCCGCGCAGATCGAAGCCGCCCGGCGCGTCGGAGCACGGCAGATAGAGATATGCACAGCGCGTTATGCAGAGCTGACCGACCCGACAACCTCATCCGGAGAGAGCGACATCGGCGATGAGCTTGAACGTATCGCAAGCTGCGCGCGGCAGGCGGGCGGGCTAGGTCTGCAAGTGGCAGCGGGCCACGGGCTGACTTACAGAAACGTTCGCGCAGTGGCAACCCTTGAGCCTATAGAAGAGCTTAACATCGGCCACAACATAGTGGCGCGGGCCGCGCTTGTCGGAATGGAGCGGGCCGTCCGCGAGATGATCGAGGCAATCGGGTAGCCGGTCTTTGCAGACAGTTACTTTCTGGGCTGGTAGCTTGTCAGGTTTCGCGCCTTGTCGCGGTGTCGCTCAACGGCAAGCTGTATCAGGCGGTCGATCAACTCGCCGTATGAGACGCCGCTCGCTTCCCACATCTTCGGGAACATGCTTATCGATGTGAAGCCGGGCATCGTGTTTATCTCGTTTATGATTACACGATTGGTTCCGCCCTCGACAAAAAAATCGACTCGCGCCAGACCCGAACCGTCAATCGTTTGAAACGCGGTTACGGCGTCACGTTGAATCCTGTCGATGATCTTTCGCGGCAATTTGGCGGGGATGTCTGTCGTCGACGCGCTGTCTACGTACTTGTCTTCGTAATCGTAAAACTCGTGGCCGAGTATGATCTCGCCGGGCAGGCTTGCGACCGGGTGGTCGTTGCCCATCACGCTCACTTCGATCTCTCGCCCGTCAATCGCCTTTTCAACGATGACTCGGCGGTCATATCGCGCGGCGTCGTTTATCGCTTCACCCAGTTCGCGTTTATTCCTGGCTTTCGAGATGCCTACGGACGAACCGAGATTCGCGGGTTTTACGAAGACGGGAAATCCGAGCGAGCGAGCTAGTTTGTTGATTACCGTATCGGGATTCTCTTCCCAGGCCGACCGCAGGAAGTATTCGTAAGGGCCGACCGTCAGCCCCGCTTGCTCGAACAGCCTTTTCATCACGACCTTGTCCATCCCCGTCGCGGAGGCAAGCACGCCGCAGCCGACATAAGGGACTCCCGCCATCTCAAGCAGACCTTGAATCGTGCCGTCTTCTCCATAAGTTCCGTGCAGGACAGGAAAGACAACGTCGAGCGACAAGCCTGATGCGCCACGGTCTTCGCCGTCAAGCTGCATAAGGCCGCGCCGTGTAGGGTCGCCAATGATGGCCACCTGCTGGTGATGATTCGATTCCATAATCGACTGCGGGATCATGGCGCGTGCGTCGCCTGAAACCAGCCAGCGCCCGTCTTTACCTATGCCAATCGGAACAACCTCATACTTAGACTTGTCAATCGCGTTGATGATCGATTCGGCAGAGCGCAAAGAGACTTCGTGCTCGCCCGATCTTCCGCCGAAAATCACACCGACTCTTATCTTTTTTTCCAAGGTGAAAAACTTACTCGCTTTCTCAGGGGTCAAAGTATCTTTTTGCCGAGTGCCGAAAGTATCAGCTCGACCGCGAGCTGGCCCGTCTGGTTGGCGGTGTCGTAAAGCGGGTTGACCTCTGTCAGCTCAACCGAGAGCACGCGCCCCGACTCTGCTATCTTCTCCATGGCCAGATGGCTTTCGCGGTATGTCGCGCCGCCGCGTTCCGGCGTCCCGACGCCCGGCGCGTAGAACGGGTCGATAAAATCCATATCCATAGTGACGTGAATTCCTGCCGTGTCGCCTCCGGCAATCTTTACCGCTTCTTCGACCACGTTGGCGAGCCCGCGTTCGTCAAGCTCTGTCATGGTATAGACGCGCACGCCCAGCCTCTTTATCAATTCGCGCTCGCCGGGATCAACGCTCCGCGCCCCGATGACAACGGTGTTTTCGGGTAAAACCTTTGGAGCGAACCCGGCGACGTGTGTCAGCTCTTTTGCGCCGTGCCCCAGCAATGCCGCGAGCGGCATGCCGTGAATATTACCCGACGGCGTGCTTTCGGGCGTGTTCATATCCGTGTGAGCGTCGAGCCAGATTATGCCCACTCGCTCGTCGCGCTTGCGGTAAAAAGAAGCCAGCCCGGATACGCTTCCGATTGCAATCGAGTGGTCCCCGCCAAGCACTACGGGGAGCGCGCCCTCCTCAAGGCTCGCTTCGACCATCGCCGCAAGCTCCTCGGATGCGGCGGCAATCTCAGGGAGATAACGCGCGCGCGTGTTGGCTTGCGACATGGCTTCAGGCGGGTGGACGTGGACGTTGCCCGCGTCTGTCGCTTCAATTCCAAGCAGCGCAATCGCCTGGTTCAGACCGGCGATTCGTATTGCCGACGGCCCCATGTCGACGCCCCGCCGCCCCGCTCCAAGGTCCATCGGGACACCTATGATTCTTGCCTTCTTCTTCATAACTCCTCTTCGCTCAGTCATCAACCATTGTCCCATTCCGGCTTCGTCATCGCAAGACACCCGGCGGCCGGAAAATAAAAAGAGGCTGCCGAAGCAGCCTCGAAAACACCCTTTTGGAGTGGAGAATTGAGATCGAAAGAAGGTTACCGGCCCGCTACGTCTGCGCCGCTCGCCTGATCGCTCAGAAACCCGTAGTTGTCTGCGCGGCTTGCAACCTGAATCGCCGCAAGAATCTTGGGCACGTACTCGCGCGTCTCTTTCGGCAATAGCTCGCGCTCGTAGAGGTCCCAGAAATTGACCCGGCCGTTCTTTATCAGCGCGTCCATCACTCGCGGCTCGCCGCAGTTGTAGGCCGCCATCGCTAACGTCCAATCGCCAAAGATCGTATGAAGGTCGCTCAGGTAAGCCGCGGCAACCCTTGTCTGCTTCATGGGGTCGCGCCGCTCGTCATTCTCCGTCGACACGCTCAGCCCGTATTCGGTGGCCGTCTTTGGTATGAACTGCCACAGCCCGCCGGCAGCGGCCGGTGATACGGCTTCCGGATGCCACACGCTTTCGACAAAAGCGAGCCAGACGAGGTCTTCCGGCACGCCCGCCTTTCTGAATTCTGCGCGGGCCATATCAAGGTACTTGTCACTGCGCTTGATGCCTATATCCATCGTACGGCGGCCGACCTGGCTCGTCGTGTAATACCGCACCCATTTTTCAATCGCGGGGTTTGTCTCAAAAGCCATGTCTCCGGTTGTCAGGCGCGGTGCTCCCGCCTGCGTAGCGTGGCTCGCGGTCTTGGCAGCGGTACCGGCCTTCGCGCTCTCAGGCGCAGAGACCATCGCGCCGCCGATAAAGCCTTTGATCTTATCCATCAACTTTCGCGGCTTCTGCTCGGCCTGCGCGACCGTGGCCGCGCCGTTCTGCTTTGCGCCTGCGGTCTTGCTTGCGGATTTACGAACGACACGCACACCCGAACCGAGTTCGGGCCTGGCCTTCTCGCCCTTGACTCGCAGCTGAACGCGGTCGAGATAATCAGCAAGGTCAGGGTTCGCAGAAGCGCCCTGCGCCAGCAGGTCAATCGCCTTGTCGAAATCCTTGCGCTGGCGGCTCAACCCGACAATCGAGCCGTCCTCGGCCTGGATCGCCGTCACGTCGTCTGTCGAACCGACTTCAAGCGTAGGCTCGGTCGTCTTGAGATAGGAAATGGCGAAAAAGACGAGCGCCATCGCGAGCGTTGCCGCACAGGTCGCAAGAAGTCTCTTCGCAATCTTTGTCCCTGATAGTTCGCTTTTGAGCATATTTGAGATTTTTGTGTTGAACTTCATCGACACTCCCACTCTACCCCTTATGACGGGTGATTCTGCGTAAGTTATGCTCTGGTATGGCTTTGATCTTCAGCAGCGGGAAGTTACATCTTGAGGGCCGCTAACTTCCAGAGAGTTTAGAATCTTTACCCATACCCCTTGTTCGCCGTTTTGCTTACCAATTAAGAGACAAACAAATATTATCAAGTCTGCTCGGCTGTGCATAGACCCACAATAGAATTACAAGAAAGTAAACCGTGAACCGTAAACCGTGACAAGTCAGACGAGAGTGTCGCATGGCGCATCTCCCCTCCTGTCAAGGTTTACGGTTCACGGTTCACGATCCTACGGCTTTAACCGATAAAGCATTCGGGGGAAGGGGATCGTCTCGCGGATGTGCTCGATGCCGCAAAGCCAGGCCGTGCACCGCTCAATGCCCATGCCAAACCCCGCGTGCGGGAAAGTGCCGTACTTGCGAAGGTCCAGATACCAGTCAAACGCCTCTTCCGGCAGGTTGTGGTGATGTATCTGTTTCAGCAGGTAGTCGAGGTCTTCGGCTCGCTGGCCGCCGCCTATGACCTCGCCGTAGCCTTCTGGCGCGAGTACGTCTACGCAGAGCGCTAGATCAGGGTTTTCCGGGTCGGCTTTCATGTAAAACGCCTTCACAGCCGCCGGGTAACGGTGGACCATAACGGGGCTTTCGAACCTGCTCGATATATATGTCTCGTCGGGCGATCCGAAATCGCCGCCCCACTCGAACCGGTTCTCCAACTCGCCCTTCTCGAAGCCTTCGTGGAGGATACTGACGGCCTCGTCGTAATGGAGGCGCGGAAACGGCTTTTTGATTCGTTCAAGCGCGCCGATGTCGCGCCCAATCTCCTCAAGCTCTTTTCGCCTGTTTTCAAGCACCCGGCCGATCACAAAGGTCAGAAAGTCTTCCGCCAGCTCCATCGTGCCGTTCAAATCCATGTATGCGACTTCCGGCTCGACCATCCAGAACTCGGTCAGGTGGCGGCGAGTCTTCGACCTTTCGGCGCGAAAGGTAGGCCCGAAACAGTAGACCCTGCCAAAGGCGGCGGCGGTCGCTTCGTTGTACAGCTGCCCGGACTGCGTCAGGTATGCCTTGGTGTCGCCGAAATAATCTACCTCGAAAAGGTTCGTGGTGCCTTCGCACGCGTTCGGGGTGAAGATCGGCGTGTCCATCAAAAGAAACCCGTGCGAGTCGAAATAGTCGCGAACCGCCCGTATCACCTCCGCGCGAACCGAAAGGATAGCGTGTTGACGGCGCGAGCGGAGCCAGAGGTGGCGGTTGTCCATCAAGAACTCTGTGCCGTGCTCCTTGGGCGTGATCGGGTAGGCTTCTGCGCGCCCGATAACTTCCACGTCAACCACGTCAAGCTCATAGCCGCCGGGGGCGCGCTCGTCTGCGCGCACGCTCCCGCGCACGATCACGGCGGACTCCTGCGTGAGGCCGTCAAAGGCGTTCCAGACGCGCTCCTCTACGTTCTTTTTGAATACCACGCCTTGAATGATCCCTGAGCCGTCGCGTATCTGCGGGAAGATCAGCTTGCCGCTCGAACGGATGTTATAAAGCCAGCCTTTTATAGTTATCTCTTCGCCGACGTGGTTCGCCACGTCCCTGATGTATGTCTGATCCATGTTCGCTCCTGTCCTTCTATTTCCGCCTTCGAAACTAGTGAAATATCCTACTACAGCGGCAGGCACAAAAAAAGTTTCAGGCCGTGCGGGACGGCTTTCGGCCAAGCACCCGGCCTGTAACAGTGCCGTACACAGGCCATCGGCCGAGTGTACGCCCTTAACGAAACGGCCCTTCAAAATCGCGTTTTTTGGCGCGTAAACGATGCTTTTAGACTGGCATTGCTGTTGCTATTAACCAGGGCGGGGGATTTGAATTTCAGACCGTTTGGAGGATATGAAAAATGGCCGATAGAATTGTAGAAGAACACGTAGTTCATACTGGGGGGGGAGGCAGCTCGATGACTCTTGTTGCCGTGGTGTTGCTGATTCTAGCCTTCCTGGCGGTGCTCTACTTCACACGCGGATTCGGGATGTTCGGCGGGAAGGATACAAACATCAACGTTGACATCAAGAAGCCCGGAATCGTTCTCTTGCTGCCTGGAAACTAAGCGCAGCCCGGAGCGCGAGCCGACCGCTCGCGCTCCAATTCTGCGCCCAGATCAAATACTCTGCTTCACGCGCGCGAGAAACTCCGCGTTGTTTTTAGTCCCTGAAAGCCCTTTGAGCAAAGTCTCCATCGCTTCGACAGGCTTCTTGCCTGCCAGCGCGCGGTGTAGCGCGTGTATCTGCGGCAAGGCGTCCGCGTCAAAGAGCTTCTCTTCTTTCCTCGTCCCCGATTTAGAGATGTCTATAGCCGGGAAGATTCTGCGCTCGGCCAAACGCCTGTCCAAAACGATCTCAAGATTGCCCGTACCTTTGAACTCTTGAAAGATGACCTCGTCCATCTGGCTCCCTGTATCGATCAGGGCGGTGCCGATGATCGTGAGCGAGCCGCCTTGCTCGGCCTTGCGCGCCGCGCCAAAGAACCTGCGCGGGAACTCCATTGCGCGCGTGTCTACGCCGCCGCTCATAGTCTTGCCGCGCCTGCTTGTCTCGCGATTTGAAGCTCGCGCCAGCCTTGTGATCGAGTCTAAAAGCATGACGACATCCTGCCCGCTCTCGACCAGACGTTTCACTCGCTCAAGCACAAGCTTTGCGATCTGCAAGTGAAGCCCCGACACCTGGTCTGACGATGAAGCGATAACCTCTCCGCGCACGCGCCGCTTCAGGTGCGTCACCTCTTCGGGTCGCTCGTCTACGAGCAGGACCATCAGGTGCGTTTCAGGATGATTGTCTGCGATAGACTCGGCGATCTCTTCAATCAGGGTGGTCTTGCCCGTCTTGGGCGGGGCGACGATCAAACCGCGCTGGCCTTTCCCAATCGGCGCGATTAAATCGACCACGCGCATAGAGATGTTGTCGTTTCCGGCCGACAGCTCAAGCCGCTCGGTCGGGTCAACGCTCGTTAGCTCTGTGAACTCAGGCACGCGCGCATAGGCTTCGGGGCTGAGCCCGTTGATCTCTTCAATCGAAGCCATCTGATCGGCCTGTGACCGCCCCCTCGCGTCTTGCGAAGGGCTCGAAGTCCCTTTGATGTCCACGCCTTCGCGCAGCCCGTATTTTTGAATCAGGTTTCGCGGGACGAATATGTCTTTTGGGCCGGGCAGGTAATTGCTCGAAGCCTGTCTTAGAAAACCGAACCCTTTTTCGTTTATTTGCAAGACGCCTGCGGCAGTCTGTTGAGAATCCATTTATAGCTCCAGATGTCGATACTAATCAGAGAATGAAACTGTTTGCAAAAACTGGCGGGATTTCTATCAATTCCTTCTCTTAAATTCAAAGTCAATCGGGCAGTTCGAGCTGCGCCTCTGCGCGCCCCTGCATAACTTCGCGCCCGTAGTCTGTGAGGGTGACGGTTGGGTACGCCCCCTGCCCGACCGATATGCAGTCTGCTTGAACAAGCGCCTTGATGTAAGCGGTGATCTCGTCCTGCGTCATCATCTTCAACAGGCCGTAAGTCGAGAGCTTATCAAGCCCGTTTTGTAAGACCTGTTTTGAAGTCGAACCGCGCAGCACCGCCGCGACCGTGCCCTTCCCGAAACGGCTCTTGAGCCGGGCAACGCAGCTCAATATCTTTTGCACGACAACGATCTCTTCCCGGCTCAAGTTGCGTCGAGCCCCGGCAACTTGCTCTTTCTCGGCAGGCTTTTGTGAGAAGTGGGACCGCTCCGCGAGCCTTCTCAAATCCGACCGCAGCGCATCGCCTGCCGGGGCTTCCTCGATTATGAACTGGTCGAGCGGCGTAGATTGCGGCAGCTTCTGCCTCGCAGAATCGCGATTGATCGACATAGTTCCTGCCGGGACTGAAAGCTCTCTCTCCAATCCGGTCTCGGCCAGCAATCCTTTGCCATCGGGCGCGCAGTTGGAACAGGTCTGGCAACTCGCTATGTTCTTTCTATCGCCAAAGTAATTGAGTATGAACCTGCGCAAACAGGTCTTGTGGTAGCAATAATCTATCATCCGCCGAAGCTTCCATTGCTCGGCAGCGGCGCGGGCCGCGAGGTCTTTCCGGTCGATCTTCAGATGAGAGACCGCCTTCTCGTCGAGCAGGCGAATCCCTCGGCCGAGATAGGCATTCCTGAACGAGACGAGCCCGCGCGACGACAGGCGAGAGAGCGCGCCGCGCGTCTGGGCTTCCGTAAGCCCGAGCGCCGCAGAGACCGCGCCAAGCTCTATCTCGGATTGCTCGCGGTCGTTCAGGTTGCGGTTGTAGATCAAATCTCTCAAGAGCCCGCCTTCGTTCGAATCATCCGAGACGGTCTCTAACGCTGTATCGACGGGGGTCTTCAAAAGCGCGAGCACGGTGGTGTCTGTCGTCCTCCCGCGCTCGATGTGCCCGGCCTTCTCCAGAATAACAAGCGCAGAGTAGATAGACATATCGTTTTTGATGCCGAGCCGCCGGGCTATCTCGCGCGCAGACATCTCGACACGATCAACGTCCATCGAGGTGATCTCGCGGTAGACGCGATTGATCAGCTCAGGCGACGGGTGGCTCCCTTCGATAAAGAACTGCTGCGTCCGCGTGTCTGCGTAATTGAACATCAACACGCAATCGGCGGGGAGCCCGTCGCGGCCTGCGCGGCCAACCTCTTGATAGTATGCTTCAATCGCGCCAGGCAGATGATAGTGGACGACGAACCTGATATCGGATTTGTCGATCCCCATGCCGAACGCGTTTGTCGCCACGATGGCTTGAGACTCACCGCGCATGAAAGCTTCCTGCGCTCGCGTGCGCTCGGCCTCTTCCATCCCGCCGTGGTATGCATCTACCTTCAGGCCCGCGAGCTTCAACTTCGCCGTCACCTGCTCGACGCTCTTGCGCGTAGCGGTGTAGATGATCCCTGAGCCGGTCGACGCCGTGAGGATGCGCTTCAGAGTCGCGAGCTTCTCTTTCTCTGTCGAAGTGTGCAGGACCCTGAGCCCCAGGTTCGGCCTGTCGAACCCTGCGACAAAGACGCGCGGGTCGGTCAACCCAAGCTGGTCCGCTATGTCTGACCGGACCTGCGGTGTGGCGGTAGCGGTGAGCGCGATCACCTGCGGTCGGCCAAGCAATTCGGCCGCCTCTTTCAACTTCATGTAGTCGGGCCTGAAATCGTGGCCCCAGTGCGAGATGCAGTGCGCTTCGTCGACGGCAAAGAGCCGCACGTTTACTTCGCCGATAGTCTCCGTGAAAGCTTCGCTTCTAAACCGCTCCGGCGCGATGTAAACCAGCTTGAACTGCCCCCGCCTTATTCTCGAAAGCCGCTCGTTCGTCTCCGCGTAACTGAGCGAGCTGTTTATAAACGTGGTCGGTATGCTGCGCGCCGCGAGCGCGTCGACCTGGTCTTTCATCAACGCTATCAGCGGGGAAACGACGAGCGTCACGCCGTCAATCATCAGCGCGGGCAACTGGAAGCAAAGCGATTTTCCGCCGCCGGTCGGCATCACGACCACAGCGTCCTGGCCGCCCAGCACGGCTTCTATTACTTCGGCCTGTCCTTCGCGAAAGTCTGTAAACCCAAAATGCTTTCGTAGAGCCTCGCGGGCTCTGACTATCTCGGTCACAGGGAATTCCTCTGCTCTGGTAAAACCATTGTGGTGAGAGTGTTTCCGAAGATCAATCGAAATATAACCATACCACGCCGCTCACGCCTTGCTCAAACATATCCAGGTCTTGCGCGCGGTCCCGGCCGGCAATCGCGGGGTAGACGAGATGAAACCCATGCTTATGTGTGGGAAGACCGGTGGCGGAGCGTTTGAAGCCGCTGACCTGGGGCTTACTTCTTCAAACCGATTCCCAGAAAAAATATCGGTCGAAATATCTTCCACCAGTCAACGAGCGCCCGCATCTTTGTGTAGGCGATGCCGTCCGACTCAGGCGGGTATTCGATTGTCACGGCGACTTCGACGACTTTGTGGCCGAGCCTCAACGCTTTGAACAGCAGGTAAGGCTCAAGCTCATAACGGTCGAGCCAGTCCTGCCACAGATCTATTCGTTTGTCTTTGAAAAGTGATAAACGGATGGCGCGGAAACCGCTCGAAGCGTCCGTCACGCGGCGGCCTACGAAGAGAGAGAAGAGAAAGGTGTATGCCCGCGTGCCCAGGCGTCGGCGCAGCGGCATTCGCAAGAACTCGCCGCCCTCTTTGTAGCGCGAGCCTTGAACAAGATCGGCCTCGCCGTTGATTATCGGCTCAAGCAGACGAGGTATCTGTTCGGGCGGGGTTTTGCCGCCGCCCGAAACGATGACGACGACCGTGTATCCGTTCTCAATCGCGTAATCGATGCCGCTGCGTATCGCCGCGCCGACTCCACGGTTGCCGGGGCTTTTGAGGACTGTCGCGCCGGCCGATTCGGCAAAGCTCGCCGTCGAGTCGGTCGAGCCGTCGTCTACCACAAGCATGGTCTCGACCGACTCGCGCGGCACGGCTTTGACAACGCGTGCAATGCGCTCACCCTCGTTCCAGGCGGGGGCTACGCACAACACTCGCGGTTTTGCATCTGTCGCAGGCGCGGGCTTGGCTCGCATCTTCGCTCTGTTCACCTCGTATTGCCCTGTGAGTTTTCAAGCAGCCAGTTGTAGGTTCTCAGCAGCCCCTGTTCTACCGTGACTGAGGGCGACCAGCGAAGCTCGCGCCTGATCTTTTCGATGTTGAGCACGCGGCGGCGAATATTGTCGATGTCGCGGCGGTCGACATAGACCGGGTCGACATCTGCGCCTGTGATCTTGCTAATCATACGCGCAAGCGAGTTGATGCTCGTCTCCCTGCCGGTACCTACATTATAGACCTGCCCTTCTGCCTTTGGCGAAAAGCCCGCCAGCAGCGTCGCTTCGACAACGTCATCGACGAAAGTGAAATCCCTTGTCTGCTCGCCGTCACCGTGTATGCGCGGCGACTGTCCGGACATCGCCGACTCGAAGAACTTCGCGACCACCCCGCAATAGGGGTTGTCCGGCCGCTGAGCCGTGCCGAACACGTTCGAGTAACGCACCATCGACGCGCTCATCCCGTAGCTCTCGTAGAACGCTTTGCAGTAGTTCTCGCCCGCGAATTTCGAGACGGAGTAAGGGCTGAGCATGTTCGTCGTGTCGTCTTCGTTTATAGGCAGATAGCGAGGGTTGCCGTAAACGGAAGCCGAAGAGGCGTAGACGACGCGGGGCGCTCCAACCTCGCGGGCGGCCAGCAAGACGTTGAGCGTGCCGCCAATGTTCACCTCATAATCTTCGCGCGGGTTGCGTGTGGAGACGATGATGTTGCGCGCCGCCTCGTGTATCACGAGGTCTGCGTCCTTAATCACGTCGCGCACAAGGTTGAAATCGACCACGCTGCCGCGCACGATCTCTAGCTCAGGGTCGCCTATGGGCAGGTTATCTTCCGTGCCCGTGTAGAAATCGTCGAGCACCACGGTCCTGATGCCTGCTTTCAAGAGCCGCCGCACGATGTTCGAGCCGACAAAGCCCGCCCCGCCCGTAACGACAATCCGCTTCGCTGAAATGTTTGCTAAAAGGTCCATCTTTGCTCCAACCAAAAATTGATTGGGAAGGATACTAGATTTCCCCCGGCCGGTCCACCCGCATCCAATAGCAATCCGGTGGTATACTTTTGTTGTGACAACCCGCGCAGGCATATACATCCACATCCCGTTCTGCGAGCGGAAGTGTACCTACTGCAATTTCAACACAACCGACTATTTTGAAGACCTCGCGGCCCGCTACACCAAATCGGTCGCCCGTGAAATCGGTTACTGGGGCGACCGCGAGCCTCGGAGCCCTGCAAGCCCTCCAGGCCCTCCAATCATAGACACGATCTTTTTCGGCGGCGGCACGCCGTCCATAGTCGAGGCCGAACAGCTTGGCTCGCTCGTCGAAGCCTGCCGGTCACATTTTCGCGTGAGCGAAGACTCGGAAGTTACAATCGAGATAAACCCCGCGACCTTCGATAAAGAGAAGATTGAAGGATGGAAGTCGGCGGGCATCAACCGCGCGAGCGTCGGCGTGCAGTCGTTTCTCGACCACGAGTTGAGATCGCTTAGCCGAACTCACACGGCAGGTGAAGCGCGCCGGACAATCGAAGCTTTGCGCGCGGCCGGTTTTGATAATATCAGCCTTGACTTGATCGCGGGGCTGCCGGAACAGTCGCTCGCGGATTGGGAGTTCAATCTAAACGAAGCGCTCAAGCTGCGCCCTGAGCACCTGTCTTTGTACCTGCTCGAAATCAAGCCCGGCACTCAGCTTTATGCGCAGATAGACCGTGGGCACAGGCCGCGCCCGGACGACGATCTTGCCGCCGATATGTACAAGATGATCTGTGACCGCGCCGCTGAAAATGGGTATGACCATTACGAAATATCAAACTTCGCGCTTCGGTCGAAAGCGACAGATTTCAGGGCCAGACACAATTTGAAATACTGGACGGGGGCTCCATACTATGGTTTGGGATGCGGCGCGCATTCTTATGATGCACGAACGCGTCGCGTCAACGTTCTAAGAACAGAAACTTATATAGAGCGAGTCGAAGCGACCGGGCAGGCTGTAGCAGAGTCCAACCCGCTTTCTGACGAAGACCGCGCAGCCGAGGCTCTCTTCATGCATCTGCGACTTATCGAGGGCGTTCCCCTCGAAGAGTTTCGCGCCCTGTACGGGCTCGATATTTTGGAGCGACACGGGGCCGAGCTTGACCGCCTGACCGAAGCCGGACTGGTAGAGATAACCGGTGGGCGATTAAGGCTGACTTCTCGCGGGCTCTTGTTGTCGAACGAAGTATTCGTCGCCTTTATTTGACTCCGCTCAATTTAATGAGATTCGAGGTTGTGCTTTGTTAAAAAAGATAGTGACCGCGATAGCCGTGCTCGTCCTTCTTGCAGGCCTCACCAATTTTCAGGCGGCTGCTCAAAGCGGGCGTCGTCCTGACAAGACAGAGCCGGACAGAAAAGACGACAAAGATACGATAAAGCTCCGCTCTGAAGAGATATTGCTGCCCGTCAGCGTGCGCAGCGACACCGGAAAGCTCCCGACTTATCTTGAGCCGTCAGACCTGATCGTCAGCGAAGACGGTAAGCGCCAGAAGGTCACCTCCGTTATGCGGACGCCCGCGAACATACTCATCGTGATCGACACAAGCGGGCAGCTGATGAACCGCAAGGAGACGAGCCTCCATCGCGAGCTGGCGTTGCAGATAATCGACTCTCTTGGGGAAGAGGACCACGGGGCGATTATCTCGTATGCGGATCAGGTCAGCTTGATCTCCGATTGGACGCGCAGCAAGGAGGAGCTGCGCCGGGCGCTCAACTGGAAGTTGAAGCCGGGAATCGAATCGCGATTTTATGAAGCGTTGAATTATGCCGCGAAAGAGATGCTGCCGAAAGTCATCGGGCGGCGCAGCGTCGTGCTCTTATCCGACGGGGTCGATACCGATAGCGCGCACCTGTTCAACGACGTGCTGGCCAACCTTCACCGCGCAAGGGCGACACTTTACGCCGCGTGCCAGAACGCCTTCGTGCTGAAAGAGCTGAAAAAGATAGCGCATAACCCGCTCGCCTGGTACGAGATGATCGACCCCAAGATGCGCAAGCGATACAACACCATGCGCAAGTACGTCCGCCAGCTCGAAGCGGCAGAGGTATCGTTGAGAGGGCTTGTGACCGAAACCGGCGGCGCTTTATGGGTTCCCCAAACACAAGAGGAGTATTCCGCGCTGACCCCAAGGATTGCCGAAGAGATCGGCTCCGAATACGTCGTCGCATACATCTCTGAGCGCGAGCCGGAAGATAATGGGTTTCACCCCGTCAAGGTATACGTCACCCGTGGCGAGCTAAAGGTCCGGACGCGCAGGGGAGTTTATCCAAACAGCCAGTCCGAAAAACAGGCCTCGAATCGGCCCAACTAGCCCCACTCGATTCGTTCGATCCAATCCTCGCATGCTATGATTGCCGCTTGATAAAAACGGTGATTCGGAGCCGCTATGGATTATATTGACCTCAGAAGCGACACTGTGACAAAGCCGACCGACGAGATGCGCGAAGCGATGGCGCGGGCCGAAGTCGGCGATGACGTTTACCTCGAAGACCCGACCGTGAACCATCTGCAAGAACGCGCGGCGGAGATTCTCGGCAAAGAGGCGGCGCTGTTCGTCCCTTCGGGGACGATGGGAAATCAGGTCTGCCTGCACATTCACACGCGGCCCGGCCAGGAGGTCATCACCGAAGAGCGCGCGCACATATTCAATTACGAAATGGCCGCGATGGCCGCCCTGAGCGGGACCATAGCCCGCCCTGTGCGCGGCGAAGACGGGATACTCGACTGGCCTTCAATCGAAGCGGCGATACGCCCGCGCTCCGCTTACTACGTGGCGCAAACGGGACTTGTGACGCTTGAAAATACTCACAACATGGCGGGCGGCGCGGTTATGCCGCTTGAGCGCGTGGAAGAGATTTGCGAGCGCGCGCACGAGGCAGGTCTTCCTGTCCACCTCGACGGAGCGCGAATCTTTAACGCCGCGACCGCTTTGAAGCGCAGTGCTGCCGACCTGGCCCGCCCTGTCGATTCTGTGATGTTCTGTCTGTCGAAGGGGCTTGGCGCGCCTGTCGGGTCGATCATAGCCGGTAAGCGCGATTTTATAGACCGCGCTCTGACCGTGCGCAGGATGTTCGGCGGCGCTATGCGGCAGGTCGGCGTGCTTGCCGCCGCCGGTCTCATAGCCATTGAACGCATGACGGCCCGGCTCGACGAAGACCACGCGAACGCTCGATGGCTTGCAACCGGGCTTGCCGGAATCGAAGGGGTAAAGATCGACCCGGAAAAAGTGCAAACGAACATCCTGGTCTTCGACATCGCGGATACTGGGTGGACGACCGCATCTTTTTCCGAACGGCTCAAAGAGCGAAGCGTGCTTGCAAACCCAATCAGCAACCGCGAGATGCGCATGGTGACGCACAAGGATGTGAGCCGCAGCGATTGTGAGGCGGCGCTTGATGCGGTCAAGGAGACGCTTGGTCGAACGCAATCCTCCGTCGTATGAAAAGAGTCGTGATAGCGATTGACGGGCCGTCGGGAGTGGGCAAGAGCACGCTGGGGAAAGAGCTTGCCCGCAGGTTCGGCTATCTTTATATAGATTCAGGCGCGGTATATCGGGCCATTGGGAGAAAGGCGCTGGAGCGCGGCGTTCCCCTCGACGACAAGGCAGGTGTTGCGCGGCTCGCCAGGACATCCGACATCCGGCTCGAAGGAGACCCGGATGATTTGAAAGTCTTCCTCGACGGACGCGAAGTGACGGGCGAGATTCGCTTACCCGAAGCGAGCCGAGCTTCATCGGTTGTGGCCGCAATCGCGGAAGTGCGCGAAGCCGTGGTCGATAAGCTCAGGGAGATGGCACGCGCGGGTGGCGTGGTGATGGACGGGCGCGACATCGGCACAAAGGTTTTTCCCGACGCGCAGGTGAAGCTCTTTCTTGAAGCCACGCTCGAAGAACGCGCATTGAGGCGATGGCGTGAAGAGAGCGCGCGCGGCCGTGAGGTCACACTTGAGCAGATAGGGTTGGAACTGGAAGAACGCGACCGCCGCGACCGCGAGCGGGCGGCCACGCCTCTTGTAAAAGCAGGTGACGCCGTGTTGATAGACACTTCCGGCGTTTCGATGGACAGGGTTGTTGACCTGGTGCTTGAAATTGTTAAATCTCGAAGCTAAACTTCTAAATCGTTGATGCCGGATCGCCTGAAAGGATCGAAGACCTCCTCACGGAGATAATGTGAGATTGATGCTTAGCTCGCCGAAGCTTTGTGCTCGCCTCGCTTCCTGAAAAGCTATGGGAATCTTTACAGGGTTGATAATTGAGGTTGGCCTGGTGCGCCGAATCGACCGACGCGCACACGGGGCCCTGGTCGTCTTCGAGGCGGAAAAAGTGCTCGAAGGGACAAAGATCGGCGATTCGATTGCCATAAACGGTGTTGACCTGACGGTCATAGAGATGGGCGCGGATTACTTTACCGCCGATATCTCGCTCGAAACCCTGAGCCGGTCGACCCTCGGCGACCTGAGGACCGGGAGCCGCGTTAATCTCGAACGCGCGCTGGGTGTGGGCGAACGGCTTGGCGGCCATATGGTGCAGGGGCACGTTGACGCGACGGCGGTGCTGGCCGCCGTAACCCCTGAAGGCAATGCTTTCAGGGTGAGGTTTCAATTTTCCCGTGATCTCGGTCGCTACATCGCTATGAAAGGCTCTATCACGGTTGACGGGATCAGCCTGACTGTTGCTAATCTTGGCGAGGACTGGTTCGAGGTCGCGGTCATACCTCACACCTGGCGAGAGACGACGCTGAAGGATTTGAAGCCGGGCGACCGTGTTAACATCGAAGTCGATGTGCTTGCGAAATATGTTGAAAGGCTCTTGCTGCACCGCGACGGGCGAGAGGCGACGGTAAGTAAACTGACGCTCGATTATCTTGTCGAGCAGGGATATTAAACAGGTAGAACGCTTATGTCATTTGCGACGATACAAGAAGCAGTTGAAGATTTTAAAGCGGGAAAGATGGTCATCATCGTTGACGATGAGGACCGCGAAAATGAAGGCGACCTGGCCTGCGCGGCCGAAAAAGTGACGCCCGACATTATCAATTTCATGGCTCGATTCGGGCGGGGGTTGATCTGTCTTTCGATGACGGGCGAGCGGTTGGACGAGTTGCAGATACCGCTACAGATGTCTGAGGAAGAGAACACCGCGAATCGCGGGACGGCCTTCTGCGTTTCAATAGAAGCGCGGCGCGGCGTGACGACGGGCATCAGCGCGGCTGATCGCGCAACGACCATTCAAGTGGCCGTCGACCCGCGAAGCCGCCCCTCTGATCTTGCGCGGCCCGGCCACATCTTCCCGCTCCGCGCACGAAAAGGCGGGGTGCTTGTGCGCCCCGGTCAGACAGAGGCGGTCGTAGACCTCGCGCGCATCGCGGGGCTATCGCCCGCGGGCGTCATCTGCGAAGTGATGAACGACGACGGCACTATGGCGAGGCTGCCTGAGCTTAGAGTCTTCGCTGCCGAGCACGGTATCAAGATCATCTCTGTGGCCGATCTTGTCAGCTATCGCATGGCGAACGAGACGCTTGTTCAGTCGGCGGCCGAGGCGCGCGTGCCGACCGTCTACGGTGACTTCAGAGCCCTGGCCTTCACCAACGAGATAAATTCGGATGTTCACCTCGCGCTTGTGATGGGCGAGATCGACCCTGGCGAAAGTATATTGGTGCGGGTACACTCGCAATGCGTGCTCGGCGACGTGTTCGGCTCGCTCAGAGACGACACGGGCGGGCAGCTTCAGCGCTCGCTTGAGCTGATCGCGGCCGAAGGGCGCGGCGTCTTGCTATACCTCAAGCAGGAAGGGCGCGGCGTCGGCCTCGCAAACCAGCTGCGGGCTTATTGCCTGATGGACGCGCACCAGAGGGACGCCGTCGAGGCCGACGCCGAAGTCGTAGGCCGTCACAACATGGACCCGCGAGATTACGGCATCGGCGCGCAGATTCTTCACCAGCTTGGCGTGAGGAAGATGCGCCTCATCACGAATCATCCGGTCAAACGCGCGGCCATCGAGGGATTCGACCTGGAGATCACAGACCGCGTGCCTATTGAGATTGAACCGAACAAGTCAAACGAAGAGGTTCTTCGAGCCAGAAAAGAGAAGCTTGGACACCTTCTCACAAAAGTCTAGTTTAAATTTCGGACGCGCGACCCCGGATTAAAAAGGGGCATCCTTTAATCCGGGGCCGCACATCAGAAAATCGGAGATTCATCGATCCTGGGGCCTACTTGTCTATGCGCAAGAAACTTATTATCGGCGCAGTCTCACTCCTGGGTATTGTTCTTATCCTAATTTTCGGCGTCTTCCTATACATACGTAGCGGGCGGCTCGACCTCTTTCTTCAAAACCAGATCGTAGCGGCGCTGGCGCAATCCGGCATACGCGCAGAGATAGGCTCGACGCACCTCGACATTCGAGGGTACAAAGTCTCGCTACAGGATATAAAGCTCTACACCGCAGATGACAACAGGCTGTTCGGAACGGTCGAGCGGCTCGACGCGGTATTTTCGGTCGTGTCTTACCTCGGGCGCGAAGTCAACATTACAAGCGTCGACATAGTCCATCCGAAATTTGACGTCATAATTGACGAGACCGGCCGGTCGAACGTCGCGAGCATTCACGCGCCGCCCGAATCGACCGAAAAGCAGGCCACCATCACTTTTCTGACCGCGATGGTGACGGTGACTCGCGGCGAGCTGAACCTGGACGACCGATTGCGCAAGATCACCGCCCACCTGCCTGACTTTACCGCTACGTTTAACCCGAAAGAACCTGCGGCGCTTGAAGACAAGATCAACCACGCGCTCAACATCAATTTTGAAAAGGCCTCGGCTACTTACGAAGGGCGAAGGATCGAAAACATCGTCGCAGACATTCAGGCCGACGTGACCCCAGAGAATGCGAAGATCACCACTCTCAAGATTAATTCGGACCTGGGAGAGCTTGGCGCAACCGGCGACCTGCTCGAATTCAACCCCTACAAGTATGATTTGAAGATCAAGACCGATGTCAACGTGGGCGAGGTTGCGCGAGTATTTTCGCCCGACACTCAGGCCACAGGGAACGTGACGATTGACGGGACCGTCAAAGGGACGGATGCGAATTACAACTTTTCGGGAGAGATACTTTCAGGCTCGATTGCCGCCGAAGGGTTCCGCGTAGCAAACATTCAAGTCAAGACGGATGTGGCCGGGAAGGGGGCCGAATACACCGCCACCGCCGATTTGAAATCGGGCCCGATCAGCGGCCCCAACGTCTCGATCAACTCTGTGCGCCTGACGGGCGCGACGCTGACGGGCAACAACGCCGATTTCGATGTGACGGGCGGCCTCGCTCTCGACTCGTTAAAGAGCGGGCGGATAACCGTTAGCAACCTGCGCGGGCGGTTGTCCGCCGATAACCGGCAAGTGAGCCTCTCTCAGTTCTCAGCCGCCGCGCTTGGCGGTAGCGTCGCGGGCAACGCGACGGTCGCATACGGCGGCGGCGCGTCAAGAGTCGATGTACAATTCCGCTCCGTCAATCTCAACCAGGCAGCCGAACTGGCTTCGGCGCGTGATGTGACCGTGAGTGGGACCGCGAACGGTTCTGCGCGATTGAGCTTCCCCGGATTGAACTACCAGGCCGCGACGGGCCGAATCGACGCGACGTTTGACGCGGCCATATCGCGGCCTGATGTCGGCTCCGAGGCCGCGCCCGCGACCGGGCAGGTTGCGCTTGTCGCCAACGGTCGAGGCTTTAACATCGAGCGAGCCTTCGTCAGGTCGGCCGCGAGCGAAGTCACCGCGACCGGGGTGGTCGCGTGGAACGGGACCGGGACGATTGATCTAAATTTCAAGTCAGAGGATATGGCCGAAGTTCAGCGAGTTGCGGATTCGTTCGGCTTTATTCCTGATAACGTAAAAGACGAGTACGGCGTAAACCTGACAGGCCGGGGCGAGTTCACTGGTCGCATACAGGGGCGGCTCGCTGCGCCGAACGTAACCGGTCGCTTGATGCTTGAAAACATACGAACGAATGAGGAGGTGCTAGGCTCGTTCGAGGGCAACATCGCCTATTCGCCAGCGGCAGTGAGTGTCGAAGACGCGTCGCTTGTCCGCCCCGACGGCTCGCGCGCAGACTTTTCGCTGAACGCTCCGCTGACTGGCGATAATAATATCTCGCTCCAGGCGAACGTGCAGAGCTTCTCTTTGCCCGCGATTGTTCGCGCGGCGTCGCCCAGTTTTGCAGACCTGATCGGCGGCGGGACCGTTGACGGCACGATTGATCTCAGAGGGCTCCCCGGACCCCGCACAATAGAAGGGACCGCGAACCTGAGATTGACCTCGGCCGAGTTTATTCGCCCCGCTGAGGAAGAAGGGCAGGAAGGCAAAAGAGTTTCGGTGCCTGAGTTTGTAGGCAACATCACGATTGCCAACAGCGTCCTGAGCGTCAAAGACCTGAAGCTACAGGTCGGAGGGTCGAACATCGAAGGGCAGGGATCATTCAATCTCGACACGTACGAGTATTCGGTCAACGCGCAAGGGCAGGGGGTCGACCTGAGCCAGGTTGCGGCAGCGTTCTCGGACACCGTGGCCGTAACAGGCACGGCCGATCTCAACGTGGTCGGGCAGGGCACGTGGAAGGACTGGCAGACTGTAAACCTCAACGCAACGATTCAAGGCAAGACTGTTCGGGTGAACGGTCGCGATCTCGGAGACGCCAAGCTGGTCGCTTTCACGGAAAACGGTCTGCTCAAGCTCGAAGCAACAGGCACTGTACTCGACCAGCAGCGCACGCTCGCCGCCACGATTGATTTGCGCGACCGTAACAACCTGCCTGTCAACGCGAGCGTCGAGTTTACAGATACGGAGCTGGGGCCATACCTCGGCCTCATCGATCCGGGGCTGTCGAGCATTACAGGCGTTGCGACAGGAACGATAAAGGTGGGCGGGTCGCTGCTGGCGGACGGGAGTTTTTCAACAGACCGAATCGAGGCCGTCGCCACGCTGACAAAGCTTGAGCTGGGCAGCACTATCGCCGAAGGCCAGAGGTACACCATCTCAAACCAGGGGCCAATCATAATCACGGCCACCGCCCGCGAGGTTACGCTTAACCGCGTCGTCTTTACAGGCGAAGGCACAAGCCTGACGCTTGAAGGCTCGATAGCCCGTGAAGGCAGCATAAGGTCGAGCCTCGCAGTCAACGGCGAGATAAACCTGAGATTCCTCTCGTCGTTCACCTCAACAGTCTTTACAACGGGTCTCGCGCGCGTAGAGGCTTCAATCGTCGGCTCGCTCCAGTCGCCGCAGCTTCTCGGCTCCGTGAATTTGCAGGATGTAGGCGTACGCGTGGTCGACTTCCCGCTTTCGATTGCGCGAGGCAACGGTCAGATAAGGTTCACAGCCGATCAGGCGATCATAGAGAATTTCAGAGCGGCCACGCCCGGCGGCGGCACCGTTGAGCTTAGCGGCGGCGCGGCGCTATCAGGGCTTGTGCCGCAGCGCTGGCGCGTAGACATTAACGCCGATCAGGTTGGCATAGAGTTTCCGCGCGACACCCAGACGGTCTTTGACGCCACGCTGAACCTCCAGGGCAACCAGCGGGTACAGGTCCTCGCCGGGAATGTTCACGTTCGCAGGTCGTCATACACGCGCGACCTCACGATTGAAGATTTGCTGACTCAAGGCGGCCCGTTCGGCGCAGACTTCCTCGAAGTGGGGCCGGGCGGCGGAGGCGGCGGAGTTGGAGCAGGCCCGCGAGTCATGCTCGATTTGCGGGTTGATGCGGATAACACGCTGATTGTCAGAAACAATCTGGCCGACGCGGTTGGCAGCGCGTTTATAAACATTCGAGGCGCGATCTCGGACCCGGTCATATCGGGGCGCGTGCAGCTTACGCGGGGCACGCTTGAGTTTCGTTCGGGAAGGCACGAGCTATCGCGCGGCGTCATCACGCTGCCGGGCCGCCAGGGAGCGCAGCCTGTAATCGATTTTCAGGCTGAAGCCGAGATCAGCGGTTACAGGATCACAACAAGCTTCACCGGCCCGCTCGACAGGCTTGAGACGAGCCTGAGATCAGACCCAGAACTGCCCGAATCCGACATAATCTCGCTCGTGCTAACGGGCAACCTCGCGGCCAGCGACCAGTCTACAATCGCTGCCGCAACTCAAACAGGGCTTGGGCTGGCGCAGTCGCTGCTTTCGGCGTCGCTTTCCGAGCAGCTTGAAAAAGGGACACAGCGGCTGTTCGGCATCAGCCGGTTTTCAATCGACCCGCTGATTGTCGGGCGCGGGAACGACCCGACCGCGAGAATAACGCTCGGCCAGCGGATCACAAAGAACCTGACCGTCACATATTCTCAAAACCTGACTTCAGGCGGAACATCCGGCATCGACCGCATAGTGCTTGTCGAGTATCGCTTGAGCAATCGGTTCTCGGTCGTGGGCTACAGAAACGAGCGCGGCGAGCTTGGCTTCGACGTTCGAGTGAGAAAGAGATTCTAAAGCAGTGGCCGTCGGCCTGCGGTCAGCAGAGAGGGGCGGAGAACTTGCCGCCTGCTCGGCGCTGACCGCAGGCCACCGGCCACTGACGACTATTTAAGGTGAGCTTGAGCGAAAGAATAGAACAATCATCTCGCTATCTTCGGCAGGCAATCGCGGCAGTCCTTGCAATCATTGCGAGCGTCGTCGCCGGGCAGGCAAGCGAGGTCGGGGATTTTCTGGGCCGTCGTGTCACAAGCGTTCGAGTCGTTATCGAAGGCGCGCCCGAAAGCAACACCGCCGAGATGGCGGCGTTGCTCGAAGTAGCCGCGGGACAGGATTACTCGCCGGTTCGGATACACGATTCGCTTGTAAACCTCTACAGATCAGGGCTCGTATCTGCCGGTCGCGTCGAAGCGGCGGCGGTCGGCGCAGACGGCGTCGCGCTTACGTTCATCGTCAGGCCGCAGGCGAGAATCAACAACGTCATCTTTGAGGGCGAAACCGAGTTTGCGGAGGGTGAGCTTCGCGCAAGGCTAAACGAGCTTGACCCCGGCGAGCGGCTCTCTGTAGGCTCGGTCAATCGCGGGCTGGCCGACCTGCTCGCCTTCTACTCTTCACGCGGTTATTACAGGGCTCAGATCACGACCGAGATTCAACTCGACGCGTCTGGAACTCGCGCCAATATCATCTATCGAGTCACGCCTGGAGAGCAGGCCACCATCTCGAAGATCAATCGGAACATTAAGGGCGAGCAGATCGACCTTACAAAGATCGACCACGCAATTGCCGAAGGACGGCCCTTTGCGCAGACGGCGGTTGGCGACGAGGTGGAGCGGATACGGCAGGCCTACCTTGACCAGAACTACCTGGCCGTCCGTGTGGCGAGCGAGGTAAAGCCGAACCCCGAATCGAACACGGTCGAAGTGACGATAGCTGTCGAGTCCGGCCCGCGTATCAACGTCATAGTCGAAGGGCTTGAAGTCAGCGACAAGACCAGACGCGAGATATTCCCTTTCTACGTACAGGGGGGGATCGACGAGTTCAGTCTTGAGGAAGGCCGCCGCCGATTGCAAGATTACGCTCAGCGGAAGGGCTATTTCTTCGCGGAGGTCACAAGACCCGACCCGCCGCCGCTCGATGCGCCGGAGGTGACGCTCACATATCGCGTCAATCCGGGGCGCAGGTTGAAGGTGAGCAACATCGAGATCGAAGGCCTGGACGCTATCCCATCCGAGACGCTTCAGGAGGAGATGAAGACGAGGGAGGCGTCGTTCATACCGCTGTTCGGCCTGGGTCGCGGGATAACCAGCAACGACATGCTGCGCCAGGATTCGAACATGATCCTGCGCAGGCTCAGAGACCAGGGTTACAGGCGCGCGCAGGTCGAGGTGCTCAGAGGCGTCTCGCTTACTGGCGACAGCCTGATTATCACTTTCAACATAGAGCAGGGGCCGCGCACATACATTCAAGACATAGGCATACGCGGGAACAGCGTGTTGACCGACGGCGAGCTCCGCGAGAAGCTGACTATCGACCCGCTCGACCCGTTCATCACGGGAGAGGTGACGCAGAGCGCAAACGAGCTTACGACCGCCTATACCAATATGGGGTACGCGACCGCCGAGGTTGCTCCTGAAATAGTCGATCTCGGATCGGTGGATGGACAAGACAGGATTCGTTTGATCTATGCAGTGACCGAAGGGAACCGTGTCAGGATCAGGCAGGTGAGCACGCGCGGCATCGCGCTGACGGAAGAGGGTCGGCTGGAGCGCAACTTCTATCTTTTCAAGGAGGGCGATTGGCTTAAGCCGGAGACCATCTCTGAAACCGAGCGCGTGCTTTATGAAACGAATGCCTTCACATCAGTAAACATAACCTCGCAGCCCGTCGGGCAGGTGATAAACGGCATCGAAGACCGAGACGTTGTGGTGAACGTGCTTGAGGCGAAGCCGAACACGCTTATCTACGGGTTCGGGTTCCAGACAAACCAGAGCGACAAGACAGTGCCGGGCCTCGGAGTGCTGAACGGCGCGCGCGGGCTTATACAACTCACGAACACGAACCTGTTTGGGAAGCTATACACCGGCAGCACTCAGGTTCGCGTCAGCCAGACGGAGCTGCTAGGTACCGTTTCATTTCAGAATCCGCGCCCGTTCGGTGAGAACTACCCGTTGCTCTTTTCGCTTTTTGCGCGCCGGTTGGCTGAAAGGTCTTTCAACTCTGACCGCTACACCGCCCAGGTACAGGTCGAGCGGCGGTTGTCGGATGTGACCATCGCCTATCTGACTTACAACTTCGAGCGAATCAGCAACTACAACTTCGACCCGATGTTCAACCCTGAGGAGATCGAAAGAAACCGCGCGGCGGTCAAGCTCGGTCGCATCGGCCCAAGCTTCGCGCGCGACACGCGAGACGATTTCACGGACCCGACGAACGGGACTTTCACGCTGGGGAGTTTCTATGTCGCCTCGACCATCCTGGGCGGCAACAACCAGTTTTTAAGGTTCCTTGTCGAGCACAATCGTTATTATGCGATCAAGCGGTTCCGCAACACCGTCTACTCGGTGTCGGGAAGGCTGGGGCTTGCGACCCCGTTCGGCGGGAGAGACAGCCTGCCGATCTCAGAGCGGTTTTTCGCTGGCGGCGCGCGCGACCTGCGCGGCTTCGGGTTTGAGGAGGCGGGCCCTCAATCAAACGGCAGGCCGCTCGGCGGGAACGGTCTTGTCGTCCTTAACCACGAGCTGCGGTTTCCGCTCTACAAGTTTCTTGGCGGGACCGTCTTTGCAGACACGGGCAACGTCTTTCGGCGCGTGAGAGACATAAAACCCGGCAACCTTACACAGACCGTCGGATTTGGCCTCAGGGTGAAGACTCCCATCGGCCCGCTCAGGTTCGACATAGGGTTCCTTGTGATAAACAAACCGGCGGGCGCGCCTGGTTTCCGCAGGCACTTCACTGTGGGGCAGACTTTCTAATGATGCAGCAAATTGGATCGACAACTCTCAAACAAAAGCTGGCTGCCGCAAGGGCGCTCGCGGCGCGTGTGTTTTGCTCGCTCGCCATGTTGGTTGCGGTTGCGCAACCGGGCGGCGCGCAGACGCTTGTTGACCAGATATTGACGCTTGTCAACGGCAACCCCATAACGCGGACCGATCTGCTGTGGAGCCTTGCGCTCGACCCCAGAGCGCCCAGCCCGGCGGGCCCTGTCGGCAACGACCTGCTGCGGCAAAAGCTTGAAGTCATGATAGATCAGGTCTTGATCGCGCACGAGGCTGCAAGAGTCCCCGGCGCGGAGGCGACGCAGCAAGAGATAGACCGGAAACGGTCAGAGTTGATCGCTTCTTTTCCGACCGAAGCCGCGTTCCGCGAGCGCGTCGAGTCCGTAGGACTTACGCCGCAGCGTATCGACGAATTGATCCGCGAGCGAATCTTGATAGACAAGTTCATTGATTTCCGGTTCCGTTCCTTCGTCTTCGTCCGCGAGCAGGAAGTGCAGAGGTACTACGAGGATGTACTGGCGCCGCAGATCAGGGGGCGCGGGCAGGTGCCGCCTCCGCTCGACCAGGTGCGCCAGGAGATAACGGAAATTATCCGGCTCGATAAGATCAACGAAGAGATCGACCGTTATCTGAGCACGGCCCGCCAGCGCGCAGACATCGTCCACCTGGTAGACATTTAACCCGACCGGAGGCGCGCCGCTTCCGTTTGAGACCGATTCTCTGAATCCGCCCTCACGCCCGGTCTTCAATGATTAAGATTGCAGCCGACAGCTCATCTTGGTTAAAATCACATGGTAATCGGAGACCCCAATATAATGGACAAGTTCAGGGATGAGTGTGGTGTATTTGGTATCTTCAACCATGAGGATGCCGCTCGGCTTACTTACCTGGGGCTATATGCGTTGCAGCACCGTGGGCAAGAGTCGGCCGGCATAGTCTCTTCCGACGGCGAGCGACTTTACGCCTCGCGCGGGATGGGGTACGTCAGCGACATCTTCACCGAGGAGCAGCTTTCGCGCCTGACCGGGCGCGCGGCCATCGGCCACGTGCGCTACTCGACTGCCGGGAGCGTCAGCCTGCTCGAAGCGCAGCCTTTCCTCGTGGACGGCTACCGTGGGCAGATCGCGCTTTGTCACAACGGCAACCTCCCATACGCCAGCGAGGTCCGCGCAGAGCTTGAGCTAGACGGGGCGATCTTTTCTTCGACTTCGGATACGGAAGTCGTGCTGCACAAGATCGCGCGGTCGAGGGCCGAAGGGCTGATTGGCGCGATTGTCGAAACTTTCTCTGAGGTCGAAGGCGCGTATTCGATGCTTTTCCAGACCAGGGACAATCTTATAGCCGTGCGCGACCCGCGCGGGTTTCGCCCGCTCTGCCTCGGACAGCTTGACGACGCATACGTGGTTGCTTCAGAGACCTGCGCCTTTGACCTGATAAACGCCACATACCTTCGCGACGTGCAGCCGGGCGAGATACTTTTGATAAACAAGGACGGCCTGCATTCGACTTTTGCGATGCCGAAAGAAAGGGCGTCGCACTGCGTATTCGAGCACGTATACTTTTCGCGCCCCGACTCTATCGTCTTCGGGCGTTCGGTCAACAAGAGCCGTCACAAGATGGGGCAACAGCTTGCGCGCGAGCACCCGGCTGCTGCTGATATCGTCGTGCCTGTGCCCGACTCCGGCGTTGCGGCGGCCATCGGGTATGCTTCCGAATCGGGCTTGAAATTCAGGTTTGGGCTCGTCCGCAACCATTATGTCGGTCGCACATTTATCGAGCCGAAGCAGTCTATTCGCCATTTTGGGGTCAAAGTAAAGCTCAACCCTGTTCGAGATTTGATCGAAGGCCTGCGCGTGGTCTTGATCGACGATTCAATAGTTCGCGGCACTACTTCGAAGAAAATTGTGCAGATGGTCCGGCAGGCGGGCGCGCGTGAAGTCCATGTGCGGATCAGTTGCCCGCCTACGGTCGCGCCATGCTTTTACGGCGTTGACACCCCGACCCGCGAAGAGCTGATCGGGGCTAACCTTTCAACCGACGAGATCGCTCATTTCATTGGCGCGGACAGCCTCGGCTACCTGAGCCTCGACGGGTTGATGAGCTCGGTCGGCGACAGGTTCGGGAACCGCCATTGCACGGCCTGTTACACAAACATATATCCGATACCTGTTCACTCAGGCGCGAGGACCAAGACGGAGAGGGAGGAAGGCGCACTCTCGCACGATAGCGTCTGGCCCCGCTCCTGACCTCGCCCGAAAACATGAAAAAACGGACAAGCTCAACCGGTATTATCCTGCTGCTGGTCGTAGCGCTGGCAGCAGCTTATTTTTTCACGCGGTCAAAAGACCAGCCGCAAGAGCCTGTGCCGGGGCCTGTCACGGGAAAACTGACGGCCCGGTTTCTCGACGTAGGGCAGGGCGATTGCCAGTTGCTTCAGTTGCCCGGCGGCGAGACGGTGCTGATAGACTCTGGCGATAGCGGCGTGCCGACGGTCGATATGCTGAAGCAGTTCGGCGTTAGAGAGATCGACCTGATTATCGCGACTCACCCGCACCAGGACCACATCGGCGAGATGCGCAACATTATGCGCGCTTTCAACGTGAAAGAGGTGCTCGACTCAGGCTTCCCTCATTCGACACGGACATACGCCACCATGCTCGAAGAGATCAAAGCGCGCGGCATAAAGTTCTCGACCCCGAGGCGGGGCGACACGCGCAGCATCGGCGATGTGAAATTTGAGATAGTAAACCCCCGGTCCTCGGATGAGTTCATCGACGAGAGTCCGAATAACGCTTCGGTCGTAGTGCGTGTGACGTTTGGGGCCAACACGCTGCTTTTCACGGGGGACGCAGAGGTCGCAGCGTGGGCGGATATGATGAAGGCGGCCCCGGACCGGTTGCGGGCTGACCTGCTAAAAGCCGCGCATCACGGCAGCTCGAACGGTATGACGAAAGAGATTCTCGATGCGGTTCGCCCATCGATCTGCGTCATAAGCTGCAAGGTCGGAAACGACTATCACCACCCTCACCCGCGAGTGGTCAATCTGCTGGAACAGCGCAGACGCGATATACGGCTTTATCGCACGGACATTCAGGGAACCATCACCGCCGTTTGCGACGGCAAGACTATCGAGATGAGCACGGATAAACAGATTGGCCAGGATCAACTCTACTTGACGGGCGATGAGACGGCGGGTAAGGTGGCGAGCGACGGCGGCGAGTCGCAGGGAACAAGAAAACGGGGGGCCGGGAGGTCTAGATGAGCAAGACCAATCTCAAAGTCCAGGTAGACCGGATCGAAGGCGATGTGGCGGTGCTGGTGGTCGATTCGGAAGACGGCCCGCAGTTCAACCTGCCCGTAAAGTACCTGCCCGAAGGCGTAAAAGACGGCAGCCATCTTCGGGTTACTTTTGAAGCTGACCCGAAGAGCGCGCGGGCGGCCAAGAGCAAGGTTCAGGATTTGCTCAAGGAGCTTAGAGGCAAGAGCTGATAGAACAATGTATGAGTGAAGAGATCAACTATCGCGATGCGGGCGTAGACATCGACGCGGCAAACGAAGCGACAGAGCGAATCAAGCGGCTTGCGCGACAGACATTCACGCCGAACGTGTTGACGGAGATCGGGTCTTTTGGAGGCATGTTCCGCGCGGACTTCGCTGGGATGAAAGAGCCTGTGCTCGTCTCGTCGGCGGACGGCGTTGGCACAAAGCTCCGCGTGGCATTTTCCACCGGCATTCATAACACGGTCGGTTACGATCTGGTCTGCCACTGCGTGAACGACATACTCGTGCAGGGCGCGCGGCCTCTCTTCTTCCTCGACTACATCGCTGCCGGAAAGCTTGTACCCGACACAATCGCTTCGGTTATCGAGGGACTCGCTCGCGGGTGCAAAGAAGCGGGCTGCGCGCTTGTCGGGGGCGAAACGGCCGAGATGCCGGGCTTTTATGCCGACGGTGAATATGACATCGCGGGGTTTATCGTCGGCGTTGTTGACCGCCAGCACATCATCGACGGGTCAGGGATTGAGACAGGTGATCTGCTGATCGCTTTGCCGTCGGTCGGGCTTCATACGAACGGTTACAGCCTTGCCCGCAAGCTTCTTTTCGAGCGGGCGGGCTACAGTCCCGATACATACGTCGATGAGCTTGGGTGTACGGTTGCCGACGAGCTGTTAAAGCCGCATCGCAGCTACCTCGATCCCATTGACGGCCTGCTCGGTACGGGCAAGATCAAGGGGCTTGTCCATATAACGGGCGGCGGGCTGCTTGAAAACATTCCGAGGATTCTGCCCGAAGGGAAGGCGGCGGAGATAAGAGACGGCTCGTGGCCGGTTCTGCCAGTCTATAAGCTTCTCAAGCGGCTAGGCAATACGGCCGACCGCGAGATGTATCGCACGTTTAACATGGGAGTCGGCATGGTGATCGTCACAAGCGCGGAGGCGGCAGGCTCCGTGCGCGGCCATCTTGATGAGCGCGGCGAGAATCATTACGATATCGGGCGCATCACCGAAGGCCCCAAGACGGTGACGCTTGTCGGATCGGATTAAGTGACATTGAACGGCCTCGAAACGGGGCCACGCAACATTAAGATGAAGTTCGTCGTTAAGCAAAAGACGGAGCGAGACGGATGGTGAACTGCCCTAATTGCGGAACAGAGATTGAGGAAGGCAAGAAGTTCTGCCGCCATTGCGGCACGCCTATTCAATCTGCACGGGATGTATCAGACATAGAAGAGGCGGAAACGATCCATCTTTATCCGAACCCCACAGGGGAGGCCGATACAAATGTCCCGACTTCGCCTATACAGTCAGGCAATACTGCCGCGCAACTTCCGCCGACGGCTCCTGCTTATGTGCCGCCGCCCGTGAATTACTACACGCCGCCACAGCCGCCTGCCGTGTATCAGCCGCCGGCGGACGTGCGGTCAAATATCAGGCTTGGCGATTGGCTGGGAGGCGGCTGGCAGGTCTACAAAGAGAACTGGTTATTGATGTCGCTTGCGAGCCTGCTTGCGATCTTTTTGGGGGCAGTGACAGCAGGCATACTGGCCGGGCCGCTGCTTTTGGGTCTTTACGGCATGGCGTTCAAGACCATGCGCGGCGAACGGCCCGTCATAAGCGACCTCTTCAACTGGCAAGGCCGGTTCCTTCAAGCCTTTCTCGCCTTTTTGATCTCCGCCGCGATCTATTTCGGTTTCGCTGCCGGTGGACGAAGCGAGTTGCTGATCGTGCTGAGCTTCCTGGTTGTAAACCCTATCCTGACGGTCGCACTCGGATTCGTGATGCCTTTGATTCTTGAGCGCGACATGGATATAGCGGCGGCTATCAACACAGTGGGTCGCTTGATGTTCTCGCGCGACAAGCTTATGTGGTGGGTCGTCGGGCTAGTCTTTTTCTTTATCAACCTCGGCGGCGCAAGCCTTTGCGGCATCGGTTTCCTCGTGACTTTGCCATGGACGATTTCGGCGGCGGCTGTCGCTTACAACCAGATTTTCGGGATTGACGACCCCAACCGCACCTTGCATTGAGCGGCTTTCTTTGGCGCTAAACGCAAGCCTCCATCCATACACATCTTGTCCGACATCCCCTTCGTTTGGTAGATTGGGTTGATTGATGATAAGCGAGAACAGACCAGCAGTTGAAAGCCCCGCCGTCGCCGTGATCGGCGCGGGGTACTGGGGAATAAACCACGTCAGGAACTTCTACGAGCTGGGCGCGCTCTCGGTTATCTGCGAAGCAAACCAGTCCGTATACGCCGCGTTGAACGAGAAATTCCCTTCGGCAAAGATAGAGGGCGATTTTCAGAAAGTCCTTGCCAGCAGCGATGTGCGCGGGGTTGTGATTGCCACGCCCGCCGAGACGCATTACCGTCTGGCCGCCGCCGCGCTCGAAGCCGGAAAAGATGTGCTTGTCGAGAAGCCTCTGACGCTCGATGTCTCTGAAGGCGAGCGGTTAGTAGAGCTGGCCGAAAAGCGCAATCGAATACTTATGATCGGTCACCTGCTGGAATACCACCCTGCCGTCCTCAGGCTTCGCGAGCTGATCGCTTCGGGCGCTCTGGGCGAGCTTCGATACATCTATTCAAACAGGCTCAACCTGGGAAAGGTCCGCAGGGAAGAGAACATACTCTGGAGCTTCGCGCCTCATGACATCGCCATAATTCTAAGGCTGGTCGGGGCGTGGCCGAGCCGCGTATCGGCAACCGGCGGCACATACCTTCAGCCGCGAATCGCCGATGTTACCGTCACAAACCTTGAGTTCCCGACAGGCGTTCGCGCCCACATCTTCGTCAGCTGGCTGCACCCTTACAAAGAGCAGCGTCTGGTCGTTGTCGGGTCGAAACGGATGGCCGTCTTTGACGACGTGCGTAGAGACGAGAAGCTTTTGATCTACGATCAAGGCGTAGAGTTTGTGAGCGGCGAGCCTGTGACGAGAAAGAGCGAAGGGGTTGCCGAGCCGCTTGAAAGCGCCGAGCCCCTAAGGCGAGAGTGCCTGCACTTTTTAGAGTGCATGAAGACCAGAAAGCGCCCGCTTACGGACGGCGAGAGCGGGCTGAGGGTTCTAAGAATTCTTGATGGCGCGGAGAGATCGCTTGGACTCAACGGCACGCCCGTTGAGCTTGAAGGCGGGCTCACGCTTAATACATCCGGTTCGGCTTAGGAGCTATGGGAAAAGACTATTTCGTTCACGAATCAAGCTACGTTGACGAGCCGTGCGAGATTGGCGAGGGCACAAAGATCTGGCACTTCTCGCACGTCATGAGCAATTCAAAGATCGGGCGGCGATGCAACATCGGCCAGAACGTCGTCATCTCTCCCGACGTGACGATTGGCGACAACGTCAAGATACAGAACAACGTCTCCGTTTACACGGGGGTCGTGCTCGAAGACGATGTATTTTGCGGCCCGTCGATGGTCTTTACGAACGTGGTCAACCCGCGTAGCCACGTCTCGCGTAAGGATGAGTATAGAAAGACTCTCGTCAAACGAGGCGCGTCAATCGGCGCAAACGCGACCGTCGTCTGTGGAAACACAATCGGGCGCTACGCCTTCATCGGCGCGGGTGCAGTTGTCACGCGAGATATTCCCGATTACGCGCTGGTGGTAGGGAACCCCGGACGAATCGCCGGATGGATGTGCGAGTGCGGGATAAAACTCAACCTTTCGCGCGACCTCCAAAAAGACGAGCAGGCAACCTGTGCCGCCTGCGGAAAGAGCTACCGCAAATCTCAAGGCAACGTAAGCGAGGCGGCGGGCTCAACCTCGTCCGTGGCTTGAGAAAATGGCAAAGGAAAAGCCCGTCCGGACGGAACGGGCTTTAACCAGTCTATCGTTATTGCTGAATTGCCGCTTGCCTATCAGGCGGCAATATTATCATTGCCAAACGGCGGGATGATCTCCGAAGAGGATGAAGGGCGCAACTCAATCTTTACCTCGCGTTCTGCGCCGCATTCATAGCAAGTTTGAACCAGCCTGTTGTCATCCGTCCGTGGATGCGGGATGCCCCAGTAATGCGAGTGGTTTCTGAGAAATGACATTAATTTCATTTTTCTTCCTCAGTCTCTTAGACGTAGTTTGCGGCGAAAAAGATGCAAATTATTTTAAGCCAGTCACACGCCTATCTCATTTCGCCCGCGCCGGTTAGTCACAATAATTCTTCCAGGTTCTCGACGGGCCGGGCAAGCACAGCCCTGTCGCCCCGCACGACAATTGGACGCTGGATAAGGTCCGGGTTTTCAACCATAATCCGTATAAGCTCGTCATCCGGCAGGTCGCGGCTCCCAAGCTCAAGCTGACGATAAACCGGCTCGCTCTTGCGAATGATGTCGCGCGGCCTGACTCCAAGCTTTGCGATCAGGTCTGCCAGCTGCCCGGCCGTAAGCGGCGTGGCGTAATAATTGACCGTTTCATAATCCAAATTTCGACCCTTGAGAACCCCAAGAGTTTCCCTGCACTTGCTTCAGGTCGGCTTCTGGTAAACGGTAATCTTCTCGCTCATTGTCGCCCTCCTCGGAGGCCATGTTAGCACGACTCAAGGCCGCTCGGAAGCGAGCCGGGAGGCGCGGCGATATGCTATAATTCTTGTCGAGGAAGACAAGATTGAAAGTAATATACGACAAGGGAATTTACCTTCCTGAGATAGACCTGTGGATGGATTCCATGCGCCCGCGCGCCCGTTCCGTGATCTCGCACGCGCACGCGGATCACATACAGAGCCACGCAAGCATTATCGCCACGCCCGCGACCGCGAAGATATTCGAGCACCGCGTGAGGCCGACCTCCGCCACGTTGCTGGGATTTTACGAGACAAGAGATTTCGGAGACTTCAAGCTGACTTTTTACCCTGCCGGTCATTGCCTGGGGTCTGCGCAAACGCTCGTTGAATACCAGGGCGAGCGGCTCTTGTACACGGGCGATTTTAAGCTGCGGCGCGGGCTGTCGTGCGAGCCGCCTGAGATAGTCGAGTGCGACACGCTGATAACCGAATGTACATTCGGCCAGCCGCACTTCAAGTTTCCAGACGACGAACAGGTCCACGCGCAGCTTTATGACGAGATAGATCGAGCATTCCAGGCGGGCAAGCAGCCTGTCGTCTTGGCCTACTCGCTGGGCAAGAGCCAGGAAGCGCTTCAGATATTATTGCGCGGCGGTTACACTGTGGCCTTGCACAAATCGATAGGCGACATCGTCGAGATATACCGCGAGATGGGAGTCGAGTTCGAAGGCGATTACCGCCCGCTCAATCTTTCAGATATGCACGGCATGGTGGCGATGATGCCGCCCGGCGCGCGTAAAGGTTATGCCGTTCGCGCGCTCGATAACCTGCATACGATATATCTGAGCGGCTGGGGCATCGATCCAAGAGCGCGGTATCGATACCAGACGAATTGTGTGCTCCCGCTTTCAGACCACGCCGGATTCGATGATCTCGAAAGGTACGTAATTGACTGCGGAGCCAGGAAAGTGTACACAGTTTACGGCGACGATTTCTTTGCCAGCCACTTGAGAGAGATGGGCATCGACGCCGAACAGCTCGATGGAATCGGCAGCTATAAGGATGATTCAATTGTCAAAATTAAAGCGACGAAGCAGAGCCGCGTGACGGCGCCAAAGCGGGCTCGAAAGGCCGTGTCACAAGACCCCCGCACGCCGGGCCTGTTCGATTTTCTGGAAGAGGCGGCGAGTTGATAAGTCATACTGGAAATCACCTTGCCGCCTGTCTAAGACCGATCTGCCAAAGCTCATCAATTACCCCTGTACAAGAATCAATCTATGAGCACGAAGAAAGAGCGCGATGAGATAGTCAGGCTGCGTGAGACGATTCGGTATCACGACGAGCGGTATTACGGTCGCAGCGACCCTGAGATAAGCGACTACGAGTATGACCAGTTGCTAAACCGGCTTCGCATTCTTGAAGAGGCCAACCCCGATCTCATAACGCCCGATTCTCCAACGCGTCGCGTGGCAGGAAAACCCGCCGAGGGCTTCGACCGCTATGTTCACCGCCGCCCCATGCTCTCGCTCGATAATACGTACTCGGTCGACGATCTCGTTGAATGGGACAAGCGCGTGCGGCGCGGAGTGGGGCGCGAGAGCGTCGAATACGTGGCCGAGCTGAAGATCGACGGGCTGAGCATCGCCGCGATCTATGAAGGACAACTGCTGGTCAGGGGGGCTACGCGCGGCGACGGCGTTATAGGCGAAGACGTGACACAGAATGTCCGAACGATTCGCTCGCTTCCGCTTAGAATCAGCGACGCGGCTTTCGAGCATAAACGCGCAGGCGAGGTGAAGCGCGGCCGCAAGACTAAAGCTGAAACCCAGGCATCGCTATTCGCGGAAGCTCAATCGGCTGTTGATGCTTCCGGCGAGGTCGAAGTGCGCGGCGAAGTCTATCTGCCGAACGAGGAGTTTCGCCGGATCAACCTTGAGCGCGGCGAGCAAGGTCTCCCGCTTTTTGCCAACCCGCGCAACGCTGCTTCCGGCACGATGAAATCGCTCGACTCTCGCGTGGCCGCAGAGCGCAAGCTCGACATGTTCTGCTACGACCTTCTGTTCGACGGGCGTAAGGCGTTGCCGACTCACTGGGAGTCGCTTGAGTGGCTTCGCCGCGCGGGGTTCAAGGTCGCAACCGCGCGCGCGCTTTGCTCTTCGATTGAAGAGGTGATCGAGTTTGCCGAAAAGTGGGGCGAACAGCGTGACAATCTGGGTTATGAGATTGACGGTGTGGTCGTAAAGGTCAACAGGACTGCGTTGCAGGAAGAACTCGGAGCCACGTCAAAAGCGCCGCGCTGGGCTGTTGCCTACAAGTACCCCGCCAGACAGGCCACGACAAAGCTCTACGACATCACCGTGCAGGTAGGCAGGGTCGGAACGCTCACGCCTGTCGCGGAGCTTGAGCCAGTCTTGCTGGCCGGAACCACAGTCGCACGCGCATCGCTTCATAACGAAGATCAGATCAAACGGCTGGGCGTTATGATCGGTGATTACGTATTGATCGAAAAGAGCGGCGAGATAATCCCGCAGGTGATCAAGGTCATCGAGTCGAAACGGGCCGGGCGAGAGGCGGAGCTAAAGGAGTTTCAAATGCCCTCGCATTGCCCTGCGTGCGGCGAAGAGGTTACGCGGCTGCCGGGCGAAGTCGCCTGGCGATGTGTCAACTCGGCCTGCCCGGCGAAGATCAAAGCGGGATTGAAGCAGTTTGCTTCACGAAGGGCTATGCGTATCGAAGGGCTCGGCGAAGCATTGATCGACCAGTTAACCTCATCGGGTCTGGTCCGAGATTTTGCCGACATATATCATCTGGCTCAACACCGCGAGGAGTTGATTGCGCTTGAGCGTATGGGAGAAAAGTCTGTCGACAACCTTCTAAAACAGGTTGATGAGAGCCGCGCAAATGACCTGGACAGGCTGATCTACGCGCTCGGCATTCGCCATGTGGGCGAGCGGACGGCACAGATACTTGCGCGGTCGTTCAACTCGATAGACGAGCTTCTGGCGGTCGGTGAAAGCGAGTTGGCCGCGATCTTCGAGATAGGGCCTGTGGTCGCCGCTTCGATTGCCGAGTGGTTTCGCGAGCCCCGCAACCGCGAGCTTGTAGCGCGGTTGAAAGCTGCTGGAGTCAACACTTCGCGGAAGCAGTCTGAATCTTACAATCAGGTGGCGCGCGATCTCGAAGGCAAGCAGTTCGTCCTCACGGGCAAGCTGACGCGTTTCACGCGGGAAGAAGCCTCGCGTCTGATCGAGCAGCGAGGCGGGCGTGTTACAGGCTCGGTAACAAAGAAGACCGATTACCTTGTTGTGGGCGAGGAGCCCGGCTCGAAGCTCGACCGCGCGCGCGAGCTTGGCGTAGATGTTCTGGATGAACAGGGACTATTAGACCTTTTTGGTTGAGTGTGAGTGTCGAACGGATCAGGTTATGAACATACTTGGTATCTCAGGGCAAGAGATAGACGCGGCGGCGGCGCTTATCAAAGACGGGCGAGTGATCGCCGCGATTGAAGAAGAGAAGGTCGCGCGTATTCGTCATATCGGCATGAACTACGCAGGCGGGCTGCCTTACAGGGCTATCGAGTTTTGCCTCGAACGCGCAGGCATCACAGTTGATCAGGTAGATGTAATCGCCTACTACCTTGAGCCTGAGAAGCTGTTTCATCGCGAGATCGCCTTCCATTCTTCAAGGGCAAGCCATCACGCAACAGCCTATACTTCAATTGACGCGTTCCCAAACTATTTTGTCGAAGCTCTGAACAACCTTCGCCAGCGAAACAGGACAAGGCGGCTGGCCGAATCGCTGACCGGAGGGCGCGGGAAGTTCATCACCGTCGATCACCAGCTCGCGCAGGCTGGAAGCACCTTCTATCCATCCGGGTTTGACCGCGCGGCGGTAATGGTCATCGGAAACAAGGGGGATATGACATCGGCCTCGCTGTTGACAGGCGCGGGCTCTCGTATGTCTGTCGAGTCCGAGGCTTCGTTTCCGAACTCAATCGTCATGGTGTACGGGGCAGTGACGGCAGCGCTCGGTTTCGGCGCTTCAGACTCGTGGCACAAGACTATGTGGCTATCGCCTACGGGCCAGCCTGAGTTTACCGATCTGTTCAATGATCTGCTGGGAGTTGACGAACGCGGGCTTCCGGTAGTCAACCTCGATTACTTCGATCCATCTTTCAGAGGCGGGCCCGCGCTTTCAAACCGCTTCTTTGAGGCCACCGGGATAGACCCGCGTCAAAAAGACGCTGCTATAACACAGACGCATCGCAACATCGCTGCCAGCCTGCAAAAGCGCGTGGATGAAGTTGCGGGCGAAGTCGCGAATCGCCTGCGCGAGCGCACAGGAGAAGCGAACATCTGTTTGGCGGGGGCCGGGGCGCTCAATAGTTTCACCAACGCCGCCATAGAGCGGCTCGGCGGATTCAAGCAAATCTTTGTTCAGCCTGCGTCGGGCAATGCGGGCTCGGCAATCGGGGCGGCGCTCTATGTCTGGCACGAACAACTCGGTAACACAGAGCGCGTATACAAGATGGAGCACGCTTTTCTCGGCCCGCAGTTCGGTGAAGAACAGATCAAGAGCGTGCTCGACAATTGCAAGCTCGAATACGAGTACCACTTGACCGAAGACAAGCTGATTCAAGAAGCGGCGCGGCTTCTTGCCGAAGGCAGGATCATGGGATGGTTTCGCGGGGCGATGGAATTCGGCCCGCGCACGCTCGGCGCGCGCAGCATACTCGCTTCGCCCATGAACGAGATGATGCGCGACAACCTGAACATCTACATCAAGCGGCGTGAGGATTTCAGGCCGTTTTCGGCCGCTGTCGTAGAAGAGATGGCCGGAGACTTTTTTGAGCCGAGCGGTTTGACGAACTTCCTTCAAGGCATTAGCCGGATCAAGGAAGGCAAGCGCGCGCTGGTGCCCGCAGCGGTTTTCGGGGACGGGCTTGTTCGCGTTCACACAGTGAGCCGAAAGACGAACCCCGCGTTCTGGAAGCTGTTGATGAAGTTCCGCGAGATAACGAGCGTGCCTGTATTGCTCAACACTTCTTTCAATCTTTTTGGCGAGCCGGTCGTTTCGACTCCGCGAGAAGCCGTGCGCGGGTTCTATTGCTCCGGCATAGATTGTCTGGCGATAGGGAATTTCTTGCTGAAGAAATAGGTGATTATGACGAACAAGAACTATCTGGTAACGGGCGGCGCGGGATTTATCGGCAGCCATATTTGCGAGCGGCTTGTCAGAGACGGAAAGCGTGTCCGCGTTCTCGATAACTTCGTCTCCGGCAGAGAGGAGAACCTGGCGCATCTCGAAGACGGTGTTGAGATCATTCGCGGCGACATCCGCGACCCGGAAACGGTGGCCGCCGCCGTCGACGGCATCGATATAGTTTTCCACGAAGCGGCGCTCGGTTCTGTGCCAAGGTCCGTAGCCGACCCCGTGACTACTCACGAGGCGAACATAACGGGGACTCTCAACGTGCTTCTGGCGGCAAGGGACGCGGGGGTGAAACGGGTAGTCTACGCATCGAGTTCTTCTGTTTACGGCGAGACCGAAGTTCTGCCGAAGCATGAGGCCATCACTCCGCAGCCGCTCTCTCCATACGCGCTCTCAAAGCTTGCGGGCGAGCACTACATCACTATCTTCAAACACGTTTACGGGTTCGAGGCCGTTTCGCTTCGATACTTCAACATCTTCGGGCCGCGACAGGACCCTAACTCGCAGTATTCGGCTGTGATCCCAAGATTCGTCACGGCTTTGCTTTCAGGCACGCCGCCGACCGTCTTCGGGGACGGCCAGCAATCCCGCGACTTCACTTATGTTGAAAACGTCGTCGAAGCGAACCTCGGCGCATCCGAGGCCGACGGCATAGCCGGAAGATTTTTCAACGTGGCCTGCGGCGGGCGCTACACGCTGCTCGAACTGCTCGGCAAGATAAGAGAGATTCTGGGCAGCGCTATCGAGCCTGTTCACGAGCCGCCAAGAGCAGGCGACGTTCGCGACTCGCAGGCTTCGATTGAAGCCGCCGAACAGGGGTTTGGATACAGGGTCGCGGTCGATTTTGACGAGGGCTTACGGCGCACAGTCGAGTGGTATAAAAAGCAGCAAGCCTGATTACAAGACTGAATTCGCGTCAGGTCGCAAGCGAGATCACATGACGGCGCACAGTCTCGCCGAGCGTTTGCAGGTTATACCCGCCTTCGAGGATCGAAACGACGCGACCGGACGAGTAGCGATTCGCAATCTCCATCACCTCTCTGGTCATCTCCTCGAAGTCGGTGTCTTCGAGCAGCAGGCCGCCGAGCGGGTCGCCTCGCCGCGAGTCGAACCCTGCTGAGATGATTATGAGGTCGGGCGGGAACTTCTCTGTTATCGCTTTCATCGCGTCCGTGAACGCCTGGCGATGCGACCGGGCTGAAGTGCCCATCGCGAGCGGGATGTTCAAAGTGGTCCCGGCCCCGCGCCCTTCACCCGTTTCGGTCGATGCCCCCGTGCCGGGGTAGTAAGGGTACTGGTGAGTCGAGAAGTAAAAGACCGTCGGGTCTTCGTAAAAAATGTCCTGCGTCCCGTTACCGTGGTGAACGTCCCAGTCGATTATCAGAACGCGTTCGGCCCCGTATCGCGCCTGCGCGTACCTCGCCCCAATCGCAGCGTTGTTAAAGAGACAGAACCCCATCGCGCGGTTAGACGTGGAGTGATGACCGGGCGGGCGCACTAAAGCGAATGCGTTGTTGGCCGCTCCGCTAAAGACCTGATCGACCCCCGCGATTGCCGCCCCCGCGGCGAGTCGCGCAACCCCGAACGACTCGCGGCTGATTACCGTGTCGAGATCGACAAAAGGGACGCCGCGATCACAAAGGCTCTGAATCTGCTCGATGAGCCGCCCCGTATGACAGCGCATTATGTCCTCATCGGTTGCAGGCTCCGGCCTCAATCTGTGGACAAGGTGCAAGAGCCATTCGTCAGATTCGATAGCCGCCTGGATGACCTTGAACCTGTTCATGTTTTCAGGGTGACGGCCCGTGTCGTGTTTTGTGAAGGCCGGATCGTAGATTAGCGCGGTCGTCATACGGCCATTATAGAGCATTGGATAAGGGGCACAACAGACCTGTGTTGAAGACAAAAAAATGGTGCGCCCTTTTCCGAGCGCACCCGATTTTCATGAGAGGAGGGTTACCCAAACTTACAGGCGGACGAGGTATAACGTATAGATGAAACCGTTGAACACCTGAAATCGCATTGCCCTGGCGTTATCGGTGTTCCATCAAATCCGCCTATCTCGAAAACGTATACGGTCTTTCAAAGTTCCGTGAAAAATTGAAAGACCGTCACGTCTTCAAAAATATTACTCGTACCTGAGCGCAATCATCGGATCTACTCTGGTAGCTTTGCGAGCCGGAATGTAGCTTGCCACAAGGGCGACCAGCGCGAGCGCGCCTGCCACCCCCATGAAAGTCACAGGGTCGGTCGTCGCCACCCCGAATAACAGGCTTGCCATCAACCTTGTGAGGATAAATGCTGCGGCGAGTCCTATGACCACGCCCGACCCGACCAGCACCATCCCCTGACCGATGACGAGGCTGAGAATGTCCTTGCGGCTTGCGCCGAGCGCCATGCGAATGCCGATCTCGTGACTCCTTTGAGTCACGGTGTAGTTGATGACCCCGTAGACCCCAATCGCCGCCAGTACCAGCGCCACCCCCGCAAGTATTCCGAGAAGCAGCGTATTGAATCGCGGCTGGGCGACCGAGCCGTAAACAAGCTCTTCCATCGAAGTGATGTTCGAGATTGGCTGGTTCTGGTCGACGCCCCAGATGGCCTGACGCACAGAGTTTGTCAGGTCGGTCGGCTTCCCGTCGGTATGAATTGCGAGAAACATGCTCCTGGTCGGTCGCTGCGGCAGCGGGAAATAGACCTGCTCCCGCGATTTGGTGTTCAACCCGTAATGCTTAACGTGACCGACGACGCCGACGATTGTGAGCCAGGGCTGGTTGTTATCGCCGGAGCCGAGCTTGATTCTACGCCCGACAGGGTCTTCTCCCGGCCAGAACCGCTCGGCAAAGGTCTCGTCGACGATCACAACCATCTGTGTATCCGCGCGGTCACCGTCAGTAAAATAGCGCCCCTTCTTGAGAGGTATCGCCATCGCCTCGAAATAATCGGGGTCGGCAACCCGGCGGTCTGCTTCAAAACTGGCGGCGTCCACGCTGGCCACCGGTTGTTCGACCGTGACAGTGCCGGATTGATAAGCCCCGCTCAAGGGCAGGTGAGAGATAGCCCCGGCAGACTTCACGCCCGGCAACGCTTTAACGCGCTCAAAGACCTGCTGGTAAAACGTGACCACCTGCGGGGCCTCCGCGATGCGCGACTGCGGGACCTGCAATCGCATGGTCAACATCTTATCTGTTCTGAATCCCGGCTCCACCTCCTGTATCCTGAGGAAGCTCCGTATCATCAAGCCTGCGCAGGTCAATAGCACAAGCGCGATGGCGACTTCAAAGATGACGAGTGCGTTGCGAGCCAGCTTCGCGCTTGCCCCGCCTGTCGAGCCACGGCTGCCTTCCTTGAGCGATTCATTCAGGTCGGGCCTTGACGCCTGGAACGCTGGCACTAGCCCGAAGACTATCCCTGTCAGGAGCGAGACGAAGAGTGTGAACCCAAGCACGCGCACGTCGAGCGATACTTCATCAAGTCTAGGGACGTTCTCCGGCGCAAGGGCAACGAGGGCTTTAAGGCCGATCACGGTCAGGATAAGCCCGACCGCTCCGCTCACAAGCGACAGTACAAGGCTCTCCGTAAGCAACTGGCGAACGATACGTCCGCGACTTGCGCCGAGCGCAGTCCTGACCGCAATCTCTTTTTCGCGAGCGGCAGCGCGGGCAAGAAGCAGGTTGGCTACGTTGGCGCAGGCGATCAAGAGCACGAAGCCGACCGCTCCAAGCAAGATCAGCAGAGCGGGCCGCACGTTTTGAACCACGTGCCCGTGAAGCGGAACTACCGACACGCCAAACCCGAAGTCCTGATAAAACTCCTTGTCCATCTGCTCGGCGACGGTGTCCATCTCTGCGCGGGCCTGCTCAATGGTCACACCCGGCTTCACGCGACCGATGACCCGAAACCCGTGGTTCCCGCGCGGGAGCTGCTTTAGATCGGTTGCGAGAGGGACCCATATCTCAATATTTCGCGGCGACTGCGCGTCGGGCGGGAGCAGGCCAAACCCCGGCGGCATGATGCCGATGACGGTCGCCCCCTGGCTGTCGAGCGAGATCGTCTGGTTGATGATGTTCGGGTCGCCGCCGAACCTTCGCTGCCAGAAGCCGTGGCTGAGCACGACTACTCTTTCGCCGCCGGGCTTGTCTTCTTCGGTAGTGAATACGCGACCGCGCGCAGGCTCTACGCCGAGCAGTGGGAAGAGGTCCGCAGAGACGGCCCCCGCCTGTACCTGTTCGGGCTCGCCTTCGCCTGTCAGGCTCTGAGTCGTCCAGGCGATCACGGAGATCCCTTCAAAAGATTCGCTGCGCTCGCGGAAATCTATTATCTCCGGCCCCGATACCCAATTTTGCGGCAGGTCCGGCAGGAACTTAGTCCAGATCAATGTCAGCCTGTCGGGTTCTTTGTAAGGCAGCGGGCGGAGCAGCACGGTATTTACCACGCTAAAGATCGCGCTGTTAGCGGCTATTCCGAGTGACAGCGCGAGCACCGCGATTATCGTAAACGCCGGTTTTTGTTTCAGCATGCGAGCGCCGAAACGGAGGTCCTGTATTAGCCTCTCCATCAGACCACCTGTTCTTTCTCAGCCAGGACGCGCCCGTCGAACAGGTCGATGGTCTTGTCGGCGTGGCGTGCGTATCGCTGGTCGTGCGTAACCATGCAGATAGTCG
>CAZTUB010000014.1:0-190837 GCA_964615905.1 uncultured Clostridia bacterium
GCTCGGACGGCGACCTCGCCTGCCTCGAAGCCAAAAGCGGCAAGATCAGATGGCAGAAGAGCCTCCGTAAAGAGTTTGGCGGCCAGCCGGGGATATGGGCCTATGCGGAGTCCCCGCTGGTCGATGGCGATGTGGTTGTCGTAACACCGGGCGGCGTGCAGGCGACGATGGTAGCGCTTAACAAAAAGACTGGCGCGACCATATGGAAATCGGCGGTGCCGGATGGCGACCCGGCCGGTTACGCGTCGGCGATTGTCGTTGAAGGCGGCGGCCGCAAGCAGTACGTGCAGTTTTTGAGCAAGGGCATAGTCGGAGTTGATGCGAAGACCGGTCAGTTCCTCTGGCGTTACAAGGAGGTCGCCAAGGGCATGGCGCAAATGGTGACCCCGGTTGCGCGTGACGGGTATGTCTATGGAGGGGCCAACGGCATCGGTGGCGGACTTGTCCGCTTAAAGTCTGACGGCCGTGGGGTCGCAGCAGAGCAGGTCTACTTTGCCCGCGACCTGCCGAGCAGCATGGGCGGATCGGTGCTGGTTGGCGACCATCTTTACGGCACAGCGAGCACGGGGCTTGTCGCGGTTGAGTTCACAACGGGGAAGGCGAAATGGCAGGCCGAGGGTATCGGCAGGGGTTCAATAGCCTACGCCGACGGGCTCTTATATCTTCACGGCGAAAATGGAAGCGTTGCGCTGATAGAAGCGACGCCGGAAGCTTATCGAGAGAAGGGTCGATTCACTCCACCGGCTCAGCCGACGCGTAGACGCCTGGGGCCGTATCCAGAGAAGTCGTGGGCGTATCCGGTGATTGCTAACGGGAGGCTTTACATACGCGATATCGGGACGTTGTGGGTCTACGACATCAAGGCAAGCCGCTAGACACTTGTGCCGGTTTGAACCAAAGCTTCATGCCGCGTCTGTCCGAATGGCCCGGCGTATGGCGAGAAACGCCGGGCCTGGGGTACTGCCCTGGCAAGACTCGTTTCACGCAAGGACGCGGGGCCGAGACAGGGTTTTGGCCCGGCACACAAACAAGGGCCGACGCTGCGACTCGATGCTGCCAGATGTTGATTAACGGGCCGGGTCATGAGTTCAATCGAAGATTGATCGGAGGGTCGAGAGCGCCGTCTCAATTTTTGAAAAGGAATCTGTTTTAGCCCGTCTTTCGAGATTTTGTAAAGGTCTTCGTTTGATCCGACATCTAATCGACTACGGTCGGGCTCGCGCCGCCGCCGACCCGCTTACCTGGACTCACCTTGCAAGACAAAGGCTGCCCAATAGTATGGCGACGGCCATCGCTTCTCTTTCCACATCGAAACCTGGGCCGCTCTCAACGCCGCCGCCGGGCGCATCTGCTCCTTACCAAGCATTGCGCGGTAGAATCTGGTCATAAACTCTGCGGTGGCTTTGTCGTTGACATCCCAAAGACTCACCAGCACGCGCGCCGCTCCTGCATACATAAAAGCGCGCGTCAGTCCCACAAGCCCCTCGCCCTTAATTTCCTTGCCCAAACCGGTTCGACAACCGCTGAGCACGATGAGTTCCGCCGGCAGCTTCAAATTGTATATCTCGTGCGCTCGCAAGAAACCGTCCTGCTCCCGGCCTTGCTCGTTTACCAGGGAGAGCACCAGGCCAGATAGCTCTGGATGAACACCGTTCAAAAGACCGTGAGTGGCAAAATGCACTACACGATACTGCGAAAGCTCCGTGCTCTCGGCAATCGCGCGATTCGCTTCAAAATCGAGAGCCTCTTTCCGCACGGACGTAGGAATGAGGTCCGCTATAACTTCCGCCTCTCTTCGGGTGAAGGGCAAGCGTCTTATGCGCAGTTCTCCTTCTCCCCAGCCCGACTCTCTGGCTGATCTTTCGATCTCGCTTCTTAGACCGGGTCCGTCGCTTCGCGCTTTAATGTTAGTGCGCGGCTGACCGCCCTTGCGTTGGGACAGGGCAGCTTTTACGCGTTCGTCTTCTTTGTCGAACACAGGATCGGCCAGCACCGCAATTGCTCTGGGCGCCGGTTTGCGCCCCGCAATTTCGCGCCTGAGCACGGCAAGCGTCAGGGCCGACGGTAAGACGACGACTTCATGATCGAGTGCCAGCGGTTGTCCGTAGGCGGTAGTCTGCGGTCCGTTGTTTGTGGTCCTGGCGCTTGAATCTGAGGACTGATCGGTGACATCTGCCGAAGGAGTGGGAAGGGCGGCAAAAGGAACATATTGTAATGCGCCGTCGCTTACTATGAGCAATCGCTTGCCCGCTATTTCTTTCGCGACCGGCGCAAGCACTAACTGGCTCAAGGCGGCAGCGGCCTCCGCGTACTCGGCGTCTGCCTTTTCGATCCGAGCGCGTCTCTCGTCAACCGTCTCAAATTTCACGCGTCGGTTTCGCGCGGTGAGTAGTTCGTAAACGCGTGTGGCAGATTTCTCTATCTCTTCGCGTTTGGGTAGCTCGTAGCCCTTAATCGAGCCGGGAGTGAGCGCCCAGAGGTAGCTGCGCTCCGAACCCAGGAAATATTCCAGCAGCACAGTCTGAGAATCTAGCAACTGTTGTTGAATGCTGGCGAGGCTGAGAGGCTCGGGTTGAGTCAGTGCGGCGTAGCGAGGACTTGTCATGCGAATCTCGGCTTGAACTTCCCGGTACCGCGCGCTCAGTTCTTCGATCTGTTTTTCAACCGCCGCAAGTTGATCCCTGGAAGGCTCGCTGCCGCTAAGTATCCGCATCTGCTCGGCGGCTTTGGCGCTGAGCTGCTGTTGGATGCCGCGCTCGCGCTCGATCAGCCCGGGACTGATATCTTGACGAATATCGGCGTTGGCCTCGATAAGCGTATCGAGCAGCGAACGGGCGCGGGCCATCTCGCTGACCTGGAAAGCAGAAGCTGTATAGTCTTTTGAGGGATCGTGCTTGGCGAGCCGCGTTAGCACATCAATCTTAAACTCGTAGTAGGTCTGCACCGAACTGAGATATGTGGAGCGAAATTCCTGCGTGACCGCCTTTGCACGCACCCATTCAATGATTTCAAGCGCAGCGTCAATGTACGCGAGCGCCTCGCTCAGGTTACCGCGATTGCGCTCAAGACGCGCAAGGAAATGAGTCGCGCTCGCTATACTCGGCTGGTCTCCTACAGCTTTATAAACCAGTAGCGCCTGGTTCAGGTGGTCGAGCGCTTGCTGGTGATCGCCCAGCTCAACGAAGGCTTTGCCGATGTTGTAGTGCGCTCTCGCTTCAGCAGTGCGGCTGTTCATGCCGCTCAAAAGCGGCAAGGATAGATCAAGGTAATCAATCGCTTTCCGGTATTCGCGCATCGAGTGGTAGACCCTGCCGATACTCTGTAGCACTCCGGCTTGTCCCAAAAGGTCGCCCCGAACTCGATATAGTTGAAGAGCCTGGTCCAGGTGATCGAGCGCTTTCTTTTTGTTGCCTATCATGTCATAGGCCGAACCTGTTTTTGACAAAAACACCGCTTCTGCGCCCTGGTATCCCTTTTCTCGCGCAAGCATGATTCCTTGATTGTAGAGGTCAAGCGCCTTCTGATAATCGCCCAGCCCGTAGTAGACGAGGCCGAGGGCGCCCAAACACCATACCTCACGGGCCTGGTCATCGAGGGCGCGCGCCAGGGCGAGTGCTTGATTTATATAATCGAGGGCTTTGTAGTTTTCGCCAAAACCGCGATATGTGGACCCGAGGCTTACCAGCACATCGGATTCTAATCTCCGGTCGCCGGCTGCGCGCGCGCGAGGCAGCGCTCGATTGAAATAGTCAAGCGCCAGTCGCGGTTCTCCCAACCCGACGTAGACTCGCCCTATGCTAATGAGTAAGTCTGCTTTCGCCCGATGATCGCTTCCGCCTTCGAGCAGCGAAAGCGCGTGCTCAAATTTCGCAATTGCTGCTTTCAACGAATCCGAGGTGTTTTCGGCGCGAAGCCTTCGCCCTTCTTCAATAGCCTGCTCTGCAGCCGAGCGGCTCCCATTTGTCTGGCGCGTCGGAGAAAGCGAGCGTGCGCTCGCTGGCGACCCGAACAACATAACAATGATTAAGAGCAAAGCCCGCGCGCGGTGACCAGGCGCCTCAGAGACCCCTGTGAAAAGATCGGCGACACTCTGTAGGTAGAAATAAAGCGTCCCCCAACCGAAGCTGGGGGTATTCGATCTTTGGACATTTCGGGGTCTCGTTCTCATCAGGCTACCGGCCGAAATCTAACCGCGCTTTATCACTTACGCTGCGACTCCAATTCTTGAACCGTGCCAAGCAGATCTTTGATCATCTCACCGGCCACCGCAGCAGGTGATCCCAGATATTTCTCACCCGACCCTTTCGGAGTTACGGGCCAGAGCACTTCGCCATTCGCGTTGACCAGCCGCGCAATAATCAAAGCCTTGCCCTTCGACGGGCCCCTTCTTACAGACGCTTTGAGGACGGCATCGGCGTCGTCCCGATTCAAAGCTACAATAAATCTGGCGGTAGGCTGAAATGCACTAATAAGCACGCCCGCGACCTCCCGGCTCAAAGGCTCGTCTCCGGTTGTCTCGACGTGTATGCGTTTGACGGCGGAGAGCGATGCGGCAATCCGCTCAACCCTGAGCGCCCTGGTAGCCTCATCTTCCGCCAGTGTGCTCTCGGATGGCAGCGTTTCACCCGGTCTCGCAACCTGCGCATCATCCGCAACACGTTTCGGCGATCCTTGCCTGCCCGGCCCGGTCGAGCGTTGCCCGCGCCGAGAGCCCGGCGAGATCCGATTCTCAACCACTTGCGGCGCATCCCCGGTCGGCAGGGAGGGTGAGCTGTCACCCGGTGCAACAACCTTCGGCGCCCGGTCTGTGTTGGCCTCTTCAAGTGCTGGCGTGGTCGTACCGGATTGAAGATAGAAGGTGAGGATCGCAGCGAGCAAAACAATAACAGTAAAGGCAACCGCGGGTTTCAGAATTGAGCCCGTAGACCATCTTTCAGCGCGTAGCCTCCCCGACGCCCGATATGCCAATCGCCGCAGCAGAAGCGATGCGGCCCTGATTCGACCGGTCTCTCGGTAAGCGATCTCAACAACGGCCTGGCCCACAGACTCCTTCGATGGCGCGACCGCAAAGGAAATCTCCTGCCCGCCTTCGAGGACAATCGAACGCCTTGAGGGGTGCTCCGCATCGCTCGTTATCTCGGACCCGAGGAGTTGCACCGCTAACAGCAGGCTGCCGTTGCCGTCATCAGTAAGGACCTCGATCATCTCTGCGCCTTCATCTACTGGAAATCGAATATTGCCATCACGTCTGAGATCAAATCGAGCGCGCTCGCTTCCGTCCACAAGCACGCGCAACAGCCCGGCGCTTGCGCCCCTCCGGCGAGCGGCTTGCTCGGCCAGCGATCCCGCGATCTCCAGCAACTCTTCTTCGGCAAGCTCCGGGAGATGATCGCGACCCGAGTGCGGGCCGTCACCGTTGCCCGGCTGCTGCGAAAGGAAAAAGTGCGGGATGTGCAGCCGCCGTTCCGGCTGATCAAAATTAAGCGCTCTGACGAGGTGTCTGTAACACTCAGGGTCAAGGATTGCGTGCATGCGATTTATCTCGACTTCGTGCTCGTTGTCGGGCTCCTCGCCGTTGAACGAGAACCTGGGAACCATTTCTATGAATGGATCAAAGCCGGCAGACATAAGACACGGCGTGTTCCAGGGAGTGAAGAACCTCAAGCACTTCTCAACCAGACCGGCGTGCTTACTCAGATGCTGTTCGCCGTGGAACCTCTCCTCCCCACGAGGCCCCCGGCAGACTTTCAGCAAATTGCCGAAGCGCCCCTTCACCTCCCGCATCAACTGCGCTTTGCGTGACCGGTAGTAGTAGTCATCGCGCCCGCGCTCGGGGTCTTGAACCACCACGTTGTAGATGTCCTGAGTCTCGGAAGTGGTGTAGTTATGCAGCAACCTGGACAATCCGAGCGTGACATAAAATGAGTTGCGCTTGATGGTGATCCTGACGAGGTGCTTTATGAAGTGTATTATCATGTCTTCCTCACCGGACAGCCCGCGTTGCTCTTTTTGCCTTTCGTAACTCTCACTCTCGACGTAAACGAGCCGCTGGAGGAGGTGTGCCTCGCCCAGCAGTACTTTGTTCCTCGATTTGCGCGCCGACGATCTTCCGATGGGCGTGTAGTAAAGCCGTTTATCCTGAGCGGCGGAAGCGATCTCAAGCTTCGAAATGGCCTCGGTCACAATCCGAACCGCTGTCGCCCTATCGCGATGGATGAAACAGGCGAGCTTGAAAGCTCTGTCCAGCCACTGGTTGTCCGACACGGTTGTATCCATATTGCCTTAGCACCAGACCCTGCGAGTGATGGCGAGAGCCACACGTTGTGCGATTATGCGCCCGCATCTTAGCACACTACAAAAGGGCCAGCGTGTCATTTTCGGAATTCCGAGAATGCCACGCTCGTCCGCCATCGCAGTGACTATACTCCGCGCGGTGTTCGACAACAGAAGACCCGAAACGCGCCGGGAATGAAACGAAAGACGAGGAATGAAAAGAAGGATGTCACATCGCTCGAAGTCAGTCGCAAGCGTGCTGGTCCTGCTGGCGGTCGCGGTATCGGCGGCAACGGTAGCGACTCAGTCCGCGGGCAGCTTTGCGAGCATAGACATCATTGAGGTTAAGAACGTCGGGCTGTCGGCCGCGAACGATTCCAAGTCTGTCATACAGGTCAAGTGGGCGGCAAAGCTTCCGCCCGGAAGTAATGTCAAGGCATTCGATGTAAGCCTCGAAGTGCAATATGCCGACAGAACAAAAGAGAAGATTAAGAACACCGTAAACGGCTCCGCGACCAGCGCCAGGTTTGAGGTTCCGACGCTTCACCACAGCCCGGGCCGGCCGGCCGCCGAGTTGCGCACCTTCGAGGCCACCGTCACGGCAACCTTCTCCGAGACTGCCACAAAACAGGGAAACCTATAGAACTCAATCAGCTTAAGTGCAATGCCCCGGCTGGGGCGAAGAAATTAAACACCTATAAGGAGCGAATGATGCAACTTACGCAAACCAATACCGGGCTAACTTTCAAGAGGGCCATCAAAGGCGCATTTATATGCTCGCTCGTAGTAATGACGGCGCTCGGCGCTATCGTCGCAGGCACCGTGACCAAACAACGCGAAGCCAGCGGCGACGTTCTTCTTGAGCTGTGCAAGAAGACCGCAAATGGACAGTGGGTGGTGATCGATAGGGCGAAAGGCAAAGTCACAGCCAGCGCCAGCGTGCTCGACGTGGCCAGAGGCAAAGAGTTCAAATCGAATTTGACCTGGGATAACCGCAGCGAGCAGGGGCGACGAATCAGCGTCAAGCAGATTGGCGAGGGAAAAGCCACCGTCGACCCCGCGAGCGGCGAGGTCAATCTGGAGATCCCTTTCATTATAAACGTTGACGGGCGGACTCTCTCGCTTACCGCGAAGCTCACCAACCGGCCAACAACTACGCCCGTCGGCACCGTCACCGGCAAGAGACTTGAAATCAGAGGCACGACCTTATCCGCCGGTGTGGCCGGCGTTATCGAGATCAAGGAACCGGTCGTGGTGGAGGCTCTACTCAATGAGCCGACCGCAGGCCCCATAGTCTCTGACAATAAAGGGCTGAAAGAGCTTCCCCTACAGTCGTCGGCCCCGGACAAAAAAGGACCGAAAGAAAATCGACCTGTTTTGACAAAACCAGCGGCGGACTCTGTGATCGTGGTGATCAAAGCACAGGGAAGCTCGACCGAACGGTAGCGCAACAGGGCGGCTGCTGATTTTCACTGATAACCCAAACCGTCCTCAAACCGAGGAAATAGTTTTTCACAGCAAGGAGGAAAGGAAATGATAGGAAACATTCGAAAGGCCACTGTGGCAATCGCAATAGCGGCATTGATGATAGCGCAGGCCGTTAGCACATCAGTGGCAACGACATCGCCTGCGCCCGCTTTCGCGGATGCCGACCTGAGCGGTGAGAGCCGGACCCTGGACACCTTCGTAGTCGAACTGGGCGTATTCGACAAGAAGGGCGCGGACCTTGCCAAAAGGGCGTCGCTGACCCGCGCTGAGTTCGTCACCTACGAGCGGCAGGGTGAGGATCTCAAACGCCGCGTGTCGGGGGTACAGAATGCGCTGCGCCAGGTGATCGACAAGCTGAAGGCGGCGGGCCAATGGGATAACCTCGACCAAACGCTGCTTGCAAAGATCAACGACTCGGTGTTCCAGAACTTCGTCCGCAGCGAAGGCTTCAAGAAGACCCTGGAGGAGGTGGCGGCAGGGCGCAATATTAACGTGAATGAGATTGCCAACCCTGTTAACGCACTTCGCAACAAGGTGCAGGGGCAAGCGCCGGGCTCCGTCTTCAACCCGACCGACTCGACTCTGGCATTGCGCGCGGTTCGAGTCGCCTACACGCCCGCCCCGGCTATGGTTGCTGCAAGCCTCAGATGCAGGCTTTCAATGATACGTTTCGGGGTCAGCGGGGCCGTCAAGGGGAGCTCAAGCGGACTGGCAAACATGGGGGTTAACTGTTACTGCAAGGGCATGCAGAACGCCTGTGACATACTCGACCAACTATATTGAGGGAGGATCAACATAATGAAAATAAGATTCAACTACCGCACTCTGATGGTCATTTGCGCCGTCGTGACGATGATGCTTACCCAGATTGCGACCACATCAGTGGCAACGACATCGCCTGCGCCCGCTTTCGCGGATGCCGACCTGAGCGGTGAGAGCCGGACCCTGGACACCTTCGTAGTCGAACTGGGCGTATTCGACAAGAAGGGCGCGGACCTTGCCAAAAGGGCGTCGCTGACCCGCGCTGAGTTCGTCACCTACGAGCGGCAGGGTGAGGATCTCAAACGCCGCGTGTCGGGGGTACAGAATGCGCTGCGCCAGGTGATCGACAAGCTGAAGGCGGCGGGCCAATGGGATAACCTCGACCAAACGCTGCTTGCAAAGATCAACGACTCGGTGTTCCAGAACTTCGTCCGCAGCGAAGGCTTCAAGAAGACCCTGGAGGAGGTGGCGGCAGGGCGCAATATTAACGTGAATGAGATTGCCAACCCTGTTAACGCACTTCGCAACAAGGTGCAGGGGCAAGCGCCGGGCTCCGTCTTCAACCCGACCGACTCGACTCTGGCATTGCGCGCGGTTCGAGTCGCCTACACGCCCGCCCCGGCTATGGTCGCCGCAAGTGTCAGATGCAGGCTTTCGTACTTACGCGTTGGGATAAGTGGAGCGGTCAAGGTTAGCGGGCAGCCGACTGACAGGTCTGTGAACGCGCTTCAATGTTATTGCCTGGGAAACCAGGGGGCATGCGACGCGTTATGAGCTTCATGCGGCGACGCCGGTCTAACGAATCGCGCCGTTTTTAGCGCCGTTGACACAGCCCGATACAACGATGTGGCACGGGCTTTAGTCTGTGTGACCTGTCACTTGAACAGAGAACAGACGCAAGCTCGCGCCACGTCCAGGTAAAGCCCTCATGAGTCTGAGGCAAACAACAATGCTTGGGCGAAGAAAAAGAAAAACCAATATGCTCGTCGCAAGGTTAGCCGCGCTACAGGTCTTTCTGATTTCAGCATTGATTGGCTCGGCCAATGCGAGATTGCTCAGCGTTTTTGCTCAGTCAAGCGGCGAGCTCCAAGTCGCCGCGAGCTTTGCCGACAAGGAGGTTGCCGCAGACGAGCCGATAGAGTTTCGGCTCAATCGCCCACCGGATAAAGCGGAAGGCACGCTTGCGGTCATAATCGGGCGGTCGGACCTGACGGCTCTTTTCGTCGCGGGAGAAAATAGTCTTCGATACGAGCCGAAGCTGATGCCGCTGCCGCCGGGCGAATCGCAAGTCACTCTCTACATGGTCTCTCCCGCCAACGAGTGGAAAGAGATTGCGCGATTCACTCTACGCGTCGGAAAGCAGAAACCGCCTGAACCTCAAAGCAATACTGAAGCGCAGTCTCAAACCCTGGCAAGTGAGAAACCCTCCCCTACAAACCAGACCCAACAGGCCGCCGATGCTGCGCAGGCCGCAAAGGGGCCGACAAAGAGCTTCGGTTTTGAAAAGCTCAATCTTATTCCATCAATAAGCTTGAGCCTCAGCTCGCAACCGGCCCAATCGAACTTTCCCCAATCGAGCCGCCCCCCACGGGCTACCTTCACGGACCTGAATGTGCAGGGGAGCTTCAGAACCGAGATGGCGCGCGGACCGTTTAATTCACAGGCTCAATTTGACATGGTGGGCTCAAGCTTCCAGCAGCAAGCGTTGAGGTTCGGCCAACTGGGCGACGGCGCGCCGCAAGTGGACCTTTCGACTTACGTGATGCAGTTTCAAATCGGAAAGGTCCGTTATCAAATGGGCCACTACGCGTTCGGCACAAACCGCCACCTGATGAACGGCTTTTCGAGCCGGGGCATGATGATCACGGTCCCTTTAGGCAGGCGCGCAGACTTTTCACTCACGGCCATGAACGGCACAAACATAGTCGGCTACGGCAACTTCTTCGGCGTCGATAAGCGTCGGCACCGGTTACTGTCAGGGACGCTCGGTTTCGAGATGGAGCCGGAGCGTCCGGGCGGGTTGCGTTTTGAAGTGAGCGCGCTCAACGGTTGGGTTCAGCCTCTAAACAGCTTCAGCCAGAGGAGCGTCAACGATGCCGAACGAAGTCGGGGCCTGGGGTTTCGCGTGCTCGCAAGCGACTCCACCCAGCGACTGAAATTAGATACGGGCTTTGCGCGCAGCAAGTTCACAAGCCCGTCCGACCCGCTGGTGAATCAAGGAAGGGAGATCGATCCACTTCCTTCGATCACACGCAACGCGTTTTATCTCGATGCCTCGTATGACATTCTCAAAGACGTGGCCGTGACAAAAGAGAAGAGGGCCAATCTCTCGTTCGCATTTCGTTACGAGCGAGTCGATCCGCTGTTTCGCAGCCTCGGCGCATCGACGCAGGCCGACAAGACTTCGAGCGAATTTCACATTACGGGCGCTATCGGCGAGATCAATGCACAGTTTTCTTACCTGCGATTCAACGATAATCTTAGGGACATCCCTTCGATCCTGAAATCGCTTTCCAGGGGCAGCACTCTTAATCTAGGCGTGCCGCTCGCGTCCATATTCGGAAACAGTGAAAAGCCGTCGCCGCTTCTGCCGAGACTGTCATACAACCTTAACCGCATATATCAATTTGGCGCGGCGATACCCGTGCGGGGCGGATTTGAGCTTGACCCGGCTTCGGTTCCCGATCAGGTCGGCACCAACCAGACGATAGGCGCCGACTGGCAGATCGCAAAATGGCGCGTGGGTTACAGGCTCAATCATTCGTTTCAAAACAACCGGCAGCCGCTCGCGGCGACGGCCGATTTTGCGAATCTGGTCAGCGGGCTGACCGTGGGCTTTTCTGCGAGCAAGTCGCTGGATTTGAATTTCGACTTAAACCAGGAGAGGGCCGTTAACCTCGAAGCCGGTATACTCGACCGCACGCTACGATTCGCCCCTTCGGTCAACTGGCGCATGTCGAAGCAGGCGACGTTCGCTTCGACTTTTTCGGCCACGCTTGCGGGCAACTCGGTCGAAACGAGGCGGGACCGCAATGTGGAATTTGATATGCAGTGGGCATACCGGTTCGGGTTTGAGAAAGACCGCTTCCGCAAAGTGCAGGGGCAGTTCTTCATTCGTTATGCGAACCGCTACGCGCGAGCCGGCAACGAGGCTATCCTGCTCAACAATCTACAAAAGACCCAGATTGTGAACCTGGGCCTCAGCTTCAACCTGTTTTGAAAAGCAGAAATCAGGAGTCAGATGAGGGTAAATATTATAAGAGTTTTAGCAATCGTCACATTCTTGTCTTCTCTCGCAGCAACCGCATCGGCTCAAGAGATCAAAGTCTCGCCGTCTGCCGTCAACGCATACTCGCAGGGCGCGACCACAGTGTTTCTTACATTCAGCAACGTGATAAACAGGCGCCCGGTCGATGCCTGCTGGTGTGGAGAGCTTATAGAGGCTACGCCTGACATAGGATTGAAATGCAGGCCGGGCACAGAGTTCGGCTGTCTTCCCGTCCGGTACAATCAATCGAGCCTGAGCGCGAATGGGACCTACACGGACATCATGTCTATTCCGCCTTCTGTCGCAAGACGGGCTTACCTCGACGCGGCCTCGGGGCGGGAAGCGACATTCTTTTACGTGCGCCGTTTTGTAAGCACTACGGGGGACCCTGACGAGTTTGTCCCTGTGACTATACGCTTGAGCGGCAACGGCGCGGCAGCCCCGTTTTCGATAACGAACGTAAAGCTGACCTGGGGCGTAGACAAGCCCGTGATCCTTGTCAAAGCCGGTGAAAAGCTGCCCAAGATACAGGCGGAGATCTTCTATACGGGGACGGGACGGGTCAAAGGGCGCTGGGAGCTGGTCAAGCCGGGCGAAGAGATGCCGTCATCGCGCGACCTGCTGACTGAGAGTACGCTGCCCGTAGAGGAGCGCGGGCTCAAGCGACGCTACACACAGTTGAACCGCTTCAATCTGTTCCTGCCCCCTGTCGGGCGATTCATTCTGTCCGGGCCTGAGGTGTGGCGCGTACCCAGCCACCTTGAAGGCATGTATCTGGTGTTGCTCAGAATAGAAGCTGCGGACGACGCCAACGCTGGCGCGAATTCATCAATCGAAGCGGGAATAACGGGCCTGCCGACCGGCGGAGTCGCGGGCTTCGCGATGCCCGTCTTGCGTTACTACGTGGGTGCGAGTACCGGGCAACTTGCCGCGCAGACTAAGCCCTGGGCCTCCGTGTTATCGCCTGACGACAACGCAGTCGTTGCGGCCGATGCCCAGCTTGAATTCACCTGGAGTGAAGCCGAAGGGGCAGCGTTTTACCGCATCGATATCCACGACGCACAAGACAACCCGGTTTTGAGTGCCGTACTGCCGCAGGCAATCCGAAGCTATCGGAGCCCGTCCTGGTTGAAAGACAAACTTGGCGGCGGCGTGTTGAAGTGGCGAGTGGTTGCGTTTGATAAGACCGGCAAGCAGTCGAGTGAAACCCCAATGCGCCGGCTACGGTTTGACTAGACTAATGAAGCTGTTTTAGCCCGGCTTTTCCGTTCCGTGATTTACTTGTTTCATGTTTGCCCTTATTAGCCGCTGTTAGCCGCATTCTGTGGCCTGGTTTTGCAAACAAGCTGGCGTATGGAAGACGGCCCTGAGCTTGCCCGGCCTTGGAGCGTAGGATTCTTCAACTTTGCTTTCATTGCCATGCTGCTTGTGATATAACTCGCATCCTCAGTGACAGCGCCACAATCTGTACCACAACCTGATTTGGCCGAGCCGAAAGCATAGAGATGCAGATAGACCGGGCAATCTCTATGCAGATCGCGCGATATCTGTATAGCTAGAAATATCTATCGGCACATGTGCTCAACCGTCGGTCGAATTATACTGATAGACGGTTGACCGCATTGCGCAAGGAGCGCTTGTGAGAACAACCGAAAAAGCAACTTTGCATTTCGACCTCCGTCACCTGAGCCACCTTCCAGGCGATCAGCAGTTCACCCTTCACGGCCTTGAAAGCTCTACGCCGATCACCGCCCATACCGACCAGACGCGGCTCGAACACGCCGGGCTAAACAAGGCGTTGCAGATGATGCCTCAGGAGCACCTCGACTCCTTCACCCATTTCGTCGAAGGGATCGACCTGCCTGCCGACGCAACCAGTTTTCTCTGGGTGGGCTACCCTTCTAAAAACCCTGAGGCGGTCGTGGATGATATCGCCGTGGTTTTCCAGCAAGTCCCGACTGCCGACGTGCGCCGCGCCGCTCGCGCGATGGCTTTAGAGTCCGGGCCCGTCAACCCGTCCGTGCTGGCCCACTACGGCGTTACGCAAACGACCAGTGACCAGGATCATGAAGAGACCCATGTGCAGGCGTCATTCCTTGTGAACTATAAGAAAACGGCGTTGACCATAGTCATGCAGCATCCCGACATAGGCACGCTGGTCCCGAGCCTGCACTACCGGATCGCCGAAAAAATAATTGCGCAACAACCTTCCTTCACCCAATTGTGGCAATACCTGTCTGAGCATCCGGCTGAGTCCGACGAGCCCTGGTACGAGAACACTTACGTGCGGGACCCAAACGGCAACGTGATGGAACCGGTTTCCGGGCTTAAAGACAAGCAGGGCAACCCGATTATCTGGCCGACAAAGCAGATTGATGGCCAACAGGTCAGCGTCATCCCGCAGCAGAAATTGTCGGACGGTCTGACGGATGCGGCCAGACCCCTCGTCCAAGACGCCGCGAAGATCATCAAACAGACGCCCTGGCTGAAAGGTCAACATTGGACCACCCAACACGGCGTGACCGAGCACACGCGCACCAACGTTCCGGGCAATTCGTCGCTTGAGGCAGCCACGCCCACAGGCGTTGATCCCATCCGGGATGCGATAATGACCGATGAGCTGGCGCTCGACGCGACCGGCACGGCAAGCCCTGATTGGACTCTCGTAAGCAAAACCTCGCAGTACGGATTGAATCTTTATGATGACACGCTCAATTACGACCCCGTTAGCAAGACACTGAGTTTTAAGGTGAAGAACTGGGCCAACCGAGGGCTGGGCGTGTACGTACAGTTTCTGGACCCCAATAACCAGCCGATTGATAACCCTGAAGGGTGGAAAGACCAGCTTGGGAGCATAGCCAGTCCCATAAGGAGTTGGATCGAGCCGAGTACGAATAAGCGGTATCTGACACATATCCAGCCCGGCAACGTAATTTTCGGCGGCCCCGTCTGGACGGACCGGACGGAGATCTCATTCGTCGTCCCGGATGAAGCGTCGGGCGTAAACATCCTGGTGGGCGGGCTGGGGAACGGCCACTGGGATATGGACGTGGACAAGCCCGGCTTGATCTACACCTGCGCCGTTTGTTACGGGATTCCTTCGCTCCTCAGCATCCTGAGCGTCGGCGTGCAGTCGAGCAAATGGTACACGGATTTCTTCAAGGACCCTGAGAACGTCTACATTTTGATCGCCGTCGCTTTTTTGCCGTTCGGGGCGCTGCTGGGGGCAGGCACACAGACCGTCGGGGTGGACGTAACCCTGACCAAAGCGGCAGACTTTGTCGGCGGGATGATATTCTCCGCGGGATTGCAGGCACTGGCGACTCAGCTAGGCGGATATGTTTCCAGTGAGGAGATGATACAGAGCACGCCGTTCGTCGGCTGGGCATTAAAGATCGCCAGTTGCGCGGCGGCGATAGCCTCAATGATTGCCACCAGCGTCGAAGTCGGCAAATCGCCCGCGACCTATACGCTTGAGGCGAAACGTTCCATGCGCCTGGAGGTGATCGTAAACCCCGACCCGACGCACGGCACCTCGACACAAAAACCGATATGGCCGAAGGTTAGCGATCATTATGTCATTACGGTCCAGTTCCAGGGCGGAACGACGCTCAGAAAGGCGGGGCCGATGCCGGGCGCGGAGGATGCCCCGATTGACGTGACGTTTTCCAAGCTGACGAACGACGCGCTCCCCTCCGCGCCGGGGCAAAAGTTTCAGATCATCGCCGAAATCTATTCGGCCAATAACTGGATCGCCGGCAAGTGGATCAGCGGCTGGATCGATGCCGCCCCCACGGATGGCGACAAGCGCACCGAGACCGGCTCGATTATCGAACAGCTCGTGCCGCTGACGCCGACCACCCAGTACAACCACAAAGTCAAACTCAACTACGACGGGACCACCTCCGCGTACATCTGGGAAAACACCCTGTTCAGCATCAGCGACAGCCTGACGCCGTCATTTGTGGCCGGGCCTGTGGCCCAATCCGTCATCGACGCGTTCTGGTCCAACAGGGTGCGGCTCTCGACCAATTCCACCATCACGTCGGTGGGCTTAGCCGACCAGTGGCAGATTGTGGATTCAACGATCAATACAACCTACGCTGTTAACCGGGTGGCGATCCGTGACGACTCCGGCGAGGTCGTCGGCCACGAGCTGGAAGTCAGTAACATGACTCATCCTGCGCCCGCCGAAACCACGACCAGCCTGGCCAGTCAAGACGTCTCCGCTCTGGTAGGCATAACGATCAACAACCTGGCCTATAAGCTGGGCTACTGCTATTTAGCCGATAACCAGAACCTGCCACTGGACTCCGGCACCACGGCGCAGTCAACCGCGATGTACGTCTTTCAGAGCATCTCCACTCTGGCCAGCCCGCAGGCCGGGATGAAGTCGCCGACGCTAGGGATGTCGCTGAAACCCTATATCGCTTATGACCAGTTCGGTCCGGCGGGGCTGTTCCAGCTTGAACCGGCAACCGATTATATGGATGAACTCAACGACGGCGGTGACGTGCCTGACGGGATTAGCAGGGTTTTTAGTGATAAGGGATTCACCTTGCCAGCGGGCGCGCAGATCACCACGCTGACGGCCAGCGCCTCGTGGCAGATCGGCAACGGAAGTCAGACCCTGTACGACCTGCGCCGGCAGGTCGACGTCATCAAGGTCTTCCGCGCTCCCGTGCCGGAGTTCAGTCCCAATAATTTTTATCTCGACAGCCGCACCTACGAAGATAATAAGGTCTATCATCTGCGCCTGGTCAACCTGCACGACGACAGCGGACCGAGTTTCGATTATGGCTCGCAATCGAGTGACGCGAAAACGAGCTGGGGCGCGTTTGAGATGCCGAACCTGGACGCAATCGTGGTTCATCCCAACGGCTATGTCGCCGCGATCAGCTATGAAGACGATAAGCTGGCCATATTGGAACTGCCCCAGGAGGCCAAGTCTGACGCTGACGCTCCGAGGGCGCTGCCGTTCTCTGGGACCGGGTCGCCCGAGGGCTTAATGCGAGGGCCGGTCGGGATGACGATCACATCAGACGGACGGATTCTCATCCTTGAGCGTGATAACGGGCGAATCCAGGCCTTCGACACGCAGGCGAATCCCGTGCAGTGCTTTGCCGCCGAGCTGGTGTTCACTCTGGACACGAGTTTCGTGGCGGACCTCGACGGCGACACAGCTTCGACCGCGTTAATCAAAGCCCTGCAAGGGAAGATACCGGTCACGAATACCGCCGCCGGTGCGGCTGATAGCCGCTACCTGCTGACGCCGCTCTTTAGCCTGCCGCAGAGCTTTGTCGCCGTGCTGAACATGCAAACCGTCACCGACAGCTTGCGCGACCAGTTCAGTCAACACGCGGTGGAACTGGGACAGGATGTCGTCATCACGACGACCGATACGAATATGTGGCTGGTTGAGGACAGGAGTAATAACCTGACACACGATCTCCGCTTCAACGGCGAAGGGCTGAATGAAGTTGACGTCTACCGAGGCATGACGCCGACGATAACGGTCAAGTCGCCGGGCGCTGAATGGGTCGTGCGCGACCGGACGAACACGCTGACATTCGAGGTGCGCAAGCAGCCGGTCAGTCAAGGCTCGACCCAGATGGTTCTGCAATTCCAGCGATTATCCTCGCTGATGAGTTTGAAGGACGGGCCATCGGACTCGATTGCCTATCTGGATGTTGCCGTCGAGAACAAGGGATTTATTTACGTGCTCTCTTATCAGAAGCCGGGCGACACGGCGACGGATTACCGGCTGGACATCTACAACCCGGACGGTACGCCGGTCACGGCGGATACGACCATCCACAACGGACAGGTGAACGGGGCCAGGATAACCGTCGATCAGTGGCGAACACTGTTCACGCTCAATTACCAGCAGATGGAGGGCGCGGGGGGGCGGCCAGAGCCGACAATCAGCCAGTGGATACCTTCGACGCCGGACCCGGCCTGATTATCCGCGTGAATGGTGCGGAAGAGATTGACCTTAACCTTGCGCCTTGAAGCGCTCGCAAAACTGTAAAACCAGAATCCGGTTTTTGGACGGATGAAAAGGAGCGATTATGCCCCAGGGAACCGCAGAATACGCGCTCGCGGCCAGTGAGCTGCCAAGCATCAGAGCCTTACTAACCTTCCAAGGCAAATACGGAGTCAGCGCGACACTGACGAACTCCGACATCAAGCCTTACTTCGACAGCTTGATAAAACTGTCGAGCTTCTACCCTCAGATTACGAATACCAATTTTAAGACATGGTTCGAGCAGCTCTTTTCGCAGTTGATGGCGACTGACACCGTCTACAACCAGAAGCTGCCCGCCTTATACCTCGCCTATGCCTTTGGCGAGTATTGCAAGGCGATGGAGCCTGATTGGATGGGTGAGGCACCTGACCACTTGAGCGGCTCCTGGATTGGTGGCTGGTGGCAAAGCTTTCTCCACGGCGAACACGTATTGGATGGCCTTAACAGTTGGCAGGAGATGGTCAACGGGGGTACAACACCCGCCTGGGGGGCGGGGATGACGCCCAGAACGGTTGCATTACCTCCGAGGCCGGCTGCCCCGCCCTCCTGGAAAGATGCAACCGATACACTGCTCAGCCAGTGGGGTGATGATCAACCCCCGACGAATATCATTTCAACACAAGAGCCGAACTTTGATGATGTGACCCACATCATTTGGCCACCTCGACCCTCCGCGTACCAGGCAACGGTATTGCAAAACTGGACTGACTTCCCGACAGTAGCCTCTAGCACGTTGCCAGTATTCCAATCACAGTCCGACAAGCTCAAGGCGATGCTGCACCCGGACGCGCTCGCGGCCAGCGACTACTTCTTTCTGCTGCACCTTCTGATCGCAGAATGCAGCAGGACGGATTCGACCGAGACTCAGCTTGTCAGCGCGTCGAGCGCCAGCAGCGAGTACCCGAACGACACGTTCATCAACCAGCTCGTCTACCTCGTGCTGATGTACCTGGCCAATCCTGACGGTGGCTTTAAGATGATCAACGCGGATTTGCAAACCATGGTAAGTGATTTGAAGGCCTGCATCTCGTCGACGAACCCGGCCTCGGCAGCCATCAGCACGGCGTTTGATACGCACCTGACACTGCTGGAGGTAGACAGCGCATACCCGATGGACGACCCAAATAACGCGGCGGTCAACTTCGACGACCGGCTGACCGATACGCTTTCGGCACTAGACTCAACCCGCATTGCGCTACGGACCAGCGTGACGTCATGACAACATCACCTGCACCGGACTGCACATTGAGCGGGTCGCCACCTTACAATTGCGAGGGTTGCGACTTGCGCGGGAGGAACCTTTCAGGCAAGAACCTGACCGGCGCAAACCTGAAGAACGCCAATCTGACGGGCACGATCTTCCAGGGCGTTACCGGCATGGACCGCGCCGATTTGACCGGCGCAACGATGGGTAACGGGACCGATTTTTCGGGATGCGATCTGACTAAAACCATTTTCGGTGACAGACCGAGATTTGGCTCGAACCCCAATAGCCGGACCAAATTCGTCGGCGCGAAAATCCCGTACACAACGCTCGGCGCTTTCTGGGCCAATCTGGATTTGACCGGCGCGACGATTGTTGCGCTGCCCGACGATCTCAGCCGACTCAATGTCAGAGAGTGCAATCTAACCAACATCAGCTTTGCCGGTAAGACGCTCAAGAACGCCCATTTTTCGGGATCGGTTCTGAAAGGAGCAGATTTCAGCAACGCCACGCTCGACAACATCGTCTTCAGTGACAACAACGACCTGAGCGGAGCCAAATTCAACGGCGCACAAATCCCGTATGGCGTTTTCGACAAGGCGACGTTGACCAGAACCGATTTCACCAGCGCCCGGCTGGATAATTCATCGTTTCTGGAAACCCGTATGGACGGGACCAAATTTGACAAGACCGATGTCACGACATGTTCGTTTAGCGTGCCTCCGCGATTCTCAAGCGACCCGACGAATCTGACCTCTTTCAAATCGGCGACGCTCGATTTCAGCACGCTTCAAAAGAATTGGGGTTATCTGGACCTGACCGGCGCTACGCTTGTCGGGTTAGACAAGACGGTTGACCTTACTTATTTGCAGGCCCAGTATGCGGTCCTTTCCGGCTGGGATTTGAGCGGCTATACCCTGAATCAATCCGATTTCACCGGGGCCGTATTGACCTCCGCAAAGTTCAGCAACGCCCAGATGAGCAATGCGTTGCTGCGCGGCGTGCGCAGCATTTGCGAAATCTTTCGAGTCCCTGACAGTTCGGGCGACTATGACACGCTTAAGACCGCGCTCGACGGGCAAAGCCCGATTGACGTGGCCCGTATATTCGCAAATTATGGTCTCGTTATCCCCGCCAACACCATCACGATCAATTCAGTAGACGCGGAGCTTTACTGGACGGTGACTGATGGCTCGACTCAAATTACTTATTCAGTCATAACAGGCATGGCATCCGACGGCTCGGGATATTTGTCGGTTCTGAATTCAAATTTGATCACCGTCTTTGACGGTGCGGTTCTATCGAACGCAAGCTTCAGCCCGAACAATGGCCAGCGCAGCTCTCTTCGCGGAGTCAGCTTCAAGAACGCAACCCTGACCGGAGCGGATTTTAGCCAGGTGGACATGAGCCGTACAAACCCCCGTGCGAACCCTCTGAAAACCCCCGGCGATGTTGCGGCGGCCGCTCAGTTCCAGGGCGCAAAGATGAACAATGTAGCTCTCAGCCGGGCGGACCTGACCGGCGCGCAACTAACCGGGGGCGTGCTGCTCCACAATGCCGACCTGTCAAATAGCACATTGCGGGAGGCCGATCTTTCCGGCGCGCAGCTTGGCGGGATGAGCGAGGTCTTTCGTCTGGCTGCGGCCTCGGCCGATTATCAACCGCTGCTCACGGCGCTCAACGGGATAGATAAATTCGGCGTAAGCACTATTTTCGCGAAGCATGGCTATCCGGTCACGGCGGCCGAAACGGACGTTATCATTGAAACCCCGGACCGGTTGTGGTCTGTCGCTGATAGCTCGAACCAGGCGAGTTATAACGTGCTGAAATGGGCCTCATCGGATACGACCACCTATCTTGTGGTCTCGATGCCGTCATCCCCCGCTATTCTGACGGGGGCCTATATGCCCGACGCCGTCTTGACCGACGCGAACCTTTATCAAGTCGACGGGTCGCATATGCATCTCTACGCCGTCAATAAGTCGGCAGATGATGACATTCTGAATGGGGCTATCTTAGATTCAGCCAACCTGTCGGGCGCCAATCTCGGCGGCATTAACCTGAAGGATGCATCGCTTTATAAAGCGACTCTGTCGGACGCCAACTTGATAGGCGCAAAGCTTAATCGGGCTAAACTGCTCGGCGCATCGCTCGACTTCGCCGACCTTCAGGGAGCAGATTTCACAGACGCGCAACTCGACAATACAAGCCTGTCGAATGCGTCGGTCTCGGTTGATCTTTCGCTGACAGCCGATTCCCCGGCGATAGGGGTTTTCCTTTTCAAACTGGCCTTGACCGATGCTCAGTACCAGGATGTGTTGGCTGAACTCAACGTAGCCCAAGCCTTTAGCCTCGCCACGGATGACGACCAGGATCAGATGACGGCAGACATCAATGCGCTCATTGGTAGAAACGTAAGCGGCCTGGGCCCGGACTTTCAAACGAATGGCGTGACCTTCTCACCGCAGGCAACGATAACGGCACAGGATTGGCAGGGGAACACGGAGGTGGCATGGGAGATTAAGGACCAGTCGCCGCCGTCAGGTCAATCGGGAGATTATCGGGTCTGGAATGGTTTTGATGATACGGGTGATGCCGCCCTGATGGCTGCCCCTGACTTCCCTGCGTTGCGCCAGCTCTTTCAAGATAAAGCGACGATTAGCCTGCGCTGGCAAGCGACCCTGACTCCGGCGGCAACTGCGGGAAGGTGGACGATTGACAACGACAGCGAGAATCCGAACAACCTGGCGCTCGGTTATGTTACCTATCTGGCGATTCAGGAAAACGACGGCTGGTTGTCTTTTTACGGGACTTCGCTACGCATACAACGACTGAGCGCCGCCAACACGTCGGAGATACATATCTTCACTTACCATCCGACCGTTCTGTGCAAGGTGCCCGACGGAAGCGTGGGGTGTCCGAGTGATGGTTCGAGTTCTTATCTGGGGCCGGATGCCGTTTGTCCAAACACAAAGAAGCTTAGCACGAATCAGGCCGAAGGGACGCCCTGGCCGGAGATGCTGCGGGCGACGCAATTACCGACGCCCCCGGCATGTGTGCCGAGCCCCTACGCCCCGTGTCCGCAGGCCGATTGAGAATGACGGCTGGCCGCGCATTTAAGACGCTCCGCTTTGTAAGCCCAACACTTTCAGCAGCTTCTAGGGCTTGCTTGAAGTCAGGCTTATACTCAACATAATTCTTTTGAATTTTACTTATTTGAAGCGAGGCTGGTAATTTAAGAGATGAATAGCCAGCGAGGCGCGTGCCTTGACTGGGTGCCGAGCAGGTCATAATATTGCCAGTTCGCCCGGAATAAGGGAAACGCATCAATTGCCGCCCGCGCGCGGGCCGATAACGCTTGAAGGCAGGTCTTGATAGATCTCACATGAATACCGCAAAACGCTTCTTTCAATCTTCGCTGGGCAAGAAATACATAATGGCTTTGACCGGGTTTGCCCTGTTCGCCTTTGTCATCGCGCACATGGCGGGCAACCTGCAAATCTTCCTCGGCCCCAAGGCGATAAACGATTACGCATACTTTCTAAAATCTAACCCCGGCTTGCTGTGGGGCGCGCGCGCGGGACTGCTTGCGGTCGCCGCGCTTCACATAATCTCCGCGATCCAGCTGGTGAGAGCAAACCGCAGGGCGCGCCCCGCAGGGTATAACGAATACAAGGTGGTCGCGGCATCCTTAGGCGCGCGCACGATAGTCTTAAGCGGGTTGATAATTCTCGCCTTCGTCATATACCACCTGCTGCATTTTACGTTCGGCGTCACAAACCCCGAGTATATGACGCTGGTCGACCCTGCGGACCCGCTCCGGCACGATGTATACCGGATGATGATCAACGGGTTCTCAAACGTCTGGGTGTCGGCCTTCTACATCATCGCGATGGGGCTGCTGTGCCTCCACCTGAGCCACGGCGTCACAAGCATGTTCCAGTCGCTCGGGTTGCGCAGAAAGGCCATCAGGCGATCAATAAACCTGTTTGCCAGAACAGCCGCGCTGGTCATCTTCCTGGGCAACGTAGCCATCGTCGTCGCGGTTTTGACAGGATTTGTGAAGTAACATTGATCTGACTTTGATCTAAATGGGACCCGATAAAACTTATGAAATTCGACGCAAAGATTCCATCAGGCCCGCTCGATTCGAAATGGACAAGGTTCCGCCAGGGAGCGAAGCTCGTCAACCCTGCCAATAAGCGAAAGTTCGACATACTGATCGTGGGCTCAGGTCTGGCAGGAGCTTCGGCGGCGGCGACGCTTGCGGAACTCGGCTACAACATCAAGTGCTTCTGTTTTCAAGACAGCCCTCGGCGGGCCCATTCGATAGCGGCTCAGGGCGGGATAAACGCCGCGAAGAATTACCAGAATGACGGCGACAGCGTATATCGCCTCTTTTACGACACCATCAAAGGCGGCGACTTCCGCGCGCGCGAAGCAAACGTCCACCGCCTCGCCGAAGTCAGCGTCAACATCATCGACCAGTGCGTCGCCCAGGGCGTGCCGTTCGCGCGCGAATACGGCGGGATGCTCTCGAATCGCTCGTTCGGCGGGGCGCAGGTGTCGCGCACATTTTACGCGCGCGGGCAGACGGGCCAGCAGCTGCTTCTGGGCGCTTACCAGGCGCTTGAGCGGCAGATCAATCTCGGCGCGGTTAAGATGTATTCGCGCACAGAGATGCTTGAGCTCGTGATAGTTGACGGCCACGCCAAAGGGGTCGTCGTCCGCGACCTTGTGACGGGCAAGATCGAATCGCACGCGGGCGACGCGGTCGTGCTCGCCACGGGCGGTTACGGCAACGTCTTTTATCTTTCGACCAACGCGAAGGGGTCGAACGTAACGGCGACCTATCGCGCTTATAAAAAAGGCGCGCTCTTTGCCAACCCCTGCTACACGCAGATTCACCCGACCTGCATACCCGTGAGCGGGGAGCACCAATCGAAGCTCACGCTTATGTCGGAATCGCTCAGAAACGACGGGCGCGTCTGGGTTCCGAAAAAATCCGGCGACACGCGCGTCCCCGCTCAAATACCCGACCAGGAACGCGATTATTACCTTGAGCGCAAGTACCCCAGCTACGGCAACCTCGCCCCGCGCGACATCTCTTCGCGCGCGGCCAAGGAAGCCTGCGACGCAGGGCTCGGCGTGGGGCCGGGGGGTCGCGGCGTCTATCTCGACTTTGCCGCCGCCATCGAGCGACTGGGCGAAGAGAAGATTCGCGAGCGGTACGGGAACCTGTTTGAGATGTACGAGCGGATCACGGGCGAAAACGCTTACAAATCGCCGATGCGCATATACCCTGCGATCCACTACACGATGGGAGGGCTCTGGGTCGATTATCACCTGATGAGCAACGTGCCCGGATTGTTTGTGCTCGGTGAGGCGAACTTCTCCGATCACGGCGCTAACCGTCTCGGCGCAAGCGCGCTGATGCAGGGGCTTGCGGACGGCTATTTCATACTGCCCTACACGATAAGCGAATACTTCGTGACGGCCAAACAACAGAGGCCCGCCGTGACCCACCCGGAGTTCAAGAAGGCCGAAGAAGAGGTGGCGGCGAGAACTAAGAAATTCCTTTCGATTCGCGGCAAGCGCACCGTGACAGATTTTCACCGCCAGCTGGGCAAGCTGCTGTGGGACAAGTGCGGCATGGCGCGAAACCGCGAGGGGTTGAAAGAGGCGCTCAGGCAGATACCCGAAATCCGCCGGGAGTTCTGGGAAAATGTAAACGTGCTGGGCGACGAGCGAGAGCTTAACCAGTCGCTCGAAAACGCCGGGCGCGTCGCGGACTTTTTAGAGTTCGGCGAGTTGATGTGCTATGACGCGCTCATGCGCGAAGAGTCTTGCGGGGGCCACTTCCGCGAAGAGTACCAGACCGAAGACGGCGAGGCGTTGCGCGATGACGAGAATTTCTCGTTTGTCGCCGCCTGGGAGTATCAAGGCGAGGGCAAGCTGCCCGCGCTTCACAAAGAAGAGCTGGTCTACTCGGAAGTGAAGATGACCCAAAGGAGTTACAAATAAGATGAATCTGACGCTGCGCATCTGGCGGCAAAAGAACGCCTCGACGCCGGGTAAATTTGTCGAGTACCAGGCAAGAAATATAATCGAAGACATGTCTTTCCTGGAGATGCTCGACGTGGTGAACGAAGAGCTTATAAACCGGGGCGAAGAACCCGTTGCCTTCGATCACGATTGCCGCGAGGGGATATGCGGCATGTGCGGGCTGCTGATAAACGGCGTGGCGCACGGGCCGCTTTCAGCAACGACTACCTGCCAGCTGCACATGCGCAGCTTCAAAGACGGCGACACCATCGTCATAGAGCCGTGGCGCGCGCGCGCTTTCCCTGTTATCAAAGACCTCGTCGTAGATCGCGGCGCGTTTGACCGGATCATCGCTTCGGGCGGCTACATATCCGTCAACACCGGCGGCACGCCCGACGCGAACGCCATACCGATACCGAAGACCGAGGCCGACCTGGCGATGGATGCCGCCGCCTGTATAGCCTGCGGCGCGTGCGTGGCCGCGTGCAAGAACGCTTCGGCGATGCTCTTTGTCGCGGCCAAGGCGGCGCACCTGAACACCTTGCCGCAGGGCAAGGTCGAGCAGGAACGCCGCGTGCTGAATATGGTAAAGCAGATGGACGACGAAGGCTTTGGCAACTGCACAAACATCAGCTCGTGCGAAGCCGTCTGCCCGAAAGAGATCAGCCTGGACTTTATAGGCAAGATGAACCGCGATTACGCCCGCGCGCTCGTCCGGCGCAAGTAACCCGCCTTATAAAAGGGATAGATAAAAAGGGCCGCCCGTTCAGGGTGGCCCGGACCCTATTCGATTGTTGGAGAAGAAAGATAAGTTTGGATTGCGCGCCCGGCCAGAAGCGGCTTTTTGCGCGAGCTGATAGGTTGGAGTCTGAGTATCATGTTTGAGTGCTATGATTGCTCTCGGACCATCTCGCCAACCCTCTTCGACCGGGCGCGCGCTATTATTACTGACGCCCCATTGTAGAACGGCGCGCCGCCGCGAGTAAAATTAAAAGCGTTAATCCGCTCTATTAGCCGGGCTGCTTCCCGCGAGTCGGGGGCCGGGCGGCGGGCTCGAAATGTTGACAAAGCCGAGCAGCTAAAAGTAACCTGTTTTTTGGACCTTTTATCGATTTAAAAACGTTTACCTGTTCATCATTATGAATCAAGACCTGAAAGTTCACGATTATCCCGGAATTGGCTTAGAAGACGATCCCGACATCGAGATCACTTACCCGGAAGAGCCTGTTGCGAGCGCGGGGCTTTGGGCCGAGATCAAGTCGATCTCGCGCGACATAATCTTTGCCGCCGTCATGGCGGTGCTGATAGTCGTCTTCGTCGTGCAGCCCGTTAAGGTCGAAGGCACCTCGATGCAGCCGCGCCTTGAGAATGACGAGCGCATCTTTGTCAACAAGTTCACGTACAACTTCGACCCCATACAGCGCGGCGACATAATCGTCTTCTGGTTCCCCGACGACCCGTCAAAATCCTTTATCAAGCGTGTCATCGGGTTGCCGAACGAGCGGGTTCGCGTCGAGCGCGGCCAGGTATTCATAAACGGGCGGCTGCTCGACGAGCCGTACCTGTCGCCTGAGCGCAACAAGAGCCCTGCCGTCTACGGCGAGACGGTTGTCAAAGAGCATTACTATTACGTTATGGGCGACAACCGCGACGCCTCGAACGACAGCCGCCGGTGGGGGCTCGTGCCTGAAAAGTATATCTACGGCAAGGCTATGTTTCGGTACTGGCCGCTGCCGCGCATAGGCACCCTTAACTCCGATTCCACGATTGAGGAATAAGACCGGGTTCGGACGAGACCGAGATTCAGGGTTGAATATGCTCAGGACAAGCTATCAGGTTTGAATCCCGGTTCACTGTCCCTGAGCCTTGTACATGGACTCTAGACTGACGCTGCTAATAAGGCTTCTTTATGACCCGCTTCAAGCCCTGGCCCGGCTCCAATCGAAAGCGCCGTACTTGGCGGGGGCGGCGCTCGCCCTTCTATCTTCGGTCATATACTACGATGTTTTGGGAGGCGACCTGCTCGCAAGGTGGTCCGCGCTTTCGGCCAGGGCCTCGTCCGAAGGCGTTTTTACCCCGCTGATCCTGCTCCTTTTTCTACTCGTCAGAGCGGTGATCGAAAATGCCGCGCCGGTCCTTTTTCTCGCGGCGGTCTTTGTGCCCGCTTGCCTGCTCGTTTCAAGCATAGTCGACCGGCGGTCTGGCTTCAGCCAGCTTCTTCGACAGGAGTACACGGGCGTCGCTACCTGCGTGCTTTACGGCTGGGCGGCGGCGCATCTTTTGATGCTTCTGCCCGCGTGGGTGCTGTTTCAAGCTGGCGGGCGCGGGTTGTCGCCCGCCACCCTTCTGGCTTTGAGAATCGTCCCTCTGCCTTACTTCGTTTTTCTTGTGACGCTCGCTTTGCGCACGGTGCTCAGGCTGAGCTATGCCCGCGCGGCGATAGTCGTAGCGATGTCTGCGATGTCGCTCGTGGCGCTGCCGTTGATCCCGCGCCTGCTTTACCTTTTGACGTCGCCCTTTCTGTTGATCCTCGTCATACTGGTGCTCAGAAACCTGCTCGGCGACATGATGACTGCGCAGCGGGCGCGCCAGAACTTCGAGCGGAACCTCGAAGCCTCTACGCTCAACCCTGCCGACGCATCGGCCCATTACAACCTGGGGTTGATCTACCAGCAGCGCGGCCAGTTTCAGGAGGCCCGCTCCAGCTTCGAGCGCGCAATCGAGATAGACCCCGACGAGACCGATTCTCATTATCAACTGGGCCGCATCGCCCGCGAAGAAGGTCGGCTCTCGGAAGCGGTGACGCACTTTGACGCCGTAGTGCGCCGCAACCCTGAGCATAGCCAGAACGAAGTCTGGCGGGAGATCGGGCGCACTTACTTTCAGGCGGGGCAGTTTGAAGATGCTCGCAACGCGCTTGAGCGGTTCCTTGAAAAGCGCCCCTCTGATGCCGAAGGCAGGTATCATTACGGGCTGACTCTTAACAGGCTCGGTCTCGCCGATCAGGCGGCGACCGAGATGCGCGCCTGTATCGAGGCGGTCCGCACGTCTCCCGCATACAAGTACCGCGCGGAGAAGCACTGGATGAATGAAGCGCAGGCCTTTTTGAGAACTGAAGACTGAAGAGGGTAAACAGTGACAAGTGACAAGTGACAAGAAAGGAGATACCTGGCTCGGCTGCCTCTTTGTCTTGTCACTTGTCACTTGTCACTTGTCACTATTTACGTAACCGGGACAAAGACTGTAACCTGTAATCTGATGGAAGCGATACTTGCTCTGGAAGACGGAAGAGTCTGGCGCGGGCGCGGGTTCGGCGCAGCCGCCGAGGTCGTTGGCGAAGTCGTTTTTAATACCGCTATCACAGGGTATCAAGAGATATTGACCGACCCTTCCTATTGCGGTCAGATCGTCACGATGACCTACCCGCTCATAGGCAATTACGGCGTGAATCACGAAGACATCGAGTCCCGGCGCATCTTCGCCGAAGGCCTGATCGTGCGCGAGCTTTCGCGCACCGTCTCGAACTGGCGCGCGGACATGTCACTGGGCGATTATCTCAAGGCAGCGGGCAAGCCCGGCATCTCTGACATCGACACGCGTTCGCTCGTTCGCCATATACGCGAGCGCGGCTCTATGCGAGGCTGTCTTTCCACGACTCAAACCGACGAGCAAAAGGTTGTAGAACAGGCGCGGCGCGCGCCTGAGATGGTCGGCCTTGAGCTTGCGTCGGTCGTCACCTGCCGCGAGCCGTACGTATGGACGGACGACCAGGCTTACGCGTACGGGTCGCCGCGCCTGCTCCACCCGAACGTCCGACCCGAAGCCAGCGAAGGCGTGGAAGCGGGAGCGAGCCTTGCCGAGCCGCGCTTTCACATAGTCGCTTACGATTTCGGGTTAAAGCACAACAGCCTTCGCAACCTGGCCGCGCTCGGGTGTCGCGTGACGGTGGTTCCCGCGCTCACTTCTGCCGAAGACGTTTTGGATTTAAGACCCGACGGCCTATGGCTCTCAAACGGGCCGGGAGACCCTGAGCCTTTGACAGGCGTTGTCGAAAATCTGAGAAAGCTCGCGGGCCGCGTCCCTATGTTCGGGATATGCCTGGGCCATCAACTGATGGGGCTTGCGTTTGGCGGCCGGACTTACAAGCTGCCGTTCGGCCATCACGGCGGAAACCAGCCGGTCAAAGATTTGATAACGGGTCGCGTCGAGATCACCGCTCAAAATCACGGCTTCGCGGTCGACGCCGATTCGCTGCCGGCAGATTGCAACATCACACACATCAACCTGAACGATAACACCGTCGAAGGTCTTGAGCATCGCAACTACCGCGCTTACTCCGTCCAATACCACCCCGAAGCCGGTCCCGGCCCGCACGACGCCGCCCACCTGTTCGATAAGTTTGTAGACATGATCGAAAGCAGCCGGTAAAGAGGTCGAGTGATATTGCACCGGCCTCTATCCCGTGTTGCGCAGGCCCGCGGAGATGCCGTTTATCGTTGCCGCGAGCGCGTAGTTCAAGTCTTCGCTCTCTTCGCCGCTTCGCTTCCGGCGAAGCAGGTCTACTTGAATCAGGCTCATCGGGTCGACGTACGGGTTGCGCAGCCGGATCGAGCGCGCAAGCACGTGGTTCTTTTCAAGAAGCTTTGTCTGCTTCAACACGCGCAGGACTTCGCGCTCGGTTCGCTCGAACTCTTCCGCGATCATCTCGAAGACGCGGTTGCCAAGCGCGGCGTCCGAGACAAGGTCCGCGTAGAGCCGCGCGATTGTCAGGTCGGCTTTCGCAAGGCCTATCTCGACGTTTCTCACCAGATCGTCGAAGAGCGGGAACCGCTCGGCCATCTGCTCAAGCAACTGCTCACGGTCCGCGCCGCCTGAGCGAAACCGCTCAAGCGCGTGTCCCACGCCGAACCAGGCGGGGAGCACATGGCGGCTCTGCATCCAGCCGAAGACCCAGGGGATAGCGCGCAAATCCGCAAGCCCGCGACTCGCGCTTCGTCGAGCGGGCCGCGAGCCTATGCGTGCCAGCCCGAACTCCGCGACCGGCGTCGCTTCTTCGAAATAAGGGACGATGTCTGCGTTGTCGATGATCCGCTCGCGATAAAAAGCGAATGCCTCGCGGCTCATCTCTTCCATCGCCGCTTCCCAGGTCTTCTCGTCTTCGGCGGGCTTAAGACCCGGCCGCGCCATGGCTTCAATCGACGCGGCTATCATCAGCTCAAGGTTGCGCTCGGCGAGGACGGGGTCCGAATACTTCCAGTTCAAGACCTCCCCCTGCTCGGTTATCTTGATGCGGCCGGTGAACGCGCCGACCGGCTGCGCGACTATCGCTCGCTGCGTCGGCCCGCCGCCGCGCCCCACCGTGCCGCCGCGCCCGTGAAAGAGCGTCAGCTTAACGCCCATCTCGCGCGCCACGTCGTGAAGCGCGCGGTGAGCTTTGTATATCTCCCAGATGCTTGTCAGCATCCCGCCGTCTTTGTTCGAATCCGAATAGCCCAGCATCACTTCCTGGTTGCGGCCCCACGAATCGAGCAACCGCGAGTAATCTTTCGAGGCCCAGACCTGCCTGCAAATCTCAGGGCAGTTTCTCAAGTCTTCGATTGATTCAAAAAGCGGCACGGGCATAAGCCCAGGGTCGCGCCCTTCCCGAGAGCCCGCGACCGCGATGCCGCTCAACTCGCAAAGCCACACGACCGATAATATGTCTTCAACGCTTTCCGCGCCGCTTATGACATAAGTCGGAATCGCTTCGGCGGGGAACTCGCGCTTCATCAGCGCCAGCTGCCGCAAGGTGTCGAGCAGTTGCTTTGTATCATCGGAAGCCGCGTCAGGCAGCGCGGAATTCTGCCCCATGATAGTTGCCCCGGCCGAAAGATCGGCCACCGCCTGCGCGTGCACGCGCGCGTGCTGGCGCACGTCGAGCGTGTGCAGGTGAAAGCCGAACGTTGCCACCTTGCGCATTAGCGGGTCGAGGTATCGCTCGGCCAACCGCTCGCCTTTATTTGCCGCGAGGCTTGCGCGCAAAATCGACAGGTCATCCGCAAGCTCGGCGGCCTCGCGGTAAGCGTCCTTGAAATTATCAGGGCTCGGCGGCTCGTTGCGAGCGGCGATCAGGCGGCGCAATATAAAGACCAGCGCGCGACGGTACAGCTCATCGCCCGCACGAAGGTCGGCCTTCGGATCGTTCAACGTAATGCTTGATTGGTAATGCTCTATCCGCCGCTGCAACTCGCTCGATACCGGCGTCTGGTTTACGGAAGGGCTGAGGTACCTAATAAGCTCCTCAACCCCGCCGACGTAATGGCCAAGGATGACGGAGCGGGCCATCTCAAGCGCGGCCCGCGTGTAATCGGGCGTGACGAACGGGTTGCCGTCTCTGTCGCCGCCTATCCAGGAGCCGAACCGGACGACCGAAGGCAGGTCGCGCGCGGCAATCTCCGCGCCGTAGGTCTCGCGAAAAGCCGATTGCATCTCTTCATAAAGTCTTGGGATCGTCTCGATCAAGCTGCCGGGGTAATAATCGAGCCCCATCTTTATCTCGTCGCGCACAATCGGCTGGCGGCGGCGCACTTCGTCTGATTGCCAGAGCGCGGTGATCTCGGCCGCAATCGCGGCCTCGCTTCGGCGCGCCTCCGAGTCTGCGAGCGGGAGCCAGTCGAGCCTCTCCAACTCGTCGCTGATGCGCCGACGCTTGAATATGACCGTGCGGCGCGCGACTTCCGTAGGGTGCGCCGTAAAGACCGGTATTACCATCACGCGCGCGAGCCACGCGCGAGCATCCTTGAGGCTTACGCCCGCGAGCTTGAGCCGCGCAAGCGTCCCGCGAATCGAGCCGGGTTGGGGCAGGCTCTCGGTCGCAAGCTCTGCCGCGCGGCGGCGGCGTTTTCGGTGGTTGGTCTCTGCAAGGTTCGTTAGCTCGAAGTATATGGCGAACGCTTTAGCGAGCCGGTGAGCATCAGCGACGCTCACACGAGATACGACCTCTATGGCCTTTTCGAGAAGCTGGTATGCGGCGGAAGGAGCGTCCTGCTTCGCCTCACTCTCGCGGTGCTCGATTGCGAGAAGGCGGAGCTGCTCTACCTTCTCGTAAAGCGATTCGCCCTCTTGCTCTTTAAGCGCCCGGCCAAGCAACCGGCCAAGCGAGCGCACGTCGCGACGAAGTGGCGCTTCCTTCAGCCGGTTGTCCTCGCCCGTAAGCTCTGTCAACCTTTCGGACTGGTCTTCGGCCTTCCATAGCGGGTCGCTTCTGTCCATCGGGTCACTCTATGGGTTGCATCCCGTATTGCACTGAAACGCGGGGCTTGGCGATTGAGACGGGTTTATCACTACCAGGAGGCCGGGCAGGTCCCTGCACACGCGCCGTTTGACGACAAGCTTGTTCCAGGTGTTATTGGTCGGGTCAGCTTCCTTGAGCTTCGGGTTGGTAATCGTCTGGTTCGCCATCAACACAACCGCGCCCGGCCTGAAGCCCCGGCCCGTTATGGTGAGCGAAAACTTTCCCGTCGCGCTGCGTGTAACCTTGCACCCGTTAATGAGTGCCGACGCAGGCGTAACAGGGCCGTCCGTGGGTTCGGGCGACTGCGCCGATCTGCAAGTGACAGTGACCTGAACGCCCTGCTCGTTTCCGAGCGGGCAGCCGTCGGGCGTGCCGTCGGGCAGGCTCGTCAGGTTGCGGCTCGTCCCGTTTGGCCCGCTCGCAAATATCAAGAAAGTCTTTCCCGCGTTGGCGGCCCCGAAATTAAAGAGCGCGTCTATAGAGTTGTTGGTCAGCACGACGAACGGCGAAGCCACTATTACATTACTCGGATTATCCCGCTCGACGGCAAAGACGGAAGTGACGTTAGGCGAGCCGTCCGGCTGCAAAAAGCACGATCCCGGTATCAGAATATTTTGCGGGACGCTGCAATCGACATCCGAAGGCGACGCGCTTATCAAAACCGGCGCTCTGAGGCCGAGATTAATCGGCACGGCGGCCGTCTGCGTGATAGCGCCAAAGACATTGTCGTCGCTTGAGGCGAGCATCCTGATGAGTTGCAGCGTCGCCTCTCCGCCGCAGCAAGCGAGCGGAAATGCCGTGCCCGGAAGCTGCGGCGACAGGGCGGGAAGCCGCACCTGCAAAAGAAGCCGGTTTACAAGCACCAGGTTGTCGAGCGGGATGAGCAGCTCGGGAGCCCCGTCCCCGTTGGTGTCGCAAACAATCGTGATCGCCGTCGGCATGAACCCGCACCCGACTATGTTCAACTTCAAATCGCACAGCGCGTTGATTATCCCTACGGTCGATTCGGCTGTAACCTCCGGCTGGTTGGGGGCCACCGCCACGGGGAGGTTTGGCAACACTCGTATGCTCTGTGTGGCGAGCGGCAAGCGACCGGACGCGGCGAGCGCGCGAGGCGCGATTTGACAGCAGAGCGTCGATATTAAAATCAGTTGGATTAATGTTTTGCTGATCTTCATAATAGGTCCCTTGATGCAGCCAGATTGTAGCATGCAAATCAACTGATTCGAGAAGCGCGGGGATAAGACAGATTCTTCCGGTCAGGTATTGCCGCTTTTAATGGAGGACGGCATGAAAAAGTTGAGCTATGTCTTAACGATCTCACTACTATTGCTTATTTTCGGGAATACGATGCTTGCACAGACGACAGACGACACGCTAAAACCGCCCGTAGCTAAGAAGAACCCTAAGACGAACACCCTTCACGGTGAGACCTGGGTGGATGAATATTACTGGCTGCGGGAAAAGACCAACCCGGAGGTCATCGCTTACCTGGAGGCGGAAAACGCTTACGCGGATAAGGTGATGGCGGACACGGCGGAATTCCAGCAGGCGCTCTACAAAGAGATGCTCGGGCGCATTAAGCAGACAGACCTGAGCGTGCCTTATAAGCAGGGAGACTATTTCTATTACTCGCGCACGGAGGAGGGGAAGCAGTACCCGATACTTTGCCGCAAGCGGAAATCTCTCGACGCTCCCGAAGAGGTCATGCTCGATATGAACGAGCTTGCGCGCGGGCACAAGTTTCTCGGCATTGGCGCTTCAAGCGTGAGCCCCGACGGAAACCTCCTCGCGTACTCGACAGACACCACGGGCTTTCGGGATTACACGCTTTATATCAAAGACCTGAAGACGGGGCGGCTGCTTTCGGACCGGGCGGAGCGCGTCACGAGCGTCGCCTGGGCCAACGACAACAAGACGCTCTTTTATGTCACGACCGACCCGGCCAAGCGGCCTTACAGGTTTCATCGCCGCACAATCGGCGGCGACAAATCCGAGCTGCTTTATGAAGAGAAGGACGAGCTGTTCCGCATGGGCGCCAGCCGCTCGCGAAGCGGCGCGTATATCTTTTTGTCGACCGACAGCTTTACTTCGGGCGAGACGCGCTACGTATCCGCCGACCGGCCCGCGGAGGCCCCGAAGCTCGTCGCGGCGCGCCAGCCCGATCAGGAATACTCGGTCGATCATCACGGCAAATCTTTTTACATACTGACAAACGACACGGGGCGAAACTTCAGGCTCGTGTCGGCTCCCGTCTCAGATCCCGAAAAGAAGAACTGGAAAGAGGTCATTGCCCATCGCAAAGAGGTCATGCTGGAAGGCACAGACTTCTTTGCCAATCACTATGTGCTATACGAGCGCGAGAACGGGCTGCCGCGCCTGCGCGTGACCGACTTTAGGAGCGGCAAGGCGCACCACATAGATTTTCCCGAACCGGTATATTCCGCCTTCGCGAGCACAAACCGCGAATTCAACACGAACGTGCTTCGGTTCAGCTACCAGTCATTCGTCACGCCAAGCTCTATCTATGATTACAACATGGATACGGGCAAGCGCGAGTTGTTGAAGCAGACGGAAGTGCTTGGCGGTTACGACAGCAGCCAGTACAGGTCGGAGCGTGTATATGCCACGGCCGCAGACGGGACGAGAGTGCCCGTCTCGCTAGTCTACAAAAAAGAGCTTAAACGCGACGGGACGCGCCCCTTGCTTTTAAACGGCTACGGCTCTTACGGCTCTTCGAGCGCGGTGACGTTTTCATCGGCGCGGCTGAGCCTCTTAAACCGTGGCTTTATCTTTGCGATAGCTCACATACGAGGCGGCGGCGATCTGGGCAAAGCCTGGCACGACCAGGGCAAGATGATGTTTAAGAAAAATACTTTCACGGACTTCATCTCGGTGGCCGAGCATCTGATTGCCGAAAAGTATACCTCCAGCGACCGGCTCATAATCGAAGGCGGGAGCGCGGGCGGGTTGTTGATGGGCGCTGTGACGAACATGCGCCCGGACCTGTTCAAGGCAGTGGTCTCGCGCGTCCCTTTTGTCGACGTGATCAACACCATGCTCGACACCTCTTTGCCGCTTACGGTAGGCGAGTTCCTCGAATGGGGCAACCCCAACGTCAAGAGCGAGTATGAGTATATGAAGTCATATTCGCCTTATGACAACCTCTCAGCTAAAGCCTACCCGAACATGCTTGTAAAGACATCGCTCAACGACAGCCAGGTCATGTACTGGGAGCCCGCGAAGTATGTGGCGCGGCTCAGAACCGTGAAGACAGACAAGAACGTGCTGCTGTTTAAGACAAACATGGGCGGCGGGCACGGCGGGTCGAGCGGGCGGTACGATGTGCTGAAAGACGTCGCGTTCGATTACGCCTTTATCCTGAAGCAGGTCGGCATAACGAAGTAGAGTAAACAGTGACGAGTGACGGGTGACAAGAAAGCTCGGCCTGGAAACTGCCTGGTCGCTCTATCTTGTCACCCATCACCGTCTCGTTGCGGGAACAACAAAATCGCAACACATAAACCCCGGTATGGGTGATAAAATAGAATAAGTTTTTCGGGGATAAACAAGAAAAACGATAACAAGAGCAACGCAGAACAGAGATTTTGGATCGAATGCACGGAGGGATGAACAGGATGGCAGATAAATTATTGTTTAAGCGTGCGCAGATGGTCGCGCTCGCCGCGCTCTTTACGATCACAAGCTTTGCTACAGCCAATGCGGCATCAAAGTCCAACAAGCAATTCTCTAACATAAAGATCAGCAACTTCGGCCAGATGACCGAGCACCTTTATCGTGGCGCGCAGCCCGGCCAGGAAGATTACAAAGACCTCGCCTCGCTCGGCATCAAAGTCGTCATCGACCTGCGCAACGACCCCAAGCCCTACGCCAAATCGGCAGCCGAAGCCGCGGGGATGCGCTACATCAATATACCCATGAGCGATAAGAAGCGACCGCAGGACGAGCAGATCGACCAGTTTCTTGCCATCACAAAGGATCTCAGCCAGGGGCCGTTTTACATCCATTGCGCGGGTGGCCGCCATCGCACAGGCGTGATGGGCGCGATGTACCGCTACACTTACGATAACTGGAATTACGAGCAGGTCTACAAAGAGATGAAAGCCTTCGATTACTATTCGCGCTGGGGCCACGGGGCGCTGGGCGATTACGTCGAGGATTATTACACGCGCATCGTGGTCAACGCTCATACCAACACGGGCGCGGCCGGTTCATCTAACCCCAACCAGTAAGCACGCTCCTCCTTTCTAAAGCGCCGAAGGCCGCTGCGGTTTAAGCAGCGGCCTTCGGTCTTTTTAAGGCTCGATAAGTGTCACAACCTTTTGAGCTGGTCCATTCGCTGGCGGAGCGCAAGGACATACTCTTCGGCCGTGCGCGTATCGTAGCCAGCGGCCTGAAAAGCGTCGCGTAGCTGCTCGTTAGTAACGCTGGCCAGGAGGCTGCCTATCCACCGGGCGTGCTCGACTGGAATATCGCGCATCGCTTTCTCTTTTTTGACCTCGCCCCTGTAATAAGGCGGGTAAAGGACCGAAAGCGTCCCGACCCCTGTTGGCCTTGTGTCGTAGTCGAACTCGACCACACCGTCTTTGACGCCGAGCACAAACCGCGTCGATAGAAAATCGTCCAGGTCATTCTTTGACCGCGTGCCGCCAAGGCCCCCCGATTTGCCGAGCGTCGCGCCCAGGTCTGAGACGAGATAATGCGCCTCCGTGCGGTTGCGCTCAGGGTTTCGGACGAGCATGACGAGGTTGTTTGCCTCGCGCGCGTCGTAGTTGTTGAGCAGGATCATCAAGATTTTAAGGCCGTCCAGCTCCCGCCTCCCCGCGAAAGGGTTCTTCTTCCAGTCCCACGAGTCGGCGCGCTCGACGCCCTCGCGGCGCGGCTCGAACCGCGCGCCCAAAACCACATCTCCCTCGACGTACTCCCGCCCGCGCGACAATCGCGGCAGACCTTCTATGCGAGCGCGGTCAAAGTAATAAGCCTCTTCGGCGAAGTATCCGACCGCCCACACAAGCCTTGTCGCCACCGTCTCTGTTTGCGCCTCCGGGCCGAGCTTTACTGACCACTCGACCCCGCGCGCATCCTTAATTTTGATCTTGGGTGATTCGCCGTCCTTGTCTTCCTTGCGAAAAACGAACGGCGGAACCGGCGCAAGCTCGGCCGAGCCGGGGCCGAATCTCATATCGCGGCTGCTGATGTCTCCGGGGTCTTGCCAGATAAGAGCGGGGATTCGCTCCGCGCTCTTTTCGCCTTTTTTCTTTTTCCCTGTCTCCTGGGCCTGTAGCGCAGGCGCGGCAAGTGAGAAAAGCAATGCAAACAAAATAGCGTTGATCGTTAGTCGCCTCATATAGCCTACCCCTTTTTGTATCTGTGCGAGGTCAAACGAGCCGTGTCGGCTCATTCGGCTTCGGGTCACCGATGGGGGGAGGATCGGGTTGATTTTCCGGCAGCCCCGGCTGGTCGGGCGGCTCCTCTATGGGAGCCTGGTTTCCGGGCTGGTCGGGCGGCACAGGTAACGGCTCGGGTTCGTGATCGGAGTCTCCGGTTGGCGTCTCGACATCAGGGTTCTCGCCGCTTCGCCCGCCCGCAGGGTCTTCGATGTTCGGGTTGCCGCGCGCCAAAATCTTGCTCATCTAATCTCTCCCGGCCCGTCAAGTAAATGCCAAGTAAGTGCCAGGTGAATGCGTGCGAGGCGATAAGGCGGCCACTTCTCTGAAGCGATTTGAGAGATCGAGAATCCATTAAATCGCTTGAGCCAGGCTCTCGGTCGCCCCGCGCAATTGACCTGTATCTTGTTACTATCAGCCCTGCTCGTTTCTCCAAGATCAATTGCCCGCCGGTTTCTATTTCACCGTCTCGGCACCGGCGGCTTCGAGAATCTTCCTCGCCTGGTCCAGGCGGTCGTTGTGCGAGTAGACGCCGACGAGAATTCCGCCGCGCTCGATCTCTTCGTTATAGAATTTCGCTTCGTGCTCAGGCACACCCAGCCCTATGAGCGCGCCAGTCAATCCGCCTGCCGCCGCGCCCGCGCCCAGGCCTGCGAGCGTGGCCACGATGGGACCGGCTGCTACAAGCCCCAGGCCCGGAACTGCGACTATCCCTAAAGCGACGAGTCCGGCAGCAATTGCTCCGAGCACGCCGCCGATGGTCGCGCCGGTCGCCGCGCCCTCCGGGGCCTTTGTCGCCATCTGAAGTCCGAACTCGCGCCCGCGAGTTGCGTCTGACATAAGAATGCTTATATCGTCACGCGACCATCCATAATGGACAAGGTCCTCCACTGCCCGATCCGCGTCGGCGCGGGACCTGAACAAACCCGTAACTAACGTAGCCATAGCGATTCCTCCATCATAAACACACGTTAAATAGTTAGCCTCAACTACCGGTGATATGAGTGCAACGCTGGTGCCATATCGAGACAGGGCGAGCGGCAAACGTACAACCTCGGTGCGAAACGCGTTTTTTGGAAGGTTTGTCGGACACCCCCCCGCGCCCGCACCGCAAGCGCGCGGCGAGGCCCCCGTCTGTTATCGGTACAGGAAATTAAAAGCGATGTACAGCTTTAGAACTACGGCGTGACGGGTGGCGGGTGACGAAGAGTATACGGGCTCTCTTCGTCACCGACCGCAGACGAGTGATTAGTGGCCGCCGGTTGAGAGCGCGGCCATCTCTTTGACCCTTGCGCGGAAGGCATCCGCCAGGACCTCCACTTCTTCGGGCGAGTAGTTGCCCGCGCGGAAAGCGTCTGTTATCTGTTTATCGCTCAACCGCGACAGCAAGTCGGCCACCCACTTGACCTGCTCGACCGTGATGTTGCGGAAAAGGTCTTTGCGCTTGCCGTTATAATTGAACTCGACAAAATTGCCCTTCACGCCGGTGATGAACTTTGACTTTACATAATCTTCGGGCTTATTGCGCGTGCGCGACATGAAGTTGCCCGTCTTGCCGAGCGTCGCGCCGAGGTCTGAGACGATATAGTGCAGCTCGTTTTCGCCCGCCTCGCTCTTCACCTGAAGCACCTTGGTGTTGTCGTCTTTTATGTCCCAGTTGTTCAACAGGACCATCATCACTTTGAGCCCCTGAAATTCGGGCGTGCCGATGAAAGGGTTATTGTCCCAGCTCCAGGGGTCGAGCCGCTTTATCCCTTCGGGTCGGGCTTCAAACCTGACATTCTCAAACGACCCTTTCCCCTCGATGGTGACGCGCGGGATCATGTACCCGATCTCCGTCGGGTAGCCTATGGCCCACACAAGGCGGTTGGCAACCGTTTCCGGCGGCGCCTCTTTGCTCAGCTTGGCAACCCAGGTCTTCCCCTGCGCGTCGCGGACGCGGTACTTCTTCGAGTAGCCTGTGGAGCTCTCGTCTTTTAGAAACGTGACCTTGCTTATATCGGGCATGCCAGCTTCGCCGCCCGACCCGTGGTAGAGGTCGCGCGAAGCTATATCTGCGGGCTCCTGCCATAAAACGGGCCTGCCTTCGGGCACAACTTCATCTTTGCTTTTCTGAGCTATCGCGAACGATGAAAGGCTCAAAGCGACCATAAGCGAGAAGTTAATCAGGCCGCATATCCAATCCCTTACAAGCATTAAATACCCCTCCTTAAAGATCGTGAACCGTGACCAGGAGTAACAGGTCTGTCGTCACTGTTCACGGTTTACGCTTTTACCGTCTCTGCAACGGCAGCGCTACGAGGTCCCTGATCCTTTCGGATACCTCGTCTGTCAGCGCGCGAATGTCTTGCGCGCTATAGTTGGCCGCGCGGAATGCGTCGGCGATCTGTCGCCGGCTCAACCGAGAGAGGATTTGACCCATCCACCTCGCCTCAGCATTCGTGATATTGCGAAATATCTCTTTGCGTTTGCCGCTGTAATGAAAGTCGACGTACCTGCCCTCGATCTCGTCTATAAACTCGGCGTTGACATAATCTCCGGGTTTGTTACGGCTCCGCGTCAAAAAGCTCCCGGTCTTTCCGAAGGTTGCGCCCATATCGCTTACAATGTAGCGAAGCTGGCGCGAGCCGGGCACAAACAGTACCTTGTTGTTCGAGTCCTTGATGTCCCAGTTATTGACGAGCACCATCATGACTTTCAAGCCTTGAAGCTCTCGTCTCCCGACGAAGGGGTTATGATCCCACTCCCATTCGTCGAGCCGCTTGATGTTTGCGGGCCGCGCTTCGAATCTGACGTTTTCGAAAGTGCCCTTTCCCGCTATCGTCACGCGCGGGACTAGGTAGGTTATCTCCGTGTTATAGCCCGCCGCCCAGAGCAAGCGATTGGCAGCGGTTTCGGGCTGGGCTTCTTTGCCGACCTTTGCGACCCAGATGCGCCCGCGCCCGTCTCGCACGCGATACTTCTTCGAATAGCCGCCCTTCTCTTCTTCGATAAAGGTGACGCGGCTCGTGTCAGGCACCATGCTTCTTCCGCCCGGACCATAAAAGAGGTTGCGTGAGGCTATATCAACAGGCTCGCGCCAGAGCACTGGCGTCCCCCGCACGGCTTTCTTCTTATCTTTTTTGTCGGCGAGCGCGAAGGTTGAAAAGGCCAGCGAGAGAAGGAGCAAAAAGGCCACGCTTCGGACAAGCTCTCTCTTAAACCCCATACAAGACCTCCCGGTATAGATTGCTGCCGTCCAGGACGACACAGAGCATTACAAATCTTATTCCATCGAGAAGGCGGTGATTTTTAAGGATTTTCGGCGGGCGACTTCAAGCGTCGTGTCCTGGTAGCGTACATCCTTTATGCGCGAGGGGTTATTTGACCAGATGAAACTGAGTTTGCCGCCTGAGTACCCACGAGACGCGGCCCGTGGAATCGACAACGGCGTCTTCTTCAAGCCCGACCCACAGCTCTTTGCCGCCCCACTCAGGGACGGCGGTGGTGGCCGATAGCTCTATCGAAAACCACGAATCGGCGAGCACGGGCACGTCGCCGCGACCGGGCACGCCCTGCTGGCGGTCCCACAGCCCTATGAGCGGCCCCGCCCCGTGACCGTGGTCGCCTACGGGGTGAGTGTAGACCGTCCCTTTTATCCCTTCCGCTTTCATCGCGGCGAGCGTCGCGGCAAGAATATCGTTGCCCGATTGCCCCGTGCGCATGCGCTCGATCAGGAGGTCTTGAAGCCTGTTTCCATTTGCCAGCGCCTTTTTTATCCCCGCAGGCGCGTCGCGCTCGCCTTCGCGAAGGACATAGCCCATGTGCTGCGTGTCTGTGTTGAGCCGCATGGCTGTGATGCCGAAATCGACGTGCAGCACGTCGCCTCGCTCTATCCGTACAGCCTCATTTTCAGCCAGCAGGTTTACGCCCGTCCGGTCGGGCTTTTGTACTCGCACGCTCGGATGAAACCATGTGTCGAGCCCGAGGGCGGCGACCTGATGTCTCAGCCACCAGACGACGTCTTGATCCGTGGTCTTGCCCGGCGTGATGACTTCGTTTGAGAAAGCCCGCTTGATGAGCGAGTGGACAATCTCCATCATCTGCCTGTAAACGGGCAGCATCTCCGGCAATCGCTCCGCGATATATTCGAGCGGGAGGTTTTCGGCGCGCACGACTCGCTTTAGATTGTCAGGCCCGAGCGCGGCTTCGAGCTTTTCTCGCTCGCCCGCCGACAGCCCGTCCGAGAATGCGTGCGTGTGCGAGATGTTTACGGCGATGGACGAAGGCTTGCGCTCGTCTATCAATTTTCTGAGCAGCGCCCACTGGCCTTCCCCGTATATCTCGCGGTTTTCGACTTCCGGGTCGCGGTAGACCGTGTAGAGCCCGCCGTTTGACCCGCCGCCTAAAGCAAGCCGCTCGACGCCGCGCGCGAGTCCGCGATCAAAAAATACGAAGATCGTGCGGCGTCGAGCGGCAAAGACCGTGGGCGAGACGAGCGAGAAAAAGACGGGGTCTTCGTTGTACTCGCGACAGACCACGAGCCACATCTGGACGTTGTGCTTGCGCATCAATCGAGGGAGCACACGGTCGAGTCGCAGCTTTAGCCATTGCTGCTGAATCAGAGCTTGCTCGCGAAGCGGGGGAAGCGGCTTCGTCGCCTGCGCTCGTATGGGCGCAGATGCGCCGAGCAATATCGAAACCGCGAGCAATGTCTGTAAGGCTCTTTTCATAGTTGTGACCGGTGGCCGGTGAGCAGAGTAGGCAAGCCTATCGCTCGACTTTCACCCTGCCCACCGGCTGCTCTCTATTTCGCGTCGCCCTCTATTTCGCGTCGCCCTCTATTTCGTGTTGCTGGCTCTTTCGCCCGTTCCCAGCATGCCAAGCTGCCAGAACAAGAAGGTCATCTCGTCTGTCAGGTCCTCGATCACTTTGGTCACAGGCAGCCCGCCGGAGTGGCCTGCCTTTGTGTCGTAGTGCAGCAGCACAGGGCGGTCCGACCCGGTCGCCGACTGCATCAGCGCGGCCATCTTCCGCGCGTGCAGCGGGTCGACACGCGTGTCCGCGTCGCCCGTCACAAACATCACCGCGGGGTACTTGGTGCCCGGCTTCACGTTGTGGTACGGCGAATACGCGTGGATGTACTTGAACTGCTGAGGGTCTTCTGACGAGCCGTATTCGGGGACCCAGAATTTCGCGACGAGGAACTGGTGATAGCGAACCATGTCGAGAAGCGGGACGGAGCAGACGACCGCCTGGAACAGGTCGGGCCGCTGGGTCATTGCCGCGCCTACGAGCAGCCCGCCGTTTGAGCCGCCCGATATGGCAAGCTTGTTCGAGTTCGTGTAGTTGTTCTTTATAAGCCATTCGGCTGCGGCTATGAAGTCGTCAAAGACGTTCTGCTTCTTTTCAAGCATCCCTTCCTTGTGCCACTTCTCACCGAACTCGCCGCCGCCGCGCAGGTTCGGCACGGCGAAGACGCCGCCCGATTCGGCCCAGAACGCCGCCCGCGCCGAAAATGACGAGGTCATGTTCACGTTGAACCCGCCGTAGCCGTAAAGCAGAGTCGGGCGCGCGCCGTCGAGCTTGATCCCTTTTTTGTGGACGATGAACATGGGGATTCTGGTCTTGTCCTTAGACTCGTACCACACCTGCTTGATCTCTATCTCGTCGCTTTTCACCGGCACGTTTATCCGCGCCCACACGTCCTGCTTGCCCGACCCGACCTGGTAGCGATAGATGGTCGTCGGCTGGCCGTAAGAGTTGAAGGTGTAGAAAGCCTCGTCGCTGTCCCACCTGCCGTACACGCCCGCGGCGGTGCCGATTGCGGGGAGCCGAATCTCGTCCAGGTGCTTGCCTTCGGGGTCGAGCACTCTTATGCGCGAGCTTACGTTCTCAAGATAGCTGACAAATAGCTTGCCGCCTACTAGCGAGAACCCCGTGAGCGCGGACTTCGATTCCGGCACAATGGTCTTCCAGTTAGACTGCGCGGGGTTGTTCAGGTCGACCGCGATTATGCGCCCGTTCGGGGCCTCCCAATCGGTTTGCAGGTACATGCGGTCGCCGATGACCTCGCCCGAAAAGCCGGCGTCGATGCCTTTAGCAACCGGCGTGATCGGCCCCTGCTTTTCGATGTTCTGCACAAAGACGTCGACCTTGTCGCCGCTTGATCCGTGGCTGACGTATATGGTCATCCAGCGACCGTCTTCCGAAAGGTCCGCGCCTATAAGCTGCCCAGGCCCGTAACCGTCGCCGAATATCTTCACGTCCTTGTCGGGTGTCGTGCCCAGCTTGTGGTAATAGACGCGCGAGCCTTCCTTGCCGAACCTTGAATAATAAAGGCCGCTCTTGTCCGGCTTCATCGAGATGCCGAAGTAGCGCGCCTTGGCCATCTCGTCTGAGATAGGCTTGCGCGTCTCCACGTCGATCCCGCGAATGACGACCTCGTCCTCGCCCCCCTGGCGCACGCCGTACAGCAGCAGGCGACCGTCTTTTGAGACCGCCTGGATAAAGGCGGAAGTCGTCTGGTCCGCGCTCATGCCGTTGGGGTCGATCAGCACTTCGTCTTTGCCGTCGGCCCCGTTGCGGACATAGATTACCGGCTGGTTTTGATCGACCCTCCGCTTGGTGAAGAAGTAGCGGTTGCCCCGAACGGACGGAACGCTTATGGTCTCGATCTTGAGAAGCTCGGTAAGCCGCTTTCGTATGGCTTCGCGGCCCGGAAGAGCGCCGAGCAGCGAGTCTGTGTACTCGTTCTGCTGCTTGAGCCAGGCGCGCGTTTCGGGGCTGTCTTTGTCTTCAAGCCATCGGTAGGGGTCGGTTATCGTAACGCCGTGGAGTGTATCTTTCACGTTGTCAACTCGCGTCTTGGGCGGGGCCTTCGTCTTCTGGGCCAGGCCCTGCTGTGTCGATCCTAAAATTAATAAGAGAATCAAAGCAAGGGTTGTGAAATATCTTTTCCCGTTCATAGCAATCCTTGTCTCCTTTTGTGTGCTTCGACTATTTCCCTTCGAGCAGGCGGGTGGCGGCTTCGACCTGAGATATGAGCCGCTCGACGGCGGCGGTAGCGTTCTTCATTTGAGGCTCGACCTCGCCCCACTGCTTCTGCTCGATTGCTTCGCGCACGCCGGGTATTGTCTTCACGCCATAGCCGGTGTAAAAGCCTGGCGCATAGATCTGGTGCTTGAACCAGGGCCGGCGCGGCAACCCCTGGTCGCTTGTCAGCCTGCGCTCGGATTTGTAGAGCAATTCATTGAGCGCCTTTGGCTGCTTGACGGTCGCGAATTTCGCGGCAGTCGCTTTCGCAAGCGCCGATTCGTACCGGCGCGCGCTGTCTGCGAGCGATTTCACGCTCGCTTTCAAACTCGAAAAATCTATCTCGCGCGGCGGCGCGCTCTGTTTCGCCAGCCGCTCGACCTCGTCGACGTAACGGCTCAGGGTGTCCGCTGTGTTTGTGAACTCGAACGGAAGCACGTCTGCCGACGCGAGCCTGATGACGATTGTGCCGTTAAGCTCGACGAGCGCGCGCCCGTATACGAACTTGCCGTCTGAGAACCGCGTGTACCAGGTGAACGTGTCATAGACGGAGTGATAGACGCCGCCCGATGACTGGCCGCCGAAACCTGTGTCGAGCGAGGCTATGCCGAGGTGTTGTATGAAAGGCGTGTAGTCGGACCCCGAACCCATGGCGCTTATGCGAAGGTCCGCGCGCGCGCCCAGCTCTCTTTTGTCCTCGTCGCTTCGGGCCTGCTGAATGCGGCGCTCTTTGAGCGCCTCCCACACGCTCTTGTTGCGCTCAGGGTCGGCGACGTTGCGCGCAACGTCGTTTATGAATCTTTCGAGCGAGTGCGACCCGCTCATGCTCAGCCAGCCTTTGCCGGTGCTGTCGGAGTTCAGGTAAGCCACGGCCTTCTGCTTCAACTCGTCCGCGTGCGCTTCGGCCCACTCAGTCGACCCGAGCAGCGAAGGCTCCTCGCCGTCCCACCCGCACAGTATGATCGTGCGCTTCGGTCGCCAGCCCTGTTTGAGAAGCTCGCCCATGGCGCGGCCCGCTTCCATGACGGTTGCCATGCCGCTTACAGGGTCGCTCGCGCCGTTGACCCAGGCGTCGTGATGGTTGCCGTAGACGATCCACTCGTCCGGGTAGACGCTGCCGGGTATTCGCGCGATCACGTTATAGAGCGTGTGCGTGGACCAGTCGAACGAGAGCTTCAAACGAACGCGCGCGGGACCGGGCCCCGCGTGGTATGTGATGGGAAGCGCGCCGCGCCAGCTTTCGGGCACGACCCTGCCTCCGAGCGCGCGAAGCAGCGGCAGCGCGTCCGCGTACGAGATGGGCAGCACGGGAATCTTCATGATCACGTCCGCCTCTTCGCGCGCGAGACGGCGCGCGCCCTTGACAGAGCCCCAGCCCGGCGTCAGAGGGTCGCCCGGATGCACGGGCATGTCCATGACCGATCCGCGCTGCACGCCGTGCTCAGGCCGGAACGCGCCCGCAGGGTAGACATCGCCCTGGAAGTACCCGTCGTCGCGCGGGTCCGAGTAGATCAGGCAGCCTATCGCGCCGTTTTCATAAGCGACCTTCGGCTTGATGCCGCGCCAGCTTGCGCCGTAGCGCGCGATTACGATCTTGCCCCTCACGTCAACGCCCATCTTCTTCAACTCTTCGTAGTCGGCGGGGATTCCGTAATTGACGTAGACGAGCTGGCCCGTCACGTCGCCGTCGGCCGAGTACGCATTGTAAGTGGGAAGCTGGTTCTGGTCGTTCGAGTCGGGGTCTTCGGCGAGCGCGGGCTCTTTTAATTGTGCGCGAAACCGCGCGGGCTCGATCATCTCAAGCACGCGTTCTTTTGGCGTGGGGAATAGAACGTCGAACTCTTCGAGCCGGGCGTCAAACCCCCACGAGCGGAACTTCTCGACCATGTACTCGGCGTTCTGCCGCCCGTACGCGGAGCCTATCGCGTGGGGCTCTGCCGAAAGACGCATCATGTACTCGCGCAAAAGCTCTGGCCTGGGGACGGCGCGAAATTTCGTTTCCCACGCGATCTGCTCTTTCGCGCTCTCAGGTGTGAAGCCGCGAATCTCGCTTGACCGCGGACTGCCGTTTGTTTGAGCGACCAGGGCGGGCGCAAGAGAGCTTACGACCAGGCCAAAAGACGCAAGTATGCCTGCTATCTTCCGAAAAGGGCAAAGCCGCATGATTTTCTCATCTCCTAAGACTGGAATAAAAAAGTATACAATCGCCCGCCCGCTTTTCAAAGCACCACGGCCTTTGACAAGGGGCTGAGTGGCTGCGCGTTGCTCGACGATCAGCGTTCATAAAAAGCCTGACCTCGCTAATCCTCCGCTCAGCCCTCGGTCCTCAGCGTTTCGCCCCAGCCGCCCGAAAACGCGATCTCGGCGAGCGGCTTTCGCGAGCGCGCGGCCAGCTCTTTCGCTTTCAAGCTTTCAGGCAGCCGGTCGATGTCGCCGCGATACGGGTAACCGATAGCGATCATCGCTATCAGGGTGAAGCCGTCGGGCACGTTGAATTGCTGGCGCGTGCGCTCCAGGTCGAACCCGGCCATCTGGTGCGCTACGAGCCCCTGTTTGACCGCTTCGAGCACGAGGTTTTCGCTCGCGAGCCCGACATCGTGCTGAGCCGTGCGGTTCAGCTTTTCGTTTCGCGTGAAGTTGTCGCGCGCAACCGACACCATCAGCACGGGCGCGGCAAGCGCCCATTCGTTTCCGGGCGAAAGACACTCGCGCGCGCGCCGAAGCGCATCCTCGTCCGATTCGTCAAAGACAAGGTATCGCCACGGCTGCTCGTTGAAACAAGACGGAGCCCACCGCGCCGCCTCAAGAAGCGCGAGCACCTTTTCGCGCTCGACCGCGCGCCCTTCTTCAAAGGCTCGCGGGCTCCAGCGCCGCGCTATTATCTCGTCAACAGGGTAGTCCGTCTGTGCTGGCTTTTCTGGATAGGCGGCTGCCGCGTCGGATTCTTTTTCCATAGGTCCTTTCTCTTAGCCGACCGGAGATTATTTCCGAACCCAAAACTTTATACCTTGACGGGGGTTGCGGGCAACTTGACTAACTGCCGGGCGCGCCGATAGCATTGCCCGCCGCCCGACAGTGGAATCGAGGGTGTTTGTTTTGGTTTCAGGGGGAATCTTATGATACGGCTTCTAATCTTTTTCGTTGCGCTCTGTGCCACGGCCTTCGCGCAGGATCGCCAGCCTGACAGAGGGCAGGCTGACAGAGCGCAGGACCGGACCATCTCCGCGCGCACAGCCGGGCTCCAAAAGATCGACGGGTACGTCCCGCTCTACTGGGACGCGGCGACAGGCAAACTCTTTATGGAGCTGTCGCGGTTCAACCAGGAGTTCCTCTACCAGGTCTCGCTTCAGACGGGGGTCGGGTCAAACCCGATAGGGTTGGACAGAGGCCAGTTAGGCGCTACGCACGTCGTCTTTTTCGAGCGCATCGGGCCAAAGGTCTTGATGGTCCAGCCCAACTACGGCTACCGCGCCATCACCGACAATGAAGCGGAACGCCGGGCGGTCGAAGAGTCGTTCGCGCGGTCTGTGCTGTGGGGCTTCCGCGTGGAAGCCGTTGAAGGCGACCGCGTGCTTGTCGACGCGACGCAGTTCTTTTTAAGGGACGCGCACGGCGTCTCTGACCGCCTGCGCCAGACGCGGCAGGGGCAATACCGCTTTGACGAATCGCGGAGCGCCTTCTACCTGCCGCGAACAAGGGGCTTCCCAAAGAACACCGAGATCGAGACGCTGCTGACGCTCACGTCGGACGGCGACCCCGGCCCGCTCGTTCGCGGCACAGTGCCGACGGCTCAGGCCGTGACCGTGCGCCAGCATCACTCGCTCGTCGAGCTGCCCGATAATGGTTACAAGCCGCGCGAGCTAGACCCTCGCGTGGGCGTGTTCGGGATAGATTTTTACGATTACGCTTCGCCGCTAAACGAGCAGATCGAGAAGCGATGGATCGTGCGTCACAGGCTTGAGAAGAGAGACGCGGCCGCCGTGTCGTCAGAGCCCGTCAAGCCGATCATATACTACGTCGACAACGGAACGCCTGAGCCTATCAGAAGCGCGCTCATCGAAGGCGCGTCTTGGTGGAACCAGGCTTTCGAAGCCGCCGGGTTCAAGAACGCGTTTCAGGTGCGGGTGCTCCCGGCGGATGCGGACCCCATGGACGTTCGCTACAACATGATCAACTGGGTTCACCGCTCGACGCGCGGCTGGGCATACGGCAGCACGGTTGTCGACCCGCGAACCGGCGAGGTTATCAAAGGCAACGTCACGCTCGACTCCTTGCGTGCGCGGCAGGACTTCTTGATCGCGACGGGACTTGTTCCTCAATACAGGCAGGGCTCTTTTAGCAGCGCGATGGGCGACGCTTGCGAGTTCGCGGCGCTCCCGGACATGGAGTATCTGGCCGGACTTGACGCTTCGACCGACGCGACGGAGATGTCGATTGCGCGCATTCGCCAGCTTTCGGCTCACGAAGTCGGGCACACCTTAGGGCTTGCTCATAACTTCGCCGCGAGCACATACGGTCGCGCGTCGGTTATGGATTACCCCGCGCCCACGACCCGGATCACAAACGGCCGCGTAGACCTCTCAAACGCATACGACCGTGGCATAGGCGTTTATGACAAGTTCGCTATCACATACGCGTACGCGGAATTCGCGGACGGAGCGAATGAAGCCGCCGAGCTTGAGCGCATCATTCAAGCAGGGCTTGCGGCAGGGATGCTCTTTATCTCGGACCGCGACGCGCGCCCGGCAGGCGCTGCGCACCCGCTTGCAAATCTCTGGGACAACGGCGCGGACCCCGTCGCCCGTTTGCGCCACGAGATGGATGTGCGCCGTATCGCGCTCGACCAGTTCGGGCTGGCGAACATCCCCGAAGGCACGCCGCTCGCGCAGCTTGAGGCAAAGCTGCTGCCGCTTTATCTTCACCACCGCTACCAGCTCCAGGCGGCCGTCAAATCCGTAGGCGGCGTCTACTACAGCTACGCCGTAAGGACGCGGAGCGGGCCGAGCCCCGCGCGCGTGAATGAAGTGGTCCCGGCGGCGGTGCAACGCGCCGCGCTCGATGCGGTTTTGGATACGATAGAGCTTGACCAGCTTCAAATACCGGAGCGCATCCTCGACCTTATCCCGCCGCGCGCGTTTGGCTACGAGGGCGGGACCACGGAACTGTTCGACAAGAGGACCGACCCGGTCTTTGATCCAATCGGCGCGGCTACGATTGCCGCCGACCTGGCGATCTCGGCTCTCGTCCAGCACGAGCGGGCCGCGCGGCTTGTCGAGTTTCACGCGCGCAATCGAGCGAACCCCGGTTTTCAGGAAGTAGTCGACCAGCTTGTTGCGCGAACCTGGAAACGGGCCGCGCCGAAAGGTGAATACCAGGCGGCCATCTCGCGGGCGGTTCAGAGCCTGACCGTTACGCGGCTGATGGACCTGGCGGCAAACGCGGAGGCGTCAACCGAGGTGAGAGCGATTGCCACGGACGCGCTCAGACGGCTGGCCGCGTCGTTAAAGCTGCCGTCCGCCGCGATTGCGGGCACGCATGCGCGCGCGGTCCGCGATGATATAGAGCGGTTCCTGACTCGCCCCGATGCGCCGCGCAAACAGACTACCCCGCAGCCACGGCCCGCGGGCGATCCCATAGGCTCGAACTGAAATTATGAGCCGAAGCAGAAAGCGCGCGCCTTCTGCTTCGGCTCATAATCCGGTAATATCTTTTTCAGTGGCGCGGTAAGCTCAGTTGAGAACGCAGACTATCCTTCCTGGACCTGCTTCCTAAACCGACCGAACGGGAGTCAATCGATGAGAGGACTTTTTCGCGCGCTGATAGCCGGGTACGGAGCAAAGAAACTTGGCGGCGGCTGTTTTTCCACCGTCATAATCTTCATCATTCTCTACTTTCTTTTGAAAGCCACGGGCTGCTAACTCTTCGGTTATGAAGAGCGGAGGAGTGAGCGGCTGCGCCCGGACGCGCGATGCGGATACCGCTCCTCCGCTCCTCAGTCTTTATCACTGAAAGAAGTCCTCGCCGCACGGAAAGCGGAAATTAACCCAGTTTTAACATACGTGTTACAGCCGCGTAACACGCCCCGCCTATACTCGCCCTTATGATTCGTAAAATTTTGGCGAAGCAAACGGCCGCCACACTGTTGGCATTGACTCTTTCGGCGTTCGCGTTGAACGGTTGCTCAAGCGGCGGGCAGCAGGGCCAATCAGGCGAGACGAGGATTCTGGGAGCGGGCGCGACTTTTCCGAACCCGCTATACCAGAAGTGGTTCAGCGAGTACAACAAGATCAACCCCGGCGTGAAGTTCGACTACCAGTCAATCGGGTCCGGCGGAGGCATAAAGCAGTTCTCCGAACAGACGGTCGATTTCGGCGGGACCGACGCGCCCATGAAAGACGAGGACATGAAGAATGCGCGCGGCGGCGAGCTTTTTCACATCCCCACGGTGCTCGGGGCGGTTGTGCTGACATACAACCTGCCGGGAGTCCAGCAGGAATTAATGCTTACGCCCGAAGCCGTCGCAGGCATCTTCCTCGGCACAGTCACGAAGTGGAACGATCCGGCGATTGTCTCGTCGAACGAGGGCGTGACGTTGCCCGCTAGTAACATCAACGCCGTCTACAGGGCCGACGGAAGCGGGACCACCTTCGTGTTTACCGATTACCTATCGAAAGTCAGCGCCGAATGGAAAGAGAAGGTCGGCGCGGGCACCTCGGTCCGGTGGCCGGTGGGCGGCGGCTCGAAAGGGAACGAAGGCGTTACGGGGCAGGTCAAACAATCGCCCAACTCGATAGGCTACGTCGAGCTGGTCTATGCCAAGCAGCAGAAATTGCCCGTGGTCACGCTCAAGAACGCCGCCGGCCAATTCGTAAAACCGGCACTCGAATCGATCACTGCGGCGGCGGCGAGCGTCGCCGGCCAGATGCCGGACGATATGCGCGTCTCGATCACGAATGCGCCCGGCCCGTCGGCCTACCCTGTGGCCTCTTTCACATACCTGCTTGTCTCTAAAAACCAGGCGGACCAGGTTAAAGGCAAAGCGCTTGTCGATTTCCTGTGGTGGGCCACGCACGACGGGCAGAAGATTGCATCGGAGATGGACTACGCGCCGCTTCCGGCAGAAGTCGTAACAAAGGCTGAACAGAAGATCAAGTTGATCACTTCTCAAGGCCAGCCGCTGCGCGCGAACTTGTAGCAGGGCCGACGTATCACGATGAAACCGATAATGACAGATAGGGAGCCTTCGACCGTGGGGGCTCCCCCTTCTTTCCGGGCGGCGCGCGCGCGGCTGGCGGGCAGCGGGCGGGCGGGCGATTGGATCTTCAAGCTGCTGACGTTTGGGTTCGCTTTACTCATAGCGGGGCTCGTCGTTGTAATCATAATCTCGATGGTCGGCAACTCGATGCTGACGTTCGAGAAGTTCGGTTTCTCGTTCTTCTGGCTTGAGGTGTGGGACCCTGTGCGCGAGGAGTTCGGCGCGCTGCCTTTTATTTACGGGACGGCCCTTTCTTCGATGCTCGGCCTGTTGATCGCAGTCCCCGTCAGCCTCGGCGTCGCGGTCTACCTCATAGAGCACGCGCCCAGACAGCTAGCGACGCCGATCTCTTTCCTGGTCCAGTTGCTTGCCGCGATACCTTCGGTCGTCTACGGGTTATGGGGGATCTTCGTGCTCGCGCCTTTGTTGCGCGACCACGTCTACCCGGCGCTTCAATCCGCGCTCGGATTCCTGCCCTTTTTTCAAGGCAACATAAACGGGCTGGGTATGCTGACGGCGGGGATAATACTTTCGATTATGATCGTGCCTATCATTACATCTGTGACGACGGATGTCTTGAGAGCGGTGCCGCCCGCGCAGCGCGAGGCGAGCTTCGCGCTCGGCGCTACGCGATGGGAAGCTGCGAAAGTCGTGCTGCAAAACGGGCGGTCGGGCATCATGGGCGCGATCATACTGGGGCTTGGCCGCGCCGTGGGCGAAACCATGGCGGTCACGATGGTAATAGGCAACCGGCCGGAAATCTCCGCATCGCTTTTCGAGCCTTCGTTCACAATCGCTTCGGCCATTGCAAACGAGTTCACCGAAGCGACTACGGAAATCTATCGCCACGCGCTGGTCGAGCTGGGGCTGATACTCTTCGTCCTGACGTTTGTAATAAACGCGCTGGCGAAGCTGCTCGTATGGGGCGTGACCAGGGGGCAGGGGAGGGGCGCGCATGCTTGACCTATCGCAAACGAGCCTCTGGCGGCGCAAGATGGTCAGCCGCGTGATGACCGGTTTGACCATGGCTTCGGCGGTTCTGGTCATAGGCGCGCTCGTCATCATACTCGGCTACATCGGCGTGACCGGCATTAAAGAACTCAGCCTGGAGTTTCTCGTCAACACTCCGAAGCCCGTGGGCGAGCCCGGCAGCGGAATTGCAAACGCCATAGTCGGCACGCTCATTCTGATCGGCATCGCCTCCGTGATCGGGCTCCCCATCGGTATATTCGGAGGGCTCTACCTGGCCGAGTTTGGCTCGAACAGGTTCGGGTCTGCGCTCAGATTTTTGATCGACACGCTGACAGGCGTCCCTTCGATAGTCGTGGGCGTATTTGTTTGGACGGTGATGGTGCGCCCGACGCGGCAGTTTTCCGCGCTCGCGGGGGGCGTGGCGCTTGCGATAATAATGATGCCGATTGTGGCGCGCACGACCGAAGAGATGATAAGACTCGTGCCGCAGAACCTGCGCGAGGCGGCGCTCGCGCTTGGCGCTCCCGTCTGGCGCGTAAGCCTCGGCGTCGTGCTGCGGACGGCGATAGAAGGGGTGGCCACAGGCGCGATGCTGGCGATTGCGCGCATCGCCGGAGAGACGGCCCCGCTACTGTTCACCTCTCTCAGCTACAACTACATGAGCACGCAGATCGACCAACCGATAGCGTCGCTCACCTACCAGATTTACTACTACGCCGGATCGCCTTACGACGAGTGGCACTCGATGGCCTGGGCTGCTACGCTTGTCCTCGTGGGGATGATACTGGCGATCAACATAGCGGTCAGGCTGCTGGCCAGGAACAAGCATCGATGAGCTATATTATGAGCGAACAACAGAAGTTCCAGCGCGCGCGCGCCGTCTCTGAGATAAGCGCGCCCCGCCTTAGCCCAAGAGAGACTTCCCGCGTGGCGGAAAGCGAGGGCGAGGCGGCCCCGGCGCAGGCGAAGATCGCGGTCAAAGACCTCAACTTTTATTACGGCAAGGCCAGGGCGCTGCGCAACATCACGCTCGACATTCCGCCGAGCCGTGTGACCGCTTTCATAGGGCCTTCCGGGTGCGGCAAGTCCACATTGATTCGCACGCTCAACCGCATGAACGATGTGATACCGGGCGCGCGGGTCGAGGGCCGTGTCGAACTTGACGGGCAAGACATCTACGCGCCGGGCACGGATGTCGTCTCGCTCCGGCGGGGAGTGGGGATGGTCTTTCAAAAGCCGAACCCTTTCCCGCGCTCGATATTTGATAATGTCGCGTACGGGCTCAATATCAACCGTATGACACGCTCTAAATCCGATTTGAACGCGCGCGTCGAAAAGAGCCTGCGCGCGGCCGCGCTCTGGGAAGAGGTCAAAGACCGCTTGAAGGAATCGGCTTCCGGGTTATCGGGAGGGCAGCAGCAACGGCTGTGCATCGCACGCGCGCTTGCCGTCGAGCCCGAAGTGCTGCTGATGGACGAGCCCTCGTCTGCGCTCGACCCTATTGCCACGCAGAAGATCGAAGAGTTGATCGCGGACCTTAAAAAGTCGTACACGATTGTGATAGTAACGCATAACATGCAGCAGGCGGCGCGTATATCCGATCTGACGGCATTCTTCTGGCTCGGCGAGCTGGTCGAGTTCAGCACGACCGAGAAGATATTCACAAAGCCCCGCAACCGTATGACGGAAGATTATATAACCGGACGCTTCGGCTAGAAAAAGTCTGAATAATTTGGTACCGCTTTTGGAGTAGCAATGAACAGGCGATTGATTGAAGGAGATTTGAACAGGCTGCGCGACATCCTGCTGTTGATGGGCGGAGCGGCCGAGCAAGCCATCGCGCTTTCGGCGCGCGCGCTTATCGAGCGCGATTCGGAGCTGGCCGAACGGGTGATTGCCGAAGACGATGCAATCGACCAGATGGAACTCGATATCGACCGCCTGTGCGTCGATATACTGGTGCTCAAGCAGCCGGCGGCTTCCGACCTGCGCTTCGTCATAAGCGTCGCGCGCACCGCCCCCGTCGTCGAGCGCATAGCCGATCACACCGTCAATATTGCCAAGCACGCGCTCTCGCTAAACAACGAACCGCAATTAGATATGAACATCGACATCGAACGCATGGCCGAAGTAGTTAAAGAGATGCTCATCGACGGGCTCGACGCTTTCACTTCGGGCGACCCGGAGCGCGCGCGCGCAACCATCGCGCGCGACGATGAAGTCGACGCGTTTTATGACAAGCTCTACGCGCAGGTCATCAATAGCATGCAGCGCGACCCTTCAACCGTGGCTCGCGGGGCGCAGTGGCTTTTCGTGCTCAAGCACCTCGAACGCATCGCAGATTACGTGACGAACATATGCGAGCAGATAGTCTATATGGCGCGCGGACAGGTGATTAAACACAGTATATGGTAGCAAGCATAGAAGAGACGCGCATTCGCAACATCGTCATCGTCGAAGACGACGAGGACATTGGCGATTCCATACGCTACAACCTTGAGCGCGAGGGGTTCCGCGTCCGCATAGCGACGACGGGCGAGGCTGCGCTCAACGTGATCCTCGACCGGCCGCCCAACCTGATACTTTTGGATTTGAACCTGCCGCACATGAGCGGGTTCGAGATGTGCCGCAGGCTCCGCGCGGAGTCGACCACCGCGCGCGTACCCATCCTGATACTGACCGCTCGCACGGATGAATCGGACAAGGTGCTGGGCTTGAACCTCGGCGCTGACGACTACATCACGAAGCCGTTCAGCATGCGCGAGCTGGTCGCGCGGGTAAACGCTGTGCTGAGGAGGTCGGACGGCAAGGAGAGCGAGCTTCCCATTTACGATAACGGCGTGGTCATGATAGACCCTGCCACTTTCAGCGTAAGGTGTCGGGGGCGCGAGGTCCGTTTAACCCGCAAGGAGTTTGCGCTGCTCTCGGAGCTGGCCCGCCACGAAGGGCGAGTGATGACACGCGAAGTGCTGCTCGACCGCGTGTGGGGGCTCGCTTACTACGGCGACTCGCGCACGCTCGACGTTCACATACGCCGGCTGCGGCAGAAACTCGGCGACCCCTCGCTTATCGAAACCGTCACGGGGATAGGCTATCGCTTCCCGGATTCGCGCAAGCAGGAAACATAAGCTTGGATTACAATGGCGGGTATGAGAGGCCTTGCGCGACGAGTCTGGATGGTAACGCTTGCGGCAGTGACCACGTTCGCCGTCTACGAGGCCGTAAAGACGCTGCTGTTCCCGGACATGTCTGCGGTCACTTCGCACGTCATCACCGTCATCGTCGCAGGCGTGCTCAGCTTTTTTGTCTCGCGCTATGCATTGACCTGGTACAACGCTGCGCTTGTGGAAGTAGAGCGGCAGACCGTGATGACCGAAGAAACAAACAGGCTGTTGTCGGCCGTGCTTGCCACCATGCGCGAAGGCGTTCTGATCGTAAACGCAGAGATGAACATAGTGCTCTACAACGACGCGGCGACCCAGATAGTCAAGCTGCCGAGGGCCGAGCCGTCAGACCTTCCGCCGTCCGGTAAAGACGCGTCGTTGCCCGCGGCTCACACTTTGTTACCCGGCGCGCGTTTGACGAGGCTTGTCGATGCGACGCGCGACCCTGCTATCAACACAGCGTTTCGCCGCGCGCTCGACGAGCGCACAGCGGTTGAGCTGCGGGTCGATATGGCCGACCGCACGGCTGCGAGTTTTCAGCTCAACGTCGCCCCCTTAGGGCGCGGCCTCGCGGTCGGCGTCTTTTTCGACATCACGCAGCTTGAGCGGCTTGAGCGCGTGCGCCGCGAGTTTTTCGCCAACCTGTCGCACGAGCTCCGCACGCCGCTCACGGCCATCCTGGCTTATTCAGAGACGTTGCTTGACGGCGCGATAGACGACCCTGAAAACAACTTGCGGTTCCTGGAAAAGATGCATAAGCACGCTTCACGCATGACGGAGCTGGTCTCGGATATATCCGACCTGTCGGCCATCGAATCGGGCCGGGTCAGGCTTGAGGTCGGGCCGGTGCGCCTGCGCAACGCCGTGGCGGAAGTCGTGCAGCTTGCCGAATCGCGCAGGAACGATTGCAACGTCGCCTTTACGATCTCCGTCCCCGACGACCTCTACGTCCAGGCCGATCACACGCGGCTCGAACAGATCCTTTTCAACCTCATAGACAACGCCGTCAAGTTCACCCCCCCGGGCGGATCGGTCACAATCGCAGCCGAACCGGTCGAAGACCCCGCGCGCAATATCTTTGTGTCCATCAGCGTCGAAGACACGGGGGCGGGTATAACGCCGGCAGACCTGCCGCGAGTTTTCGAGCGCCTCTACCGCGCCGACAAATCCCGCTCCAGAAAGATCGAAGGGTCTGGGCTGGGGCTGGCAATCGTAAAACACCTTGTGCAGGCGCACGGCGGCGAAATCTTTGCCACAAGCGAAGTCGGGCGCGGCTCACGCTTCACCTTCACGCTGCCTCCGGCGGTCGCGGGCTCTTTCGGCGCTGTTGACAACCCCCTTTCCGCAAAAGACGCGTGACGTGTATTCTTCCTCATTTCTTCTTGACATCAATCGTTAAAAGCATAGGCTAGCAAGAAGCATCAATGCAGTCAGTTCTTATAACGGAGCTGCGACCCGGCATGAACAAGATGATCTCGCATTATCGACTGGAAGAGGAGATTGGCCAGGGCGGCATGGGTCGCGTCTATAAAGCCTACGACACGACGCTCGACCGCACGGTGGTGCTCAAGCTCCTCGCCCCGAACCTTGTCGCCGAGGCCGATTCTCGGAGGCGATTCCTGCGCGAAGCGCGGCTTGCCTCTGCGCTCGATCACCCGAATATCTGCACCGTCTACGAGATCGCTGAGGCCGGCGATCAGTACTTTATCGTCATGCAGTACCTGCCGGGGCGCACGCTCAAGCGGGTGATAGGCGGCAAGCCTGTTGGCCTTGCGGGCCTTCTGTCGATAGCGCTTCAGGTCGGCGACGCGCTGGCCGCCGCTCACGCCACGGGCATCGTTCATCGCGACATAAAATCGAGCAACATAATCATCACGCCGAAGGGGCGCGCAAAGGTGCTCGATTTCGGGCTTGCAAAGTTGCTGGGCGAGCAGGGCCGCCAGTCCGACAGCGGGCCGCTTGCCGACGAGCTCACGCGGCTGGGCGACCCGCTTGGAACGCCGTCCTACATGTCGCCCGAACAGGCGCGGTGCGAGCGAGTCGACCATCGCAGCGACATCTATTCGTTCGGCGTAGTCCTCTACGAGATGGCGACAGGCGGCATGCCGTTCAAAGGCAAGTCGCACGTCGATGTGATGCACGCCGTCGTGCACGACTCGTACACGCCCGCCGCACAGATCAACACACAGGTCCCGGCGGCGCTTTCGAAGATCCTCGATACCTCGATGGCGAAAAAGCCTGACGACCGCTTTCAAACCATGCAGCGCATGGTCGAAGAACTGCAAGCGTTGAACGCCGCAACTCAATCCTACGGGAACGCTATCCCTGACGGGGTCCGCGTTCCTTTTGTCCCGCCCGCGCGGGCTTCGAGCGCGGGGAGGCTTTCGCAGTTTTTCAAGCAGTTGCGCGGCGGCAAGCCGCGGGCCGAAGCTCAGCCCCTTCAGGCTGTCGCTGTAACACGGCGCGAAGCGAGAGGCGGCCACGACTTTTCACTCGCGGGCGGCCCCGCGCGACTGCTCGCCGTCTTGCCTTTCCGCAACCTGGGCGGCGATTCGCTCACGGACTTTTACGGTCTGTCGCTGGTCGATAACCTGATAACAGAGCTGGCGCGAATCAAATCTGTCGCGGTACTGCCTTCGAGCGCCGTCGCCGCTTATCAGGGCAAGACCGCAGACCCTTTGCGCGTGCGCAACGAGCTTGGCGCTGACGTGGTCTTGATGGGGAGCTATTTGAAGGCGGGCGAGCGGTTGAGAATCACCGCTCAACTTATCGACGCTGCGACGGGATCGATGTTGTGGAGCGAAAAGATCGACGCGGACGCGGGCGACATCCTGACGATTCAAGACCGCATCTCGCAACGTATCATCAGCGGGCTTTCGATAGGCCGACCGGCAATCGACCCCTTGCAGTTGCTCAAGGACGAAGATGAAGAGATTCGTCTCGACGCGGTTCGCACGCTTGAGTTCTCGCACGACCCGCGCGCGCTTGTGGCCTTGATCGAAGCGTTAACAGACGCGAGTCTCCGTGTGAAAGCTGAAGCCGTAACCGCCATAGTCAAGATGGGCGAGCAGGCGACGGGCCCCGTCATACGCTTGCTCAACGACGCGCTCGACGAAGGCGACAACCTGACTGCGCGCTACGCGGCCAAGGCGCTCGGCCTGATAGGTGACAGAACAATCTCGCAGGTCCTTATCGAGTTGCTTAGAGGCTACGACAAGTTCGTTTCGTGTGAGGCCGCGCTCGCGCTCGGTCGCATGCGAGAGACACGCGCCGTCGCGCGACTGGTCTCGCTGCTCGACGACCGCAACGGTAATATAAGGTTCGCGGCTGCAGAGGCGCTCGGACAGATCTGCGACCAGACGGCGCGCGAGGCACTGCAAAAAAGGCTCAACGACGAAGACGAAGGCGTGCGAGCCAAAGCCCGCTGGGCGCTCAGCCGTCTTAAGAAATCGGTCGCGCAAACAGCTTGAGTCAGTGACAAGTGACAAGTGACGAGTGACAAGATGGTATAGACTAGCAAAGAATAGACGCGACGACGGTTCTCTCTCCCTCCTGTCACTTGTCACTTGTCACTTGTCACCTTCCCATTATGACGGACGGCGCTGACAACCTCTACATTGGTCTCGACGTGGGGCGCACCATCCGTGGTGCGCTCGTCGAAGCCGGCGGGCGTATCCTCAACCAGGTCCAGATAGTATCGGAAGTGGCCGACGCGCGGGTTTTCATAGACCAGCTGGCAGGGGTCACAAAAGAGCTCGGCTCGTCAGGCCGCGTCGCGGCGGTGGGGGTCGGGTGGGCTGGCATGGTCAATCAACGCGCGCGCCGGATAGAGGTGACGCCAAACCTGCTCGACATCTCCGGCTACGATCTATACAAGGAGCTGCAACTGGCGACAGGCGCGCCGGTGGTGATCGACAATGACGCCAACGCCGCCGCATACGGCGAGTGGCGCGCGGGGGCGGCCAAAGGGTTCCAGGACGTTTTTTACGTGACGATGGGAACGGGCATCGGGTCGGGGCTGATACTGGGCGGGCAGTTGCAGCGGGGCAGCCGTGGGTTCGCAGGCGAGTTCGGCCATTTCAAGATCGAGCGCGACGGGTTAGAGTGCGCGTGCGGGTCGACGGGGTGCCTTGAGACAATCGCTTCGGGGCCGAACATAGTAAGGCGCGTGCGCGAGCAGCTTTTCAGCGATCCCTCTTATTCGGTGTCGCGCCTGGCCCGCGACATGGAAGGCAAGCTCACGGGCGAGCGCGTCGTCCGCGCTGCAATCGAGCAGGACGACCTGGCCCGCTCCGTCCTCAAAGAGACAGGGACAGTAATCGGGGCGGCGATAGCCAGCATCATAAACCTGCTAAACGTCGAAGTGGTCGTGCTGGGCGGAGGCGTGATGGCGGCCGGAGAGCTTATCCTCGACCCGATCAAAGAAGAGGCGAAGCGAGGCGCAGTAGCTCCTGCGTTCAACTGCTGCAAGATTGTGGCGGCCAGACTCGGCCAGGACGCAGGTATAATCGGGGCCGCGCTGCTCGCGCGAGACGTAACGTCCGCCCTCACTCCTGCCGCTGGCATTTAGTGAAAACTTCGCGGTACTTCTCCGGTATCTCCGCCTTCTCCCAGGTGTCCATGCGAACGGCGACCTTCGTCTCCGTCGACCGCGCAAGCAACTCGCCTGTGCCTTGTCTGTAAAGACTAAACTCGAAGACTACGGACGAGCGGCCGACTCGCGGTATATGAATGATAATATCGACGAGGTCGCCGTACTTGAGCGGCTTAAAAAATTCGCTCGAATCGGTGACGGTCGGAAATCCCAGGTTCTCCTCTTCTATGAGCCTGTGGTAAGCCACACCAACGTAGTTTGCGAAGAACTCCTCCTGGGCTATGTGCAGGTAATGAAATATGACGGGGTAATAGACTATCCCGGCGCGGTCTACGTCGCCAAAGCGGACCGTGACGGTAGTTTTATAAGCCATCGGTCATTTCTCAATCGTCTCTTGCCCAAGCGCCTCGACTACGGAGGTCACGAGCATGTCGGAAAGCGCGTCATAGCTCGCCTCGCCTTCTTCGCGCGAGGCCGCTCGCGGGTCGCCAAAGTATGCCTGAGCGCCGCCCGCTTCCGTAAACGACCCGGCCCCGTCGCGAATCTTTTCCGCAATCGAGATGGGCACGCATTCGAGGTCTGCTCTTATATCTTCGCGCACAAGCTCGCCTCGCGCGGCTAAAACGAGCGAGGTCTCGTAAGAGCCCGCGTGGCAATCTCCGCGACGAAACTCTTCAGTGAGGGTCGCCGCCCACCTGCGCCGCCGCTTATCGGGGAAGATGACTTCTCGACCGGTCTCCTGGCGGACCTGCTCTACGGCGAGGTTTATCGAAGCCACGTGTTCAGGCTCAAGGTGCGAATTGGCGATGACGACGAGCCGCGCGCCCTGGTTGTAGAGCGAAACCGCGATGTCGCGAATGAGCGCAGCGGCAGTCTCTTTTCTGATGGAGATCGTTCCGGGAAAATCAGCGCTGAAATCTGTGACGCTGTAGCAGAGCGCCGGGAGCACGACCGCGTCGATGCCGCGAGCCGCCAGTTTGCGTGCCGCCCGCTCGGACATCTCTTCCGATATTATCACGTCTGTCGCAAGCGGCAGGTGCGGACCGTGCGCCTCGGTCGAGCCGACGGGCAGGACGGCTACCACGCCCTTGCGGAGCCGTTCGCCCGCTTCTTTCCAGGTCAGGTTTTGAAAGGCCGGGTTTTGAAAGCTGGCCATCGGTTTACTGTTTCAACGCCTTTCTATCGATCTTGCCCCGGTCGTTTTTCGGGAGGTCTTCTCTGAACTCGACCCAGCGAGGATACTTGTACGGGGCGAGCTTGCCTTTGACAAACTCTTTCAACTCTCGCTCAAGCTCATCGCTCGGCCGGTAGCCTTCCGCGAGTACGACGAAGGCCTTCGGCTTGACCAGCCCGCGCTCGTCTTGATTACCGGTGACGGCCGCCTCGCGCACCGCCGGGCATTCGAGCAGACAGTTCTCGATCTCCGTCGGCGAGACGTATATGCCGCTCACCTTCAACATCTCGTCCGTGCGCCCGCTGTACCAGAAATAGCCCCGGTCGTCTTTGCGAAACTGGTCGCCGGTCGTGCACCAGTCTCCCGCGAAAGTCGCTTTCGATTTCTCGTGCGCCCGCCAGTAACAGAGCGCCGCCGAATCGCCTTTGATGCGGAGCGTGCCCATCTCGCCGGTCGGAACCTCGCGGCCTTCGGCGTCGACTATCATGGCCTCGTACCCGGGGACTATGCGACCGAGGCTTCCGGGCACGACGTCGCCGGGATAGTTCGATATGTATATGTGAAACATCTCGGCCGACCCTATCCCGTCCAGTATCTCGACGCCGAACGCGTCCACCCACCGGTTGTAAAGCTCTGGCGGGAGCGCCTCGCCTGCCGACAAGCAGAAGCGAAGCGACGACAGGTCGTATTTATGCCGCGCGCCTTCGACCTGAAGCATGGCGTTTATCATGGTCGGGACGCTTGTCAATATGGTCGGCCGGTACCTTTCGATCATCTCGAACATGGTCTCGGCGGTAGAGCGTTCGGCAAAAATGGCCGTCGCGCCGCCGACGGCGAACGGGAAGAGCAGGTTGGTCCCTGTGGCATAACCGAAAAAGAGCTTTGGCACCGAGAGCGTGATGTCGTCTTTGTTGACGCCGAGCACCTGTTTGGCATAGCACTCTGTGTTGTAAGGCAGATCGTGCTGAAGGTGGACCGCCGCCTTGGGGTGGCCGGTCGAGCCGGAAGTAAATAGCCAGATCGCAATGTCGTCTGCGGAAGTCGGCGCGGTCTCGAACCTGTCGGGCGCGGCGGCGGTGATCTGGTCATAAGGGGTTATGGAGGAATGGCCCACGGGGCCGAGCAGGCTGCCCGCGCCCTGCGCCCCGACGACTATCGTGTGCTTGAGAAACCGCGAGTGCGAAGCGGCCACGGCGAACCGGTTCATCACAGCAACGTCTGTCACCGCGACCTTCGCCCGCGTGTAGTCGAGGTAGTAATCGTAGTCGGCGGTCGGCAGTATCGTGTTGACCATAGTGATGACCGCGCCGATCTTTGCGATGGCGAACCACGTCGCCACAAATTCAATCGAGTCGGGAAGCGCCATCAACACGCGGTCTTCCATCTCTACGCCGAGCGACACGAGGGCGTTCGCCATGCGGTTGGCCATCTGCTGCACTTGCGAGTAGGTGTACTTCTCGTCTTTAAAGTAAACCGCAACCTTGTCGCCGAACCCTTCCTCTATGCGGTCGTCAAGGAAGTATGTGGCCATGTTGAATCGCTCTGGAAAGCGAATACCCATTAGATCGACTCCCTCAAAAGATCAGGTATATGCGCCAGTATATTATATGGAATTTCGGCATAGGTCTATGAAAGGAAGAAAAGATAGCGAGTCTCTTAAGAGAGGATTTCATTCGGGGGAGGGGGATGTTGCCCTGAGAATAATGGACGTAAGCTCTGGTCAAGATAATCCAGAATTGGCGTTCCCTGACAACCGGAGCAATCGCCGAGTTGAGTAATTTGCCTCGCATAAGTCGCTGGTGATAGACTCTAGCCGCTTTTCCCTCTGAAGATTCGGGGTAACTTATGGGTTTATCTTTCTCAAATTCCACGCGGTCGCTTTCCAATGATAAGTTCTCGCACTCTTTCCTGGTGGTAATAATTGCCCTGATCGTTCTCGGCTCCTGGATCGCCTGGCTGGTGATGGCGAGAGTGGGCGTTTATGAAATAGCCGACTCAGGGCGCATCGAGGTAGACACATCGCTTTATCCTATAGCGGTGCCTTCAGCCGGGAAAGTGGTGGCTACATACCTGGCGGTGGGACGAGAAGTGCAAGCAGGCGATCTGCTCATAGAGTTTGAAGCCACGGATGAACGGCTCCGGCTGGATGAAACCAGGACGCAGGCAGCGACTCTTGCTCCACAGCTCGCCGCTCTGCGCGATGAAGTCGCGGCCGAGGAGGTTGCGCGAAAAGAACAATTGAGAGCCTCACAAATAGCAATCGACCAAGCGCGAAGCCAGCTTGAGGAGGCGGTGGCAAGCGTACAGCTCGCCGAAGATGAAGCTGCTCGAATTGCTCGCTTACAGGCTGGCGGCATCCTATCCGAAGTCGATCTGGCGCGCGCTCAGACTGAAGTCCGGAAGCGGCGAGCGGCAGCCGAATCGTTCCGCCTCCAAGTAGATAAATTGCAAGCAGACCTGCGAAACCGCGTTAGCGACAGTCAAGTCCGTATCGAACGCCTCAATCGCGAGATCGCCTCAGTTGAGGGTCAAGTCACAACCACTACGGCCGTATCCAACCGTCTCTCTCATGACATTGAAAAGCGCGACTTGAGGGCACCTGTCTCTGGCCGAATCGGAGAGGCGATTGACTTGCGCACCGGGGCTATACTGAACGCCGGCGAGAAGGTAGGCGTTATCATCCCCCACGGAGAACTTAAAGCTATTGCATACTTTCGCCCTTCGTCGGCGCTTGGCCGAATACAGACCGGCCAATCTGCCAGGTTGCGTCTTGAGGGGTTCCCCTGGACTCAATACGGCGTGATCGAAGCCACGGTCACGACGGTCGCGAGCGAGCCGCGCGACGGTCGCATACGCGTAGACCTTGCGCTCGTGCGTTATCCCGACTCCCAAATACCTTTTCAACATGGTCTGCCTGCTGTGGTCGAGATTGAGGTGGCCCGCCTCTCGCCAGCCGCGTTGCTGTTGCGTGCCGTAGGCGCGGACCTGAGAGCTTCTGAAGCGGCCAGGTAGCGGTGGAGCGAAAGGTGAATAGCAGACCTCTTAAATCGAGACGACTGATAATTCCGGAAGTCGTGCAGACCTCCGCGATGGATTGTGGGCCTGCTTCACTGAAGTCTCTATTTGAGGGGTTCGGTGTGTCGCTCAGTTATGGAAGGCTTCGCGAGGCGTGTCAGACGGATGTAGATGGAACCTCCATCGATACGGTCGAGGACCTGGCCGTTCAACTCGGCTTTGGGGCGCAACAGACTATGATCCCCGTAGATCACGTGTTGCTGCCGGAAGCGCGCGCCCTGCCTGCGATAGTAGTCACTTCGCTTCCAAACGGGTCTAATCACTTTGTAGTGGCGTGGCGACGACATGGCCGCTTCGTTCAAGTTATGGACCCTGCTACAGGGCGGCGCTGGCCTGTTCATGAAAGCTTCCTTCAAGAAGTTTACACTCACGTCTTACCTGTTCCCGCCGCCGCCTGGCGCAAGTGGGCGGGTTCGGATGAATTTACAGGCCCGCTTCAAAGGCGATTGAACGATCTTGGAATCGCCGGCGCAACGGCGCAACATCTTATTGACCTGGCCCTTCGCGACCCAGGGTGGCACGCGATAGCCGGTCTCGACGCGACCACCAGGATGATCCAGTCGCTCATTCGTTCAGGGGGCTTAAGTCGAGGTCGTCAATCGGGGCGCGTGCTTCAAAGCTTTTTTGATCGCGAGCTAAACCAGCTAGCAGATCAGGTTTCTATCATCCCGGCCGTTTACTGGTGTGTCAGACCGGCCGGTCGCGCCGAAGACGGAGCACAGTACCTGAACTTGAAGGGCGCGGTAATCGTCCGTGTCCTCGACGCGCCTCAAAAGATTCTCTCTGCCAATCGAGCGGACGAGAAATCTGAAACTCAGTTGAAGTCGGTCTCGCCTGAGCTTGTTGCCGCTCTCGAAGAAGCGCCGCCGCGTCCCGCGCGCGAGATTCTTCGGCTCTTGAAAGAAGACCGCGCGTTGACGCCTTTCGGGCTGATCGCAGTGCTCGCGATTGTGTCAATCGGCCTCGTCTTTGAAGCCCTCTTGTTTCGAGGGCTTCTCGATATTGGTCGGGAAGTCGGAGTTGTGAGCCAGCGACTCCAGGCACTGACGGCGCTCGGGGTATTTGTCTTCGGGATGCTTTTACTGGAACTACCCCTCACCGACGGCCTACAAAAGCTCGGACGACACCTTGAGGCCCGCTTGCGAATGGCAATCCTGGAAAAGCTCCCGCGATTAGGAGACAGGTATTTTCACAGCCGCCTGATCTCCGATATGACCGAGCGCAGCCACAGCCTTTATGCTATGCGCTTGCTGCCAGGGCTTGCGGGGCAGATGATTCGCTCGATCTTCGGGCTTTTGCTGACGGCTGCGGCCATCTCATGGCTTGACCCTCCAAGCGCGCTGCCGGCGCTTTTTATAGCGGCGGTGAGCGTTATCCTGCCCTGGTCGACTCAACCATTTATTGTCGAACGCGATCTTCGAACTCGCACACACGCGGGAGCATTGACTCGCTTTTATCTCGACGCACTGCTCGGGCTCGTACCGATTCGCGCTCACGGAGCAGAACCCGCTATCAGGCGCGAGCACGAATCATTATTAGTCGAATGGATGCGTTCCAGCTTGGGATTACTGCGCAGGGTCGTTGCGGTCGAGACCGTTCAATCACTGGTAAGCTCGGCCCTGGCAGTCTGGATTCTCTTCAGTTATCTTGGCCGGACGGATGAAACGGCAACTGCTCTTTTGCTTATTTACTGGAGCCTCAGTCTGCCGGTTCTTGGCCAGATGGTAGCTCAGACTGCGCAGCAGTATCCTATCTATCGCAACACCACGGAGCGGTTGCTTGAGCCGCTGGGCGCTCCCGAAGAGGCTGTTTTTGAACCCGGGCCGGAGTCGATCAACAAAGAATCAAAAGCGGTCGATATTTCATTTCAAGGCGTTAGCGTGAAGGCTGCCGGTCACACGATTCTCGAAGAGATCGACCTTGAAATCAAGGCGGGAAGCCATGTCGCTATCATAGGGCCGTCGGGCGCGGGCAAGTCGAGTCTGGTTGGTGTTCTGCTTGGTTGGCATCGTCCGGCCTCGGGGCGCGTGTTGATTGACGGGGCGCTTCTCGATGGTCGGCGGCTTGCGGAGTTGCGAAGGGAAACAGCGTGGGTTGACCCGGCTGTGCAGGTATGGAATCGCTCCTTACTCGACAATCTTCGGTATGGTGTGCATCGGCCGACAGGCGTTCCCTTGAGCGAAGTAATAGAGTTATCTCAATTGGGCGACATGCTCAAAAAACTTACCCACGGTCTTCAAACAGAGATGGGTGAGGCAGGAGCGCTCGTCTCCGGGGGCGAGGGCCAGCGCGTGCGGCTGGGCCGCGCGATGCTTCGCCCCAAGGTTCGGCTTGTCATTCTCGATGAGCCGTTCCGAGGGCTGGACCGCAAGCGGCGAGAAGAACTGCTTTCAAACTCAAGGCATCTCTGGCGAGACGCGACCCTCGTTTGCATAACTCATGACGTGAGTGAAACCCAAGGATTCGAACGTATCATCGTGGTTGAGCAAGGCCGAATCGTAGAAGACGGCGAGCCTGCGGAACTCGTCAAACGACGCGGTTCACGGTACGGCGCGCTGCTTGAGGCTGAGACCGCCGTGCGAAGTGAGTTGTGGAACAACCCGTTCTGGCGGCGGATCAGGCTTGAGGGCGGAAGACTGGTCAATAAAAACTGATCGCATGACTGAGTCTATCAAACATCTCTGCTGGTCACTTTCCAGGCTCACCGAAGCAATAGAAGAGCTGGGGCTAAGTACTGGCCTACTCGATAAACGCTTGAATACCACGACGCATCAATCACCGCTCGCAGATGAAGAGCAGGGGTTGAAAGTGACTGGCGGGCTCGGGCGACTGGTCGAAGCAACGGCCCTGTGGGTAGGGTTGGAAGCCGAACCGCTCAACGTCGATTACTCTGAGATAGAACAGGTCTTGCGCGTAGCCGGTCCTCTTGTCATTGAAGTGCCGTCAGAAACCGGCTCGGATTTTCTCGCCGTAGCTCGCGGCGGCAAACGAAACATCTATGTCGTCGCGCCGGATGGCAAGACTCACCGTGTTAAACTTGAAACCGTTCGCGATCTGATTTGCCGACAGCTTGATGAGCCGCTTCTGGTTGATTTCGACCAGTTGTTGGAAAAAGCGGACGTGCCCAAAAGGCGAAGGGGCATAGTGCGATCAGCCCTCCTGCGCGAGGCGCTGGCGGTTTTTCCGGTCAGCGATTGCTGGCTGTTGCGGCTGCCTCCCGGCGCTAGCTTCATTAAACAGTTAAAGAGGGATCGGCTCCATCTTCATCTCCTCACACTGACTCTTCTACAGGTGGTTCAATACCTGATTTTGATCGGCTCGTGGTGGGTCATTGGCCGTGGAGCATTGCAAGGGCAATTTGACTACGGCTGGATGCTGGCGTGGATGTTGCTTCTTATCACGGCGATCCCTTTCAAGATGATGATTACCTGGCTGCAAGGGGTAATTGCCATGAATGTGGGCGCGTTATTGAAACAGAGACTGTTGTACGGAGCGCTGCGGCTCGATCCTGATCGCATTCGCAAAGAGGGATCGGGAAACCTTCTCGGACGAGTGATCGAATCAGCCGCGGTTGAAAGTCTCGCTACGACTGGCGGGTTCGCTGTTATAGCCGCAGTCATAGAGCTTTTTATGGCCGCCTTCGTTTTGAGCCTTGGCGCGGGCGGGCTAGTACACGTACTGCTCTTCGTTGTCTGGGGAGCCGCGAGCGGTTGGATGGGGTGGAGCTACTTCAAGCGGCGCGGACGTTGGACTGATATTCGCCTCTCAATGACCAATGATATGGTTGAGCGCATGGTGGGCCACAGGACTCGCCTCGCTCAGGAGTCGCTCGAACACTGGCACGACGGCGAAGATCAATTACTCACACGCTACATCGACCTATCAAAGTCAATCGACAAATCGAGCGTTTGGTTGATGGGGTTGATCCCGCGAGGCTGGTTGATTCTGGGATTGGTGGGGCTTATCCCCTCGGTTGCTTCCGGTGGCGCACAGCTTCCAGCGCTTGCGATAAGCGTTGGCGGTTTGCTGCTCGGCTACCAGAGTTTCGGGAGATTGACCGGAAGCCTTTCGCAAGTGGCGGGCGCAGCAATTGCGTGGCAGCAGATAAAGGACCTTTTCAACGCGGCCGCCGGGAGCGAAGTTAAGACCCCGCCGTCTATCTACGGGCAACCCCCTGCGGACTTGCATCGCACGGGCAGAGGTAAAAAGTTAATCGAAGGCGCTGACCTCTTTTATCGCTATCATCCGAGCGGCGAGCCGGTGCTTCAGCGTTGCAGCCTTGAAGTTTTCTCGGGCGAGCGCATCTTACTTGAAGGAGCTTCAGGCGAAGGCAAGTCGACGCTTGCAGCGTTGCTGGCGGGCCTCAGAATGCCCGACTCCGGGTTGCTGCTGCTTCAGGGACTCGATCATCAAACGTTGGGCCCGCGCGGGTGGCGCGACCGTGTGGCCGCGTCTCCGCAATTTCACGAAAACCATGTGCTGACAGGCACCTTTGCCTTCAATCTACTGATGGGTCGCGACTGGCCGCCTGCCCCATCGGGTCTCGCGGAGGCGGAAGCGATATGTGAAGAACTGGGCCTTCGCAGCTTGCTTGAGCGTATGCCGTCGGGCATGTCGCAAATCGTTGGAGAGACAGGCTGGCAACTCTCACACGGCGAGCGGAGCCGTCTCTTTATCGCGCGCGCATTACTTCAGAGAGCCGACCTGATAGTTCTTGACGAAAGCTTTGCGGCTTTGGACCCTAAGAACCTTCGCCGCGCACTTCAATGCGTGCTCAACCGAAGCCGAACATTGATCGTAGTCGCCCACCCTTAACACCGAAGACGGTCAGCAATTTCAAATGCATTATTTTTCGAAAGAAATGCGTCTAATCACAGTATGAATAATTCAGCGATATAGGTTACAATACCGCCGAGAGCCCGAACATGCTCTTAAAATCAACAAAAGGAGAAGCTGTGATGAAGCAAAAAGAGAACGACGTCCCGTTTTTTGTGCGGTACCTTGAAGGGCAAGATTTTCCCGAAGTGAAGACTAACCTCAAAGCCGGTCTTAAAGCTACAACTAAATACCCTTCCGACCTTGATGAACTGGCGCACACTCAAAAGTATCCATCCGACAGTGACGAGGTATAATTCCGCAAGCCATGTCAAATAACTCGTTCCTTATCGGTGAAGCTAAGGTGTGGGCTGGTGCTATCTAGCACACAGCCCACGCCACATGATGCCGGTCGTGCTTCAGCGCAAAAGCATGCGAAAAGGCGTTATTAAAAATACAGACTCAAGGAGTCAGAAAATGAAAGAAGATAAGAACGAAAAAGATGTCCCGTTCTTCGCGAAGTATCTTGAAGATCAGGATTTTCCTCGTGTGCAGACCAATGTGAAGGCCGGGCTAACGCTGAAATACCCCTCGGATAGAGACGAAATTGATTGACGCGACCGCCGTATCGCACAGCGCGGCCGAACCCGGTTCGACTCGACTTGCGATATAGCGTTCCTCGGGTCTGCTATCAGAGATCACACGTCAGAATGACGACAGCTTGCTTCTGCGTGTGTAACAAATGTTCCTTGACAAGCCTGGTATTTGAAATAACAATCTCATGGCCGATGAGGCTCATATTCGCGCAATCGATGTCTTGGAGGAGCAACATGAAAAACATTGAGAACAATGTCCCGTTTTTTGCCCGCTACCTTGAGGGGCAAGATTTTCCCAGTGTGAAGACGAACGTCAAGGCTGGCAGAACATTGAAGTATCCTTCTGACGGCGACGAAAACGTAACTCATAAATACCCGTCTGACAGCGATGAAGGTGAGACGGTCTAAGGATAAGAGATAACCCACGGCGAAGAGCCGTATTCTCGTAAGCCATATTCGTAGAGATACGGGTATGGCTTACGGCTTTATTCGAGCCTTACCTGAGTTCCGGCAAGCCCCGCCCGCTATTTTTAGACTATGGTGAATGAATCAGAGCGCGACGTTGTCTTGATACTTACGCATAGCGGCGACTTTTTCACTGTGGATCGAGTCGAGGAGGCTCTGCTTGGTAGAGGTGCGCGCGTCTTCCGATTAAACACGGACCTGTTTCCACTCGAAATAAAACTCGCCGCCAGATTAACACCCGATGGGCTCGGACATATTATACGAGATCGAGACGCTCGTCTCGACGCGAGCGAAGTGCGGGCCGTGTGGGCGCGCAAGATCTGGACGCCTAAGATGGACGAGAGTCTCGCCCCGAAGTTTCATGAAATGTGTATACGCGAAAGCTCCGCGATGTTGTACGGCTTCTTAGATTATTTTCATCAAGCGCGCTGGATAAATAACCCGCAACGAAGTTTAGACGCGGAAAACAAGCTTCGCCAACTGAGATTGGCCACGGCGGTCGGGCTGATAATTCCTCGAACGCTCGTGACGAATGATCCTGAGCAAGCGCGCGCCTTCTTCAATGAGCTTGGAGGCAAGATGGTGGCGAAACTGCTCAGACCTCTATCGGTGAGCATGGGAACCGCTCCCTTGTTCGTTTATACCAGCGATGTTAGGGAAGAGGACCTGGCAGAAGCGGAGATGCTGCGCCACAGCCCGATGGTGTTTCAGGAGCGTATCGCAAAAGCTATCGAGTTGCGCGTCGCTTATGTTGATGGAAACTGTTTCGTGGGCGGGATAGAGGCTGGCCGCTCATTGAGGGGACAGACGGATTGGCGGCTATCCGGCCCTGACGAGTGTCCCTGGATTCGAGCCGAAATCCCAAAAGATATTGAAACACGCCTTCGAGCTTTAATGCAGAAACTCGGTCTGGTTTATGGCGCTATAGATTTGATAAGGACCCCGGACGGGGAACACATCTTCCTTGAAGTCAACCCGGGCGGCGAGTGGGGGATGCTGGAGCGGGACCTCGCTCACCCTATATCAGATGCGTTGGCCGAAGCTCTTTTGAAGCGAGCAGGAGATTATGATGACGGTTTTGATAATTACCAAGAGTGACGATAACGAAAGCATCGGATTTGTGACGCAGGCAATCGAGGAACGAGGCGGGAATGTTTTCCGATTCGACACAGACCGCTTTCCAACGGAGATAAGGCTGATAGCTCGTTACGGCAGTGATGCGGACAGACTTATTCTCGCCTCCGAGCAAGGAGAGCTTGATCTACAAGATGTTTCTGCAATCTGGCATCGCAGGCTCAACATCGGTGGAAAGATTCCCAAAACTATCGAGCAGCAACTTCGTGGCGCATCCGTAGGCGAATCGCGAGCGACAGTGATGGGTATGCTTGCGAGCATAAAAGCATTTCGCATAGATCAGGTTCAGCACATACGCCATGCAGAAAACAAACAGCTACAGCTTCAGATTGCTCGCGAATTGAATTTAGAGGTCCCTCGCACATTGATCACGAACGACCCCGAGGCTGTAAGGGAGTTTGCGAAGTCCTGCGAAAACGGCCTCGTCACCAAAATGCTTTCATCATTTGCGGTTTATGAAAACGGGCAAGAGAGAGTCGTCTTCACCAACCCGGTTAAGCCGCAAGACCTGGAAGACCTTTCAGGTCTGCGACTGTGTCCGATGACATTTCAGGAGATGATTCCAAAGCGGCTGGAGCTCCGCGTCACGGTAGTAGGTCAAAATGTATTCAGCGCCTCGATAAATTCTCAAGTGTCCGAGCGGGCGATTCACGATTGGCGCAGAGACGGCTTAGGGTTACTCGAAGAATGGGAGCCGTACGACCTGCCCGACGACATCAAAGGGCGATTACTTGGCCTCATGGATTATTTTGGATTGAACTATGGGGCGATAGACATCATAGTGACTCCCGACGGACGGCACGTATTCTTAGAAGTAAATCCGGCAGGAGAGTTCTTCTGGCTGGAGCGTTCCCCCGGCCTGCCAATCTCGAAAGCTATTGCAGATGTCTTGCTGGGGCTTGCTCCACGGCGAGAGCGTGCCTTAGCTCTACAGCCAAGCTAACGATAGACTGTTACTGTCAACCCGCAGTCAATCTATAGCGTTCAGGACTGTGCCGGAACTACTGCGGACAGAGCTTTCCCCCGTCCCGCCGTTGACCATGGTGATCACGGCCCCGATCTTTGCGATGGCGAACCACGTCGCCACGAATTCAATCGAGTCGGGAAGCGCCATCAACACGCGGTCTTCCATCTCTACGCCGAGCGACACGAGGGCGTTCGCCATGCGGTTGGCCATCTGCTGCACTTGCGAGTAGGTGTACTTCTCGTCTTTAAAGTAAACCGCAACCTTGTCGCCGAACCCTTCCTCGATGCGGTCACCAAGGAAGTATGTGGCCATGTTGAATCGCTCTGGAAACGAGACGGTCATGCTTCTAGCGCTCCGGCAAGGGGGTTTAACGGCGAGCAGTATAACGTATTTGATCTACGCGATAGATCGCAGACGGCCCGGCTCTATGGAGATTCCGGTTGGGGTATGCCACGGCCAGCAGGCGGTGGTTGTTCAAGTCTTGCCTGTTTTTTAATCGCTCGCCTCGGCGGCGCGTATGACCTCTACCGAACAGTGAGCGCGCGCCGCGACGGATGTTGATACGCTGCCGAGCAGGAAACGCTCGATGGCTCTCAGCCCTCGCGCCCCCACGAATATAGCGTCGGCATTCCACTCTTCCGCCTCGTCGACGAGCACACGCTTCGGATCGCCGTATCGAACCTTTGTCGAAACCGACAACCCGGATTCGCGCAACTTTTCGGCCGCAGCCGTAACGATCTTATCCGCGCTGGTTTGCTCGTCATCGAACGTCTCGGACCAGACCAGGCCGCCCATCAACAGTTCGGGCGCGGCGACCACAAGCGCTTCGCTGCCCGCAGGCCATGCGCGTCGTCGAGCGGTTTCGACGGCCAGTTCGGCATACGCAGAGCCGTCCACCCCTATCACGATTCGCACGGGGGCGTCGCCGGTCTCTTCGCGTCCGCGAGCTACGCGCACAGCCCCGCGCGCGTGAGTGACGATCTTTTGCGAAACGCTGCCCAGAACGGCCCGCCCGACCGCCGTGCGACCGTGAGAGCCGACGACGATGAGGTCGGGACGCCACTCGTCCGCCCTCTTTATAACGGCCCACGCGGGCGCGTCGGCCGTGGCTTCCGCCCGCACGTCCCAGGCGGGAAACCTTGACTGGATTGATTGTACGGCTTCGGCCGCCATCGCCCTGGCTTTGTCTAAGGCCTGCTCGGCCTCTTTGCGCTCTTTGCTCCAGGAGTCCGGGTACATCTTCGAGTATGCGGGCGTTTGACTCTCGTCACCGGGCGACGCCAGTATCCACACATCGGCTGCGGATAGGACTATTGCCTCTGCCTCGTCGGGCAGGCCCGCTCGCTGCAAATCCGCAAGGGCGAGCTTTGCGCCGTCCGAGCCGTCATAGGCTATCAGTATCTTCATCTTTTCAGTCACGGCCTCTCCTTTATCGCGGCTCTTCGAGTGGTTGTTGTCGATTCTTGTCTAGCTTTAGCGGCCTTGCGCGGCGCTTACGATTTTATAGGAAAACCGGGCGACCTCAAAGAGGTTCAAGTGACGATCCGCAACGGGATCGAGACCGTGTCGCTTCGCCTTGAGGGGGTGCGCAAGTTCAGCTTTGATCAAATAGCCGGCCAATCCCCGGGCAGGCGCGCGTTGTATCAGCTTGCACGCAAGGAAGAGGTGTTTGAGCAAGCTAAAGGCCTTGGTAGGAAAGCTGAAATATCTTATCTTATAACACCATACAGGCTTGGAAGCTAAAGCACCGATGGTGTTGCTTTATCGCAATCTATTCATTCGGTATCTCCCCGTGTAGGGATATTGGAGGGGTAGGCAATTCAACACCCGGCTTTATCGGAAAGGGGCAGTCATGAAAATATCGCAGGGTAAGTTCATACTCTTCGACGTTGCCGAATTCGCCAGCTGGTTGGACTCCATATCGGTCAATCGCGCCATACGCTTGATCCAGAACCATCACACATACAGGCCGTCTTATGAAGCATTCAACGACAATCATTTTGCGCTGCTCAAAGGCATGGAGGAGTACCACGTGAAAGAGCGCGGGTTCTCGGAGATAGCCCAGAACCTGACCACGTTCCCGGACGGCACAATCGCCGTCTGCCGGTCTCTTAACAAGGACCCTGCCGGGACGAAGGGGGCCAATGCAGGCGGAATCTGTATCGAAAACCTGGGCGATTTTGATAACGGCAAGGACAAGATGACCCCCGCCCACAGCGCTACCATAATCAAGCTCAACGCGCTGCTCTGTAAGCGGTTCGGGTTACAGCCCAGTTCCAAGACGATCATTTATCACCACTGGTACGACCTCGATACGGGGAAGAGGACGAACGGGACCGGCACCACAAAGTCGTGTCCGGGAACAGGGTTCTTTGGGGGGAACAAGGTCGGTAAGGCGGAAGCCAACTTTATCCCGTTGATCGCGCGTGAGCTTCGAGGGCCGGGCGTCATAGCGCCCGCGCCGCGCGGCGTAATCATCCTGACCGGTCGTGTAAAGGCCGATACCCTCAGTGTCAGAGCGCTTGCAAGCGCCTCGGCCAAAAAGATCACCGAGCTAAACAAAGGGGTCGTCGTTAACGCGTATGAAGTGAGCAACAACTGGTGGAGGATACACCCGCAGGAATCTCAATGGGTCAGCGGCCGGTTTGTCGACAGGATAACAGACTGAAGAGTCGACCCGGCCGTCGATTACTTTTCATCTTTTCTAAGCAAGGCTCTGGCAGCCTTGCCTTTCAGTTTTTCGGGCCTGCGCGCGGAAAGGTCGAATCTGTCCCCCTGGCTGAGCACGTGCAGCTTCACATCGTACATAGAGACGGCAACGTCGGGCTCTTCTTCGGCGATGTTTGAATATGTGATCCCCGCGCCGTCTATCACAGAGACTGCGCCGTCTCCCAGCACGTAAAAACTCTGCTCGCGCTCGATTATGATCGCGGTGTTCTCGTCTATGCCGAGGCCGATGTTCTTCGGGTTCTGAGCGATTGCCCCAAGCAGCCGCCCCATACGCCCGCGCTCTGCGAAATGCTGGTCTATGATGACGCCCTGTATGAGGCCGAGCCCCGGCGCGAGTTTCAGCGAGTCTTCTACGCGGTGCGACCCTTCGCTCTCGCCCCCCACTATCATCGTCTCGCACATGACGGACGCGCCCGCGCTCGTACCCGCAATCACCCCGCCCGATTCGTATATCCGCCTGATCCGCTCGTATACGGGCGTGTCGCCGATCTGGCTTGTGATCTTTAACTGGTCCCCGCCCGTGAAAAAGACCGCCACCGCGTCGTCGAGCGCGCTCGCCTTGCGCTCATCCCTGGCTTCGTGGCGCTCGTCGATCTCAAGCTTCGAGATATGTTTTACCCCCAGCCTGCGAAAGATGCGGTCGTAGTCTTCAAACATGCCCGCAGGCTCTTTCGTAGCTACGGTCGTTATGACAAGCTTGCCCGCGCCGGTTCTTCGCGCAACCTCTTTCAAGATGGCCCGGTCGCCTTTTTTGTCTTCGTGCCCGCCGATAACGATCAAAGCGCGGTCGTTCCTGTTTGCCATATGTGCGGTCCCTTTCCCGGCCCTTCTGTGAGTGCAATCAATGTGCCCTTGCTATCGGCCTGAAATTGCGGCTGCGCGCGCAATTGTGACGCACGGGTGAGTCAGACTTGATGCGCTCTGCTGCACGGCGTGGGCGCAAGCGACAGCAACAGCTTTGCCTGTCTGCTCTCGCATGGGATGGTTATGCCCGGGAAGTGGGATCATCTGAATCCCGATGTGACGTTCCCCGGAACCGGCCAAAAAGATCGGGCGAAAAATCTTTTTGACAGATTATATGTTTCACAGTAATATGTGGCTGTGCAATATAACATTTCACAGATACTGGAACGCGAGCTGAAAAAAGGGAGCGCAGAGCTTTTGATCCTCTCCCTGGTGGAGCACAGGCCCAGGCACGGATACGAGATCAGCAAGCTGATCGAGACCCGGTCCGACGGCGTGCTGCAATTCAACGTGGCCTCGCTTTATCCGCTGCTGTACAGGCTTGAGAAGCGGGGCTGGATTCAGGGCCGCTGGGTCGAGAAGGCGGGGCAGCGGCGGCGGCGTTATTACCGACTGACCACCGAAGGCAAGAAGGTGCTGGCCGCGCAGCGCAGCAACTGGCAGTCATTTGTCGAGGCGATAAACCGCGTGACCGGGGCGGAAAATGCGTAAGTGGAAAGACGAGATTCGCAGGCGGCTTCAGGAGTCCAAGCTCGAACCCGCGCGCGAAGCCGAGATAGTCGAGGAGCTGTCGCAGCACCTTGAGGATCGGTATGAAGAACTGCGCGCACGCGGAGCAAGCGACGAAGACGCCTACGGCGCGACGCTTGAAGAATTGAGCGGTCACGAGCTGCTCGCTCGCGAGCTCGCGCGCTCCGACCCGCGTCTTAAAAACAACCGTGTAGTTCTTGGGAGCAGGAGTACAAACATGCTGGCAGACCTTTGGCAAGATTTACGTTACGCCGTGCGGATACTGATAAAGAATCCCGGCTTTACGGTGGTGTCTGTGCTGACGCTTGCGCTCGGCGTAGGCGCGAATACGGCGATCTTTAGCGTCGTTCACGCGGTGATGCTCAGCCCGCTGCCTTACGCGGACCCTGACCGACTGGTGGTCCTTGCGGAACATAACCGTGGGGGCGAAAGGATGGGGCCCGCCTACCCGAACTACCTTGACTGGCGCGAGCGGGCGAACTCTTTTGAGGAGATGGCGGCTTACCAGACGACCTCGTTCAATCTGACGGGCGTCGACCGGGCCGTCCGGCTGCAGGGCCGCAGGGTGAACTGGAATTTTTTTCAGATACTCGGCGTAAGCCCGCAGGTCGGTCGGGCTTTTACAGAGCAGGATGACTCGCCGACCGCAGAGCCGACGGCCCTCTTGAGCAACGGCGTGTGGAAGGAGCAGTTCGGCGGCGACGCGGATATAATCGGCAGGACGATCAAGGTGGACGGCAAGCAGCACACGGTCATAGGGGTGCTCCCGCCCGACTTTGAATACTTTCGCCGCGACGATCTTTACGTGCCGATTGGACTGGCGCTCACGACGCCCGGCCAGGGCATGCTTGATCGCGGCAATCACTACAACATGTACATCCTTGCGAGGCTGAAACCAGGCGTGCCCGTGGAGCAGGCGAACACGGAGATAGTGCAGCTCGCCGCCCAGCTCGAACAGGAATACCCGAACACCAACAGCGGAAACACCGCGAGCGCGTCGGGCCTCGCCGACGTTTTTGTCGAAGATATACGCCCGGCCTTGATCGTGCTGCTCGCGGCCGTCGGGTTCGTGCTGCTGATCGCGTGCGTGAACGTGGCTAACCTCATGCTCGTCCGCTCGGCCGAACGGCAGAAAGAGATCGCCGTCCGCCTTGCGCTCGGCGCGGGCCGGGGGCGCATCATCAGACAGTTGCTCAGCGAGAGCCTTGTCATCGCGCTTGCGGGCGGCGCGGCCGGCCTGCTCATCGGGCTGTGGGCGACGCAGGGGCTCGTGGCGCTCGCGCCGCCGAACATCCCGCGCATGGCGACCGTCGGCCTGAACGTTTCGGTGCTCGGATTCACGCTCGTCGTGTCCGTGCTTACGGGTTTGCTGTTCGGGCTGCTCCCCGCGCTGCAAACATCCGCCACCAATCTTCAAGCGATCTTGAAAGAGGGCGGGCGGTCGATGGCGGGCGTGATGCGCGAGCGGACAAGAAAGGTCCTGCTCGTAGCCGAGGTAGGGCTCGCGCTTGTGCTGCTGATAGGCGCGGGGCTCATGCTGCGCACCGTGTCCGAGCTGATGCGCGTGGACCCCGGATTCAACGCAGACAACCTGCTGACCATGCGATTCAATCTTGGGGCCGACGCTTACCCGCCGGAAAAACGCCACCACTTTTTTAAAGAGCTTACGGAGCAGATAGAAACGATCCCCGGAATAGAGTCTGCGGCGTTGACCTATTCGGTGCCGATTGACGGGTCGAACTGGAACTCGATCTTTATCGTCGGCGATAAGCCCGTACCTCCGCGCGCAGAGCTTCCCGACGCGGCGTTTACGCCCGTCAGCGCGAACTACTTCAAGACTGTAGGCGTGCGGCTGTTGAAGGGGCGGCTGTTTGATGAGACGGATACCCCGACGTCACCGAAAGTCATCGTGATAAACGAGACGCTGGCAAACCGCCTGTGGCCCGGCGAAGACCCGGTTGGAAAGCGTATCAAACAGGGCTTCCCGGAAAACGACACGCCCTGGCGCGAAGTCGTGGGAGTTGTGTCGGACGTGAAGCTGAACGGCATCGAGCGCGACACCCCTCTGCAGGCGTTTCTGCCGACCGCGCACGAGCCCGCGCGCTCGTTTGCGCTCATCATCCGCACAAAGTCTGAGCCGCTCGCCTTCGCCTCGACCGTAGAGCAGACGATCCGCTCGCTCGACAAAGACCTGCCGGTCTACGCCGTCCGCTCGATGGATCAACTGCTTGGTTACGGGATTGCGCAGCAGCGGCTGATGATGGTGTTGCTCGGCGGGTTCGCGATTCTCGCGCTGACGCTTTCGGCCGTCGGGATATACGGCGTGATGTCGTATGCGGTGGCGCAGCGAACGCACGAGATCGGCATCCGCATGGCGATGGGCGCGCGGCCCACGGATGTGTTGAAGCTGATTGTCGGGCAAGGCATGACGCTTACGGTGATAGGGGTTTCTTTAGGGCTGGCCTCTGCCTTTGGGTTGACACGTTTGATGACGAAGCTGCTGTTTGGGGTGAGCGCCACAGACCCTGTGAGCTATTTAGTCCTGACTTTGCTTTTGACCGCTGTAGCGTTTTTGGCCTGCTACCTGCCCGCGCGCAGGGCAACCAAGGTCGATCCTATAGTCGCGCTTCGGTATGAGTAGCGGCCGGGGTTGACCGGCCGCCGACCGCTACTTGAGCTTGAATTCAATGTCCATCGCCAGCCACTGCTCAACCGGCTGGCCGCCTTTTGACGCGGGCTTGAACCGCATCTTATTTGCCGCTATCACGGCCTGCTCGGTCAGCCCGTGAGACAGGCCCTTGACGACCTTCACGCCTCTGACAGTGCCGTCGGCGCGCACGAGGACGCGCAAAGAGACTGTCCCTTCCACTTCCTCGTCGCGCGCTTCTTTGGTGTAGCGCGCGCGCGGTCGGTTTAGTGGAATGGGCGGGGTGAGATCCTCAGCGCCCGGCACAGTCTTTACCGCGCTCGAAACGGGTTGGGCGGGCGCGGCTTGCGCGGTCGAAGCTTGCGCGGATTTTTGCTGGTAATCTCGCGCCTGCTTGAGCCGCTCGGCGTAGAGCGGGTTATTGGGGTCGAGCTGAGCGGCGCGGTTATATTCCGCTTCGGCCTCGGCCCATTTCTGCTGCTGGAACAAAACGCCTGCGAGCAGCCCGCGCCAGGTAGCCTTTTCGGGTTCGAGCCGCGCCGCCTGTTTGTACTCCGCCTCGGCGTCATTCCATTTCTGCTGGTTCAACAGCGCCGCCGCAAGGTACGTATGCCAGATAGCCTTATTAGGCTCCAGCTTCAGCGCCTCTCTCGTCTCGGCTTCGGCTTCGGTCCATTTCTGCTGCTGGAGCAGTATGTATCCGAGCCTGCCGCGCTGTTCGGGTATGTTTGGCCTTAGCCTTATGACCACCTTCAGCTCGGCTTCGGCTTCGGGCCACTTCTTCTGGTTGGCGAGCGCCCATCCGAGGTTGATGCGAAACAGCGGGTTATTCGCGTCCAGGTCAACGGCGCGGCGGTATTCGACTTCGGCTTCGGCCCAGCGGTTTTGAAATTGCAGGACCCATCCGAGATTGTTGCGCCATACGGCTTTCGCGGGGTCGAGCCTTACCGCCTCTCTGGTCTGCGCCTCTGCCTGCTGCCACTTCTCTTGCTGAAGCAGTATGAATCCAAGGCGGCCGCGCCATTCGCTAATATCGGGTCGCAGCCGCACCGCTTCGCCGAGCTCTTTTTCCGCCTCCTGCCACTTGTTCAAGCTGATGAGCGTGGTCGCCAGAGAATCGCGCAGGACCGCGTTATTCGGCTCCATCTCTACCGCGCGACGGTACTCGGCCGAGGCCTCGGCCCATCGCTTCGCGTCGGCAAACTCTTTGCCTTTCTTGCTGTAACTCTCAACCGACACGGCCGCTTTTCTTATCGAGTCGAGCCCTTCCAGCTTTGCTTTTGCCTGGTCGACGTACGTGCCCGTAGGGTAAGCGGCAAGGTAAGCCTTGATGCTTTCAGGGTCGTTGCTGTTGTTTACGGCGTTCCAGTGAGCGGCTTCCGTCATATCAATAATTCGGTTGTTGGCCGACGCGGCGAATCGGCCCGAAGGGTATTTTCTCAAGTATGCTCTGAAAGTCTCGATGTCCGTGCTGTTGCTTATGGCGTTCCAGTAGACGGTCTCTTCGACCTCGCCCAATCGAAGCGTGGCCTGCCTTGCGAACTTGCCGTTCGGATACTTTTGCAGATAAGACCTCAGCATGTCCGGCGTGCCGCTCGCAGACGCCGTGCTCCAGACAGATACCTCGGTCAGGTCGGCTATCTGCGCGGTTGCCGAGGCGGTGTGCTTGCCGCCGGGATATTTCTGCAAAAATGCTTTCAACTGGCCTATATCTGAGCTGCCGTTTACAGTGGCCCAGTGCGAAGCCTCGTCCGCTTCGTCGATCCTGGCCCTGGCTTCTTTGTTAAATTTTCCCGCAGGGTATCTCTGCAAATACTCTTTAAACGGGTCGGCGCTCTTGCTCTGCGCAATCGACTGCCAGTAGGCCGTCTCTTGAATTGCGGAAAGCCGCGCCGCCGCCTCTGCTGCGAATTTGCCTTTCGGGTAGAGCCTCAGATACTCGTTAAAAGCGGCCGCGTCGGCGCTGTTGATTATAGACCTCCAGTGCGCCTGCTCGGCCTGCTCAAGCTGGGCCTGTTGCTGTTGTTCTGTTTGCCGGGCCGATTGCTGCCTCTTTAACTCCGCCTGCATGACGTCTTCGGCTTTAGGGGCCGCATCGGATTTAACAGGCGCGCTCGGTTTGATCTCGGCCGGAGCAGTTACCGGCGGCGCGGCGGCTTGCGTTTTTCTGAGCCGCGCTATCCTGCTCTTGGCCAGCTCGGCATAGACGCCGTTCGGGTATCGTTTCAAATAGAGCTCGTATTCGGCCGGCTCGTCTCGTTTTTCGACCGACTGCCAGAAAGCCAGCTCGAAGTCGGGCATGTACGCGGGCAGCTCTTCATTTCGCGCGGGGGTGCTTACGGCAGTCTTTGTCTTTGTCTCGAACTCGGCTATCACTATCTGGTCCGTGTCGTAGTTGAGTATCTCTTCGCTCGGAGCCTGCGTGAGGCCTCTGCGGCGTGCGCGCTGCGTGACTTCATTCTTCGTGTACTTGATGAGGCTCGCAAGCGTCACCTTCCCGTCTTCGTTCGCCGCCGCGCCCTTCAGTCCGTCCACGATTGCGCCCATGAAGAAGCCCTGTCGTTTCTCGGCGTCCTCCCAGGCCTGCTCTCCCATGCTTGTCGCCAGCAGCTTCGCATAGCCAGTGATCTTGCTCTTGTAAGTTTTCAGCCCCACGCCCCGCGAGTACAGCTGGGTTATTCGATTGGGCCGGGGCGCGGACTTGCCGCTTCTGGGGTCGTTTCGGCAAGCGTCGAGGAGCATCACGACCTGCCCTACGCCCGAATCCGCGATGTACTCCATCATGTCCGTCCAGCCGATGGCTGTGTCCCTGAGCACCTTCAGGTCGTCGTTCAACCGGGCGTCGGCTCCAAGTAAAAACGCCTGCCCCTCGACCTCTATGCCGTGCCCCGAAAAGGCGACAAGCAGGAGGCCGTCCGGCGGGAGCAGCTTTCTCAGGTTTGACAGGTATTCGAGGATGATCGGGCGCGTGGGCTGGTTCAAACTCGACCTGTCGTTCGTCAGCAGGGTTATATTCTCTCGCGGGAAGTCCGCATATTCTATAAGCGCGTCGTAGAGCATGTGCGCATCTTCGCTGGGCGCGATGAGCGGGGTTATCTTCGAGTCAGTGTACTCGTCGACGCCGATGATGATGGCGAACCGTTTCTCCCTCGGAGGCCACTTAGAGATCTTCTCCAAAGACCGCGTATCGGCCGGGCGCGAAGCCCTGACGCGCTGGTCTGTCTGCGCCGGTGCCGCGATGGCAGCGGAAAAGATGGCGGCGAGCGCCACAGCCACAGCCGGAAGATTTTTCATTATTTTCGCACGCTTCGTTTTCATGCCGTCAGTGCTCCAGACCAGCTTGAATTCTTGTTAAGCATCTTTTACACCTACTTCCACTCGATTGGAAAGAGGGCGCCGGCCTTTGCCGGGTCGAGCGTGACGCCTGCGAGCGCCGCCGCGCGCGCGAGCACAGGGTCACGGCTGGCGGCAAGGGCCGCCCCCGACGGCAATAACAGCTCGTCGGGCTTGACGCCAACGCCCTCAAGGCTCTTCCCGTCCGTCATGACAAGATCGGCGTCGGTAATGCTCGCCCCGTAAAAAGCGACGATGTCGAGACCCGACTCGTGCCCGTAATACCTGCTCCTCATCACCTTGCCGCTTGTGCGGTCCCCTATGACTATCCCGCGCTTCTCTATCTGAATAACGCGGGCGAAGACCTCTGCGGCAGAAGAGGACTCGCTATCGACGAGGACTATTAGATCGCCTTCAAAATAGTTGCTGCCGCGCGGTTTCGCAATAAGCGGCTTTGTGTCCTCGCGCCGTTTCACGTCGCCGATCTTTATCTCGTGGTTAAAGAAACTGCCGATGAGCCGCTTCATGGTAGTCTCTCGCCCGCCGCCGTTTCCCCGCATGTCTATGATCAGCGCTTTAGACCTTTTCGCCTTGTCCATCATCGAATCGACTTCGCCGTCTTCCAGATCGAACTGCGGCATCTTCCATATAAAAAGTTCTTTGCCGATCTCCTGATAACGATGGCGGCGCACATGCGCGTCTCTTTCGGCCTCCCGCTCCATCTCGCCCAGGTCCTGGCCGTTGTAAAAGCTGCGGATAAGCTTGCGCTTTGTCACCTTGGCTAAGACATCTATCTGGCGCGACTGCGCGCCCGGGCTCTGCGCGACGATCCGCATGCCTGGTTTCGGCCTGAGAAAATAGTAGAGGTACTCAAGCTTCCAGAAGTCTTCGCGCGAGGGAAAGAATCCGTCGACCGAAAGTATCTCGTCGCCCACTTTGAGGCCCTTCGCTTCCGCGTCGCTGCCTGGCCTTACCCCTACCACAAAACACTTGTCGCCGATCATTTGCGGCAGCCAGCCGTAGTCGGTAGTTGCCGCGCGGTCGGGCGGGATGAAGATAGTATGCGAATCGTTGAAGTCGAGCAACACCTGCGCGATTATGCCGAACATCTGCCCGATAGAGGTCGCCTGCTTGATCTTGTTGTCGGCCTCTTTGAAGCGCGCGTCGAGGTCTATGCCACGGTAGTTAGGGTCGTAGTAGTATTTTTTAATATCGCTCTTTAACGCCTGAAGCATCTGACGCCCGCGCTCGCGGTCAAAACCGCTGAGCGATTGCGCGCTCGCGGGCAGGGCCATAATTACCGACCACAAAAAGATCGTTATCGCGGGCTTGATCTTACAAGCAAGATGATCGAAGAAGCTTCGGGTCAGCATTACCATCTCCCTTCTTAGAGCTTTCGGGTTATGTTTAGCTGAAATCTTCAAAGACTCTAAAAAAATAAAGACTCTAAAAAATGGCCTCTTGCGCGAAGTGGTCGGATTCTACCACAGAACGCGGCCACAGAGGGCGAAAAATCGCCTCCCGCGCAGAGACTGGCCCCTGCGGCCATGTGGACAGAACTGAGAATCTGCTTGCCATTCTGGGCAAAATCGCATAAGTATGCTCTACACGCCGGATTAAGTAACGGTAATATTCAAAAGCGGATTGATAAAAGTTAAGATCGAGCAACGCTACTGTGATAGTCGAAAGGAAACCGTCATGAATTTTAGAATGAGCCTGTGGACGAAGATTTGCCTTGTCGCGCTTCTGGCAAGTGGGGTTGGCTTGGGCTTTATAAAGCTCGCGGACCGGTCGCGCACGCAACCGGGCGGCCCGACCGCCGTGAATGTTGATCTTCACCCGACAGCGGAGGCCACAGAGCGCGCGGGCAAAGTCTTTGGCTCCATCCCGCTGCTATTTGAAGCCAATATCGGGCAGGCCGAGTCCGACGCGCAATTCGTGGCGCGCGGCGACGGCTTCGGCCTTATGTTTAAGCCGGACGCGGTGGCGATGGTCGTCAAGGCGCGCGCGGGGGACGCGCCCTCTCAAACGAGCGCGCAAGCTCTATCGGCCTCACGGGCAGCCGTCGTTCATATGAAGATGGCGGGCGCGAACCCGAACCCGCGTCTCGCTCCGCGCGGCAAACAGGCAGTCCGTTTGAACTACATGATCGGCAGCGACGCCGCCAACTGGCAGACGGACGTTCCTTCGTATTCCGAATTGGTCTACGAGCAGGTATACAAAGGCGTAGACGTTCGCTACTACGGCAACAGGCGGCAGCTGGAGTATGATTTTATCATCGCGCCCGGCATAGACCCCGATTGCGTTCGCCTCGACTTTGAAGGGTGCGAAAGCGTGAGCGTCGCTTCAAACGGAGACCTGATACTCGATACGGAGGCGGGCAGCCTGAGGCATAACAAGCCGCTCGTCTACCAGGAGGTTGACGGCGAGCGCCGCGAGGTCGCGGGCAGTTATTCGATAACCGCCCAGGGTCAGGTCGGTTTTCAACTCGGCGAATACGACCGCAGCCTCCCGCTTGTCATCGACCCCGTGCTTGAATACTCGACGTACCTTGGCGGCAACAGCAACGACTTCAGCAAGGACCTCACAATCGATTCGACGGGGACCGCCTACATAGTGGGCGATTCGATCTCGCCAAACTTTCTTGCAAACTCCTCCGCGCTCAATTCGGACGTCTTTGTCGCGAGGTTCACGCCCACGGGGAACATGCTCAACCTGACCTTCTTCGGCGGCAACGCAAACGACTTCGCCACCGGGGTCGCGGTCGACGCATCGGGCAACGTCTACATGGGCGGCACGACCTCTTCGGCCAACTTCCCGAGGGTGAACGCGATTGATATGACGCTTGGCGGCACAACCGACGCCTTCGTGACGAAGCTCAACGGCCTCGGCCCCGGCATATTCTTCTCGACCTTCGTAGGCGGAAGCGGCACTGAAGCGGGCGTAAGCCTGGCGATTGACTCGGCCACAAATGTCTACCTGACGGGCAGAACAACCTCCGCGGGGGATTTCCCGCGAGTCGGCGCGATACAGCAGAACTACGGCGGAGGCATCTCGGACGCGTTCGTTTCGAAGATAAATGCCAACGGGGCGGCCTTTGCGTACTCGACGTTTCTCGGCGGCAGCGGCACTGAAAATATCCTGAGCGAATCGGGGATAGCGGTTGACGCGGCCGGCAACGCATACGTCACAGGCGATACGGTCTCGACGGACTTCCCGCGCGTGAACGCGTTGCAGCAGGTCAAGGGCGGCAATGCCTCGCAGTCGGACGCGTTCGTCTCAAAGATCAACGCCGCAGGGTCCGGCTTTATATATTCGACGTACATCGGCGGCGCGCTTACAGACAGGGGGTTCGACATAGCCGCAGACTCTGCGGGCAACGCTTACGTCACGGGGCTTTCGGAGTCGATAACCTTTTTCGGCACTATGCCTATTCGCACGCCTGTCGGCTCCATCGACGCCTTCGTCGCGAAGCTCAACTCCAACGGGTCCGCCTATTCATACTTCACCTTTTTAGGCGGCTCCGAGCTGGATTCAGGAAACGCCATCTTTGTCGATTCCGCGAATAACGCGTACGTGTCAGGCAGCGCGGGGGCGGGCTTCGTCCTCGTCAACGCCTTGCAGGCAACATTCGCCAACGGCGGCGACGATGCTTTTGTCACAAGGCTCAACTCGAACGGCGTCGTCACATTCTCGACATATCTCGGCGGGACCAACTCCGACACGGCCACCGGCGTGGCGGCCGATTCGACGGGGAGCATATATCTGTCGGGGTTCACAAGCTCGATAAATTTCCCGACCGTGTTCGCGCTTGTGCCTCAGCACGGCGGCGCGGCGGACGTGTTCATGTCAAAGATCGACCCGGACGCTGTGGCGTCGCTCGACCCCGTGATCCTGAGCGTTACGAGAAACGGCAAGCAGCTCGTCATAATCGGGCTCAACTTTGATATAGGCGCGCGAGTCTTCATGGATAACGTGCGGCAGAAGAAGGTTGTCAACGGGCTGCCCGACCCGACCATGGTGCTGATAGCCAGGAAGTCCGGCAAGAAGATCGAGGTCAACCAGACGGTATTATTACAGGTGGCCAACAACGACGGGAGCCTATCAAACGTCTTCCCCTTCAAGCGGCTGCCCTGACAGACCGCGAGGAAAAAGTATGAAGACCTTGCTTGCGCTCGCTCTGGTGCTGGTGATTTCCGGCGCGTCCCGCGCGCAAAACAAAGAGCAAACCTTCGCGTCCTTCTGGACGTGGTTTAAGGCCGCGATTGCGAAGAACGATAAAGAGGCGGTTGCCTCTATGACTAAACTCCCCTTCCTGTTTGAAAGCGAGGAGCGTGATAAGAGAGGGTTCATCGCTATCTATGACAAGCTTTTCGACCGGAAGCTAAGGCGATGCATACAGACCGCGAAGCCTTTGAAGGAGGGCGAAAGCTACGAGATATTTTGCGGCGAGCTGATCCTGTACTTTAGCCGCGTGGACGGAAAGTTCAAGCTCATAGAGTTCGGCGTAAACGACTGACGCGCGCGCGTCAGCGGTTGATGATGATGGGCAGCGGTCCCGGCTCGTCCGCAGGGGTCGAGACCGCAAGCTCTGCAATCTCGCCCGTCGGCGTGATCTCGGCTATGGGCGTGACCTTCATGCGCTGCGCGTCCACATCGACGAGCAGGAAATGGCCTGCCGCCGCCCAGGCCGATGTGCGCGCCTCCTCGAACATCGTAGGCTTACCCATGCGAACCTTCCCCGCCGCGCCCGTTACAAAGTAATCGATCTGTCCGGCGCGCGAGTGCTGAAAGTTGTGCTCGTGCCCGCTGAACACCGCGCGCACCCCCGCGCGCTCGAAAAGCGGGACGAGCCGCTCGATCATCGAGCGCGAGTTCGAGTGCCTTGGGCCCGCGCAGTAGGGCGGGTGATGAGTAAACGGGATGCGCCATACTCGCGGGTTGGTTTCGGCGGCTCCGGGCATGGGAAAAGCGGTGTCGAGAAAAGAGGCGTGGTTGGCGTGCGCGAAAAAACGGTCTCCAAACAGAAACGACTGGCGCGACGTGTCCACGCAGATAAACTCTATGTCCGACCCGTAACCAAATCTGTAAAGGAGCCCCGGACCTATTGACGACCGCCCGGCCGCCTCTTCTCCTGTAAGGCGCTCATTGAGAAAAAAATTGTCGATCAACTGCTGGCGGTCATCGCTCAACTCTGTCTCGCCCGTGTCGTGGTTGCCTACCGCCGGGTAAACAGGGACTCGATTGATGATGTATCTGTAGGGCTGGTAGAAGGTGAAGAACCAGTCGTCGTCTTCGTCGCCGGTCGCTCCGACGGGTATGCCGAGCAGCGTCTTTCCCGCGTAGATATTGTCGCCCGTCGTAAGCACCAGCCGCACTCCGCGCTCGTCAACCGCTTTATCAAGCGCGGAGGCGACCCCGCGCTGGCAACGGTCGGGCCGCGAGGGCTTGCGCACGCCCGTCCCGAAATCGCCTATTATGGCGAACGTAAGCGGCGCAGGCGTGTCCGGGTGCGGGTGCGTGCGAAAGCGGTTGTCATAGACTCGCCCGCTTTTTACAAGGCCCTGGCCGGTATGGTCCGCTCTCCAATCGCGCCGCTCGCCCGCCGCCCACTCCTCGCCGTTTACAATGACGCGATAGCTGTACTGTGTGTCGGGCGCGAGGCCGGTCACCCAGGCGTGGTTCGTCGTGCAGGTTTCGGCAAAGGCGACGAGCGCGCCCGACTGGTCAAAGACTTCGACGCGCGCTTCGCCAAAAGGCTCGGACCTCGCTCCAATCGTCTCGCGCCGCGCGGGGTGGACGTGTTTGAGGTCGCTGTCGTCAACAAGCTTCCAGTCGCCGTCGCGCGCGCGGTCGCGCACGCGGAAGTAAAACCCGCCCCAGGCTATCAACGCCGATTTGTGCGTGAGGCTTGCAAGGTAGAGGTAAGGCTCGGCGTGAAACTCAGGCATGACTCTCCTGTCGAATAACTCTCCCGTCGAATCGGGCGCGGCTACAGCCTGTTGTAATCGATCTTGAGTATCTCCATCATCCGCGACACGTCGCCCGTCTCAAAGCCGAGCCGGAACCAGCGCGCGCGCTGCTCGGATGTGCCGTGCGTGAACGAGTCGGGGGCCACATGGCCTCTGGACTGCTTCTGCAACCTGTCGTCGCCCACGGCGCTGGCCGCTCCGAGCGCTTCGTCGATGTCACCGGGTTCGAGTATGTCCTTTGTGCGCTGGGCGTGGTGGGCCCAAACGCCCGCGAGATAATCGGCCTGAAGCTCGACCCTTACCGACTGCCTGTTAAATTCGGCCTCGCTCACACGGCCTCTTCTCGAATGGAGGTCGTTGAGAACGCCGAGCTGGTTTTGAACGTGGTGACCCACCTCGTGCGCAATTACGTAAGCCTGGGCGAAGTCGCCCGCCGCGCGGTACCGCGTCGCGAGCTCTTCAAAAAATTGCAGGTCTATGTAGAGCTTCTGGTCCGCAGGGCAGTAGAACGGCCCCGTCGCGGCCGAGGCGAACCCGCAATTTGATTGGGTGCTGCCTGAAAAGAGGACCAGCCGGGGTTCGGGGTAGTCCTTTCTCACGTGCTTTGGGAACAGCTCGTTCCACACGTCTTCCGTGTCTGCGAGGACGGTCGCTGTGAACTGCCTGGATTTTTCTTCGGAAGGATCGGCTCGGCGTTCGGCGCCGGGCGCGGACGGTTGCTCTAAAGGAAGCGACTCAGGGTCTACGCCCATAAACATCGCCACGAGGACCACCACAACGCCTATGAGCCCTCCGCCAGCCGCTATCCCCTTGCCGCCCATACCTCGGCGGTCTTCGATATTGTCACTCTGCCGACGGCCACTCCACCGCATGTATTACCTCTCAAAGAGTCGATTGATCGGCTTGAAATGCAAACCGGGCGGCTCGCCCAGCATCCACAGTGGTGGCAAGCTTAGAATAATCTGTAGCATAACAGCAATGGTTTCAGCCAGCCTCATCCGTCGCAGAGCACAATTGCGCCGAGCGCGACGCGAGAGAAGTCGTGTTATATTAAGGCTTGCTTCCAGTCCGAAGAGGGCGCGCGTAACGTGAACAGCACAGAGATTCGGGCATCTTTTCTACAAGGCCGCGTTACGGTTGCGGTCGGCGACATCACCGCTCAGCGGGTCGACGCAATCGTGAACGCAGCCAACTCGACGCTGATGGGCGGGGGCGGCGTCGACGGCGCTATACACCGCGCGGGCGGCCCGCAGATTCTTGAAGAGTGCCGAACGATTCGCCGGACGCTCTTTCCGTCTGGCTTGCCGACGGGCGAGGCTGTGATGACGACCGGCGGCAGCCTTAAAGCGCGTTTTGTAATTCACACGGTCGGGCCGGTCAGAGGAGAATCGGGCGAACGTGACGGGGAGCTTCTCGCGGCTTGCTACCGGAACTCGCTCGCGCTTGCGGCCCGGCACTCTCTGAAAACCATCGCCTTCCCGTCGATCTCGACGGGGGCCTACGGCTACCCGCGCGAGGAAGCCGCCGCAGTCGCGTCTGTAACCGTGACGGATTTCCTTCTTCGAGATGATACCTTGACACAGGTGCTGCTGGTCTTTTTTAGCGAGGACGACGCGCGGGTCTTTTTGAAAAGCCAGAGGTTCGAAAATCGCGCTTGAGCGCCGACGCTAGACGCACCCGCGCGGGCGTGTTATTAAGAGACTTATGAGAATGCGAACGCTGATCCTCACGCTCTTGATCATCGGTTGTCTCGCTGGCCCAGGCGCGGCGGCTCAAAACAAGAATGACGCCAGAACGCCTGTTGCTGTCATACAAGAACTCTATAAAGCCCACAACAGCGGCAAAGGCGCTGTATTCGACGGGAAAGAGAAAGCGCTATTGCTAAAATATTTCGACGCGAAACTCTCTGAAGCGATATGGAAAGAGCTGACCTCTAATTCCGAAGAGGTGGGGAATCTCAACTTCGACCCGCTTTTTTATTCGCAGGATATCGAGATAAGAAACCTCCGGGTAACCGGCCCCGCCGCCGTCAAGGGGAAGACGGTTGTCACCGCGAGCTTCAACAATTACACGCAGAAGACCGTGGTGAGATTTCATATGCGAAATACGGCGGATGGGTGGAGGGTCGAAAACGTAGTTTATGAAGACGGCGAGGATTTGCTCAAGATCCTGGCCACACCGCTCTAGGCTCCGCGCAAAACGAGCGCTCTTGATCGACGGCGGCCTGCTCTTTTAGATTTAGCTTAGATTAAGCTGGGATTGTGGTTTAGTTTCAGCAGGGTTCAACCGGTCATCTACTTTCGCACTCGCCAGGGTGTTCAAAAAGGAGGGGACAATGGCAAACGATCATAAAGCTAAGGTTGAGCAAGACGCGTCTCGCATAATCGCATATCTGCTCGAACACCGCGCGGAGTTCGAGCAAGACGGGATAGATGAGTCAGTCTTATTGCCGGCTACCAACCTGTCTGAGGATGAAGCCAGAGAGGCTGTAGACCGTTTGGAGAACCGCGAGGACGTAGTTCGATGGCCGCAAGCTTTGACTACTCCGCCCAGGTTCATGCTCAAGCCCGGAAGGGGCTGGCGCTTGATACTTGAGAAAAGCTCCGAACACGCGCACGGCGGCGCAAGCCAATAAAGGGCCGCGCTTAAAGAGCGGCGCTCGCGGGCGACGCTCGAATCTCTGTCATAAGAATCCATCGACCGGAGCCGCCCGACCACAGATCAAACGGTTTTGATCTCTCGACGGCGGCCCGGCCGGTTTGTAGTCTGACGTGCGCGGTTTCAACTGGTCTGCGGCGGCGGGCAGACGCCCGATGGGCAGACATAGGTCATGTAGCCCCCGCCGCATCTTGAGTCGTGGTCGTCGCCTATCTGTTCGAATTTTCCTTCCACCATCAGCTCGACCAGGCTCCCGAATCGCTTCCATTCCAGCACCATCGACTCGCCTACAATCTGGCCTGACCAGTTTATAAACTTGAGCGTGCCGACAGATGTATAGTCCCAGGTGGTCAGCCCCTTGAAGTAATGTCCAATCTCAGGGATGTCGGCCAGAGCGTCTATAAACAGCGAGCTTGGCGGAAAGTGCGGGACTATATCGTCCGTGTACTCATAGCGTGTGTCCACGATCACGCTGTTATAAGCGTTGGCAAAATTGACGTCGCCTGTCATGGGCGAAGCGTATGTGTAGACGGCCGCAGGCTCTATGGCCTCAAGCGCGTGACATCTGATTGCCGCGAGGCTTGCCAGCGCGCCGCCTTTGCTGTGGCCCGTGATATAGAGCGGGAGTTTCTGGCCCCCGGCGTTCATCTGCTTTTTCACCTCCGCCACTACGGGCTCCCACAGCAGGCTGAGGTCATCCCAAAATCCCTGGTGCACCTTTCCGGGGATGCCCGCGACGCTGATCGGGTCAGCCGTGAAGTCGCTCATCCAGTCGAGCAGGCTCGCGATAGTAACGGGGGCGGGCGGCAGCGTCCCCCTGAAAGCCAGGATTACACCGTCGCCGTTTGTGCCGACAAGGCACGCGTCGATATTGTCGTCACCCGCAACAAAAGCGACGGGCGGGGCCGTGTAACCGACCGCGTTGTAATAAGGCGCAGCTGTGGTTGGATCGAATGTGCCGTCGAGCGTTATGTAGTAGGCACAGACGCTTGCCGAGAGCATACGACAATCCAGGGTCGGGGCAGTCGAAGTCATAGGGTCTCTCCTTTAGAGGTATAAATGCGGGATGGAACCGGTGTAGCTTTCCTTCCGCGTAAAAGGTAGCAAACCTTCCTTTGTTGTCAAGCTAGACAGAGGTGACAAAACAGAGCTAGTCTCATCCGAAGCGCAGAGCTTATTACACGGCTATACGGAAGGAGGGTTGATGGCGTATTACGAAGAAGACGACCTGGGCAGGTTCTCAGAGATGGGAAAACACTGCCCCGAACTGTTTGAAAAGTTCATGGCCTGGTACGAAGCGTGCCAGCAAGACGGGGCGCTGTCGCGGCGCGAAAAGGCATTGATAGGCCTTGCCGTCGCCCACGCTTTGCAATGCCCCTACTGCATAGACGCTTATTCGCAAGCCTGTCTTGAGAGCGGGTCAAACCTTGAGCAGATGACGGAGGCCATACACATGGCGTCGGCGATCCGTGGCGGGGCCGCGCTCATACACGGGTTGCAGGCGCACAACTCGGTCAATAAAGTCTCCATGTGACGGAGACGCGACGAAGGTCGTTACGCGATGCCGAAAGATCTGCCAGTGCTTGAGCCGAGGACCACAGGGCCGGACCCGGCCCACGATTTCGATGCTGAGCTTGCGCGCCGCAGCCTTGAGCTTAAAGCTAGCCGGGTCGATACTCTACAGGTGAACGTGGGCAAGCTCTGCAACCAGGCGTGCAAGCATTGCCACGTCGACGCCAGTCCGACGCGAACAGAGGTAATGACGCGGGCGACGGCCGAGCAGGTCATAGCCGCGCTCAGGCGGTTTGGTTTACCGGCGCTCGACATCACGGGCGGAGCGCCTGAACTGAACCCCTCTTTCAGGTATATGGTCCGCGAGGCGCGCTCTCTGGGCGCGCGAGTCCTTGTTCGGCACAACCTGACGGTGAGCTTTGAGCCGGGCCAGCACGACCTGCCGGATTTTTTTCGCGAGCACGGGGTGGAGCTCATCTCGTCGCTGCCTTATTACCTCGAACAACAGACGGATGCGCAGCGCGGTCGAGGCGTCTTTGCCCGCTCGATTGACGCGCTTCGGCGCTTGAACTCGGCCGGTTACGGGGTCGAGCCCGGATTGACGATAAACCTTGTTTATAACCCCGTCGGCGCGTTCCTGCCGCCCGCCCAACCGGCCATCGAAGCCGATTTCAAGCGCGAGATGATGAGCCGGTACGGCGTGAGGTTCAACAACCTCTACACGATCACGAACATGCCTATCAACCGTTTCCTCGACTACCTGCGCCGGAGCGGCAACGAACAGAGGTATATGCGAAAGCTGGTCGAGGCGTTCAACCCCGAGGCGGTCGAAGGCTTGATGTGCCGCACTCTTGTGAGCGTGGACTGGACGGGCAGGCTTTACGACTGCGACTTCAACCAGATGACGGGGCTGGCGGTCGCACGCGACTTGCCGCAGACGATAGCCGACTTTGACCCGTCGAAATTTAAGGCGCGGCGCATCCAGACCGGCCCGCACTGCTTTGGCTGCACGGCGGGAGCGGGGTCGAGTTGCGGCGGCGCAACCGTCAAAGGCTGATCATAAGCGAGGGGCAGTGAAAGTTTCCGTCATCATACCGGCGCTCGACGAAGCGGAAAATATCGAAGCGTGTCTCGCGAGCGTCAAGCGCCAGCAGGGCGACTTCGAGATCATCGTCGTCGACGGCGGGAGTCGCGACCGCACGGTTGAGATCGCGCGCTCTTACGCGCATACGATAACGAGCGAGCGGGGGCGCGGGCGGCAGATGAACGCGGGCGCGCGGCTCGCCGGAGGCGAAGCGCTCCTCTTCTTGCACTCCGATTCCGAGCTTCACCCGGATGCGCTCGAAGGCTTGCGCGCAAGCCTCCTTGATAGCGAGACTGTCGGCGGGACATTCACATTGAAATTCGACAGCGACCGGCTGGCGCTCAGGGCTTATGCCTTCTTCACACGGTTCAAGCCGCGCGCGTTTCATTACGGCGACCAGGGGATTTTTGTGAGGCGGTCGGTTTACGACAGGCTACAGGGGTTCAAAGAGACGCCGCTGATGGAAGACGTGGATTTCTTGAAGAGGCTCAGAAAGCTTGGGCGTGTCGCGTTAATAAAGCTGCCGGTCACAACGTCAGCCCGCCGGTTCTTACGCCACGGGCCTGTCAGACAACAACTGCGGAACCTCTTGCTCGTGAGCCTGTACGGTCTCGGCGTAAAGCCTGAGACGCTTGCGAGATGGTATCAGACGAACCGGGACCGTAAGCGGTCCGCCTCCTTCACGCGGTCGAGTTAAAGTTAGAGCTTTGAGCTTTTGTGGCTCTTTCCGAGCGGGAGCAGTATCGTGAACGTCGAGCCGAGCCCTTCGCCGGGGCTATCGGCGCAGACGGTCCCGCCGTGAAGCTCTACCAGATGGCGCACGATCGCAAGCCCCAGCCCAAGCCCCCCGTAAGGGCGCGTGCAGGTGGAATCGGCCTGGCGGAACCGGTCAAAGATGAATGGCAGAAACTCACTGCTGATCCCCTCGCCCGTATCGCTCACAGTGATCTGCGTGTGGTCTTCGGCGCGCTCAAGCCTCACCGTTATTCGCCCCTCCGAAGGGGTAAACTTGATCGCGTTCGACAGAAGGTTCCAGACGACCTGCTGCAAGCGGCTTGCGTCGCCTGGGAGGTGGCGCGCCGACGGGTCGAGCGTCACCTCTAACTGAATGCTCTTAGAATCGGCCGCAAGCTGCACAGAGTCTATGGCCGCGTTGATGACCGATGCCATATCGACCGGCGCGATGTTGAGCCGGAGCTTGCCTGTGATCACGCGCGACACGTCGAGTATATCTTCGATCAACTGCGACTGCGCCTTCGCGTTGCGGTGTATGGTCTCGACCGCGCGCTCGACCGTCGCTTCATCGAGGCGGCCCGTGCGAAGCAGGTGCGACCACCCGATGATGGCGTTAAGCGGCGTGCGCAGCTCGTGCGAGACTGTGGCCAAAAACTCGTCCTTCATGCGATTGGCGGTTTCGGCCTCTGCGCGCGCCATCTGCTCTCGCAGGAGAAATTGTTTGCGCTCTTCGAGCTCCCTTTGAACCTGGTGATGAAGCTGCGCGCTCTCGATAAAGTCTGCCGCCATCTGCGCATAAAGGTCTATCAGCCGCATCTCACGCTCAGACGGCCTGTGCGGCTTGCGGAAATGGACCGAGAGCACGCCAATGATCGCCCCGCTTCGAGTAATGAGCGGGGTGCTGTGGCAAGCGCGGAAGCCCGCGCGCCTCGCCGCCTCCTTGTAATCGCTAAAGACCGGGTCGACCTCCGTATCCTCGACCACTATTCGCCGCCGCTGGTCATAGCAGGCCCCGCAGGCTCCGGCGCCGGTCGGAACCCATTCGACCTGGCTGATGAACTCGTCGTTGAAGCCGGTATGAACTTTTAGAGCGAGCCCTTCGCGATTCTGGTCGCGCAATGACAGCAGGCCCATGTTGGTTTGCTGAACCGACAGCGCCGACCGCAGCACCTCTTCCAGCACAGAGCTTATATCGAGCGTGCTCGTAAGGGTCAGGCTCATCTCGTGCAATCTGCGCAAGTCCTCGACCTGGACCTCCAGCTCGTCTTTCACCACGCGGAGAGCCGCTTCGGCCTCCTTGCGCTCGGCGATTTCGGCCTCAAGCAGCGCCGCCTTCTGTTGCAAGTTGAGTATGGCGCGTAGCCTGTCGCCGTCGGTTTCAAGCGATGAATAGCTTTCGGCGGGAATTATTTGAGAGTGCGCGCCGCATACCTCTTCGAGCGGCCGGGCCACGTGCTCGTCTTCGAGACCGCTCATCGGGTATGCGCAAAAAAGCGAGAAGGAGTGAGTCTTGTGCAGCTGGTTCCAGAGTCCTTCAAGATGGATAGCCGCGTCTTTTTTCTCGTCCGCCCACAACAGCGCGACCATCTCGCCAAATATGCGCACGCGGCGGTTGCCTTCGGCGGCTCGCGCGATCACCTCTCCGAGCACCTCTTTGACCGGGCCGAATTCGGGCCGCCCGTTGACCATCAGCTTCGATAAAGTCTCTGCCGCATCGAGCGGAACGTACTGGCCGCGCGCAAATGCCGGGGCAAGGTCTGCTCCCGCCGCTCGCAGCCGTTGTTCGAGGCCGTCGATGTGCGCCCTTGTGGCCACGACGATACAGGCGTCGCCGACTTCCAGCCCGCGACTTACGAAGCCGCTCAAAGAGTTCAGAAGAAAATCGTCCGTCTCATAGAACTGAACGAAGTGCTCGCCCTCGCCCACCGCGCTCCAATCCGCGCGCGGAGCCAGTTCCATCAAGGCTATGTCGCCTGTGTGTCGGGTTAGGTCGATAGAGAAGTTGCCGTCGTTCGCTGCTTTCACCTGCGGGCCTCCATACAAATTCAATCCCGGTTGCGGCGATGAATTTCCTGTGCGCTGATCTTAGAGGGTATTATGGCACTGAAGATTTATCTGAGTAACTGAAGAGGTACTCGATCCAGCCAATCATATACGGTTGTACAGGCCCACATTGGCATTCTACACCGCCAGGGGTATAAATCCTAGTGATAAATTGGGTTGCGCAAGTTGCGCGGCTCCGGCGTTCTATAGAAAGCGGCGGGCTTTCACTTGATGAGAGTGGCCCGTCGGCATAGCGACAGGGGGTGGAGACAGGCAATGGAACCTCATGATAGACGCGGCCTGATAGAGGTCTGGCGGCCCGACGGCCTGGCCCAGCTCGAATTGCGGCGAGGCTTCTCGGTCGCGCGCCCGGTGCCTCGTCACTGGCACGAAGAATACCAGCTCTGTCTCGTCCAATCGGGGTCGGGCGAGCTGAGGTACCGGGGCGCGGACCATCTCACGCCGCCCGCGAGCCTGTTCATAGTTCACCCCGGAGAGGTCCATTCAAACCGCGCATACGGCAGCCGGGGCTGTAGCTACAGGGACATGTTCGTCGGCCCGGAATTGATGCGCTCGACCGCCGCCGAAGTCGAGGGGAAAGAGCGCGGGCTGCCTTTCTTCAAGACCGCGATAGTCTGCGACGGCGAGGTGATCGAGAAGTACCTCGACCTGCACCTGGCGCTTGAGCGACCGTCATCGAGCCTTGAGACAGACGCGCTCGTTTTGAACCTGGTCGCTCTGCTGCTCGCGCGCTTTGCGGAGAACCGGGCGCGCGCAAGCCGCGCGGGTCTTGAGCGGCGAGCTATCAGCGGCGCGTGCGATTATCTTGTCGAGCATTATGCCGAGAACGTCTCGCTGGAGACTCTGGCGCGCATGGCGAACCTGAGCCCTTTCCATTTCAACCGCGTCTTTTCGGAGCAGAAGGGCATGCCCCCTCACGCCTTCCAGACCCAACTGCGCGTGTCGCGCGCAAAGTCGCTGCTGCGCGCGGGCTTGGCGATCCCGCAGGTGGCGGCCCAGACAGGCTTCGCGGATCAAAGCCATCTGACACGCCACTTCAAACGGCTGGTCGGAGTCCCGCCCGGCCAGTACATCCAAAACCGCCACTACACCGAACAGAGCAAGAACGTTCAAGACATACTCGCGCGGTCGCGTTAAATTTCGTCGAGCCCGGCTTTCATGCTACCGAAGCAGAGGAATGACGCTGAGATGAGACCGCTAAGATCAAAACCCCTGGAATTAAGAGCCCTGAAATTAAGAACCCTGCAAATCATCGCGCTCGTGTTGATAAACTCGACAGCGCTCGTCGCCGACTCGGTGAATACGAAGGAGCGGACCGCGACCCGCGTTGCCGAAGGCGTATACATGATCCGCCATAAGGACGCCCCCGACGGCTTCCCTCAAGGAAATACCACCGTGATTATAGGCGAGCGCGAGGCGCTGGTGGTCGACTCCTGCTACCTGCCTTCGTCCGCGCGCGAAGACATAGCGCAGATTCGCCAGTGGACAAACAAGCCCGTCCGTTATCTGCTCAACACGCACTGGCACTACGACCACACGCTCGGCAATAGCGCATACGCCGAAAGCTTCCCGCAGCTTGTGATAATCGCGCACCGGGAGACGAGGCGGCAGATCGAGGGCTACAACCCCGGCTGGTTCGACAGGTACCCGCAGCGCCGCGAGCTGTTCAAGCAGATGATCGACACGGGCAAGGACCGCGACGGCAACCCGCTGACCGAAGCTCAACTCAGAGATTACCGGGCCGCGCTTGAAGGGGTCGAGCCGGTCGAGGCCGAATTCAAGAACCTTGTCGACCGGATGCCCAACTTGATGTTCGACCAGGCGCTTACAATCGATCTTGGAAACCGCGAGGTCGAGATCAAACATCTCGGACGCGGCAACACGGCTGGCGACGCAATCGTCTACCTGCCGAAAGAGAAGATACTGATTGCGGGCGACCTGCTCGATCACCCCGTGCCGTACCTGGGCGGCGGCTACCCGTCGGAGCTTATAATGACGCTCAAGAGGATGGCCGCGCTCGACGCGCAGGCGATCATCCCCGGCCACGGCGAGCTTATGCGAGGCGACCACGCAAGGACGCACTTGAAGCACGTGACAGACTTCGTCGAGGCGGTGGTCGCGGAGGTAAACAAAGAGGTATACCGGGCGGGAAACTCGTCTCGAAAACTCGAAGAGGTGCAAAGGGCCGTGCGCAAAGCTATCGAATCGACACCGTGGCGGCAACGCTTTGGCGGAGACGACAAAGACAACCTCGACTTCTTTGATACCTTCAGCCTGCCGGGTCTTGTGACGGCCGCCTACGCAGAAGCCTGGCGGAGATGACTCGACTAAGCGCAAACGACCGACCCATAAGCCCGGCCTTTTTAGCCGGGCTTTTCTTTCTTCTAAAGCCCTGACCGATGACTGCAAAACTGTTAAGATGACAACCCTGTAGATTATAGCCGCGCGATTTTAAGAGGTGAATATGACCCCAGACGACGCACTGGCGTTGATTATCTCCGAAGCTCGCCCTGACGGAGACAGCCTGCTTGCAAGCGTTAAAAACGGCGAAGAGCCCGGCACCCAGAGGATGAGCCGGCTCATCTCTGCGCTCGCCGTTATATTCCACTCGCTTGGCGGTCGGGCTGAGATTGATCGAAAGCTGGCAGCCGCCCTCTTCGCTTTAGGCTCGGAACTGCCCTTGACGATAAGCTCGCTCGCGAGCCGTGGCCACTCCTGGCGCAGAGGGTTTATGGAGGACGAGGTCTACGAGCTGCTGATGGGCGTTCAGAGCATCTTCGAGGACCGCCCTGTAGGGCCTGAGCCCGCAGAGACTGTACATTGATAGAGGTGAGCGGTATGCAAAATTATGTGATCGAGCTGCGCGAGGTGGTCGAAGCGGCTTACTCGGAGCTGCTTCGAATCTCGGATGCGGAGAGCGCGCGCAGGATTTCCGGTGATAAGTGGTCGCCGCGCGAGGTCATCGGTCACCTGATCGATTCGGCGTCGGTTAACCACCAGCGGTTCGTCCGCGCGCAGTTCCAAGACGATCTTATCTTTCCCGGCTACGAGCAGGAGGACTGGGTCAGGGTCCAGCGCTACGGCGACGCGCCGTGGGAAGAGCTGCTCTCGCTTTGGCGGAGTTATAACCTGCACATCGCTCACGTCATGGCCACCGCGCCCGAAGACATTCGCAGGCGCAAGCAGACCGCGCACAGCCTCCACAAGATCGGGTGGCAGGCGGTCGCAGAGGGCGAGCCGACGACGCTCGATTATTTGATGCGCGATTATGTCGGCCATCTGAAACATCACCTGCGCCAGATTCTTTGACCGAACACCTCACAGCTTTCTCCTCTACACGTAATCGTATGCTAAAGCCGCTTTTGGTATACGCGGCTTAACCTGCGCGGCCCTTTTGAGCCCTTCTTCGCTGGCCCTAGGATTGCTGTGTCTACTGCCGCTCGTGCCAACCCGATTGCCTTTAGGAGATTTTATGAAGACCTCACACGCTCGTAACTGCTTTCGATTCGGATTACTGATAGCGGCGCTGTTGTGCGCAAGCGCGCGAACGGCCAGCGCCCAACAGTTTCAACTGGGGATAGATTTTTCAACCGTGGTTCCAACAGGCAGCTTTAGCGATAACGTCACAAACAACGGGTACGGCGTCGGCGGCCAGTTTCTTGTGGGTATCGGCCGCAGCCCGTTTCATCTGGGAGTAGACGCCGCGTTTGCCAATTACGGCTCCGAAGAGCACGAAGAGCCGCTCAGCCCTACCATCCCCGAAGTGACGTTGAAGGTTAAGACCGACAACAACATCATTCTGACTCACCTCTTGCTGAGAGCCCAGCCTCGCAGCGGCAGAATCCGCCCTTACGCGGACGGGCTCATCGGGCTCAAGTACCTGTTCACGCGGACGAGCATACGCAACGACACGGACGACGAGGAGCTTGCGGGCACTACGAACTTCAGCGACACGACCTTCAGTTACGGGTTTGGCGGAGGTGTTCAAATCAGGCTCGCCGATCTCGGTTCGGGCGGCGATATATCGTTCGACAGCAAGGTGAGGTATTTAAGGGGGTCGCAGGCCGAATACCTGAAAAAAGGCTCGATACGGCGGCAAAACGGCTCGGTCTTGTTCGACGTGCTCTCTTCGCGGACAGACGTCGTAACGGTGCAGCTTGGGGTGACCTTCCGTTTCTGACCCGGTCTCGAAAAAGGTCGAAAAGTAAACGCCGGGAACAATGCGCTTCGTGAAGTGTCTAAGTAAGAAGCAAGCGCCGACTGCCTCGACGGGGAGGAAACCGAATGGCACGGCGCGAACCATCTCCCAGCATAAATGTAACGCCGCTTGTCGACGTTCTTTTAGTCCTGCTGATTATCTTCTTTGTGATTCAGCCTCAACGAGAGGCAAAGTTTGATACACAGATACCCCATAAGCCGGAAGAGACTCCTGCGCTTGAGCCCCCGGCTGATCTGCTGGTGGTCGAAGTTATATCGGGCAGCGGTCTTGACCTGATCGTCGAGTTGAACTCGCATCCCATGTCGTTAATAGAACTGGGAACCACACTCAAAGAGCTGCTCGAACAGCGCCCGGCCAGGGATGTGTTCGTCAAAGCGTCAAAAGAGAGGCGTTACGGCGACATCGTGCACGTTATAGATGTTTTGAAGGGAGCAGGAGCAGCGCCAATCGGGCTTCAAATAGACTTTCTGTCGTAGAGATATCTATCCGTCTTTTCTTCGTAATCTTCCCCAATTGCCCGCCTTACTGTCAGCAGGGGTCTTATCCCCGTTTCCGCCTCAAGGTGTAACCAAATCGGCGCGGCCGGTGTCTAGCTTATTGAGGCAATTATGAAGAACAAGATTAATAAGTTCACTCAAATCATAAGCAAGCGGCGGGGGCTTTTAACCATCCTGGCGACACTGGCCGCCGTCGTCGTCTTTGCGGCCGCTTTCTGGGGCAAAAAGGCCAACGCGAGCGATTATATGACCGCAAAGGCCGAGCGCGGCTCTGTACAGGTGGCGGTCTCCGCTACCGGAACTGTGCAGGCGGTAAAGACCGTTCAGGTCGGCTCGCAGGCTTCGGGCACTGTCGCCTGGCTCGGCGTCGACTTCAATTCCGAGGTTAAGCAGGGACAGGTCATCGCGCGGCTCGATTCTTCGACCTTCGAAGCGCAGATCCAAAACGCGCGCGCAAGCGTAGCCAATGCTCAGGCAGCCGTTCAGGCCGCGACCACAGAGATAACGAACCAGGACGCGAATGTGCTGGCGGCGAAGGCTAACGCAGAGGTTGCGCGCGTGCAGGGTGTTGACGCTGTGGCCGTCGCCAACAGGTATAAAGATTTGCAAAACGTCGTGCCGGGCCGCGACATAGAGTCTGCGCAGGCGCAGGCGAGCGTGGCGGCAGGGCGTATGGCGCAGGCGACCGCGCAGGTCGCGCAGGCTGAGGCCGCGCGCCAGACTTCGCGCGCCCGGCTCGAACAGGCACGCGCACAGCTCGCGCAGGCAACAGCGCAGCTCGAACAGGCTCAGGTGAACCTCGCCCACACCGTTATCGCATCGCCTATTGACGGCGTGGTCGTGTCGCGAAGCGTGGACGTAGGCCAGACCGTTGCGGCCAGCCTTCAGGCTCCGACCCTCTTCACCATAGCAAACGACCTGACGAAGATGCAGGTGCTAGCCTCGATTGACGAGGCAGACGTAGGCCAGGTCCGCGAGGGCATCAAGGCCAACTTCACCGTAGACGCTTTTCCGAACCAGGCTTTCACGGGCCGCGTGTCGCAGATCAGGCTCGACGCGCAGAACCTGCAAAACGTGGTCACATACACTGCGGTTATCGAGGTCCAAAATCCTGAGCTGAAGCTGCGCCCAGGCATGACCGCGAATATCACTCTGCCGGTAGCCGAGCGCGAAAACGTGCTGACGGTTCCCAATGCCGCGCTTCGCTTTAAACCTGTGCTTACCGAAAAGGAGCAAGAGGAGATGCGCGCGGAGATGGAAGCGCGCCGCCAGCAAAGAACCGAGCAGCGGGCCGAGCGTCAGCAGAACGGAGGCCAGCAAAACGGCGAGCAGACAGCGCGTGCGGCGGGCCGTGAAGGCGCTGCCGAGCGCGGCGCGGCGCGAGCGCAGGGCCAGCAGGTCTGGGTGCTCGTAGAAGGTAAGAAGCTTGAGCCTCGCTTCGTTCGCACGGGGCTGACCGACGGCCGGGCTACAGAGATCGTCTCCGGCAACCTCGAAGAAGGCGAGACAATCGTCACCGGCCAGAATGAAGCAGCCGGCGCTACTCGCGGGCAGCAGCAGACCGCTTCGCCCTTCGGCGGCCAGCGGCGACCCGGCGGCGGAGGCCGCAGACAGTAAGCGGCGTGAGGCGTGAGGCGTTAACCGTAAACCGTGACAAGAACGTGTGAACAACGAGAGCGTCGTTTCCCTCTTGTCACGGTTTACGGTTAACGGTTTACGGAAAAGGATTTAGGAGAACCAATGGCAACTCAGGTTATAACAGGTATTCGGGCGAACGACATTGTGGCGGAGGCTCTTCGCGAGCCGAAAGACGCGCTGATCGCGCTTGAAAGCGTCTACAAGACCTATCAGATGGGCGATGTCGAAATAAACGCGCTGCGCGGGGTGTCGCTTCAAGTAAACCCCGGCGAGTTCGTGGCGATAATGGGAACGTCGGGGTCGGGCAAGTCTACGACTATGAATATACTCGGATGCCTCGACCGCCCGACGCGCGGCCACTATTACCTCGAAGGCGAAGACGTGTCGCGCCTGTCTAAAGACGAGCTGGCCGATATCCGCAACAGCAAGATCGGTTTCGTCTTTCAAAGCTTCAACCTGCTTTCGCGCACTTCGGCCCTTGAGAACGTAGAGCTTCCGATGCTCTACCTCGGAGTCAAACCGTCCGAGCGCGCCCAGCGGGCGAAAGAGGCGCTTGAGCTTGTGGGGTTGAAGGACCGCATACACAACATGCCGAACCAGCTTTCAGGCGGGCAGCAGCAGCGCGTTGCAATCGCGCGCTCTCTGGTCAACCGCCCCGCGATAATTCTGGCCGACGAGCCGACGGGCAACCTCGACAGCCGCACTTCAATCGAGGTTATGGACATATTTCAACGGCTCAACCGCGAGCGCGGGATAACCGTCGCCTTGGTAACGCACGAGCCTGACATTGCCGAGTACGCCAGCCGCGTGATCGTCTTCAAGGACGGGCGAATCAAACGCGATTATCAGGTTGAAAATCGCCGCTCTGCTCGCGAAGAGCTCGTTAATCTTCCCGCGGGCGAAGAGGAGGACGACGAATTATGAACCTCATCGCGACATTCAAGCTGGCGCTCCGCGCTCTTGCGCGCAACAAGATGCGGTCGATACTTACGATGCTCGGCATCATCATCGGCGTCGGCGCGGTCATCGCCATGGTCGGCATAGGGCAGGGCGCGTCGGCTTCGATACAGTCTCAAATATCACAGCTCGGCAATAACATGCTCTACCTGTCGGCGGGGTCTTCGACGACGGGCGGCGCTCGCGGCGGCTTCGGCTCTGCGACGACGCTGACGGTCGAAGACATCGAGGCGATAGGCGTCGAGCTTCCCTCGGTTCGAGCCGCCAGCCCGAACATTCGAGCGAGCGGGCAGCTGGTTTTCGGCAATCAGAACTGGTCGGCGTCGGGCGGAATCATAGGCGTCAACGAGAGGTTTCCAGAGATACGCGAATGGCGCATCGGCGAAGGCGAGTTCTTCACCGAGTCGGATGTGAAATCGGCCGCGCGCGTCGCTGTGCTTGGCCGGACGGTTGCCGATAATCTATTCGCAGGGATGGACCCGATAGGGCAGACGCTTCGCATTCGCAACCTGCCGTTTCGAGTCATCGGCGTGCTGTCTGCGAAAGGCCAGAGCCAGGGAGGTCAGGACCAGGACGACACGGTGATAATACCGTTCACCGCGGCGCAGAAGAAGCTGCTGTCGATCACTCACGTTCCGAACGCGATGATCTCGGCCGTGAGCCCGGAAGCCACGTTCACCGCCGAGCGCCAGATCACAGAGCTGCTGCGCCAGCGCCACCGCCTTGCGGCAAACGAGGAGAACGATTTCAGCATACGCAACCTCACGGATATTGCGGAGGCGGCGACCGCTTCAAGCTCCATCATGACGAACCTGCTCGCCTCGATTGCGGGCGTGTCGCTGCTGGTGGGCGGCATAGGGATCATGAACATCATGCTCGTCTCTGTGACAGAGCGGACGCGCGAGATCGGCATTCGCATGGCGATAGGCGCGCGGAGCGGCGTGATACGCAGCCAGTTCTTGATCGAGTCGATAACGATCTCGCTCGTGGGCGGCGTCATCGGCGTGCTGCTCGGGGTCGGGGCCTCGGTCGCAATCTCGACGACGCTCGGCTGGGCTACGCTTGTTTCGCCCGCGTCGATCTTTATCTCCGTGATCTTCTCTATGCTCGTAGGGGTGTTGTTCGGTTACTACCCCGCGCGCAAGGCCGCCGCGCTCGACCCTATAGACGCGCTGAGGTACGAGTAAGATTCAAGCAACAGTTGCGAGGGGCGGCTTTCAGTGGCCGCCCCTGCGACCTTGCTCCTACACCGTCGCCGCCATCGCCGCTTCCTGCTCTCTCCTGATGATATGACCCCATCGCTCTTGAGCATATCGCAATAGCGCGTCTTCAAGCGGAGGCATCAAGCTAGCGCGCTCGCTCGCCAGCACGCCGTATAACGGGCGCGGCGCTGGCAGATTGAGCGACGCGGTTGACACCGGTTCTATCAAGCTCGTCCTAAGCCGTAAAATTTCAGCGGCCCTGCCCGCAAGCTCCGCCCAGGTGACCTCGCCCGCGTTTGCCAGATGCCAGATTCCGCTCTCGCCGTCGATCAACAGGTCGAGAGTCGACTCGACAAGGTCGGGCACGTAAGTCGGCGACACTCGCGCATCAGAGGCGGCGGTAAACCTGCGGCCCTCGACAAGCGAGCTGAGCGCGATGTGGACGAAGTTGTGCGTATCCCACGGCCCAAAAAACGCGCTGGTCCTTATCACAAGGGCCGTCGGGAGAATATCGAGCACCCTTTGTTCCGCTTCGGCCTTGCTTCGACCGTAGACGTTGAGCGGCGAGACCGCGTCGCTTTCGACATAAGGCCGCGCTTTCCGCCCGTCAAAGACCAGGTCGGACGAGAAGGTAACGAACATCGCGCCGCGACGAGCGCACTCGGCCGCCAGGGTGGCCGGGCCGTCCGAGTTCTCGCGCATGCAGGCTTCCGCTTCTTGCTCGGCCTGATCCACCCGGACGAAACCCGCTGTGTTGACGACCGCCCACGGGTCAAGCTCTTCAAGCGCAGCCTGGACGGAGCGAGGATCGGCTATATCCATCTCGGCGCGAGTAAGCAGACGGAATGGGATGCCGCGCGCGGCGCATATGTGCGCGAAAGCACGCCCAAGCGTCCCGGTCGCGCCTGTTATGACCAGCGGGCGCGCACGGCCTATACTCAAGTCTATGCTGGCGTGGTCTATCCCCGGCCGTTCGTGGTGCGGGAGGTAGTGGAGCCTGTCGAGCCTGTGCCACCAGCCGGGCGATTGAAGCAAGGGGTGATCGTGCGCGCCTTTCGTGGCCAGGTCTTTAGCCATGCGGGCAATCGCGGTGGGCCTTGGCCGTGGAGCGCGCAGGTCGAACACTCCCGCTTCATAATAGCCCGTCTTCTCCGTCAGAAGCCTGTTCCAGTCGTAAGAGCCGAGCAGCGCCCACAGGGTCACGGCGCGAACGTCTGCCCCTCTCCGGTTGAGATCGACCGCCGCAGACCATACTTCGTAGACCCATCGCAATTGCTCTTCGCGGCTGCATCCGAGATGCGCCTCCGTCACCGCGAGCGGGATTGAGTATCGCTGCCACGCCTCTTCGAGCAACGCGCGCGGGCCTGCGAGCCCTTCGCCTATCACCCTTACCGCTTCGACATCGGCGTACCTCTGAAAAGCGTTGCCGCCGTGGGTCGTGGCAGGATAGCGGTCGAGCCTCTCATCGAGAAACCTTTCGCTCGTCAGGTAATGATTGACGCCAAGCACATCCGGCGGGCAAGCGTTTTCGAGAAACCATTCCAGCTCGCTTTGACCGACGCCCGCCTCTTTCAGATAACCCCACATCATATGGTCCCGATCTACCAGCCCCGCGAGCAGGTCGAAGCTCAGCCAGCGCCGCTCGTTTTCAAACCGCGCCTGGTATGCGAGGCCGGGCGTGCTGAAGCACTTGCCGAGGTCTTCGGTCTGAATAAGACGGGCTTCGCTGTTGACTTCGCGTATGGCCCGCATCGCTAGCACCGTCGCTTTGCACTCTTGCACGAGCGCGCGCGCAAAGGACCTGTCACTGCGGTCGTGCGGGTACCAGTGGCCGTACAGGCCGCTGAATCGCGCTGTGGTCAGGGGCTCGTTGATCGGAGTATAGTCGCGCACCCACGGGTAGCGCCGCGCAACCGCGCTCGCATAAGCCGCAAGCTTTTCCGGGAATTCCAGGTCGACAAGGCTCGTGTAACGCGGGCCGCTTCCGTGATGCACAAGCCCCGCTATCGCATTGATGCCAAGCTCGCTGAGCCTCGCAAGACGCCGGTCCACCCAGGACCAGTCCTGCTCGTCGGGCCTTGTCGGCGCGACCTGCTCCCAGAGCACAGGGTAACGCAGCGCGCGCACGCCCAGGTCGGCAAAAAGGTCGAGGTCTTCCAGCCTGTCGATGTGGCCGCTCGATTCCAGTTGATTATGATAATCATCTCTTACGCGGACGACGCTGCATTCGACGCCGGCCCATAATTCGGGTTTCGCTACTTCAGGATTAGCTCCGTCTGACTCTTTATTCAAAATATTCATTCATTTCCTAAGGTTGAATTTGGTATGACGGGAACGTCTTTGGTTTGTAATCAAAAGCAGAAGCCGGTCATAAATTATCGCTCCAGTACGCGGTTTATAAGGGCAAACTCCATACCAGAGCGTTCCTTGCGCGAGGTTTGGGGAATTCTGCCCGTGGGCTTGCAAAAGCTTCTCAATTATTTCGGCAAAAACGGCGGAAGCTATCGAAACTCACGCGCCCCGGCTGACGTAAGACATTTTCGGCCTGATTCTTTCTCGTTCTTAACGGGGTGCAGCACAAAGCTCAACACAGTGGATCTTGGGATATTTTCAGGGATTGAGGCAAGGCTGCGACAGAATTGAGAATAAAATGCCGCAAAGGCGGCAAATCCCTGGCCGGAAATCGAATACATACAACTCAGGTCTTGTTTATTTTTACGGGGTAGAATAGACTTTTTCACCCTCCACAAGTTGAAATATTCAACATCTGGACATGCATTGAGAAGGGAATTAAAGGAGCTTAGTGGAATGAGACGAGTGTTCTTTATGCTTTTGCTGCTCATTGCGACAGCGGCAAGCGCGGCGGCCCAGAGCGACCGCCCTATGCTGCTGCAAAAGCCGACGGTGAGCCGGACTCACATAGTTTTCGCCTACGCGGGCAACCTCTGGACGGTCAACCGCGAAGGCGGGAGCGCGGCGCTTTTGACCAACGGCGTCGGGCTTGAAACAAGCCCCATCTTTTCGCCCGACGGGCGGTGGGTAGCATTCACAGGAGAGTATGACGGCAACACGGATATTTACGTCGTAGCGGCTACGGGCGGAGTGCCGCGCCGTGTGACATATCATCCCGGCGCGGACGAGATAGTCGGGTGGACGAACGATTCGAAACGTGTGCTGTTTCGTTCGACGCGCGCGAGCAATTCCGGCTACGGCCGGTTGTTTACAGTCGCGGCCGAAGGCGGCTTCCCCGACGAAGTGCCGCTCCCGATGGCCAAGGAAGGCTCGTTTTCGCCCGACGGCTCGCGCATAGCCTACCAACCGCTCTCGCAGTGGCAGCCCGATTGGAAGCGTTATCGCGGCGGGCAGACCTCGCCCATCTGGATTGCCAGGCTCGCGGATTCGAGCATAGAAAAGCTGCCGCGCGAAAACTCGAACGACTTCAACCCGATGTGGGTCGGAAACCACGTCTACTTCCTCTCGGACCGAAACGGCCTTGTCGGCCTGTTCAGCTACGACACCGGCTCAAAGAAGATAACTCAGGTTGTTCAACCCGCCGGCATGGACATAAAGTCGGCCTCGGCAGGGCCGGGCGTGATCGTCTACGAACAGTTCGGCACTATAAACCTTTATGACATCGATTCGGGCAAGAGCCAGAAAGTAGACGTTCGCTTAACGGGCGATCTGGCTTCCGTGCGCCCGCGTTACGAAAGGGTCGGCAACCGGATTGCGAGCGCGTCGATCTCGCCCACGGGCGCGCGGGCGGTCTTTGAAGCGCGCGGCGAAATCCTGAGCGTCCCTGCGGAAAAAGGCGACCCGCGAAACATATCGAACACGACGGGCGTGATGGAGCGCGACCCGGCCTGGTCGCCCGACGGGAAGTGGATAGCCTACTTTTCGGATGAGTCGGGCGAGTACGCCTTGCACCTTCGCAACCAGACCGGCATGGGCGAAGTCAAGAAGATAAACCTCGGCAACCCGCCTTCGTTCTTCTACTCGCCTACGTGGTCGCCAGACAGCAAGAAGATCGCTTACACGGACAAGCGGCTCAACCTCTGGTACGTCGACATCGACAAGGGCACCCCTGTCAAAGTCGATAAGAACCCGATGGGCCTCAGGGACGACGTGATGCAGCCGTTCTGGTCGCCGGACTCGCGCTGGATCGGCTACACCAAACAGGTTGATAACAGATTGCGCGCCGTTTTCGTCTATTCTCTTGAGAAGAGCCAGATGCACCAGCTTACGGACGGAATGAGCGATGCGCGCTACGCCGCGTTCGATAAGAGCGGCAAGTACCTCTATTTCACCGCGAGCACAAATCTCGGCCCGGCCTTCAGCTTCGCAGAGATGTCGACGTTCCCGCATCAATCGACGCGCAGCGCCTACGCCATAGTGCTCAGAAACGATCTCCCCTCGCCGGTCGCGCCCGAAAGCGATGAGGAGAAGATTCAAGAAGAGAAGAAAGAGCCGGAGCAGAAGCCCGCCGCGCCTGCCAAAAAAGAGGTCGAGCCCGTCCGCATCGACCTTGATTCGATAGGCCAGCGCATAGTCGCGCTTCCGATCCCGGCGCGCAACTACCTCGGTCTTGCCACCGGCAAAGCCAATAACATATTTCTTCTGGAGCTTGCCCCGGCAGGCCCGTCCGGTCCTGTAGGCCCGCCGGGCGTGATCCTTCACAGGTACGATCTTGAGAAGCGCAAGCTCGACAAAGTCCTCGAAGGCATACAGGCATTCGAGGTCTCGGCAAACGGCGAGAAGATGCTCTACCGCCAGGGTCCGAACTGGGCCATCGCCTCGACAGGCCCGCAGCCTGTGAAGCCCGGCGAAGGCGTTTTGAAGGTTGCCGACATGGAAGTCCACGTCGACCCGAAAGCCGAATGGCGACAGATGTACAACGAAGTCTGGCGAGGCGAGCGCGATTTCTTCTACGATCCCGGCCTGCACGGGATTGACGTGGAAGCGTTCAAGAAGAAGTACGAGCCTTACCTCGCGTCGGTCGCGCACCGGTCGGACCTCAACTACCTGTTCCGCGAGATGCTAAACCAGCTGACGATAGGCCATATGTTTGTCGGCGGCGGGGACCAGCCGCGACCCAACTTCGTTCCGGGCGGGTTGCTGGGCGCTGATTACAAGATAGAGAACAACCGCTATCGTTTCGCAAAGGTTTACAACGGCGAGAGCTGGAACCCGCAGCTCCGCGCGCCGCTCACACAGCCCGGAGTCAACGTAAAAGAGGGCGAGTACCTGATCGCGGTCAACGGTCGCAACCTTACCGCCGCAGACAACGTCTACGCTTTCTTCCAGAGCACCGCCAACAAGCAGGTTGTTATACGAGTGGGGCCGAACCCTGACGGGGCGGGCTCGCGCGAGGTCACAGTAGTTCCGGTTCAAAGCGAGCTGGCGCTCCGCAACCTCAACTGGGTCGAGAGCAACCGCCGCAAGGTCGATCAGATGAGCGGAGGCCGCCTGGCTTATGTCTACGTGCCCGACACTTCCGGGCCCGGCTACACGAGCTTCAACCGCTACTTCTTCGCGCAGACGCAGAAAGAGGGCGCGGTTATCGACGAGCGGTTCAACGGCGGCGGGTCGCTTGCCGATTACATAGTCGAGTACCTGAACCGCCCGCTTTTGAACTACATATACTTCCGCGAGGGGCGTGATATTCCGACGCCGCTCGGCGCAATATACGGGCCGAAGGCTATGATCATAAATGAGCTGGCCGGTTCGGGCGGCGATGCGTTACCCTGGTACTTCCGCAAGATGAAGATAGGGCCGCTCGTCGGCAAGCGGACCTGGGGCGGGCTCGTCGCAGCTTTCCCCGCGCCGCAATTGATGGACGGCGGTTCCGTAACCGCGCCCGACGCAGCCATCTACGGCCTTGAGGGCGACTGGGAGGTCGAGAATCGCGGCGTCGCGCCCGACATCGAGGTCGAGTTTGACCCGGCGGCGTGGCGCGCGGGCCGCGACCCGCAGCTAGAAAAGGCCGTCGAAGTCGTGATGGAAGACCTCAAGAAGAATCCGCGACCTCAGCATAAGAGGCCCGCTTTCCCGAATTATCAAACCCCTGCTTCGGGTACCGCCTCAGGCAGTACCTCAAGCAACAGATAAAGGACCACTTACAGGCGGGCGCAGGTAATCCCCTGCGCCTGTCTTTAATCAGCAATCAGCAGGAGGAGCAGACATGAGAAAGTTGATACTGGCGCTTATATTTTCGCTCGCTTCGGCAGGCGCCGTCTTCGGACAATCGGACAGACCGTTATTGATGCGCACACCGACACTCTCAAAGAGCCACATAGTATTTTCGTATGCAGGTGATTTATGGATAGTCAACCGCGAAGGCGGCGAGGCGCAGCGCCTCACCACCGGAGCGGGTAACGAAGCGCTGCCGTACTTTTCGCCCGACGGGCAGTGGATTGCCTTCAGCGGCGAGTACGACGGCAACACGGACGTCTTCATCATCCCGGCCACGGGCGGAGTTCCGCGACGGCTCACATACCACGCGGGCGGTGACATAATCCAGGGCTGGACGCCCGACGGCAAGCAGGTGCTCTTCCGTTCGAGCCGCACGAGCGAGACCGGGCGCACCTCGCAGCTTTTCACGATACCGATTGACGGGGTGAACCCGACCGAAGTGCCGCTGCCGATGGCGTTCGAAGGGTCGTACTCGGCCAACGGCGCGCAGCTCGCCTACGTGCCGCTGCCGCGCGGCTTCCAGGCTTGGAAGCGTTATCGCGGCGGGATGACCACTCCCATCTGGATCGCGAACCTCTCGGATTCGAGCGTCGAGAAGATTCCGCGCACCAACTCAAACGACTTCAACCCGATGTGGGTCGGCAATCGCGTCTACTTCCTTTCGGACCGCAGCGGCCCCGTGACGCTGTTTGCTTACGAGACCGGGACCAAGAAGGTCGCGCCCGTTATTCAAAATAACGACCTCGACATCAAGTCTGCCTCTGCCGGGCCCGACGCCATCGTCTACGAGCAGTTCGGCTCGCTGAACCTGTTCGATCTCAACTCCGGCAAGACCCGCAAGGTCAATGTCACGATCAACGGCGACATGCTCGCGGTGCGCCCGAAGTTTGAAAAGGTCGGTGATAGAGCGACTTCCTTCGCGCTCTCGCCCACGGGCGCGCGAGCCATCTTTGAAGCGCGCGGCGAAATCCTGACCGTCCCCGCCGAAAAAGGCAACCCGCGCAACCTGACCAACACCACAGGCACCGCCGAGCGCGACCCGGCCTGGTCGCCCGACGGGAAGTGGATAGCCTACTTTTCGGATGAGTCGGGCGAGTACGCCTTGCACCTTCGCAACCAGACCGGCATGGGCGAAGTCAAGAAGATAAACCTCGGCAACCCGCCTTCGTTCTTCTACTCGCCTACGTGGTCGCCAGACAGCAAGAAGATCGCTTACACGGACAAGCGGCTCAACCTCTGGTACGTCGACATCGACAAGGGCACCCCTGTCAAGATAGACAATTCAACAAGGGGCCTCTCTTTCAGCCCCACCTGGTCGCCCGACTCGCGCTGGTTGGCTTACACCAAACCTCTGAAGTCATGGTATCGCGCGGTCTTCATCTACTCGTTGGAACAGAACAAAACCAACCAGGTGACAGACGGGTTGAGCGATGCCGCATCGGCCCAGTTTGACAAGAGCGGCAAGTATCTCTACTTCACCGCGAGCACGGACATCGGCCCTGCGGTCTTTGGCTTCGATATGACGAGCTACCCGCACCGCCCGACGCGCAGCGTCTACATCTGCGTGCTCAGAAAAGACCTGCCTTCGCCGATTGCTCCTGAAAGCGACGAAGAGAAGGTGACGGAAGAGAAACCCGCCGTACAAAATCCTGCCGATCAGGAAGGCGAAAAGAAGGCCGACGCTCCCGCGCCTGCCGCTGCGGCTCAAGCCAAGCCCGGCGAAAAGAAAGCGCCTGAGCCCGTCCGCATCGACTTTGATCGCATAGGCCAGCGCATACTCGCGCTCCCGATCCCCGCGCGCAACCTGATAGGGCTTGCCGCCGGCAAGCCGAACAACCTTTACGTCTTCGAGCTGCCCGCGCAACAGGGCGGCCCGCAGTTCGGGCTGATCGCCCACAAGTTCGATCTTGAGAAGCGGAAGCTCGACAAGGTCCTCGAAGGCATCCAGGCGTTCGAGCTGTCGGACAACGCAGAGAAGATCCTTTATCGGCAGGGCCAGGGCTGGTTCATCACGTCGGCAGGCCCCGCGCCTATAAAGCCGGGCGAAGGGCGAATCAAGACCGAAGAGATGGAAGTCTATGTCGACCCGCGCGCCGAGTGGAACCAGATGTACAAAGAGACGTGGAGGATCGAGCGCGACTTCTTCTACGCGCCGAATTACCACGGCCTCGATCTTCAGGCGGCGGCCAAGAAGTACGAGCCTTACCTCGCGTCGCTCGCGCACCGCGCCGATCTCAACTATCTCTTCCAGGAGATGCTGGGCGAGCTGACGGTCGGCCACCTCTATGTCAGCGGCGGCGACGTGCCCGATGCGAAGCGCGTTCCGGGCGGGTTGCTGGGCGCTGATTACAAGATAGAGAACAACCGCTATCGTTTCAGTAAGATTTACGACGGCGAGAACTGGAACCCGCAGCTCCGCGCGCCGCTCACACAGCCCGGCGTCGATGTCAGGGAGGGCGAGTACCTGATCGCGGTGAACGGTCGCAACCTTACCGCCGCAGAGAACATCTACTCTTTCTTTGAATCGACCGCCAACAAACAGGTTGTGATACGAGTGGGGCCGAACCCTGACGGAACGGGCTCGCGCGAAGTCACTGTCGTTCCTGTCTCAAACGAGGGCGGGCTCAGGCATCTGGCGTGGATCGAAGGCAACCGCCGCAAGGTCGACCAGATGACATCGGGCCGCGTGGCTTACATCTACCTGCCCGACACGGCGGGCGGCGGCTACACGAACTTCAACCGCTATTACTTCTCGCAGCTAGACAAGGACGGCGCGGTCGTTGACGAGCGATTCAACGGCGGCGGGCAGGCGGCCGATTACATAATCGATTACCTGCGCAAGCCGTTGATGAGCTACTGGGCTGTGCGCGACGGCGAAGATTTCCGCACGCCGTTCGGCACCATGCCCGGACCGAAAGCGATGATCGTAAACGAGTACGCCGGTTCGGGCGGCGACCTGATGCCGTATATGTTCCGCCGCGCGCAGATAGGGCCGCTCATCGGCAAGCGGACCTGGGGCGGGTTAGTCGGCATCGGCGGCTACCCGACACTGATCGACGGCGGTTCGGTGACGGCACCCCATTTCGCGTTCTACTCGCCCGAAGGCAAGTGGGAGATCGAGAATCACGGCGTCGCGCCCGACATCGAAGTCGAGATGGACCCGAAAGCCTGGCGCGCGGGCCGCGACCCGCAGCTCGAAAAAGCTGTCGAAGTCGTGATGGAAGCTCTCAAGAAGACCCCGCCGCAAAAGACGAGGCGACCGGCCTATCCGAACTACCACACGAACGGACAGACGCCGCGCCCACAACCTAACCAGCGATAGGCCGCAAGGTCTATACAAAGACGAAGGGCACAGGTTTCGGCCTGTGCCCTTTTTTTCGAATGTGGTAGTAAGGCTCTTTGCGCGCGTCAAGCCTTCTTGTTGAAGGTGCGCTTTACGGTCTGGGCCCCGTTCGGGCCTTCGACGTTGAGCACAATGACAAGCGTCTTGCCGTCGGCCGACAGGTTCCACTTGCGCGTCATCTTTATCTGGGCCTCGCCGTCGGGCGTGTTGACGGTTGACTGTTCGGTGACTTCGATGCCCTGGCCGTCGGCGGTCCATTTAGCCGTCCGCTTGCCTTTGCCCACGGGGCCGTTTGGGCCCTGCGGCTCGAAGTCGTTCTCTTTCCCGTCAACCGTGTAGCTGTCGCTTATGGCCTGGCTGCCCTCGTCGGTCATCACCTTGGTTTCGAGCTTGATGACGTCGCCTTCCTGGGCTACTGTCATCACCTGATCTATGCCCGGCGGCAGCCCCTCGGACTTGCTAGCGTCCATTATCCAGGTTCCGCTGAAATTGGCCTTTGCCGCCCCGGCTACGGTCAAGGCGAAAACGAGAACTGCGAGACTTCCAAACACAAACCTGCGCTTCATTATGTGAATCTCCTTTGATGGTTACTTCGGGGAAAGTGACAAGTAAACAGTGACAAGTGACAAGAAGGAGAACGGCCAAAGTCCACTCCGGTCTTTCTCGTCACTTGTCACTTGTCACTGTTTACCCCCCCCTCTCATGTTCTACAGGCTAATATACGGGGCGAGCCACCGTAAATCAGCTATTTGTGACGAGCGGGATTTGAAAGGTTACGAGCAGGCGCAAAACGCTTTCAAGCCGTTACCCGAAACCCGCATCAGGGTTGCCAGTTGATATAGAACTCGCAGGCATCGTCGGAGCGACCGCGACAGCGCGTGTGCGTGATGCTCGCGCTACGCACGCCGCAAAGCTCTACGGCGTGGCGAAAGTAAGCGGTCCCGCTCAGGCAAAAGCTCGCGGGCGGCGCTTTCTCGTAGTTGATCGTCAGCAACCCGCTCGTGTCGCTCAGCCGCTCGTATGCGGCCGAGCCGAAGTCCTGGTAAGACCTGTGTATCAGCGCCGATTGTCTGAGGAAGCTGTGAACGTCAGGGTTGAGCAGGCTGCTGTACGGGCCCGAAAGGCTCGACGTGGCCGAAAACTCACCCAGCCGGTCGAATATCTGCTCGTACTGCCCGCCGATCTCGTCTGCAATCGCGCGGTCCACGTGGTCGAGCAGATCGAGCGGGTACCAGTTGTCTACCTTTATATCGGCGAGCTGTGAGCGATCATCTTCATTGAGGCGCTCGGTTATGCGAGCCCACGCGTCAGGCCCGTGGTTGAGGGCTACGAACAGAAATCGCGCTCGCAACAGCCCCCCCTTGATGTTCATGCTTGCGTAGCTTTGCCTGGGAGAATGCATAAAAGACGTCCACTCGTAAAATAGAGCACGGGTTCAGCGAACGGATTATAGCACGAAGACCGGTGCCGCGCTCGCAAGCGGACTCGATTATCCGATTAGGAGAAACTTATTCGCCTTCGCTTACCGCTTTGCCAGACGGTTGTTCGCGCAGAGCGTGCGCGTAATTATCCTCGCAAGCTTTTTCGAGCCTTCGCGCTCAAAGACTATCTCGACCTTATCGAAAGGCCGCAGGTCCGAAGCGACCAAGGTGAGGTCAGGTATCGTGGCGATAGATACAAGCTCGCCCGATTCGAGTATGGATGTCTGGTCGTCGAGATCGAACCGCACGGTCGCGCCTTTCGCCGTCTTGACCGTTAAAGATTCCGACCCGGCCGCGATTATAGTCGCTTCGATTATGGAGCTGTTCGACACGGCAATGATGCGCGGAGCGTATGTGGCAGGCTGGCTGGCCGTCACGGCGCCACCCTTTTTCGACTGCGCGGCTGCCGCGCCTGTCGCGACCAGAAGGATTACAACCGAGGCCAGCATCTGAAATACCCGATTTCTATTTGTCATAATCTCACCCGTTTATTCCGGGCCTCCAGCTAACAATACGAGGCCGGAAGGCGACAAGTTTTTCGCAATCGCCGTGCCGTGCTTTCCGGCTGCCAGGCGTGATATAAAACCGGGTTACGATTGGATAGCGTACGTCGCAATGACTGGGGATAAGACAACAGTGAAAAAATTACCTGGACGGCTGACGACAAAAAACTCGATCACAGACGTATACGGCATCACCGTGGGGCACGCCGAAAACCAGGAGGCGCGCACCGGCTGCACAGTGGTGCTGTGCGGGAGTGAAGGCGCAATCGGCGGGGTAGACGTGCGCGGCGCGGCCCCCGGCACGCGCGAAACCGATCTGCTCAACCCTGTCAACCTGGTCGAGCGCGTCCACGCAATCGTGCTTACGGGAGGGTCTGTCTTCGGGCTCGATTCGGCCTGCGGCGCGGTTCGGTATCTCGAAGAGAGGGGGATCGGGTTCGATACGGGTGTCGCCCGCGTGCCGATAGTGCCAGCCGCTGTGATCTTCGATCTTGCGGTCGGTGACGCGAAGACTCGACCCGACTCCGATATGGGTTATCAGGCGTGTCTGCGAGCGAGCGGCGGCAAGGTCAAAGAGGGGCGGGTCGGCGTCGGGGCGGGCGCAAGCGTCGGCAAGATCATGGGGGCCGCTTTCGCGTCATCGGGCGGCGTGGCGACACGCTCGGCAAGACTTGCGAGCGGCGCAACCGTAGGCGTGCTCGTAGTGGTTAACGCCTTCGGCGACATCGTTGACCCGGAGAGCGGGCGCATACTGGCCGGCGCGCGCATGCCTGGCAAGCGCGGCTGGCTCGACACCTCGCGGCTGTTGAGAACAGGCAACGCCGGTTCGTCGAAAGCTGCTCAGAACACAACGCTCGCCGTCGTCGCAACCGACGCAGGGCTTACAAAAGCGCAGGCGAGCAAAGTCGCGGCGATGGCTCACGACGGCCTTGCGCGAGCCATCCGCCCTGTCCATACGATGTTTGACGGCGACACGATATTCGCTCTCTCTACCGGAAAGATCGAGGCAGACGTGACGAGCGTCGGGTCGGTCGCCGCAGACCTGCTCGCGCAGGCCATAGCGCGAGTCGGGCGCAAGACCGGCCCTAAAACTTAGGAAGCGTGGCGAGTGAACTCAAGGCATTTCGGGTCGCGGGGTTGTTTCAGGTCTAACGCGCGGTCTTCGCTCATGAGATCGTCGGGCGGGACGCCGCGCGCGATCATCGAGTCGAAGTAATCGTCGACGTGGTCGAATATCTCTGTGATCGTCTGCGAGCGGAAGACGCGCTCGCGCAACCGCGCGCCGCCCGTCAGGCCGTGCGTGAAGTAGCCGCACATCTGTTTGAGCTTCCCGGCCAGCGCGCGTTCGGGCAATTCATCGTGCAGCAACTCGTGATACCTGTGCAGCACCCGCCTCTTTTCATCGAGCGGCGGCTGGTAAACTTCCTCGCCGCGCATCAACTCTGCGGTCTGCCGAAATATCCACGGGTTTGCGACCGCGCCGCGACCGATCATCACCGCGTCGACGCCTGTCTCGTCCAGCCGCTCGATGGCCTGTTCGGGCGTGACGACATCGCCGCAGCCGATGACAGGGATCGACACCGCCTGCTTGACCTCGGCGATGATGTCCCAGTTGGCCCGCCCGCTGTAACCCTGGGCGCGCGTGCGGCCGTGGATCGCCACCATGTTCGCGCCGCAATCTTCGACGAGCCGCGCCACCTCGACCGCGTTGATCGACGAGTCGTCCCACCCGGTCCGCATCTTCATCGTCAGCGGGATCGAAACCGCGCGGCGCACGCGGCGCAGAATCTTTTCCAGTTGCGGCAGGTCGCGCAACAGCGATGACCCGCCGCCGCCTTTGACGACCTTCTTCGCAGGACAGCCGCAGTTGATGTCTATGATGTCGGCTCCGACCTCCTCGATTATCTCCGCCGCCATCTCCATGCGCTCGTCGTCGTAGCCGAATATCTGAATCGACAGCGGTCGCTCTTCGGGCAAAAACTTCATCATCCGGTGCGTCTTCATGTTACCGCGCGTGATCCCTTCGACAGAGATAAACTCTGTGACGATCAAACCCACGCCCGTCAGCTCCTTGATGAGACGGCGAAAGGATGAGTCGGTGACCCCCGCCATCGGCGCGAGCACAAGGTTGGGACTTATCTGGACGCGGCCTATGTAAAGCTCACCTGCTCTGCTCATAACCGTTTAGTCTAGCACAGCCCCGCCTGATTCGCCGCCTCGTAATACCGGCAGTAATCGACCAGGCAGCACTGCTCGCACAGCGGCGAGGTCGGGCGGCATACCTTCCGCCCGTGTCTTATCAAATTGACGTGGACTTCATAATGACGCTCGGAAGGAATCATCCGCTCCATCAACCGGTGGGCCTCTTCGTCCGAGCACCTTTCGGGGATGAGCCCAAGCCTGCGACCGATCCGAAATATGTGCGTGTCGATTGGGAAGACCGGGCGGTTGCACGCGAAAAGCAGCGTACAGGCTACGGTCTTTGGGCCCACGCCTTTGAAGCCCGACAGAAACTCCCTCGCTTCTTCAAGCGGCGCCCGGTGAAGAAACGACAGGTCGAGCGAGCCTCGCTTCTGGTGTATCTCGTTTAAAAGCGTCTTGATCCTGACGGACTTCTGCCGCGCAAGCCCGCCCGACCGTATCGCCGCTTCGATTGAAGAAGCGCGGGCCCGCCGCGCGTTTTCCCAGGTGGGAAATCGCTTCTTCAGACTTTCAAAAGCCCTGTGGCTATTGACGTTGGTGGTCGATTGCGAAAGTATCGTTTGGATCAGCACGTCAAGCGGGTCAAGCTCGCGCTCACAGACCGGCACGCCGTAGACCGCTTTGAGGTTCTGGATAACGTAAGGGACGCTTTCAACCGAGGTGTTATCAACTTGCTCGACAGTCTTCACAAAACACTCAACCTCTCAAAAAATCAGCTTCTCAGATCGCTCTCTTTGTAATCGCAGATCAGCCGCTCAGGGTCTTTGTCAAAGTAAGCCTCCTCGTTGAGCCACACCTGTATACGCCCGTTTTCCCTGACGCAGACGATCTGGTCGAAGAAGACATAATTGCCCGTCAGTTGCCCGTATTCGTTGAAAGTGTATTTCGGGATCAGATCGCGTATCTCTTCAAAGTCGATTCTCATCACTTTTCCTTTCGTGAACCGTGAACCGTAAACCGTGACAAGATGAAGACAGATACGCAGCGTGGTATCCTCCTCTGCCTTGTCACGGTTTACGGTTCACGGTTCACGATCTTTTGCTACGCGCTCGACTCTCGCCATGACGCGGAGCAGGTTTTCGCCCAGCACCTTCTTGATGTCCGCGTCCGAGTATCCGCGCTTCATAAGCTCGAAGGTAATGGCCGGAAGCTTCGAGATGTCTTCCATCCCCGTGGGCAGGCCCGTCACGCCGTCAAAATCAGACCCGATGCCTACGTGGTCTATGCCAGCAACCTTGGCGACATGATCGAAATGGTCTATGAGAACCGATAGCGGCGTTGCGGGCTGCCGGTTCGCCTCTCGCCATTTCCGCATCTCTTCCGAGACTCGTTTCGCGTCGTCGGGAAACTGCTTTCTGAACTCCTCCTGCTGTACCCTGGCCCGCATGCCAAGCTCGGCTTTGCGCGGGTCGATAAAGGCGTCGAAGAAGTTGATCATAACCACCCCGCCGTTTTTGGCTACGGCCCGAAACTGGTCGTCGGTCATATTGCGCGTGTGCGCGGCGAGCGAGCGCGCGGACGAGTGCGAAGCGATGACGGGCGCGCCCGTCACTTCGATAACGTCGAAGAAGGTCTTGTCCGAGACGTGCGAGATGTCGACCATCATCCCCAGTCGGTTCATCTCGCGCACGACTTCGCGCCCGAAATCTGTCAGCCCGTTGTGGTGTTTTACCGCAGGGTTATTGATGTCGCCTTCGGAGTCGGCCCAGTTGTTCGTGTTCGAATGCGTGAGCGTCATGTAGCGTATGCCTAAACGGTAGAACATCCTCAAGGCGTGAAGGCTGTCTTCGATGGCGTGACCGCCTTCGATCCCCATAAGCGAGGCGATCTTGCCTTTCTTCGCTATGCGGCGGATGTCGTCGCTCGTGTAGGCCATCTCAAGCACGTCCGGGTGGCGGCGCACCTGCTCGTAGACTATGTCGATCATATCGAGCGCGCGGCGGGCCGCGCCGCCGCCTTCTTCGGGCTTCTTGTTGACGAACTCGCGCCCGACGTATACGGCAAAAAATTCCGCGTCGAGCCCGCCCGCCTTCATCCTGCGGAGGTCCGTGTGCGTCTTCTCTTTACGGGACTGGTCGTCGCCCGCCTGGCCCAGGTCGAACTTGTCATCGAGAATAGCCGAAGTGATGTCGTTGTGCGTGTCGATGACTATGGCCTCGCGGTGGAGTTTTTCCGCGCGCCGCCGCAGCGCGGCCTCGTCTTGAGTCGCGGCATTGTGCGTAGCGGCGTTCGGCGTCGGGCCTGATCCGGGTCTCCCGGTTGAAGGAGCTTGCGAGGCGAGCGCCGCGATGAAAAACAGTACTGCCGAATGCTTCAACAGTCGTTTGAGCATAATAAGAATATCCCCTTAAAGCAGGTTTTGAATTGACCACTGAAAACCGAAAATTACTGACAAGCAAAGACTGTAGCTGCTACTTCGAGGTATAGTACCCGCGCCGCGCGCGCACCTGAAGGCCGGGCCGCTTCGCCTCGACGCGTATAGTCCTGAACGTATCGGGTCGCGGGGTGCTCTTTGAATAATATGTCAGAACGTACTGCGCGCGGACCTCTGCGGCGATCCGTCTATAAATCTCTTCGAGGTCGCGCGCTTCCTTCTTGGGGTCGTCGTAGATGGGCGGAAAAAATGCTTTGCCGCCCGTGTCCTCGCTCATCGCCTTCAGCACAAACTCGCCCGCGAGGTCCTGCACGTTTGCCGACAGCGCGACTCCCGTCGAGTGCACCCCGTAGATGACCGCATCGCTCTTTTGCACCTCGGTGAGCGCCTGCGCGAGCGTCGAGCCCGACGCCGTGTCTGTGCCGTCCGAGAGCACTATCATAACGTGACGGCCTTCGGCGGGGCGAAGGTACTTCGCCGCTTCGAGCAGGGAGCTGTAAAGCGCGGTCGCGCCTTCGGGCTTCATTCGCGCGAGCGTGCTTGTGAGGTGGTCGATGCTTGAAGTGAACTGGGTTTCGAGCTTGGGCTCGTTCGATACGCTGATGATGGCCGCCTGGTCGCCGGGCCTCATCAGGTGGCGGAAAAACTGAGCGGCGGCTCGCTGCTCGAAATCGAACCTGTGGCGTATTGAGATTGAAGTATCGAACAGGAAGACGAGTCTGAGCGGCAATTGGTTTTCGCGGTAGAGTTTTTCCACCTCTTGCGGCTCGCCGTCCTCGTAGATGATGAAATCTTTCTCCGTGAGGTCGTTGATCTGATTTCCCGCCGCATCCGTGACTGAGGTTATAACCGTCACAAGGTCCGAGCTGAGCGTTATGGGCTTGTCGTCCTGATCGTCGCCGACGCGGCGCGGGCGTGAATCCTGGCTCGAAGCGTCCTTGCTTTTCGGCTCCTGCGGTCGCGAGCTTACGCCCTGCCTGCCCGTTTCCTGCGTTGCGGGCTGGCGGCCCGATTGAGCGGAGGTCGGGCGCGGGAATGCGGCCGAAAGCACAAGCAGGCATATCACAAACGCGGAAACGAGCGCCGTTTGTGAGACTATATGAGAGGCTGAAAGGACTCTTTTGCTTCGAGCTAAATTCAAAATCAACTTGTTCACCTCACTCGGGAGAGTGACAAGTAAACAGTGACAAGTGACAAGTGACAAGAAAGAGTAGACGTACTTTTCTCCTTCTTGTCACTTGTCACTGTTTACTTGTCACTCTCCAAATAGCTTGCCCGCCACTGGTCGAAATCTTTCAAAGCAAGCTCGACCTGAAGCCTGTGACGGTCGGCCTTGCGCCGGACGCGCTTTCTGTCTGCTTCATCAAGTGGTACTAAAAGGGCGAACGTAATGTTCATCGGCTGAAAGTTTTTCGCCTCGGCGTTTGCGATATAGTTTACAAGGCTCCCCATAGCCGTGCGGCGCGGCGGCGCGACCGGCGCACGGCCGCGCGCAAGCTCTGATGCATGAACGCCAGCCATAAAGCCCGTCGCCATAGCTTCGATATAGCCTTCGACGCCCGAAATCTGCCCCGCGAAAAGAATGTCCGGTCGGGCGCGCACCTGCAAGGTTTCGCCGAGCACGAGCGGCGCGCAGATAAACGTATTTCTGTGAATCTGCCCGAACCGTATGAACTCGGCCTGCTCCAGGCCGGGGACCAATTGCAGGACGCGCTTCTGTTCGCCGAACTTGAGATGGTTTTGAAACCCTACGAGGTTGTAGCTGTCGGCCAGCAAATTCTCCTGGCGAAGCTGCACGACCGCAAACGGCTGGTGGCCCGTGCGAGGGTCGCGCAACCCGACAGGCTTCATAGGGCCGTAGCGCAGCGTGTCGCGCCCGCGCCGCGCGATCTCTTCTATCGGCAGGCAGCCCTCAAAGTACATGGTCTGCTCGAACTCGTGAAGCCGGACCGATTCGGCTGAAACCAGCGCGTCGTAAAAGCGGTTGTACTCGGCCTCGTCCATGGGGCAGTTGATATAGTCGGCCCCGCCTTTGTCATAACGAGCCGCGCGAAAGGCCACGCTTGTGTTTATCGAGTCGGCTTCGACTACGGGCGAGATGGCGTCATAAAAATAGAGGTGGTCGGAGCCGGTCAATCGAGCTATCTCGTCGGAAAGCGCGGGCGATGTGAGCGGCCCTGTGGCGATGATGACAGGCCCGTCGTCCGGAAGCGTGACGGCCTCCTCGCGTATGACCTCTATCAGCGGGTGAGCGTCTATGCGCCGCGTAACCTCTTCGGCAAAACGCTCGCGGTCTACGGCAAGCGCGGCGCCCGCGGGGACCGATGTCTCGTGCGCGACTTCGAGCAAAAGCGACCCGCCGCGACGAAGCTCCTCTTTGAGCAGGTAAGGCGCAGTGCCCGGCTCGTCCGATTTTAGCGAGTTCGAGCAGACTATCTCGCCGAGATTCTCGCTCCGGTGTGCTGCTGTCTTGCGAACGGGGCGCATCTCGTAGAGCCGCACCCGCGCGCCGCGACGGGCCGCCTGCCACGCCGCCTCGCTCCCCGCAAGCCCGCCGCCTATCACTGTTATACGGTTGTCGCTCATCTTTATAAAGTCTGCCGCCTTGTTCGCCCCGGCCTCTGATTCTAACATCGGCGCGGGAAGGGTATCAAATTGAGCGGGATTCGCGATCCGGGTTTCCGGCTTGTCACGGGCGCGGCTTTGATATAGGCTTCGCCACTATTATGAGCGTGGACGAAACTGCATTGATTGAAGAGGCGAACGCCACGTTTTATCGAGCAATCGAGCTTCGCAGCATCGAGTTGATGGGCGAGGTCTGGGCCCACGAAGAGTGGGTGAAATGCGTTCACCCCGGTTGGGATTTGATAACGGGCTGGCGGCGAGTGCGCGAAAGCTGGATGAGCATCTTTGAAGGCGGCCAGAGGCTTCAAATCTCACCCCTGTTCGTCGAGGTAAACCACCTGGGCGACGTGGCCTGGGTCTCGTGCACCGAAGACATAATCGCGTCCTACGAAGTCAGCATCGAATCGGCGCAGGCTACTTCGACAAACCTGTTCGTGCGCCGCCAGTCCCGGTGGCTCCTCGTCCACCATCACGCCTCGGCTATCCCGTTGATTATATCTGGCGATTCAGTAGATATAATACAATGATCCGAATGTTCGAATATGTAAATTCAAATATTCGGATTTATCTTCAAATTCTCGTAGCCCCGGCAAGGTAAAATCGGTCCGGAAGCCGCTTCGATTTCAAGGCAAGCCAAGTCACCCCTGCAATTAGCCACTTGTAAATTTCTTGTAAAAATTAGGAATAGCGATTGCAGCTTTTGCCGCCATTGGCTTTGAGCTGGTAATAAAAATCACGTCAATAAAGAAGCAAGGCCTGATCTTTAGCTGATAATCAATTCAGGCAAGCGTTGGTTTTAGGGTTTTGGGCAGCAGTTACAACCCCACTGATTTACCCTTCTTCAGGACTCAGGTAGCCGTTTCGTAAAGAACATCCCCGATCAGTCGACTTGTCCAAGGGCCAGGTTTCATTAGGAGTCGACGGGGAAAGATTCGAATAAAAATTGAGAGGAGACGACATGAATAAGAGAGGATTACCCCTACTTAGGGAACGGTTCAAGGCAGTTGGAACAGTTCTCGTGCTTCTGACTCTCTCGCTGGGACAGGTGGGCTCTGCGTTTTCGCAAGAGGTCACTGGAAATCTGAGCGGAGAGGTCAAAGACCCGACGGGCGCGGTAATTGCGGGGGCGATTGTGACCGCCGCAAGCGACCGTCAAACGCATGACACGACAACAGACAGCGCGGGCGTCTATACGTTCCGCCAGTTGCCTCCGGGCATATATACCATCACCGCCAGCGGGACAGGTTTCGGCTCGGTCAAGCGCGAAAACGTCGTGGTCGAGATAGGCCGCACCTTACAGGTCAACTTTGATCTGAAGCCTGTCGCCACAGGCGACACCGTGACCGTAACGGCATCGGACCAGCCCATCGTTGACGTGACATCTTCAAAGACCGCCACAAACATCAACGAGCAGCAGATCGAAGCCCTGCCGAAGCGGACGCTCAACTTCACTTCGGTTCTGGAAGTGGCCCCCGGCACTCGCAACGAGGGCAAAGCGGCGGGCTTTCAGGTTGACGGCGCTTCGGGGTCCGAGAACGTCTTTGTCATCGACGGCGTCGAAGTGACAAACATCGTCGGCGGCACGCTCGGCGGTCGCACTTCGCAGACGGCCAAGAACATCCCGCTCGACTTCGTCAAAGAGGTGCAGGTCAAAAGCGCCGGTTATGAAGCCGAATACGGCGGCGCGACCGGCGGCGTATTCAATGTGGTAACAAAGGGCGGGACCAATGACTGGCACGGCGAGATACGGCTGGAATACTCGTCCGACACCTTCCGTGCCGAAGATAACCCCGACCTTCTGGTCAACCGCCTGGACCAGGATGCCGAAACGACTGAGTACCGCTTCAATCCGAGCGGCAAGGACAACAGCCGTTTTGTCAGCCCGATATTCTCGCTGGGCGGGCCGATCCTTAAAGACAAGCTGTGGCTCTTTGCCAGCTACGCTCCGCAGTATTTCAACAGGACTCGCCGGCTCGACCTCATCAAGGCAATCGCGCCCGGCGACACCGAGATCGTCACGCTGAACTCAAGAGATGTCAACTACAGAGAGAAGGACAATTATTACATAGCCCGTCTCGACTGGGCTCCGACGAGCAACCTCTCTGTCTTTGGCAACTTCATCAACAGCTCTATCAAGACCGAAGGCCCTCCGTCGCTTCTGGCGTTGCAGACCACAAGCAACATCACCTTCTCCAACCCGCGTTACGCGTTCCAGGGCGGCTACACCCCTGCGTGGCAAGGCGCGGGCGGCGTGAGCTGGAACATCACGGACCGGCTTGTGTTCAGCTTCCGTGGCGGCCACACATACCTCAACGACAAGGGCGGTTCTTACGACATACCGCTCAACACGCCGCTCGTGACGATCACCGTCGCCTGCCCGTCGGCGTTGTTCAATTGCCCGGCCGGGACTACGACCACGGGCAATCCCACGATCCTGACCAACAGCACGACGCTGTTTGATATAACGCGGCGGACGAACCTCAACTTCGACGCCACATATATCGCTCGCGTCTTCGGCCAGCAGCACATCTTCAAAGGCGGCTACCAGACGAACCGCTTGAGCAACAAGGTGCAGTTCGGAAACTCCGGCGGCAGGTTCAACTTCTCGTTCGACCGCTCGCGTTCGGGCCAGCGCGGCCAGTTCGGCTTCTATCAGGTCGACGAGTTCGAGAGGATCGGCGACGTGAGCAGCAGCAACCAGGGCTTCTTTGTGCAGGATGCCTGGCAGGTTCACCCGCGCTTCACCGCGAACCTGGGGCTCCGTTTCGAAAAAGAGTTTCTCCCTTCGTTCCCGGTCGTCGCGGAATTCCACCCGACCATCCCAGAAGGCACAGAGATATTCTCCGACCCGATCAAATTCGGATGGGGCGACAAGATCGCTCCGCGTCTCGGATTTGCCTTTGACGTGTTCGGCAACGGCAAGCTGAAGATAAGCGGCAGCTACTCGCGCTTCTTCGACACGATGAAGTATGAGCTGGCTCGCGGCTCGTTCGGCGGCGAGAAGTTCCTCCGCACGTTCCGCAAGCTGGACACGCTCGACATATTCAGCATCAATCTCAACAACACGCCGGGCGACATCATCTCAGGGCCGAGCGATCTGCGCTTCCCGTCGAACACGCAGCTTCCGGGCGAGCAGCCCGGTGTTGACCCCAACATCGAGCCCTACCGTCAGCACGAATACTCGCTCGGCGCGGAATACGCCTTCGGTCGCGACGTCGTCGTCAGCGCGCGCTTCACACGCAAGGAGCTTGACCGCGCGATTGAAGACATCGGCGGCGCGCTTCCCGACGGGACGGAGATCTTCACCATAGGCAACCCCGGCTTCGGCATCACTCAAGAGGTCTTCGATCCCCCGACGCCGAGGGCCGTTCGCGAGTACACAGGTCTTGAGCTACGACTGGACAAGCGTTTCACAAACAACTGGTACGCGAACGTCTCTTATATTCGCAGCAAGCTGTTTGGCAACTACTCAGGCCTGGCAAGCTCGGACGAGTTTGGCCGCACAAGCCCTAACGTCAATCGCTATTTCGATCTCCCCGAAGAGAGCTTCAACACGTTCGGGGAAGTCAACTACGGCCGATTGCCGACCGACCGCCCGAACACGTTCAAGTTCTTCTCGGCATACCGTTTTGATTACGGTCTGTTCGGGAAGAGGATGGAGACGGAGATAGGCGGCAGCCAGATCGTCTACCAGGGGATACCGCTCTCGACGCGCATCAATGTCGGCATAGGCGGAAGCGTCGGCCTCGACGTTTACCCTGTAGGTCGCGGCGACATAGGCCGCACAAATGTCCTGACCCAGACCGATCTGATCCTGCGCCAGGCGATACCCATAAGCGAGCGCGTGAGGTTCAACTTCACGATGAACGTGACAAACCTGTTCGACGAGCGCAACGAGCTTGACCGGTTCAACCTCTTCACAGGCCCCGGCCAGACGCTCAACTATGCTTCCGTCGAAGAGTACCTCAGCTCGAACGGTGACTTTAGGGAGCGCGCAGCGGCTACGCCGGGGTTCAAGACCGACCCGCGCTACAACCTCGCGAACTCCTTCCAGTCGCCGCGCGAAGTCCGCTTCGCTTTTGGCATAACCTTCTAGTCTTCGATCAAAAGACCGGAAGCAGGACGATGCCCGCCCTTTTCACGGGGCGGGCATCGTTTTTGGTAAAGGGATAGTCAGGCGGTAAACGCCCGAAGGTTGTCAGCGGGCCTGCGCCGAAGCCTTTTGCCGCAACTGCTCTATGAGCTTTTTGATCTGGGCGCGTTTTTCGGCCTGTTGCTCGGCCTGCGGCACGGCTTTCAGGTAAGCTTCGAGCGAGTCGGCGGCCTCGGCGTACTGTCTGTTCTTGCTCTGAAGCTGCGCGAGGGCCAGGTACACTTCCGGGTAAGAGTTTTTTGCCGCGCTCGCGGCCTTCTTCAAAATCGCTATCGCTTCATCACGCGACTGGTCTTCTTTTGCCAGCTCAAGCCCCAGTCGCATCTGCGTGTTTACCGATTCCGGGTTTAGCTCGTAAGCGCGGCGAAGCGCGATTATCCCTTCCGCGCGGCGGTTGGTTTCGGCCAGGGTTATGCCGAGACTATAAAAAGCGTGCCACCCGTTTTTGTTCACCTCTACGGCTCGCGCGAGAAGCGGCAAGGCCGTCTGGTACTCTCGCCGCTCGACATACTTTGTGCCGAGCAGATCAAGCGCCGCGTAGTAATCGGGGAAGATTTCGAGCGCGCGGTTTAAAGAAGCGGCCGCCGAATCGAAATCGTCTTTGTCGAGGCTCTTGAGCCCTTTGAGGAATTCCTGTTTCGCTTGCTCAGGCACGTCCTGGGCAAAGATTGTCCCGACCGCCGCGTCCGTCTTGGTCCTTGCGGCGGGCAGCTTCAACACGAAATCGACTCTGAATATCTCGCCGCCTGATGACCGCCCGCTGCTGCCTCTTCTTACGTTCAGGGGGTTGGCTTCGACTGTTTGCGATTGCCGCTCATAGTCGGTCCCGGCAGGCTCGACCTGTATGATATATGTGCCGCTTGCGAGACCTCTGAAGCTGAACCGCCCGGACCCATCCGTGTACGTCATGCCTATCTGGGAATAGACATCGTTTTGCAAGATGACGCGGATGTTATCGACCCCCCGGCGCTCCGGCGACACGACCCTGCCCTCGATAGTATTTCGCACCTGGACCGCAGGCGAGGCGAAAATCAGGATGCTGATGATAAACGCCAAAATGGTCTATCCTCACAATTTAGGCTGTAAAACCGACCCTCGCTGCAAACGCGCGCCTATTGTACCAGATTTCCAAATCCGGCACTACTTACAGGAAAACGGCACGTTTGATATTCAAATTTTTGGAAAACAAATTCACAGTTTCGTATTTACAACCCCGCCGGTCGAGAAGACGAGCCCCCATGATTCAAGGTAAACGGTGAAATAATTGCGTTTAAGCCGTCGTGTGGGACGGCCGTAGGGCTGGAATAAATTTTGCGTCATTAACCTGCCGTCCAAAACACTACAAGCAGGGAAATTCTAAAGCATCGGTCGTTTTGCCGCGCGGGCTCAGTCATTGGCTTAGACGAGCCCCCTCGGACGATGAAAGTGGCAGGGTTCCGGCTGCGAGCCTTATATGCAGATACCGCCGATCAGAGTTTCGATCAACCTTTGCAAAGTAATCATCAGCCCCCTCTTCAAGTCGAGGCGTCAGTCGACCTGTGCGCTTACTCTATTTTGTAATCTGCCCGGCCATCGGTTTGACCGAAGCCTGGGCGAAAGCATTCGGTTACTCAAACCCTGAAATTACTTATAGGAGGTTCCAAATGAGGACCATTAAGTTCAAAAAAGCATTGGCAACCTGTGTGACGCTGCTGATGCTTATGGCCTGTCTGCCTTTATCGGCGCTGGCCCAAACTGCTAACACAGGGTCTATTGTCGGTGTGGTTAAAGACCAGTCCGGGGCCGTCGTGGCTGGCGCAACAGTAAGAGCCATAAACAAATCCACTGGCGCAGAGCGCAGAGTCAACACGGACGATTCGGGCATATTCGAATTATCGCCGCTTATCCCGGCCGACTACCGCCTCGAAGTCGAAGCGCCGGGCTTTGGCAAGTTCCAGCAAGACATAACGGTCAACGTGCTTTCAAGGGTCACCGTAGACCCCGAGCTCAGGCCCGCCGGGTCTGCCGAGCAAGTGACCGTCACGAGCGAATCGGCGCCTCTTATCGAAACGACGAAGACAGAGGTGGGCGGCGTCATCACACAGAAGCAGATGGAGAGCCTGCCCGTAAACGGGCGGTCGTTCGCATCGCTCGCGGTGCTTATACCGGGTGCCACGCTTCAGCCGTCTTTCGACCCGACCAAATCGCGCGTCGGGACGTTTTCCGTGGGCGGCGCGACGGGCCGCAACCTCAACATAACGATTGACGGCGGCGACAACAAAGATAACGCCGTCGGCGGGTTGTTGCAGAACTTCTCGATGGAAGGCATACAGGAGTTCGCGCTTTCGACCCAGCGGTTCTCGGCCGCAAACGGGCGGTCGGGCGGCGCGCTGCTTTCGGTCGTCAGCAAGAGCGGCGGCAACGACGTGCACGGAACGGCCTTCGGGTTCTTCCGCCACGACAAGCTGAACGCGAACGCGCCCAAGCTTCTTGATGAAGCCAACGACGACCTGTTCGAGGACGAAGACATCGTCAAGCCTCCGTTCAACCGCCAGCAGTTCGGCGGCTCGATAGGCGGCCCGATTGTCAGAGACAAGTTCTTCTTCTTCGGCGCGTACGAGCGCACGCGCGAGCGCGGCAACTCAATCGTGCCGAGCTTCGCCTTTAACGAGATTCAGCTTCTTGAGCCGTTCGGCTATGAAGCCGTGCGCTTCCTGCCGCAGCCGTTCAACGATCACCAGTACACGATCAAGACCGACTGGAACGCGGCTTCCGATCACAACCTCTCTTTCCGTTTCGCCGGTCAGAACAACAATGGGTTGAACGACCAGGCGGGCTTCCTGACGGTCTTCACAGACCTTTCGGGCGGCAACACGACCGAAAACGATCTCTACAACTTCTTAGGGAACTGGACCTGGACGGCAAGCTCGAACGTCGTCAACCAATTCCTCTACCAGTATTCGTATTTCAACAACCAGATCGGCGCGACGACAGACCTGCCGAACCTGCTCTTCCCGAGCGGCATCGTGGTCGGTCGCAACTCGAACGTGCCGCAGCAGACCATACAGAAGAAGAGCCAGTTCCGCGACGACCTGACCTGGAATCGCGGCAGGCACGGCTTGAAGTTCGGCATCGACTTTACGTGGGTCCACTCCCTCGGCGGTCTGTTCGCGTTCCTCTCGGCTCCGGAATATGACTTCATAGCCGACCCGAGCGAGATCATTGGTAACCCCGCCGACTTCCCGCTGGGGCTGGAGACGCCGGGCACGGTTGCCGCGATATTGCTCGCTGGCGGCGACCCGAGCTTCAACCTGCGCGACGGCGCGAAGCAGATATCCTGGTACGTGCAGGATGACTGGAAAGTCACCCCGCGCCTGACCTTGAACCTCGGCCTGCGCTACGACGTGGACCTCGGTTTCGTAGACAGCAACAACCAGGACCAGAACCGCACGTTCCGCTTCCTCAATATCATCGGCCACCCCTACGGGCAGGAAGTTGTCCAGGACGACAAGAACAACTTCTCGCCACGGTTCGGCTTCGCCTATGACTTCACGGGCAGCGGTCGGTCGGTCATTCGCGGCGGCTACGGCATCTACTACGACCAGTCGTTTTTGAACGTGCCGCTGTTCTCGGTCCAGCTTGCAAATCCCGAGATCTACGCTTTCATCCTCGACGACAGCGCGGGTCTGAACATCAATTCGCCTCCGCCTGCTTTCCCGCGCCCGCTTACGAATCCGCCGATAGGGCTCCCCATCACGGGCCGCCTGATCGACCCGGACTACGAAGCTCCCTACACGCAGCAGTTCAACCTCGGCTACGCGCAGGAGCTTGGGCGCAACATGGCGCTTGAGTTCGACTTCGTCCACATCCTCGGTCTGCACGAGTTCACGCAGATCGACATCAACCCGAGGATCGGGCCGCTGCTGGGCCTTGAGCGCGAGGACGCCAGCGCGCCTCGATTGCTCGCGCCGCAGATCGCGGCGAACGCCGCTGCGCTCATAGCGGAATTCGGGCAGGCGACTCCTTTCAACGGTATCCGCGTTGCTCAATCCGACGGGCGTTCGCGTTACGACGCTTTCACCGTCTCGTTCAAGAAGCGTTATGCGAACAGGTATCAGTTGAACGCGCACTACACGCTCGCGCGGTCGCAGGCCTGGTTCGGCATCGCTTCCGACTTCGGCCTTCAGCCGCAGAACCCGTTCAACAAGTTCGACCGCGACGCCAATTTCGGCTACACGGACGAAGACGAGCGGCACAGGTTTGTTCTTTCGGGCGTGTTCGATTTGCCGTGGGGCATCCAGCTCTCGCCAATCATCCAACTCGCGTCGGCTCGTCCCTACAGCGTTCTTGCTGAGGGCGGCGTCGATATAAACCGTGACGGCGTGCTCAACGACCGCGAGACGCGCGACGGCGACGACCAGAACAAACTCCCGCCGGGCACAAAGCGCGGCGACAATTTCAAACAGGTCAACCTCAGAGTCTCGAAGTACATCAACTTCACAGAGTCGAAGAGGCTCGGCCTGTTCTTCGAAGCCTTCAACCTGTTCAACACGGGCAATTTCGGAAACCAGTTCGGCCGCACTTTCGGGTCGAGCCAGTTTATGAAGCCCGTAAACTTCTTTGGCGCGACGGGCTTTTCAGAGCCGATTGGAATTCCGTTCCAGGCTCAGTTCGGCTTCCGCTTTAGCTTCTAACCGGAAGCTTCGGCCCAAGCCTTCCGGGGCCGGGACTCTCGCGAGAGTCCCGGCCCCTTTCTGTCTATTTGAGGCGCTATCTTTGCGCTTGACACCCGGCGGCCTTCTGAACATGCTTATCTTGCTCAGTCTCCGGCATCCGAACTCTCAGTGGGTCGCAATCTCTACCTGATCTTTGCGAAGGAGCGGTTATGATCGGGCTACACTCTTTTCGCTTCGCCTCGTTCCGGTTTATATCCATATGCGCCGCGCTCGTTTTGACAGCCTCGTCCGCGTACGCTCAAGGCTCGCACTCGCTTCAAGGGAAGGTAGGGTTGCCCAACGGCGTTCAGCCCGCCAACCCCGTCAAGGTCACGTTGCTTTTAAGCGGCATGCGGGTCTTTGAAACCTTTACAGACCTGAGCGGTCGCTTCGCGTTTTCAGGCTTGCGCAGGGGGCGTTACCAGCTTGTCGCAGAAGGCGACGGCAGAACATTTGAGACGACGAGCGTCTATGCGGAGATATCGGCTTACGGCAACGCGCCGCAAATCTTTACCCAGAACATCCAGCTTCGGCTCAAACCCGGGGCGTCGGTCCCGCGCGCGACGACCGTCTCGGCAGACGAGTTTGAGCCAGACCTTCCTATCCAGGCTAAGAAAGAGTTCGAGAAAGGTATGAAGCGTGCCGACGACAATCAGCCCGAAAAGGCTATAAAACATTTCAAGACGGCGATTGATGCTTACCCCGATTTTTATTCCGCGCACACGGCCATGGCCGATCAACTCGCCAAGCTCCAGCAATACGCCGAGGCGCTTGAGGTTTATCAAAAAGCGATCACGCTCAAGCCGAAACGCTTCGAGGGGCACGTCGGCTTAGGCGTAGTCTACGTCAAGCAGAAGAGGTACGACGAAGCGGTCGTCCCTTTGCGCCAAGCTATTGAACTGGATAAGCGCAGCTCGACGCCGTACCTCTTTTTGGGATTTGCAGAGATGATGACGGGCGAGTACGCGCCCGCCGAACAGAACCTGCTGCGCGCGTACGAGATCGATAAGCCGACAATCGCTCACATATATCTGGCAAACCTCTACGAGTTGAGAGGCGAGCCTGAAAAGGCCGTCGAGCACCTGAAATCGTTTCTCAAAGAGAACCCGGATAACCCTAATTCGGGCCGCATACGCGAGGCGATAGATAAGCTCAAAAAACAGATGAGCGAAAAGAAAGCCAAGGGCTAGCTTGCCGCTCGGTGCTGGAAAAGTAAGAACTGAAAACCGTAGTTCGGTAAAGTCAATAAATTGAATCTCGAATTCACATTCCCGTATAAGTTCATGAAATTGGATTTGTATCCATGTTTTTACAAACCCGCCGCTGCTAAAGCTCGCCCTGTATAAAAGCTAAGCCTAAAGAATCTGCGGGCTTGGATCTTGAAACTCCTTTTCGACCCACCTGGAATATGGTTTGCACATCTCGCCTACGCTAACTCTGGAAAAGATCAGCCCGGATACTTTCCGCTGGTGTCGCTCGAAGCAGTTCTCGATTGCAGAGCGAGACGGCCGGGGTCTGTCTTGGTCAAGCTTTTGTTTGTCGAAGCTTTTCAGGAGGTCAACGATGATAGTTAAGTTCAAAAAGGTGCTTGTGAGTTTTCTCTCACTGGCGATGATCTTTACGAGCCTTGCGCCCGCGCTTGCGGCGCAAGAGCCGACGGGCGCGATTGAAGGCTTAATAACCGACCCGCAGGGCGCTATAGTCGCAAACGCGGAAGTGACCGCGCGCAACGTCTCTACGAATCTCAGCCGCACAACCAACACAGGCAGCGACGGGCGCTATCGCATAGGCCAGCTCCCGCCGGGCAGGTATGAATTGAGGGTCTCTTACAAGGGCTTCAAATCATCCGTGGTCACAGACGTTGAAGTGCTTGTAGGCGCAAACCTCCCGCTCGATCTCGCGCTCGAAGTAGGCGGCGCGACCGAAACGGTCACGGTCGCAGGCGGCGGCGAAGCGCAGATCGACCGGACCGACAACACCGTGTCGGGCGTCGTCGGCACTGTTCAAATAGAGAACCTGCCGCTCAACGGTCGCAACTTCCTCGACCTCGCGCAGCTGCAACCGGGCACGGAGACTGTCGCGGGCGGCTCGTTCGACCCGACCAAAGCCAACTACACGGGCGTCTCCATCGGTGGCCAGGCGGGCCGGTCAACGCAGATAACGGTTGACGGCGGATCGGTCGTCGATAACGTCGTAGGCACGACCACTCAGAATTTTTCGCAAGAGATAGTCCAGGAATTTCAGGTCGGCATATCGAACTTCGACCTCTCGACCGGCGCGAGCGCGTCGGGCGCGGTCAACATAATCTCGAAGTCGGGCTCGAACAATTTCCACGGCAACGCATACGTCTACTGGCGCGACGAAAAGTTCGCGGCCTTTCCCGCGCTCAGCCGTCTCGACGCGGCAAACGGCGTAGACCCTGCCGCGCGGACCGACGAGATTCCGTTCGACCGGGAACAGCTCGGCGCCACTTTCGGCGGCCCCATAAAAAGAGACAAGCTCTTTTTCTTCGCCAACGCCGAATATAACAACCAGGATGCGGTCGCGTTGCACATCCTTCCGAGCTACGCCCCCGGATTCAGCGGCTTTACGGGTAACCCGTTTAACGAGCTTCTGCTGACGGGCAAAGTCGATTGGGTCGTCAACGACAAGACGAGCATGCTGTTTCGCTACTCGCATAACCACAACGACCAGCAGGTCCCGTTCTCGCCGGGCAGCGGAATAGTCCCGCGCGATTCCGCGAGCGGCATATTCACCTCGAACGACCAGATCGTCGAGAATCGCTCTGACGGGTTTGTCATAGGTATCACGCGCAGCCTTACGTCGAACCTCGTCAACGACCTGCGCTACAACTTCAACGACTTTCACAACTTTGTCGGCGCGGCAACCGAAAACACACCTGAGCTTCGCATATTCAACTCCGCGACCGATCAGCAGTTCCGCACCGGCACAAACTCTATCGCCCCGCAGGTCACGGACCAGAGCCGAAACCAGATACGCGACGACCTGACCTGGACCAGGGGCGCGCACACAGTCAGGTTAGGCGGCAACTGGGAGCGCACGTCTATCACGGGCACTTTCGTCTTCTCGAACCCCGTGCGCATACGCATATTCGGCCCCGCGTCGGGCGGCCCGGCGGTCCTTCAAACCGAAGAGCAGTTCCTCGACGCGCCTGTGCGCGATCTGTCATACGGCATAGGCGATGCCACCTTGCCGTTCAACACCGAAGAAGACGCGACCATAAATCACCGCTTCCAGTTCTACGGCAACGATTCGTGGAAGGTCACGAACAACTTCACGCTCAACTACGGCGTCGCATACCGCATAGACTCGAACCTGTGGAACCACGACCTGCGGCGGCCCGCCTCAATCGCCCCGCTCTTCACGGGCGGCACAGAGGCTCCGGGGCGCGACACGAACAACATCGCGCCGCGCATAGGGTTTGCGTGGGACCTTACGGGCAAAGGGCGCACGGTCGTTCGCGGCGGATTTGGCATGTACTATGACACGACCATCGACAACCTGCGGCTGTTCGAGCGCGCGGACCTCGGCCCTCCCGGCGCGCAGCTCTTTCTTGTCGGCTTCGACGTAGCGAGCGACCTGCTGCCGGGCGGCGACGGCCGGTTCGGCACAAGCCCTACGGGCGCGACGGGTTTTTTGACGCTAAGGGACGCGCTCGCGCTTTCGCCCGCTGTTCGTGCGGACCTCGAAAGGACCTTCTCTCAGTGCACGCTCCCGACTTCGATTGAATGCGGGATGTTGAGAGGCATATCGCCTTCCGGCCCTATCTTCTCGACAGATTTCGAAGTGCCTTATTCGCTCCAATACTCGATAGGCATTCAAAAAGAGCTGCCGGCCAACATGGTCTTTCAGGCAGACTTCAACTACAGAAAAGGCGTGCACGAGCTTCTCACATACGACGCGAACTTCAACGACTCCGTAGACGCTCAGGGCAACCCGACCCCTGTGCTCGATATAGGCGTCTCTGTGCCTTATGCCGACTCGTCTGCTTTCTCGACATACAAGGCGCTGTTGCTCAGGCTGGATCGCCGCTTCTCGAACGGCTTCCAGCTGACGGGCAGCTACAGCCTTTCGCGGCTGAAAGCGTTCGGCAACGACGCGCTCGGTCTGGCCGACGGGATAGTGACGGACCGCAATAACTTCCGCGCGGACTTCGGGCCCGCCGGTCTTGATCGCACGCACCGTCTTGTCGTAAGCGGGCTGTGGGCGCTGCCGTTTTTCCAGGACTCGACAGGGTTTAAGAAGGCGCTGCTTGCCGACTGGACCGTTTCGTTCATCTCGACCGCGTTCAGCGGGCTGCCACAGAGCGCGCAATTGCCCGACGACATAGACATAAACGGGAGCGGCGCGTTCTTCTCCTATCTGCCCGGCACGGGCAATGGCAGCATCGGGCGCGACATCAGATCGGTTTCGGAGCTGAACGCCCTGATTCGCGATTATAATGCGAACCGCGCTCGCTTTGCCGCGCGCATCGAAGACGGCGTTCCGGTCGATCCGCAGGGGACGCCGCTGCTTGAGCTTGCGGAGCTGCCCGAAGGGACTCGGCTTGGCGGCGACTCGGTCATCTCGCAAGATATTCGCCTGACAAAGGCGTTTCGTATGGGCGAATCGAGGAGGCTCGATCTTATCGCCGAGGTGTTCAACGTGTTTAACGTCGCGAACCTCACGGACGTAAACGACACGGTCATCCCGACCAGGGAAGCCTCTTCGGAAGGAGGCTTCGTGTTCAACTCATTCCGCCCGACCGCGCGCACAAACTCCGTGTTCGGAACGGGCGGGCCGCGCGCCTTCCAGTTCGCGTTGAAGTTCACCTTCTAACCGGACACGGAAAACGCGGTCTCGGAAAAAGGCGGGTAGGCGACAGGCTTACCCGCCTTTTTACCTGCCCTTTTTACCTGCCCTTTTTACCTGCCCGCTTTACCATCTCTCTTTATTGGCCCGCTAGTCCGCAATAAAATCCTAACATCTCGTTAATATTAATTTCTTCCCGCGCCGACCGCCTGGCTGTTAAAATTTAACCGCAAAACACTAGTGGCACATCTACTGCCAGTTGGAATTGGTGCCCTGGAACCCCTCAGAATTATTTTGTTAGGAGACTATGAGGTATGAAGAGCTATGTGCGCAATCGTGCGCTCGCGGTATTTACTTTTTTGATGATTATAGGGTTCACCCCTGCGGATTCGTTTGCGCAGGCCAGCTCGGCTGACCGCGACAGGGGCCGGACTATGCTCAGGACCGTGAAAGAGGAGATAAAGAAAAACTACTACGACCCGCAGTATCACGGCATCGATATTGAGACGCGTTTTAAGGCGGCCGAGCAGAAGATAAACGAGGCCGAGTCGATGGGCCAGATCTTCGGGATCATAGCGCAGGCGGCGCTCGACCTGAACGACTCGCACACATATTTCATGCCGCCCCAGCGCGCCGCGCGCATCGATTATGGCTGGCAGATGCAGATGATAGGCAGCGAGTGTTACGTTGTCGCCATAAAGCCGGGAAGCGACGCCGAAGCGAAAGGGCTGAAGCTCGGCGACCGGGTGCTGGCTGTCAACGGCAACGAGCCCGCACGCGAGAACCTGTGGAAGATGAGCTATCTGTATTACACGCTCAGACCGCAGCCCGGCCTGCGCGTGGTGGTCCAGAGCCCCGGCGGCCCTGAGCGCCAGCTCGACCTGATGGCTAAGGTCACGCAGACCAAGCGAGTCCGCGACCTGACAGGGTCGGATCAGGGCAACGATATAAGCGACCTTATCAGGGAGGCCGAAAACGAGGACCGCTTGAACGCGCATCGCTATTACGAGATGAAGCCCGACGTCTTTATCTGGAAGATGCCGCAGTTCGACATGAGCGAAGGCGATGTTGACTCGATGATGGAGAAGGTCAGAAAACACAAGGCGCTGATACTCGACCTGCGCGGAAACGGCGGCGGGTACATATTGACGCTACAGCGTCTGATCGGCAACCTGTTTGACCGCGACGTCAAGATAGGGGACATGAAGCGCCGCAAAGAGATCAAGCCTCTGCTGGCAAAGACGCGCGGCGACAAAGCCTTTAAAGGAAAGCTCGTCGTGCTTGTCGACAGCAAATCAGGCTCAGCCTCAGAGCTGCTGGCGCGAGTCGTGCAGCTTGAAAAGCGCGGGACGGTGATAGGCGACCGCACATCGGGCTCGGTCATGGTAAGCAAGAGCCACTCGCAGCAACTCGGCGTTGACGTAGTGAGCTTCTACGCCGTGAGCGTCACCGACGCCGATGTGATCATGACGGACGGTAAGAGCCTGGAACACGTCGGCGTAACGCCCGACGAGCTGCTGCTGCCTAAGGCTACGGCCCTCGCCGCAGAACTCGACGTCGTGCTCGCTCGCGCCGCCGAGCTTGTCGGCCTGGAACTGGGCGCTGAACAGGCGGGCGCGATGTTCCCGGTCGAGTGGAGAAAATAAGGGAAGGTGACAAGTGACAAGTGACGAGTGACAAGAAGGAGTCGATACTGTTTGGCTCTTGTCTATATCTTGTCACTCGTCACTTGTCACTGTTTACTGTTCACGGCTTAAGCGTTTGGACGCCGCTTTCGCGGAGCCGGTTGTTCAGGCTCGACGCCGCTTCGATAACGCGGTTCCACTCATCGACAATCGATCTAAGCTCTTTGGCCAGCTCGTCCATCCGTTCCGTCTGGTCGGCGGTTGGCGCGGCGGTATAGCTGTCGAACGTTCCCGCAAGCTGGCCGAGCCGCGCGATCAACGGTCGCGGTGTCCCCGGTAACGGCGGTCCCGCGCTGCCGGAAGTGTTTAGGACGGGGATGAGCTTTCGCTGCGCCGCGTCGATCTTCGCGTCCAGCTCTTTCACCTCGTCAATCAACGACTGCGAAACGCCAGCCTTCTTCTTGAGCGCATCCTGAACCGCGCTCGTCTGTGACTTCAGGTTCTGCATGGAGCGGCGTGTGGCGTCGGCGCTCTTTTGAAGCTCATACGTCTTGATCGAAGCGTCTTGCCATCTTGCGCGGTCAGCGGCGCTGATCCTGATGCGCGGGTCGTCTTCTACGCGCACAGTCTTTGAGACATGATTTTCGCCCACGCTTATTCTGATTGTGTATTCGCCCGGTTGTACGCGCGGCCCTCGCGGTATAAACCCGCCGCCGCCGCCGCCCTGCCCCTGCTGAGGCGGAACGGGCTGCCCGTGTCTCAAATCCCAACCCATGCGGTTAATCCCCGCCTCTTTTACGCCCGGCCCTTCGCGCACGACCTTCCCGCTCTTATCGAGGATCGTGACTTTGACCTCTCCGGCGGGCTTTGACTTGAGGTAGTAAGCGATCACGGCATTGTAAGGCGGGTTGGGAGCCGCGAAGTATTTGTGGCCCGTGCTGCCCTTTCGACTGAAAAGCCTGAACTGGGTGGCGGGCCTCATATCAAACAGGTGGAGATCGGATGCGAGCACCTCTTCGGTCATCTGTTCGAGCGCGGTGATGTCGTCGAGCACCCAGATCGACCGCCCGTGTGTGCCGAGCACAAGGTCGTTTTCGCGCGGGTGAATCTGTATGTCGTCTACTCTTACAAGCGGCAGGTTCCCCTTCAATCTAGTCCACCGGCCGCCCCTATCGAACGAAACGAATGCGCCAAGCTCCGTTCCCAAAAAGAGCAGGTTCGGGTTGCGCGGGTGCTCGCGCAGCACTCGCGCGGTTGCGCCTTTTGGCAGATCGCTCTTTATCGACTTCCACGTCTCGCCGTAATCGGTAGTCACAAAGACGTATGTGTTGTAGTCGTCCGCGCGATGGCCGTCAAAAGTCACGTAGACGGTCGCTTCCGCGTGGACAGACGGAGTGACGCGGCTGACGTACGTCTGGTCGGGGAGGCCGGAGATTTTACCCGTGACGTTCTTCCAGGACTTTCCCCCGTCGCGAGAGACCTGCACGTTGCCGTCGTCGGTCCCCGCATAAAGCAGACCTTCTTTGATTAGAGATTCGGCGAGCGTGACGACTTGCCCGTATGTCTCCTGCCCGTCGTGACGCGACAGCATGTTCTGATCCGGGAGCGCTCCCAGGATCGGCAAACGGTCGCGTTGCAGGTCGCGCGAAAGGTCCGCGCTCACCTGAGACCAGCTATCGCCTCGATCCGTCGATTTAAAGACACGGTTGCCGCCGAAATAGATCGTTCTGTTGTTATGAGGCGAGATCAATACGGGCGAGTTCCAGTCGAAGCGATAAGGCTTTTCGCCGTCGCGGGCCTGCGGGCGTATGAACTTTCGCTCGCCTGTCCTCAGCTCAAGCCGCGAAAGCGACCCGCCCTGCGACTCTACGTAGAGGACTTCAGGGTCTGTCGGGTCTACCTGCACATAAAACCCGTCGCCGCCGCCTATCCTGAACCAATCATCGTTGGTCACGCCTTCCGCGTTGAGCGTGCCCGCAGGGCCTGCCCAGCTTCCGTTGTCCTGCAACCCGCCGTAGACCCAGTAAGGCTTACGGTTATCGAGCGTTATCTCGTAGAACTGGCCGAGCGGTATCGTGTTGACGAAATCCCACGTGCGACCGCGATCATACGAAAAGTGTATGCCGCCGTCGCTCCCCAGTATCATGTGGTCAGAGTTCGCAGGGTTTATCCACATCGCGTGATAGTCGCCGTGGATTCGCGTGACGACGTTCGTCGCGAAGGTCTTGCCGCCGTCTTCCGACGTGAACATATTCGCGCCGAGCACCCAGATGCGCTGGTCGTTTTTCGGGTCGATGCGAACCTTGCTGTAGTACATCGGGCGCGGGTTCACGCTGCTCATCTGCCGCCAGGTCGCGCCTTTATCTTCGGAGCGGAACAGGCCGCCTTTTGCGTTCTCGATTGTCGCGTAAACGATGTCAGGGTTTGCGCGGTAGACGTCGATGCCGATGCGGCCGGTCACGCCCTCTGGAAGTCCCTGCGTGAGCCGCGTCCAGTTTGCGCCGCCGTCGGTGGTCTTGTAGAGCGCGCTGTGAGGGCCGCCGCCGTTGAAACCGTAAGGCGTGCGGCGGCGCTGGTAGGCTGCCGCATAAAGCGTGAGCGGGTTTTTGTGATCCATGGCCACGTCGATCACGCCCGTGTCTTCATTGATAAAGAGAACGTTGGCCCAGCTCTTGCCGCCGTCCGTAGTCTTGAAAAGGCCGCGCTCTTTGTTCGGCCCCCAGAGGTGGCCCGCCGCCGCGACGTATACGACGTTCGCGTCGTTCGGGTCTATTGAGATGCGGCCGATGTGTTTGGTGTCGGCGAGCCCCATGTTCTGCCAGGTCTTGCCCGCGTCGAGCGAGCGATAGACGCCGTCGCCCCACGAAGACGATTGCCGGTTGTTAGGCTCGCCGGTCCCTACCCACACGACGTTCGGGTTCGAAGGCGCGACCGTCACGTCGCCTATCGACACCGAAGATTGTTCGTCGAAGATGGGGGCCCAGGTCGTTCCGTTGTTGGTCGTCTTCCAGACGCCGCCGGTCGCCACGCCCGCGTATATGATATGAGGGTTCGTTTCGACAACGGCGAAGTCGTCTATGCGCCCGCCCATGTTCGCGGGCCCAATCGAACGCCATTGAAGGTTTTTGAGGGCCGTCTCTTCAACTCTGCCGTTCCCGTTTTGAGCCGAAACCGCAGTCGCCAACAGGGCCACAGCTAACAAAACAATGCGCAGCCGGCGCAATATGCCTGACCCGATCAAGCTCGCTTGTAATGATCTCATCGCGTCTCCGAAATCCTTTATATTTATCCACTGGTCGGGGAAGGAAGGTCGCGGGCAAATTATCATCGCCTCAAAGGGCCAGTCAAGGCAGCCTCCATTTAGAAATGCGCCGACACTATAAGGCCGACACTACCGGCGGCAAGCAATGAAAAGATAGGCTGTCGCGCAGCTAGGGTTTACACCCCGGCGGCTCGTGGTCATCGCTCCTCGACCCGTCGGGACATCTGGTGTTGGACCAGATGACGCCTTTGAGGTTCGCGCCGCTCAGGTCTGCTTCGTCCAGATTGGCGTCTGTCAGGTTTGTGCCCGCAAGGTTTGCGTTTATCAGCCTTGCAAAAGTCAGGTTAGCGCCGGAGAGGTTCGCGCCGCTCAGGTTGGCGTCGCTAAGATTGGCGCTGCTCAGGTTTATGCCGGAGAGGTTTGCGCCGCTCAGATCAAAGCCGTGGAGATTCAGAAAAGAGAGGTTTGTCCCATCCAGGCTGCCTGCGCTCTTCAACTGTGGAGCGGTTAGCCCGGTGACGTTTTGCAGCGAGGAATGGCTCAGGTCCGTATTGGTCAGATTGGCGTTTGTCAGGTCGGCCTCGTACAGACTGCAAACGCTCAAGTCGAGCCCGCTCAGGTTGGCCCCGCTCAGGTTGAGTCCCGTGAGGCTGACGCTGCGCAGGTCGGTTTCGGTCAGGTCCGCGCCGTCGAATTTCGCGCGATTAAGAGTAGCACCAAACAAGACGGCGCGGTTCAGGTTGGCCCCGCTCAGGTCGGCGTCACCTAGGGAAGCGCCGGTCAGGTTAGCGCCCTTGAGGTTGGCCTTCTTGAGGTTCGCGCGGCGCAGGTGCGTGCCGGCCAGCATGGCCCCCTCCAGGTTCGCGTTTTGAAGGTCGGCGTTATCCTTAAAACAACCTTCCCAGTTTACCTTCGGGGCTGCTGGGGCGTTGCAATCACGTTTGTCCATACCTTCTCCTTTCGTTTGTGAGTAATCGCAACTTCGGGCCTTTGTCATTCGGATTACGCGAGTATACAAATTGACGCTGAACGAGTAAAGATGGAAATCCGCGTGCGGTCACTTTGCTCTTCGGCGAGGGCTGGCTGACGACTGGCTGACGACTGGCCGCCGCTATCTGCTATACTGGTCGCCGGTGCACCCGGAGGTCCGATGGCTGAAGATAAAAGCTCTGATGACCGAACGCGCGAGCTTACAGAGCGCATAGATTATCTGGAGTCGATAGTGCGCGAGCAGGTGGCGCGGCTCTACGCGCTTGAGCGGCGGATCGGGCTTCCTATAAATCCACCGGCTCTTGAGCCTCAAAGACCGCAGACCCAGACTCCGGTTCCGTCACGGCCCGCGCTGCCGTCTCAGCCTGCCCCGTCTTTGACTTCGCCCGCTGTGCCTGCGCAAACTATGCCCCCGGCTCGCGAGGCTCAAGCCTACGGCGCGAGCGCGCAGCCGTCGGCCAAACCACCTCGCGCAAGCCTGGAAGCGCGGATCGGAGGCAACTGGTTTAACCGTATAGGCATGCTCGCTATCGCGCTCGGCGTTGGGTTCTTTCTCAAGTACGCCTTTGACAACGAGTGGATAGGCCCGGCGGGGCGTGTCTCGATAGGTCTGTTTATCGGCGCGGGCTTTTTGGCAGGCGGCGAGCTTTTGCGCAAGCGCGGCTACACGAGCTACGCGGCGGGGCTTTCGGGCGGCGGCATCCTGATACTCTACCTCTCAATCTTTGCGGCGTTCTCGTTCTACCAGTTGATAGGGCAACTGCCCGCTTTCATATTGATGGCCGCCGTAACGGCGACCGCCGCGCTGCTCTCTGCCAGGTACAACGCGCTGCCCATAGCGATACTGGGACTCATCGGCGGATTTCTGACACCCATACTGCTTTCGACAGGGGTCGATAATCAGGTCGGATTGTTCGGCTACATCGCGCTCCTGAACGCGGGCGTGCTCGCGCTTGCCTACAGCAAGCACTGGCGCAGCCTGAACTACCTCGCGTTCGGCGCGACGGTGCTGATGTTCGCAGGGTGGATGCTCGAATGGTACGAGCGCGAAAAGCTCGCGCCGACCATGTTCTTTCTCACGCTCTTCTTTGTCATCTTTGCTCTGCTCGCGATCCTCTATAACGTCATAAACCGGCGGCAGACGACCTGGCTCGACCTGCTGCTCACGCTCGCAAACGCGCTGCTCTATTTCTCGACAAGCTACGTGCTGCTCGACGAATCGTACAGAGGCGTGCTCGGCGCGTTCGCGGTCCTGATGGCGGTCTTTTACCTGGGGCTCGGCTATTTCACATACAACCGCGACCGCGAAGACCAGCTGCTGATCTATACGTTTCTTGGGCTGGCGTTTCTGTTCCTGGTGCTCGCAGTCCCGATTCAATTCGACCAGCAGTGGGTGACGATGGGCTGGGCGGTCGAAGGCGCTGTGCTCACCTGGGTCGGCCTTAAAGCCGCCGACCGCACGTCGCGGTACGCCTCGCTCGTGGTCTTTGCCATAGCCGCCTTTCACTGGTTTGTCATAGACGCGCAGGATATTTCGCTCGGCGCGGCTACGGGCTTTTTGCCGCTCGTCAACCGTCGCGCCTTGTCGTGCGCGGTGCTGATAGCTTCGCTCGCCACCGCAGTCTGGCTCTACAACCGGTTCGCCTCGACCTCGGATACGGATGAGCAGTCATTATTCAAAGATCTCTACATGCTCTCCGCCAACGCTCTGGCCGTAACGCTGTTGAGCCTCGACGTGAACGACTATTTCAGACAGAGGGCCTACTCGCAGGGCGGCGAGTTTTCCGCCTGGTGGAGGAACCCGGTTTACGAACCAAGATACTTCATGCTCACGGCGCTGTGGGCGGTCTACGCCGCGATCATGCTCGTAATAGGCATCAAGCGAAACCGGCCCGTGCTTCGCTACGCCGCGCTCCTGCTGCTGGGGCTTGCCGTGTCCAATTCGCTCGTCACCAACCTCCAGTTCTCCACCGCGCAATGGCATACACCTATATTCAACCAGACCTTCGCAAGCTTTGCCTTCCTGATAGCGGCGATGGTCTGCGGCGCGTTGTTTTACTCGCAAGCGGGCGACATAAGCGAGCGCGAGCGAAACTCTATGAGGGGCGTGCTCATTGGCGCAGCCAACCTGTTTGCGATAATCGCTTTGAGCGCGGAGGTGGTCGGGCATTTCGACAGGCAGAGTTTGGCCGCGATAAACGATACAACCGCGCTGCGAGATTTAGAGCTGGCAAAGCAGCTCTCGCTTTCGATGATCTGGATGATCTACGGCGGCGTGATGCTGACGCTCGGCATAATTCGCGGCAACGCGCTGCTCAGGTGGATGGCGCTCGCGCTTCTGGGGCTGACGATTGGCAAAGTTTTTCTCATAGACCTCGCCTCGCTCGACAGGTTCTACCGAATCGTCTCGTTTATAGTTCTCGGAGCAATACTGCTTGGGGTCTCGTTCCTCTACCAGCGGCTGCGCCAGCGGGCAGCCGAGACTGAAGCAGGCGACGACGCCGTTGGCTGAGACGCGAGGTTGCGTTCACGGCCCACGGGGCAGATAATTACCGGCTTGGCCGGTGAGTGACGGATACACAGAAAGGCGGAAAGATGAGCACAAACCCACTTGTTGAACTGACAAGGCTAGGCCAGTCAATCTGGTATGACAACATCGAACGGCGGCTAATCACTTCGGGCGAGCTGAAGCGCCTGATCGACGAAGACGAGCTGCGCGGCGTCACGTCGAATCCTGCGATTTTCGAGAAAGCCATCAGCGGCTCGGACGAGTACACCGGTCAGCTGACAGAGCTGGTCGGGCAGGGAAAAGAGGCCACAGAGATTTACGAAGCGCTCGCGGTGCGCGACATACAGAGCGCCTGTGACCTGTTTGCCGAAGTCTATGACCGCACAGACGGGCTAGACGGGTTTGTCAGCCTCGAATGCTCGCCCGTGCTCGCAAACGACACCGACGCGACTATCGAAGAGGCGCGGCGGCTGTGGCATATGGTCGACCGCAAGAACGCGATGATAAAGATACCCGGCACGCCCGAAGGGGGTCCGGCGATAGAGCAATGCATATACGAGGGGATAAACATCAACATCACGCTCCTGTTCTCGCTCGAAAGCTACGAGCAGACAATCGAAGCATACCTCAAGGGGCTTGAGCGCCGCGTACGTGAAGGTAAGCCTGTAGATAATATCTCGTCGGTCGCGAGCTTTTTTGTCAGCCGTATAGACACGGCGGTCGATAAGCGCGTCGAAGAGTTAATCAGCCGCGCCACGGACGAGCAGGAGAAAGAGCGGCTGCGCTCCATACTCGGTCGCGTGGCAATCGCCAACGCGAAGATGGCTTACCAGCGATACAAAGAGGTCTTTCACGGCGAGCGGTTCGCGAGCCTCGGCGCAAGCGGCGCGCGCGTCCAGCGGCCGCTGTGGGCGTCGACCTCGACCAAGAATCCCGCTTACCCTGACATCTACTACGTCGATGCGCTGATGGGCCCCGAAACGGTCAACACATTGCCGCCCGCCACCTTCGCGGCGTTCCGCGACCACGGGCGCGCGCGAGTCACTATCGAAGACAAGCTAGACGAAGAGCGCGAGGTGCTCGAACGGCTCGAACAGTCCGGCATAAGCCTCGACGAGGTCACGCGGCAGGTTCTCGCCGACGGCGTCAGGCTTTTTGTCGAGCCGTTCGAGAAGTTGCTCGCGGCAATCGAAAAACGGCGCGGCGAGCTTTCCGCTTCTCCGGGCGTGTCGCAGGCGGTTCAATAAGGATGAGCAATGGATTACAACGCCGAGATAAAAGAGGCGGTCGCACGCCTGGAGCGTGAAGAGATCGTTTCGAGGATATGGAACAAGGATGCATCGGTTTGGAAGGTCGAGCCCGATCACCAGAAGATCATAACGAACTCGCTCGGCTGGCTCACCGTTGCTGAGACGATCCGGGGCCGCGTCGACGAGATCAACCGCTTCGCAGACGAAGTGCGCGGGGCGGGCTTCCGGCACGTTTTGCTCATGGGCATGGGCGGGTCAAGCCTTTGCCCGGAGGTCTTGCGCCGCACATTCGGCGGCCAGCCGGGCTACCCGGAACTGCTCGTGCTCGACAGCACAGTCCCTGCGACCGTAGCTGCATTCGAGCGGCGCATAAGCGTGGAGCAAACGCTCTTTATAGTCTCGTCGAAATCGGGGACGACGACCGAGCCGCAGGTCTTCTACGACTATTTCTTCGACAAAGTCGCCCAGGTCAAAGGCGACCGCGCAGGCGAAAACTTCGTGGCCATAACCGACCCCGACACGTTGCTAGCGCGCATTGCCGAAGAGAAGAAGTTTCGCCGCGCCTTTCTCAACCCTTCAGACATCGGCGGGCGCTACTCGGCCCTCTCTTATTTCGGGATGGTCCCGGCCGCGCTCGCGGGCTTAGACATAAGGGCCATACTCGACAGGGCGGTCCGGGCGAGCAGCTCTTGCAGGGCCGCGAGCGAAAACCCCGGCCTCGATCTCGGAGTCGCGCTCGGCGTGCTGGCCCGGCGCGGGCGGGACAAGCTGACTTTTGCCATCACCCCGCCGGTAGATTCGCTGGGGCTTTGGATAGAGCAACTGATCGCCGAAAGCACGGGCAAAGAGGGTGTCGGCATACTTCCGGTCGTGGGCGAGCCGCTCGGCGACCCGTCCGTCTACGGCAACGACAGGGTATTCATCTACATACACACTCTCGATTCCACGGACAAGAATACGGAAGCCCGGTTGGCGGAGCTTGTATCGGCGGGTCACCCGGTGATAGTGCGGACGCTTGATGACGCTAACAGTCTTGGCGAAGAGTTCTTCATCTGGGAGTTTGCAACTGCCGTCGCGGGGGCAGTGCTTGAGATAAACCCTTTTGACCAGCCGAACGTGCAGGAGAGCAAGGACAACACGCGGCGGCTTCTTGAAGAGTACGAACATAACGGCAAGCTCCCGGAGCAAGAGGTGCTCGTCAGTGAAAGCGGCATCCGCCTGCACGCGAGCGCGGAGATGAAGACGCTGCTCGCGCAGCCCGCGCTAAGCGACCAGCCCGCGCCCACCGTAGCGTCAATCATCGCGCTCCACCTGGCGAGCGTGCGCGCCGGCGATTACGTCGCGCTCACGGCTTACATCGAAGAAACGCCCGAAAACGACCGCGCGCTTGAGCAGATTCGCGCTCAAATCCGCGACCGGCTGCGCGTGGCCACAACGGTCGGGTACGGCCCAAGGTTCTTGCACTCGACGGGCCAATTTCACAAAGGCGGCCCGCCCACAGGGGTCTTTATTCAAATAACCTCGGACGACGCGGAAGAGTTGCCGATACCGGCCCGGCCTTACACCTTCAGCACGCTCAAGCAAGCGCAGGCGCTCGGAGATTTCGAATCGCTCGCGAGCCGCAATCTCCGCGCGGTACGGTTCCACGCCGGTATGGACGTGAGCGCCAGCCTCGGTGCGTTGCTCGATGCGGTAAGAAAAAGATAAGACGGACCTCAGGAAAGAAAGAAGAATATGGCTGTATTCTCAAGAGCCATCTCTGTCGAGATGGACTGGGTAGACGACGCGAGTTTCGAGATACGCGGGACGCTCGACGACAACGTCCATTCGCTGCGGGCGCGGTTCGTCGTGAGCTTTCCCGGCTACGTGATAACAGAGGCGACGGGCGAGATCACTCGTATGCCGTATGACGGGTTTTGCCAGGGCGCGCTCGGCGTATTGCCTCTGTTCATCAACGAAAGAGTGGGGCGCGGTTTTCGCAAACGCGCCGCAGAGATCGTCGGCGGGGCGGCGAGTTGCAATCACCTGCACACGCTCATAACCGACATGGCCGCGTGCGCGTTCCAGATGAATTATATGGCTATTAAGAAGCGGCCCGACGGCGAGGCGGCGATCAAGGCGGTGGCGGACGACCCTGCGCGCCGCCGCCAGATGGTGATCGGGTGGATGCCGCAGCTTCGCAACACCTGTTTCACCTTTAGCGAGGCGGCCGATCCATTGTTCGAGAGCGCGGCGCGTGACGCCTCCGCTAAAGAAAATACTGAAATGGGAGCCGACGATGGGAAAATATTATGAGGATTTCGAGATCGGTGAAGAGGCGATAACTGCCGGGCGCACCATCACCGAGGCCGACATTGTCAACTTCGCGGGGATCACAGGCGACTGGAACGAGATACACACAAACAAGGAACTGGCCGGGCGCGGCCCGTTCGGCCAGCGCATCGCGCACGGCGCGCTCATATTCTCGATTGCCACGGGGCTTTCGGTAAGGCTTGGGCAGACGGCCGATACCGTGATCGCTTTTTACGGCCTCGACCGGCTGCGGTTCGTCAAGCCGACCTTTATCGGCGACACGATACACGTGCGCCAGCGGGTCGAAGAGAAGTCGGAAAAAGATGAGCGCGCGGGGCTCGTCACCATGCTGAACGAAGTCATAAACCAGCGCGACGAAGTGGTCGTGAGCTACACGGCAAAGGTCTTGCTGAAACGTCGCCGCTCGTAAAAGCACCGGAGGGTGATTCTATATGGCCGAGATGACCGGCGCTGAAGCCGTATTCGAGATGCTTGTGCGACAGGGCGTTCGATATGTGTTCGGAAACCCCGGCACGACGGAGCTGCCGTTGATGGATCTGTTTGCCGCCCGCAGCGAGATCGAATACGTGCTGGCTTTGCACGAAGACTCCGCGCTCGGCTGCGCAAGCGGGTACGCCGAAGCGACGGGGCAGCCGGGGGTCGTCAATCTTCACGCGACGCCGGGGCTCGCGCACGCGCTCGGCAATCTCTATAACGCGCACAGGGCTGGCACTCCGCTCGTGGTCACGGCCGGGCAACAGGACTCGCGCGCGATGATCGACAACCCGCTGCTTTACGCAGACATGCTCGAAATCGCGCGCCAGCACTCGAAGTGGGTCTGGGAAGCGCGACACGCCGCGGAGATACCCCAGGTCTTTGCTCGCGCTTTTCAGATAAGCCTCACGCCGCCGACAGGGCCTGTCTTTATATCGTTGCCGGTAGACGTGATGGAAGAGCGGGCACAGATCGAGCTGGTCGATGTGACGCGCGCGGGCTCGCGCCAGCGGGGCGACCGCGAGCGAATCGAAGAGGCCGCGCGATTACTTGCCGGGGCGCGAAACCCCGCGATCATAGCGGGCGACGGGTGCGCTCGCTCTGAAGCCATGAGCGAGCTTGTGAGGCTTGCCGAAACGCTCGGGGCCCGCGTGCACCTTGAGCCGCTCAACTCGCTTATGATCTTTCCGACATCACACCGCCTGTTTGCCGGACCGCTCTACCCGAACGCCAAACAGACTCGCGCGCTGCTTGAAGGCGTAGACCTGATTCTCGCGGTAGGGGTAAACACGCTCGCGCCGCTCGTCCACACCGGCATCACGATGATCGCTCCCGGCACAAAGCTTATACAGATTGACGCAAGCGACCGTGAGTTAGGCAGGAACTACCCGGCGGCGGTCGCCGTTCAGGCCGACCCGCGCTCGGCGCTTGAAGAGATATGCGAGCTCCTCGACCGGATGATTACAGGTGAAAGTACGGCTCTCGTGGCCCGACGCCGCGAGATGGTCGAGGGCGCGATTGCCGAGGCGCGGGCAAAGTTTCTTGAGCAGGCCCAATCGAGCGCCGACTCGGGCGCTATGTCTGCGGCCTACGTTGCGCGCGTGATGCGCGAGGCGGCCAGCCCTACGGCGGTGCTTGTCGATGAGTCAGTTACCTCGACCGCATACGTGCGGACGATCTTCGGTTTGAGCGAGCCGAACTCTTATTTTTACGCCAAAGGCGGCTCGCTAGGGCTTGGGCTCCCTTCGGCGGTCGGCGTGAAGCTCGCGCTTAAAGACCGGCAGGTGATCTGCGCGGTTGGCGACGGCTCTGCGCTCTACTCGATACAGTCGCTGTGGACGGCGGCGCGGTATGATCTCGCCGTCGTCTTCGTCGTCTTCAACAATGCCAGTTACATGATCTTAAAAGGCGGGCTGCTGGCGCTGGGCGGCGCGGCGGTAGAGCGGGGCGTCTTTCCCGGCATGGACATAACCGAGCCTGAAGTGGATTTCGTCCGGCTGGCGGAATCTTTTGGCGTCGAGGCGCGCAAAGTCGTAAGCAAAGGCGAGCTGCGGGAGGCGCTCGATTGGGCGCTCGGTCGGGGCGGGCCTGTGCTGCTCGACGTGGCAATCAGCCGCGACATCAGGAGCGTGCTGAGGTGAGCTTCCGGCCGGTCTTTACCTGATTACTCTTCATCGACCAGGCGGCGCGGGTCTTTCTTATGCTTGACGCGTCGCTCGTTGCGAGTGCGCTTGTCCTCTATGTGCTTCGTCGGCAGTATCGGCGCTCGCTCGCGGGGCATCAGCTTCTCTTTCTCAATCGTTATCTTGCCAACTTTTTTTGCCATCCAAACCTCGCAATTTTGAAGAGTGACAAGAAATAATAACCGTCCGAATCCGGCTTGTCACTCGTCACTGTTTACTTGTCACTCCCTTTGCTTTTTCTCGCGTCCGGTTTCGGCTATTCTTTAAACGCAGCCGTATCAAAGCCAATGCGATTAAGGATAGATTTTATGATTTATGCCCGACGACTCGATAAGCTCAGATTTCTTTTAATAGTCTCGCTTGCGGCGATTATGGTAGCGCCTTACGTGTCGGCAAGCCTGCCGCCGCCATCGGACGAGGTCGGCAGGCTCGCCAATCTGCCCGCATCCGAATACGGCGCGCGGCGCGCGGCGTTGATGGAGCGGTTAAAAGACGGCGTGATTGTTTTGGTCGGCGCTCGCGAAGAGGACTTTGGCGAAGTAGGCCGCTTCCGACAAAAGAACGACTTCATGTACTTGAGCGGCGTCCAGACGCCGGGCGCGTTTCTGATGCTCGTTCCCGCAGAGCTCACGCCGGACAAGGCCGCGCGCGAGGTAGTCTTTATCCCTGCGCGCAACCCTGCGCAGGAGCGGTGGACAGGCGTGCAGGTGGGGCCGGGCGCGGAGGCCGCGACCGCGTTTGCGGTCAAGGAGGTCGCTCCGAGCGATTCGTTTGAAAAAAGGCTCGGCGAAATCGTTACGCTGCCCGCTTTCAAATCCGGGCGGGCAAAGATTTACACGGTCGCCGCGCCGAGGCTGACGCCGCAGACGACGCGCGAGCACCTGTTTGTCGAATCGATAAAACGCCTTGCTCCCGGCGTCGCTATCGCGGACGCGTCGGCGACGATTGCGGAGATGCGCAAGGTGAAATCAACAGCCGAAGTCGCTTTGCTGCAACGGGCCGTTGACATCACGGCCGAGGCGCAGCGCGATGTTGCGCGAGCCATCAAGCCCGGCGTGTACGAGTACCAGGTGCAGGCCGCGCTCGAATACGCTTTCGCGCGCAACGGGGCCGAACGTCCCGGCTTTCCCTCGATAGTCGGGTCGGGAATCTATTCGACCATACTTCATTACAACGAGAACCGTAAGAAGATCGAAGCGGGCGACACGATAGTCGTCGACATAGGGGCCGAGTACAGCTACTACACGGCAGACATCACGCGCACATACCCCGCGACGGGCAAGTTCACGCCGCGCCAGCGCGAGATATACAAGCTCGTGCTCGACGCGCAGAGGGCTGCCGAGAAGGCATTCAAGACCGGCGAGACCGGTATGTTTAATCTTCAGGAGGTGGCGGCAAACGTCTTCAGGTCGAGCCCGCTCCGCGACAGGCAGGGACGAACGCTTGAGCGGTACTTTATTCACGGCCTCGGTCACTGGCTCGGTATGGACGTGCACGACGTAGGCAACTATTCGGGGCCGATGCCGGTCGGGAGCGTCTTTACAATCGAGCCCGGCATCTACATCCCCGAAGAAAAGCTGGGCGTGAGAATAGAAGACAATTACCTTGTGACGGAAAAAGGGCTGGTCAAGCTGAGCGAGAAGATTCCATCCGACCCCGACGAGATCGAGCGCATCATGAGCGCGCAGGCGGAAGCCGCCGGTCGCACGGCCCGCGCAGGCGGTAAAAAGTAAAAGCTCGCTTTAGCGCGCGGTAAATCCAGAATGGTGACAGGCTCCGTAGAATGAGTGCATCAAAACTAAACCGGCAAAGGAGCCTATCATGAGTGAGCAAGAGAATATAAAGCTCGTACAGCAAGCCTACGTCAATTTTAAGAGCGGTGATATAGAGTCGCTCGTCGGCCTGTTTTCAGACGACATCAAATGGCAGCTGCCCGAAGTCGAGAACGTGCCGTACACGGGCCGCCGCGAGGGCCGTCAAGAGGTCGCGCAATTCTTCGCGTCTCTGGCAGAAGCCCAGGACTCGCTGGAATTCGACCCTCAAGAGTTCATAGCGCAGGGAGCGAAGGTCGTCGCCACAGGCCAGTACCGGTGGCGGGCCAGAGAGACGGGCAGGGATTTCGGCGGAGACTGGGCGCACGTCTTCACGATTGAAAACGGCAAGATCACAGGGTTTCACGAATACACGGATACCGCCGCCATGGCCTCCGCTTTTCAAAAAGCGCTCAGCGCCTAACCGAATTTGCTCGAATTATATAGGACTCACACATCTTTCGCGGACTTGACCTCGAAAGGTGATCGGGTGAAAACTTGTCTTAAAGGACGCGTTCGAAGCCCTTGAAAGTGAGGACTATATCGATGGCAACCGAAGCGAGTAACGGAAAGTGCGCGCGCGCGACCTGCTCGTGTCCGCCGGAGCCAGGCCGCAAGTATTGCAGCGACGACTGCGAGGAAGTCGGCAAGATGAACTTGATGGAGATCGCCTGCGCCTGCCATCACCCGGCGTGCGGGTAGGTTTGAGCGGAGGGCTGACGCGAGAGGCGGCGAGGCCGGATTTGATATGAAAGCTGATTGGCGAAACGGTCTTAGCCTCGCGCTTCTCGGTCCTTAAAAGTCTCCTGGTAAATGCCCGGACAATCGAAAACGGGGAACAACCTGCATGACCGGCTCTCGCGGGAGCCGTCCGGGTGTGCTGTGCGCGAGTGTCGCAGATGGGAACCTCCAATCCCATGACCGAACATCGAAAGCGCAAGCCTTATCACTTTTACCCCTTATCATCACTCATTACCGCTCGGAGCCGAGTGGCATAGCGTTTGACAAGACCTTCGCAAACGATATTTGAAGAGGCGTGCGCTGTGGAGGATAAGGAGATGAGAAACATTCTACAAGACATGCGCTACGGCATCCGCTTGCTGCTCAAAAACAGGGGGTTCACCTTCGTGGCCGTGTTGACGCTCTGCCTGGGCATCGGCGCGAACACGGCTATCTTCAGCGTAGTAAACGCGGTCCTGCTTCGCCCGCTGCCTTTCGCGGAGCCGGAACGGTTGACGCTCGTTTGGAACAGGGGCGTGGAGGCGGCGGGCGGCGACCGCACACCGCTGGCGGTCGCGGACCTGCTCGACTGGCGCTCGCAAAACCACGCTTTCGAGAGTGTGGACGCTTACCAGAATGCCTTCTACAACTACACGGACATCGAGCCGCCAGAGCGGGTTTTAGGCGCGGCGGTGACGGCGGGCTTCTTTGCCACGCTCGGCGCAGGCGCTCAACTGGGGCGAACATTCGCGCCCGACGAAGACCGTTCGGGCGCAGAGCGCGTGGTCGTCATCAGCCACCGTTTCTGGCGCAAGCACTTCAACGCGGACCCCGAAGCGATAGGCCGCGCCATCACTTTGAGCGGCACGAGCTTTACGATAGTAGGCGTGATGCCGGACGGCTTCGATTTTCCGAGGCGGACAGTAGAGCTGTGGACGGCGCTCCAGTTGCCGACACCGACACGTCGCGGGCCGTACTTCCTACACGGGGTTGCGCGCTTGAAGCCGGCCGTTACGCCCGACGATGCGCGCGCGGATGCTTCGTTAATTAGCTCTACGTTTTCGGGCGAGAAGCTCGATTTCAACGTGCTGCCGGTCAATGAATTCATCACAGGCGACGTGCGACCGGCGCTTATAGTGTTGCTGGTCGCGGTGACTCTCGTCTTGCTGATCGCTTCAGCCAACGTCGCCAACCTGCTGCTGGTCAGAGCGGCGGGACGCGAAAAAGAGATCTCTATTCGCTCGGCGCTCGGCGCGAGCCGCAGCCGCATCATTCGCCAGCTCTTAACCGAAAGCCTGCTGCTCGCGCTGGCAGGCGGGTTCGCGGGCGTGCTGCTGGCGATGTGGGGTGTCGAGCTGCTTGTGAAGCTCGCGCCGGAAAATCTGCCGCGTCTCGACCACATCAAGATCGACCTGACTGTGCTCGGCTGGACCGCGCTCGTCTCTGTCGTGACGGGGACGGTCTTCGGGCTTGTCCCCGCGGTGCAAAGCTCGCGGCTGAACCTTAACGAATCGCTCAAAGAAGGCGGGCGCAGCTCGACCGAAAGCGCGGGCCGCAGGCGGTGGCGCGACCTGCTGGTTATTTCCGAGCTTGCCATGGCCTTGATGCTGCTGGTCGGGGCAGGCCTTTTGATAAAGAGCTTCTGGCGGTTGCAGCAGGTGGACCTCGGCATAAACCCCAAACAGGTGCTGACGATGGAGATCGCGCTCCGGGGCGCGAAGTATCCACAATCAGATAACGTCAGCTCGTTTTACGGGCAGCTTGTCGAGCGAGTGGAGGCGTTGCCCGGAGTGCAAGCGGTCGCGGTAAGCAACAGCCTTCCGCCTGACCAGCTTGCTTTCTCGTCCGACTTTGCGATAGAGGGGCGGCCTGTTGATCCCGGTGAAAGCGCGATGGTGGCCGACTTCCCGATTGTGAGCGGTGATTACTTTCAGGCGCTCGGTCTTCCGTTACGGCGTGGGCGATTCTTCAGCGAGACGGATTCGCGTGACGCGCCCCGCGTGGTGCTGATCAACGAAACGATGGAGCGCCGTTTCTTTTCCGGCGAAGACCCCGTGGGCAGGCGCTTAAACCTTGGCAGCCAGCGCGAGCCCGCGTGGGCCGAAATCGTCGGCGTAGTGGGCGATGCGAAGTACACGGGGGTCGAATCAGAAACGCAACCTGCCATCTATCAGCCTTCGGTTCAGAACCCTTCCTGGGGCATGTTTTTGGTCGTCAAGACTGAGAGCGGCGACCCGCTCAGTCTAGCCACGGCGGTACGCAACGAGGTCAGGGCGCTCGACCGCGAGCTGCCTGTCAGGCAAATCAGGACGATGGAGCAACTGCTCGCGGCATCACTGGTACAGCCGCGCTTCCGCACAACGCTCATAACAATCTTTGCCCTGCTCGCGCTCGCCCTTGCAAGCGTAGGCATATACGGCGTCATCTCTTACACAATCACGCAGCGCACGCACGAGATCGGCATACGCATGGCTTTAGGCGCGCGGCCCGCTGACGTGATGAAGCTGCTACTGAAACAGGCGGTGCTGCTCACCGCGAGCGGGGTGGGCGTCGGCTTGATCGCATCCCTTGCGCTCACGCGATTGATGGAGAGCATACTTTTCAGAGTCACCGCGACCGACCCGGTCACGTTCATACTGATCGCGTTGATGCTCGTGCTCGTGGCGCTCGCGGCCTGCTACGTGCCCGCGCGGCGCGCGACCAGACTCGATCCGATGAACGCGCTCAGATATGAATAGGGAACCGTAAACCGTAAACCGTGAACCGTGACAAGTCAGAGGAGAGTACCAGGCCGGACATCTCCCCCCTCTTGTCACGGTTCACGGTTCACGGTTTACGATTCAAGCCTTGAGTTAGAAGCCCAGTCGAAGTATCTTCAGCAGGCGCGCTCGACTTATGTCGGGCGGAATCACGCTCGCTGAGGATAGAGATGAGATACGGCCGATATTTCTTCGCTCGCTTATCGATAACGGTATTATGGTTTCTGCCTCTGGCTGCAACATCGCTTGCCGCTGATGCGACCCACCCGCTCGACTCGCTTGACGAACAGGAGATCACGAGGGCGGTCGAGATAATACGGGCCGCGCCCGATTTCCCGAAACAGGCACTTTTCTCAACGGTCGTGTTGAACGAGCCGCCGAAGGCAGAAGTTTTGAGCTTCAAGCCGGGCGCCAGGTTTCGGCGCGAGGCTTTCGCTATCGTGCTGGATCGAGACGGGAACAGGACTTTTGAAGCCGTAGTCGATCTTCGCGGCGGCAAGCTCATCTCGTGGAAAGAGGTTCCCGGAGTGCAGCCCCTTGTCTTCGCAGAAGAGTACGAAGCCGTGCCGAAGATAGTCAAAGCCGATGCGCGCTGGCACGAAGCGATGCGAAGGCGCGGCATAAACGATGTCGAGAAGGTCCACATAGACGTGTGGGCGGTCGGCGAGGTCTCGCCTCAACACACGGGGAGGTTGCTTCGCGCGCTGCCTTACCTGAAAGAGGGCCGCTCAAATTTCTACGGTCGCCCTATCGAAGGGGTGACGGCAATCGTCAACATGAATGCGCGCAAAGTCGTCGAAGTGATTGATACGGGCGTAGTGCCGACCCCGCCGCCCGGCCAGGAGCTTGATGAAATATCTATTGGGAGTTTGAGAGAAAAGCCCCGCCCGCTGGTCATCTCTCAGCCCGACGGCGCGAGCTTTCAAATCAACGGGCAGGAGGTTCGCTGGCAGAAATGGAATTTGCGTTATTCGATGCACCCGCGCGAAGGGCTTGTTTTGCACACGGTCGGTTATGAAGAAGGCGGCCGCGTGCGACCGGTTCTCTATCGCGCTGCGCTTTCCGAGATGGTCGTCCCATACGGCGACACCGACGCCAACTGGCGCTGGCGCGCGGCGTTCGATGTGGGCGAATACAACGTCGGGCGGCTTGCAAGCCCGCTCGAAGCCGGGCTCGACGCGCCGGAAAACGCCCGGTTGATTAACGCGGTCTTTGCCGGCGACACGGGCAGTCCCTACACCTTGGAACGCGCTCTTGGGATATACGAGCGCGACGGCGGAATCTTGTGGAAGCATTTCGACAGCGTCACAGGCAAGAACGAAACCCGCCGCGCCCGCGAGCTTGTGATCTTTTTCGTCGCCACTATCGGCAATTACGATTACGCGGTCAATTACATCTTCAAGCAAGACGGCACGCTCGAAGTCGACCTGGCGTTGACCGGCATCATGCTGGCAAAAGGCGTGAAGGAGAAACGCGCGGACGAGAGCCACGCGACAGGGGCTGAGACGACCGGCCACCTTGTCTCTGAAAACATCGTCGCGCCGCACCACCAGCATTTTTTCAGCTTTCGATTGGACTTCGACGTCGACGGGACCAGCAACTCTGCAACCGAGATGAACACGGCCATGATGGCGGCGGGCGCTACGAACCCGTCATTCAACGGCTTTGTGATGCGCGAGAGCGTCTTGAAATCCGAGAGAGAGGCCCAGCGCAAAATGGATATGCAGGCCGCAAGAGTCTGGACCGTGACAAACTTTTCGGCCAAAAACTCGCTCGGCCACCACCCTAGCTTCATACTTGTGCCGGGCGTTAATTCAATCCCGTATATCGCGCCCGAATCGCTTGCAAGGCGTCGCGCGCAATTCATCAACAACCATCTCTGGGTGACGCGTTACAACCCGCAAGAGATATATTCGGCGGGCGTCTACCCGAATCAGAGCAAAGGCGGCGACGGGCTGCCGCGATTCTCCGCCGACAACGAATCGCTAGAAAACCAGGATATAGTCGTCTGGTACACGCTCGGCGTCACACATATTCCGCGTCCCGAAGAGTGGCCCGTGATGCCTGTAACGCACGTAGGCTTCAAGCTTATCCCCGGCGCGTTTTTCAACCGCAACCCGGCGCTGGACGTGCCGAAGTGAGCGCGCGGCCCGACTCCGGCGGACCGATTGCGCTTATCGCGATAAGCGCCACACACAGACGCGCTTATCTTCGCTCGCGGTCGCTAGCCACTGGCCGTCCGGGCTAAAGGCGACCGAGTGCACGTCGTTCGTATGCTGCGCAAAGGTTTGGAGCATACTTCCGTCTTCGACATTCCAGAGGCGAGCGGTGATCCCTTTGTTCCGCTCCGATTCGCCGAAGAAGTTCTGACGTATCTCGCCTATCGCCGATCTATCTCTGCTGCCGCTCAGCAACCGCTTACCGTCCGGGCTGAAGGCGACGGCAAAGACGCACTCGGAACCCCCTGCCAGCGTGCGTATCAAACTGCCGTCCTGCGCATCCCATAGCTTTACGGTCTTATCGTCGCTCGCGCTCGCAAGTATTCGCCCGTCCGGGCTAAAGTCGACTTCGAGCACCGCCTCCGAATGGCCATTGATTGTTCTATCTAATTCGCCTGTGGCCACGTCCCAGATCTTTATCGTCGCGTCGAAGCTGCCGCTCGCCAGCTTATTCCCGTCGGGGCTGAAGGTCACCGACCAGACATTGAGAGCGTGTCCTTCGAGCGTCTTTAGCAACTCGCCCTTATTCACGCTCCACAGCCTGACGGTCTTATCTTCACCGCTGCTTGCGAGTATGTTTCCGTCAGGGCTGAACGCGACGAACCAGGAGGGGCCTGTGTGACCGGAAAAGGTCTTGATAAGCGTTCCGTCCGATACTCGCCAGACCCTGACTTCCGAATCATAGCTGGCAGTAGCCAGATATTGTCCGTCAGGGCTGTATACGAGCATAGTCACGCCCGCAGGGTGTTTGAGCTCGCGGATAACTTTACCATCATCCCTCTGCCATATCTTAACTATCCCATCCACGTCGCCGCTGGCAATGGTCCCGCCCTCAGGGCTGAACATAACCGACCAGAGGCGTTCTGAGTGCGCAGAAAAGGTCTGATGCAAAGTGGCCGGGCCGTTAACCGCGTGTGGTTGTGTAAGCAAGTCGTAATAAAAAAAGACCGTGACAAAAAGAGCTAAGATCAGCGTTATGAGGATGATCTTCTTGCGGCCCCCGCGCTTGTTGCTTGCTACTTCCATAACTATCCCTTTGATCCCAAATTAATCCTATAGGATTTATGAATGTCTATATCGCTGTTTTTCTTATAGGACATCTGAACTACGCCCTGCGCCAAGAAATTGTTTCACCAGGGGCAGAGAAGGAAAAGGGATTAGCGATATAATTCGGTTCGAGGCGATAAGGTGAAGAAGCAAAAAATAAGTTATTCGATTACACACGCAGTAGCCGCATTAAAGAAGACCACCGGTGTGCTACGAAGAGTGGAAGACGTGGTGGGGCGAGCACGAGAAGAATATTCAGAAATGAGATACGAGGCCGCTGTCTAACAGACGCGACAACCGGAGCGCAAAGAGCGCGCCGCGCAATCTTTGCCGTTATGCTGCAAATCTTTGGTGACTGCAATGTTCTGAGATTTAGGAGGATCTATGCGTCGCAAGATGCTGGTCACGATGGGTTTGATCCTGCTCTGGGCTGTGGCTGTAATAGCTGTGGTGCTTGCCGAGGCGGTCTGGTTCGCTCACCCGTCTGTTAATCGGGGGGACCTGGCGTCGATTGAGGATCATCTGGTCGAAAAGCTCGGCGACGCAGCTATAAATAAGAGGATAGGTAGCGCGGCTCTGGTATTAGTCCAAGACGGTGAGATTGCCGCAGAACATGGCTTTGGCGTCGCCAATGCTGAAACGCAGGCTCCCGTTAAGTCTGACCAGACGCTCTATAAGGTCGCATCGGTGAGTAAAGCCGTTACGGCCTGGGGCGTCATGAAGCTGGTAGAGGACGGCAAGCTTAATTTGGATGAACCCGTCATGCGCCACCTCAAGCGGTGGCGGTTTCCGGGCAGTGAGTCGTATCGCGACAAAGTAACTGTCAGCCATCTTCTGAGCCATACGGCCGGGTTGGACGATGGACTTGGGTATGGCGGCTTTTTACCGGGCGAGCCGGTACAGACCCTTGAGGAATCACTTACCTTGACCAGAGATTCGACGGTGGGAAAGCCGCGCGCTGTCACCGTGACAAGAGAGCCGGGGCAGGGCATGGCTTATTCGAGCGGTGGCTACACGGTCTTGCAACTCTTGATCGAGGAGGTCACAAACCGGCCGTTTGCAGATTACATGAAAGAGGCCGTATTCGAGCCCCTTGGCATGACAAAGGCGAGTTTTGATCTGGACGCGACCGCAATCGAAGACCGCACGAAGCACCTGGCCAGCAGTTATGATAGGGACCTGATCCCCCGCGCTCATCGTCGCTATACGGCTACGGCGGCGGCGTCGCTCTACGCAACGCCGGAAGATATGGCCCGGTTTGTTCTGGCATTCACGCGGGAGAATCCAGTGCTCAGGCAAGAGACGTTGAAGCAGATGATGCTGCCCCAGCCGGGAACGGCCGGAACCTGGGGCCTGGGGCTTACCATTTATGTTGCGAATGATGCCGGCGGCTATGTCGTGGGTCATGATGGTGGATCCTTGCCCGCGTGGGGTGCGATGATGCGAGTGAACCCCGCGACCGGTAATGGCTTTGCCCTGATGGTTTCAGGGGGGCGGGGGGCGGTCAATCAACTGGGTCATGACTGGGTTTATTGGGAAACGGGAAACGTAACATTTGAGGCGCGACGGCAGATCGTGTACAACCGGCTGGTGCCTGCGTCCGTCGTTATCGTTCTAGGAGCAATCTCGCTCGTGTTGTGGAAGCTGTTCAGGTAGATTCAAGATTGTGCGGGTCTATTATGCGGCCATGTCGCGGGCGAGCCTGGCTACAACTCATCGTATAAGGAGATATTTCGATGCGATACCTTTTTTTGATTGCTCTAATCATGCTGCTGGCCTTGCCTTCTATTGCGCAACAGCCAACCCTGAGGCTCAACTTCACCCCTGAGTCCGAAAGGTTCAGCGAGGCAACTAAACAATATCGATCCATCTGGGACACGGACGGCAAAAGGATAGTTGAGACTATGGAGCAGGTCTCAGGGTTGAAGTTCCAAGAGACAGACGTCCAGGTGATCGTTTACGAAGGCGTGAGCAATTCAGGGTTCAAAGAGAGGCCTATGAAGCTGAGGGCGAGTTATCCAGAGGATGTAAAGAAGGCGACGCTGGTACACGAGCTAGGCCACAGGCTCAATTCTCAGCTGACGAGTCGGCCTGAAGAGATAGATGAACACCGTGTTCTGTTTCTTTACCTTTACGAAGTGTGGGCAAAGCTATACGGGAAGAAGTTTGCCGATGAGATGGTCGATGTGGAGAAGAAGAGGAAAGGGCTATACGATTACGAATCGGCGTGGGGGTGGGCGCTATCAATGAGCGAGGGAGAGAGGGCGGCAAAGTTAAAAGAGATAGTGAGGATGAACGCGAGTGAAAGGAAGTAAGATAGGAAAGGGGCTGAGGCAAGGCTATGAAGAAAATTATTGTCGGAGTGTCGCTTCTAATTCTGGCATCAGCCATAGCTCCCGTGCGGACTAACGGGCAATCCCCGGCAAAAGATGCCAAAATCGAGCAAGAGGTAAGGGCAGCAAATCAGGAGCTAAAAGACGCCTCCAGGCGGAAGGACCGTGCCGCCTTCGAGCGCCTGATTGCGGACGATTTCACTTTCATTCACTCCAACGGCGCGACGGATACCAAAAAAACGTATATAGACAAGGCCACGGCGGGCGCGTTCTCCATCCAGCAGGCGGGGGCCGGTGTCGAAGTACAGGATGAGCAGTTGCGTCTTTACGAAGGCAGCACGGCGGTGTGGATTACACGAGGCACCTTAGTCAACAAGAGCCAGAATACTGAGATGTCGCTCCGCTCCGTCGCGGTGTACGTAAGAATCGACGGACGCTGGCAATGGGTCTTCGGGCAATCCTCCCCGTTGCCCGCGCGCCCTAAGGCAGCGGCTATAGACCATCGCCTTTACGACACATACACGGGGGAGTATGAGATTGGTGCGGGCAGGACTTTCACGGTCATCAAGGAGGGTGACACATTAAGGGGGCTCACGACCAACCGCCAGCCGGGGGAATTGATTCCTAAATCGGATACGGAATTCATCTGGTTCAACCCGAATGTAAACCTCGACGCGCAGGTCATCTTCATCAAGGGTGAGTCGGGGCAAGTTACGCACGTCGCTTTCCGCGCAAACGGGCAGGAAGTCTGGCGTGCGAAAAAGGTCAAGTGAGACTAAAGGAAGACTATTTCGCCTGCTTCCTGTTCGGCGCTCCTGACGATGCCGCGCGTCAGACGCTCGCTCCCTGTCCCAGGCACCATTGATGAACTAGCCAGTTCGCCGTATCGTATGGGCTGAGCAGAGAGGTGGAAATATGTATTGTTCATCCTGCGGTACGGCATTAACTCCGGGCCTGAGCTATTGCAATCACTGCGGAGCCAGATTGAGTCGGGCAAAAGGCGACGGCGGCACCGAATCGTCAGAGTTGAAACCCGAAACTCTCGTCTCTACGATAGCGGCAGTGTTCATCCTGGGTCTCGGAGCTATAATTTGCCTGACGATGGCGATGAAACTTGTGTTCGACCCGCCGTTGATCCTCTTATTCACATTGCTGAGTTTTCTGATAATGTGCGTGGTCGAAGGCGTGTTCATCTCGATGTTGTTGAGCCGCAAGAAGGGTGCTAAAAAAGCAGGGGACACAACGCCATTCGAAGAGCGAGCGGCGAAAGAGCCGGACAACGCAAGGGCGCGTGTGCTTCCAGAACCCGCGTTGAGTGTAACCGACCATACCACGCGCACGCTGGAGCCGTCAGTCAGCCAGCACAAAACGGAATCAAAGCAGCCGCGCGAGCAAGTTTCGTAAGACTCCTTCATCGCTTCGCGCGCGGCACGGTGATGCGAGGGGTCGGGCGCTTCGTGAATCTATTCGGCGTTCGATACAACGAATCAGAATATGGCCGGTCGAGAATTGATCTTTCGCATAGAAAAACTCGTTGGCGAAAAAATCGAATCATATCGCCGTGTCGAGGGCGGCTATACTCCCGCACTACGATTGCTTTGCAAAACAGCTAAGGCTGGCTTTTTCGTCAAAGTCGGCGTTACGCCTTTGACGAGCGAGAACCTTAATCGCGAGATTCGCATATACAACTGTCTAAGCGGCGACTTTATGCCGCATCTTGTCGCGTGGGAGAATCACGAGTCCGAGCCAATTCTTATCATCGAAGACCTTTCCATGCACCACTGGCCGCCGCCCTGGAGCGAACGGCAAATCGAACTGACTTTAGCGCAAATCAATGTCTTGCATAACACGAAGGCTACGCTGGCAACATTCGCAGAGACACACGACATACAGCATGAAAATTGGAAGACCCTCTCGGAAGACCCGACGCCGTTTTTGTCTCTCAAGATAGCCGATGCACGATGGTTGGAGTCTGTGCTTCCTGTCTTGATCCGATATGAAGAAAGGTGCCCGACAGCAGGCGATAGTCTAACGCATTTGGATTTACGCAGCGACAATATCTGCATCACGCAAGAGCGGGCCAAGTTTATTGATTGGAACGGAGCCTGTTTATCAAACCCCACACTCGACCTGGGGTTTTGGCTGCCAAGCCTGGCTTACGAAGCCGGTATCAAACCTGAAAAGATTTTGCCGGATGCGCCGGAAGTCGCGGCCTGGGTTTCCGGTTTTTTCGCCGCCCGCGCAGGCCTGCCGGAAATAAGTGATGCTCCGCGTGTCCGCCTCGTTCAGCGGCAACAACTGGCGACCGCATTGCCCTGGGCTGTGCGAGCATTGGACCTGCCGCCTCTGCCAGGTAAGGAATCAGCATGGTGAAACATGATGCGCCTGACAAGACGTGTGCCGGTCGTTTGGACGCAGACTCGAAAGGGCTGGAGGCATTTTATGAGAATAGCGCAGTTCATATTCGCCTGTTACCTGTTGCTTTGCATGAGCGCCGTCGGTGAAGCGCAGAAAGCGAAAGCGCCGGAACCGCAAAAACAGAACGACCTGACCGCCGTAGAGCGCGAGGTCAGGGAGTTTTACGATTCATACGCTGAAGACTTGCGCCAGCACCGGCGGGTCGCAATCGCAGACCGTTACGACCCGCGCGGCGTCTACTTTCTTGGTCACGGCCGTAAGACTCTGCAATCGTTTGAGGCAACCAAAGACCGCTACCAAACCAGATGGGCGGGGCCGAAATCATTCGAGTGGAAAGATATCTCGATTGAAGTCTTGTCGCCGGATGCCGCTGTAGTAGTGGGACGCTTCGACTGGCAGACGGATAAGGGCGAGGTACAGACTTATTCTTACACTGGGTTAGTGATAAAGCATTCGGGGAGATGGCGAATACGCGTCGAGGACGAATCGACTCAACTGTCGAAACCGCCAGCACAATAAATCACCGCTTGCCAGCGTCACGTAGCCGCCGGTGACGACGACCGTCAGGCTTCTTCGCTTGAGGTCTCCATTCAGGGAGCGATGTGGACAGACCATTCTATACACAATTTGCCTGGGCTTATGATTATGTTATAGAGCCACCCGTTTCGAGCCGCGTTGACTTCATCGAAGAGGCGCTATTAGAACGAGACATATTAGCCGGGTCCAGGCTCCTTGACGCTGGTTGTGGAACGGGTAATTACTCTATCGCCCTTGCCAGACGCGGGTACAAAGTAACAGGAGTCGATGCCTCGGCAGAGCTGGTTTCAGTGGCGCGAAAAAAGGCGGGGCTGATCTCTCCCTCCCCGCTTTTCCTTGTAGAAGATATTCTTGCCTTATCGCTTCCCACAAAATTCGACGGGATTGTGTGCAGAGGGGTTTTGAACGATATTACCGATGATGCGAGTCGTAAGGAAGTATTTCGCGTCTTTGGCCGGGCACTTGATAAGGGCGGTGTGCTGATTCTTGATGTGAGGGAGTGGAATGCCACAGCGGCTAGAAAGAGAGAGGAGCCCGTATTCGAGAAGTCTGTTGAAACCGAAAGGGGAAGGCTCGTTTTTCGCAGTGTGACAAAGGTAGACGAAAAGTCCCAACGGTTGGTCATATCCGAGCGGCACATTCTTGAAAGAGACGGGGCAGGGACTCTCTTTGAATATACCTTCGTGATGAGATGCTGGACGAAGGAAGAATTGCATAACAGTTTATGCAGTGCAGGGTTCGGTCAAATCAGCTACTTCGAGGGTTACGATTCAAATAAAGCTACCCGGCCAAAGGACCGTATCGTCGCGGTGGCTTCTTACCTGAGCAGGGGTTAGTTAAAAGGCGGCCAGTCACAAGACTTTCTAACCTCAGTCAAGTTATGCAATGCGTCAGGCGTCTACCTTGGTGTTGCCGACCTGTGCTAATATCCTGCCCACCGACAGCAATCATGAAAGGGAACAACAGCCATGAACGCCCACTCACAGCCGGAAGAGACGGCGATCAACGATATTTCTGTGCGCCCGCTTCAAGTGAGCGATTTATCTACTGCCGATTACATTATGCGGGTGGCTTTTGGCACATTTCTCGGTCTCCCCGATCCCGCGTCTTTTTTAGGTGACGCCAGCTATGTGCGGACACGCTGGGAAGCCGATCCGGATGCCGCTTTCGCCGCCGAGATTAAGAACGAAGTCGTCGGTTCGAATTTTGCCACTAACTGGGGCAGCGTCGGCTTCTTCGGCCCGCTGACGATTCGCCCCGATTTATGGGACAGAGGCGTAGGCAAGCGGCTGATGGAACCTGTCATGGAATGTTTCGACAAGTGGCAAACGAAGCACGCGGGTCTTTTCACTTTCCCTCACAGCCAAAAGCATATCGGGTTGTATCAGAAATTCGGATTCTACCCACGGTTTCTGACCGCGATCATGTCCAGGCCGGTCGAGCCGACCGCGCGCGCCTCGGGATGGACGCGGTTCTCCGATACGCCAGCAAACGAGCGAGCGGCAACCCTGGCCGCCTGTCGCGAGTTGACCGGCGCAGTCTACGAAGGGCTGGATGTCACGAACGAAATTCGCGCCGTCGCCTCTCAGAAGCTAGGCGACACGGTCCTTCTCTGGGATGACGGCAAGATGGCGGGTCTGGCCGTCTGTCACACAGGGGCGGGGACCGAGGCCGGAAGCCGGGTCTGCTATGTCAAGTTTGGCGCGGCCCGTCCAGGCGCAGATGCGCAGCGGCACTTCAACCGGCTGCTTGATGCGTGCGAAGAGATGGCTTCATCACAGAACCTTTCGCGCCTCACTGCCGGAGTCAATACGGCCCGTCATGAGGCATACAGTCAGATGCTCGCGCGTGGGTTTCGCACCGACCTACAGGGTGTGGCAATGGATAAGCCGAACGAAGCGGGCTATAACCGGCCGGGAGTTTATCTGGTTGACGATTGGCGCTAGCGTCGATAGCGCCTTGCCGGGACGGCCTTGACTTCGATGCAGGTGAAGAGATGTACAAAATAGTTATCGGGTTTGCAGTGAGCTTGCTCTTTCTTACTTACGCGGAAGGCAGTAAAGCCACGCTCTATCAAAAGGGACAACCGACGTCGGTTAGACTGAAGGACACCAGCCGCTACGAGAAATTAGGCCCGTGCGAAGTTCCGGCGGACGGAAAAAACTTCGATGCCGTATCGGCAGAGGTGCGCGGGTTCATCTGGGAGCACTGGACACGACACAGGCAGGGCCATGTGATAGTTGTATCCCGAAGCAAGGAGGGGGAGCGGAGTACTTCACATATGTTTATCGAGCCGGATGAAAGAGGCGACTGGCATCTATCAGCAAGGGTAGAAAAAAAGGCAGTAGACCGCAGAGCATTTGACGATCCGGAATTCCAGGGAACGATTGAGCGGTACGAGAGGTATAAGGCATATGTCATCGAGCGAATCGAAGTCCCGGCCAACGGGCTTTCAGGAGGGACCGTAATACCTCTTGAGCAAAAGCGCGGGGCGGACTCATATCGCCTGAGATTGAAGAACAGAGATGGGAAAGTAATTGCAGAGTTGTAGCAAAGTCTGTCTCAGGGTTGGCGCGGACCGGTGACGCCGGGCGTTAGAGTTATAACGGCCCTGTCTCGTTCAGGCGAATGTAGCTGGAATATGAATGCCAAACAGTGGACGATAATCTCTGTTTCAATCACTCTCGTTATCCTGTCAGAGCTATTCCCACCCTGGGTGTATGTCTCACCTTCAAACCGATGCCCGGCGGGCTATAGCTTTATCACGCGGCCTCCGGTGATCAGGTCTTATGAGGACATGCGTAATCTCTGCTTTAACTCCGATGTATCTAGCCCGGAATTTTTTAGGAGCCACCGGGACGAGGACGGTCTGAACTGGCATAGAGCGATCACCGGAATTCTTTGTTGCGGCCTAGTGCTACTGCTGACTGGAAGCAAGTCGTCGTTGAAAAAGTTATGCGGCGGGCTTGTATTCGTTACGGGCTTGCTTATGTTAGCGGCATACGTTTTTATCTACTCTCATATTTATTACCGCTGAGATAGAGGTGAATTATTTGACTGAGGCAAACGTCTAACGAAAGGTTCGACCGAAGCGCGGAAATAGGATTTCTCAGCTTATCTTTCAGTATTAAGTTGGCATTATGGATACAATCAAGTTCTATAAAACTGATGACAAGTACGGCTGCTTTTCAAACTTCGCAGCATACCCAATTCAAGTGGATGGGAAGCTGTGGCCTACAAGTGAACATTACTTCCAGGCGCAGAAGTTCGCGGGCACTCCTCACGAAGAAGCGATACGCCGGACCGATTCGCCTATGATAGCAGCGAAGATGGGGAGAGATCGCAGCAAGCCATTGAGAATGGATTGGGAGGCGGTTAAAGATGAGATAATGCTGAAAGCTGTGAGGGCAAAGTTTACCCAGCATAAGGACCTGGCAAAGATACTGCTTAATACGGGGAGCGCGTTGATTGTGGAGCACACCGGCAATGACAACTACTGGGGAGACGGCGGGCACGGCAGAGGTAAAAACATGCTCGGACAGATTCTTATGCGTGTCCGAGAAGAGTTGAAACAAGGCAAGGAGAGCGGCCGCGCGTAAGGGCAAGATACAAGACGGCTTTCAGCTTATAATTCGTACCCTTGGGGCTACCGGCTTGCTATGCGTAAAGCGATAATACTTATCCTGAGCAATGTGATTGTCAGTTACCTGTTGTTCTCTCTCGGCTTCTATATCACTTCATCGCTAATCGTAGGCGGGGTTGTTTTTGATAACCTGGACGATGCTTACAAATCTGTAGACAAGACACTCTGGTACGTGAACTTTATCGTATGCCCGGCTATAGCCGTTTTAGTCGGGGTTTTCACAGGTTGCTTTGCTAAAGCGCATTCCTGGGCGATAGCATTCTTGAGTACCATTCCGATCTTTGCATACTTCCATCTGGTGGAGTTTCCGAAACCGGAGATGTCTATCATGGCGGAGTTGATAAGAGGCGGCAGGTATATTGCCATAGCGACCGTGACGGCTTTACTCGTTTCAAGGCTAGGGCAAAGGTTGATGAAGAGGAGGGGCGGTAAGGTTTATGGTAAGCCGGAATACGGTTAGAAGTAACAGCGGTCGGCAAGCCCGCCATCTAACGATTGCATGCGCTGAAGCGGAGCCTTAATCCACCGGTTTATGAAGGTCGATAAAGTCATGGTAATTCGCGAAGCAACGCGTAGAGATATTCCTGGGCTTGTCGAGGTGCGGGGCGCTGTCAGAGAGAACATCTTGACGAGTCACATACCGCCGGAGCGGCTGGTCGCAGGGCTTGAGAGTCGGGGGAAGGGCTGGGTGGCCGAGCACGAAGGGCGTGTCATCGGCTTCAGCATGGCAGACCGCGAGGAGTCGATGATCTGGGCGCTGTTCCTGCTGCCTGATTGGGAGGGGCAGGGAGTCGGCAGAATGCTACTGGACCAGGCCGTCGGGTGGCTGTGCGCGGAAGGGGCTGAGCACATCTGGCTGACGACGGAACCAGGAAGCCGTGCGGAAGGGTTCTATGCGCATATGGGCTGGGCCAGGGTTGGGATGACAGAGCAGGGCGAGGTGCGTTTCGAGCTTCAGTGTCGGCCCGCTAACCCGGCGGGCCGACACTGACACGCGCCCGCTCCCGAAAAGCGTCAGGCGCTTATGAGTGCCGGGGGAACTTTTATGATTGAGTATCCTCGCGAGCTAATAGAAACCTTGACCAGGCGGGTCGCCGGTACTGTTTCAGCGGACGATTATATTAACTGGGCAAGCTCCGCCCTTGAGCAAGGGCTCGATACTCCTAATCTGCGAATCCTTGCTGGCCTGCCCTCTTCCACCTGGAGGTCCGACGCAGAACCGTACTTTGACCGCGCTCTTAATGAATTACAGATTTATGTTGGAGACAAAGAAGAGATATTGCGAGAATATGCAAAACTTATCGCAAGGAAGATCATCAACGGAGAACTGACAGCAGAGACGGGAGCCGAGCGGATTGAACACGAAGTTTTAAGGCCGCTGGGTCATCCCAAGGACTTGCAGCCCTGGTGTTTTTTATCGGGCGGGCTTGATCCAACTACATTTGATACATTGACGGCGACGGAGTTAAAAAGGGTTGCTCATGAAGAAGCGCTGAAGATGATCGGCGGATAACGAGCGGCAGCCAGTTCAATCGTGGATGACCGCCGCTTGCCGGTACCTGTGATGTCAATGGAGCAGATTCAAAAAGAGTTTGATCGTATTGCGATTCTGTCAGAGCGCGAGAGCGAACACGGCGGAACTTACGATGGTTTCCTCCTACAGTTTGTCCCTGCTTCCTGTGATCGCGCTCTGGAGATTGGATGTGGCGCCGGGACATTCACTCGATTACTGGCCAGGCAGGCTAACCACGTTACAGCCACAGACCTTTCCGGCGAAATGATCCGCGTCGCGCGCCACCTCTCAACCGGCTATCCGAACATAGATTATACGGTCGGGGATGTTTTGGAGACGGCGCTTCCCGCAAACCGCTTCGACTGCATCGTGATGATTGCGACGTTGCACCACCTGCCCGCAGAGCCTGTGCTCGAAAAGCTAAAACAGGCGCTTACACCCGAAGGCGTGCTTATACTGCACGACCTGCTCGCCCCGGCAGGGATGGCCGACAGAGCGGCCGATCTGGTGAGGCTCCCTGTAAGCATGGCGATGAGGTATCTTCGGACAGGGCGATTATGGGAAAGGCGGGAAGTGCGGCGAGCCTGGGCGGAGCACGGGAAAGAGGAGCGATACCTTACAAAGCAAGGGGTAGAGGCGATGAGAGATCAATCCTTGCAAGGCGGGTACGTGAGATACCATCTGCTGTGGCGTTACACACTCGTCTGGCGCAAGCAAGACGCCCTATAACAGGCGCACCGGGCGGCGGGCGCGAAGCGTTAGATCACTTGCGTATGATCTTTGTGACCCTCAATATCGGGCTCATTCATAATCTGCCCGGTGATATAATGGCCGCATGAGGATCATCTTATTCGGAGTCTCCGGCGCGGGAAAAAGTTTGATCGGCCATACTCTAGCCACAGAGCTCGGCTGGGATTTCTACGACGCCGACGAGTTTCATTCCCCCGGCAATATCGAGAAGATGAAGCAGGGGATTCCTCTGACGGACGAGGACAGGGGGCCCTGGCTTGAGAGGCTATGCAGGTTGATCGAGACTCTAACAGAACAGGGAAAGAATGCGGTGTTGGCCTGCTCGGCGTTAAAAAAGTCTTACCGGGAGCGTTTGCAGTGCGGCGCAGAGATCAAGCTCGTCTTTCTCAAAGGGGAGTATGAGTTGATCGCGGAGCGGTTAAGGAAACGGCAGGGACATTTCATGGATCCGGAGTTATTGCGTAGCCAGTACGCGGAGTTAGAAGAGCCGGTAGGCGAGGGCATAGTCGTAGATGTAAAGCCGAGTCCGGGTGAGATCACGAAGCTGATCAGGAGCGAGTTGAATATATAAATCGATCTGTAAACTGTGCGGCCTGACGAGCGCCTGCGCCACGGCCGCGAGCCGTGTGAGGCGAAGCGGCAGGCCGCCGGATTTAACTGCGTGTGTCCTCTGAGGTGTTATGCCGAAACTATACATCAACCCGGATTCGCTCTTCCCATCCCTACAGCACGGCTTTTCTCAGATCGTCGCCGCCAGCGGCGGGAAGACAATCTATATTTCGGGCCAGACTGCGTGGGATTCGCACAAGCAAATTGTCGGCGGAACGGATTTGGCTCGGCAGGCGAGACAAGCCTTACGAAATGTGCAAACCGCTGTCGAAGCTGCCGGGGGCACGCTGGCAGACGTTGTCTCTCTACGCATCTACATAGTCAATTACAAGCCGGAGGAGGCTGAAGCGGTAGGAGGGGCGCTGCGAGAATTCTTCCCTGACGAGAGGCGTCCTGCAAGCACCTGGATAGGAGTATCGTCATTAGCCGACCCGGATTTTCTGATCGAGATAGAAGCGACAGCAGTGCTCGGATGAGCGGTCACACGCATAGGCGGGCGTTGCAGAAGCCGCTTGAAGATTATCGGCTTTCGATTACTACTAAGCCAATTATAGAAAGAGGCATGGTGAATTCGATGTGGAGTTTCCGACACTACGTTGAAGGCCCTGTAAGCAAGGACTTTGCCTGGCAGTTCTGGACCAACGTAGATAACTGGGCCAGGGTAGATTCGTCAATCGAGTGGGCGAGGCTCGAAGGCCCGTTCACCAAAGGGACAGCAGGGACTACCGGGCCTCGCGGCTCTGAACCGACTCGCTGGTTGATTGCCGATGTAGAGGATGGCAGGAGCGCGACCATTGAGATCGCCGCGCCGGGAGCAATCCTGAGGTGTGCGTGGGTCTTTGAGGAGACCGACAGCGGGGGGACGAGAATAACTCAAGAAGCCAGTTTGGAAGGAGAGCGAGCAGAGCAATATCTGGAAGCTGTGAAAGGGTCGGAAGAGGGCATACCGGCCGGTATGCAAAAGCTGATGAAGGGGATGGTGCGGTCATCGGCAGGAAGCGACGCCTGACGCGCGCGCGGGACGCGCGCCGCGAGACAAGGTCTTAGACCTGTCGCGTTTTATCTCGTCTATGCCCCGAACGCGGGCGGTCAAACCCTGAGCCATCGCAGGCGGGGCTTCTTCAATTGAGCGGGCGCACGAGGCTGGCAATCACCGCCACAAGCTCAGCCGGCTCAACAGGCTTTGCCACGTGCGCCTGGTAGCCTGCCGAGAGCGCGCGCAGACGGTCCTCTACTCGCGCGTGCGCCGTCAGCGCAATCGCGGGCCTCCATCCCTGTCGCTCGCGCGCCTCCTTTAGCCTCACGCTGCGTATGAACGAGTAGCCGTCTTCACCAGGCATTCCAATATCGCTGATGATCACATCCGGCCTTAACCATTCAAGCGTATCGTACGCCTCGGCGGGGCTGGCAACTGTCGTGACCTGGGCTTTACGTTCTTCTAAAATGACCGTCAATAGATCCCGCGCATCAGCCTCATCATCGACGACGAGTATGTTCAAACCTTCGAGCGAGGGTGAAGGGTCGACTGTCTCCTGGCTCCTCGCTCTAGACGGGTTCACCTCATCGGCTTCGAGGACGAAGCGGCCCGAACCGTGAGCGACAATCATCGGCAGTTGCACCGTAAAGGTTGCTCCAAGACCTTCGCCGGGGCTTTGCGCCAGCACGGTGCCGCCGTGTAATTCGATAAGGTGGCGCACGATTGCAAGCCCAAGCCCAAGCCCGCCGTGCATGCGGCTGATCGAGCTGTCCGCCTGACGGAAGCGGTCAAATACATACGGCAAAAACTCCGGCGATATGCCCCTGCCGGTATCGCTCACTGTGACCTCGATGTGTGAGTTGATGCGCTGAAGCCTTACCTGTATGCGGCCTTCTTTCTCTGTGAATTTCACCGCGTTGGAAAGCAGATTCCAGACGACCTGTTGCAGGCGGTCGGGGTCGCCGGAGATCAGGCCCGCGTGTGAATCGAGCAGCATTTGTAGCCGTATGTTCTTGGCGTCGGCCGCCGGCCGAACCGAGTCAACCGCTGCCTCGATGATCGAGGAAAGCTCGACAGGCATCACCGTCAGGCGGAGCTTGCCGGAAATGATCCGAGATACGTCAAGCAGATCGTCGATAAGCTGCGCCTGCAACTTCGCGTTGCGCTCGATGGTGTCCAGCCCGCGGTTAAAGTTTTCTTCGTTCAGGTTGCTCTTGCGGAGCATTCGCCCCCAGCCGAGTATCGCATTCAGTGGCGTGCGCAGCTCGTGCGAGATGGTGGCCAGAAACTCGTCTTTGGCGCGGCTGGCCGATTCTGCTTCGGAACGCGCGACCTGTTCGCGGGCCAGTTGTAGCCGCTGCTCTTCCGCCTTTTTGCGCTCGGTCAGGTCGCGCGTGACTTTACTGTAGCCGATCAGAATCCCGTCTTTATCCCGGAGCGCGGTGATGATGACATTGGCCCAGAACCTCGTGCCGTCCTTGCGCAGCCGCCAGCCTTCGTCTTCAAACCGCCCCACTTCCGCCGCCACTTTTAACTCGAAACCGGGCTTATCGCGTTGAATATCATCGTCAGGATAAAAAGTCGAAAAATGCTTGCCGATAATCTCATCGGCCCTGTAACCCTTGATATTTTCCGCCCCTCTATTCCAGCTTTGAACCTGCCCCTGCGGGTCAAGCATAAAGATCGCGTAGTCCCTGACCCCCTCGACCAGCAAACGGAACCGCTCTTCGCTCTGCCTCATGACCTCTTCGGCCTGCCTCCGCTCGGTCAGATCGCGTGTCACCTTGCCGAAGCCGCGCAAAACCCCGTCTTTATCCCGGAGCGCGGTGATGATGACATTGGCCCAGAACCTCGTGCCGTCCTTGCGCAGCCGCCAGCCTTCGTCTTCAAACCGCCCCACTTCCGCCGCCACTTTTAACTCATAACCGGGCTTGTCCCACCGGAGGTCTTCTTCGGTATAAAAAGTCGAAAAATGCTTGCCGATAATCTCATCGGCCTTGTAACCCTTGATATTCTCCGCCCCAAAATTCCATGAAGCGATGTACCCCTGCTGATCAAGGATAAAGATCGCGTAATCCTTCACCGACTCTACCAGCAGGCGTAACGCGTCACCGCTCTGGTAGACCATAACCTGGGACGGCTTTGGTTCGGTCTCTTTGCGGCGCGGTCTACTTGCTTTTGACTCTATGGAGCGACCCGATTTTGCCATATTGCGGACCCTGGTATTATAAAGGAGGCACACGTACCCGTGGATTTATCATTGCCGTGCGCCCACGCCTGTCGAGGACAATGAATACGTGGATAATAACAAATTTTCCCGGCCGGCACATCTCATCGACGACGATATAAAATCTTACCAGGAACAGATGGGTCGCGGCGGCAACGCCATCCTGACCGGAGCGCCGCCCGACAGGCTGATCTTTATCGACAGGCTGATCTTTATAGGCGACAATACTGCGGATTTCTGTGAGGGGTAATGGGATTATGCGCACTCTAGAAGGGGCCGAGGCTCAAGAAGCGATGGCGTGGCTCGATAAGACCGCCGAGGTGGCTTCTCGATCTCTTTGCCGCCGCGCGCTATGCGGCTCCATTATTGTGAAAGACGGCGAGCTGCTGGCGGAAGGCTTCAACTCCCCGCCCAGGAACAAGGACGAGTACCGCACCTGCCTGAACGAATACGATATCCCCGCAGGCTTTCGTCATGACCGCACCTGTTGCGTCCACGCAGAGCAGCGCGCGATAGAGAATGCATTGAAAGCGGGCAAAGACCTCTCCGGCTCGCGGATCTACTTTGTCGCCATAGACCGCGAAGGAGATAAGATTATGGCGACAGACATGAAGTGCACGATCTGTAGCCGCGCCGTCCTGGATGCGGGAATCTCAGAGTTTGCGTTTTATACCGCCGAAGGGGTGCGTGTATACGACCCTGCCGAGGTAGACGCGCTTTCGTACGAGTACAAGACGCCGCGTGTTGGATAGGGTCTCAAGGCCCGCGCGCGTATAATAGTCGACACCGGAGTTATTATGAAGAAATGGCTTTCATCCGTTTTGCTATCACTATTTTTGGCCGCCTCGGTCACCCTACCGGCCGACGCTCAAGACAACTCTTACAAGCTAAAAACTAAACGCGACAAAACCGTTTTGCGAGACAAATCCAAGCCCGTGCGCAGAGCATTAGAAGCGCAGTATGCCAAACTGGCTGAGTCGATAAGGAATAGAGATTTCGCCGCTTTTCAGGCGTTGAGAACACCGGACTTCTCGACAAGAGGGTTTGAAGGCCGACACCAGACGAGCGAGCAGATGGCCGCTCGCGCCAGGGATTTGCTTGAAAGAATTCAACCGCCTATCGAGGTCAGCTTCACAATCGGCATTATAAATCTCAGAGGGAACGAGGCCGTCGCCACAATTCGCCAGCGATTCTCCAGGATGCAGACGGTCGCGGGCCAGCTTCGCAAGGTCGAAACAAGCGTGACGCAAGACGAGACCTGGGTGCAGACAGACGAAGGGTACAGACTCAAGTTCGTCGAGAATGAGCGCGATTTGATGTGGTTCGTCGACGGTAAGCGCATCGAACCCGGCAAGCCTTACGACCCGAACGCCCCGCCGTATGATCCGGGGCCCGATTCGAGCAAGCGATGACCGGTTCGACCGGGGCGCGCCCGAACGGTAAGCGGTTCACAGACGGGCGGCGCTCTTCCCGGCAAGCGCCCACACGACGACCGGGTAGTCTGCCTCGTTTGTAAGGTCGTGCAGGTGGCGGTTGAATAGCCTGTACTCTTTCTTGAATGTCGCCTCGATGCAATCGCGATTACCCCACGCGCCGGAGCGCGTATGCTGAATGTCAAAGCCGGACTCGGCTAAAAAGTGCTTGAGCCCTTCTTCGGTCCAACGTGTGCAGTCCTGCGGGTTGCGATGCACCTTGTATATGAACGGGGTGATAATCAGGAAGTGACCGCCGGGCCTGAGCATTTGATGAACATTGCGCGCAGCCTTGTAGGGGTAAAGCAAGTGCTCAAAAATATGCTCGGCGATTATCAGGTCAAATTTTTCATCTAGCGCTTCCTTGCAGATGTCGAAGGCGGGGTAATGAACACTCTTATAAGAGCTGAAGCCAAAAGCCTCCCAGGCGCGCCCTGCTATTTCCAGCGCGGAGAGCGAAGCGGGGGCGAGGGCGCTGACAAGCTTGCGCGTCTCTTCATCTGCCACTTTCCTTGTCCACAGCGTCTGCTCATACCCAAGCAGGCTTCGGAACCGGGGCGAGTTTCTGATGGCCCTCCAGAGCCCGAACGCTTGCAGGTGTTTCTCAAGTCGTCGTAGCATATTGACCGCATTCTAACAGAAGGAAGAAGAGACGCTAACGTCATAAGAAGCTCCACAGGGATGACCGGCCAGAGGCGACGAAAAGCGTTCGTCTCCCTTCAATCTCATATTCGATCTACGGCAAGAGTGGTCCTGGCTTCTTGCCATCGCCGTTTGTAAATAGATAATCTCTAATCTCCTTTGCAGGTTTGATATTAAGAGGCGGCCTATGTCTTTCTCGTCTCAGAACCATCGCGCGAAGACGTACCTTTCGGACTCGCGTTTGATGAGCGCCTTTGAATTCCTGTTAGGCGCTGCCATCATAATTGGGCACAACGTCTTGCGCATCGTACCCAACGAGGTGCCGATCCTGTTTGTGCTGGGATTGTTGTCTGTACGGCTGCGCAACGGCGGGTGGTCGGCTATGGGGTTCAAGCGACCCGCTTCATGGGCTCGCGTGGTGGGAATGGCGCTGGCGGCAGCGGCGTTGAGAATTCTGCTTGGCGAGTTCGTCATCGATCCGCTCACCGAACAGTTCTGGCCTCCTGCGGTCGCTCCTGCCGGGGTTGAAGAGATCACCGGGAACATCAAATATGCGCTGCTGGTGTTAGTGATCGTCTGGGGGTTCGCCGCATTTGGCGAAGAGATCGCCTACAGAGGCTACCTGCTGACACGCGCGGCGGACCTGGGCGGGCAAACCGCCTCGGCTTACTGGGTGGGCATGATTTTAGTCTCGGTTCTATTCGGCCTTGGGCACTTTTACAAAGGCCCCGCTGGAATGATCGATTCCGGGGTTGCCGGGCTTATTCTCGGATCGGTATATCTATTGTCGGGCCGAATCTTGTGGACAAGCATCCTGGCGCACGGATTCATCGACACTTTTGGGGTTATAGTGATTTACTTCGGGTGGGACTCTTGATCGGCAAATCGACAGGGTCGTGACAAGACGAGTAGGGGACCAAAGATGGACATCTTCTGGGAAGAACTGACTTCTGGACTGCCCGATGCGAGGCAGCTGGTTCACGTCCTTATACGGCTGATAGCCGCCACGCTACTCGGCGCGTTGGTCGGATTCCAACGAGAGAAAGCTCATAAACCGGCAGGGTTGCGGACGCACATATTGGTCAGCCTCGGCACGGCCGTCTTTGTGCTGGCTTGCTCCGGGGTCGGCATGTCTATGGAGGGCTTATCGCGAGTAATCCAGGGCATAGTCACGGGCATAGGGTTTATCGGGGCAGGCTCCATCCTCAAGCTGAATGAAGAGCGCGACATACAAGGGCTTACGACGGCGGCTGGCGTCTGGATGACGGCGGCCATAGGCGTGGCGGTTGGGTTGGGCAGCCTGGGCGTAGCGTTGATGAGCACTATTTTGACTTTAATAATCCTGGCTCTCGCAGGGCCGCTCGAAGACAGCGCCAATAAAAGACGCGCGGCAAACGATGAAAACGGGAATAACTAGAAGACGCTTCGGGTGCAACGGCCACAGGCGAAATCGCTTGCAAAGAACTCTGCTCGCGGTCATTCTTATAAGCGGAGAAAATCGGATGCCGAAACTATCTTCACTCGTCTCACTGATCTTACTCTTCACAATTGCCTGCACCGGCGGTAACACTGCTAACCCGACAACGAGCAATACCAACAGCGCGCCGGCTGTTTCTGATCGCGGTACGTCCGTCCTGCAACTGGATGGCGGCACGGTCTCGGTCGAATACGGGCGGCCCGCGCTCAAAGGGCGCGACCTCGAAAAGCTGATAGAGCCGGGGCAGGAATGGCGCATGGGCTCGAACGCCGCCACGACGCTGACTACGGATTTGAGCTTGAAGTTTGGCGACAAGGTACTGCCAGCGGGGAAATATGTGCTCCAGGCGAAGCCTGTCGATAACCAGCGCTGGCTTCTATTGGTAAAAAAAGAGGACGATTCGGCTGTGGCAGAAATCCCTCTGACTTTCGAGAAGGTTGATCGCTCGGCAGAAGCGTTGACGATTGACCTGTCGAAAAAAAGAGACGGGGGCCAGTTCTTGCTGCACTGGGGACATTTGACTCTCTCGACCGATTTTGAGAAGGCTTAAGCAGCCGGTCCGTCCGCGCGTCAGGATAATTGAGAGGCTGAGATGAAAAGAGCCTTGACCGCTTTCACCTTTATCCTACTGGTAATCCCGCCGGGTCTTGCTCAGGAAGGTTTACAGATCTCGACGAAGAACAAGACCGACAAGGAGCTGCGAAAGAAGGAACAGCTGGAGCGATTGCTCAAGCAGCACGACCTGTCGAAATGGCTTCACACAAAGGCCGTTGTCATAGACGAACAGACCGGTATACCGCACAGCCATCCTGTCCTGACGTTGAATGCCGATCAGATCGACGATGACCCTGGCACGCTATCGACGTTCATACACGAGCAGATTCACTGGCTGGCAGACGCAAAGTCCGCGCAGACGGAGAAGGCGATTGAAGAGCTGAAAGTCATCTACCCGGAAGCGCCGAGCGGCCCGCCCGAAGGGGCGAGGAATCGGTATTCAACCTACCTGCATTTGATCGTTTGCTATCTGGAATATGAGGGGATGAGAGAGCTGGTGGGCGATGAGAAGGCCAGGCAGATCATCGATGGCTTATCCAAACGGTTCTATAAATGGGTATACAGGACTGTGCTTAACGACACGGCGAAGATCAAGGCGGTGGTTCAAAAACATGGCGTGAGCGCGGGCAATTGAATCGAGGAGTATGCGCGAAAGGGCCGTCCATACAGTCGCAGTTTTGTTCGTCGCCAGCGCGCTCCTTGCCGGCTGCCGTCACAAAGCCCACGCGGGAGTCAGCAACCCATCGATTCAACAAAACCAGTATACGGCGATGCTTTCGAGCAAGACTTTAAAAGCAGACCGAAAGCGGTATCTGCGCGCGGGCCGAAACTGGAAGAACCCGACCGTATTCGTCGACCTGAGCGGGCTCTTCATAATCCTGGGAGATCGAGGCGAGCGGCGGCCGACAACGATTGACGGTCTTGCAAAAGAGCTTGCGGAATTACCGGCCGCCGCGTGGCCGTTAGGCAGGGTCGTAGTGCTTTCACAATCCGCGAGGATCCCGATTCTGGTTGAAGGGTATAGCTTGAGCGAGCGTGAGAAACAAGCGCGCCAAATATTGGGAAGGACGGCAGAGATTCTCAGATCGCTCGACGTGGAGATTGTATACGGGCCTGTGACCTGAACCGGCCCTCGACGCTTCGCGTCACGCGAGGCGGCAAGCTACTCCCGGCAGAATCGGGAACAAGGCCAGGTTGCGAGCGTCTTACTATATAACTCATTTTCAGACTGGGGAAGAAAAGTTATATGAGACACCGGTTGTTGCTTGCGATCTTGTTTATCTCTTTTTTGATACCGCCAGCGGCCGCTCAAGACAAAACAGGAATACCCAATCCATCAATCGATATGGAAGGGTATCTCCGCGTCTCAGCCGAAGCTGCCGCCCACAGAAAGACGCGCCGGCTGTCGGAAGAAGAATTCATCCGGCTGAGTCGAGAGCCGGGAACTATAATCCTGGACGCGCGCAGCAAGCAGAAATATGACGAGCTACATATAAAGGGGGCGGTCAACTTGAGCTTCCCCGATATAGCCATCGACAGCCTCAGACGTATTATCCCCGACAAGAGCACGCGCATCTTGATCTACTGCAACAACAATTTCCGGGGAGCGGAGGCTCCGTTTCCGACAAAGCTTCCAACCGCGTCATTGAACATATCAACCTACATCGCCCTTTATAACTACGGGTACAGGAATGTTTATGAATTGGGGCCGCTCATCGATATAAAAAAATGCAAGCTCGAACTCACCGCTGCATCAGAGCAAGCCGAGCGGCCCGCCCGCCCCGCGTCATCAACCGCAGTGCTGCCTCTTGTCGAGAAGTACAAAGCTCCGGCTTACCCCCGGTCTTCATACCTTGATCGAGAGACGTATGACTATCGCCTCAGGTCCGGGCGGCCAGTGCCCGCTACGCTCACAGACGTATTGGTTTGTGATGTCTGGCAAAGGATCACCCTCGATTTAAAGTTAGAGGTGAAACCGGAGCAAGTCTCTGAAGAGACGATAAGAACCGGAGTCAACATCTATTTGGAGCGCGGCTGGAACGACATAGCGGGCTACCGGCCCTGGACCCACTGGAACTTTATCCGACGGCTCAAGGCGACTCAACGAGACGCGCTGGTTAAAGAGATAACCCTATACATCAAGATGAACGGTGTAAGAGACGTCAAAGAATAAAGCGGCGTAAGCTTTGGTGCAAACCTTTCTAACTTCCCCATCGTTATCCCAGTTCAGAACGAAAAAGGGTAGGGTAAGTTTGTATGAAGTCCGTTGTGTTTATACTTCTAGCTATTCATATAGCCATTGGAACAATCGCCGTCTTTGTCGGGTTGATAGCTCTTTCGACTCCGAAACCGGTCCAGGGGCGCGAGGCGGCCGGACATCGCAGGTCCGGGGTCGCCTTTCTCTGGAGCATGGCCGTTGTAATCATCACCGCTGCCGTATTGACCGTCATTAAGTTCAATCCATACTTTGCAGGGCTGACTGCCTCGGCTACGATAGCAGTCTTTTCCGGCTACAGAGTCTTGCGGCGCAAGCGGCCCGACCTCGACCCGTCCGCGCAGGCAAAGGCGCTGGACTGGATAGTTGCCATACTGGTCTTTTCAACAGGGGTGCTGCTTACCTGTCTGGGCGCAGCGGGAAGCGTTACGTCGAACCTTCCGGTTGTATACGCTCTGGGCGGAGGCTGCATGTTATATGCCGGTTACGATCTATACCGGTTCACGTGGCCTTTAAAGTTCCCCTTTTCATCGAACCTCTGGCTCTACGAGCACTTGGTCAAGATGATAGGCGGGTACTTTGGCGCTGTAGCGGCTTTTTCGGGGAGCGTGCTTCTGCTCTTGCCCGCGCCGTGGAGACAACTCTGGGCGACAATGGTTGGGCAGGCCCTCGCTATAACTCTGGTGATATACTACCGGCGAAAGCTGAATCGTAAACCGGGCAAAAAGAGCGAGGCGGCCATGGCCGAGCTGGCAAAGATAGGTTGACCGGCCCTGTTGCGCGCCTGACTTTGCAGTGGACGAACCTATTTGGACCGGCCTCATTTTAGACTGACCATACGGGAGGTCGGACCGATAAATCCCTCTATTATCATGGTCGATGATAAGCTCAAGCCGTTTTCTGTCCATACCCAAATGCTTTGACGCCGGATCGCCGGTTTATTTGAGGCTGCCAACTCATTTTGATCGCGGGTATTTTTTATGAGATAATCATCTCTCTTGTCATGGGCGCTTGCTAAGAAAAAGTCCTGGTCAAATTACTATACGGTAGGCACACCGTTACATATCTGGCGAAGTTAATAGGCGAAGATTTGTGCGGGTGGCCTGGCTGTAGCTCGATACCTCATCCTATCCTGCGCGCCGCTTGTAGGCCTTCAATTAAACCCCGCTCGTCGACCGCACATGTAAGCTCGCCGTAAAGCAAAATATTAGCCGTCAAATCTAAAGCCTGCCGGTTTATGATCTGCCCAGATGTTCACAACTGGTATCAAGAACCACCTTGGACGGAAATGAAAGGAGAAACCGGAATGAAGCAATCAAGATTTACGACGTTCGTGGCAGCGATAGCTATGCTCGTGACGCTCGGAGTGGCGGCGCTGGGCAGCGCTGACAAAGGCAGGAAAAGCAATTCGTTAAAAGCCGATCTGGAAGGGTTCGAAGAGGTCCCGGCAGTTTCCTCCACAGGAACGGGAGAATTACGAATCAGAATCGCCAAGGACGAAAGCTCATTCGATTTTGAACTGAGCTATGAGGGCCTGGAGGGGGCAACCACCATAGCCTCTCACATACACCTGGGCCAACAAAGTGTCAACGGCGGCATCGGCGTGTTCCTTTGCGGGGGCGGCGGGAGGCCTGCCTGCACACCCACGTCGGGAACTTTCACCGGGACTGTCACCGCAGCCGATGTCATCGGCCCCGCAGGACAGGGAATCGCGCCACAAGAGTTCGCGGAGTTGCTGCGCGCGATGCGCGAAGGTGCGACATACGTGAATGTACACACAGACAAACATCCTGGAGGCGAGATTCGCGGACAGATCAAGTGATAAGCCAGCACGCAGGGGCGACGGCACCAATGAGCTGTTGCCCCTGTGCCTATAATCAGCAACCCGACTGCCGAAGGAGATGACCGGTAAGGCATACAACATCAAAGCTCGATGTTAAAGATCTTGTATGAGGATAAATTAAAAGTGTCGAACCGACAGGCCCCAATGTGGCCCACACAACTACAGCCATCACAAGGATGGCTGCAGGTTGCTGATTTAATTGATGAGCCGTGTAGGACTCGAACCTACGACCCGCTGATTAAGAGGCAGAAGCAAGAAACAAGTATGAGCAAGTAGGAACATCATTATCACACAATTGCAACAGTTAGCGTCATAGATGTTCACCGTTTGTTCATACACTACCGCTCTTAGTCACAACGATGTGTGACTGAAGTTGTGACTGCCAGCCTTAAAAAAGAAGCGGGGTATTATGAGTAACGAAAGGAAGGTTTGAGATGGCTCATAAAACGACCCACTACTTCTGGCGCGATACCAAGCTGTATGCGCGCATAACCTACGTTGACCTGAAAGGCATACGCCGACAAAAAGCAAAGCGTGTTGAATCAGACGACCTGAGAAAGGTTGAAGAGACGGTACGACATCTGCGAAATGAACTGCAAGAGAGTGGCCCCAGTATTTTCGTAGAAGGCAGAACCCCACTTGAGCAGTACCTTGACCAGTGGCTTGAGCTTACCAAACATACCAGAAGCGAGAAGACCAACACAGACTACGAAACCTTAATACGCCTTTACATCAAACCCTCTCTTGGAAAGATAGAACTGGCAAAACTGGGCAAGATGGAAATCCAGGCGCTCTACGTGAAGATGCTTGATCGTCGCCTATCAGCACGCACGGTCAGATACACTCACGCGGTATTGTCTTCGGCTCTTAAGCAGGCAATGGAGTGGGACAAGTTGAAGAAGAACCCTGTAACCGGGGTCAAGCTTCCCAAGAAAGAGCATAAGGAGATGCGGGCGCTTGATGAGGCAGAAGTAAGAATCTTTCTTGCCGAGTGCGCCAAAGACAAAAACGGTTTGATCTTCGAACTGGCGCTCTACACCGGTATGCGCCCTGAAGAATATTTGGGACTACAATGGATGGACATTGACTTTGATAAAGGAATCCTAAAAGTTCAAAGGAAAGTGCGCTACAACAGCAAAGGCGGCGGTTGGTATTTCGGGAAGTTGAAAACCGAAAAGAGCAAAAGAAGCTTCCCGCTTGATGAGCCACTTCTTATCGCGTTAAAGCGGCATAAAATTAATCAGTGGCAGATGAGGCAGGACAGGTTTGAATAGAAACAGAAATACGAACGGCACAATCTTATGTTTGCCTCAGAGGTTGGCACTCCCTTGTCTGTACGAAACCTTCAGCGCGATAGCTTCAAGCCTATACTCAAGCGCGCAGAGTTGCCTAATATAAGGCTCTATGATCTGCGCCATACCTGTGCGACGCTTCTACTGTCTCAAGGGACAGATATAAAGACAGTAAGCGAGTGGCTGGGGCACGCCAATCCTGATGAGACACTACGAACCTATACGCACGTGCTGCCTTCAATGAAAGCTCAAGCAGGAAGAAACATAACCCAAGCGATGAGAGGCTGACTCTGAAGGGTTCTATTGACGATGAAAAGATGATGCTCCTAAACTGAAAGTGCTTATGGGGCTCTAAACGCAACCGAAATTGGCGTCTTTCCCGCAGAAAGGGAAAGTATGACCAATCAGTTGCGTTTCTATACTACAGAGGAAGCCTGTGACTTGCTTCACCTGGGAAGGACCTATCTTTACTACTGCCGGTTGGCTGGCGTGCTCCAGTGTACCAAGGTGGGAAGGAGAGTTCTTTACACGGAAGAGCAGCTTATGGACTTCAGGCGAAGGTTGATAGAGGATGCACCCAAAGTGCATAGGCTCGTTCAACAGCGTCTTCGCAGAAAGAAACGCTAATCACTTGCTGGCCGGTTGTTACCGGCCAGCTTTTTGTCTGCGCTCGGCGGGCGTTTATAATTTCTCAAGCCAAGCTTCGATCAATAGCCCCCTTGCATTTTTGCGCAGAAGAGGCAGAATGAGAGGTATGAAAAAGATCATCCAAGCACGAATTTATCAGGGCGAGAAGTACTACGTTGCAGAGTGCCTGGATTTGCCTGTCGTAACCCAAGGGAAGACGCTCGATGAGGTAAGCGAGAACCTTCAGGAGGCAATCGCTCTGCATTTGGAAGACGAGGATCTTGCGGAGTTGGACTTAGATAATGAGCCCTCAGTCTTGGTAAGCTTTGAGCTTGAAGCAGTGACCAATGCCAAAACTTAAGCGCCTCTCAGGACAAGACGTAGTGCGCATTTTAGAGTCGTTCGGATTTGCGCAGGTTTCCCAGCGTGGCAGCCACGTGAAATTGCGGCGTGTCCTTGCGGACGGCTTAAAGCAAACCCTCACAATTCCCGCCCATTCAGAACTTGATACGGGAACTCTAAAGGCAATTTATCGGCAAGCTGGTCGCTACATTCTTGAGGCTGAATTGCACTCACATTTCTACAGCGAATAGCATCAAATACTGATCATCTCAAGCAACTACACCCGGAGCTTCAGCATGTGCCGTAAGGTGTCGCCTTTCTGTAATTACAAAAGCCTGTCGCAAAGGAAAAGGTGGGCCGAGTCGAAGGCGAGGGAAAGATATCCTCGCAATGATACACACGATTAGCCTCTTGTATATATTAGGGTTTGGCTCAACCTAAGGGACAACGATCATACATTAGAAAGTAAAAACAATGCTTTTTCAAACAAGCTAGAATTGTGAAAAATTCTGTTATTATTTGCTATGTCTAGAAGGGCTATATGAAATCAAAACAGATCATCTGAAAGGGCATAGGATTACGAAGTGGGAGTATTTCGCCATACTGGGGAAAGTGAGAGTATAACTGAAGGTTGGCGCGCGCTCGAACTATTCACTGATCGCCACCAGTATATCCGTGAATTTATAACAAGTATCAACGATGACCCACCTGAACAGCTCATCCGCTTTTTCTACGGCGATGGAGGCAATGGAAAATCACTGCTTATTAGATTCCTTCGAGAGCATTGCTGTAAGCGGTTAAAGAGGGACAATTGGGATTGGATCAAGAACAAGCCGGATCAGGAATTAATAGCTGAAATAAGGCAAGCCGAAGGGGCTGAACCAGTGCCATGTGCACTAATAGATTTCGGAATGCCGTTACGCGGTGATGAAGACTTGCGGCAAGCTTTCCCTGCTCTTTTGAAACTACGCCGCGATTTTTCCCACTTTGGTATTCGGTTCCCGATCTTTGACTATGCTTGTATATACCATCTTTTTAGAACTCACCAGCTAAATATTGATCAGCTGAGACGCCTCTTCCCAGCTGAGGAAATGGATTTCATTGCGGGTATCGCGGATGCAGTTAGTAAGACTTCCTTAGGAGCTTTGGCAAAGTCCATACTGAGTCTTTTTGATAAGCATTTGCGGGAGCAATTTTCTGTTTATAAGCTTCGTAGAAAACTTAATGAGGATCAAGTAAATGAAATCCAAAAAATGGACCCTGAGCGAGAACTCATAGATCATCTTCCCATTTTATTTGCGGAGGACTTAAATGCGTCAATACCTTCTGATGATCCCTCTAAGAGAATCGTAATGTTCCTTGATACTCATGAGGCTTTCTGGGGAGCAAAAGAACGTGACCTGTCAGATGATCTTTTCTTTTACCGTGATGAGTGGCTTCGACGATTATTGGGTACGCTTGATTATGAACGAGGGGTTATAGCTGTTGTAAGTGGAAGAGAACGTCCTCGCTGGCACCAGGCAAAGAGAAGTAGAATCCCTGAGGAATACCTAAACATACAACATATCAATTGCCTATCCGATAAAGATGCATCGCAGTATTTAGAGCAGACAGGCATTAATAACCCTGAAATGCATCAGGGCCTGATTAATTACGCCAGGGTTGCTCCTAATCAGGTTCATCCATTCTATTTAGGACTTTGCGCTGACATAGTTCTAGCAGCCTCGGCAAAAGGATTGAGTCTAACAGCAGAGGATTTTCAAGCTCAACAGGAAGCAGTTGATAAAGGAAAGTTGCTTATAGAACGACTGCTGCGATATGTAGACGCTGAGGTTAACTTTGCTGTTCGCGCTTTATCTGCTTGTAGAGCTTTTGATCAGGATGTTTTTTTGAAGCTAGGAAGGACCCTTAACTTTAAGGCAAGCGAGCCATCATTTTACTTGATTACCAGATTCTCATTTGTATGGCAATCTGAGCAGAAAGAGAAAGGGCGGTACAAAATCCATGATCTATTACGTAGGTTATTTCAAGATCAAAAAGAAGAGGTAACTTACCGGGCGCACAAAGTAATGGAAGAATACTATCGTGAGCGAGATAAGAGTGGAGAGAGTCTCGCCGTAGTTGAGGCTCTATATCATACCAACCGTATGGATTGGGCACGTGGTGTTCAGGAGTGGCTAGACCTTTTTAAAGCAGCATTACAACGAGATCACTATGCATTTTGTCGCCCCCTTTTGGAGTTGCAGAGCGATTTGATCATTAAGAGCGACTTTAACCGTGGAGACGTTTCGTCTTCAATAGGTGAATACTTCTCAAGTTTGATGAGACCCAAAGAGGCTATTGAAGAATTCCTAAAAGCCATAGTCGCATATGATAGGGTCCTCCAAGTCTCACCTGATGATACAGTTAGTCATAATAATAAAGGCATTGCTCTAGCTAGAATGGCAGAGCGATATGGCGACCTGTCTTTATACGAACAATCTTATGAGACTTTCAAGGAAGCTCTTCTTGCATTTGACCGATCACTGCAACTTACACCCGGTTATATTCAAGCACAAATCAACAGAGGAACAACTCTCCAATGTAATGGCAGTCTACTGATGAGACTGTCAAAACATAAAGAAGCTGCTCAAGCATACCAAAGCGCTATACAATCGTTTGATAAAGCTTTGCAACTGTCGCCGAGCAATACATATATTGAAAATAACAAGGGAAATACCTGCCGAGATTTAGGCCGGTTACATGCAAATCTTTCTCAACATACCTTAGCTGCCGATTCATTTGTTAACGCGATTAACTGCTTCGATAGAGCCTTGCAGTATAACCCTGACCTCAGTCTGGCATACAACAACAAAGCAATTACATTCGCCTGTCTTGGAGATTTGCAGTTTGAGTTATCACAATATGAAGATTCGCTTGAAAACTATACGAAATCAGTTGTCACTTCAGATGAGGCAATTGGTCGAGCACCTGATAATGTTCTTGCGTATAGCAACAAGGGAAGTACCCTTGTACATATAGGGCGACTCCATGCTACTCTGTCGAATTATAAGCAGGCAGAACTATCGTACAAAGATGCTATAGCTGCTTGTGACGAAGCACTTCAGCGAGCACCTAGCTATGTGAATGGGTACGTGAATAAAGGAGTGTCATTAAATGCACTCGCAGAGTTGTGCGTTGGGTTATCCAGATATGATGAAGCCCTAACTTTTTTTATGGCATCTATTGGAAGTCTTGATAATGCATTGTTCGTTGCTCCTAATGAAATTATAGCTTATCACAATAAAGGTGTTAGCCTTAGGAATCTAGCCAACCTTTATACAGCATTAGCAAGATACAATGATGCCAAACAGTCTTATTCCGCAGCCATTCTAACTTTGGATGAGGTTTTAAGGCGCGCTCCATATTCTGTCGATGTATTAAATGACAAAGGCATTACATACGCCAGACTAGGTGAACTTCAAATGGAGTTGTCCCTATATGATAAGGCTTTCGATTCACATACAAAAGCACTGGGTAGTTTTGAAAATGCCTTGGAACTTGCTCCCACACACATTGCTATTTACAACAGCAAAGGCGCAACACTCCAGCAGTTAGGAAACTTATTTAATAGACAGAATAAGTATGAAGAAGCAGCCCAGAGCCTCGGAAAGGCCATTGAAGTATTTCAAGAGGCGCTTCGCCTCTCCCCTAATGATATTCAAGTTTTTAATAATTTAGGTAATGTTCTCCGCAGTCTTGCTGATACTCAGGCATCTCTATCAAGCCATGATGAAGCAAATACAAGTTTCATGAATTGCTTAGATGCCTATGATAAGGCTTTGAGCAGTGCGCCTACCGATACTATGACACTCGCTAATAAGGCGGCAGCGCTTGGCGACTATGGGCTCTTTTTGAGACAACAATCCAAACCTATAGAGGCCAGAGAATGCTTTGAGCAAGCTATTTCTATATGTGATTCGGCACTACAGTTAGCGCCTTATGACCTTGCTTTATTTAATAATAAAGGTGGTGCCCACTTGAAGTTGGGCCAGCTTCAGGCAGACCTACATCAACATGAATACTCAGAAGCCAATTACAAAATAGCCATAAATCTATTTGATCGGGTAATTCAACGCGCCCCAGGCGATATATACCTCCGAAGCAATAAGGGGCTGGCGCTTGCAAATCTTGGTTTATTACAGCAAACCCTTGTTCGCTATCAAGAAGCGATAAAAACCTTTGATAGAGCGATTGTGGAGTTCTCACACGTCCTTGAGCTTTCCCCAGGACTTGAAGAAGTACGCCAGTGGAGAGATAAAGCTCAAGACACAGTCAACAAGCTCCGCGAATCAAATGAGAAACCTAAATAGCAACAAAATAACCATTTATCAAATCCTTTGTAAAGTCTCTGCACTAAACGGTCTGGATACATTTCCCTCCACCATCAGCTTCACGAAGATTTGATAATTGGGAAGGCTCATCAAGTCCAGTGCTGAAACCTCCGGTGAAAACTCAGCTTCCAAAACCTGCGCATCAGTGGCTCCGATGCGAAAACAGATTAAGCTTCCCGCATTGCCGTAAGCTTCCCCTGTTCGTGAACATTTCAAAAGTAGAGTTTTCTAGGCACAATA
>CAZTUB010000015.1:0-3685 GCA_964615905.1 uncultured Clostridia bacterium
ACAATGAGCAATTGCACTTTGCCCCAGGTCGGGTGAGAAAATGCTGACTGAAACTGGCGCATAACGGTTAAAATGGTATCGGAGAGGGGCATCTGTAATGACCTCGTTTAATGATGGTTGTCTAGCAACTCCCATCTTACAACAAGTAGTTACAATGCCCCTTTTCATTTTCAATAATGTACAAAGTCGAGCTAAGCAGTATCTGTCCCTCGTGCTTAAAGAGTCCGGGCTAGGGGCAAGGGTTGGAGATCGGGAGAAGAGGCTGGCCGGGATTAACGATGAGATGAGAGCAGAGGACGAGGGGCTGGCAAAGCAGCTATCACGCCTGGAAGGGCGAGGGGAGTATGCGTTGGCAAACTGGCTGCGAGTTCTGGGCAAGCCGAGGTAAAAGGTAATCCGTTTGATCTTTCCTACCAAGATTTGGTCGCGGGCCCTGGCGCATGCGGGTGTGAGGCCTGTTTGCGGTCACAAGTAATTCCTTCTGGACATGTGCCTGAAAACTTAATACCACTCTGATCGAACTCTATCTCCTCGGTTGAATATAGGAAATACTTTGTCCCCTTGCCCTCGCTTCCAACTCCGGATAAGCTTCCCGCCCGGCTCTGGACATGCCCTTTCAGGCTGTCATAAGGCCAGTCGGTCTGGGTGCGCCTTGCAGCACCACCGGCAGCTCAGGCCCGCAACAGACTTTGACCAGGCGGCTCCGGTCGCGTCGCATCTCCTTGTCCTCTGCAAGCCAGGCGCGCAGACCCTTCAGCGCCGCCGCCGCGTGTTGGTCGGGCGGCTCCACGATCCGGTAGTGTATCCACTTGCCCTCGCGGCGTGAGCTGACTATCCCTGCTTGCTTGAGGTAGGCCAGATGCTTCGATATGCTCGGCTGATTCGTCTGTAGTATCTCCGAAAGGAAGCAGACGCATACCTCGTCATCCCCCAACAGGTTAAGCACTCGCAGCCGCGTCCGGTCGGCCAATGCACGAAAGAACCGCTCCATGCTGAACGCCTTTGCTCGATTCGTCATAGTCCCGCATTGTACCACATCACATATTCACCTTGCGTCATATGATGAATGGGGATATAGTGGCGGCGTTATATTCACATAGGGGAATATGATGGCGAGGCGTTTGAAGGGGCACCGGCTTTCATGGCAGGTGAGATGGGTGACTCTGATAGCGGTCATGCTTCTATTGTATCTCTGCCTCTGGACCCTTTATTTTCTAAGGAAGTTACCCTTAAAGCCCTAACGCTTATTGTTACAAGCAACGATTAAAGACGCATCAAAAGACGGTGTAAGCATCGCACGCCGCGCCACGTCGGAGCTGCTTGGTACGGCGCTGCTCCTATCAACAGTGGTCGGCTCAGGGATTATGGGCGAGCAGTTAGCAGGCGGAAACGTCGCCGTCGCGTTGCTTGCGAACACGCTGGCCACAGGGGCGGCCCTGGTCGCGCTCATACTGACATTCGGCCCTATCTCCGGCGCGCATTTCAACCCGGCCGTGACCCTGGCCGACGCGTCTCAAGGTGGGCTCGCGTGGCGCGAAGTGCATGTATATATCGCGGCCCAGACCATCGGCGCTTTCCTGGGTGTGGCGGCCGCGCACCTCATGTTTGAAAAGCCCTTGTTTTTCGCCTCGCGGCATATCAGGCAGGGGAACGCCCAACTCTTCAGCGAGTTTGTAGCCACCTTCGGGTTGCTTTCGGTCATATGGGGGTGTGCGCGTCGGCGGTCCGAGGCTGTGCCGTTCGCGATCGCCGCTTACATCACGGCCGCCTACTGGTTCACCGCCTCGACCTCGTTTGCGAACCCGGCCGTCACTCTGGCCAGGTCGGCAAGTGACACATTCGCCGGGATAAGGCCACAGGACGCGCCCGGCTTCATCCTGGCTCAGTTACTAGGCGCGGCGGTGGCGACCATAATCTTTCGCTGGCTTATCCCTTCATTGCCAAAGGGTGCGCGTGCGGTCGTCGTGCCGCACGAGGGCGCAGTTAAGAGTGATTCCGCTAAACAGGGTTTCGAGCACTCAGGCGCTAGAGACTAGAAGCGGTGTCGGTAATGGATGAGAGGGAGCGGCACAAGTTTATATGGGGCTGGCTGCGGCTGTTGTTAGGTTTTCTGCAAATGTCGCTACTGGCTGCCGCGCGTGGCGCGTTGCTTATGGTCGGGCTCCATTGGCTCACCTGGGCGTTGATCGCCGGGTCTGCGGTCACTGGCTTAACCAGTTACTTGCTTTATAGGGGTCAGGCAGACCCGCATCTTGATAGGAGAAAATAGAGATGACTGACAGGAAAAGCGTGCTTTTTCTTTGCACCGGGAACTCGGCTCGGAGCCAGATGGCCGAAGGGTTGCTCAGGCAACTCGCCGGGGATCGGTTTGAGGCATTTAGCGCCGGGACTCATCCGAGCGTCGTCAACCCGCTGGCGATCAAGGCAATGGATGAGATAGACATAGACATTTCAAATCACAGGTCCAAGTCGGTAGATGAGTTCATAGACGAAGAGTTCGACTTCGTCATAACGGTCTGTGATAACGCGAACGAGCATTGCCCGATCTTCCCCGGCGATGCAAAGCGCATACACTGGAGCTTTACCGACCCGGCGGCGGCCGAGGGGGATGAGGAATCGCGGCTGGGCGTGTTCCGGCGCGTGAGGAACGAGATACAGCAGAGGCTGCGCCTGTTCCTGGCTACCCAGAGAAACTAGGTGTAGTCATGTTGTGTGCCCGGCGATCATTTCCCCTAAAAGTGATTTATAATCTTGTTTATTTGTAGCTTATAAACTACAATCTAACCACGGCAGGGTAGGTCGAAGGACCCGGAAATGGCGGATCAGGTAGAGGTCAAGCTTTACACTTTGCCGAAGGGCAGAGCCCCTTTTGAGAAATGGATAAAAGGGCTGAAAGATATACGGGCGCGAGTGAATGTAAAGATCGCGCGGCTTCGGCTCGGCAACTTCGGTGACGCTAAGAGCGTGGGCGAGGGGGTCTTTGAACTGAGGATAGATTACGGGCCAGGTTACAGAGTTTATTTCGGCCGCATCCGACAGACTGTGGTGCTGTTGCTCTGCGGTGGTGATAAGGACAGCCAGGCGGAAGATATACAGACCGCCAAAAGTTACTGGCGTGAATTTAAATCAGGCGCACGCGAGGGTTGAGATGAAAAAAGCGGTTGAGCGGATCGGCGGCGAGAAGATGAAAGATTATAAGGAAGTCTTACTAGAGGGCCTGAAAGACCCGGCCGAAGCTGCCGAGTATCTAAACGCCGCGCTCGACGATGGCGACGAGGGCGTGTTCTTGCTCGCGTTGCGTGACGTTGCAGAGGCGCGGGGGATCACGGAGCTGGCGAAGGAATCGAAGCTCAACCGTGTGAGCACCTACCGGATGCTGTCGGAGCAAGGCAACCCCCGCCTTTCAAGCCTGTGGTCTTTGCTCGATTCTTTGGGGCTGAGATTGTCGGTTGAATCGAAGTAGGGCAAAGATATGACTTAACCCGCCAGACAATAGAGGGCAAAGAACTGATTGAAGCCGGCACAAAAGGGTATTCAAGGTCGGAGCCCAGGCTGCTCATGGAAAACACGCAACTGATCCGCAGGGATCAGTTTAGTCTAGTTTCTGGAATCCACAGAACCTATACTGTAACCCGTTTTGCTTCTGCCACTCTCGTATAGGAGCGGGCTATGAGTAAGGTATTGT
>CAZTUB010000015.1:3695-167110 GCA_964615905.1 uncultured Clostridia bacterium
GTTGGTTGAGGATCACCTTGACACGCTAAATTCGCTCTCCGGGCTGCTTGCCTTGAAAGGCTTCGCAGTCGTGACCGCGACCGACGGCCGTGAAGGTTTAAGGGCCGCTCACGCCGAGCGCCCGGATTTAATAGTATCAGATGTCGCCATGCCTAACCTCGACGGTATTGAGATGGTGAAGCTGCTGAGGGTACAGGCCGGGTTTGAAGACCTCCCTATAATTATATGCACCGCTTATGGCCTAGAGATGAGGAAGAAGGCGATAATAGCAGGGGCCAGCCGTACCCTGGAAAAACCCATCGACCCTGATTCTCTTTTTGGGCTTATCACCGAACTGTTAGGCGCGCAGGCGTTAAGTGGCACGACGCAAACTTAGCGTGCTTAATGAGAGGACCGTAGGTCTAAAGGATCATCATAATGACTATTATTGCATGCCGGCTTTGGGAGTAATCCGCGCCAGAAAGTAGATGAGGCCGGGAAGCATTCTGAAATCAGTTGGCCCGGCCTCATTTCCGGCCATCCCGATAGAAATAGCCAGAGAGTGAAATGATTATGCTTCAAGATATATGCACGATACACCTAAACAAGGTTTTTGATTGGGCCTTATTTTCTTACTGCTAAGGGATTGCCGAAGTGGCCGAGGCGCGGCTCAGTTTTGAAACCGAATTACTGCCGCCATTCGCCACCCACAGGTTCCCCCCACCGAAGATCAAGGCACACGGACCATTGCCTACTGTAATTGTATCCAGCACCGCACCAGTCCTCGAATCAAGCTTTGACACGCTACGACTGCCGCTATTAGCTACCCAGATGTGGCCCTCAGCATAGGTGATGCCCACAGGGTCACTGCCCACCGTGTAAGTGTCAACAACCTCTCCGGTGACGGCGTGCAGCCTGGTTATGATCCTGGTGTAGAAATTCGTAACCCAGATGTTGAAGCCATCGAAAGCTAACCCTGATGGATTACTCCCCGCAGGGAATGTTGCAAGCTCTTCCCCATTGCTTGCCTGTAGCTTTGTCACACTGTCGCTGTCATTGTTAGCCACCCAAATGCTGGACCCATCGAATGCTAAAGCGACCGGCTTCCTGCCGACAGGGAAAGTGCCGAGATTCGCGCCATCGCCCTTGGCGAGCTTCGTCACCGTATCGCTCTTGCTGTTGGCCACCCAGATGTTTGACCCGTCGTACAGCAGCCCGGCCGGGTTCTTCCCTACTTGATAAGTTCCAAGTACAGTGCCATCCTTCGCCCTCAGCTTCATTACGTTATTGCTGAATTGGTTCGCCACCCAGACGCACTCTCCATCATAGGCGAGCGCAACCGGGCGGCTGCCGACTTCAAACTTGCCGAGGACAGAGCCATCCTTGGCACGCAGCTTCGTCACGTTATTATTGAACTGGTTCGCAACCCAGACATTTTCACCGTCAAATGTGATAGCTTCCGGGCCTCGTCCCACTGCAATATGTTTGGTTTTCCATTCCGCCGCTTCCGCCGCGCCATCATTCGGCTGTTGCGTCTGTGATAGCGCGGCGTGCGGCGCGAGCATCGCTGCAATGAGCAAGGATAGAGCTATTAATAGACTCTTTGTTAAATCAAGATTCTTTTTCATCTCCGTCCTCACTTTCGGTTGAAGCGATTCTTACTTCGTTGTACTTGTTTCGGTAGCCAGATGGGGCCGCTTTCTCGGCGGACGGACCATCCAAAGAATCGATTTGGTGATCCATTCGGGCTTAGCTTTTCCGGGGCACATCCCCCACCACTGGCGAACCTCATTCCCGTATTTGACCATGCCGATGTGGTTGTTTCTGATCTTGTCCAGCTTCGGGTTCCCGTCGGCGAAGCCCAGCTTGCGCCGCAGCATATCTATCTCGGACGGCTTTCCGGTGAGGAACAGCCACCCCGGCTTCACCCCATGCATCTGGGCGTAATGGTGCAGGGCCTTGGCATCATCCTTTTCCGGGTTGAGAGTGATCGAATACATAAAGATGTCGCGGCCGACCCGGTCGCCGAGCAGCTTCTGCACCTTCAAAAGGTTCGCCGTGATAACCGGGCATTTGCCTTCACATTCGGCGTACATGAAATTGATGACCACGACCTTGTCCTTGACCAGGTCATCATAGAATCGGACCTTTTTGCCCTCGTGTGTAGTCAGCTCGATGTTCGGCAGGATGCTCTCTTGCAACTCCCTGCGCGATTCCTCATCGAAGCTAGGCAGACCGAGCGCGGTCAGTAAACTTCTTCTCTTAATACCTGACATAACTATTCATTCCCTTTCCGGCAACTTATGCTGCCGTCTGCTCACATTCTGAGGACCAATGCCGATATTGAAGAATCAGGCTACCTGCTATGGTGGCCGTCGCCATCTCCATTGTCGCCCGTATCGTCGATGTCGAACCTCAACATCATCGCGTGGTCCTCGTGAATCGTGTTGTGGCAGTGCATCGGGTATCGGCCCTTGAAGTCTCGGAAGCGGAAGAAGAGCTTCACATCATCCCCATCTCCAAGTCTCACGACATCCTTGCGGCCCCTCTCGATTGCCGTCGGGAGACTCCTATTTCGCTCGATGATCTGGTGCTCCTCGAAGTGGATGTGGATCGGGTGTTGCCAGTCGCGGCCCCCTTCCAGGTTCCATACCTCTGCGCTGTTGACCTTCACCCTGAAGCGAACCTCGTCACAGTCGCCAAAGACCTGGCCGTTAATGACCCATTCCCCATCCTCCCTGTCGAAATCGAAGGTTCGCTCGACGCGCGGAGTTTCCCTGTTAGGCACAGCGTAAAAATAACGCTGTCCGCCCAAAGCCGTACTGGTCTTGGTGGCGGGGTCCACGCTGTTGTCGGTCACGGGGTCAGATTGCACGCGGAACTCAAGCACCTGATTACCCTGGCCCGCTGACAGAATCCGGTCGGTCGGCCCTGCGCCGTCAAACTGCTCCAGGCGGTTTTCGAGCCTGAGAACGGTCCCGGCCGGGAACTTCGAGAAGTCTATTATCACATCCATGCGCTCGGCCACGCTGATGCGAACGCTCGTCACCTCGACCGGGTTGGGCAGCAGGTTGCCGTCATTGGCGATCACATGGAACCTGTTAATCTGGCTCAGGTTGTTCGGGTTTGTCAGGAAGAACTGGTAGAAGCGCGAAGGCCCGCCGTCGAGCCAGCGGAAGCGATACCTGCGCCGCTTGACGTTAAGGAACGGCTGAATCTTGCCGTTGACCATAAAGCGGTCGCCAAGTATTCCGTCGCGGTTCGCCAGGTCGAAGATCAGTTTCTTATCGTTGTTAAAATTCTTGTCGTTGAACATCATGGGTATGTCAAACTCCGGGAACGACGGCAGCTTGAATCCCGTGTTTTCGTCGCCCGTGTCGAAATCATTGAACAGCAGATAAAAACCGGCCAGCCCCTTGTAGACGTTCTGCGCTGTGAAGTCAACGCGGTGGTCGTGATACCAGAGCGTGCTCATGGACTCTCTAATGTCGCCGTTGGGCGAATGGGGTAAGGTGGAAAAGCCGGCCAGGACATTCGGGTAGTGCTGGTCGTAATAGAAGGAATTTGGGAACTGTTCGTTGGGGAAGTAGTCGCAGGGGAATCCGTCGCTTTCTGACGGCGTGTGGCCGTTGTGCAAGTGTGTGGATGCCTGGTCTATCCCGAAGCCGCCGTTGTCGTCGGGCAAGCTGTTGATGTTTCGGATGAGTATGGGTTCGCCATAGCGGGCGACATAGGTTTGCCCCGGCACTGTGCCATTGAACGTCCAGAGTCTTTGCGCCGGGTACTGCTGATGCACGTTGAGGAGTGCTTCTCTTTGCTCCACCTGATAGAGCTTGCGCGGGGCAAACCTGTTCACGTTGGTGTCCATGATCGGGTCCACCAGGGCCTGGTGGGCGCGTGTTCGGCCTTCACCGGCCGCATTATTCGGAGCTGCGGTCGGCGGCGCTCCTACCGTGAATTGGGGGGTAGATTGCGCGATGGGCGGAATGGGCATCGGGTCAATGAAGGGCGTGACCGTAGGGCTAGGCATCCAGCCGGTCGGCTCTCCCGCGCTGTTAAGTGCGCGTGCGCTCAGACCCCTTTTCGGGATCAGTAACCCCGCGCTGGTCAAGAGGCCCGCTTTTATCATGTCGCGGCGGCTCAATCGCGCTGCTATGATCTCAAACCTGTTCTTAGCCGCGTTTTCCATCTCTCGTTCTTTCGATCTATTTCTCTTCGATATGTTCGCCATGTGATATTCCTCCTATAGGGGCCTGCCTAAACTTAGGTAGCGGTTCGTTGGTTCAGTTATCGACAAACAGATATTTAGTCAGCCGTTTTGTAATCGTCCTCTCAAGGCTGATGTGACTACACTATGATCCAAGGGGTGAAGGGTTCTGAGGCTAAAACCGTTAACGACGAAACCCTAGCCCACAATGGACTATTTTCTTGCTCGATCTTGAAAGATAGGCCCCTACTTAAACAACCTGAAGGTGTGACATGATCGGCCTGTTACGGTATTCCCAATCTATGCCTTATCGTTTTGGTACGGGCCTATGAAACGTAATGGCGGGTAACAATAATCACGGCTTGGGGTAGTTTGTCAAGATGATTACAAATTTTTCTATCGGCTCCCTATTTCATAATTAAGTCTCAATCAAAAATCAAAGGCCGAGTTCCGCACAACGCAGGACGCATAATTTCTCGTGGTATAATCCGGGGCAATTGCTAAAAGTAAGAAGCCCTACGATATGGAGCTGTTCTTTCGCGCACTAGCAGATCGAACGCGGCTGCGTATGCTCAATTTGCTAGGGGAGGAGATGTGTGGCTGCTTTTTAGCCGAGATACTGCAATTAAGCAGGCCGAATATATCTCATCATCTCGCCTACCTTCAGCGGGCTGGGATCGTCGCCGCCCGCCCGGATGGGAAGTGGACGCACTATAGAATCCTGGCCCCGGCTGACCCGCCCGCTGCGCGTATACTCGGCGAGGCACGCAACTGGATCACGCACGATAAGGAGATGCAACAGGACCACAAGCGGCTGGTCAAAGTTTGTTGCTCGTCGGAGATTCCCGTTGCGCTTCGTGGTGTGCCAAAACCGGCGATCTGGCACATTCAATAGAAGGGGTAGAAATATTAAAAGGCAACTTTGCTCGCACCCACCTTATTCAAAATCAAATTATGTGGAGCTAACAACGTAGACCTCTTACGTCGAACGACAGGACATACTGCCTAATATCGGATTCTATATCGCTTGAGCCAGCCGCATGCCCAACCAGACCGCGAGCAGTCCGAGCAAAACACTGGCAGAGACATTGAGCGCGGCACGCCACATCTCACCATCGCGCATCAGTGCATAAGTCTCAAACGAGAAACTTGAAAAAGTTGTGTAGCCGCCCAGCACACCGGTCAGTATAGCAACGCGAACATCCGGCGATACCAGCAACCGCGTCTCAAACAACTCTGCAAGAAACCCGATTAAGAAACTGCCCGATACGTTGATGATTAAATGGGCGTAAGGGAAGGTTGGCCGCTCAACGAAAGAATAGACCAGCAATGAAAGTCCGTATCGGCATCCAGTTCCGATTGCGCCGCCGAGTAAAACCAAAATGATCTTGGTCATAGTCCGCCCGCTCGGATTCTAGCCCGCCGCGCTAATGCCATCAATCATTACCGCAAAGGCTAGTGATTTTCCAGCCGGTCTGAAAAGTACGTACTGGTTATTATCTATCTCATCTCCTATTACCCTTTGACCTTTAAACGGCTCCCGGTCAGACGCTTCATATAGGGACCCGGTGCTTGGTAAGGTTCAAGATACTCTGCTGTAACTCTTAATAGTCAATGGGCTTTATGAGACAGGCTTCCGCTACAGGGTCTATTCATTCTCTAAAAGGGACTCGCGTTTGCAGCCCTTGGGCTTGATCTTCAAGAATGAATAGACCCTGGCTTTCGCTATTTGACTATTGACGGTAGTTGCAAAGAGATAATAAGCTTTTCTTTTCAGAAATGTGATTGTTATGAACAATGCTTTTAAGTTCGCTCTGAGGGGATTCCAACCCACTGGCCAGGGAATTAAGCAGGTGCTCGGCACGCTAGAGGCCGACGTGATGGATGTTCTCTGGCAGCATCCCAATCAGACTGTCACAGAGGTAGAGGAACGGCTGCGGCGGAGCCGTGAGGTAGCACATACGACGGTGCTGACGACCCTGGACCGGATGTATCGCAAAGGCTACCTGTTACGCGAGAAACAAGGGAAGGCATACATCTACTCGCCGCGATACTCGCGTGAGGAGTTTGAGCGCGGTATGGCTCAAGAAGTCTTAGGAGCGCTTATCGGCGAACTGGGTGAGCCGGTTATCTCAACCTTCATAGACCTTGTGGGAAATGACGGCGAGAGCCTGGACAAGCTCGAAGCCTTGATAAAGCAGAAGCGAGAGGAGCGGAAGTCATGACCGGTTCGATCTGGCCGCTCCTGCTCGCAAGCGTAGAAAACTTCGTTCTTACGGCTGGGGCGCTTGCTATCCTGGCTTTTGCGACGGCTGCCTTTGCTCGCGCAACTTCAAGAAACTATTCCTGGCACCCGGCCACCCTCACGCGTGTTTATGCTTCTGCGCTCGTCGTTCCTCCGTTCGTATCAGCCTGGCTCGTGAGCGCGTCAATTCTGCCTGCCGTATGGCTCGGCGCGGATCGCTGGGTCGAGGAGCATGATGCCCAGCACACGCTTCACCTCCTCAACATCTTCACCGCCTCTGTTAATCCTGCCCTCTCATACACGGCTTTTGCTTTTATATTGCTCGTTGCCGTTGCAGCCGTTTACATGGCCGCAAGCGCCTACGCTCGGATAGGGAGAGTGATTCGCCGGTTAGATGTGAGCGCAGAGCCTGCCGCGCCTGAGCGCGTTAAGCAGGTAGAAGAAACCTGTAGGAAGCATGGAATCGACGTTGGCCTTGTGACGAGCCGCTATCCACTCTCCTTCGTCTGGGGTTACACGCGGTCGAAGCTCGTCGTATCAACGGGATTGTTGAACGCGCTTTCTGCCAAAGAACTGGCAGCACTACTTGAACATGAAGCAGCGCATCACAAGCGGCGCGATAATCTCTCGAAGTGGTTGCTTTCAGTGTGTCGCTATTCGTCGCCTGTCTTTCCGTTGAACGGGCTTTTATACCGGTGGTGGGGTGAACAGGTCGAGATGGTATGCGATGAGGTAGCAGCAAGGCGAACGAGCGCGCCGGTCGAGGTCGCAGGCGCGCTTGTTCAGCTAAGGCGGCTCACGCTTGCCCGCCCATTCAAAGCACAACAGGCGGAGCTAGGTTTCCTCGCGGGGGGCGGCGACGGTTTTGAGCGCCGTGTTACAAGAGTCTTATCGTTAGCAGCTCCGGCTGAAACCACACTTACTACTAGATTGTCTCGATCTCCAGTGCGCGCCACTCTATTCTTTGGCTCGGCCTTTGCGCTTACACTTATATTCCTGTTCTGGGTATCGCCGCTGGCAATCCACCGCCTAGTCGAATCCCTTCTACATCCGTTCTAATTCACGGGACAAATGGGGAAGAAAGTGAGGGGAGATACTTGAGTGCAAGAACTACCGATAATAGTTGGAAGAACAAGTACAAAAATGATGAGAGAACAGATGATAGTTTCAACGAGAAGATGGTCATTCCTTCAGCGCAAACGGATTTCGTTTGTTGCGCTGGCGCTTTTACTGATCGCTTTTGGCGCAGCTTGTTCGAGCAAAGACAATGCCCATTCCAAGGAGGAGGAAGAACCGGAGGCGCGGACAGAGTTTACCGACCGGGTCGAGAACTTCTTCGAGTTTGTGCCCCTGAAGGCGGGGAAAGAGAGTCAGTTCCTTATCCACCTTACCGACCTTTCGGACGGCTCCCCTGTAGAGAAAGCCGATGTTGTGCTGACGATCCGCAATCAGACGAGCAAGGCTGAGGTAGGTCAGGTCAAAGCAAAGGTCGGCAGAGTGACCGGCATCTACGTCGCCGACGTTACTATCCCTAACCCCGGCGTGTACGACATCGAGTTTTACATAAAGAACGCGAAGCTGGATGAGCGAATGCCTCTGGCCGATTTTCAGGTGGAGTGAAATATCACAGGTAATGATTAAACCAAGAATCTTCGCATTAGTCCTAGCCGCGCTCGCCCTTTGCCAAACGGCCGCCGCGCAGGTCGTACCGGCCGGCCGGGTGGTTCAACAGCCCGGCGCGCAGCAGGCGCAAGCTGATCTCCTGTCAGGCTCGCTTACACTTGATCGCGTCATCGACCGATTCCTCCAGCGCAACCTTTCCGTTGAGGCTTCGCGCCACCGGGTCGAAGTGGCCCGCGCCGAGCAGATCGCGGCGCGCGTCCGTCCTAACCCCGGACTCACAGTTTCAGCCGAGAACCTGAAGGTGTCGGGTGATACTCCCTTCAACCGCCTTTACGAGTTTTCGGCTACATATTCCCAGACAATTGAGCTTGGCAGTAAGCGGAGGCTTCGGCGTGAAGTGGGTGATCTAGTTGTTTCGGTCGCCGAGGCACAGTTGGCCGACACCCTGCGCCAGCGCATGTTCGATGTGAAGCGCGCCTACTATGAAGCGGTGCTCGCTCGTTACGCGCTTTTCGCCGCTATGGAGAACCGCGCAGGGTTTGATGAGCTTATTAAGTTCAATCGAGTTCGCTTCGAGGAAGGCGCTATAGCAGAAGGTGAATTGCTAAAAGTCACGCTTGAACGGGTGAAGTTTGATTCGGCTTTTTCCCAGGCTACACTTGCGCAGAGGCAGGCTGTGATCCGGCTGCTTGAGTTGTTGGGCGAGACTGACTTCTCCCGCGCAGAGTCGGTAGCGGGCGAGCTTAACTTTGCCGATGTGAATATTGATCTCGCCATGCTCAAGCAAACGGCGCTTGAGAATCGCCCGGATATTAAAGCGGCAGTGCTTTCAACTAATCTGGCCGAGCGCCGCACAGACCTTGAAAGAGCGCGCAACTCGATGGACATAACACCCTTTGCGGGGGTTAAGCGGGTCGGTGTTGACAACACCGTGTTGTTCGGAGTGACGATTCCGCTGCGCATCAACGACAGGAATCAGGCGGGTATCGCTCGCGCGGCCGCCGAACAGAAAGTCGTTCAGGCTGAGCTTGCGATTGTTCGTAACCGCGCCCTCGCGGAAGTAGAAGCCGCTTACCGTGCATACGAGAGTGCGCGCGAACTGGCCGTCACATTCCAGCGAGAATTGATTCGACAGTCCGACGAGTCATACACGATAGCGCTGGCGGCGTACCAGGAAGGAGCGACCGAATTGCTTCCACTACTTGAAGCGCAACGCACCCGCGCCGAGATTCGTCAGCAGTACTACCGCACGCTATTCGATTATGAAACGAGCTTGCTCATGCTTGAGAGGGCAGTTGGAAAAGAAATAAGGCCATGACTATAGATAGAGATAAAAGCGATACGATAATCCGTGATGACGCAGGACGCGACGAGGCGAACGAGTCTTCGACGGTATTTATTCGCAGAGTGCGCGTCTTTTTTACCTCCACGCGCAACCGGGTACTCGCGCTCCTGGCCGTTGCGGTTGCCGCCGTGCTGATTACCTTCCTAATCGTGCGCACACCGGATGACCGTGTAGAGGAAGCCGCGCCTGCGGCCGCGAGCACGACCGGCACTGTGAAGTTCCTGATGGAACAGCAGTGGCTCATAAAGATGAAGCTGGCCAAAGCTGAGCCTCAATATGTTGCACGGCAGATAACCTCTACGGGCCGAATAGTCCCGGCCGCTCGTAATCAAGCGGTGGTTGCGCCGCCCGTTGGCGGCATACTCTCAGGCGGCCAGCTCCCTCGCGTCGGCCAGCAAGTTTCTCAAGGACAGGTGCTCGCGGTATTAAATCAGAGGCCGACCGCCGCCGAGAGCGCGCAGATCGCGGCGGGCAACGCTCAACTTCGCATCGAACAGGCTCGCATAGACGCCGAGCGGCGACGGTTAGGCCAGGTCGCTAACGAAGCCCAGGTCAGGCTCAATCAAGCCAAGGTAGAATTTGATCGCGCTCAACGGCTCTACGAGCGCAAAGCATACTCCCTCCGACAGCTCCAAGCAGCGGAGGCCGACTACAAAGCCGCGCAAGCCAGTTATGCCGCCGCTACCGAGCAGTCGAAAGCGTTGGACGGCCCGGCGGCAAGGCTCGGCTCGATTGGCGTGCAGACGAGCTATGCCGTGCGTGCTCCGATTTCGGGCATAGTCGTAAAAGTCGGCAAAGCGATGGGCGAGCAGGTAGCGCCGGGCGAGCAGATCGTCGAGATAGTCAATCTCGATACGGTCTGGGTCGAAGCGCCTATCTTCGAGCGGGACCTATCCTTCATGAGCCGCCAGGCGAAGCCCGTATTTACTACGCCTGCATATCCTGGAACTGAGTTCGCGGGAACAGTCATTGACATAGGCGCGGTCATAGATGAGCAGTCGCGGGCCACGACCGTGACTTTTGAAGTGCCGAACCGCGACCGCACGCTCCGAATAGGCATGCAGGCCAACGTCCGCATAGACGCAGGAGAAGGCGGAGAGGCCCTCGTCATCCCGAAAGAGGGGGTGCTTGAGCACGAAGGAAAACGAATTGTCTACGTGCTTTTATCGGGCGAAGAGTTCCAGCGGCGTGAGGTGATCGTAGGCGACGAACTGGGCGACAAGGTGGCCATACTTTCAGGGATCGAGCCTGGGGAACGGGTCGTCACGCAAGGCGCTCTGCAACTCAAGCTCCAGGAACTCAAACCCGCCGACGCGGGCGCGCACTCACACGAGACATAACCGCAAGGATTGTTATGGGAGAGCACAACCACACATATGACAGTCACGCGCACGACGATGACAGCGCCCATGCTCATTCACACGGACACGATCCTGCGCCGCACGGCCATACGCACGGCTTTGTAGACCCTTCCATCCTCACTTCGGAGCGTGGAATCTGGGCCTTGAAGTGGTCTTTTGTTGGGCTGCTCGTTACGGCAGTCCTTCAAGTAGTAGTCGTCTATCTTTCCGGCAGCGTGGCGCTGCTGGCCGATACAATTCACAACTTCGGCGATGCGGCTACGGCGATTCCGCTCTGGATAGCTTTTAGCGTGGCCAAATGGTCGCCAACCAAGCGATTCACTTACGGCTACGGTCGTGTGGAAGACCTCGCCGGGATAGCCATAGTGCTTACGATTCTGGCAAGCGCGGTTCTGGCAGTGTACCAATCTATTGATAGGCTTTTTCACCCACAGCAGGTCATGTACCTGTGGGCCGTAGTCGCCGCTTCGGTCATCGGGTTTGCCGGGAACGAAGCCGTAGCGATCTTTCGCATAAGTGTTGGCAAAGAGATCGGGAGCGCGGCGCTGGTCGCTGATGGATACCATGCTCGCGTAGATGGGTTCACTAGTCTTGCGGTTCTCTTTGGCGCGCTTGGAGTCTGGCTAGACTATCCGCTCGCGGACCCACTTGTAGGCCTGTTAATCAGCGCGGCCATTTTCAAGATTCTGTGGGGTGCGGCAAAGTCGGTATTCACGCGGGTGCTCGACGGAGTAGAGCCTAATGTGGTGGACGACATCAGGAAAGTTGTAAAGGCGACGCCGCAAGTGCTTGATGTAGCCGAGGTGCGCGTTAGATGGCTTGGGCATCGTCTCGTTGCTGAAATCAATCTTGCCGTCAGGGCCGAGCTATCGGTCGCCGAGGCTCACAGGATAACTGTTGCTGCAGAGCAAGAACTGCTACATAAGCTTAGGTATTTGTCCCACGCGACAATTCACATTGATCCGGTTTCTGAATCGGGAGAAGAACACCACCGCCATGTCGAACCGGTGCATCATCTCGGGCTTTAAACTTTTTTCCATAGTTTCGTGTTGAATTTATGCTTAATAGAATAATTCAATGGTCGCTTCATAACAGGCTGCTTGTCGTAATCGCAGCCGTCGCCTTGCTCATATACGGCGGGATAGTAACAGCGCGCTCTCATGTTGACGTGTTCCCCGATCTGACCGCGCCGACCGTCACGGTGCTGACCGAATGCCACGGCTTCGCGCCAGAAGAGGTCGAATCGCTCGTTACGCTGCCGATTGAAGCAGCCATGAACGGCACTGCGGGCGTGTTCCGCGTCAGGTCAAGCTCGGCGATTGGAATCTCAATCGTCTACGTCGAATTTGAGTTTGATACGGACATCTATCGAGCGCGCCAGCTTGTGACAGAAAAGCTGCAACAGGTGCCTATGCCCGCAGGCGTCTCCCCACCAGTGCTCGGCCCGATCTCTTCGACTATGGGCGAGATCATGCTCATCTCGATGACCAGCAGCTCGACTTCACCGATGGAGCTGCGCTCGCTCGCCGACTGGGTTGTGCGGCCGCGATTGCTCGGCATAGGTGGAGTGTCACAGGTGACGATCATCGGCGGCGAGATGAAGCAGTATCAGGTGCTCGTCGATCCAGGCAGGCTCGCCGATTACAGCCTCACGCTTGAGGAAGTGACCGAAGCTATCCGTGCCTCGAACGCCAACGCGGGCGGTGGTTTTCTTGAGCGGCCCAACGAAGAGTACTTGATTCGTGGCCGCGCCCGCGTCTACACGCCCGAAGACCTAGCCAACTCCGTCATCACCGTCCGGGAAGGCACGCCCATCCTCGTCAAAAATGTGGCGGAGGTAAAAATCGGCCCTGCGCATAAGCGTGGCGAAGGCAGCTTCAACGCGCAACCGGCGGTCGTCGCCACGATCCAGAAACAGCCGAACGCAAACACCCTTGTGGTCACGGAGCAGATTGAAAAGACTTTAGCGAGTCTTAAAAGCTCGCTGCCGCCCGACGTGACTATAGACACGAAGGCATTCCAGCAGGCCGACTTTATCAACCGCGCAATATGGAACGTGGAGCGAGCGCTTGTTGAGGGCGGCGTGATGGTCATGGTCGTGCTCTTTTTGTTCTTGTGGAACTTCAGGACGACTTTCATCAGCCTCACCGCCATACCGCTCTCGCTGCTCGCGGCAGTGCTTGCGATGAATTACTTCGGCCTGAGCATTAACACGATGACGCTTGGAGGGCTTGCAATTGCCATAGGCGAACTGGTTGACGATGCAATCGTGGACGTGGAGAACGTATTTCGGAGGTTGAAGCAGAACGCGCATGCGGCCGTCCCGCAGCCCCTTGTAACGGTCATCTACAACGCTTCATCCGAGATCAGAAACTCTATTGTTTTTGCCACGTTCATCATAGTACTCGTATTCCTGCCGCTCTTTAGTCTCGGCGGGTTCGAAGGAAGGATGTTTGCGCCGCTCGCATTCGCCTACATCATCTCGATCCTTGCCTCGCTCATCGTGGCTCTGACTGTCACGCCGGTGCTCTGTTACTTTTTGCTGGGGCGGTCTTCGGTGATACATGAGGAAAAAGATTCGCGGCTCGTCGCCTGGCTCAAAGCAAGATATGCCCGGATGCTCAACTGGTCGCTCAGGCACCCGTACAAGATAATTGCCGCGTCGGCCGCGATGATCCTTGTCGCGGTGCTGGTCACGCCTTTTATGGGGCGCGAGTTTCTGCCCCCATTCAACGAAGGCGCGCTGAACATCAATGCCAACTTACCTCCGGGCACGTCGCTTACGGAGTCGAATCGCATTGGCAACATCATCGAAGAGATGCTGCACGAGACGCCGGAAGTCGTCTCGACAACGAGGCGGACGGGTCGCGCCGAGCTTGACGAGCACGCGGCCGGGGTTAACACGAGCGAGATTGAAGTAGTCACCCGCGAAGGCGACAGGTCACACCCTGAAATGATGGAAGAGATCAGGCAGAACCTCGGCAGGCTCCCCGGCGTCGAGGTCGAAGTTGGCCAGCCCATCTCGCATCGCATTGACCATCTGCTTTCGGGGACCCGCGCTCAAATAGCTATAAAGCTGTTCGGCCCCGATCTTGCCACGTTACGGACTAAGGCCGAAGAGATTCGCGCGGCGATGCAAGCGGTCCCCGGCGTCGTTGACCTCCTTGTAGAGCCGCAGGTGGGCGTCCCACAGGTGCAGGTGAACATGAACCGGCAGGCAGCGGCGGCAGTCGGCCTTCGCGCAGACGACCTTGCCGAAACCGTTGAGACGGCCTTTAGCGGGCACGAAGTCTCTCAAGTGCTCGAAGAACAGAGAACTTATGACGTGCTGGTGCGATTCAATGATTCTGCGCGCCAGTCGGTTGAAACAATCGCGCGCACGCTGATCGACACTCCGAGCGGGGCCAAAGTGCCGATAAGTCAGGTCGCGGAAGTTCGGGTTGACCAGGGGCCGAATACCATCAACCGCGAGAACGTACAGCGGCGCATTATAGTTCAAGCGAACGTCGCCGACCGCGACCTGGGGAGCGTCATTGAAGACGTGCGAACCGCTATCGGGACTAAAGTGCGGTTGCCGCAGGGGTACTTCGTTCAGTACGGCGGCCAGTTTGAAGCGCAGGAGAAAGCGTCAAGGCAGATAACGCTTTTGTCGCTTGTGGCCATCGGCGGCATATTCCTTCTGCTTTACATATCGCTGAAATCGACAAGGTCCGCGCTGCTTGTGATGGCAAACCTGCCGCTCTCGCTGATAGGCGGGATCGTGATGGTCCTGCTTTCCGGCGGCACGCTTTCGGTAGCCTCGCTCGTCGGGTTCATAACCCTGTTCGGGATCGCCACGCGCAACGGTATCATGCTAATCAGCCATTACATGCACTTGATGAAAGAAGAGGGGGTCGGTTTCCGAGACGCAATTGTGCAAGGCTCGATGGAGCGCCTCAGTCCAATTCTAATGACAGCTCTTGTAACAGGAATCGGGCTGCTGCCACTCGCGTTAGGAGCAGGCGAACCGGGCAAAGAGATTCAGCATCCGATGGCCGTTGTCATTCTAGGCGGGATCGTCACCTCTACATTTCTAAATATGATCGTTATCCCCGCAATGTACTTGAAGTACGGCCAGGCGGTGGAGCCTGCTTCAGTAACCGAAATCCCGCCTGAACGCGGGCTCGTGCCTGCGGGAGATTGACTTCTGCTGGAAACGGGGAAAGGGTAATTGCTATGAAATTGAAAAGAACCGCGGCGATATTGATGTCCTTATTTGCCCTGGTTATAGTTTCTACAACTCACAAGGCCGAAGCTCGCCAGCAGACCGAAACGCCTGCCGAGTGGAAAGCGGTCGAGCAGGCGATGGGTAAATCAGGCTCTATGCAGGCGGGTGACGTGCTCAAGTTCAGTTTTCCTCGCGGTGATTTGAAAGTCACGGCCAGAGGAGTTCAGATAAGACCCGCCCTCGCGCTCGGCACGTGGGTGGCCTTCAAGAAGATGGGCGAGCACACGATGGTTATGGGCGACCTCGTGCTTACCGAAAACGAAGTCAATCCGGTGATGACAAAGTTACAGCAGAGCGGGGTCGAGCAGACCGCGCTGCATAATCACGTGCTTGATGAGTCGCCTCGCGTGATGTACATGCATATCGGCGCGCACGGCGATCCGGTAAAGGTTGCCAGAGACATTCGCGCAGCGCTCGCCCTCACGAAGACCCCTTTGACCGTACCCGTTGCGGGTCTTGGGTCACAGGATTTGGGACTAGATACGAAACAGCTTGACCGGATCATTGGTCACGGCGGCAAGGTTAATGGCGGAGTCTATCAATTCAGCGTCCCGCGCGCAGAGAAGATTATGGAAAACGGCACGGAAGTCCCGCCTTCGATGGGGCTGGCGACTGCTATAAACTTTCAGCCAACAGGCGGCGGCAAGGCTGCCATCACTGGCGATTTTGTGATGGTAGCCAGCGAAGTGAACGCCGTGATTCGTGCCTTGCGGGATAACGGGATTGGAGTGACGGCCCTCCATAGTCATATGCTCACGGAGGAGCCGCGCCTGTTCTTCATGCATTTTTGGCGAATGATGACGCAGTAAAACTGGCGCGTGGGCTCCGCGCTGCGCTCGATAAGACCAACTCCGCTAGAGGTCAGAATAGGTACGGCTCGCCTGTAATAGATTAAGCGTTTTCGTAAGTTTATGACACCTTTACATAAAGTAGCCCAAGCCTGGACAAAAGAGGGCTCTGCCATATTTTTCTCCTAATTGTCACCCGCAGTATTAATCAGGTATAGTATTGGGCGTTATGTTGCCACGAAATTCATTCACACGAACTTTGGCTATATTCCTGCCGGCGTGCTTCGTGTGGTCGATCGTGGCCTGCGTGGTTATATGCTCTGAACGCCCTGAGCACGAACAGGATACGCATGCTGTTTATCCCGCGGGGTCGAATGGCGCAAAGGTAAATGCGGCCGAAGAACCGGACGGTTGCCCCATCATAAGTCGCGTCGCGAGCTCGCTGCCCGAGCGCTCGACGTCGGGCGTTCAACCTCGGGGCGGCGAACAAGAGACACCGGCTCCGCCTTGCCAGGTATCAAATATCCTCTCTCTTTCTCACGGCCCTTCCCCGGTTTGGCCCAGATCTTCCGGCCCGCCTTTAGAGCGGTTGTGCGTCCTGCGAATTTAGACAATCTCCTATTAACCATAAGATCCTAAATTAACGCTTCCCGTCAGCGGAAGTGTGTCGTGCATTTTTACGCCCTGATGAGGGCATTGCCCATGGTAAGGAGAGTGTTGATGAAACGATTGTTGTTAAGCGTTTCGCTCGTGCTCGCCGCCTGCTTTGTGGTGTCGGCGCAGGATGCGGGCGGGGTTAAGCTTAAGGGGCAGGTGGTCTGCTGCGAAGACTGCTGGGCCGAGGCGGACCGCAAGGTCACGCCTTACGGCACCCGCGAAGACCTTGAGAAATCAGCGCAGTGCGTCGCCAACGGCGACCCGACGCTACTCGCCGTTGCCAACACCGAAGGCGGGTTCACTATGTACCAGCTCGAACTGGGGAAGTATAAGCGTCCCGGCAAGAACTGGCTTGAATACATCGGCAAGCGGGTAGAAGTCACAGGTATTACCGGGAAAAAGAAAAACAGGCCTACCATTAAAGTAGACGCGCTCGTTGTGCTCGCGCCAGCGATTGCCGAAAGCGAGCCAGAAGTAAATGTCATCGGCACCGGGGCCGAGCTTGCGCTCAAAGACCTGTTCGGCGTCGAGCAACGCCTGAGCGCCTACCACGGGCGAATCGTCGTGTTGAACTTCTGGGCCACCTACTGCGTCCCCTGCCGCAAGGAGATGCCCGACCTGGCGGCGGTCCAGAACCAGTACGCCGCACTCGGCGTGCAGGTGATCGGCGCGGCTGCCGATAAGGCCGAGGACAAGCCGAAGGTGATGCAGTTCATCAAGGAGACGAAGCTCAACTTCCCCGTCTGGCTCGACGCGAGCGCCGAAGACATGAAGCGGCTCGGGCTCGGCGCCGCACTGCCCGGGACGGTCATCATAGGCCGCGACGGGAAGATCGCCGCCACCTTCAAGGGCGTAGTCAAGCTCGCCGAGCTGAAGAAGCAGTTGGACACGATGCTCGCGGCGGCCGAGAAACAGTCGGGCGAGCAGATCGCCGTCGTGAAGGAGACGCCGAGCAAGGCGTCGAGCGTTCCTAGTTGACCGCTCTGACCGGGAGAGGGCCGCGCCGTGAGCGGGGCCGGACAACACGACGATAATAAATGGGCCTACGGGGCGCGCGTCATCCCGGACATCCTGGACCGGGCCAAGTGGCGCAACACGCTCACCTACCGGCTGCACCCTCGCGTGACGGTGGGGGTGGAGTTCAACCCGCTTGCGAAGGACGTGCGGCCGCTGGCCAACTGGCTGATCGCTACGGAGACCGAGAAGCGACCGGCGCTGATCTTCGGGACAAGCTCCGACCGCATCGGCACGCCATCGGGCCAGTCGTTTTACCTGACCGCGAGCAAGAGCTTGAAGGGCGAGACGAGGCTTCCGATCGCGCCGTACGTCGGCGTCGCCTACGGCACGTACGAAGACCGGTTCTGCGCCATCGGCGGGTTGAACATCAACTTCACCGACCGGTGGAGCAGCCTGGTCATATTCGACGGCGTGAAGGTAAGCCCGACCCTGAGCTACGGCCATGGCCGGCACGTATTCTCGCTCCTGCTGGCACAAGGCAAGACGCCGGGGGTGAGCTACAGCGTCTCGTTCTAGTGGCATTAATTGATGGCTATCCGCCCTTCGGAAGATCAGCCTCCTGTAGAGGGGATCCCGAAGGGCGGTATCCAAGTCCTTGCTCGAAAAAGATTTCATTGTGCGCAGGCTCTGCCTCAGGGTATAATTCGGGGTTCTTGAGAGCTTTTATGAGTCGGTTAAGGCAAAGCTACATAAATCGTGGTCTCGCGATCTTCTTCGTCCTGTTCACACTTGCGGACCTTGTGAACCCGCACCTTTGCGGAGAAGAGATGGGGCTGCCGCCTTTGCCCGCCAAAATTAACACCGTCGCCTTGGGTCAGACCACGGCAGTCTATTTACCCGGGACGCCTGCCGACTCTCATCGGGAAGAATCCCCGGTGCGGAGCGAGGAAGACTGCTTCTGCTGCTGCACTCACATCATACCGGGCGTCCATTTCGAGGTAGCAAGTGCTTTATTAAACCCGGTGAATTCGGAGCCGGCACTTTCGTCCCTCCCCACGGCTCCGCCTCATGAGCCTTACCACCCCCCTCGCCTCTCTTAGCCCATCACTGCGCTAAACACTGGCCCGAAGTATCAGAATAGCCGTATGCGTTCGCCCGCGTCCGTCGAGGCGGCCGCATAGAGGCCCCATCCGCTGACCTTTGAGAGCCATCCCCATTAGCCATCCGGGCAGGTGTAGCCGTTTGACAGGCGAGTTCATTCTGGCTCAGCCGGCCGGTCCTTGCTCAAGAGAGGTCAAATCAATGCTTCAGGTGATGAAGCGCCGGCTGGCGCGATCATTTCATACGTTTCTGATAATGGTTTTCGCTCTACCCGGACTTGCCGCCGGGCAAAGCTCGAAACCGGAAAGTGGGATAGTCCAGGTCAAAAGCGCTCGGGAGAGTGACAGTACGCACGCTACGGCAAGCTCGACGCTTTCTGCGTACGTCGACCCCGCGCAGGGCGCGTCGTCCGGCGATCTTGTCAGCCGCGGCCTCTCCGCGAACACGGAGCTTGCCGCCGCCCGCCTTGAAGTCGAGCGCGCGCGAGGCCGCTTGCGGCAGGCCGGACTGAGGCCGAACCCCACCGTCGATTTCCAGCAGACGACGGGGGCGCTCACCGGCTCGGCCGGCGAGCGCGAGACGACCATCGGGTTTTCTCTGCCGCTTGAAATCTCCGGTCAAAGGGGGGCGCGGATTAATCTGGCGCGCGCCGAGCTCGAAGCGGCCGAGGCCCTGGTCGCCGACCGTGAGCGTAGGCTCGCGGCCGATATACGGACCTCTTACGCCGAAGCCCTGGCCGCGATCCGAGAACTGCAAATCACCGAGGAGCTTTCTAACCTCGACCAGCAGACGGTCCGCGTTGTCGAAGTGCGGGTGACGGAAGGCGAGTCGTCGCCGTTAGAGCTGAACTTGCTGCGGTCTGAGCTTGACCGGTTGAGGTCGCGCCGCGCGCTCGTCGAAGGGCGGGTACAGGCGTCGATGCTCCGGCTGAAGAATCTCGCCGGAATCCTCCCGGGCGAGCCATTACGCCTGGCCGAAAATCTTGAGGCCCGGATACTGGCTGAACCGCCCTCGGTCGAGGCGGCGGTGGACATTGCGCTGAAGACGCGACCCGACCTCAGGCTTGCGCGGTTGACCGAAGAAGTCGCGCGCGCCGGGCTGCGGCTGGCGCGGGCACAAGGCAGGCCCGACGTCACGGCCTTCACTCAGTACACGAAAAGCAGCGCCGTATTCGACGACACGCCCGTAGGCGTGCTGCGCGACAAGGACCGGCTGCTGACGTTCGGCGTTTCTATAGGCATTCCCCTGCTCAACCGCAACCAGGGCGCGAAAGCGGAAGCGCAGGCCTCCATAGCCCAGACTCAAAAGCAGCGAGAGTTTGCCGAGGCAGTGGTGAGGTCGGACGTCGCGGCCGCTTTTGCGCGCTACGAAGCGGCGAAGAAATCGCTCGCCATCTTCGAGCAGGGGGTGCTTGACCGCTCGGCGCAGAACATCCGGACGGTCCGCTACGCCTACGAGGCGGGCGCATTCCGTATCACCGATCTATTGGTAGAGCAAAGGCGGTATGTCGACTTGCAGCGCGAGTTCATAGAGGCGCTCGCGGAGCGGTTTAGTGCGCTCGCGGACCTTCAGGCCGCGATGGGAATTCCCGCGGGCCCCGCCCAAAACCAGAACAAATGAGGAAGAATTCATGTCAGACCATATTACGAATAAAGACTCAGACGGAGCCCCGCTTGACGACAAGGACATCGAGCGGATCGACCAGGAGGCCGGGCGGCCCGGCGGTCAGCGCGATTATGACGGTGACACGGTTGTGGGGCGGACCTGGATCACCCGCGTGTCACAGAACCGCAACCTGCTAATCATCACGGTCGCCGCCACCCTCGTCCTGGCGCTCGCCCTGATCCTGTGGTCGCGCGCCGGCGATGGCAAGAACATAACCGCTGACGTGAATACGGGGGGGGCCGAAGGGCACGAAGAGGGGGGCGAGCACGAGGAAGGCAGGACGGTCGAGCTGTCGCCCGAAGCGGTCGAGGCCGCGGGCATCCGGATCGTCGGAGTGACAGAGCGGGCCGCCATCGCGCTCCTTCGAGTGACGGGGACGGTGGAAGCCAACCAGCAGCAGACTCAGCAGGTGACGCCCCTCGTATCCGGCAGGGTCGAGCGCGTGAACGTCGCGCTCGGAGACCGCGTGCGCGCGGGCGCGGTGCTCGCGGTCGTATCAAGCCCCGATGTCGCCGAGATGCACGGCAAGCTTCACGAAGCGGAAACCCGGCAGGCCCTGGCCGAACAGAACTACGCGCGAGTCCAGCGGGCGGAGAACCGCGCCGCCGTGCTGTCGGCCAAAGCCAGGCTCGACGAGGCCGAGGCGACCTTGCGCCGGACGCGCAGGCTGATCGAGGCGGGCGCCGGCGCGGGCAAGGACCTTATCGCCGCGGAAGCAGCTTATAAGACGGCGAAAGCCGACTACGATTATCAAAGCAACATATCACTCAACCGTGAAGTACAGGAGGCTCGCGCCGAAGTGGAGACTTCACGAGTCGAAGCGTCGCACCTCCGCAACAGCCTCCGCGCCTTCGGGGCCGCGATAGGCGAAGGCAGGCACCCCGGCGGAAATCACGACACCTCGACCATAGCCCTGGTCGCGCCCGTCTCCGGCACGGTGACCGAGAGGTCGGTGAACGCGGGCGCGGGTATAGAAGCGGGTAAGCCGATCTTTACTATCTCAAACATATCGACCCTGTGGGTGATCGCCAACGTGCCGGAATCACAGATCGGCAGCCTCAGACGGGGCACCCCCGCCGAAGTCCGCTCTGTCGCCCTCGGAGAAGGCGCGATCTCGGGGCGAGTGACCTACATCGACCCGATACTGAGCGAGGAGACTCGCACGGCCCGCGTCCGCATCGAGGTGGCGAACCCTAATGAAAGGCTTAAAGTCGGCATGTTTGTGGAGGTCGGTTTTGAGACCGGCGGGGCGCCGCCGGGCGGGACGGTTTCAAACGAGCTGGTCATCCCCGAAGAGGCGGTGCAGAGGATCGGTGACCGCACGGTCGTGTTCGTCCCGGAGGAAGAGGAAGGTCACTTCGAGGTGCGCGACGTGGAGGTCGGCGGCGTAGTAGATGGTTACCAGCGAATCATCAGCGGCCTCTCCTTAGGGGACCGCGCGGTGACGAAGGGGAGCTTCACGCTCAAGACGCAGCTTATGAAAGGCGAGATGGGGGAACACGGCCACTGATGATTAACGCGCTTATAAGATTCTCAGTCTCACAACGCCTGCTCGTCATGCTCATGGTAGCCATCATGATCGGCGCGGGCTTCTACGGCTTTCAGGGTCTGCCGATTGACGCCGTGCCCGACGTGACGAACGTGCAGGTGCAGGTGCTCACCGCCGCGCCGAGCCTCGCGCCGCTCGAGGTGGAGCGGCAGATAACGTTCCCCGTAGAGGTGGCGATGAGCGGGCTGCCCGACATCGAGGAGATTCGCTCGGTCTCAAAGTTCGGCCTGTCGGCCGTGACGGTCGTGTTTGACGATTCTATAAACATCTATTTCGCCCGGCAGCTGGTGCTCGAACGGCTGTCGCAGGCCCGCGAGCAGATACCCGAAAACATCGGCTCGCCCGAGATGGGGCCGATCTCGACGGGGCTCGGCGAAATCTACCAGTACGAGATCAGGCCAAAAGGCGGCAATGGCGGGGAGGGGGGCCATGACCCGACCACGCTTCGCACGATTCAAGACTGGATCGTGCGCCGCCGGTTGCTCGGCGTGCCCGGCGTCACGGAGGTCAACAGCTTCGGCGGGTTGGAAAAGCAGTACCAGGTTCGACTCGACCCGACGAAGCTCCAGGCGTATGGGCTCGGCTTGCGTGACGTGCTCGAAGCCGTCGCACGCAACAACTCGAACGTCGGCGGTGCTTACATCGAGCACGGCGCGGAGCAATACCTGTTGCGCGGCATCGGTCTTGTCGAGTCGGCCGAGGACATCTCAAACATCATAGTCAAAACGGGCAAAGAGGGCGTGCCCGTCTACGTCCGCGACCTCGGCGAGGTGGTGACGGGCGCGACCGTCCGCCAGGGCGCGGTCACCGCGGACGGCGAAGGGGAGATCGTCGCGGGGATCGCCATGATGCTCAAAGGCGAGAACACCCGCACGGTCGTCGAGCGGGTGAAGGAGCGGGTCGAGCAGGTGAAGAAGACCTTGCCCGAGGGCGTCGAGCTCGTGCCATTCTACGACCGCACGGAGCTCGTCGACCGCACCATCTGGACGGTCGCGAAGAACCTTATAGAAGGCGCGATACTCGTCATCATCGTGCTTATACTGCTGCTGGGCAACTGGCGCGGGTCGCTTCTGGTCGCGAGCATCATCCCGCTCTCGATGTTATTCGCGGCGATACTGATGCGGGTCTTCGACGTGTCGGGCAACCTGATGAGCCTGGGGGCGCTGGACTTCGGGCTTATAGTGGACGGCGCGGTCGTCATGGTCGAAAACGCCGTGAGGCGTCGCGCGGCGGCGCAGCACTATGGGTCGAAGGAACCGCCCGAGCGCACGATCCTTGAGGCGTGCATGGAAGTCGGCCGGCCCGTAGTGTTCGCCGTGGCGATCATCATGATCGTCTACCTGCCCATCCTCAGCCTCACGGGGATAGAGGGCAAGATGTTCAAGCCGATGGCGCTGACCGTGGTGTTCGCGCTCCTGGGCTCGCTGGTCCTCTCGCTCACCTACGTCCCCGCGGCGATGACGCTCATGCTCCGAGGGCATGTCTCCGAAAAAGAGAGCGTGGTCATCCGGTACGCGAAGCACTGGTATCGCCCCGCGCTCGACTTCGTGATGCGCAACCGCGCGAAGGCTCTGGCCGTGGCGACAGGGCTGGTAGTGGTGAGCGGCGTCATATTCCCCTTCCTCGGCTCGGAGTTCATCCCGCGCCTCGACGAAGGCGCGCTCGCGATCCAGGTGCAGCAACTGCCGAGCGTGTCGCTCAGCCAATCGGTCCGCACCACTACCCAGGTCGAGCAGACTTTGAAACAGTTCCCCGAAGTGACGAAAGTGGTCTCCAAGACCGGGCGCGCGGAGGTCGCGACCGACCCGATGAGCGTGGACTTCAGCGACCTCTACATCGCGCTGAAACCGCCCTCGGAATGGACGACCGTTCACACCAGGGAAGAGTTGATAGGTAAGATGGCTGAGGCGCTGGAGAAGAACGTGCCGAACGCCTCGGTCAGCTTCTCACAGCCTATCGAGTTGCGCGTGTCCGAACTGATCGCGGGCGTGAGGTCCGACGTCGCCATAAAGCTTTTCGGCGACGACCTCGACACGCTCAAGAAGAAGGCCGATGAGATCGTCCGAGTGGTGAACAAGGTCGAGGGCGCGGAGGACGTTAAGGCCGAGGCCGTGTCGGGGCTGCCGCAGCTTCAGATCAAGGCGGACCGGGCGGCCATCTCCCGCTACGGCATAAACGTCGAGGACGTGAACGACCTGGTCGAATCCATCGTTGCCGGTAAGGAGGCGGGGCAGGTCTACGAAGGAGAGCAGAGATTCAACATGGTGGTTCGCCTGGGCGACCCGGCGAGCCGCGACGTGGAGACGATAAAGAACTTGCTGGTCCCGGCCCCGAACGGCCAGCGGGTTCCGCTCGCGCAGGTGGCCGACATCAAGCTGATCGAGGGCCCGGCCCAGATCTCAAGGGAGGACACCCGCCGCCGCATAAGCGTCGAGCTTAACGTGCGCGGGCGCGACATAGGCAGCTTCGTCGAAGAGGCGCAGTCCGCGATCGAGCAGCAGGTCAAGCTCCCCCCCGGCTACTACGTCACCTGGGGCGGGCAGTTTGAAAACCTTGAGCGTGCGTCGGCGCGGCTGGCTATAGTGGTGCCGCTGGCGCTGTTTCTGATCTTCGTGCTGCTCTTTACGACGTTCAACTCGGTCAAGCAGGCGATCCTAATTTACACGGGCATCCCGTTCGCGATAGTCGGCGGCGTGCTGGCTCTCGCGTTACGAGGCATGCCGTTTTCGATCTCGGCCGGGGTCGGGTTCATCGCGCTGTTCGGCGTGGCGGTCCTAAACGGCGTGGTGATGGTGAGCTACATCAACAAGCTCCGTGACGAGGGAAGGCCGCTTGGGGAGGCGGTGACGGAAGGGGCCGAGACGCGGCTGCGGCCCGTGCTCATGACGGCGCTGGTCGCGAGCCTTGGCTTCATCCCGATGGCGATAGCCACTTCGGCGGGAGCCGAAGTGCAACGCCCGCTGGCGACCGTGGTGATCGGCGGCCTGGTCACTTCAACCCTGCTGACGCTGCTGATCCTACCGATGCTTTACAGGTGGTTTGAGCGGGACCGGGTGGAGTAAGGCTTTAGGCCCCACGGTGCTCTGGACAGCTTGGCAGCGCGGCCTAATCGCCCGCAAGCAAGATGGAAGATGATCACTGCAATAGTACAGCCGTTAAATTCAATTTACGGGAGGGGGACGACTATGGGTTCGGGCCACGGCCACGGCGCGGCGGGCAAAAACAAACGTAACCTGAAAACAGTCTTCTGCCTCACGGCCCTTTACCTGGTGGCCGAAGTCATAGGCGGCCTCCTCACTAACAGCCTGGCATTGTTAGCCGACGCCGGGCACATGCTCACGGACGTGGCGGGCCTGGGGCTGGCCCTGTTCGCCATCAGTTTTGCGGAGCGTCCGGCGACGCCAGAGCGCACCTTTGGGTTCTACAGGGTCGAAATACTGGCCGCGCTGGCGAACGCCGTCCTATTGATCGGCATTTCGTTGTATATCCTTTACGAGGCCCACGGGAGGTTTCGCAACCCGCCTGCGGTAGCGAGTAAAACGATGCTTCTGGTGGCGACAGTCGGCCTCGCGGTCAACATCGTCGGCATATTCATCCTCCGAGCGGGGTCGGCCGGGAGCCTGAACATCAAGGGCGCTTACTTTGAAGTGCTATCAGACATGCTTACATCGATGGGCGTCATCATAGCGGGAGGCGCCCATGTGGGCGACCGGGTGGTATTACGCCGACCCGCTGATCTCGGCAGGCATCGGGCTGTTCATACTGCCGCGCACCTGGAAGTTGCTGAGCGAGGCCGTGGGCGTGTTGCTCGAAGGCACACCGTCTGACATAAACCTGACGGCCCTGCGTGAAGCGATTAGCAAAATCGACGGCGTCACAGATGTTCACAACCTGCATGTCTGGACTTTGACCTCCGGCGTCAATGCGATGAGCGTACATGTGGTCCTGAAAGATGGTACTTCACATGACGATGTGCTCGCCGCCGCCCGGCAGTGCGCCACCTCAAATTTCAAGATCGCGCATGCTAGCATTCAGGTAGAGACAAAAGGCTGCGCGGAGTGGTAGACGCACATCTAGCGGATTTAACAGGCAGTAACTGAAGAGGTACGAATATGAGGAAGTGGAATTCAAAAACCATACAGGTGAGGGGCAAACAAAGGCCGCTTACCAGCGCTGGTAAGCAGATATTTATAATTTTTCTGGTTATGCTCGGTGCAGGGACCCTTCGGTTTGTATTTCATGAACTCTTGCACAAGAATCCTGTGCCTCAGGACCATATTCCTACGCAGGAATGGAAGAAATATTCTCCAGGAGGGTCCCCGCTCTCATTGCTGCTGCCCGGGGGTCCGGAGCCGGAAAGTTTAGGCGTGCCGGAGGCTCTCCCAGGTGAGGTCGAGCATGTAAGCCTTCATAAGTATTCAAACGAACAACTTCAGGTAGTAGTGTGGGATATATTATATGCCGACGGCGTAGCCGCCGACATCCGGAAGGCGGCCGACGGAGCGGTCTCGACGCTGAAGCAGTCAGGAGGCGTCACCGAATACAGCGGCAGTAGCACGCCGGTCTCGCGTTCAGGTCGATCCGGGCTACAGGTCCAAGGAACGTTCAAGCGCTATGGAGTAGGGATGAAAATTGAGGCCTTGCTGCTAGGCGACGGGCCGAGGTTATGGGAGGTAATCACCACCTACCCCGCCGCAGAGACAGGTGCCTCAGAGGCGGCTCGGCGGATTCTTGACTCCACTACCATAGAGTGGCCAATCTCTTACTCTAGGGCGCAGGCACAGTATGAGCTATAAGCACCCCCGGCGGCTATACGACGTTTGTGTTTTCCAGCTTTTTATAATTTGCTGGTTGGTAGCACCCACGCGGCTCCAGGCGCAGGTGGTTTCAGCCCGTGTTGGACAGGTATGCCACATCCGAGGCGAAGTGTTGTACCACCGTCACGAAGAAAAAGGCGTGCGCCAGCTCCACGTCGGAGCAACTCTCAACGATGGCGACATCATTTTCACGACCGGCGGCGGCCGTGCTGAATGGTCGCTTACCACTGACTCCTATTTACAGGCAACAGGTGACTCTCAGATAGTGGTCCGCGAAACCAGATTTCACAAGATGCGCTTTGACGTAATGAAGGGTGAGGTGCTCATCACTTTGCGCTCTCTTGAAAAAGGGGCTTCCCTCGTAATTAGTACCCCCCCGGCACCCCTTACGATCTACAAGCCGGGTATTTACCGCATACTAGTCGCGGCTGACGGCGAGACAGGCGCTGACGTCGGCAAGGGGGAATTGCGTTACGTCGATAGGCGAGGCAGGGCAAATAAAGTAAAGGCAGGCAAGCGGGTGCATTTTTATAAAGTTGCGGGCGGTGACGGCCCGACTAAAGGCGGTGAGGGCCGCGTTATGCCTTAACACCGTCCTTAAAACCGAATCAGAGTTGTTATGTCTAAGAACTTCAGATTTCTCAGGAGCTTCCGGGCCCGGCTCATGCTGCTGCTGACCTCTTTCCTTCTTCTGACAATTGTATTGGTCCTAGTCCTCGACAATTTAGCCAGCAAACGTGTAGTCAGCGTAATCGAAGAACAGAACCACAAGATCACGGAAGCCGTCAACGGCGGTTATGGCGACCTCGCACAGGCGATCAGCCTCGCCATGCAGAGCCTCAACAGTGAAAACTACCTCTACGAGGTGATAACTCCCGATCAATTGCCGCGCACGATCGAGCACATAGTGGTTACCGAAGGCGGAGGAAAGGTTAGAGACAGCACCAGCCAGGATCTTGTCGATAAAGCGATCATCGTTCCGAAGGAGGAAGTGTCGCAGATATTGCCGGAAGACCCCGTGGAGGGAGAGTCTCACGGTCACGAACACGCGCCGAAAACATACTTTCACCCGGTCAGAACGACTAACGGCCTGTTCTGGATCGTCATCGTTACGGCGCAACAGACGATCATCACCCAGATAGAAGAAGCCTCTGAAACGCCGACCGTCAGAACCCAAGAATTATCCAACTACAGGTTGCTGGCGACGACCGAGTTACTTTCGCTCGCGCTGGCTATTGTTGTCGTAATCGGCTGGCGGTTCACCCGCCCCATCAACGAGTTGGCGGCCGCGGCCCGCCGCGTGGCGGTCGGAGACCTCGACTTTAGCGTCGCCATAAATCGCCGGGACGAGGTGGGACAGCTTGCGGTCACCTTCAACGAGATGATCTCGGGCTTGAAGTCAAAGATAGAGCTTGAAGAACGGCTCAACCAGTCGGAGCGCGCGGCCGACACCGGGCGGCTCACACAAGCGGTCGCACACGAGATTCGCAACCCGCTGAATGTTATTAACCTGTCGGTTGATCAGGTGAGGGCGAAGTTCGCGCCCGAAGACGAGAAGAGGCGCGATCAGTTCACGCGGCTGCTTTCGTCCGTCAAAGATGAGATCGTGCGGTTGAGGCACATGGTTAATGACATACTTAACTACGGCCGCCCTGCACAGGCGTCTGTGGACCGAGTTGATATTCAGGACCTGACGCGGGAGACTATAGAGTTAGTTCGCCCGCCTGCGGGCGAGCAGGAAGTAGAGATCACGTTCGAGCCTGAAAGCGCGACTCCCTACGTGATAGGAGACGCTGAGCGTCTGAAGTCGTGCCTGTCGAATTTAGCCATAAACGCGCTTCAAGCCGTGCCCTCGGGCGGGCAGCTGATCGCCCGGGTGCACAGGGTAGACGGCCAAGTCGAAGTGGTCATCAGCGACACCGGGGTGGGCATAGCCCAGGAATCTCTTGCCAAGATTTTCGAGCCTTATTTTTCCACCTAGAAGGCCGGCTTCGGGCTTGGGCTTGCCTTAACCAAAAAGATCGTCGAGGACCATCACGGCACGATAGACGTATTGTATACGCAAATTCTAGAAGACGCGGGGTATGAGATAATGACGGCGCGGGATGGCATCGAGGCTCTGCTAATGACGCGCAGCGGCTATTTCGATCTGGTACTCACAGATGACAAGACTGAGGGTACGGATGAACTTGCGCATGTGATAGCCCTCATAAGGCAAAGCCCCTGGCTGGCTGTCTTGATGATCGTCACGGGCAACGAAAAGACCCTGACTCTGGGCGCGCGGGATTCAACCGCGGACGGATTAAGAAGCGCTCCGTTCTGCTGCCTGGAAAAACCTGTCGACCTCGGCCTCTTAATCGACACGGTTGAAAGCGCAATCTGAAAATGAGGTTTAAAGGAGGTGGGCTATGGATGACAAGAGCGTAAAGCCGACTGGCAAAACTTTTACGAAAAGAACTTCAAACAAGCCATGGTGGATAATACTGGCCGTTTATTTAATCATCCTGGTTTTTAGTGGTTACATCGCGTTCATCCGTAATGAAGGTAATATGGCGCTTGATATGAAAGACGGTGAGTTGGTGGCAGCCTTTTCCGACGAGACGACAAAAGCACGTCTTCTGGAAGCGATTCGGACAGACGAGGAAGTACAGGCCAAGAGAGAAGACCTGGCGCTTCAGGCATTCAACGTCTCCCTGGGTGCCCTACTGGGATTTCTGACCTCATCGGCAGCATCAAGAAGGACCACCGGGAAGAATAAACCATAGTTACTCTCATCATTTCCGGGCCTGGAGGCTCACACTAACGAATCAGCAAATAGTTCAGCTACGAGGCGTCAACCGGTCAGCCCTGATACGGCGTGGTAAGAGACTGGAATACATCACCATCGGGTATAACAGCCTCGAAGGGCTGGTCGCCATCGCGGCGGGTCTGTTCGCGGGGAGCATCGCGCTAGTTGGGTTCGGCTTTGACAGCATCATCGAGGTAACATCAGGCGCGGTCTTGCTGTGGCGGTTGCATGCGGATGTTGATGAGGCCCGGCGAGAGCGGGTTGAAGCAATCGCGTTGCGCATTGTAGGCGCCTGCTTTCTGGTGCTCGCCGCATACGTGAGCTACGACTCTACTAAATCACTTGTCAACCGAGAGCCGCCCGAAGAGAGCATACCGGGCATCATACTCGCTATCGCTTCGCTGATAGTCATGCCTCTGTTGGTCCGCGCAAAGAGGAAGGTCGCCCGCGGCATCGGGAGCAATGCTATGGCTGCCGACGCCAAACAGACGGAGCTTTGCACATACCTGTCGGCCATCCTGCTCGTTGGGCTTTTGCTCAACGCTATTTTAGCCTGGTGGTGGGCCGACCCCGCGGCGGCGCTCCTTATGGTCCCGATTATCGCCAACGAGGGCATTGAAGCATTACGCGGGGAAACTTGCGACGATTGCCATCTGTGAAAGCGGCATTTGACAACGCTCTCCAGGCGAGTCAGGTGATTCAGATCGAGGTTACGCCTGGACCCTCTCCTTGCGTTTGTCAATTCTCTACCGTTCGGCCTTTTTCTTCGTACAAAGCTTGGCGATGGCTCCGGGCTAACTGCTCTGCGATGGGAGGTAGACACCTTAATATATTTGTCTCACCCAAACGCATGAGGAGGATTTACCCTTGTAAGAGTGGGCCGGTGCCACTTTGAAGGAGGTTTAGGTTACTGAAAATAACCACGTCTACAAAGTGAATCTCTTGAGTGTTAGCAGCAGATGGATGAGGATGACGGCGCGAGTGTCATTACATTCATCGTAGGAAACAAGTCCATGCCCGGCCCGGTTCCGCAGATTGTACCCGGATTGTTCAATAAGAAAAACTCTGAAGTATTCAATCAAGTTAGGCTTGAAGACTGACAGCTGTCCAAGCAGGCCGAGTACAACCCCGAGGTCTATTTCGTGGAAGGTGGTGCCCTTACGCCAGGCGGTCGTCGGCTTCTTGATCTTCTCAAGCAGCCGGCGGAGGATGTCCTCCAGGTGTGGGGTCAGTATATGTATAGCGCTGACGTAGTCTCCGACGAAGTACCTCTCAAAGCCCACGCGGAGCAGGTTTAGCTTGTCATCGTCTATGATACTGTCCTTCAAAAATCCTATAAGCTTGTCCGCGTCCAACCCGAAGTGCTCGACCATACGATCAAGAATCGACTTGATGTACAGGCTCGCAATATATGACATCGAAAACTGGCACTGCTCGACGAAGCGCTCGCGCTTGATCTCTTCATCGGTTTCCGGGGCCGAGGCTATGTTCCTGTTGCGCACGTGCAGCTTGCTTACAAACGAGGCGAAGATAAACTCCCCCGCGAATTCCTCACTGCGGCGCAGTGCCTCGCCGACATTCGGTACCCATGTCTCATTCATTGCCAGATCGAGAAGCCCCTCTTCCAGCGTCCCCGCCAGTACCGGTTCAATGACCTTCTCGAACTCCCCCCTGTCGATCAAAACGGAGCCGGAATGCCGTTGCATGTTCTCTTCGGCGGCCTCGCCGGCCTCCTTTAGCCTCACTTCGATTCGATCCAAATCCGCAGTCATCCCTAAGGACCGATAAGCTGCGGCCGCTTGCCTGTATAGCACGAGTCGGGCAATGGCGTTCGCCTTGTCGCCTGCAATTTCGTAAGAGCGGGCGCGCTCTTCACGAAAACTCTGGGCCGCAGTCTCGTCTTTTTGGCTGCCCTCAAGCCTGATCAAGAGATCATAGAGACCAACTATCGCCACCAGGTCAAATCTTTCGCCATCCGACTCCGACCCGTCCGCCTCTGTGTTGGCTTTTCGCCCTCCGCAAGTCTCAAGCGCCTGGATGAGATCATTTCGTAGTTCCGTGGCCTCATCAGGGGTAAAGGTAATGCTTTTTGAGTTCATTAAGGCGCCGATAAGGTCAACCATCTCATCGTACTCTTGTCGGCCAACAAGGTCTTGAACAAGCTCGAATATCCGCCGCTTTGCTCTATCCAACAAGTCTACATTCCGGACAGAAGAAGCGAGTGCCACTGCTCTATTTAAAGCATCAGCCAGGGGTCTAGCCAATCGATGCCGCCAATAGATCTCCGCGCTCTGCAAGAACGCTTCGGCGGCAGCAACCGCATGTAGCCCTGCGCGCCCGTGCCTGAAGTCCCAGAGGATTAGGCCATATTGGGCTCGGTACAACGGATTTGTGATCTGCTCCATCCTTCGCTCGAAATAGTCGAGGGCGTCGGTCGGGATATCTTCGATGAGTTCCGGGTAGGCGAAAGCGACGGCTTCCCAACTCAATTGCCTTGCGCGTTCAGGGTCGCCGAGTTCCTCTGCCGACCTGACAAGCCTCATATAAATGCCGACACGGTCTTCTAAATACTCTTCCCGCTCGGCGTCGGCTTCGAGATCAGATGCCAGTTTCTCCACCCTCTCTTGAATAATGTCTTCTCGACTCATAAATCCACCAGCGTGTGTACTTTCCGGTCACATTAACTTTTAAGTGATAACATAAATGTTGACCTGTCCCTCCAGCCTGATCAGGGTGATCGTATAACTCATCCGACAATAGAGATAGTGATTCTCAGCATCCTAAATATCGTTTAAATAGACGGCGGACATCTATCGCAGGGCAGACATCGAGGTTAGCCTTTAATGTGAATTAACTATATCAATGCCCCAATCCAAACTAGCGGCTTAACCTTATGCGCGAACTCTTCAGGCTCAAGGATGCCCAGAATGCGGTCACGAATTTTGCCCTCCCGGTCAATCACAACCGTCGTGGGGAGCACTTCTCCCACTCCATATTTACCCGCAAGCTCGCGCGACCCGAACACAACCGGGTAGTTAAGCTTCAACTTCCGCGCCAATCGTCGTACCGAGTCACGCTTGTAAGAAGGGTATGTGACTCCGAGTATCTGAAGCCCCTGTGACGCATCCCCTTTCTGAAGCCGAACCAGTTCGGGCATTTCTGCGCGGCACGGCGGGCACCACGTCGCCCAGAAGTTGAGGAGCACAACTTTACCTTTATAGTCGCTGAGCTTCACCACACGCCCGTTGAGGTCTTTAAGCTCGAAGTCTGGTGCGGCCATCGCCTGCGCTTCAGACTGGCCCAATGTCTGCATCGACACAAAAACCAGAAAGATTACCGTTAGAATTATGCGTTTCATTGCTGTCCCCTTAATACAGAAACCTGACGCCGATCAGGAGGCTCTTATCCGTTTTTAACGCCAGCGGCCCGACGTTGCGCGCCACGGGCACTTGAAAGCTTGCCTCGATGACAAAGCGCGGGGTCGCGGTGAATTGTAACCCCGGCGCCAGGTAGAACTCTGACGCGCTGCTCCCAGAAACAGTCCGCCCGCCGATCCGCCCGCGATCGCGGTAGACGTAGGAGGTCTCCAAAATAGCAAAAAGCTCTCTCCCCGGCGTTTGATACTTGAGCGGCAAAAGCACATATTCAAGATCAGTGTTGACCCTTAATTCGTGCCCCATGCGAAAGCCGCCACGCTCGGTTCGCAATACGCCTTCTATGTTCGCGCCGTAGATCAGGCGGCGGCGAGCTTGCGAGTAATTCAGGTCGGTGTGAAAAGCGAGGCCGCCGTTGTTAGCGCCGATCTGCTGCCTTACGAACTCGGGCGCGGCAAGCTGCTCTTCCCCCGGCGCACCCTTCTTGGCTGTCGGCAACTCAGCACCGAACCTCACTGCGGCCTGCTTGTCTCCCCACGTCTCGAGCGTGCGATAGAAGCGATACTTGCCCCATAGTGTGACGTTGCCCAGTCCGCTTCCTGAGCCAGAAGTGTTGCCGTCGTAAAACGAAGTCCGATGATAGGGAATCTCGGCCTCAAGCTGGAGTGTCGGCGTGGGCGTGTAGGAGATGCCGAGGCGCAGGGCAGGGCGGTCAACTTTCAGATTTCCGAGGTGCTGGCGGGTGTAATAGTAGCGCGGGACGACCGCGCCACCCTTGTAGACCGTGAGCCCAGGGCTCGTAGTGCGTATAGAGGACGCAAATAAGCTTGATCCGTCGGTCACTCCGCCTATCGACACATGAATCTTATCCAGCGCGACCTCTTCGGTCTGAGTTTCTGAATTCAAGGCTGCCTTCGATGACACGGCCGCCAGCTTCCTGGCTGTGCTTATGCGAATCACTTCGCGCTTTGCACCGTCCTTGCCTACCGTTTGCCAGTCGCCAATTACTTCAACCCGGCTTCCAGCGTCTATATCCTTGATCAGCGCGTCAAGTTGATCGCTTTCGATAGCGAATCGTTGTTTGGACTTGTCAGACTCAACCCACCAGCCGCCGTTATCACGGACGAACACGCCTTCAACGACTACGTCGGCTGAAGCCAGGGTGTAGCCTGCCTTTTTGAGCGCTGACTTGAGGGAATCGAAAGATACAGCCTTATCATGCTTTGGACTGAATTCGCCAAGCCCGCGCTTTATGTCAGTGACCTTTATGTGGTCGATCTTCGGTGCGAAATCTAGACGGCTCACGGCCTTCTTGATGTTGTAGACTCAGTTGCCGCAAAGGTAGCCGGCGATCTTCATCTTTACGGTCTTCACTTCCGCCTGAGCCGTGGATAAAACACCGGCGAGCATGACAATTGCAAACACAGATCGTAAAAGTGTCCTCATTGATATTCCTCCCTTTCAGCTTAAGAGAATGGCGCAGGCGCATGAGCTCATGCGCCTGCGCAGGCCGGACCCTACCCGTTGTTAACTGACGGATGATTTTGGCGCGCAGCAGGCATGACCCCCGCAGCAGGCCGCTTCAGCTTTGGAGTTGGCGTCTGCTTTGCAGCAGGCCGCCTCAGCCTTGCAGCAGTCAGAGGCGCAACAGCTAGAACCTTCCTTGCAGCAAGCAGCTCCTTCTGTGCAACAGGCCGCGCCTGGAGTACAGCAATTCGCGTTTGTGTTGCAGCATGAAGCGGCCTTCGCCATGCTGCACTTCTGCATCGAGGACTGTGAATCAGCCGAAGCGTAAACAGCTCCGGCAATGGTAATAACGAGAACGAAAAGGATTGCTTTAACGTGTTTCATGGACGTGTCTCCTATAGGTTTAGAGTTCTGTACGTACGCCAGTGGATACACGACTGGCGTGTTGATGGTCGTGTAACAGATGGCTCTAAATCTTTAGATCAGGAGTACACAACAGCGAAGGTAGGTGGCCCCTCTATTTCGAGGCGTCGGGGGATAAATAAAAGGCTTGGTGTGAGCGTAATTGACTGACTCGACAGTCGGGCTGGCTATGTCACCTGAAATGACCTGCTCTCCGCTTACGCGCTGTTCAGCGGAAAGGCTCACAGCTTGAGTAGGAAGTAGAGAACATCCCCTGACGCCGACAGACGACGATACGGTATCACCGGAAGAGGTTTCTTCGGCAGCCACAGAAGGCTTACAGCAACTGTCGCTCGCACAGCTTTCTTCCGGATAAAAGGCTTTTCCAGGTAGCCCCTGCGACCCCAGGCAGCAGGCCTTCGTCGCACCGGTCGCACAGCAAAAAGAGCAGCCGAACCCGCCTAGCCACATCGTAATCACGATTATGGCCAGAGCACGCGCCTTTAATTGTGCCGACGGTCGTGGCACTCTCATAAACTCCAGGTCTTATTATAGTCCAGACAGACCAGGCGATACCACAGGTATCCTAAACCCTGTATACGTCTTTAGGGTCAAGCTTAATTTTCAATCGGTTGCCTCCCCGAATGCCAAAAACGTTGTATCACCGTTTTTGCCAGGTAACTTTCCACTGCTCCATCTTCTGAATCTCGGCCTGCTGTGCCGTAATTATGTTTTGAGCCAGTTGCTTGATTTCAGGATGGTTCGCTTTCTGAAGGGCTTCGTTCGCCATCTCTATAGCCCCTGGTGGTGCGGAATCATCATCTCTATAACACTCAGGTTGGGTTCGTCGCCTCCTCCGGAGGAGTGATTCATTTCCATCCCAGGAATATCTTCGCTTTCGGCGCTATGCGCTCCTTTGTACCACCGGTCACGCCAGCCTATCGTCGCACAATGGCGTATTCACGACCCTGCATTGGCCACGGGAACAGATGAAGATATCTTCAGGCACTTTAAACAGGCGGCGTTACAGCTACAGTGGCGGATAGAACTATCCTTTTCATTGCTCTTCGAGAAATTGGGCCGGCTCGAGATAGAGAAGATGACAAATGATATTGGGGAGACGAGCTGACTAAAGTGCGGCTTGATCTTTTCCTCGAACTCTTTGGTCTCAAGGATGCCCAGGATGCGGTCACGAATTTTGCCCTCCCGGTCAACCACGACCGTCGTGGGCAGCACCTCTCCAACTTCGTATATATCCGCAAGCTCGCGCGACCCGAACACAACCGGGTAGTTAAGCTTCAACTTCCGCGCCAATCGTCGTACCGAGTCACGCTTGTAAGAAGGGTATGTGACTCCGAGTATCTGAAGCCCCTGTGACGCATCCCCTTTCTGAAGCCGAACCAGTTCGGGCATTTCTGCGCGGCACGGCGGGCACCACGTCGCCCAGAAGTTGAGGAGCACAACTTTACCTTTATAGTCGCTGAGCTTCACCACACGCCCGTTGAGGTCTTTAAGCTCGAAGTCTGGTGCGGCCATCGCCTGCGCTTCAGACTGGCCCAATGTCTGCATCGACACAAAAACCAGAAAGATTACCGTTAGAATTATGCGTTTCATTGCTGTCCCCTTAATACAGAAACCTGACGCCGATCAGGAGGCTCTTATCCGTTTTTAACGCCAGCGGCCCGACGTTGCGCGCCACGGGCACTTGAAAGCTTGCCTCTACGATGAAGCGAGGCGAGGTTTCGCCTAACACTAGAAGATTTGCAACAACAATCCTCATGAGAGCTTGTATCACACGCATCAGCAATACCAGTAGCGCAAGAACGCGAGCGCCCAAATCCGGCAGTATAGTGAACGCGTGCCTATTCTACTATATCTTTATGTAAGTTCGATAACACATTCCGGTTACATGAGAGCGATTACCACATAACAGCAGCCCGTGTGCTATCGAGTTTCACCCTGCGCGACTGAGTTGATGGACAATTGGCGCATCAAATTTTTCCGCTTGTACGTTCATTGGCTCATAGACGTGCCTTGCCCGCGAGTTAATCCAATTTTAATCTTAGAAGTGTTAGTGTGTCTGGTCGGATATTATTGCCACGTCATGGGTGTCGCTTTTGTATGAGATTCTTACTTGTCGAGGATGAGCCGCGAGTCGCCCGCTTTGTAGCAAAGGGTCTGCGGGAGCGGGGCTTTGCCGTTGATCGTGCGCAAGACGGCGAGGAAGCACTCTATAAGGTAAGTATAAGTGAGTACGATCTGGTTATACTCGACGTGATGCTGCCGCGAAAAAACGGTTTCGAGGTTTGCAAGGAGTTGCGCAGCGCGGGCGTCAAAGTCCCCGTTTTAATGCTGACGGCGCGCGACGCCGTCGAAGACCGCGTCAAGGGCCTGGACTCAGGCGCGGATGATTACCTAAGCAAGCCCTTCGATTTTACGGAGTTGCTCGCGCGCGTGCGCGCTTTGCTCCGTCGCGTGAAGGACCTGAGGCCGGAGGTCCTTCAAGTGGCCGACCTGACTCTTAATACCGCCAACCATTTGGTCACCCGCCGGGGCAAGCGAGTTAGCCTTACGGCGAAGGAGTACTCCTTGCTCGAATTCTTTATGCTGAGAGAACGCAAGGTCGTAAGCCGCGGCGAGATAGCCGAGCATGTCTGGGATGAGAATTTTGACCCCTTTTCTAACGTCATAGATGTTTACGTGCGGCGGCTTAGAAAAAAGATTGATGACGGTTTTGACCGCCCCCTCATCCATACGCGGCGAGGCGAGGGCTATATTCTCTCCGCAAACGAGGCAACCGATAATGTTCAATAGTATTCGTGCGCGCCTGACCTTGTGGTATGTATTCGTCTTTGGTTTGTTGCTTGTCGGTTTCAGCGTGTTCATTTACGTGTTGCTCACCAGAACCTTGTTTGAACGGGCTGATAGTTCGCTCTCTAACGCCGTATATGCAACGGCTACCGAGTTCCAAAGCGAGATAAAAGAGTTCGACGGCGATGCCGCGTCTGGCGCTGTTGAAACGCTCAGGGAGTTGCAGTTGCCGAACGTCTATATGGCCATCGTCGCAGACGATCAGGTGCTCGCGTCGAATTTCCCTGAAGGCCCCCAGTTCGTTTTTCCACCCGAGCTATTGAAGACCGCCAGGGCCAGTGACCACATCTCATTTCGCACCCTCGACGATTTTGATGAAGAAGGTGTGAGACTGGCGGTGTTGCCACTAAGAGTCAACGGCAGAGATTATCTTGTGGCAGTCGCCGAGCCTCTTCATGATTTGGTCGGGCAGATCCAGGCCATCAGGCGAATATTCTTTATCGGCTTGCCCGCGACGCTGCTTATCGCGGGAGTCGGTGGATTCCTGCTCGCTAGAAAGAGCTTATCCCCTGTAGTGGATATGTCCGAGCAAGCTAAGCGCATTGGCTCGACGAACCTCCAGGAGCGGCTAAAGGTCAGTAATCCAGGAGACGAGCTTGGCCGCCTCGCCGATGCATTTAACGAGCTGCTTTCCAGGCTCAACCTGTCGTTCGAAAGCATGCGAGAGTTTATGGCCGACGCCTCGCACGAATTGCGGACCCCGCTGTCGGTCATAAGGGGGGAAGCTGATGTAGTTTTGTCGCAGGACAGAAACGCGGCCGAGTACAAAGAGACGATAGAAATAATTCAGGATGAAGCCAGGAGGTTGTCGCGCATCGTTGATGACATGATGGCGCTTGCCCGCGCCGACGCGGGGCAATATCCGCTTAGAATTGAACAGTTCTATTTGAACGATCTTGTAGAAGAAGCCTGCCGGGGGATGAAGCTGATTGCAGCGGCTAACGGAGTATCCTTGACGCTCAGCCTCGGCGAAGACGTCGCTTTTTCAGGCGATGAAGACTTGCTCAAGCGGCTAATCGTGAACCTGCTCGATAACGCGATAAATTATACCCCTTCGGGTGGCTCCGTCTCAGTTAAGCTCGCAAGCGAGCAGTCAGCCGTAAAGATTATCGTTTCCGATACCGGAATCGGCATACCTGCCGAAGATGCCCCGCATGTTTTTGAAAGGTTTTACCGGGTGGATAAAGCGCGCTCGCGGGCCGACGGCGGAAGCGGGCTCGGCCTTGCGATAGCAGGATGGATTGCGGAAGCTCATAAAGGCTCTATTGATCTAGTCAGCATCCCCGGCAAGGGGAGCAAATTCACCGTGTCATTGCCAGGATAGTCTCGGCATTTAATCTTCTGTTCATCTTCATGTTGATAGAATCAATAGCCGGTCCTTATTAAGCCAAGGCTAAAGAGACTCGCGACTTCCTCCAGCTTAAGAGGCAAAATATGAACAGGCCGCTTGTCTTGATATTACTCGCTCTTATTTTGACCGGCTGCGCCAGCCGATCATCTAAAGTCTCGCCGCAGGTCTCGAAAAAGATTGAAGATCGCACGGGGCACGGGTTGAACCCGAGCTCGCAGCCTTCACCGTTTACAGTCCCGCCCGGCGTATCGCTCGCCGATGGGCTCTCGGAGGATGAAGCAGTTGCGATTGCTCTCTGGAACAACGCTGCTTTTCAAGCCGACCTGACCGCCCTCGGATTCGCGCGGGCAGACCTGATTGAGGCGGGCCAATTGCGCAACCCGGTACTTACACTGTTGTTGCCGTGGGGGCCGAAACAGCTTGAAGCCACCGCAAACCTTCCCGTGGAACTCTTCTGGCAAAGGCCGCGCCGCGTCGCGGCCGCGAAAGTTGATCTTGAGCGCGTAGCCGAAAGCCTCGTTCAGACGGGACTCAACTTGGTGCGTGATGTAAGACTTGCTTATGCCGACCTTGTATTAGCAAATGATCGGGCGCGCATCGCTGATGAATCGCTTCGCCTGCGCGGTGAGATCGCCCAGATCGTCCGGGCCAGACTGCGGGACGGTGACGTCAGCGAGCTTGAAACGAGCGCCTCTCGCATCGACGCCCAACAGGCAGAAGAACAGGCCAGGCGATTTAGCGCCGAAGTCTCGCTCGCCACAGACCGGCTCAGGTTCGTGGTTGGGATGGGGGCGAGCGACGTATCATTCGGCCTCGTCGCTTCCTCATCTGCGTCAGGGATGCGGATTGTCGCGCTTGCCGCACCCATCGATTTGGCCGGGCAGCGCAGCGATCAGGCGTTGAGCGAGTTGGTGAAGCAAGCCCTTGCCTCGCGCCCCGACCTGCGGGCCGCAGAGCTTGCCATTGAAGCCGCTGGGAGGCGCGCGAAGTGGGAGCGGTCAAGAATCCTTTCTCTATCGGCAATCCTCGACGCCAACGCTAAGGGCAGCGAAGGATTTGAAGCAGGCCCCGGCTTTCAAGTAGAGCTTCCGGTCTTCAACCGCAACAAGGGCGGCATCACGCGGGCCGAGGCTGAAATTGAGCGCGCCGCCCGCCAGTACATAGCTGTGCGTCATCGAATCGTCTTCGACGTGCGAGAGGCTTATGACCAGCTTTTCCAATCGCGTCAATCGCTCGATTCTTTCCGTGGACGGATCCTGCCGCAGGTTGAAGAAGAGATCCGCATCTCCCAAAGGGCTTACGTTGCGGGTGAAGTGCCTTACCTTTTTGTGCTGGAGACGTCGCGCAAACTGACCGACGCGCGGCTGCGCGAGGCGGAAGCCGGCGCGACGCTTCTGCGCGCAACTGCCCAGCTTGAAAGGGCCGTGGGAAGGAGAATCAGTGAAAAGCCACAATAGCCCGACTTCACCTCATTCGAATCGGATAAGTCCTGATATGAAATTTAGCAAACGAGTTGACATGCGGATCGCCGCCATTTTCGTTTTAACAATACTCCCGTCAGGTTGCGCGTCGCAGTATGCTGCGGAAACGAAGAAGACATCGCCGCCCGCTAAAGTTGAGAACGCGGTCAAAGAGGGCGACCTGGCGACGTTGACGCTCACTCCCGAAGCCGAAGCCCGGGTTGGCATTGTCACGGCGCCGGTCGAATACATAGGCGTCACGCGATCCCGCACATACGCAGGCGAGGTAGTGCTCCCTCCTGACAGCGCGATAACAGTGTCTGCCCCGGTCGCGGGCACCATCCTTGCCGCGCCGGGCACCGTTCCCGTGACCGGAATGACTGTACGGAAAGGCCAGCCGGTATTTCGGCTGTTGCCGTTGCTTCCGCCCGAGCGCGACGCGCGCACGCTGGCAGAGAAAGAGGTGGCCGACGCTCAAACAAGGTACGAGGCGGCAAGAGTCAAGCTGGATCGAGCCGAGCAGCTCTTGCGCGACAAAGCCGGGAGCGTGAAACAGGTGGAGCAGGCGCGCGAGGAGCTACAGCTTGCGGCGTCTGCGCTCAAGGCGGCCAGGGAGAAGTTGGAGCGAGTAGTTCGCGCGCCGATGGAGGCTGAAACCTCCGTTGCGATAATTTCGCCCGAAGATGGGATGATTCAGAAAGTCCACGTGGGGGCAGGGCAAAAGGTCGCGGGATCGGCGGTGATGTTTGAGATTGCGAGCCTCAACTCGGTCTGGGTTCGTGTGCCTGTCTATGTTGGGGATCTCGGTCAGATCGATCAGCGACAGGCGGCGAAGGTCCACAACCTAGGCGATTCGCCCGGCTCGCCCGTGCTATCGGCCAGAGCTGTCGCCGCGCCTCCATCGGCTAACGCCAACGCGGCGACTGTCGATCTGTATTACCAGCTTCCGCCCGCGAGCGCGTTTCGCCCCGGTCAGAAGATAGGGGTCACGCTTGTGCTGCGCGGCTCAGAAGAGAGCCTTGTCGTTCCGAATTCAGCAGTAGTCCGAGACATCCACGGAAATGAATGGGCCTATGAAAACATCGCCCCGCAACAGTACACGCGCCGCCGCGTCGAGGTGCGCTACGTCACCGGCTCGCAGGCGGTCCTGGCTCGCGGCCCGGCTCAGGGGGCGCAGGTAGTCGTCACGGGCGCGGCAGAGCTATTCGCGACCGAGTTCAGCACCGGAAAGTGAGTCTTTTTTATAGCGGGTCTTTTTATAGCGGACCTTTTCTATTCGGCCCGGGAATCAGGTGTCAAAGCTTATGATGAATTGGATCGTTTCGACCTCTCTCAACCTGCGGATAGTCGTGGTCGCGCTTGCTCTTGTCCTGATGATAGTCGGCATACAGATCGTGCGTACAACGCCTCTCGACGTTTTTCCGGAGTTCGCACCTCCCCTGGTGGAGATCCAGACCGAAGCGCCCGGACTCTCGACGGCGGATGTTGAAAGCCTGATCAGCGCGCCCATCGAAAACGCGCTCAACGGCGTCGTATCGCTCAAGACGTTGCGTTCAAAGTCCGTGCTCGGCCTTTCATCTGTGGTGCTGATATTTCAGGAAGGCACTGACCTGATGCGGGCTCGACAGATGGTGCAGGAGCGCCTCGCTATTGTCGCGGGCCAACTCCCTGCACTCGCCCACCCTCCGGTCATTCTCCCGCCCCTTTCATCCACAAGCCGCATGATGAAGATTGGTATGTCTTCGCCGACGCTGTCGCAGATGGAACTTACTATGCTAGCGCGATGGACCATCCGACCACGCCTGATGGCTATTCCTGGCGTAGCGAACGTGGCCATATGGGGTCAAAGAGACAGGCAGATTCAAGTCCTGGTAGACCCGGACAATCTGCGCGCACACAATGTCACGCTCGACACGGTCGTACAGACAACGCGCGACGCCGTCGCTCCGGGCGCCGGAGGCTTTATCGATACTCCAAACCAGAGACTGGCCGTATCGCACATTTCGACTGTCGCGGCGGCCAAAGACCTGGAGCGAATTCCGGTCGCCTTTCGTGACGGGTCGCCGCTTCAACTCGGCGATGTGGCGAATGTAGTCGAAGGTTTTCCCGCTCCGATTGGCGATGCCGTCATCAACGACGGGCCGGGTCTGCTCCTGATAGTTGAGAAGCAGCCACAGGGTAATACGCTCGACGTGACGCGTGATGTCGAAGCCGCCTTGGACGCGCTCAGGCCGGGGTTGACAGACGTCGAGATAGATTCAACTATTTTTCGCCCGGCCACATTCATAGAAATGGCGCTTCACAACCTGAAACGAGCTCTCCTGATCGGGTGCGTACTGGTTGTGATCGTCCTGATCGCGTTTCTTTATGACTGGCGGACCGCGATCATCAGTCTGCTGGCGATCCCGCTCTCGCTGCTCGCGGCGGTGCTCGCCCTGCATTACCAGGGATATACGATCAACACGATGGTAATCGCGGGGCTCGTCATTGCTCTCGGCGAGGTGGTCGATGACGCGATCATTGATGTCGAAAACATCATGCGCCGCCTAAGGCTTAACCGCGCTCTGGAAAAACCCGAGCCCGCATTTCGTGTCGTGCTCAATGCATCGATAGAAGTGCGGAGCGCAATCGTATACGCGACGTTGATTGTCGTGCTGGTCTTCCTGCCGGTCTTTTTCCTCGACGGGCTGTCGGGCTCTTTCTTCCGCCCGCTTGCGTTCTCATACGTTCTTGCCGTCATGGCCTCGCTCGGAGTCGCGCTCACACTAACGCCCGCGCTCTCTTTATTGCTGCTGCCGCGAGCCGCGAAATCGGATCACAAAGAGCCGCCGCTTGGACGGTTTGTAAAGCGGCGTTACAGCAATCTGCTTCCGCGGCTGGTGAGCCGCCCGCGCTCGGCCGGAGCAGTCTTGGTCGTAGTTTTCGCGCTGACGGCTGTTACAGTGCCCTTCCTCGGGGAAGAATTCTTGCCCGACTTCAAAGAGACAGACTTCCTCATGCACTGGGTCGGCAAACCCGGCACTTCGCTCGAATCGATGCAGAGAATCACAGTGCAGGCCAGCAAGGAACTTCGCGCCATTCCCGGCGTCAGAAACTTCGGTGCTCACATAGGCCGCGCGGAAGTAGCCGATGAAGTGGTCGGCCCAAACTTCACGGAGCTGTGGATAAGCATTGACCCCGACGTTCCTTACGAGCCGACGGTAGCTCGAATACAAGAGGTCGTAGACGGCTACCCCGGACTTTACCGCGACGTTTTGACCTATTTGAAAGAGCGAATCAAAGAGGTGCTTACGGGTGCGGGCGCGACGATTGTGGTGCGGGTCTACGGTCCTAACCTCGATGGGCTGCGCCAAAAAGCTGCCGAAGTCAACAGAGCGATGAGCGAGGTCGCGGGCGTCACAAATTTAAAAGTAGAGCAGCAGGTCCTTGTGCCGCAGCTTGAGGTTCGCTTGAGGCCCGAAGCAGCCCTCCGATTCGGACTTACGCCGGGAGATGTACGCCGCGCCGCCACGACTCTCGTCAAGAGTATTAAGGTGGGTGAAGTTTACGAAGAGCAAAAAATCTTTGATGTTGTCGTATGGGGCAGCCCTAACATGCGGAATGATATACAAACTCTGCGCCAGATTAGTATAAATCTGCCTTCGGGCGGGGACGTTCCGCTTGGAGAAGTTGCTGATATTTATATAGCCCCTGCCCCGAACGTCATCCAGCGCGAGAACGCCTCGCGCCGCATAGACGTGACGTGCGACGTGAAGGGGCGTGACCTCGGGAGCGTCGCGAGAGAGATTGAGACAAAGGTCAAGTCGCTTCCGTTTGATCGCGGCTACCACCCCGAGTTCCTGGGCGAGTATGCTGCCAGGCAGCAATCACAGAACAGGCTCTTGGCGTTGGCCGTGCTATCGCTTCTTGGCATACTGCTGCTGCTCCACGCCGACTTTCGCTCGCCTAGACTGGTCGCGCTGATATTCGTGAGCCTCCCGTTCGCGCTCGTCGGCGGCGTCATCGCGGTGCTGCTCACGGGTGGCGTCCTGTCGCTCGGATCGCTCGTCGGGTTTGTGACTGTGCTTGGCATAGCCGCGCGAAATGGCATCATGCTCGTGAGCCACTATCGCCACCTGGAGTTCGAAGAAGGCCAGCCGTTCGGCGAAGAGCTTGTGCTTCGCGGCTCGGAAGAGCGCATTGCGCCGATCCTGATGACTGCGCTGGCGACGGGGCTGGCGCTGCTGCCGATTGTCATCGGCGGGAACCGCCCCGGTCATGAAATCGAGCACCCGCTGGCGGTTGTGATCCTCGGCGGGCTCGTGACCTCAACGCTGCTAAATCTTTTCCTGATGCCCGCGCTCTATCTTCGATACGGGACACGTCAAAGACAAGGCCGCGAATTAGTAGAAGTCACTACCAACACAGAACCCACTGCCGAAGAGACCGATTGATTATAAGCAGCCTAGTCTCACTTTATACTCAATTCCTCTAACAAATCCGTTTCGGTTAATTGTCCGTTCATCTTCGATCATTAAAATAGCCGGGTTGCGTGATGAGTGTGCGAGCTTTCGCGCAAAGGGGGATTAACATAATGACTTCATCAAGAAGGCGCGCGGCGGCGTTTCTCTTCAGCTTGATTCTTTTGTTTTCCGCAAACAGCTTGGCTCAAGACTCCGAAAAGCCAGTGAAGATGAAAGACCTTCCAGCAGCAGTTCAGGCGACAGTCAAGCAACAAAGCAAAGGAGCTACCATAAGCGAATTGTCGAAGGAGGCGGGGGGTGGGAAGACTTTTTATGAAGTGCGACTGAAGGTAAGCGGCCACAACAAAGACGTGATCATAGACCCGACCGGAGCAGTGATCATGATCGAAGAAGAGGTGACGCTTGCTTCGCTCCCTTCGGCAGCCAGGGCAGAAATCGAAAAGCAGGCGACCAAGGGGAAGATTCAGATGGTTGAATCTATCACCGAGAATGATGCCATAGTCGCATACGAAGCCCACATAAAGATCGGGAAAAAGTATAAGGAAGTAAAAGTATCGCCTGATGGACTGCTGATCGAAACTGGAAACAGAGTAAACGATGAAGACGACGCTAAAGAGGGCACCCGCAGTAAGAAGGCTCAACAGAAGATAAAGGAGCCCTAACTCAACATGGTTTTTAAGATCAAACAAGTTAAATAAAGGGGGAAAGCGAGAATGGGTATACGAGCCGGTGTTGGATTTGGGCAGGCGGGAAAGCAGATGATGCGCCGGGCCACCGCTCTGCTAGCGGGCTTGTTGCTGTTTAATGTCTTTCCGTCGGCGGCGGCTATTGCGAAAGAGCCGATTTCGTTCGCAGTGGTAGGAGACACAGGGACAGGCCTCGGACCTCAGATTGAGGTCGCGCTCCAGATGAAAATATACCGGAACAAGACTCGCTTCGACTTCGCGCTGATGCTGGGAGATAACATTTACCCCGACGGCAACCCTGCCCTGCTCAAGACGCGTTTCGAGGAGCCATATAAAGACCTGCTCAATGATGGAGTGAAGTTCTACGCCGTACTCGGAAATCACGACGTGCGGAAAGGCACAGAGGCTCAAATTCGCTACGACAAGTTCAACATGGGAGGCAGACGTTATTACAGCTTCAAGAAGGGAGAAGGGCTTATAGATAAGCTAACCGGAGACGCGATGATCGAATTCTTCGCGCTTGATTCGAACGCCATGTCTCAGGAGCAGCTATCGTGGCTTGAAGGCGCTTTGAGATCATCCAAGGCGCGATGGAAAGTAGTATTCATGCACCACCCTATCTATTCTTCGGCGCGCAAGCACGGCGCAGACACCGGCCTGCGCAAGCTGCTTGAGCCTATATTCATCCGCTACAAGGTGGACGTTGTGTTAGCCGGGCACGAGCACGTTTACGAGAGGGTTAAGCCGCAAAGTGGAGTGCGCTATTTTACGCAGGGTGCGAGCGGGCAACTGCGCAAAGGGAATATAAACAGAAGGAGCGCAATCTTTGAAGCCGGGAACGATGATGTAAACTCTTTCTTAGTCGTAGAGGTTGAGCAGTCCGAGATGAAGGTCCGGGCCATCGCGTCACACGGAACAATTCTTGACGAGATCGCTATAACCGAATCCAGATAGCCTCGTCAGGTTTCTACGGGGTTCCGAAAGGCTAAGCGGGCGATGGCAAAATTCGTAATTAACGTTATCAACTCGGCTGGGTACTTCGGGATAGTCTTATTGATGTTTATTGAGAACGTGTTTCCGCCGATCCCCTCCGAATTCATAGTCCCTTTGGCAGGTTATATCGTTACAAAAGGCGAGCTATCGCTTATCGGCGTGATTGTGGCTGGCACCATTGGGTCGGTACTGGGCGCATTACCGCTCTATTATTCAGGCAGGAAACTCGGCGATGACGGTCTGAAGATTATAGCCGACAGATATGGAAGATGGCTGACCATGTCACGTAAGGATGTAGACCGGGCAAAGTATTGGTTTGATAAATACGGCGGGCTGGCTGTTTTGCTATTCCGCCTCGTCCCCGGATTACGCTCCATAATCTCTATACCGGCTGGCATTGATAGGATGAGTCTGCTGACCTTTCTGCTCTACACGACCTTAGGCACGGGACTTTGGACAACCCTGCTCGCTTGTTCCGGATTTTTATTGGGCAAGAACTTCACCAAAATCGAGCAGTATTTGAATCCCGTCTCCTACGTCGTTCTGGGTGGTATTGCCATTATGTATATTGTTCGTGTTCTTCAGTACGAGAAGCAGAGTGGCTCATCCGGCTCACGTCCGGGTATATGAAGAGAACTGAGCCGGAGTAGCCGTCCCTTGCCCTACCGCTGTTAATCTTATGTTCATCTTCAGCCGGGTAAAATTAAAGTTGGTTGCTGCCGTGATTGGGGTGTTTATCTTGCAATCGATTCATAGGGTTTTGAGCCGGCGACCTCAAACATAGAGAGATAATCAGAATTAGGGTGAATAATCTTGAAGCGGAACAGACGGGTTGATAGGGGTACATATGCGCGCAGGCATGTCTGGAATCGCGACTATTAAAGAGCAGGCAGGCAGGGTAATTGCCATCGCGGTTATATCAATGCTCGTCGCGTCGGCGAGCCTGGCGCAAGAGAAAGCGGGCTATTCGGACCTGCCCAACTTTCACAAGGTCAATGAGCAGCTCTACCGTGGCGGGCAACCGAAATCAGGTGGGGTGAAGAAACTCGCGGAGCTTGGAATAAAGACCATCGTAAACCTGCGCGGTAGTGATGAGACGACGCGCGCCGAAGAGGCTGAAGCGAGAGCCGCCGGACTGGCATACTTCAATATTCCACTGCCTGGGTTCAGCCGCCCCACGCACGCGCAGGTCGCGCGCGTGATGGCCATCATAGAGAACGAAGGGAACGGTCCGGTGTTTATCCATTGCAGGCGCGGCTCTGACAGGACGGGAACCGTTGTCGCCATCTATCGCATCTCGCAACACAATTGGACTGCCAGTCAGGCAATGAACGAGGCCAAGCGCTTAGGGTTGAGCTGGTTCGAATTCGGAATGAAGGATTACATTTCGGATTATTATCGAGATAGGAACGCCGACAATCAGAAGTCATTTGAGAACGGCGAGCCGGGAGACAATTAAGGGAAGCAATTTAGTAAAAGGGAGGGTGTGCAATTGAGTAAGAAGAAAAGTAATTTAATAACCAGGCGACAGGCGATAATTTCTATCGGGGCGATTTCGGCAGGAGCTTTAATCAAGCCTTCTTCAATCTTCTGCTCGCCGGTCAAAGATAAGATACGATTCGCGGTCATAGGGGACTGGGGCACAGGCGATCACGATGGGGCCGGCACGGCAAGGCAAATGTTTGCCGCTCACCAGCGCGCCCCGTTCGATTTCATCATAGCCGCAGGCGACAACATCTACCCTAACGGCAGCGGCCGCCACTTTGGTAAGAACTTCGAGCAGCCCTTTGCTGACCTGATAAAGAATCGTGTCAATTTCTACTCGGTGCTCGGCAACCACGATGTAGACGCGGGGCGGCAGGACCAGTGCCAGTACCCGCTGTTTAACATGGGCGGGCAGAATTATTACAAGTTTGTGGGGGGCAACGGCATGGCCGAATTCTTCATGCTCGACTCGACCGATTTTGATCGGTCGCAATTGACGTGGCTGGAAAACTCGCTGCGCGTTTCCAGGGCCAAGTGGAAGATCGCCGTCCTTCATCACCCGATCTATTCGTCAGGCAAAAAGCACGGGTCTGCCGTCGGGTTGAGGAAGCAGCTTGAACCGCTCTTTACTCGCTACGGCGTTAACGTGGCATTTTCCGGGCATGATCACATTTACGAACGCACTATGCCGCAGCAGGGCATACAATATTTCGTCACGGGGGCGGGCGGAAAGACTCGTCGCGGAGATGTCGATCTGGGTAGCAGCATCCGTGCCGCGAGCTTTGATGAAGACAACCATTTCATGTTGATCGAGCTTGACGACACGCAGGTGAGCTTTCAAGCCATTAGCGAAACGGGGACTGTGGTAGATAGCGGATCAATCAAGCAAGCTTGAGGCAAGGGTGGATAGCAGCACTGGGAGAGAACTTCACTTTCCTCATATGCAAAGACCGATAATTCACTGTGGTATGCTCCGATTCATTCAGAGCGTCTTTGAAGGCATCCAGCACGGGCGCGGCACGTCGCTCCGTGTCCACGTTGGCACCTACATACATGTAGGTTGTATTGATTTGGGTATGTCCTAGTACGCGGCCTACTTCCGAAAGTGGAATATGCGCTGATAAAGTCGGTTGTGATTCACAAGAGATGCTGACGAGCATTTAAGTGCCTGATGTAGAGCTTCGTCACCGCCTCATGCATACCCTCAGCCTTTGAAATGCAGATCGTCTCTCTTTGTAGTCGCTCAAGGTGCGTTCGGAGGTTCAGACTGTTCTCTAGGTCTTGCATCGCCTCTTTGCCAATCCAGTGCCGCGTCTCAGGCAGATAATTTTGGTAAGACTCCCAATCATCCGTGCAGTAGCGAAGCACCTGGCAACCTTCGAGCCTTGCTAGCAATCTCCGGCAAGTCTCGTCTGTTCTGCGGCCCAGTTCGAAGCATACTATCTTCTTTTTTGCGGGGTCGAAGGCGTACCACAGCCACTTCTGATTCCCTTTCCCGCCGACAAAAAGGCCACTTCTCGCCTATTTCCAGCTCTTTGATGGGAGCAGGCGCGACAGGCTCTTGAACTTGTGCGGCTTGATGGCGGATGGCCTTAAGCACAGTGTTTATGCTGACCCCGAGCGCCCGACAGATGTCACGAATGCCTGATCCGTTCAAGGTCATGGGAACGGTCATCTCCCGAACACCGGCCTCACAGCCCTGATAGGTGTAGTCGGTAATGAACTGGCGGAAGCAGCACTTACATCGGTAGCGTTGCTTTCCGGAAGCGGTTCTGCCATTCTTTTTGATAGAAAGCGAGCCGCACCTGGGGCAGGCGTCTCTTTGTAATGCACATTCAAAGATTAGCTTGACAGGTGCCGCTTGCTCGGCCAGCGTCTTTTCTCAATGAAAACCTATACAATTACTTAAGATTCTTTGCCCCCTATAGCTGCACTCTTCGCAGTCGTAATGCATTGCCGATCACGGACACGGAGCTGAGGCTCATGGCCGCGCTCGCGATCATCGGGCTGAGCAACAACCCGAACGCCGGGTACAGAACTCCCGCCGCTATCGGCACCCCGAGCGCGTTGTAGATGAACGCGAAGAACAGGTTCTGCCTGATGTTTCTCATAGTGGCCCGGCTCAGCCTGCGAGCCCGCGCTATTCCGCGCAGGTCGCCTTTCACCAGTGTAACACCCGCGCTCTCAATCGCCACGTCCGTACCTGTCCCCATCGCGATACCCACGTCGGCCTGAGCCAGCGCAGGGGCGTCGTTCACGCCGTCCCCGGCCATCGCTATGACGTGCCCCGCGCTTTGGAGGCGTTTTACGACCTCGATCTTTTGTTCCGGCAGTACGTCGGCGTCCACCTCGTCGATCCCTAACTTCCGCGCCACAGCTTCGGCCGTAGTGCGATTGTCGCCAGTGAGCATTCGGATCCGAATGCCTTCCCGGTGGAGAATCTGGATGGCCTCCATTGTCGACTCTTTAATCGGGTCGGCGACGGCCAGGAGCCCGGCCGGCTTCCCATCGATAGCGACAAACATGACGGTCGCTCCTTCGCCGCGCAACTGGTCGGCTCGTTCAAGAAGATCACCATGGGCAATGTTCAACTGCTCAAGCAGTTTGCTATTACCCAGAGCGACCGTATGGCGGTCTACTTTGCCAACCACTCCCTTCCCAGTGATAGATTGGAACTCTTCGGCCTCAGACAATTTCAACCCTCTTTGCTCAGCACCGGCTACGATGGCTGCGGCAAGCGGGTGCTCGCTGCCCCGCTCGACGCTTGCCGCGAGACGCAAAACTTGCGACTCGTCAAAGTCCGGCAGCGCGATTACTGAAGTCAGTCGGGGCTTGCCCTCGGTGAGCGTGCCAGTCTTGTCAACTACGAGCGTGTCAACTTTTTCAAGCACCTCAAGAGCTTCGGCATTCTTTATGAGAACCCCGGCGGCCGCGCCCCGGCCTACACCGACCATAATGGACATAGGCGTGGCGAGTCCCAGAGCACAGGGGCAGGCGATTATCAGCACGGCTACAGCGTTTACTATGGCGTGTGCCATGCGTGGCTCCGGCCCGACTATGCTCCACACTATAAATGTGATTACGGCCGTCACAAGGACCGCGGGCACAAAGTAGGCAGCCACCTTGTCAACGAGACGCTGAATAGGTGCGCGGCTGCGCTGTGCCTCTGCAACCATACGCACGATCTGAGCGAGAAGCGTGTCGCTGCCGACTCGCTCTGCCTTCATGATAAAGCTGCCTGTGGTGTTGACCGTGCCGCCGGTCACTTTGCCGCCCTTCTTCTTTTCGACCGGCAGCGGCTCGCCCGTGACCATCGCTTCATCTATGAAGCTGCTGCCTTCGATGACTGTTCCGTCCACGGGCACTTTCTCTCCTGGGCGGACCCGCAGATTATCACCCACCTTGATCTGGTCGAGGGGGATCTCCTCTTCCGTGCCGTCATCCTTTATTAGCCTCGCGTTCTTCGGGGCGAGGCCGAGCAGGGCTTTGATAGCGCCGCTCGTCTGGCTCCTCGCCCGTAGCTCTAAGACTTGCCCTAACAGGACCAGGACTATGATTACAGCAGAGACCTCGAAGTAGACGCCCACCTGATCGCCGTGACTTCGGAACGAGGCAGGGAAGATGTCCGGGAAGAAGGTGGCGACGACGCTATACAAGTAGGCCACGCCCGTGCCAATCGCGATCAGGGTGAACATGTTGAGGCTGCGATTAACTACGGACGCCCACCCTCGCACAAAGAACGGCCACCCGGCCCAGAGCACGACCGGGGTGGCAAAAGCCAACTGAATGAATTGGAGAAGGCGGGTTGAAACGGCGTGCTGTAGGGGCTGGCCTGGGATCAGGTCCGACATGGCGATAAGGAACAACGGTATCGTGAGGACGAACCCGACTTTAAAGCGGCGCGTCATGTCTACCAGTTCTTCGTTCGCTTCGTCGCCCGTGACAGTTCTGGGCTCCAAGGCCATACCACATATCGGACAGAACCCCGGCTCATCTCGGATAATCTCAGGGTGCATCGGGCAGGTGTATTCTGTCTTTGTAGCTGGCGCTTTAATCTCAACTGGCTCCAAAGCCATCCCACACTTAGGGCAAGGGCCGGGTCCTTCTTGCCGAACCTCCGGGTGCATTGGACAGGTGTACTCGTCGCCAGTACCGGTAACTCTCTGCGGCGCAGAGCGAATTGAAGTTACGGCATCACTCTCAAGAGGCTTAATAAATCTGGCGGGCTCGACCCGAAACTTCTCAAGACATGATTTGCTGCAAAAGTAGAATGTCTTTCCATCGTGCTCGAAAGACCCGGCGGCGGCTTCGGGGTCTACGCTCATACCGCACACCGGGTCGGTCACTTCCACCCCTTCGATTGATGTCGTTTTCATATCTAGCTCCGTATCGCCTGGCGCTTCCTTGCCATTCGCGAGGCGCTCGTTTAAGGCGTTTATCGCTTCCTTCTTTGCACCTTTCTAGAATCGCTCACGCCCTGCTCGACTTTGGCAGTTTCGATCAGCCCGCAGATGTGACCGGGCGCGCGCCCTACCCTGTCCCACTCTTCGAGTGTCGCGGCCAGCTCTTTTCGGTAGCGGGCCATCTCCCGCATTCGCTGGTCCAGTTCTTCCAACCGGTTCCGCACGATCTCTCTCACCTCTTCGCAAGGGCTGTGCCCGCTGCGCGCGTCATCTATCACTTTCTTGATTTCGTCGAGCGAGAAGCCGAGGACCTGCGCCCGCTTGATGAAACTCAGGCGGTCCAGCACGTCGCCCGAATACATTCGGTAACCGCCGTAGGTGCGAGCGGGCCTGTCAAGCAACCCGCTCTTTTCATAAAACCTCAGCGTCTCTATGCCTATCCCTGTCTGCCGAGCCACCTCGCCAATCTTTAACACATAGCGGTTTTGCGCCTCGTCAGCTACATCTTCATCCTTGAAGGCCCTCTTCCGCATCGTCTCATTTCTCCTCTCACTTATAGCATAGACCCTGTAGTCGGCTATAGAGTCAAGAAAAAAACAATAATCCTGTACGGGGCTCTTTATTCTCAGCCCGCCGGGCTGATGCTCAAACTAACTCCAGGCGCGAGCGTGACCCTAATAACCGCCTCTGTAACCGTTATGTCCCCGCAACTATTGATTCCTCCCTTGAAGCCTCGTAGCGGCGGGTTGATTGATAGCTCTCACAGTCGGTACGATTATTGCAAGGAATTCATCAACGCCACAGCGTGCCAGGGGTGCGGGTGACCGTGAAGGAAAGGTCTACCTTCCCGCCTTAGCCGCGTTGCGGGCTAAATTATAATTTCAAGGAGTCATTTGATGGTAAGAAGGTTCATTATAGCAAGCTTGGTCGCGGGGTTACTTGTAGCTGTAGCTTCCGCGGCCGGGGCGCATGATAAAGTGAAGCTCACCGGCTATGTTGTAGACGTGATGTGCGCCGCAAGTCACGTAAAGGACGCGCCGGATGACGCGATGAAATTTGCCGCCGGGCACACCAAAGAGTGCGGATTGATGCAGGAGTGCATCAAGAGCGGGTACGGCATATTTAGTGACGGGAAGTGGTACCCGTTCGACGAGAAGGGTAATGAGTTGTCGAAGGCGATCTTCGAAAAGACGGCCAGGAAAGACCACATCAAGGTGACGGTCGAGGGGATGACTCACGACGGCAAGTTACTGGTACAAAGCATCACCGAAACAGAGTAGAATCAAACACAACAACTTCTTAAGCGTGTTGGCCGCGCCGGCTTTTGAAAGCCGGCGCGGTCTTCATTTGGGAGCTATAAGCGATAATGAGACCCTGAGATCGCAGTACCAATCTTCCGCGTCCTGCCGGACCGGATCTGATGGGTTTAATACCAGGACGCGCACCGCCTGACAGTGAATGTGTTGTTGCATTTCAAACAGCGGTGTGTCATTTCAGGCATTAAGGTACTTGCAAGATTTGAAGCCTGTTTGATTGTGCACTGGCAACTGGGATTGGTAGTGGTCGGAACGACCCCGGGTATGGATATACATACCCACACAGGCTGAAAGGCTTTCTTTTCATGTTCGTGGCAAACCTTTTGCTTTGTTTATGCGCCTGGCTTTTTCAGCGGACGCGATGAACCCGGCTACCGGTTGTGAAGCATTAGCTTATTTGTTAGATTCTTATTAATGCGCGTTGTGAAGTACCCACTAACGGTCGTCTTATTAACCGCTCTGAGCGTAGGGCTGGTGTACTCGCAGCTGTGCAATACCGTCTGCGCTTTCTACGGGTGTTCGCCCTCAGCGGTGGCTAGGAACCTGGCGACCGGCGGCTTTATGGACGCCTCGCGCGAGGAGACCCGGTCTGACTGCAGCAAGCATAATCAGGCCGGGCACCAGGGCGGCAAAGACCAGGCCAGGGACTCACAGGCCGAACCCCGTTCTGCGCCTCAACGTCAGGGTGATCCGCACGGTTCAGGGGGCTGCCCTTCACACGCCGATCATGCGGTCGTTATCTCAACGGCCTCGGCCTCATCTTGTGCGGCAACGCTTTCAAACTTGCAAGTTGTGGACGGCGAATTTCTAGTGGAGGACAGCACGCCGGCTAAAATGCTCGCGGGCCAGTCTTCCATAGCCAGACCTGACAGGTCACCACCCAGGCGCACAGTTTCGGTGCTCAGAATCTAATCTCCTTCCACCCTAGTCGAGGGTCACAGGCCGAAGTGTGCTTCCAGGCCGATAATCCCTTTTCGTTTGTAGCTCGTTTTTGTGTGTAGCCTGTTTTTTTATGTGTAGCTTGTTTTGTGTGTAGCTTGTGCTGCTTTCTACAGACTTCTTGTAAAGGAGAATGAACATGCGGAACGAACAACCGCGCGCGGAGCGGCTCAGAAGAAAGCCGACCCCCTCCATAAAAGTCGCGGTCGCAACTCTGTTTCTTACATTTCTGATCATGGGTTTCATGCCTGAGGGAAGGAGCCGTGCGGAGACGCTCCCGCAAACCTCCGAGTCGACGAACCCGTTGCCTGCCACTGATCAGAACATCGCGCTCGGGATGGATCACTTCACCGCCAATTGCGCGGGCTGTCATAGTGAAACCGGCAAGGCCGACACCGCGCGCGCCAAAGCCGTGCGCGCGGCAGACCTCACCTCACAAAAGACGCAGTCTAAATCAGACGCGGAGCTCTTCAAAATTATATCGGGCGGCGTTCCGGGGTCGGCCATGCCCGCTTTCGGCAAAACGCATAAGCCCGATGAGATATGGCAGACGATACTGTTTTTGAGAAAGCTGCCGACGCTCACGCCCGACGAGAAACAAAGGCTTGAAGCTGCCATGCCTGAAAGCGCGCACCACAGGCACGGCGCCAAAGAAGAGGCAGGCCAGCACTCCCATGCAGAACCGGCAAAACAGGATGCCGTCAAACCTCCGGCAGATAAGCAAGAGCCTGTGGCCGGACATCAACATCAACCACAACAAAGTCAACCACAAAAAACCCAGCAACCGGCCACCGGCGCTGCGCCATCGCGTCAGGCTCAGCCCGCCGCTGCCGACCCGCACGCCGGGCACCAGATGCCCGCCGGCCAGCCGCAACAGACCGCGCCGGCGGGGCCGGTGATTACTCTCGCGGACGTAGAGCGGATGGCCGCGCAGAACAACCCGACGCTCGCCCAGGCCGAGGCGGCAATCCGCGCCGCGCAAGGCAGGAGGAGGCAGGCGGGGCTCTGGCCCAACCCTATAGTTGGCTATATGGGTGAAGAGCTGAGCTTCCGCGCGCCTGGAAGGACCAGCGAGCACATGTTCTTTGTGGAGCAGACCATACCCTTGGGCGGCAAGCTCAGGAAAAGCAAGCGCGTATTCGAGCAGGAAGTGGTCGAAGCCGAGACCGAAGCTTTTGCCCAAAAACAGCGCGTGCTCAACGCCGTCCGCGTCCTCTATTACGAAGCGCTCGGCGCGCAGAGAATGATCGACCTGCGCGCCGAGCTGGTCCGGATCGCCCAGGAGGCTGTAAAGACTACGTCCGAGCTTTACAACGTTGGTCAGGCGGACCGCCCGGACTATTTCGAAGCCGAGATCGAGGCGCAGGAGATCATGCTCGATTTCGAGGAGGCTCAAAACAGCTTGCAACAGTCATGGCAGTTGCTCGCGGCAGTGGCCGGGAACCCGGCGATGCGACCGGCGCGGCTGGCCGGTAACCTCGAAGAGGGGCTGCCCGCTCTGGACCAGGAGGCCTTGATGGCCACGCTCCTCAGGGACAGCCCCGAGATCAGGCGGGCGAGGGCCGAGGTCGAGCGGGCGCGCGCGGTCGTGTCGCGCGCCAAGGCCGAGCGCATCCCGAACCTCTTTTTGCGGGGGGGCATCGGGTACAACAACGAGTTGCTCGACGTGGACAACAGGCCGGTCGGTAAAGAAGCATTTATCGAAGCGGGGATCAATCTTCCCATATTCAACCGCAACCAGGGCGGCATCGCAGCGGCCGAGGCCGAGCTGGCTTTTGCCGAGCGCGACGCACAACGGGTCGATCTGGTCCTGCGCACGCGATTCACACAGGCCTTCACGCAATACAGGAATTCGCTCAGGAAAGTGCAGCGCTACCAGCAGGTCGTCTTGCCGCGCGCCGAGAGGGCCTACAATCTGTACCTGGCGAGCTTCAGGCAGATGTCGGCGTCTTACCCGCAGGTGCTTATCGCACAACGTACGATGTTCCAGGTGCGGGAGGACTACGTGAGGGCGCTCGTAGACGTGCGGGCGAACGCGATCCAGATCGAAGGGTTCCTGTTGACAGGCGGCCTAAACGCCCCCCGCTTGCAGCCTTTTGAGGCCGAGGAGGGCGGCGAAAACGCGACCCCCGGGTTTATGCACGGCAGGCAGGGCGCAGGCGGTGGCCAGGACCGGGACCGGTAGAGTTTATGCGACGGCCTCACCGGCGCGGCCGGACAGGTCATGGCTAAGCGAAAGACCATGATTAAGCGAAGTTTATAAGGGAGAACTTACAGGAGCAAGAACATGAATAAGAACAGACGAAGTTTCTTGAGAAGCTCGTTATTTGTCGGGACGGGCCTCGTGGCCGCTAAAACAGTGTCGGCCCAGCACGAGGGCCACAACATGCCTCAACCTCAAGTCCCAAAAAAGGCGGCCCCCGCGCAACCGCAGGCCCCGCATAAACAGGCTCCGCCTAAAGTTGACAGGCCGCCCGCTCCGGTCGGGAACGTGCCCGTCGTGACGCCCGACGCGCCGAAGCTCCCGTGGACGATGGAGAACGGCGTTAAGGTCTTTCGGTTGACGGCGGAGGTGATCAAGCGCGAGATTCTGCCCGCCAACCCGATGATTGGCGCCAAGGTCCTCGACCTCTGGGGCTTTAATGGCAGCGTGCCCGGGCCGACCATCGAAGTGAACGAGGGCGACCGGGTCAGATTCATCTTCGAAAACAGGCTACCCGAAGACACAACGATTCACTGGCACGGCCTTGAAGTGCCCATCGAAATGGACGGCATTCCGTTCGTAAGCCAGCCGCCCGTGAAGCCCGGTGGGACGTTCATATACGAGTTCACGCTCCACCAGAACGGGACCTTCTTCTACCACTCGCACGGGGCGATGCAGGAGATGATGGGGATGGTAGGTTTTTTCATCATCCACCCCAAGAAGCCCTACAACCCGCCGGTGCACAAGGATTTCTGCATCGCGTTACAGGAGTTCGCCGCGCTCCCGAACAACAACATCCCGAACTCGATGGCTATGGAGTTCAACTGGCTGACGATGAACGGGAAGGCCGGCCCCGCCACCACGCCGATGATCGTCAAGCTCGGTGAGCGGGTGCGCATCAGGTTGATAAACATCGGGATGGACCATCACCCGATCCACATCCACGGCCAGCAGTTTTACGTAACGGGCACGGAAGGCGGTCGCATCCCCGAGTCGGCCTGGTTCCCGGGCAACACCGTGTTGGTCGGCGTGGCGCAGTCGCGCGACATCGAGTTCGACGCCGTCTTCCCGGGCGACTGGATGATCCATTGCCACCTGCCGCACCACATGATGAACAACATGGTTTCTATGGTCGGCCCGATGGCCCACGCAGGTCATGGCATGCAGACAGGCGCAAGCATGGAAGCAGGCATGGGCATAGTCGAGGGCGAGCACGCCCTGTCGAAGGAGCTGGGGCCGGCGTTCGGGCGCGGCATGGGCATGGCCGAGCGCGAGAAGGCGACTTCGAACTCCGTCGGTCAGCAGATGGCCGGGCAGCACCAGATGGCCGCCGACCCGCAGGCGGAGGCCAAGAAGAGGGTTCCCGGGTACCCCCAGGATGAAATGATGATGATGATGGTGATGGACGATTCGGTAGCCAAGCCGGAGACAAACGGCCTGGCCCCGGGCTGGTCATCCGCCTTTCAAGGGATGATGTCGATGGTTCGGGTACTCCCGCCCGAACAGTACGAAAAGTTGATGGCGGACATAAGGGAAGGCCGCATCGAAAAGGCCGGGCCAGAGGAACAACATAAGCATGGCGACGAGTAGGGTCGCCCTGAAGGCTGTTTTTCGGCTCTTTAGTTCCGGCCAGGCCGACCTGGCCGTTAGCTCCGCTGCCCTGCGGCTTCGGGGTCACGAATTCCCTCTCCGATTGAAGCCGCAGAGCGCGCGGGGCTCTGACCGAGGGATTGCCGGGCGTAGTTAAGTCTCGCGCCAGTCGATACCCGGCTTAAGACTGCCGCTGGAAAGGGCGGCATTAAACCAGAAGTGAGGTAATGGTATGAGCAAGGAAAATCAATCAAGGTCGAATCAGAATCGCGAAAAGAAAAGAGCAGAGTTCTCACAACCGGCTTCGAAAAAGGTCGGCTACAAGTCAATCTTCATAATAGTATTGGTAGCGGTCGTGGCTCTCGCGGGTTATATCGCCATAAGCGGTTCAGGCGATAAGCCTACATCGACCACCGTGACGAGCACCGCCCCGAACTCAGCCGCGCCAGCCGCCGCCGATATAAGAATACCTGTCGCCGACATCGGGAGCGGAAAGGCCAAATTCTTCGACTACACGACATCGGACAAAAGGCCCGTCCGGTTCTTCGCGGTTAAGAGTTCTGACGGCGTCTACCGCGCGGCCCTCGACGCCTGCGACACCTGCTTCCACGCGAAGAAGGGGTATCACCAGGAGGGGGACGACATGGTCTGCAACAACTGTGGCCTGCGCTTCCCTTCCGCCAAGATCAACGAAGTGGCCGGGGGCTGCAATCCTGTGGGGCTTGCCCGCACGCTTGAAGGCGACAGCCTGGTGATAAAGGCGAGCGAGCTTGAAAAGTCAAAGTCTTATTTTTGATCGGAGGAGTCATGCGGATCAGCACAATAGCCTTCGCGAACCTCAAGCGGCGTAAGGGCAAGGCCCTTTTCTTAATCATCGGGATGGCCATAGGTATAGGCACGGCCGTCGCGCTCCTGTCTTTGAGCGGCTCCATCAAGGAGGAGATCGGCTCGCAGCTCGACCAGTACGGCGCAAACATCGTCGTCGTGCCGCAGTCGAACAGCCTCGCGCTCGATTACGGCGGCATATCTGTTTCCGGGGCCTCCTTCGACACCCATCAGTTGCACGACGAAGACGCCAGAAACATTTTAGAGATACCATACGGTAACCGCCTGAGCATCGTCGCGCCGAAACTGCTGGGCGCGGTCGAAGTCGAGGGTCGGCAGGCGTTGCTCGCGGGCGTGGATTTCGAGAGCGAGCTTAGGCTCAAACGGTGGTGGAAAATCGTCGGCCAGGAGCCGACCAGGGAGCAGGACGTGCTCGTCGGGTACGAGGTCGCGCGGGCGCTTTCAGTAATCGAGCCGACCGAAGCCCCCGACTCTCAGCCCGTTTCATCTATGTCCGACATGCCGGATATGCCTGGGATGAGTCCTCACCGCGCCGCCGGGGATCAAGGCGGGTTTAAGATCGTGCGAGAACGGCTCGAAATCGGCGGGCGTGAACATCGCGTAGCGGGCGTGATAGCTCAGACGGCAGGCCCGGAAGATAGGATGATATTCGGAGGGCTCGCCCAGGTTCAGTCGCTGCTCGCCAAGCCCGGGCAGTTGAGCCTGGTAGAAGTGAGCGCGCTTTGCAAGGACTGCCCCGTAGAAGACATCGTCGCGCAGATAAGCGAGCGGTTGCCGCACGCCAAAGTGTCCGCCATCCAACAGTCCGTAAAGGCTCGCACCGAGACGGTCGAGCGGCTGACCCGCTTCTCAGCCGTTGTGGCGGCGGTCGTCCTCGCCATCGGCGCGCTTATGATCTTTACGACTATGATGGGGTCGGTCATGGAGCGCACGAAAGAGATAGGCGTGCTGAGGGCGATAGGCTTTCGTCGCACGCATATCATTAAAGGACTTGTGATAGAAGTAGCTGTGATAAGCGCGATAGGCGGCCTTGTAGGATGGGCTACCGGGCTGCTTGCAACCTGGGCGGCACTCCCATATTTTGCGGAGACGGAGATAGGCCTCGAAATTGAGCCTGCCTTGGCTCTGATCGCGGTCGCGGCTGCGTTGCTGGTGGGGATATTGAGCAGTTTCTATCCGATCCTTCGGGCGTCACGGCTTGATCCGTCCGAAGCGGTTCGATACGTCTAAGTGTGGGGCGCTCGAAGTGGGGAGTGTTCTAATGACTTTCGTGATGGTCGAAAAAGTGAGCAAGGTTTATCAATCCGACGGCGACTCCGCCGCAGTAAAGGTACTTACCCGTGTTGATGTGCAGATAAAAGAAGGCGAATTCGTATCCTTGATGGGGCCCTCGGGTTCCGGCAAAAGCACGCTGCTGACGATTGTGGCTGCAATGAATCGTCCGACCGAAGGGAAAGTGATCGTCGACGGGATCGACGTTTACGACCTGTCGGACGAGCGGCGCGCGGACTTTCGCCGCGAGTACCTCGGCTTCGTCTTTCAGCAGCACCACCTGATGCCGTATTTAAACGCGGTCGAAAACGCGATGCTGCCGCTCGCCATCCTGGGTCTCGGCGCGACCGAGAAGCGCGAGCGCGCCTTGGCGGCGCTTGAGAAGGTCGGCCTCCAGGATAAAGCCTCGCGGCTCCCGAACCAGTTATCGGGGGGCGAGCAAGGGCGACTGGCGATCGCGCGCGCAATTATCAACGAGCCGCCGCTCGTGCTCGCGGATGAGCCTACCGGCGCGCTCGATACGAAGACCGGGCGCGAGGTGATGGACGTCTTCTTGAACCTCAACGCGCAAGGCCAGGCCATCTTCATGGTGACGCACAATCCTGAGAATGCCGGGCTTGCCCACCGCACAATTCACATCACAGATGGCTCGGTGGTCTCAGAGACCGCCAGAGTGGCGGTGAGTGGATAGAGCCACCACGCAAAAGCTTACCGCGTCAAAGCTTATGGGCGTTCGCTCTGAAAAACTGAATAGGTTGATCACGGCTCTCGCGCTGGTCTTTAGCGTCGCGGTCATAACGCTTCTCCACTATTACACGACGGCGGGGGGCCATTTTCTGCTCCACGAAATATCGCAGCGGCTCTATTACGTCCCGATCGCTTACGCGGCTTACGACCTGGGCGTGCGGGGGAGCATGGCGATCTCGCTGCTGAGCGGCGCGGTCTATATGCTGCACATATCAGAACACGGAGGCGACAGCGAGGCTGCCATACTCAACCAGTACGCCGAGGTGTTTATGTTCCAAGTGGTCGGCCTGGTCACCGGCCTTCTCGCGCGGGCCGAAAGAAGACAGCGCAAGCGGTTTGAGAAGGCGTCCGCGGACCTGGCCGCGGCATACCAGGAGTTGAGAAATACGGTCGACCTGCTGATCCACGCCGACCGTCTCAGATCCGTCGGCGAGCTCGCGGCGGCCATCGTACACGAGATCAAAAATCCACTGTCGGCAATCAAAGGCGCGGCTCAAATCATCGAAAAAGAGATACCGGTCGAAAGCCCGAGGCGAGGGTTCGTAACCATTATTGAAGAAGAGGTGGATCGCCTGAACAGGCTGGTGGGTGAGTTCTTGAACTTTGCCAAGCCCCGGCAGCCCGTGAAAACGCCGTCTGACCTGAACCAGCTCATCCGGTCAGTCATCACCTTTACTTCCAACGAGGCCGAAAAAAACGGCATCAGGCTCTCGGCGAAGCTTGACGGGCAACTCCCCTACGCCCTGGTTGACCCGGAGCAGATCAAGCAGGTGCTTCTGAATCTGATCATAAATGCCTTACACGCTACGCCTCGGGGAGCAGTCGTCGAAGTAACCAGCCGTCGCGCCGGCGAGTTTGCAGAACTGGCCGTCCGCGATCACGGGGTCGGGATCGAACCGGGCATACGAGACCGCATATTCGATCCTTTCTTCACTACCAAACCCGAAGGCTCGGGGCTGGGGCTATCGGTGGCCTATCAACTCATCAAGCAGCACGGCGGAGAGATCGAGGTCGCAGACACTGGCGGCGAGGGCAGCCTCCTGGTCGTGCGGCTGCCGCTTACGGCGGGCGCGACGGCGCAAGCTAGCGCGGGTCTTAACAGGGTATGAGCGAGATTAAAAGAGTACTGTTTGTCGAAGACGAGCAATCGCTCCGGCGCGTAGTCGAGTTTCAACTGCGCGAAGCGGGGTACGAGCCGCTGCTGGCCGAAAACGGCGTGGGCGGGTATGAACTGTTCACGGAGACGCAACCCGACCTCGTCATCACTGACCTGGCGATGCCTGAGATGAATGGGATCGAGCTTACCCGGCGCATCAAAGCGGCGTCGCCGGACACGCCCGTCATCGTGATCACCGCGTTCGGGGAGATAAAGACGGCCGTCGAGGCTATGAAATCCGGGGCCGAGGACTACCTGACAAAGCCGCTGGATTGGGACGAGCTAAGGATCATCATCGAGCGGTCGCTCAAGATGAAAGATCTGGCGCGGGAGAACCGCGCGCTGCGCGCCTTCATCGGCGCGCGGTTCAGTCTGGAAAACATAATCGGGACTTCGAAGCGGATGCGCGAGCTGTACGACACGGTGGAGCGGGTGTCGCGCACGGACGTCACGGTGTTACTGCTCGGGGAGAGCGGGACCGGGAAGGAGGTGTTCGCGAAAGCCATCCACCAAAACGGCGCCCGCCGCGACAGGTCGTTCGTTACCATTGACTGCGGGGCGATACCCGAGCACCTGCTCGAGTCGGAATTGTTCGGCCATCGCAAGGGCGCATTTACCGGGGCTATCTACGACAAGCGGGGGCTTTTTGAAGAGGCGCACAACGGGACTGCTTTCCTGGACGAGATAGGCGACCTGCCGTTGAACCTTCAGGTGAAGCTCCTTAGAGTTTTGCAGGACGGCCAGTTCCAGAAGATCGGCGAGAATACGCCCAGAAGAGTTGACGCGCGGGTGATTGCCGCGACCAACCGCGACTTGACCAGGATGGTCGAAGACGGCTCCTTCAGAGAAGACCTCTATTTTAGGCTTAACATCATCCCAATAAAGTTGCCGCCTCTCAGGGAGAGGCGCGAAGACATTCCGCTGCTCGTCAATAACTTTCTCGAAGACGCTACGAACCGGTACGGGCGGCCACCTGTGCGGCTCTCGAAAGACGTCTACCGCTATTTTCACCAATACCCGTGGCCGGGCAACGTTCGCGAATTGAAGAATCTTGTCGAGCGGCTGGTCGTCCTAGCAACAGACGACTACGTTCCGGCTGATGATCTTCCCGACGAGGTAAAGAGAACTGATACTGCCGCCGGGAGTCTGTCGTTCAACTTGCCCGAAGACGGCATTGATTTAGAAGAGGTGGAAAAAGAGATCATACGGCAGGCGCTGGAAAAACACGGGGGGAATCAAACCCACGCCGCCAGGTACTTGAACATAACCCGCAATACCCTGATCTACCGCATGCAAAAGTTCAACCTGGGATAGTGGGGCCATGGCTGCCCGTTCCAACTGCAAGGCGGCCCCGCCGTGTCTATGAATATTTTCTATAAGCGAGAGCAGCATATGCTATACTGCGGTTCCTCCTATCAGTGGCAGATCGACTAAGGGTAGTTGAATGGAGGTTCCGCAAGAATCAACTACCCTTCTTTATTTAATATCTCCCTTTATTTTTCTAGCATCCTTTGTTTTGAATCTCCTTTTATTGTGCGGCCACCCGGCTCGAGCGATTCTTTCCCCGGCCAATCCCCTTTTATGGCATATGACACAGCTACTGTTGTATTTCCAACAATCCTTAGCAGGCTCGGCCAGACTTGCTTCATTACCTACCTCGACGCGGCCGCTTTTTCAGACACTTACCAGAACCTGTCCTGTAGCTACCGTTGAGCTTGATGGTACGTAAGTTGCCCTGAGTAAGGGAATCTACTAGCGGTCCAGCAGTGAGTGGATTGTGGCGACTAGAGTTATCCGTATAGTTGTAGCTTTGATCAGCCTTGCTGTGTACGCATGGCATATCGCCAAGTTGGGCAGCCAGCCGCTTCCAATCCGGGCTCTCGTCGGCGGGGTATTTTTTATCCTCGGCCTTTGGCTTGCGCTTCCCGGTAAGCGGAGACGCTAAAGTAGAGCGTAACAATCCGGCGAAGCCTTGAGTCGATCTCCGAGAAGAGTTGTAGAAGTCATGTTAAACAGAGTTGTTCGGTGGTCGCCTGGCATTGGGTTTAAAGCGGTGTTCGTAGCCACGGCAGTTTACGGCTATAAGCGCTTTAAAGAGATCTGGTATGGCCTGGTCATGGGCGTGAGCATGTGGATGATCGATGCCGCTATGCATACGAGCGTTCATCGGCAATTCACTTGGAACGGTTTCGCGAAGGAGCTTATCGCGACCGACAGCTCACAGCTTCTGTTTCGAGGGCTTTTCGTGACCGTTTCAACAGCACTCGGGATCAGCCTGTGGCGGAGCAACCGGCGCAAGTCGCAAGTGGACAATCTACGCGCCTCGGTCGACTCGCTCTACCGCGAGATATCAAGCCCGTTGCTTTTGATCGTGGGCTATTCACAGATGCTGACGCTCAGGGAAGGGTGGCCGGTGAGCCGCGAAGCCGTTGAGATCGTGGACGAAATACAGATCAACGCTCGAAAGATTGACGACGTGATCAAGAGGCTCCCGCCCCCCGCCGCGGGTTTAGAGGAGGCGATTTTTGATACGCGCCTCGCGTATCACGCCCGGGAAATCATACCTGAGCATTACGTGATGAGCTCTGTCGGACCCGATGCGCGGTCGAATGACATAAGCGCGCGTAGAGTGTGAACATGTGTAGTTCGAGTTTCTCTAATGTCGTTCGAGTTTCTCTCTGGTCTTTACAAACATCCTGATGTTGTAAGGCAATCAGGCAGGAGGGTGTTGACGTGAAACTGAATCTATCGATCGTAGTGATGTTGATAATGCTTGCGGTAATGGCTACTGGCTGCTCGAAGCCGGCCCCTGAACAGTCTTCCAACACGTCGGCAAGAACCGACAATAAAAACGGCCAGCCAGCGGGCAACGTCAACACTAATGCCGCCGCCGCAGCGGGCAACGGCGAAGTGCCGGCGGAGGTGAAGGCGGCATTTCCGGAAGCCGCAAGCATCACCTTGCAGCATAAGGACCTCACGGATAAGCAGATCGCGTCTATAGAAAAAGAGTCCGGGGCAAAGCTCTCCGATAAAGACTTTCACAGTTACGTCGCGCACGACGGCTCGCACAAAGTGGTTGGCACAGCAACTCTCACCGATGTCGAAGGGGCGGGCGAGCCTGTCCAACTGCTCGTCGTGTACACAGACGACGGGAAAATCAAAAAGGTAACCCCTGTCAAAGGCAGCATTGATGTCGGCTCGTCATCGTTTCTTGACCAGTTCATAGGCAAGGATCACGACGACGCTTTCCACGTCGGCACCGACCTCAAGTACGACGGTTCTAACCAGGGCGCGGCACAAGCAGTCGCCCACGCCGTGAAGCGTGATGTTTTAGCGATGCATGCGCTGTACGGTAAAGAGCACGGCCATTAATTTGGACGGTCGGGGACATAGGATGTTTTCGCGTGAAACATCTTTACAAATAGTGAATCTATTGAAGCTTCGAAGAACAAGAAGGGGAATGGTATGAGGACAAGATTCTTTTTGATTGTTTTGATATCCGTCGCGCTCGTTTTCGGCGGCGCTACGGGCGCGCTGGCGCAGCACGAAGGTCACGGGACACCTAAACCGCCTACAAAGAACAGCCCAAAGAACGCGGCTGCGAGCAAAAAAAAGACGACAGCCTCACGCAAGCCGCAGAGGAAAAGAACGACGTCGAGGAGCAGTCAGGCGAGCAAGTCTGCCCCCCGAACGGACGGGGCCGAAGCCGCTCATCAACAAGGCGCTCATCAACACGGTTCGATGAGCCAGCAGGAGCACAGTTCGATGGGCTTACAGAAGCAAGGCTCAACGGGCATGACCAAGATGACCGCGGACTCGCGCCATGCCCTGGCAACGGCGCACGCGCAGAGCATAGGCACATTCGCAAAGACACTGCGAGATCAGGTCCAGTCGACTCAGACGGTGAACGCCGTTTCCGCGCTCGCCATCGTTGATGAGATGAGACGTAATCTTGACGCAATCGAGCAGCATCATAGGGAGCACGGGGCGAGCATGCCCGCCAGCTCGCAATCGGAAATGGGCGCGATGATGCGGCAGATGCAGACGCGCATTGCCGCGATCAAGCAAAGCCTGTCGGCCCTTGAGCAGCATCTTCGGAGCGAAGCGCCCGCTGCCAGCACGGTCTTCGAGCGCGCCGGCGAGTTGATCAGGCTTACCGGCGAGATGTCGATGAATCACAGCGGCCACGAAGACCACAAAATGTGATCACATAAAATGTGATCCGAACAGGCAGCCGGAAGTAAAGCACAGGAGCAGTCAATGTCTGACGTCGGGTCTGTCACCGAAAGTCTCCACGGTAGCGCAAGTGGCCGGAAAGACACTGCCCTTAACGGGCGAGACTCTTTTCTGCGCGAACGCTTTGCCGTGCGCGAAGGTATGGAGTATGAAATCCCCAGGGTCGCAGACCGCCTGCCTTACTTTTTCGGCTCGATCACGCTTTTCGGTATCGTCGCGCAGGTACTGACCGGGATATATCTGAGCCAGTTTTACAACCCGGACACGGCGAGCGCTCACCAGAGCGTCTTCTACATCATCAACCGCGCCTGGCTGGGTGACTTCACGCGCAGCCTGCACCGGTGGAGCGCAAACCTGATCCTCCTCACGGTCACTCTACACCTGCTTTGGGTGTTTTGGAGGGGGAGCTACCGAAGGCCGCGGGAATTCACCTGGTGGGCCGGGGTCCTCATGCTTGGCGCGATCTTTCTGCTTTATTTCACGGGTACCGTGCTCCCCCATGACCAGGCGGGGTATGAAGCGATGGCGCATTACGTCACCGCCGCGCGCAACACGGGAGCCCTGGGCTCGGTATTCACCCCTGAGTTCACGGCGAGCGTGGACATAGTACCGCGACTCTACGCGTTTCATATCGGCATTCTCCCGATACTCCTGTTCGCGTTCCTGGGCTTGCACCTGTACCTGATCCGCTTTTTGAAGATTCACACTCATCCCGGTGAGGAGAAAGGCGGCGGCACATTCAAGAGGCACTCCCGCAGGATGTTCGCCCACGGGTTCATCTTTCTCGCAGTAGCCGGGCTGCTTTCCCTCGTGTGGCCGGCGGAGTTGGGCTATCCGGCGGTCGAGGGAGCGGAAGTCACCAAGCCGCCTTTCTTCTTCCTCTGGATTTACGCGCTGGAAAATTGGTTCGGCATCAAAGCGCTGGTGTTCGGTCCTCCGCTTATTTACCTGCTCCTGTTTCTTCCCCCGCTGCTGGACCGGAAGAAGTCCACTCTGCCGCGTGACCGGAAGGCCGTATTGTTCGTCGGATTCGCGGTTGTTTTACTGCTCGTGGCGATGGCTACATACGCCTGGTTTGCGCCCAGGCAAGAGCACCTGATGTAGGTCTGCCGTTGAGGTAGGCCTGGCCTTGATCCAGGTCGGATATAGACCTGATTCGGATGTAGGTTTAGGTGGGCTATAAAAGGTGAAATGATGAAGTACTTAATTCGGCTGCTCGGCTTGGGCGTCATACTGCTGGCCTACGTCCCGGCTTTCGCTCATGGCACTTCTCTGAAGGTAGACAAAAGAGCAGTGGCGGGCGGCGAAACGGTTACGGTCAAGGGCGAAGGCGTCGGAAGCAACGTCGCTATCACGCTCACCCTACAGGGCGTGATCCGGGATTATTCACTTGGTGAGGCGCAAGGGAACGAGCACGGAGTATTTGAAAAACAGATTGTGCTGCCCGGCGATGTCCTACCCGGCAATTACACGCTGGTCGCCTCGGCAGGAAGCAGTAAAGCCACCACCAGGCTGGTAGTAAGCGAGGCGACGGGAGAGGGACCCGGCCCGCAAGCGGGCGCGGCGAGCGAGGGTCAGCAACATCAGGCAGGACAGGCAGGCCACGGCGACGCCGGGACACCGAACATGGATAAGGCAGAGCACGGGGAGGCTGGCATGTCCGAAGCCAACCCTGAGCCTATGGAGATAGAGAGGTCAGTAACGACCGCAGAGAAGGTCGTAGCCTGGGCGATGGTCCTGGCCTCAGGGGTGTTGGGCGCAGGGCTGCTGTTTGGAGAAAGACGGGAATAGAGTTTTCTGACACCCCGGCCGGCTTTCGCGAGAGAGCCGCATCGAAAACGGAGGGTATGTGAAGCTGAACCGTGTTGAGAAAGCGTTGATGAACAACCCGCTGCGGGCGTCGCTTCAACGCTTATACGAGGCCCCGCTGCTCGAGCGGCTCGGCGGGCGGGTTGAGGGCATGCGGGTTCTGGAAGTCGGTTGCGGGCGGGGCGTCGGGACAGAGATCATATTCGAAAGGTTCGGGGCCGGAGAGGTTAGCGCATTCGACCTCGACCCGGACATGGTGGAACGGGCGCGACGGCGGCTTTCGCGGTACTCCTCAGACCGCTTAAAACTGGCGGACGGCGACGTCACTTCGATTATGGCTGAGGACAGCTCCTTCGACGCGGTGTTCGACTTCGGAATCATTCACCATGTCCCCGACTGGCAGCGCGCCCTGTCCGAGGTCCGCCGCGTGCTAAAACCCGGAGGGCTCTTCTTCTTCGAAGAAGTGACGAGCCTTGCCCTGAGCCGCTGGTTTTACCGTACATTTCTCGAACACCCGACCCAAAACCGGTTCAGCGGGGACGAATTCGTCGCCGAGCTTGAACGCCAGGGGATAGAAGTAAACGGGAATCGTGTCGAACGGTTCTTCGGCGATTTTGTCATAGGAGTGGGCAGGCGGCGAGGAACCGGTTTCCCGAGTTAAAGACGAGGGTGAGAGGTCGAACTGCCGGCCTGTTCGTAACAGCCCAATTCGAGGGGGACGATATGAAGAATAGTCTCGCAAGACACGCCCGTCTTCGATCAGGCGCGAAGTTGCTGGCGCTGGCGCTGGTTCTCATCGGCGTTAACAGTTCTGGCTTGCACGCAAGCGCACAAGGCGATGACCGGGCCGCAGTGTGTGATGTACTTGTGCAGAATGCGGCGGCTTTCGAGCGGGGCGATATGGCTACGCTCAACAAGCTCTGGGCGAATGACGAATCGGTGACGGTCTTTGAAAGCGGGCACGCGAACTTCGGCTGGGCCGATTACCGCGACCACCATCTAAAGCCCGAAATGGCTGAGATGAAGAACACGAAGTACACGCTCGGCGACATCAAGCCGCGAGTAGCAGGCAAGACCGCCTGGGCGACGTTTAAGTACACGATCTCAGCCAACCTCAGGGAGCGTCACGTAGAAGCGAGCGGGCTCGGCACGGCCGTACTCGAAAAGCGCGATGGGCGCTGGCAAATCGTCCACTGGCACACCAGCAGCCCGCGCCGGGCGCCTGCCGCTGCAAGCCCGGATAAGAACACAAGCCCGGATAAGAACACCAGCCCGGATAAGAAGCCTTGATGGCTCGGGGCTTCGGAGATGAAGGTAGCAAGAACGTGGTCGCCCAACATTTCACCATGGACGCGCTTCCGCGGCGCGATGACTGCGGTGATCTGGTGTGCGATGTCGAGGCAGTCGCGCTCGTTTTCAATCATTCGTTGCAAGCCGCGCACCTGCCCTTCTACGCGTCGCAAGCGCGGTAGCTGCTTTTTATGGTCAACCGTAAGACCGCCGTGGGCCTTTTTGCCACCAGGAGCTTTTTGCTACCAGGAGCTTTTTTTGCTACCAGGAGCTTTTTTTAAACGTGCCATCGAAGTTGCTGCCTCCTTCCGCAATGGGGGTGAGCAATGGCGGCATTCTCTTAGTCCAGATCAGGGAAGGCCGCCAGAACAGGCGGCAGCGTGGTTAAAGAACGCTGCCGCCCGACTAATCACCGGAAGGGGCTTCCTTCAGTTTTGGAAGGCGCGAAACCGCTTTGAGGTTGCGGGCGCCCTTGGCGGAAAGTATGATTACTACATAGACGCTCAGCAGCCTCGGCCCGCGTTGATTATCCTTCCCGGACGCTTTATTAGATCGAGAGCAATGTGCCGTACTCCAAATCCGCTTCCGTAACATGGCGGAAGTTTATACAGGGGGAGTAGTTCAATGGCAAATCAAACTGATCCGGTCTGCGGTATGCAAGTCGACGAACAGAATGCCGCGGGCCAGTCTGACCATCAGGGACAAACCTATTATTTCTGCAGCCAGGGGTGCAAGTCGAAGTTCGATCAAAACCCGGATCAGTACACGGGTAAGCCCTGAGACATTGTGTTCGTAGATATGATGACCGCCCACCACCAGGGCGGCATTGAAATGTCGAAAGACATCGACATGCAGAAGAAAGAACGCGATCAGATGAGCCGGTGGAAATCAGCCTGGAGCGATAAACGCTAAGGCGCGCACACCGCGCCTGCGCTCCTGCAGGCGAAGACGGAGCGGGGTTTGATAAGGCTGCGAAGTTAGTCATGCCCACAGCCCTTTCTGCATGGCTGTTGTTAGGGCAGAATTATCATAGAGGCTAAGCCGCGTAGAAAGTTGCCCGAGTTAGCCTTTGTTAAAGTCCAGGTGAGGAGAAACGTTTGATGAAGAGGAAGATTTACCTGCTTATAATACCGTGCATTGCACTCGTTCTTGCGAGCGCGGCCGAAATCCGCGCACAGCACGAACATCACGGTCAACAGAAACAACCCGCCCAGGCCGACAGGCAAATGAGTATGCAGCATGGCTCAATGGGTATGACCTCATTGATGGACGAGCCGCACGATGTACTGGCAAAGGCACACCTGCAAAACGTGGTCACTTTTGCCAGGACGTTGGGGGCTCAGGTCGAAGCCAGAAAATCGGTAGACGCCGCGTTCGCGCAGGCTGCGGTGGCCGAGATTCGGCGGAACTTCAACGCCATGCAGCAACACTTGGCCTTCTACCAGAGGAGCTTGCCTACCGATTCGCAGTCGCACGCGGGGATGGAGTCACATGCCGGCATGCAGTCTAGCACAAACACGCATGCCGGCATGGCGGATGCGCAGGGTTCAATCGCGCACATCACGGAGATCAAACAGGCGCTTGAGCTTTTGGAGCGGGAGGCGTACTCCGACGCGCCGAGGGCGAGCAAGGTATCTGAACGCGCCGCTGCCATCGTCAAGCATGTAGAGATGATGCTCCCTGCCGGCGGGCATAAAATGTAGTCTGCACTTCCAAGTCGAACTCGCGCCCAAGGGAGCCTTTTTATGAGGAAACCGACGCTAGCCGCCTGTGCCATTTTTGCCGCGCTGGCCGTCTCTGCCAGCGCCCACGACCTTTTTTTGCGACTCGATGGCTATTTTCTTCAGCCGAATTCAAAGGCTACGGTCCGCCTGTTGAACGGCACCTTTCAGAAAAGCGAAGGCAGGGTGGCGCGCGACCGGATGCAAAACGTCACCCTGGTGACCCCAGATGGAAAAGTCTTACATCCCGAATCATCGGCCTTCCGCGACGAGGGGGAGGAAACGCTTCTCGACCTGCAGACCGCCGGACCGGGGACTTACCTGGTCGGCGTTTCGACGAAGCCTAGGGAGATAGACCTGAAGGCCGCTGACTTCAACGACTACCTCAAGCACGACGGCATCCCCGACATGCTCGACCGGCGCAGGAAACGCGGAGAGATGGCAAAAGACGTCCGCGAGCGGTATTCGAAGCATGTTAAGGCTCTCTTCCAAGCAGGTGGCGCGCTCACTGACAGCTATAAAACCTCTCTTAATTATCCGGTGGAGATAATACCCCGGCAAAATCCTTACTCACTTAAAGTAGGCCAGACCCTTGAGATTCAGTGCCTGAAGGACGGGAAGCCCATCGAGAACCAGTTCGTCGTCGCAGGATTTGAATCAAGCAGTCGAATGTCACCTGAGGTTCACATGCGGACGGACAGACACGGCAAAGCGCGATTTAAACTGAAATCATCCGGCAAATGGTACGTCAAGCTGATCCATATGGAACCGCTCGAAGATCCGGGTCTGAACTACGAATCCAAATGGGCAACTCTTACTTTCGAGCTTAGATAAAAGTTTTCTCCCGCGCCGTTAACGTAACCTGCTGCGGCCACCGAATTATTGTAGACGCCAGAGGGGTCGCTCAGAGCGAATGAAGCGATACCGAGCTGGCCTGCGTACTCGTCCAGGGTCATTTTCATCATCAGAATCGAACGCCCGGACGTGAGGGACAGCCATGAAAACAGGGCACGACCTCCACTCGCGCGCGACGCAGAAGCAGGGGGCCGAAATGGCCGACGTCCACGACATGTCGGGACGCATCATGCCGGGCGAGGACCACGCCCGAATGAGGCACGGTTCGACGACTGGCGACGCGATGGCGGGCAGCGACCCTGCATCGGCGATGCGGCACGGCTCGATGGCCGGAATGGCGGGCGGCAACCACGGGCAGGCGATGTATCGAGAATCGCTATGGGCTTCGTTCGTCAACTTGATTTTAGGCGTCTGGTTGATGACGAGCCCGCCGACGCTCGGCTACGGCGGCAACCTTGCCTTAAGCGATTACGCGAGCGGCGCGTTGATAATCGTTTTTTCCGTGCTTGCCTTCCTTCCGCGCTTGAACACTTATGCGCGATGGGCTGTCTGTTTCGTCGGCATCTGGCTGATGTTCGCGCCGCTCGTTTTTTGGACACCTTCCCCCGCCGCTTATTTGAACGACACTCTCGTCGGCGCGCTGGTGGTTGCTTTCGCCGTTCTCGTGACGATGATGCCGGGGATGGATATGTCAGTAATGATGACGGGACCTGACATCCCGCCCGGCTGGTCTTACAACCCCTCGACGTGGCCGCAACGCGCGCCGATCATCCTGCTCGCGGCGGTCGGCTTTTTCGCCTCGCGCTATATGGCTGCGTTTCAACTCGGACACATCGGCGATGTCTGGGATCCGGTCTTCGGAGACGGTACGCGCCGCGTGCTCCAATCCGACGTGTCCAAGATGTTTCCTGTTTCAGACGCCGGGCTCGGCGCTGCGTCTTACCTGCTTGAAATCCTGATGGGATTTATGGGCGACCGCGCGCGTTGGCGCACGATGCCCTGGATGGTCACGTTCTTCGGAATTCTCGTCGTACCGTTAGGCGTCACCTCTATCGTGCTGGTCATCCTGCAACCGCTCGCGGTCGGCGCGTGGTGTTTTTTGTGCTTGCTCGCCGCGCTCGCGATGCTGGCGATGGTCCCGGCGACGCTCGACGAAGTGGTGGCGATGGTTCAGTTTCTAATTCAGGCGCGGCGCGAAGGCAAACCGCTCTGGCGCACGTTCTGGCTCGGAGGCGTAATTGAAGGCGGGCAGCGCGACGAGCGAATGACGCCTTTCGACTGGTCACGACCGGAAGTGATGCTGGGCGGGTGGCTCAGGAGCAACTGGCACCTGCTGGTAGCAGCGGGAATGGGGGGCTGGCTGATGTTCGCGCCCGACTTCTTCGGGACGGCGGGGAAGGCGTCGGACAGCGATCGCCTGGTCGGCGCTCTCGTTCTGACGTTCTCGCTCGTCGCCACCGCGGAAGTGGGTCGCGCCATGCGGTTGATCAACATCATCTTTGCCGCATGGCTGCTCATTGCGCCGTGGGTGCTCGACGGATTCGTGACGGGCGCGCGATGGAATGATGTCGTGGCCGGCATTGCGCTGATCCTGTTGAGCCTGCCGCGCGGGCCCATCCGCGGGCGTTACGGCAACTGGCAGACGTACATCGCTTGAGCGGCGAGCCCCGGCAGGAGAGTATACTGCGGCGCGGCGCGTAACAGCCGGGGAGCCGAGTCATACGTCAGCTCGCAGGTCAACATACAGTTAGGCGCTAACTGAACTGAAGGAGAAAGCCATGGCTTCTACAAGACTTGAGAGCGCATCGTATCTGGCAACCGTAATCTCCGCTGCGGCAACAGTCATTGCGTCAGGCGCGGCAGTCCTTACTTTTTATTATGGCTACCAACAGTTTCTAGAGACCCAACAAGCCAGCCGTGAAACTCTGAGGCTACAGCGAGAGACACTTGAGCAAGAGCGTGACTCGCAAGCCGTCGAACTTCTTGTCAAATATAATGAGTTAATGAAAGAGCCTCCCTCGAATCTGGAATCAGGCGTAGGGGCGGCTGAATTCTGGCGAGATAATCTAGCGTTAAGTATCGCAGAATCAATATACAAACTCAGGCGTGACGAGAAAGGCTGGGAAAAGACGGTCAAGTGGATGCTCCTTCATCATACCGACTTTATTAAAAATCAGCGCCTGAATTGCGATACCTTTGATGATAATTTTATAGAGTTTGTGAAACAGCTTGTAGGACAAGAAATTTGCATATCTCAATGACACGTCTACTTGCCGGCTCGACTCGAATATTGAGGTTACGCTTCCAGAAACGCGCCTAACGGAATAAGAAAGGCGCCCGCCTGTGATAGATTGGAACTGAAGAGTAACCAATCTATCAACAGGAGGAGACTGGGATCGACATCAATAGCTACGCGCCTCTTGATGGCACGGTCAGCGTTTGACATACGTACTCGATAACAGTTCGATCCCTTTCTTGATGGCCTCGGCCTCTTCTCTTGTTTTATTGAGTCTTTTCGCCGCCGCCTTCAGATCAACTCGCATAGCTTTTGTAAGATTCATCTTTTCTAGACTACGGACTAGCTCCCGTTGTGCTTCTAGCTGTTCTATAGCCGTATCCAGTGAGGCAGCGTATTTCTTCCAGTGCGAGGATAACTTCCTGACCGCACGCTCGTTACTCTCCATTTATTTCATTCACCCGCCCGAGTCGAAATCGAGACATAAGCGCCACGCCTATGAAGTTAGCATGCGAGTGCGCTGAACCACTAGGCTTCATAATGTGAATAAACCCTGCCCTCCTACAAAGAGTGAAGGCTGACTTAACGTTTCCCTCGAGCCCAGTCCGATAGCTGCATAGCGTCTTAGCACTGCATCTCTTCATCCCGTTTCCTCGCAAAATAAGCCACATCTTACGGATTGAGCGTAAGGCTTGCGATCTCCTCGGAGGTCGGTTTGTGCTCGAATGCGACCTTACCATCAACGACAACCGTAGGCACCGCCCGGACCCCGTACTGCCTGGCCTCGTCAGATGACACGCTACGTTCGATCACGTTGCAGCCGCACGTGGATACCGCACGCTTGACCGCCTGCGCCGTCTCAGTGCAGAGTGGGCACCCGGTGGTGAAGATTTCAATGGTTCTATTGCTCGACATTTCAATACCCTTTCCTTGTAGGTAATTCTAAATCTTCACCAGTAGTATTAACCCTTTAGTTGGCTAAAGGGTCAAGAGCTGTTTTCTGCCCCGGAAATTCGGGCAGCTAGTGGACCGCCGCCTCAAAGGCTTCTCGGGTAGTTTATCCCTCTGCTTAATACCGAGCGCCAGTACCTCTGCAGCCTCACTGGGCGACAATCATAGGGCTTAAAGTTTCTTGCAAGAGGCACTTATTTATGGCCAGCAATCTTTGCGACCGCCATCTGCACCTTGGAAGGGGTTCCGGGCTGCGTCCACGCGAAGAGGATTTCATTCCCGGCACGCACGATTTGCGGGACGCCTGTTACCCGCAACGCATTCGACTCTGCTATGGTTAAAGCCTGGTCACGCGACCCGTCCGGCTTGACTCGACGCACTTTAACCTCCCCGCCTTTCGCCGTGCGCTCTACCCAGCTCACCAGGACCGAACCGTCCGGCAGCATCAAAAGATCAACGCGCCCGGCGGGCGTTGCGTCATCCACCTGGATAGGCTGGCCGAATGTCGCGCCGGCATCACCCGAGAAGACGACCTTAACTCTCGATGTCTCTTTCGGCGCGGTGAACCACGCCACGGCTACCTTCTTCCCATCGGCGGCGACAGAGGGGCCGTTAACGGGGCAGCCATGAATCTCCCAGCCATCCGCGCTCACTGTTCGCGGGTCGGTCCACCTGCCTTTGACGAAGCGCACTATTGATATGTCGCGAAGCTCCTTATCCGAGCGATCACGATAGACCGCCACCGGCCCTTCCGAGGTCAGGGCGGCGGAGGTCGGGCAACAGTCACAGACCCGGGGGTCGATTAACAGGTCTTCAGAGGCTTGACCGTTCGGGCCGATCACGGTGTAGCGGAGGTTCGTGTCGCCCGAAGAGCCGTGCCCCCCGTGTGAATCTGCTTTCATATTACGCCCGTCCAGCCACAGCGCGGTCACCCGGCCGTCCGGCAACGCGACCATCGAAACGAAGCCGTGCTCAACCATTGATTTATCTGTATGGGGAATGACGGGCTTGCCCCAGGTCTTGCCGCCGTCCGTAGAGCGCGAGATGCGAATACTCGAAGCATGGGTGCCGGGGTCGCCTTTCACCGGCCAGTGGGCGACGAGTGCTCCGCCGGGGAGCGCGACTAGCGAAGGAAAATCCGCCGAATTAACAAGCAGGTCATCCCCTTCGATTATCGTTCGAGGCTCAGACCACATGCCTCCTTTGCGGAAGGCAAAGCGGACCGCGTGCCCCTTCCCCTCCACAGCTTCAATCCAACTCATATAGACCTGCCCGTCGGCAGCGACATAGAGGTTCGGCTGGCCGCTCCCGGGCCGGGCCGGGGAATCAATCTGCTGAACCGTCATAGCCGGCCCGGCCGTACGTTGACCGCTAACGGCGGTAGCCATAAAGATAATTAGAAAGACACAACTTGCTTGATTGAGATTGAACATGGCTTATCTACCCTTCCCTACAATCAGGCTTTTAGGAGGAGTATTATACACGAGCGCTATCTTTATCATGGAGAGAGTTTTAGCCTTTACACCTCCCAAAGCATTAATAGAACTGCTCTTGCCCCAAACCCTATTCTCAAGTGAACAAAGTTGCTTTGGGTAAATTCACCTGGCGAGTTGGGGGATTTTACATGCCCCTTTTGCAAGCTAAAACTCTGCCCCATTGTTTTCCAACAAGATAGGGCGCGGCACGTCTATTGCCTTGTACGCTTGAAGCGTCAGTAATGAATCTGAGGGTGTGACTTGCGTCACAGCTTTTGGCTTTGTGATTCGGTAAAGTGATAACGAGAATGCTTAAAATGATGAAGAGGGCCAGAATAATAAGAAGCAGTCCCCGCGTAGCAGCCCGCTGGCTGCTGGTGGCTGGTCTTTTATTCTCCCTTTCTACGTCTCAAGCGGCCCATGCTTTAACCGCTTGCATGTGCGAGACTCAGAGCCAAGTCGAAGACTGCGAGTGTGGGGACGGTTGCGACCCCTCTAGCGGGATGCACGGTGAGACCAGCACTGAATTAAGCCCGGGTGGTTCTGATACTGAGTCTTCGGTCAAAGGCATTGAATGGCCCTACTCCAATAGCGTGACTTGCTGCCGGCCGCAACAACACAGCGAAAGGCCGCTTATTACTCTTAATAATCAAATACCCGTAGATGCCGTGAGCCATCAGGCTGTCGTGGTGCCGGTTGTGTCAGGGACAGTTGATGTGACACGAACCCATGATCCTCCACGTTCGCGCACGCTTTATGTAACACACTCTTGCCTGCGCATCTAACAAGTCCCTCCACGCGCTTCATACCCGTTCCGTTTATTAATCCATCGTCTGCGCGAATGCGCTCCGAAGCAGGCGAAACTCCGTACCGTGACAGCGACCGTAACCCTGTCGTGGGAGTTCTTACAATGAAATTCATAGGCGCTCAAAAACTGATTACCTACGCGCTTGTTCTCATACTGCTCAACGACTGGGTAGTGTTGGCACAACACTACCATCCGCAGACCCACGCGAAAGTGCAGGCCGGTGATTCAATCGAGGTGACTCCAAAGCCTGCCTCAGCGCCCCCGCTTTTGCTGGGAGAGTTAATCGAACAGGCGCTTGCTCATAACCCCGAGATCAAAATTATGCAGCATGGCTTCGACCGTGCGCGGGCGCGAATATCTCAATCGAAAGCTCTCCCCGACCCGATGCTCGAAGCAGGCTACATGGGCAACGTGTTGCCTCTTCCACCTTTCGACGTTCAAAAAGGCGACCCGTCGAGCGGGCGAATGCTCAGCCTGTCCCAAGAAATCCCTTTCCCCGGAAAGCGGTCGCTTAAAGGCAGGATGGCGGAAGCTGAAGCCCAGGCCGAATGGTGGGGATATGAACAGACCCGGCTGAACGTAGTAGCCGAGGTTAAGGACGCCTATTTTGAACTTTATTACATCAGCAAAGCGATAGAGACACTGACACAGAATAAATACCTGCTGGAGAAATTCTCAAAGATCGCCGAGGCCCGTTACTCCGTAGGCAAAGGTCTACAGCAAGATGTGCTGAAGTCGCAGGTCGAGATTTCAAAGATCACAGATCAGTTGTTAGTTCTTGACCAGAGGAAGCAGACGGCAGAGGCACGTATCAACAGCCTGCTTTATCGCAATCCCGATTACCCGGTCGGGAAGCCGGAAGAGATAAAGCCTCAGCCCTTCAAGCACGTGATCGGGGAATTAAACGAGCTCGCGCTGGCCAATTACCCGATGCTTAAAGCGCAGAAGCGCCGCATAGACCGCGAGCAGTATGCGGTCGAGCTCGCAGAAAAGGAGCTATACCCTGACTTCACCGTCAGGCTCAACTACCAGAACCGGCCCGGCATGCCCGACATGTACGGAGTAAGCGTGGGCGTAAACATCCCGATTTTCGCGGGCCAAAAACAGCGCCCGGCTATAGCGGAAGCGGCGGCGAGCAGAGCGACCGAAGAAAAGCGGCTACAGTCCGGCATTACCTTGCTACTGTACCGGGTGAAAGAAAAACACGTTGCCGCGACGACTGCCGGACGGCTAGTCTCACTCTACGGCACGACGATCATCCCGCAGTCTACGCTGTCGCTCGAGTCCGCCATCGCCGGTTACGAAGTCGGGTCAGTCGACTTTCTGACTTTGATGGACAACCTGATCACACTGCGCAACTACCAGCTCAGCTACTACGAGCAGGTGAGTTATGTCGAGAGAGCCGTGGCGCAGTTGGAGCCGCTGGTCGGAGTCAGTTTGAGAGCCGGCAGGCCTTCTACAGGAGGAACCGGAAAATGACTCATGAAGTAAAAAACAATCTAGAAACCGGCGCTTCAGCAGATGACCGCAGTGGTGAATCTGCCCCCGCGGACAAGGCTGCGATCTTCGGGCAAGGCGCACGGGTGCAGGCCCCAGAAGTGAACGCGGCTGAAGTCAAAATCGTAGACGGCAAAGCCGCGCCTCGAAAGTCTAAGAAGATATTTGCCTGGACCCTCTCCCTTATTCTGATCGTGGTCGCAGTGATCGGCTTCTTAAACCGGCACGCATTCTTAAAATCGGGATCAGAACAGGCCGTCTCGGGCCGCGAGAGGAAGATACTCTACTGGGTTGACCCGATGCACCCGGCGTATAAGTCTGACAAGCCTGGCACCGCACCCGACTGCGGGATGGACCTTGTGCCGGTGTACGAAGACGGCGGCGAGGCGGCGAGCCTTCCCCCCGGCGTAGTAAAGATCAGTGCCGAAAAGCAACAACTGATCGGCGTTACATACGGCACCGTCACACACCGGCAGATTTCGAAGACTCTGCGGGCCGTGGGCCGCGTCGCCTACGACGAGACGAAGGTGGCACACGTACACTCGCGGACAGAGGGCTGGATAGAAGATGTCTTCGTTGACTTCACAGGCAAGGAGGTGAAGAAGGGCCAGCCGCTCGTGAGCCTGTACAGCCCCGACCTGCTCCAGACGCAGCAGGAGTTTCTACTGGCAATTAAGGGGCGCAGGGAGCTCTCAGAAAGCCCGTTCGAAGGGGCCGCCGCCGGCGCTGAGGCGCTCTACGACTCTGCCCGGAGGCGGCTAGAACTCTGGGACATCAGCGAGGATCAGATTAAAGAAGTGGAGCGGACCGGGAGGCCGATCAAAGCCCTCACCCTTCCATCCCCCGCCAGCGGCATCGTGCTCACGCGAAACGCGTACCCCAAGCAGCGGGTGATGCCTGACACAGAGCTTTACTCGATAGTGGATCTTTCAAGCGTATGGATCGTCGCTGACATTTACGAGTACGAAGTCCCCGATGTCGCGCCGGGACAGACGGCCACAGTGACTTTGCCATACATGCCGGGCCGCACATTCAAAGGACGGGTAACTTACGTCTACCCGCAGTTGGACAATACGACGCGAACTTTGAAGGTGCGCGTGGAAGTTGCGAACCACAACCTCGCCCTAAAGCCCGATATGTATGCAAACGTCGAACTCAGCATTAGCCACGGCAAGAAACTCGTCGTTCCCCAGGAAGCGGTGATGGATTCGGGCTCCGAACAGGTGGTCTTTGTCGCGCTTGAGGGCGGGTACTTCGAGCCGCGTCGGGTTCAACTGGGGCAGAAGGTTGATAACAACTATGTCGTCCTGGGCGGCCTCAACGCGGGCGAGCGCATAGTCACGTCGGGCAATTTCCTTATAGATTCAGAGAGCAAGCTCAAGGCCGCGTCCGGCGCGATGGGAACGCCGGGACATAGCGGCCATGGCGGTGCCCGGCCATCAGGCGGGCCGGCGCAGGCGGACCCCTCGCAGCTTCAACCTGACACGGCCCAACCGCAGGAAGACCGTTCCAGGCATAAAGGAGTGCAGAAGCCAAATCTGCCTTCGGATGAAGACCACTCGCGAAACGACCCGGGAAGCGTGGATCACCCCAAGCATCAGACGCCGGACGCAAGACCGGATCGCTCCTCTCGCCGGCCCAAGGCCAAGCGCAAAATCCTCTACTGGTATAGCGTGATGCACCCCCAGTACAGGTCGGATAAGCCCGCCAGGTGCCCCGAGTGCGGCATGGATATGGTCCCGAAGTACGCGGACGAAAAGTAGGAGGCTGGTGATGATTAACAAGCTTATCGAATTCTGCGCGCACAACAAGTTCATCGTGCTGCTCTTTGTCGCGATGGCGACGATGATGGGCCTCTGGTCCATGCGCAACATCACGCTCGATGCCATACCTGACCTGTCGGATACGCAGGTGATCATATACTCGCGCTGGGACCGCAGCCCCGACATCATCGAGGACCAGGTGACCTACCCGATCATCTCGGCGATGCTCGGCGTCCCCAAGGTGAAAGATATTCGTGGGTTCTCAGATTTCGGGTACTCGTATGTCTACATCATCTTTGAAGAAGGGACCGACCTCTACTGGGCGCGCTCCCGCACGCTCGAGTACCTGAGCAACATCGCGCCCAAGCTGCCACAAGGAGTGAACGTGGAACTCGCGCGCGACGAAACGGCGGTCGGGTGGGTCTACCAGTACGCTCTCGTCGACACGACCGGCAAGCGCAACCTGGCAGAGCTGCGGTCGCTACAGGACTGGCATTTAAGGTACGCGCTGCAATCCGTGCCCGGAGTCGCAGAGGTGGCTCCGGTGGGAGGGTTCGTCCGCCAGTATCAGGTCAACGTCGATCCGAACGCGCTGCTCGCTTACAAGACACCAATCGATAAAGTGATCGAGGCAATTCGCGGGGGTAACAACGACGTGGGCGGGCGGCTGGTCGAGTTCACAGGCCGTGAGTATATGGTGCGCGGGCGCGGCTATCTGCGCTCGGTCTCGGATGTCGAAAACACCGTCGTCGGCACGAATATGGAGACCGGCACGCCGATCCTGGTGAAGCATCTCGGAAGGGTCGTCCTCGGGCCCGACATCCGCCGCGGCATAGCGGAACTCGACGGGCAGGGCGAGGCCGTGGGCGCAATCGTCATAATGCGGAGCGGCGAGGACGCGCTGAAAGTCATCGAGCGCGTGAAGGCCAAGATCAGCGACGTCGAGCCGAGCCTGCCTGAAGGCGTGAAGCTGGTGACAACTTACGACCGGTCGGAGTTGATACTGCGGTCCATCGACACCCTTAAAGAGGCGCTGACCGAAGAGCTTATTGTCGTAAGCCTCATCATCGTGATCTTCCTATTACATATGCCCAGCGCGATCATCCCGATCATCACCATTACCCTGTCGGTCATAATCTCGTTCATTCCGATGAAGGGGATGGACGTCACGGCAAACATCATGTCGCTGGCCGGGATTGCCATAGCAATCGGGGCGATGGTGGACGCCGCGATAGTCATGGTCGAGCAGGCGCACAAGAAGCTGGAGCACTGGGAAGCGGAAGGGCGAAAGAGGGATTATAAAGAGGTCCTCGTCGAGGCGGCCAAAGAGGTCGGCGGGCCGAGCTTCTATTCGCTCCTGGTGATCGCGGTCTCCTTCATCCCCATCTTCGCGCTCGAAGCTCAAGAAGGCCGCCTTTTCAAACCCCTCGCATTCACCAAGAACTTCTCTATGGCCACAGCCGCGATCCTGTCGGTGACGCTGGTCCCGGCCATCCTGCTGTTGCTCATTCGGACGAAGCCGTTCGGCTTTCGCCCGCGATGGCTCGCAAAGCCTATAAACTCGATCCTGGTCGGAAAGATCTACACCGAAGGTAAACACCCGATAAGCCGGTTCTTGATGAAGCTGTACGAGCCGGTGGTCCGATTAGTGCTTCGTCATCAGTGGATGACCGTAGGCGCGGCCCTGTTGATCGTGGGGCTGACGGTGCCGGTCTTCTTCAAGCTCGGCTCGGAGTTTATGCCGCCGCTTGACGAGGGGGTGCTGCTTTACATGCCGACGACAATGCCGGGCATCTCCGTGACCGAGGCCGGAAAGCTCCTGCAAGTGCAGGACAAGATAATCAAATCTTTTCCCGAAGTAGACAGGGTCTTCGGCAAGGCGGGCCGTGCTGAAACCGCAACAGATCCCGCGCCGTTCTCGATGATGGAAACAGTGGTCGTGCTCAAGCCGCATACGGAGTGGCCCAGGCAGCCCCGCTGGTATTCGAGCTCGGCGCCGGAGTGGATGCAGGGGGTGCTGCGCCGCGCGTGGCCTGACCACAAGAGCACACAGGAGTTGATCTACGGGCCGGGCGGCTTGAACGAAGCGATGCAGATACCCGGCGTCGTGAACGCCTGGACTATGCCCATTAAAGCCCGCGTTGACATGCTCACGACAGGCGTGCGCACTCCCGTCGGCATAAAGGTTCTCGGCTCCGACCTGAACAAGATCCAGGAGATCGGCCAGCACATCGAGATGGCGTTGAAGGACGTGCCGGGGACTACGAGCGTGTTCGCGGAGCGCACGGCCGGCGGCTACTTCCTCGACTTCGAGTTCAAGCGCGACGGGCTGGCGCGGTACGGGCTCACCATCGAGCAGGCCCAGATGTCAATCATGTCGGCCATAGGGGGCGATAACGTTACGACCACGGTCGAAGGCCGTGAGCGTTACCCGGTCAACGTCCGCTACCTCAGAGATTATCGCAGCACACTCGACAGGCTCGAACGCACGATGGTCTCGACCATGGGCGGCATGCAGATCCCCATCACCCAGGTAGCAGACATCAAGCTCGTGTCGGGACCCGGGATGATCCGCGACGAGAATGGCCGGTTGAGCGGTTATGTCTACGTTGACGTTTCGCAGTCTGACGTCGGCGGCTATGTGAACGAGGCAAAGAAGGCAATAAGAGAGAAGGTGCTATTGCCTCCCGGCTACACGCTCGTTTGGAGCGGGCAGTACGAGAGCATGCAGCGGGTCGCCGAGCGATTGATGCTTGTCGTGCCGATCACAGTCTTCATCATATTCCTGCTGCTCTATTTCAACACCCGTTCCGTCACAAAGACGATGATCGTCTTTCTTGCGGTCCCATTCTCTGCGGTAGGAGCTATATGGCTGCTCTATTTCCTGGGTTACAACATGAGCATCGCTGTGTGGGTCGGGCTGATTGCGCTGCTCGGCGTGGACGCGGAGACGGGCGTGTTTATGCTGCTTTACCTAGACCTCGCCTACGACGGGGCGAGGGCCAAGGGGAGGATGAGCACGAAGGAGCACCTGCGCGAAGCGATAGTAGATGGGGCTGTGAAGCGGCTCCGTCCGAAGTTCATGACTGTAGCTGTGGACTTCATCGGCCTTGTCCCGATTATGTGGGCTACAGGAACAGGGTCGGACGTGATGAAGCGAATCGCCGCGCCGATGGTCGCCGGCATGTTCACTTCATTCGTCATGGAGCTGGTCGTCTACCCGGCGATCTACTCGATCTGGAAATGGCACTTCGAGGTGAAGCGGCAGCCACTCATAGAGGCGCAGCCGGCGCTTGTGACGAGCTAGAAGGAGGTTGAGATGACTCTGTACGAAGTCGCATTTCAACACATCAATAAGCGCGCGCGCGTTGCTGTGCTTATCGCGGCCGCTATGGTTTTGCTCGCGTCGGCTGCGCGGGGGCAGTCACCGGTCGCGGCCGAGGAAGACCCTGTCACGCGGGCTATGCGGAGCGTAGAGGCTTCGATAGACGAGCGCGCCAGGGCAGCCGATGCGGTGCTGGCCGCCTCGAAGTTGGTGAATGAAAGCGCCGCGGCGAGAAAGCAGGGAGACCGCGACCGCGCGAAGCAAGCGCTCAGAGAAGCTGAGAAGATAGCGGCAACGGCTAACGAGTTTGACCGGAGCGCGCTTATAGACGATCTTGCTCGCGTAGTTGCATCCGAGCAAGCCACGCTAAATGCGAGAAAGGATCGAAGCATCGGTCATCTCCCGCCTGATAACATCATGAAAATAGCCGTCCCGAGGTCGGTGATGGCGAGGATGAATACATACCGCGACACGTTTACTCGGATACTTGAAGAGGAACGGGTGCCTGTCGGGCTGCTCGGAGTCGCGCTCGTCGAGAGCGGGTTTAATCCTTTTGCACTCTCCCCAAAAGGGGCGCGCGGCATCTGGCAGTTCATGCCTGGAACGGCTGAACGTTATGGACTACCGGTCGGCCCCGGCACAGACCAGCGCACGCACCCCGAGCATTCGACCCGCGCGGCGGCAAGATACCTGCGCGACCTCTACCGGATGTTTGGGGATTGGAAGCTTGCTATTGCCGGTTATAACGCGGGCGAAGGCAGAATACAGCGCATTATCAACAAGACAGGGATTAGAAGCTTCGAGGAGATGTCGCGGCGGGGATTGCTCCCGCTAGAGACGCGCAAGTACGTGCCCGCCGTGCTAGCCGCCTGGTCGCGGGTGGTGGGGCACCCTCTGCCGCCAGACTCCCCCAACGTGGCTGAGAAGCGTTAGAACGGAGGTAATCATGAAAAACCTGGTGATAAGACTGCTGAATGTAATATTGCTGCTGGTACTTATTCTTAGCGGGCGCGAAGCCTCAGGACAGGAGTTCAGATTCAAGGTCGAGCACGACCACCTGGTCAAGTCCTGCGAGGGCGAATTGATCATCAACCAGAAGGGCGTGGAATACCAGACCGATAACAAAGACCACGCGCGTAACTGGTCCTACACGGCCATCAAGATGATAAAGCTACAGTCGCCCAAAGAGATCGAGATCATCTCTTACGAAAGAAGCCGCGAGACGCTAGGCACCGACCGGGAGTTTGAATTCAAGGTGATAGAAGGCGAGCTGAGCAAGGAGGTGAGCGACTTTCTGCTCGCGCGGGTCGACCGCCCACTGTCTACGACATTTGTGGCAACAGAAGAAAAGCCTCGATATGAGCTTCCTGCGCGGCACCGTCATCGCTTCGGAGCCTGTCAGGGCACGCTCAAGGTATACGCCGACCGTGTGATCTATGAGTCAGACAGGCCTGAGAATTCGCGCTCCTGGCGATGGTCGGACATCAGGAGCATCAGCCGCACTGGCCCCTACAAGTTTGGAGTAACGAGTTACGAGCCGGAATTCGGCGGCACGTCAAAAATCTTCAACTTCGACCTGAAGGAGCAGTTGGGCGAGTCGGTATACGACTATCTGTGGGCGAGGGTCTACAAGGTCAGGCTTCCGGCATCGGTGAACGAAAACCGGCAGGCGGAGCGCCCACAACCTTGATTGAGAGGGTTGACCCTTGCCAGGAGCGCTGCCTGAAGGAGAAACGGGAGAAACTGGCGGGGCTTCGTGTGCCACAGGGAGAATGGCGTAAAGCGGACCGGGAATGCATGGGTGAGAATCGCTGAATCCAACTGGCATCTGCACACAGGGCAATGCCAGAGAAAAGTTTGAAGTGTAGAAAAGTTTGAAGCGTGAGGGGGAGACACGATGGCTCCAAATTCAGAAGCGCCCGTCCGCCACTTATGGCACAGTTTACCTATCGAAAATGTACTGGAGCGGGTAGCGGCGACTCTAGGGGGCCTTTCTACAGAGGAGGGAAAGCGTCGCTTGAAGGAGTACGGGCCGAACGCGCTGCGCGAAACCGCAGCCGTAAGTCCGCTCGCCATTCTGCTTGGTCAGTTCAAGAGCTTCGTGGTCTGGCTCCTGATCAGCGCTGGCATAGTATCCGGCCTGCTGGGCGAGTGGATAGACAGCATAGCGATCATTGCCATCGTCATCCTCAATACCATTATCGGATTCTATCAAGAATACAGCGCCGAGCGCGCTATCGCTGCCTTGAAGAAGATGACCGCACCTCGCGCTAAAGTTTGGCGCGATGGGCGCGTGGTCCTCCTTCCCGCAGTTGAGATCGTTCCCGGTGACATCATCGAAGTCGAGGCCGGTGACCTTGTGTCGGCAGACGCGCGGTTGCTCGCGTCGGCTTCGCTCAAGACCGTCGAGGCACCGTTGACCGGCGAGTCCGACGCGGTCAGCAAGCACACCGCTACTTTGGACCAGGTGGATGTGCCGCTCGCTAGTCGTAAAAACATAATCTTCATGGGCACGAGCATTGCCGCAGGCACCGGGCGCGCAGTCGTCGCCGCCACTGGAATGGAGACTGAGTTTGGCCGTATCGCGAGCTTGCTTCAGGAAGCGTCCTTAGACGAAAGCACACCGTTACAGGAACGGCTCGAAGCCGTCGGACGCATGCTTGTGTGGGCTTCGCTTGGCATGGTCGGCGTGATCTTCGTCCTCGGAGTTTTTAGAAGCGTCCCGCTTGGTTTGCTGTTTCTGACTTCGGTGAGCCTTGCCGTCGCTGCTGTGCCGGAGGGGCTTCCCGCCGTCGTGACTGTGGCCCTTGCCCTGGGCGTTCAGCGGATGTCGCGCCGCCGAGCGCTGGTCCGCAAACTTCCAGCCGTTGAAACTCTTGGCTCTACCAATGTGATCTGTACTGATAAGACCGGCACGCTTACTGTTGGCGAGATGACGGTACGTTTGCTTTTTGCCGCCGGAAAAATTTTCAGGGTTACGGGCGAGGGCTATGGCCCATCCGGAGAGATTCTTCTCGACGGCGCTCGTCCGGACGAACAGCAAGCCGAGCATGCCTATGCGCTGTTGACTCTTCTGGTCGGCTGTAACGGCGCGCATCTTTCGCGGGAAGAGGGGGCCTGGCAGGTCATCGGCGACCCCACTGAAGGCGCGCTGCTCACGGCGGCAATGAAGTTCGGGATCGAACAGAGTGTGGTTGAAACCAGTTTTCCCAAGGCTCGTGAATTCCCATTCGATTCTGAACGTAAGCGAATGACGGTCGTCCGCAAAATGGCAGGGGGGCAGTTGCGGGCTATGGTGAAGGGCGCGCCTGACATTCTTCTCGAACGCTGCTCGCATATCCTCAAGGAAGAGGGCGTGCTCCCGATCAGCGAGCAGGACCGGCAAGTTGTAACCAGCAGGATTGTAGACATGGCTCAGGGCTCGCTTCGTGTCCTCGCGGCGGCTTACCGTGATGTATCGGAAGACGAGATCAAGAACGCAGAAGCCGAGAGCGCCGAGCGCAGGCTTGTCTTCGTCGGGCTGGCCGGGATGTATGACCCCCCACGGGCTGAGGTCAAAGACGCTGTGGCGCTATGTCACAGCGCAGGCATCCGCGTCGTGATGATTACGGGAGACCATCCCCATACGGCTGTGGCAATCGCCCGCGAACTTGGGCTCGCCCGAAGCGACGAAGTAGCGATTACCGGCTCGGACCTCGATCAACTCTCCGAAGAGGAACTCCGGCGTAAGGTTTCCCGAGTCACCGTCTACGCCCGAGTCAGTGCCGAGCACAAGCTGCGCATCGTCCGGGCGTGGAAGGCGAGCGGCGGGGTCATTGCGATGACCGGTGACGGCGTCAATGACGCGCCAGCCATCAAGGGAGCTGACATCGGTATCGCGATGGGAAAAACAGGGACGGAGGTGACCAAAGAAGTCTCGGACATGGTCATCACGGATGACAACTTCGCGTCGATCGCCGCCGCCGTCGAGGAGGGCCGCGGGGTCTACGACAACATCAAGAAAACGCTCCAGTACCTGTTGGCTGGAAACTTCGGCGAACTGTTGCTGATGACGGCGAGCGTGATGGCTGGCCTGCCCATCCCGCTCCTGCCGATCCACATCTTGTGGATCAATCTGGTGACGGACGGGCTGCCGGCGTTAGCTCTCGCCACCGATCCCATTGATCCCGACATCATGAAACGCCCTCCCCGGCGCAAGGAGGAGATGTTCACGGACCGCAATTTCTTAGCGACAGTGATTTTGACCGGGGTTCTCACGTCGGGAGTGTCCCTGGCGGTGTACCTGTATGGCTTGCGCTACGAGAGCCTGGAGGCAGCCAGGACAAACGCCTTCGCGGTCCTGGTCTACGCGGAGATCCTTCGCTCTTTCGGCTGCCGCAGTGAGACCAAACCTATCTGGACTATCGGCCTATTTTCGAATCTCAAACTGACTCTGGTTGTTGTCGTGACCTTGGTGTTTCAGCCCTGGACTCACCATAATCAGGTGCTGGGAACATTTCTTAAGAGCGAACTGATGTCCTGGTCCGAATGCTTTATCCTACTTGCCATCGGCGCAATACCCCTGGTAGTGATCGAGACGGCAAAAGTCGTTCGCCGACACAAAGGACCCGCTGCAAATGGGATTGCTGCTCACACTTAAAAGGTCGGCACGCTACGAGGATGTCAATTCCTGAACAAGGAGGATGAAATGCCAAACCACAACGACTCTTCCGCTGATTATGATCAAGCACCAGGAATGCGTGACACGAATACAGAGGTTGCTCATTCATTACGGCTTCGCCGGTTGGGCATTGACACCTATCAGGAGCCTGTAATTTATATGCGTAGTGATTGCCGCGTGTGTTGGTCTGAAGGCTTTCAAGCGCAAGCGCGCGTCCGCGTCGAGCATTGTGGGCGTTCAATCGTCGCCACGCTTAATGTAATTACAACAGGTTTGCTACCTCCAGGTGAAGCTGGCCTTTCCGAATCGGCCTGGGAGCTTCTGGGCGCGCGCGAGGGCGCCCAAGTCGTGCTGTCCCACCCCGAGCCGCTAGACTCTCTCAGCCAGGTTCGCGCGAAGATTTACGGCAAGAATATTGATGCCGCCGCTATGCGCTTAATCATACGCGATGTGGCCGAGCGTCGTTACTCGGATATTCACCTGTCTTCATTCATCACTGCCTGCGCCGGCGAGCGCTTAAATCGTCAGGAGGTGATAGACCTGACGCGGGCAATGATTGAAGTGGGCGAAAAGCTCGAATGGGGGCGTACGCCAATAGTTGACAAGCACTGCGTCGGCGGACTTCCGGGGAATCGGACGACTTTGCTTATTGTGCCGATTGTTACAGCTTTCGGCCTCACGATGCCGAAGACTTCATCGAGAGCCATCACTTCGCCTGCCGGAACCGCTGATACGATGGAAGCGCTCGCGCCTGTGAGTCTCGACATCGCGGCTATGCGCCGTGTGATAGAGCGCGAAGGGGGTTGTATCGTATGGGGCGGCTCGGTGAGCTTAAGCCCCGCCGATGATATATTGATCCGGGTCGAGCGGGCGCTTGACCTTGATAGCGAGGGGCAGCTAATCGCTTCAGTCTTATCGAAGAAGGCCGCCGTCGGCTCAACGCATGTGGTCATCGACATACCAGTCGGGCCGACTGCTAAGGTTCGCAGCATTGAGGCAGCCAACACATTGAGCGGCCATCTAGTCGAAGTTGGCCGCGCGATAGAGTTAAGAGTAAAAGCGATTATCACCGATGGCACGCAGCCGGTGGGGCGCGGCATCGGACCAGCACTTGAAGCCGCCGACGTTCTCTCGGTGCTGCGCGGAGACGCAACAGCGCCTGCGGACCTGCGCGAGCGAGGCGTAATGCTCGCAGGCCGAGTTCTAGAGCTTTCATCAAATGTGACTGAAGGCGAAGGGCGGTCACTGGCTGAGTCGATTCTCGACAGCGGGAGGGCCTGGAGCAAGTTCCAGGCGATTTGCGAAGCGCAAGGTGGCATGCGCGTGCCCCCGCGCGCGAAGTTCAGGCATGAAGTAAACGCTGGTCGCGAGGGCCTTGTTGCGAGCGTCGACAACCGGCGGCTTGCGCAAGTTGCAAAACTGGCGGGCGCGCCGAAAGCAGCCGCAGCCGGCCTTGAGTTCCATACGCGCATTGGGGCGCAGATCGAGGAAGGACAATCACTCTTCACTGTTTGTGCGGAAACTCCGGGAGAGCTGTCGTATGCGCTCAGCTACGTGGAAGCGCACCCGGATATAGTCCGCGTTGAGGAGCCGTCATGAACAGGGTCATCCTGGCTCTACCTGACAACGAACAAATAGCTGATCGGCTGGCATCCCGGCTCGGCATCGAAGTGGGCGAGATAACGATGCGACGGTTTCCTGACGAGGAGACCTATGTACGCATTGACGCCCCGGTTTCAGGTAATGAGGTTATTCTTGTTTGTACTCTTCACCGGCCGGACGACAAGATTCTGCCACTGCTGTTTCTCGCCGCCACCGCGAAAGATATGGGTGCGACTAGGGTAGGGTTGGTCGCGCCGTATCTTGCCTATATGAGACAGGATCGGCGGTTTCAGCCGGGCGAAGGAATTACCTCTGCATACTTCGCAACGTTACTGTCAGGCTCTGTAGACTGGCTTGTAACAGTCGATCCGCATTTACACCGGCGGCGTTCTCTCGCCGAGATCTATTCGGTACCGAGCAAAGCAGTGCATGCCGCGCCTCTGATTTCTGATTGGATTAGATCTAATATCGAAGCCCCTGTGCTGGTCGGACCGGACAGCGAGAGCGCCCAGTGGGTGAAGGCTGTAGCCGATGGCGCAGGCGCTCCCTATGTGATACTGGAGAAAGTTCGACGCGGAGACCGGGATGTCAAGGTGTCAGTGCCCGATGTCGAAGGTTGCCACAACCGGACTCCAGTGCTCGTAGATGATATTATCTCGACAGCGCGGACGATGATAGAAACGATCCGTCATCTGAAAAGCGCTGGATTAAAAGCGCCGGTGTGTGTTGGCGTACATGCAGTTTTCACTGATAAGTCATACAGGGATTTGCTCACAGCGGGCGCTGCGCAGGTGGTTACATCTAACACAATTCCACACGTGTCTAATGTCATAGATGTCAGCAGTTTGCTGAGCCAGGCTGTGGTAGGACTTGCGCCGCCCAAGTCACCGGAATGTTGATCGCGGGCAAATAACGCTGAATTATTTATCAGAGATAGAATACGCGACCATAAATTCTCCTTCAGGCTTTATCGGCGGTCGTTCGCACGCAACAGCCCTTTGCCGCGCATCTACACTACGGCGAGCGGTTCCCCGCCCTGGCGGTAGTTTTAGTGATAGCTGTTGCAGTGCTCGCTTCCACGACAGCGAACTGGTCGGATAGGCGAGGCTGCCGCCGTAGAAAAGTAATGATTGACACACACCCGGCTTGGTGCTAGATTACCGCCGCCACAAAGTAATACTCTGTTTTTTTCCTCACAGCTTTTGTTTTGAATTCCAAAGCCTTGTTTTTTGGCTTTAGCTTTAGGTCTTTCTATAGCTGAGCTGAGGTTGTCGATGGCGGCTCCGTGTCGCTGTTGACTGCTCAGAACCAAATGTCCTTTCGCCTGAGAGGGGAAGCAAGATTCGGGAGCCAAAACGATGTCTCGCCCAAAAATTACAATTCTTATTTCCGTTGTTCTACTCCTCGCTGCTATCGGCACCGCCATCTATTTCTGGCGGCAGAACGCCGAGTTGCGCGCCCAGTTGACATCCTCTACGCCCGCCGGCCAGGCCGCGCCTGAGGTCCGGCTCATACGCGAGGGAGACGAGGTGCCGGAGTTCACCGCGCTCAGCACCGAAGGCCGCCAGGTCAAAGTTGCCGCGCGCGGGTCGAGCAATTCTCTTATTTTTATTTTCAGCCCCAAGTGCGACCGCTGCGAGGTCGGCATGCCCGCCTGGATAAAGTTGAGCAACAGGCTTTCCCAGCTTAAAGCCCCGGTGCAGGTGGTTGCGCTTTCAATCACGGATTCGTACAGCACGGTCGAGCACGCCCGGCGAATCAAAGCGCCCTTCGCCACCGTCCCTTTCCCGGACGTGGAATTGCAGAAGAAGTACGGGGCTGTAGAAGTTCCCCTGACCGTTGTGGTCGATGCGCGAGGCGTCGTCCAGGCGGTCTGGAGTAGCCCCCTCGACGAAGGCGAAGTCGGGGACGTGATCGAAACCGTTTGCCCGGAGTGTCCGCAGCGGGCGGGCCTGTGAAGGCTCGTCCCAATTTCTCACTAACCCAAACCTTGAAGGAGGAGATAACCCCATGCAGCTACTCAAAGGAAAGCGACTGTTACCGGTCGCGTTTATGTTTGTAGTCGGGCTGATGGTAGGCACCGGCGTCGTCCTTGCAAACCACCCGTGGCTTTGCAGCGGATCGACCGCCTACCACTTCTCGCCGAGGACGATAGGCTACGCGAGCGCCGTCGCCCAGAGCAGCGTCGTCAGAAGCGCAAGCAGCTATACGAGCGCCTACAGCGGTTCGGTATCCTTGTGGAATGGCACAATCATCAACCTGGCCGTAAGCTCCTCGCCCAAGCTCAGGCTGTTTTATGGAGCTTATGGTAATAACGGCTGGCTGGGTCTGGCGTCACTTACGAGCGTCGGCACCGGCTGCCACATCAACGCCGCAAACGCCAAGCTCAATGACACCTTCCTGCGAGACACGGCGCGTTACTCCCAGACCGCCGTAAACCATGTCTCCTGCCAGGAAGTCGGTCACACGTTCGGTCTCGAACACAACCGCACCCAAACCAGCACCTGCATGAACGACACGATCCTGACGGCTGGCAACCAGATCAACCAGCACGACGCGGACCAGCTCTCGTCGATCTATGCGCACGTACCATAACCAGCCCGTGGCGATACAGGGCTTCAACTTTCTTCTGGAGGAGAAAAGATGAAGAGAATAGCGATTTTGAGTCTGTCACTGGCCATAGGCGTGGTTTCGGCTCTGGCCGTGGGTAATTTTATAATGTCGAAGCGCCCCTCGACGGTTACCGTTAAGGCGCATTGGAAAAATATCTATAAGACCGCCGGGGGCCTGGTCGCAGGCGCGGACCTCATCGTAGAGGCTAAGCACCTGATGGCCGCGCCGGGCCGCGTAGTCGGCGAAGGCGCGGATGCGACCCCATTCACGGATAACAGTTTCGCCGCAGGTCGTATTTTAAAGGGCGAGCATAACGGCGAGGAGCTGGTCGTCGAGCAGACGGGCGGCGTTATGGGCGACGGCCAGGTTCTTTACATCGATGATGGCGGCGCGTATAAGCCGGGCGCTGATTATCTGCTGTTCCTCAAATCGACCGGGGATGGCAAGTACTACGTTATAAGCTATCAGGCCAGGTACGAGGTAATCGACGGCAGGCTCGAAGGCGTCGACCCGACCGACCCCGTAGTCGCCCGCCTGCAAGGGGGCACTATCGACCAGGGGCGCTCTCTGGTCCGCAAGCGCGCGAAGCTCGTGGAGTAAAGTTCCTCAGAGGCTTTGCAAACAACCTTTCTTGAAAGGTCGGGTGACGGGGGCAAGCCTCCATTACCTGACCTTTCGAGCTGGATAAAGGGATAAAGGCCATGGTCAAGATACGGCCCCGCTCGAAGACTCCACTGATCCTGCCGCTGTTTATTATGACTTCGCTTGCGTGGGCGGTAGTGTGTGAAGCAGCGCACACCCCATCAAATACAAATCCCAACCGACCCGGCGCACGACAAAAGGACGGGGTGGACTACGCGAGCCTTCTTGAAAAGCTACGCGCGAGGGGGTTAAAAGCCGATGCCGGGGATGAGATCACGCAGCCCTTCTTTTCCGTTAAGGGTAAGACCATCAGCGTCGGCGGCGAGACGCTTCAGGTTTTTGAGTACAGGAGGGAGAGCGATGCTGCAGCCCAGGCCAGGCGGGTTGACCCGCGAGGCAGGAGAGTCGGCACTACGATGGTCAACTGGGTGGACGCGCCGCACTTTTACACGAGCGGCAAGCTGATAGTTTTGTACGTAGGTAACAACGCCGACGTAAAGAAAGCACTCGAAGACGCGATCGGGCCGCAGTTCGCAGGCAGCCAGTAGGAGCCGCCTGCTCGCACCAGAAACCCCCTCCAATTTATTTCTTGTTATAAAGCCTACATATTGAAAGAGATACCGAAATTCTGGTTAATCTTCCTAACATTTGAATAATTTCCGCTGGCAATTACGTCCTTTAGATATGAGGCTCCTCAAGCAGCCTTCCTGGCTACAGGCCACTCGATATGTTCGTGCGATGCGCATAAAAAGCAGCATCAAGTCTAACCCGCTCGCGGTTTATTAAAAGGAGAGATTCTATGGCTTACCTGATTAGGGGCACAGTCGTCGATGAGCGCACAGGCTCCGGCGTCGGAGGACTGCGCGTGGAAGTGTGGGACAAGGACCCCGGAGCCGATGACTACCTGGGATCAGCCGCCACGCAAGACGACGGCTCATTCGAAATCTCGTTCAACGACTATCTCTTCCGCGAGCTGTTTTTCGATCTCCGGCCTGACCTTTATTTCAGAGTCTTCTATGGCGACGCGTTGCTCATCAGCACGGAAGATTCCGTAATATGGAACGTGCAGAAGCCGGGCAAGGAAGTCACGATAACGATACCGAGCGTGCCTTTGCAGTCGCCCTGCGTCATCCGGCACATCTACTTGAAGATCGAACGCATAGAGGGTTACAGCCCCGTCCGCCCGCAGGAGAAGGTCGCCCCGCCAATGCAATATGGCCGCGACTGTATGAGAAACGAGGGCCATGAGAACGGCCTGATCCCGGAAGCCGAGATTCAGGCGCGCTCGCTCACGGCAGTGGTCTACCGCGAGTATCTCGATTCCGGCTATCTCGTCCCTAAGACGAACAAGCTTATACTGGCCGACATCAATGAGCCCGCTTATAACCATCGTGTCCCGGGCACCGTCATCTACACCAGGCCATGCGAGCGACTGAAGGTACACGTCTGGAACTGCGACGACGTGGCGCACTCGCTGCACGTGCATGGCCTTCGTTACGGCATCGACTCCGACGGCTCGTGGCCTTTCGGCACTGAGAACCATCACGGCCACCGCTCCGACGCGATCTGCCCGGACCAGACCTGGACTTACACTTTTGACGTGACCGACGACATGTACGGCCCGTGGCCATTTCACGATCATACTCACCACATGGGCAATAAGATCGAGCGCGGGTTGATCGGAGGGTTTGTAGTGTTACGCCCGCACGAGCGGCCGCCGCGCTGCTTCCGGTTCCCTGATATTTTCGTGAAAGATATTTACACCCTTCTGGCGCAGCACCAGGGCCTCAAGCTGGAAGCGATAGACGTTCCGGGACACCGCCCCTTAGATACCCACGATAATGCGGATACCTACGCTGCTGCGCACAGCGCGCAGGACGAAGAGCATACTCACAAACACAGCGATGGTCACGAACATGATCAAGGTGAAGGCCACGAGCACGGCGGAGAACGTCACCCACACGCCCCGGATGAAGTCCAGCCGCTGGAACAGCCCTTCGCGCTGCCGCCGCAGCTCCACGTCAAGCGGCTCAACCCCGAAGCCCTGGTTCATTTGAAAGACCGCATCTCGTTCCTTGAAGAGCTGGCGATCAAAGAACTCGTATTCCCGAGGCGATGTCCGACCGACCACGTGCCCGTTTTCTTCCACGTCCTGTCGAGCGGCGAAAGCAATCCGGTATTCGACAGTGGTGACCTTGAGGAGTTCATCGGGGTCTACGAGCACACCTTCGGCGCTGAGGGTGATTACGAGTACTTCTGTCAACACCACCCCATTATGACGGGCACAGTTCACGTAGTCGCGGGCGCGCCAGCCACGGCGACCATAAACATCGTCGACGGTCCGCCGATGACCTTCAGCCCCGCTGACGTGACAATCGGGGTCGGTGGCCAGGTGCGGTGGGAAAACCACAGCATGCACCACCACACGGTTACGTCTAAAGAGGGGGCGTCCATCGCCACGCACTGCATCAACGGCAGGGGCTTTGTGGGCAACTCGCCTACGATTGTCGGGCGGGCCGGCCAGCGCATCCGGTGGTACGTCTTTAACCTCGATACCAGCACCAACTGGCATAACTTCCACCCGCACGCTATGCGCTGGAAGTTCGCCGGCGAAAACATCGACATTCGAAGCATCGGCCCGGCCGAGTCTTTCATCGTAGACGCGGAGATCCCTCCGGTCCTGATCCTCGACGACCACATCGCGCACATCCAGCACCCGGAGCACCGCCCTAAAGGCGCCAGGCTCTACAACCTGAAAGGTGATTTCGTGTTTCACTGCCATGTTCACCACCACATGATGAACGGGATGGTCGGCCTGGTGCGCTCGCAGCAGCGGGTGTGGCTCACCGAAGAGATGGCGGAGATGATCGGTCACGAGACGGGCCTGCCCCTTGACGACGGCACGAACAGTTGCCCGGACGTCGACCCGCACCCTTGCCATGTACACGGGACCGACAAGTGGGAAGAGATCGCCGGAGACCCTGAAGTAACGTTCATGCACTCGGTAGTGTTGCCGAATACGGACAAGGTTCTCTTCTGGGGGTACACGCGCGCCGATCAGTCGCAGCTGTGGGACTACTCGACCCCGGCGGGAGCCTATTCGGCTCCGGCGAACCAGCCGGCAAGCTTGCCCGGCCTTGACGTCAACACCTCTGATATGTGGTCGGCCGAACACGCCCTGCTGGACACGCCCGAAGGATTGGCGCTGATACACGGCGGCTTCTCGCCGAACCGCAGCTTCGTCTTTGATCCGACCACACTACTGTGGGCACAGGTCGCGTCTACCGTACAAGATCGCTTCTACTCGACGACGCTGCTCATCGGCGATGGTCGCGCGCTGACACTGTTCGGGTCGGGGTCCAAATCAATCGAAGCATACACCCATGGCGGCGGATGGGCCCCGCCGCTAGCGATGCCCGCTTCGATGAACCACCACCAGTACTATCCTTGGACCTACCTGCTCCCGGACGGGCGGCTCTTTATTGCCGGGCCGCATGTGCCTACGCAGCGATTTGACTGGGCCGCCCCGGCGGGCGTGGAGTCGTTCCCAACGATCTTCGGCGACCGGAGCAGCGGCGGGGGTGAAAAAGGGACCTCCGTTTTTCAGATCCTTAGGCCGCCCGACTACGAGCCCTTCGCGGTAATCATGGCGGGAGACCTGCCTGCGACCGCAAACACCGCCGAACAGATCGACCTGTCGGCCCCGGCGCCGGCGTGGATTGCTTTGCCCAACCTGAACGCCGCGCGAAACCAGCAATGCACGGCCACGCTACTTCCGGACGGGCGCATATTCATAGCCGGCGGCATATCGGGCGGAGCCGACGGAGGACCTTGTGAGATATTCGACCCGCGCAATCCGGGCGCGGGCTGGCAGATGGGGCCAAATATGAAATACGTCCGAGGCTACCACTCGTCGTTCATTCTCCTGAGGGATGGGAGCATACTTGCGGGCGGGGACCCGGGCGGGCCTGACGGCAGGCCAACCCCGCACGAACGGTTCTTCCCGGACTACTTTGAGATGTCGAGGCCGACGATCAGCGCAGCGCCGGCTACGATCAACTACGGCGCGGGCTTCGCGATCTCGACGCCGAACGCGGCCGATATAAGCGAGGTGGTCTTAATTCGCCCAGGTGCCGTCACGCACGGGTTCAACATGTCGCAGCGTGGCATCGAGTGTGCGATCACTGGTGTTGGAGCCGGAGACATTACGGTTCAAGCGCCGCCAAGCGCGAATCACCATCCGCCCGGCTGGCACCTTCTCTTCATTCTCGACTCAAGTCGTGTGCCTTCGGTGGGCCGTTGGATACGCCTGACACCTTAGCAGATGGCCTGCTTCGAGCAGGCCATCATTCATTACTGGTAATTCCATTCGTACTCTCGGTGATCCTAGAGAGCAGGCTAGCGGCTATGTTACGCTCGAGGCGGTGCTCAGGTTGTTTAGGCTCAATGAGCAAAGTCATCGCTAGGTAGAGTGTTAAACTTCGGCTGCTCAAGGCAGAAGCAATTCTAGTTTTTTCGGATAACCTCGTCGCTGCTTCTTAAATTCTATGGCCAGGATGTTGGCGAATCGATTCTTATATCTCAAGATTATTTTTATTATCGGCCTATCCATCTATCTCATAGGGGCGATGTTATGAGCTGCTTGACCTTTTGTAGAAGGCACCTAAATCTCTAACGTATCAACGACACTAACCGGTCTTAACTGAATCAACTGTCACTGAGTTAATCTGCGCTTCGAGACTGGCGAGCGCGCCCAGGATTTCATCAAACGTCGGCACCTTTCCGAAAAACATTTCCCTCATTTTTGCATAGTCTCGGTTAAGAGCATCCAGGTGGTTCCGGGGCGGGACCAACCTTAGAGTGCCAGGTTTTGCCAAGTCGTATCTAGCCCGCGCCGTGCGATAGAAGAGGCTTTGCACAAAAAGTCGGAGATTATGCCCTAACCCTGCATAGTCTTTGCATAAACGGATGACCGAGGCTTCATTATGCCTACTTTCTGAGTATTTGTGCAAAGCCGATAGAAGACGCTTTTATGCTCCACGACTCGCTCGAGCAGGTCAAGACGACTTAGCGCAGTCTCGACAACCTCTCTTTCAGCCATCCTGTAAACATCGTAGTAGTGCCGCGACACTCTTTCCGGCCCGGTGGAGACTTCTCCCCGGTGAAATTCTGCATGGAGGATAGTTACCTTTTCCCAGAAAGTTCGCTCGACCTCAAGCACAGTCACCAGGCTTTCCGGGGCGCTGAACAAGTGAGGAAATGTCTCGGCCGCATAAGGTATGATCGTGTGCCGACTAGAGGGCCAGTGATCAGAACGGGCGCCTAATTCTATCTTGACAATTGGCCTGATGTAATCAGGTTGCGGCGATACGTCCGGACGGATGGGGTTAGGATACATGAAATATATCACGTGTGGGTCCGCTGAGTCCCAGGCAAGCTGCCAGGTAGATCCTTCCGAGTCGCACGGTCCGAGTATTGTCTCAAACGAAGCCTCAAGGGCCGGCAATAATTCATACTTTATCTTGTCACTACAGGTATTTTGAAGCGCCTTTAGCAGCTTGTCGGTCTTATTGTTGCTCGGCGCGTTTTCCGGGTCCTGCTCGCCGACAAAGCCCAGCCACTCGCGGTCGAATGAGATGTCTATGTCTTCGGAGAACCGCTCGATCAAACCATACACCTTGGAAAGTGTCGTTCCCCCCTTAAAGAGGATGTGCTGGCCGATCTCAGGCAGATCAAAGAGTCGCTTAAGCGTCCAGCACACCCAGAAATCTTTTTCTACGATTATGCTAGTCATACCGCGACGGCTGGCTGTCTCCGTAAACAGCGCCTGTCGGTCGCTCGGCCTGAGTACTGCAACGCTATCCATGACTTCCCTTAATGAACTATCTGGTACACGACGGGGCGCAACCAGTCCGGCGCATGGGCTATGTCTTTGCTAAGCGCCGCCTTGTCGTCATCAGATAAAGCACTTCTCAGGCGTGCTATGACTTTGTCATCAACCTGATCACACCCTATATAGCGTAAAGCCTGGATGACGGTCCCACTGGTCTTACCAACGCCCGCGAGGTTCTTGGGCGAGGCGTGTCGAAGCTCGATCGTCTGGTTACCTATCTGAACGTGCTTCGAATTCCCGTCCGTCAGATAAACTATCCGGCCCGGCACCTGAGTAGAAAGCCCAAGAATGTTTGCCGCATAAGCTCCCGCAACCTGAATCCGGCTATCGCTGTTTTTCGCCAAAGCGTTAGCTATTCGATCGGGAGCGGGTGTGAGCTTGCCCAGAAGAGGGTTGGTTTTGGGGAAATCGTACAGCCCCCTCCTCAAGCGCCGTATGCTGCCCTTATCCGCGAGCCGGTGTAGCACTTGATCGACAGCAGCACGGCTGCCAAGGTCGAGAAAAGCCTTTGGGGAAAATACCCAACCCCTGCCCTTGCCCCTGACCCTATTAAGTACTTTGTGTCTCAACGTTTGCATAGATAAATTTCCTCGCTTTGTGTCAGAAAAAATGATACCTTTTTCTGACACAAATGGCAAGCCAAATGTTGTAAGCTCGTTGCTGTCATATAGGTGGACTCAAGCACAATCGCAGAGGTATAGTTAAGCATAAGAGTGAATAGCTTCCGCGGGCTGAGGACGGTTCCTCAATACGCTTGGCCCTGTAAGGCTGCAGGATTGATATCATGGTTGTGCATCACGGAAGACTCTCTAACTGGTTTCGAGTCTGGAAAGATCTCGCTGGCGACATTGAAGGCCGCCTTCTCGGCTTATCAATCCTCAATATAATCCCGGTGCTTTACTTTAACCTCAAGAGGCACAGACAGGGAAACCCGTGGACGGACAGGCTGGAGAAGTTTTTAAACGACGCGATCAACGCAGATGACCCGACAATTCAACTCATAAGGGAAGAACACGAACCAGAGGTGTTGGAGCTAAAGCACATCCTTCACACCAGGGAGGGCCAGGTAAGGAACGATAAAAAGATGAGCACTGAGCAACTCTGTGCGGTCTTGGATCGGATTAAAGATGCCCCATTGATGGCACCACTCAAAGAGGAGTTAAAAACCGAACTTCTTCGACAGCACGGGGCGGACGAAAGCCGCCTATCCCTAATCTCCCATCTGATATTGCAAAAGGCGCTGACAAGACATGATTCGCGGGCCATCGCGGAGTTGCCGGAGGGGTTTTTCACCCGGAGCGCCACGGCCTTGCTTGTCGGTGAGCATATAAAAGCTTTAGCGGAGAATAAAAGTCTAGAAAAAGAGTTGTGGGAGAAGTGGCAGACCCTGCTCAGGAACAGTTTCACCAAAGATATGATGATGGGCTATATCAATAGAGAAGCTGTGTTCCTGCAGGACCTTTTTAAAGAGAAGTCAGGATCCTGGACTAACGCAACCTTCGATCTGATCGATGACCTGGCGGAGCATTGGGCTAAGCTTCTAAAGACGAAAACTATTGGAAATGAGCCGACGACCCCAGTCGCCGTTGTACAAGCCTGCCAGCAGATGACTCTCGAGTTGGGCCGCTGGCTGATCCGACAGTACGTGCGCGTCTTCCTACACCAGATTTTTGACACCTTTGCAAAATCGCAGACAGATGAAGAAGACTCTCCATTAAACGACGTTGGGAGTTTAATAGCAGTGTACCTCCGGGAGAAAGCGGGATTCGTCGATAAAAGTGGCTGGCGATTCGGACAGAATCCCCGATATGTTGCAAGCCTGGTCGTGGAGGCTCTCGGGGATGCGACGGCCAAAAGACTCGCAGCCGCTTTCTCTGAAGCAGTAATGCCGGACGACCTGGAACAACTCAGCGTAACTGCCGGTAAGATACTTGTCGGCTCGTTCATAGCTGATAGCGACGCCGTCAGCCGAGACTGGAGCGCGATCAGCAGTGATGACATCGACCAGTTGTGCGTGGACTGGATGGCCCGGAAACCTCTACAGCGGCGACTCGGTTCCCTTCTCATTCCGCTCAACGAAAAGATCGCCGGAAACCTTGAGCGATTACTGCGCTCAGTCCCTCTGGAATCCCTCACAGGATGGCCGAAGGATATGTTGCTGTTTTGGAAGGAGTGGGCGGAGGCTTTTTCAATTCGCGCGATCACTTTCGGGAGCCTGTTCGAATATGTGCCCTGGGAACAACTTACCGCCGAGCAGTTCGGCAGCGTCTTAGATGAGTTCTTCAATTCTCTGTTTCCCCCGGAGAGGCGATTTCAGGGGATCTTTAAAGTCAAAGGAATCAAACCTGATGGCGCGATCTGGTCAACAGGCGATGTGACTTTTTATGATCCGGACCTGCTTGATTACGGCGAGGGTAGTTGCTTTCTATTCTACGAAAGGTGGCCCGAAGGAGATGACTTGATCTACGCGAAGGTCGTAGTAACCGCAGACACATTCGCCAAGGCTCACGAAGCAGCTCTGCAAAGCCTCAACGACGCACTGAACGCTCTTTCTTTCGCGGCGTCGGTGGGCTCACCCGTCGGGGGTTTAAAGCCTGACATCATCTATGAAAGCTACATGGTCCGCCTGTCCCAAAAACGAAGATCCTTCAAAGCAGAGCGCTCGCCGACAGAATCGTACCGGGCCCAGCCCGCTGCGGGACTCGAACTCCCAAAATTATCGAGGGCTTTCGATCATTTACTCACTTTGTCGAATAAGTATCCGGACCAGTTAACTCAGCTGCAAAGAGGGTTCTTACGAGCTATTCACTGGTATCGCAAAGGGCGATGGTCTAAGGATTCTGTAGAACGCTTCTTATTTTACTGGATCGCAATAGAGCACCTGTTCATGGGTGGGGACTCTCGGTCGGGTAGCATTTTTGACGGTATGCCTGAGTTCCACATAACCTGGCAGGATTGGAAAGCGTTTTATTGGGTACCTCTGTCACTGCGCGCCATCATTAAAAACATCGAGGCGAATGAAGAGCTTCGCTATAAGATTAAGGCTGATCCGCAATTGAGCAGATGGGAACGGGATCCAAAAGTATTGCTCCAGCCGGAGAACCTCGAACTACTGGCGTCTCTCACACCCGACACTCTTCCTGACACACAGAAGTACTTCCTGAAGTGCGCGGAAGACTTTCGGGAGATTGCCAAAAAGAGGGCCAGGTACGATCAGGTACTCGAGGCGCTTCGAGACGATTTTCATATCAAGCTGAGGTTCCTATACAGGTTAAGGAATGAGCTCGTTCATGAAGCACTGCCCGACAGGGCAGGCATAAAGGTCTACACTGAAGCGCTTGAAGGAGTCCTTGAAGACGTGCTGAGAAAGATGGCCAATGCTGCGATACAGGAGACGCCTGATTATCAAACTGTCGAGGAACTCACCGGGTGGTATGAAATACCCTGGAGTTGAAGCAGTCCCCCTTGATTCGCGCCTACAGTCCGATACCAACGTCCTCTCTGCTCAATCGACAAATCCGATCAGGTCGGTCACGTTATTTTTATTAACCATCACGGGACCACGTAGCCCGCCGGCAACAGCTATGTAGAGCAGGTACGCTGTGCCGGTGGATTCAAGGATGGCGATAACCATACCTCCGCTATAAGAGTCGACCTCGCCCACGGTGGCGACATAGTTCTTGCGGTCTTTCGTAAACGAGAGGCTATAGATCTTACTTGCCTCAATATCCCAACCTGTGCTCTGTTTTGCATGGCTTACCAAGTCCCGGTAAGCCCTATCCCTCTGGGAATCGTCCTGCGCCTCCGGGAGGAAAAAGCTTCTTCTGCCAGTTTTCAGCCGCGCCTTCGGGTTGGAGAGTAACCACTGCCTAGCAACTGACTCAGCGGCATCCTGTTTAGAGCTGCTCCTGCCGAAACGCTGCAGGACTTTTTCGCCGTCGCGTTCCAGATCAACTGCACAAGAGTACTCTCCATTATCGAGGCGCTCGATGCTTCCGGCGTAGTGACCACGGTATCGTACGGTCAAGCTCCCGCCAGCGTAAAAACTTTGAATTTCGACTTCCCTAGGGTCAAAATCGTTCATTTTCCTCTTTCTTAATCATGAGCAGTTCAAACGAACGTACGTCCAGGCTCTATGGCTCGACAATCCGGCCTGACATCTCGCTACGATGCCGGGGGACTTATGAACTTAAACCCATCGGGCGGCTTGTTCAGACTGACGGGGTTCTGAAATACTAGCCCGTCCATTGAGATCCGGTCCCCGCTGAATACCTCAGTGAAGTATGGCCCTATTGCGTAGCACACAGCCGCTACTTTCTGCGCTCCCGGCTCGTCAAAGAACGCCCTGTTAAAGTTCTGGAATTCGACCCTGTCATTGAGGCTCGCCAGATCACCCTTGTTAAACCCCTCCAAGTAAACAGTGATAACTCCCGGCAGGTCCTCACTCAGTTGACGAATGGCATCCTTCATTACCTCGAGAATCTTACTCAGTATCTGGACTGGCTGGGAATTGCGAAACGTCAAGGCAACCGGGTTTCGGAAGAATACTCCGCCCGGTGTTCCCTCGGCATCTTCGGACCAAACGGCGGCGATAGAGTCCTCGGGCTTACGAGCGTTCAGTTCAGCCTGGTAGCCAGCGGCAGACAATATGATACCTGAGCCGGACCTTAGATCCAGGCGCGCCTCGCCCCCGTTGATTGTAAGAGTAGTCCTTTTGGCACGGGCGGCCTCCAGGATTTCTCTAGCCAGATCCGTCAGTTCCCTCATCCCGCCGGGGAGTCTCCCGCTGAAGTCAATGTGAACGTCGCCCGTGAGCCCGGCTTCAATCAACCCCGTAAGCAAGATGTCGGCGAGCATGAAAAAGTCACGCCTGCGGAAATTCTTCCCCGTGTCGAAGCGTATATACTTGCACTCCACCTGAAAAGAGTAGTCGGGCCGCCTCACGATAAACTCCGGCATCGTTTCATTGCTTGCAACCCACTCGACCTCGCCGCCGCTCATTAGATGATGAAGCGCCATTCTCAACTCAAAAAAGTATGGGTTGACGTTTTCTTCTCTGATCAAGTCCCTCCGGAGCTTTTTAAGCACGCTCGCAGGTAACTTTGTCCGTTCGCGAATCAGTGAGACGATATAGGCGTCTGACGCCAGGTTCTCCAACGGGCCCGTGATCAGATGGAGGGGCAACTTCCCATGACGGGCTTTCAGGCTGTTGTAGTCTAGGAGCGCCTCGTACCAGGGATGTCTCTTGGTATAATAATAAAGGCTGTAGATTGGCTTTCGCTTATTAGACTGCCTGCCAAGACTGTACCGCTTTAAAGACTTCTCCACCTCAGCCCTGCCAAGGAAGTCTAGCAGATCTTCGATGTACCGCTCGGCATCTGTGTCGTACAATCGCGCTTCGGTTCTTGGACTATTCATCGGCCTCCTACAATCTCTGTCGTCACTACTTATCAGGTCATACAAAAATTCAGCCCGGGTCCGCGTGATGCCCTGAGTAGAAAGCGTTCACGCCCGGCTTGACATGGCTCTATAGCAACATGGATCGGACCCATCATTATATTATGTTGAAGGGCGCACTGTGTAGACGCGAACACCGGTTCTGCATCACAACGCACTCACAGTCCTACGCCGTCCGCCTGGTGTCGACAGTATTGGACCGTAGATAACTCGGGAAGCCGGGAGTAAATGCTTCCGTATGCCGCGTTCGTCTTTATAAAGCCCTGGCCTGAAAGTTATTCCGCCGTTGAGTCTTTATTGCGATGAGTGGGGATACGATCGCGATTCTCACAACAGACTTCTACGCCACTACCCGTGGGCTGCGGAGCTTGTTATTGTTAAGGAACACTAGTCACTTAGGGATTCCTTCTTTTGCCCATTGTATTAATCCAATCTGATTATTTCCAGCTAGACCGAGTGAATCTCGGCTATAGAAAAAGAACCTCGACCCCCGGAATGAAGCGAATCGCGACTCCCTGTGACTTTGTAAACACCGAAACGCGACCGTCTTGAGAAATTACAAGGGCGACCGCCCATCGATTGTCCGCTACAAAGTTAGCGGCTGATTGATGGCGTGTACCTCCAAGACTTTTCACGTCACGCGGACCAAGCGAGCGGTTTCTAATTGGATCCCATTCCTCTACAGAACCGTGTTGAACGCGAGATTTGGGACGGACGAGCCTAGCACCGAACCCTACGACGCGTCGGTCAGTAGTCAAGACCAGCGCACCGTCTATGAGCGCCAATCGTACTAGACGATCCTGAGCCGCTTCTCTAATGTCACTCAGTTTCCCCGCACGTTTTATATACTCGTCCCGCCAGTCATGAATGTATCGCGTTTCCAACGACAGCGTAGCCGAAAGTCGACCTCTCCCGGGCCGTGCATCAAGCGCATCCCTTTGGCCGCTTTGATCAAATCCCGGGTCGATTGCATACCGCTGCTCTAGTGAATCTCTCCAGCTTTCGTCGTCTGCAGGAACTACTAATACTATCCCTCCGTGACCATGTGTTCGGATCTTACGCGCAAGGTCCACAAGGAGAAGTACGGTACTCTCTGACTCCTCCCGCGCCGCATCTGGGGGAAATTCTCCAATAATTAAATTGAGCAGATCAACGGGCATACGATGCACGTGCCCTGTAGGCAAGAAAGTAGTGGAATCTCCCTTCAGGATCGCGATCGTCTCGGGCGTGTATCGTACCACCAGCGTGCTTGGTTCAACGGCGTCAATTATACAAATGCCCTCCCCAGGGTATTGTAGTCCCCCCCAGATGTTCAAGTTACCTTCCTTATTACACTCAATGCCGAAGTGCGTAATAGTTCCCTCGTAAGCATTTGCCAACTTCCGAATCGATTCTCGCGAAAATGGTACTGGGGTTTCTAGAGGATAATATCCAGCACCTGGCGGGCGGGGCGCAAACGCCAACGAAAAGCGCAGTTCTTGACTTTCTTCCCGCTCAAGGCCAGCCCAAAAAGCGACGCTAAGGAGCTGGGTGAAATATTTCTTGTTCGGGAGGTCAGGCAAATAATAGTCTTTGTACTTTGACTCCTTCCTATGCTCAACGAGCCGATCCTCCATCCGCGCAAGTATACTCTGTATGAGCTTTTGGCTGGGCGAAAACAGTGGAGTGGGCAGGGCAGTTTTCATAATAGACGGATTTCTCACATAACCAGCGACCACTTAAAAGCGTTTGCTAGAACTCACCGGAACAATACCTGAGACGCCTAACGATGACAGCCAATGGGCGGAAATCCTCAGCCCGGCGCAATTCTTCGTGTCTGGAGCGCATCTTAAAAAAACCTCGCATAAGGTTAGTCGGTACGGCGATTAAACCGCCCAGATATTCTCTCGCTATGCTTGTCACGCTTGATCACTATTCTTTGGATATAGACTCGCGTTGTGGCGGCATTTCGGTGGCCCAACGCCTCCTGCGCGTCAGTGATCGAGCCGGTCTCTTCCGCCACAATCCGTGCGAAGCTGTGACGGGTTTGACGTAGATGCACACGATCTTGAGAACGCCGAGGTGGTCGCAGGAGGAAAGGTAATAGAACAGAGCCGTGCGCAAGAGCGCATCGCGTACCTCGCGGCCTCCATAGTCTCCACCTTTTACTTTTCCGGTTAGAGTGAGGCAATGATCATTAAACCTGATGTTTCCCCCACGTAAGCCAGTCACCTCCTGCCGCCGCATGCCCGTCATAATGTAATCACGAAGGGCCGGATCCCGCATCGCCCACTGTAAGAATGAAGAGAGGGAAAAGACCAGGGCATATGTCGTCCTGGGCCTCAAGTCATCCCCCTCGAGTTGCTTACGCCACGCTTCGACATCGATCTGTGAGATGTCCGATAGTGGTTTCCCAACGAAGCTGAAGAACGAATCAACAACTCTTTGCTTATAGCCGAGGGTGTCCGCGCGTCGCTCATTCTACGGGGCGGTAACTGCCTCCGACCACAAGCGAAGGGCGTTGGTTAGTGCGACTCTACGATTGTCAGTTGCAGCGACTAATGATGTATTAAGTTCGTCTAGTGAATAAGAAATTATCTGCCTCCTCCAAAACCCGCTGATCAACTTCCTTCTTAAAGTCTCTGAAGCGTTCAACCGGCCCGTCAAATAACCCGCTCTTCAGCGGCGGCCAGGTTGCCCCCACCCGATCCAGCTCTGCGTCCGTGTCACGGACAATCCACACTCGCGTCGGCGGGTATGTCTGTAGCCCCTTATTCTGCTCGCTCGTCCAAACAAAGCTTCCAACTATTAACCCGTTCCCCTGAGATGCGCTTACGAGCGCATACAGGTATTCGAATCTAATGAGGCATTCCCTATGCTGCTCAGCGCTATGGGTAAATCTAACCAATGCTTTCTTGAGAAAGTTGGCCAGGTGAGAGTTAAAGGGCATCTTATGCTGTCCACTTTCCTTGAGATGCTTTTCGTCGTATGAGTACACGATTCGCCCCGGTGCTAGACCAAACGAAACCGCGTTATTAAGCCCATAGCTTCGGACTTGTGTCTGGCGAAGTAGGGCTGTCAAATTGCCATAATTGCCACCGGCGATAGCCGCTGTGCCGCCAGCATAAAGGAGCAGCATCGCCGGGTAGCGTCTCAGGCGCACAAGCGGAGCTTCACCGTCTGGCCTTTCTTCCGGGTTGGCGAGGATCGTGAGAGCCTCCGCCCATAAAGACTGAAGCCATTCCCCGCCGCTGTGGCACCCCGTAGCGAAAAGTGTAAGAAAACTGTGGGTTAACCCTTCGTACTCCTCCATCCTTTCGACAATGGCAGCGTACGTCTGGTCAATATCCTTCTTGAGAGATTCCGGATCGTTCAAAACAGTGTAAAGCCTTTTCGCTTCGTCAATGATCAGATTCCGCACCTTAAGTTTTTTCGCCGGATCGGGCAGGTACTCTTCCAACTGATCGAGGGCCGAATTAACCCGCCGCTCCCATTTCTCCTTCTCTTGCTTCATGCTCAGCATCTCTTGAAAGGAGGCCACTGCCACACTGTCCCCGTGTCGGATGAGAACACTGCCTTTCCGCCACTGGCCGTTCGGCGTGTCCAGGTCCCTCGATAATTCGTGCATGAAAGGTGAAGGAGGGATTTCGACTACCCCGTAGTAGTTTCCGTCCAACTCGATCTCGGAGTACGAGAGATCCTGAATCGGCGGGTGGCACCTCGCATTAACGGTCTTGAGGAAGAACTGCCGGTCGTAATCATATTGGCGGACGTCTTCCGCGTCGCGCGTACTGTCCTGCTTCAGCTTGTCTCCGGCACCGATAATGAGATGAGCGGAATCGTCACCGCTTCTGCCGGCCGTGTTTGCAAGCGCGATCAAATCTTTTGCGAGTTCGTCCAGGTGTTTGCTTCTTCCCTGCCCGTATAACTCATACCTCAACTTGAATTCGAGTTTTGGAGTCTCGTCCTTTTCGGCCAGTAATTCTTTTAGCATTGCCGTATCAATCACGAATCTACCGCCTTTCCGTAGCCGGTTGCGCCCTTTGCTGAATCTGTTTTGGACTATAACACATTCTTTTTTAGGTTTCAGAAATACACTTTTGTGTAACCTAACCATATCAATTTTGCATTTATATCCTTCAGATGGGTATAAATCGTCTGCATGGATTTGCCGAGAAACATTACGATCAATGTAGGGGGCCTTCCTCCTAATGATAGAGAGCCTTTGATTATATGTGCGTGTAAACCCTCATATTGATCACTGAAAATCTTCACATTAGTTAATAAACGGGTTTTATCACATTCCTTCTCATATTGAGCGCGTCAAAGTGGCCTTAAAGGCGAGTTGACGGGCCCGCTCGTTGAGTGCTTAATACGTTACATTGTATGTAATACTTGATGAGGCCGCGGATGCGCCATAAGGAGGTGCCTTGATATGAATTTTCACGGACTCTTCATTGGCATCGACCGTTGTGCCTCACGCCGGATCAACTGGTTGACCTGCGCTGAGCGGGATGCTAAAGCATTGTACGCGCTCTTCACAGACAATCTCGGCGGAGACACAGAGATTCTTATCGGCAGCGGGGCAACACGCGATGCAATTCAGGAGCAGTTCGAGCGGTTGACGCATTGTGGCACGGAAGACACAGTTGTCGTTTCGTTTTCGGGGCACGGGACTAATACCCACCAACTCGTCACGTTCGACACGGACACACTAGATCTCGAACACACCTCCATTTCGCTTGAGACGCTCACCGCACTGATTTCCCGTATCCCAGCTAAACGCCTGGTCTGTTTCTTAGATTGCTGCTTCTCCGGAGGAGCGGGCGCGAAAGTGCTAGAGGTCGAGGCCGTTCCGCGAGGTATAGCCTCTACCGAAAGCCTGCTAGAACAGATGTCGGGGGATGGGCGCATCATCTTTACGGCCTCAAGCTCTGAAGAGGAGGCGTGGGAGAGCCCCAAACTCGGTCACGGTGTGCTTACCTATCACCTACTCGAAGCATTACGCGGCGCGGATGAAGTAAGGCAAGCTGGAAAGCTTACCGTATACCGCCTGCTCGATCACGTGACCCGCCGCGTCATTGACTATGCGACGGCGCTCAGCAAGCTGCAGCACCCGACGCTGCGAGGTCATATTGAAGGTGAATTCACGTGGCCGGTTTTGACTCCGGGGGTGCTGTATAGGGCGGCATTTCCTGATCGCGTGCGCCCGGAAGTCACGCTCGACATACAAAGCCTTGCGCCTTATGGCTTCCCACAAGGCTTACTCGACGCGTGGGCATGCTCGATCCCATCTTTGAACCGGCTCCAGTTGGACGCCCTCAACGACTTCGGCTTGCTCGAAGGGCAACATCTGGTCGTTTCAGCCCCAACCTCTTCCGGTAAGACTATGATTGGCGAGCTTGCTGCCCTGAAAGGGTCACTGGACCGCAAGCGTTCCTTCTTCCTGCTGCCTCTAAAGGCACTGGTCAACGACAAGCTCAGGCACTTTAATCAGGTGTACGGCGCCTTCGGGCTACGGACGATTCGCGCCACCGGCGAGAGCACGGCCTACGACATGTTGCCGCTCATGCGTGGCCAGTACGACATCTGCTTGATGACCTATGAGAAGTTCGCCGCACTCGTCCTCGGGAGCCCACACATCCTCGATCAAGTCGCGACCATAGTCGTGGACGAGGTGCAGATGATCGCGGACACATCGCGTGGCGTAAACCTTGAATTCCTCCTGACACTCTTGAGAATGCGTCGGAGGCAAGGGGCCGAGCCGCAGCTCATCGCCCTTTCGGCCGTAATCGGCGACACGAACGGACTGGAGCGATGGCTTGATGCGCGCATCCTGCGCCGGACCGAGCGTCCTGTACCGCTAGACGAAGGGATCATCCGCGCCGACGGCAGCTTCCGTTTTATCTCTTCTGATACAGGTGAAGAGCAGGTTGTTAAATCGGTCATCAGGCCGGAGTTTCGCAAGGGGTCTAGCCAGGACTACATCATCCCGCTCGTCCGCAAGCTTACAGGCGAAGGCAAAAGCGTCATCGTATTCCGCGAAACGAGGGGAGAGGCGAGGGGCTGCGCCCTTTACCTGGCTTCGTCGGTGGGCCTGCCATCCGTGGAGGGCGCGCTCAACAGGCTGCCGACGGGCGACCCGTCAACTGCCTCCGCCAGGCTCCGCGAGGCACTCGAAGGCGGCGTCGCCTTCCACATCTCTGACCTGGACCCGGAGGAGCGGCAGGTGATCGAAGAGGAGTTTCGCGTGAAGGGCTCGCCCCTGAAGGTGATCGCCGCGACGACGACACTGGCCATGGGGATAAACACGCCAGCGGAAGCCGTAATCATCACCGGCCTCATGCATCCGGACAAGAATCCATATTCGGTGGCTGAATACAAGAACATTGCGGGCCGGGCAGGCCGCCTTGGTATGGCCGAACGTGGCGCCTCTTACATGATCGCGCTAGACTCGAGCGTGGAGCACTACTACTGGACGCACTACGTCATGGGCAAGCCGGAGGATTTACTCTCACGCTTCTTGGCTGAAGGCACCGACCCTCGCTCACTTGTCGTGCGCGTCCTTGTCGCAGCACAGAAGTCCGGTCAGGGGCTTAGTGCCCAAGGAATAGTGAATTTCTTGGAAGAGAGCTTCGGTGCCTTTCAGCAGCAACAGGCTCGCCCTCAGTGGGCATGGGATCGCGCCCGGCTTTCAGAGGCGCTCGACAGCCTGCACTCGCACGGGCTGATCGAGGCTAATGTAGAGGATGTCTACCACCTGACTGCGCTGGGCAGGCTGGCCGGCGAGGCGGGCGTCGAAGTAGAATCCATCATCAGGCTCGTTGGTGCGTTCAGCACCGTAGCTCCCGAGAGCATCAACGATCCAGCACTCATCGCGGCGACGCAGTTGACAGTCGAGTTAGACGGCGTGCTTTTCCCCATTAATAAGAGGAGTACCCAGAAAGAGCCGCAGACGTGGACGGCAGAGATCCAGCGACAGGGTGTGCCCTACGGAATCCTCCGGGCTATGCAACGATCAGTGCGCGAGGATAACCAGCCGACGCTGCGGGCCAAAAAGGCTGTGGCCTGCCTGCTCTGGATCACCGACAGGCCGCTTGCCGAGATTGAAGAGATTCTCACCCAGTTCGGCCGTAAGTTCGACGGCGCGGCAGGCCCTATACGAAGCGTCAGGGCGCGTACGTGCGACATCTTGCCGACTGTCGCACGCGTCGCAGAGATAATCCATCCAGGATTGGACCTGGGGCAAAGGATCGCTCGTCTTCTAGCCCGGCTCGAAGTGGGAGTCCCGGTGGCCGTTATTGATCTCGCCACCATCGCTGGAAATCAGTTGGCGCGCGGCGATTATCACAACCTGATAAAAGCGGGACTCTGTTCGCTAGAAGCTATCGACAATAGCTCTGACGAAGAACTGCTGCCGCACTTGGCCGGCGAGCCCGATAAGCTCCGCGTCGTGCGCGAAGCGGTCGAAATCTATCGCGAACGAGAGCGAGAGATCGCTCCCACATCTCCGATTCTGCCAGCCTACGAGGGCTGAGGCGGATCACAGATGGCGGTGAGTCACTCGACTATTTCGACCAGTCGCGCGAAGAGTTAATTGTTGTGAGATGGGTTTGAAGAGGGTTAAATTAGATGGCAGATTCAATCTCATATCTTTTTTCGCGGCTCAGACCCGACGAGTGGCGCGCCCGCGCGGGCTTCAGCTCGGAGGTCGAAGAGGCGAACAAGAAATTGTTCGAGCCTGACACGACCGAGGAAGAAGCGCAAGAAGTTCTCAGCCTCTGGCTACAGACGCACCAGCCATGTCTATTCGGCCGCATCGCCGCGAAGTTCGGCGCGACTAGCTATTGCATTCTGAGTGAAACCGACCTCAGGAAGCCCGATGAATTTATCAAAGAGAAGATGCAGGCGGCTCGGCTCGCGTGGACACAAGATGGCTTCGACGGAAAGAAGAGCGCGTTCGTCATCCTAGCGGTCTCTCCCCGGATAGCCAATGCTCTGCCTGGCCCTGATATGCGCGAACTCGCCCGCAGGCTCTGCTACCTGTACTTGGAAACCGATATCGAAATGGACACCGTGCACCTGGAGCAAATTTATCTTCAAAAGCCTGGCGCGCGCCTGACCACCTGGAAATGGCTTGCCGGGGTTAATTACTTCTGCGCGCAAGGTGACAACCGCTGGTGGCAGGACCACCGCATACCAGGAGGTATGGCCTTCTCCATCAATTCTGTCGGGCACTTCGTCAAGTCAGGTATGATCTCTAAGGCAATGAAAGAACTCGGCCAGCTGATGGACGCGCCCGACGAAGGCTACCCGGAGTCTAAACTCGACTCCCTAGCGAAGGCGCTGGATCTGGCGATGCGAACGATCGGAAAGGCGTCCGACGCGGTCTCGGGCAAGGCCACTGAGCTTTTGCCCCTGCCTGAAGACCACAGTAGTCTGCCGGTGTCAGAGTGCCCTGTAAAGCTCTCGTCTGCCATGTCTGACAAGAACTTTTGCGAGTACAGGGGTTATTATCACACCGACTACACACTACCGTCTGACTACTTCCTGCCCGATGTGGAGCGGCCGGAAGGGCTGAAAGTCCATTCGCTCGATTTTACATACCTATTCCACAAGAGCGTCGACAACCCGGACTACAGGCTAATGGGAGAGGGCCAGCAGATCAGGAAGATAGAGGTAGATGCCGAGGAGACTCTGCCCCTTAAAGAGATGAACTATCTCCAGCTTAAAAGGCTCACCGGCGAGGAGGAGGAAGTGCTCATCAGCGAACATAAGAGGCTGATGATGGCATTGGACAGGTAGCTGTTCTCAAGCTTGGTGCGAGCACCTCCAAGCAAGATGCGCTCGGCGATAACTTTAGTGCTGTTTGGTTGGATTTTGAATTGCCGATGGAGATGAAGTTGAGGTAAAGAAACGAAGTCCTGTTTTCGGATTATGATCTTCGGGCCACGATGAAGATCACAAGCAGAAATTGAACAACGAGATTGACAGGCTCGATTAGAGGCGGGTTCCTGGAGACTCACGGCGAAGAAGGTGCGACTAATATTTAGTGAGCACAGGATAGAAGTGCTGGAGTTAGAAGACAGCAGTATCTAGGTCAACTAGAAAGACACGCCTGTAGAAGTGAACCGTGATCTGTGCCGCGCGATCTTCGATAGACTTGCGAGGGGCTGGAACAGTCGCCGGGAAGATTTAGCTGCTAAGCAGCCTAACGATCTTTCTAGTCTAAGAGTTTCATGGCAGTCGTCAATCATCATAGTGCAGGCGGTTGACGGGATTCTTCTCCAGGTTCTCCCTGCCATGGCCGTATTTCATCAGCGAACGGATGTCTTTGTGCCCACTCATCATCTGCACCTCGCGGATGCTGAAGCCCTGGTCCAATGCTCGCGTTATTGCCGTGCGCCTTAAATCGTGGGGCGATAGATCGCTAAGCCCTGCGTAGTCGGCATACTTCTTCACGATCTTGCCGATCATCCGCGTCGACAGCGGCTTGTTGTAGACGAGTGCGCGCGCGTTCGTGTGCGGCTGAAACAGCCATGCGTCCGGCCCGCCCGTGCCCAGAAGCTTTCGCCTCTGCCTGTGCAGTTTCAGGTAGTCGTTTGTGACGCTTCTCACATCAGCCGGAAGCGGAAGCGTGCGTTCCCTTCCCACTTTGACTTTGAACTTCATTATTGACCGTCCATGGCTCCAGGTTATAGAAGATGCTTTCAGGGATGCGACCTCGCCTACCCTCAGTGACATCCTTCCTATGATGAGGATGACAGCGTAATCCCTCGCCCCTTCCGGCTTGCTGCGTCGGGGCCTGCGAAGAAGTAGCACGCGTCCTTCGCAACGAGCGCCCGCCCGGCAAGGCCCTCAGCGACCGGCGGGGGCGGGACGAGTTTGGTCGAGACCGGGTTTAGCGATACCTGCCCGTAGGCTCTCAGGTACTCGAAAACGGACGGAGCATGGATAGTTTGAGCGAGATGGTTGATGCCTTGCTGCCTTTGGCTATCAGATCATCGCGCCAGCGGAGCATGTCCCCTGCGGAGACGAGGGTTTCGTGTTTGTAGCCAACGAAGGAGAAGAACTCGTGGATGACGCGATGGTAGAGGCGTCTGGTTTCCGCTGAGATCGACTTGTTGACGAGGGGGGAGGCGGTACGCGGGTTGAAAGGGGCGATCTCGTGCCCGGCATCACTATTTACAAGGATTTCATCAGGCATAGAGAAAGGAACTCCGTCATTTGAGGATTTTCCGGTCCTGCCGCCTGTATTTATAGACCTTTACGCATACACAAATCAAATGTTAATTCCGGAAATTCACATTATCGGAAATGCAGGCGCACAACGTTCCGCGCCAAAGCTTTGTCCTGTAAATACTGAATATAACTCTTCGTGGAACATACGTGGAACTGCTTACAAAGAACTAATTTTCCATTTGGGGTGGGAATTGTGTGGGAATATTTAGGCAGTTCGGACCCCTTAGCCATGATTTCGACGGCGACCTTCATCAGCAAACGAATTCTTGATCCACTCTGAGTTATTTTTCTTGATTTACGCTATCAGTCGTATTTTTCTTGACATCGGCGACAGTTTGGTGTTCCATAGGGCAACCCCCGTATAACCGGCGAAAGGTTTTGACTTTCGACTTTAACTTGCGACTCCGAGGATAGATCCGTATGCAGACCATGACCACGGGCGAGGTTGCTGCCCTTATCGACATTTCAAAGCGCACTCTTCAGAACTGGCTGCGACACCAAAAGATAGAGGCCCCGCAGAAGGGGCCAAACGGTTATTACAATTGGACGCCAGAAGACATAAGGCGCGCGCGCGAGTATTCGGTCAACCTGAAGGGTCAGACTAAGTATAGCTTTAGGGCAAAATACGCCAAGTCATAGCTGGAGGCACACCGCGAATGAAAACTAGAAAACTTCAAGTACAGAATTTTAAGGGTGGTGTTGGAAAGAGCACGACCGCCGTGAATCTGGCTCATGGGCTGGCCCTTGAGGGCCGGCGTGTCCTCCTCATCGACATCGATCAGCAGGGTAACGCGGCCGATATGCTGGGCATTAAGATCACAAAGCAAGTTCAAACGCTTTACCACATACTGGTCGAAGATCTTGCATACGAACAGGTGATGATTGAAGCCAGGCCAAACGTGTTTCTAATACCGTCTGACAAGAGAACTGCCGTGGCCGAACACATTATCTCTGCGCAGGCGGGCAGGGAGATGTTTCTCAAGGCCCGGTTCAAAGTGGTGGACGATTTCGATTACGTCATACTCGATTGCCCGCCGGCATTGAATATACTTCACAACAATGCCCTTCTCTATTCGGATGAACTCGTAATCCCGATAGATATGGACCGTCTGGCTCTTCAGGGCGCAAAAGGCATACTGGATTCAGTCGCCGAGCTCGCGTCAATGTTTACCGAACGCGCCGCAATTTCAGGCGTTCTTCCTACGTTCGTAGATAGACGGACGAACATAACGGCACAGGCGCTCCGCGTGATTCACGACACCTACGCGCCAAAAGTTTTGCCCGCCGTTCGCTCCGACGCAAAGATCCGCCAGGCCGCAAGCAATGGCAAGACGATCTTCGAATACGACGATCACAGCAAAGGCGCCGAGGACTACCGCGCTGTTACGAAAGCAATTATAGAGCAAGAAGCCAACACCCTCCCTGGAGAGACGACAGATGTCATCAAGGAAAAAGCGGCAAGCTGATCCACCAGCCTGGGCGGAAGATGTGAAGCCGCCGGAAGATGTCATGGAGTTGTTTTATGCGCCGACCGGCTTCCCGAAGCCCGGTCCTATCATAAGCACCTCTCCAGACGGCGATGACGGTGGCGTGAAACAAGCAGGGGAGGCAGAGACCCCCGGGCAGCCGGCCGATGATAAAACCGAGAATCGAGATCACGCAACCGCAGGGGGTCAGTCGAGGGTTGAAACTGCGCCCGAAACCTTGCCCCCCCTGCCGCGCACCCGGCCCTCACCTGAATCCGATCAGCTCGACGACGGCAATGCGATCCCACCTCCGGCCCCGGGGTCAAACTTCGCGGATGTTCCACAAGGGCGAACTGAGCGAGAGGCCGGGCCAAGCGCACCGCCCGAACAAGAAGCCCCTTCCCTCCCCCGGTCTGAGGCGTTTGATAAGTATATCCAGGAATGGGATCCCTTTCTGACCCCGGGTCAAAAAGCCGTGCTCCGGGCTATCTTCGATATGACGCTCGCCATCGACCAGCCTACTTGTTTCACATCTACCCTTAAATTATCGAAGGCCGCGAATATCAGTGAAAGACACACCCAGAATGTTCTTAAAATGCTCGAACGGTTAGGTTTTTTAGCACGGCTCGAGGTCTATAACATGAAGGACAAGCAAGGGACCACGATCGAACTTTATAAAACGCGGAATACAACCCCGGTAAAGATACAGACTAAATACTTCATGGAGGGGGGCTAGACACCTACGCACTTTTATTTCAGGGGTCGCACTATCACTTCGGGGGTCGCACAATAACTTGATAGCCATGAAGCATGGCTAGGCCAGTCAAATCCTTTCTTTCTAGAATTTACCACCAATCTACACCCACTATAATTCATCAGATACCTAGGCATTTTTATTTCGGGGGTCGTACTGTTTCTTCCCCCGGCATATTATTTCTTCGTCCGGTGATGTTTTTTTTCTACCGTCGTTGTTTTTTTTCTACCGGCGTATTTTTACTACTGCCGGTGATATAGTTTTTCGCCGGTAGCAGTTTTACTACACCCCCCGCTTTTTGTCTTCTACCGCCGCAAAATTTGTTCGACCGTAGCAGTATTTTTTCGACGGCTGCTCTATTATTTCGGCAGGGGCAGGCCTGTATCAACGGTCGCATTATCATTTCCCCCCCCGATCTGTTTTCTCGACGGCAGCAATTTTACGTCGACTCTCGAAGCATTTTCACGGCCGTCGCAATTTGCTTTCGGCCGCCGCAATTGATCAACACCGGTCGATCTTTTCTTGCGACGGCCGATGTTTTGTATCGACCGCCGAGAGATTCGTTCATCCCCCGCAAGGAAATATCACCGGGATTTACAAAGATTTTCTTTTGTAGTACGAATGGGACGGGCAGTGGTATTGATCCATTGCCATACACAAATGGCCTGAAGCGTTCTGGTTAGCGGCCACGCGCTCCAAGCCATTCGAGGATACTCGCTTGACGGCGAGTCGGTCTTGTTGTGCCCGCCACTCATTATGGGCGCACGGGCTAGCCCTGTCAAGCACTCACTGTCGAGGGAAAAGTTATGTCTGCACAACCTGTGCCCGGCGGGCGCTTTCTGAGAAAAACAGAGCTGGCGCCCAACGAGTACCGAAAGAAATTCAAGCAACTCGATGACGATGTCATCGAAGCACTTACGTCGCCCGAAGCCGATCGAGTGACGCCCTTGATGTCAAAGATATACCTCAGGTTGCTCAAAGCGCCCTCAGGGTATTGGGAACGAGCAGGCGTTCTAAGGTTAGGGGCAGAGATCAGCGACAAGGGAAGAAAAAAGGCGTGGACGGTCCTGTGCGAGCTTGCGGGGGTATCGAGCGCGACGCTCAACAAATCGCTCGCGTGGATGCACCAGCAGGGAATTATCGGCTATTTCGCCGGAAAGAATGGCGCAGGCATCAGAATCTTTCTCAACCGCGCCGCCGCCTCTGTTGGAACCCGCCCGGCATCGCAAAGTAAAAAAATTTTGCCCTTTCCTCCTGCTTCACCCGGCGAGCGCGGTGCTTCAAATGGCGAAACAGCCTTTAAGGAGACCTTCGGTAATCCAGATAAAGTTTCAGACATAGATTTCCCCGCGCCGAAAAACGGCGCGATCACAAGCTCACAGGATATGGTAGATTCCCGGACGTCACCGGGGCTGAGCCTAGAGCAAATAATCCAACAGATCGGCATGGCGCTCGAGCCTTCTATTCTGGCCGCCGCCGCCCGCGCCGCGGCCGCCGAGCACGAGCGAACTAGAGAATGGCTTGAGAAGCGAGGGCTGCCGAAAGTAGCGCGCGTGGCTCAACGCGAGACTTTTACATTGCTCAGTCGTCCGGGCGGGGCAGAGAATTCAGGGGCACGGGCGCGCGCCCAGCTTTTGGTAGGGAAACACGATCATGCCCCCTGCAAGCCCAGGCCGCTAAATCAGAAAGAACTCGCAGACATCACCGACGTCTGCGTTTCGATGCTCGAAGGCCACGGCCAGGCGATTGATGTAACCCTGGCCGGGATATGCTCTGAAGCAGGAGGCTACCTCTTAGCGGAAGATGCCCCCAGAGTCCGCGAGCTCGCCGAATTGCTATTACAGAAACGGAACCTAAGCGAGTAAAACTATGTCAGCAAATCAAGCACAACTACACCTGTCACGAGTAGTCGCGGGCGATTCCCACGGACCTGTCGCAGTCTGTTCTTCTTGTTCAGGTACGGGGTGGGAGTTTGTCGAAGGCAAGGGTGTGCGGCCTTGTCGATGCCGTGATGATGAGCGCCGCGCCAGGTTAATTGAGGAGGCGCGCATCCCAAAGCTTTATGCCGAAACAACTCTGCAAACCTACCGGCCCGAGAAGGGGAATTTGTCGCAACTGCGCGCCTTTAACTACGCACACTCGCTCGTAAGAGACTATCCGCTTGCGGACCGCGGCATTCTCTTCACGGGGTCGGTGGGGGTGGGCAAGACGCACCTGGCGGTTGGCATATTGCGCGGGTTGGTAGAGAAGGGAATATCTTGCAGGTTCTACGAGTACCGCTCGCTGCTAAAAGAGATTCAAAACAGCTACGACCCGAATACACAGACTTCGGAGATGAGCATCCTTGAATCGCTCTTTGATCACGAGGTGATCGTGCTTGACGAGTTGGGTGCGGCGCGCCCTTCGGAGTGGGTGCAAGACACTATAGGGCTGATCATCAACGCGCGGTACAACGATAAGAAGCTCACGATATTGACCACAAACTACCCGGACGAACGCCGACAAGATGCGGAGGACACGCTTGCGGATCGAATCGGCTTACGACTCCGAAGCCGACTGCACCAAATGTGCGGCACCGTAGTGGTTGATGGAAATGACTACAGGAACCGGTTCGATTCTCGTCAATTCTAAATAGCCCGACTTTCCAATACAGCCGTGGCAAGGGATTTGTTAGAGGGAGAACCGGAGGAAACACGCTAATGCTAACACCCACTACCCCCGATCCGGCTGGCCTGTTCGGGCTATTCAACCCACCACCTGGTTGTGGTCCGCGTCGCGCCATTGACATAGACGGCTGCCAAGCGAATCTATACGAGGGCGTCATTTGTGCGGCGCGCAGACTGGGCGTTGACGATCACGAACTGCCCGCTTCTTGGCAACTCGTTAAATCTTACGCCACGCCGTTCGAATCTTTTTATGCCGTCTACAACCATGTGCATACGGACCTTCAGTTCTGGACAGCCCTCCAGCCAATTGAGAAACCCCTGTCTCGACCTACGTGTTACCTGACCAACCGCCCGCCTTTACCGGGAATGATCACGGCCACGAGCATCTGGAACCAGCTTCATGGAATTCCACCGGCTCCGATCGTCCTGGCCGACGGCGCTCTCGGCAAGGCAGTTGCGGCTCAACGGTTTGGTATCGACGAGGTGATCGACGACAGCCCTGAGAACTTTGAAGTCCTCCGAGATCTCGGAGTAAACTGCAAGCTTCTTAACCGGCCCTGGAACGCTCATGTAAAAGCGGGCGAACACCGCATATATACTTTGAGCGCTCTCTAATCTGTATCCGCATCTCACGGTCAGCGCGGCAATCGCCCGCGCTGGCCCCCCTCCTACTTGCCATCCTTTGGCTGAGGTTGCCTGATCCTTATATAGGGAGAAGAATTAATGCGACAATGGACTTGCCCGAGTGGTTCACGTATCGGGCGCTTGCTCTGCATTATTGCGGATTCCAGTACTGTGTTATTAGGCTATTTGGATTTACTCTCGCAATACACGCTCGAAGGTTATGACGACCAGCACCTTTCGCATCACCCCGAGTTTTGTTCGCGACCTCGCGGCGCGTTACCATGAGGACCAGACCGAGCTTCTCAGAGTCTGTAGAGAGCGCCCCTTGAAGATTCTTGGCCAGATGGACGGTCTCGAGCAGCGCGAGATCTTTTCCGAGGGCCAGATCAGAAGACACATCAAACAATTGATTGAAGTATCCCTTTGGGCGAGCCTCGCGCCGGAAGAGGGCCGCAACCATCGCTTTGCCCTGGTGTATTCACCGCCCGCGAAGGATACCGTCGGGAATGATCGCTTTGTCTTTAATGAGCCACTGCCGTTTCAGTCTGAGCAGCTAGCGAAGCTCGCCCGGCCCTACAGTCCTCGGCGACCGTAGGGGTTTGGCCACACAGCAAGAGGTCTGGCAGAACCGGGCCTTTAGCCATCTGGGGGTTTGCGCCACCGCTACGCGGCTACTCGTCGTTGGTAGTTAAGGCAATCGATCCTGGGCAGCTTCTTCTCTCACGAGGCTTTGATTCAAAGGTCATTATTACTGGGTCGCGGATAGAATATATTGACGAAAGCAAGTTACTTTCTGACCTTGTTAGCAGCCTCACACCCGTCCATCCAACCGGAGAAAACCCGCTCGTGACAGAGGCTCGGAAAACCGATTTGACAACGATAGCGATGGCCATGCGTGATCATAGTCATGGCGGTACATTACTCATAGTCCCGAACGACGCTTCAACGCTGGCGAGGCTGCCGGGCTCGCTCGATATACGTTTTGCTGGCGCACCCTACGAAAGGGTAAAGACAGATTTGGCAGAAAGGGATGCCGCACTCCGGGAATTTAAGTCGGATTTTCTGTGGCGGTTTGAGAGGGCACAACAGTCATTAAAATCAATCGGGCAGCTTACCGCTGTTGATGGGGCCGCACTGGTTACCTATGATCTTTTGGTCTTAGGCTTCGGAGCAAAGATCAAGCCTTCAAATAAGTCTTCGCTCGATACGGCTCTGGTTTCGGTGCCATTTGAAAATGGACAGACACAGGAGAAGAAAATTGCGGAATTAGGAGGAACTAGACATCAATCCGCCGCCAGATTCGTTTTCGCCCAAAGGGAGTCTGTAGCGATTGTCGCCTCGCAGGACGGGAAGCTATCTCTCTTCGCGTGGGACAAAGCTAGGCGCAGGGTCTCCGTCATCGAGCACGCTCAATTCTTATTACTGTAACAGGGAGAGTGAGATAACGCGGCTAGGAAGGGAGCCGCCCGGCGCACTGGCGGGCGGCTCTTTCGTCGGAGGGTTACGCTGGTGTGATGCGCAACTTGGTTAGGGAGTCTTAGCTCTTCACGAACTGGTTTGCGCCTGGGCGAAAGCGAACTCGTAGAGTAAGGCGAACAGGAAACTCTTCGAGTCAAAACCCAGTGTCGTCATAAGAGAGCGCACCGTGTCTACGGTGCGCTCTCCCGCTGGCTCTGCTTCTGACTCGACGCCTACATTCCATGCGTCACCATCTTGAGCGAATGATACATAATTTATCGACGGCGCGCCGTTGCCTTGTTCGATGCAAAGCAAGAACTCCTTATTTACTGGTATCGGAAAGTAGCTCTGGCTCTTCCCGTCCGGGTGGACGACGACAAAGCTTTGGTCTGGATACCTGACGATACGGCGACCGTCAGGCAGCACCATATCGATAGACTTATCGCCGTACTCTGTGATCAGATCCCCATCTTTTTCATAGGTCCGAACAGCACCACAGGCTTGCGAGCTGAAGGGGCCGGTGGATGAAGACCTGCTGATGGTCTTTTTAGACATTAGCGTTTTCCTTCCTCAAGTGACATAGAGCGAGAGATTGCCGAACGACAATTCGCCCTTCAAGTCAAGAGCAAAGGCTAGGCCGCGAAGGGGCGGATCACCCACGATCCCGGAACAACCGCTTCAATTTATGGTCTGCGTCTTGCTATTGATGTGTGAGCACCCAGGTGTAGTTTTGATTATCCTTGAGCAACGTTCGTAGGAATCTGTTTGTATAGGACTCTGTTTGTAATCGACCCGGCTTCACGCGAATCAGCTTTAGGGAAGAGGTAGCAGTGAATCAGGAAACTCAACCATCCGAACAGGCACTCGAAGGGACAGACCGCCAGGCTCTTAGGCTCGTTTATGATCAGCTGTGCGCCGCCTGGCCGGCCGAGGCTGTAGACATCAGACCAGGCCAGATAACCGAAGAAGGTGATAAGGTGATGGCTTTAGCTATCCCCTTCGTGCATCCTCGCTTTTATGCGGAACGCCTTGACCGCGTGGTGGGGGCTGAGAACTGGCAGGATCAATTCGCCTCCTGGACCACCCGCGTAATAATTTATCGCCTGAGTATCTTTCTCCACACGAAGCAGAGCACAGGAAGGGAAGGCGGCTCTCCGACTCACAAGTACTCGACACGCGACAATGCACTAACAGCAGAGGAGCGTGCCTTTGAGAGCGCTAATTCAAAGTTCGGCCTCGGCCGGTATCTAGCCCTTCTCCCTCCGGTCTGGGGTGAATTTAACAGGGCGACAGGCTCTTTTGAATCTCCGCGCGAGCTAGTCGAGCAGATGTATCATGAGGCGGGCATTCCCGTAGAGGGTGGCGTGTTGCCTCCCAGCTTCACCGATCAACCGGTTTCTTCAGTTGACATCTTCCACACCACGCAGGAACCAACGTCCGCGGACAACGATACCGCGCAGGTCGTGCCGGAAGAAGCCACTTTTAATGGTGGAAATACGGCGGGCCTTGCTCAAGAGGGCACCGCCGCGGAGAGTTGCACGAGCGTAGGCATTGAAGCGACGCAGGCAGACGGTCGCCCGATTGATGGTGACACGCTTAAGGAGTTACAGAGGCTCGAAACCGCTGTCGCAAATACCGGTGTTGCGAGGAGCCAGATCGAGGCTCGGCGAAGAGAAATAATAAGCTCGAGCGCCGTCACTGACTTTACAATGCAGCAGGGGCGTCGGTGGGTCGAGTATTTAAATGATAGACTCTCGACTATCGCACGACAGAAGAACGAACCGACGCAGGCCCAGAGCCAGGCATCGCATGCCGTATAGAAAGCCGCCATCCAGTTGTAATGCCCGTTTCGCTAGCCCCTTTCAGCTTTCTAAAATCTTTCCAATTTCTCTGGCGCGATCATCTAAAACTCTCAACCAACTCCCGACAGTGTACCGCGTCGAGTTTAGCAATCCAAGTCTCTCGCGTGCGCTAACCTGAACCTCTCAATCAATTCCCGGCAGCTTCTCGGGCCAATCCCATTCCCAAGATCGGCTGCTGTGCAACCACCTAAACATCTTAATCAAGTCCCGGCAGAGCCGGGCGGCAAGTCGCCCGTTGTCAGCATGCAGCCGCCGACCCATAAATCGCCCCGTATCTGAGACACCTGCTTGAAACTACCAGCCCCGCCAAGAGCAGCACCACGCGCTGAACGGCGGGATTATATGCGTTGAGGACCGGTTATTCAAGAACAGCTAAAGCCACACTACAATCTTTGCAACAGCCTCTATCTGCAAGGGACTCGCAGATAGAAACTCATCACATCATCTGGCGATTGTCGCTAAGAATCCTGCGTCTAGCTCGCGTGACGGTTAGGGGCTCATTTGCCTACTTGAGCGAGGCTGACGTAATATCAGCCAGGCCCAGCCTCGCCGGGTAAAGATATTGAAACGTATGCGAAAGCTGACTCCAAAGGAGAGGGCTTCGGCGCTATTGGCCCAGAAGAAACTTCTCGTCACCCTCCTTCGGCGCGGGTGGACAAAGGCCGACCTCGGGCGCGCGCTAATGGCGCGGCCAGCAACCGTAAGCTCCTGGTTTGGGCCAAACCCGTCTCTTGCGCCGCCACGTCTTGAGAATAAATTGAAAGGACTGCTGGATAAGGACCCGCCAGGCGTTGACTACAAGGCTCCCATGCGGGGGAGTCTCTCTGAGAGCGACCGGCGCGCTAGAAATAAGCTCGAACGAAGACATGGGCTATACACACCACGCGGGCGAATCAAGCGGTTGGAGGGTGAGAGGGCGCGACGCGGGTGGACGCAGATGGAGATGGCAATAGCAATCGGTGTTTCACTCGCTACGTACAGGCGCTACCTGGACGATAACAATAAGGATCATATATCGCCCGAGGCTCTGAATAACATAATTCGTTTGATCGAGGAGGATATTCCTGGGCCCACGCCCCTAGATAGATTCAACATCGCGGCCAAAAGCATTTTCGGCGAATATTATTCGAAGCCCTTTCCGCACCGCAGCAACCTTAAAGCGCGCGTCATTGCCGCCCTGGCCGACGCCACCGGCTTAACAGTTCGGACTATTTATAGACGCCTTCCCCAGAATCAAACCACGGCCCTCCCTTCTATTGATGTCGTCGAAGCGTTTGAACGAGTCGCTTCGGAATTGACGGGAGGTTCCTTTGTGGATCGCGTCAAGGCTAGCCAGTCGACAAAAGAGAGCACGAAGCGACGCGGAAGATCGGCAACCGGGCGCGCGTAGTGTGCCGGAAGCGGCGCGGCTTGAACCATATTCGGCGCAGCCCCACATCTTGAGCCCGACATCTTGCCCGACTTTGTCTATAACCGGATTCCGTGAGAGGTGTTTAGATTGAAGGTGGCTGGGAGAGCGAATGTCTCCCAGCCCTGATTGGTGTCCGTGAACGGTCAGCCGTAAAACTCCAGCCTCACCGCGCGAACGGCGGTGATCGCAAGAGTCTCCCGGTCCTCCAGCCGACACGGTCGCAAGTTCGCTTTCAGCTCGACGAGTGCGGTGACGGTTTCACCTGGCGCGAGCTGGCGCACAGTACGACACGTTATTGTTTCGCGCTTCTCATTGACGAGACGCGTCACTTCCCACTCGATGTCCGAAAAAAACGCATTGCTTTCGTTGGACAGCGTTATGGAAAGGGCCAACCTCCGAGTCGATGTGTTGAAGTAGAAACCCCAGGCTGCAACAGTTAAGCCATCCTCGATTTCCGGCCCCGGTAGATCGAGATCCCAGATTTCGTCTACGTCTAACGCCGAGGCGATCAGGCTGCCATCGGTCTGGTGGACCGAGTAGAAGTCAATCAAATCATCGACGCTTGACCAGTTCGAGGGGGTTGCTGTCGACCGAAGCCAGTCTTCGTCCACACGAGAGGGAAGAAGGTCTTTGGTGTTAACTCGGGCTTCGGGTGAAGCGTCGAGCTTATCGCTTGCGCCGCCGGTAAACGACGGAACAAACAAGAGAGTTATCACAAGGACTAGCAGTAGTTTTCTCATTCGCGCGTTCTCCTTTTGGGAGGAGCGGTCAGGCAAGCGGCCGCGCGCGGCCCTCATCAGACCGCGCCCCGCGTAATCATTCACACCAATCAAGAGGAGACGCGGCAAACTCTATTCCAGTTGATCTAATAAGGGCCAGGTACAATAGTGCCGTTCTACTGAAACAATTTCGCGAGGATCGGTACAACGGTGGATTTGCCACCCACGCCCTGGTTGAAAAGTCTACGTCCCGACTTGATAACTGACCGGGCCCGCGTCGACGCAGGGCCGATCTCCCAGGTCCCATTCGCGCTCATAGGAATTCAAACCACATCTGCTAACCCCTTCATATCCCATTTCTTAACTCACGTTGTTACCACCGGGTTGTTAGTCGCGGACCATTCTCTATTGGCAGGCCCGGAGACGGTTGTGCCTTATTTTCCTGTAATGACATCCGCCGGCGCTCGGTTCTAAAAGACTCAATTGCGATATAAAGCCGATTTGACACGCCGTTACACCATTTGTATTTTCGCAATGACGGATCTGTGGAGGTGGTCGTCGTGGCTGATAAGAAAAAAGCAGGATCGAAATCTACCGGAGGGGTAGCCGCTCACAATGACGCTTGCCCAGAGGCTTCCTGCTGGGACCAGATGGAGGCTCTCTCAAAAGAGGCCTGCTATCAGTGGGAAGATTTTCTTGTTGGCCCCATGCGTCAGACCCTTCTTCACATTGCCGCGGCACGCGGGCTCGACCACCTGATCCCTGAAATCTGCGCGAGGTGGCCCTGGATGATCGAGGCCCCAGACGTCGACGGGACTACTCCCTTGATGAGCGCTGCCGCCTGGGGGAAACCGAGATCTATCAAGGCGCTTGAGAAGGCGGGGGCGAAGATCGACGCCAGGAACTCCGACAATTTGACTGCGCTGATGATAGCCGCAGCGGAAGGCCAGATTCAGTGCCTGGGGTTACTCATCCGGCTGGGCGCGAAGGTGAACGCGCGCGACCGGTTCGGTTGGGAGGCGCTCGACTGGGCGGAGTCTAACGAGCGCGCGACGTGCGTGAGTATGCTCAAGACGGCGCGCGGCGATGATCGTCCCGCGCCTCAGGCTGCGGCAACCCCTGCCGTCGAACTTCCTGTCGTCGAGCCTCCTGCCGAGCAGGCCGCTCAGGTACTAAGCGGTGTCGAGCTGAGCGCCATCTCTCCTCCGACTGACCTCTCTGGGACGGCCTTTGAGCAGCCCGCGCTCATGCAGCTCCGGTTTTCTTATGTGGAGCTAATGGTTCCGCGAGGCAGGAGGGGGCGCGCCTGTCGGCCTGTAATGGGTATCCGCCGCGCACCGGTTGTCCCCGCTGCGCCGCCACTACAAACGGCTTTTTTGTATGGCTCTTCTCCTTGAGGTTTGTTTAGCGACGGCTATCGAAGACTTGTGCTATCAGTCCTGACATTGCGCCATCAACCTGCCAATAATCATTCAGAAGCTCCCTGCATATCGAGACTTACGGCCGTGGCCTGGCAAGACATACCGCTCACGGCACCGCGAGGTTTTGCGCCGTCTGATGCCCGGTTACGGGCAAGTAACCTGCCTCACAGTTTGATTGGACTGTGTTTTGCTAATAGCCTGGAAGTCCAGGCTTGCGCTTCGGGCGGAAGCGTAACACGTTCTTTGAACCACCGGAGGCGACTCTGATCCGAGCGGCGCGCGGCGAGATAGATAATTTCTGCTCTGCACGTTACGCGCTGGTGGGTCGGCCGCCTCCAAGCGTAAAGCGTGCATTCTTACTCGCCGGTCAGATCGTCTCCCCTTTCCCGGGAGATGAATCATGTCTAACAAACAAACCAGCGACACTCCTTCGTCGCGAATCGATGGTGACGAAGTGAAGCGAGCCTGCCCATTCACGTTGCCCCAATTGCTTTCGCATGAGAGCGGCGTGAACCTCAGAAAGGAGGGCAGGGGATACAAAGGGAATTGCCCCTTTCACAGCGACAAGAACGCGAGTCTACACGTCAAGTCCTATGGCGGTGAATACAGGTTCAAATGTTTCGGCTGTGGTGAAAGCGGAGACATCATTGACTATGTGATCCGAAAGGAGAACTTCACGGGATCGCTCGCGTTCATTGATGCCGTCAACTGGCTGACGGGAGGGAGAGCAAAGGAGTTTGCCACCCGTGTAAACTCTTTCGCCGAGCCCGCCGGGCACGAAGCCGGCGGACACGTCCTAGATCTCTCTCGTGTCCAGAAGTCGAACCCGAAAACGGTCATGCGATGGGCAGACGACCTTCGCAGCAAGGAGATGAGAGAGAGGCGGCCTCGAATGGAACTGGCCTTCGATTACGGAAAGCTAAGAGGCTGGCTTCCCGACCCGGAAGCGCTGGTGTCGGGTTGCTCGCCGTATCCGGTAGGCGCGGCGCAGTACCCCGGACACAGCGAGAGGGCGACGTGGCTTTCAGACTTCACCCTCTTGACGTTTCCGAAGCTGATCCGCACCCGCCGAACGGCGGAGCTGTTTGGCGCGGCTGCCGAGTACGACCAGTTCGGCGGTCAGGTTTGCGTCGGTATCAAACACCGGCTCACGCCTGAAGCGATGGGATATGTCTACAACCGGCTCCTCGAAAAAGGCCTGACCCCGGAGGAAGCAAGCGACGAGACTCCGCGATGGCTGGCTCGCAGCGGGTACACACACAGCATCCCTTTCGAGTTCGACGCCAACGAGTCGGCTTCCCGGTTAGTCATAACAGAAGGTCCGGGCGACGGCGCACGCCTCTTTCACGAGGTCTACTCCTCCGAGCAATCGGTCGAGTCGTTCGGAGCCAAAGCCCACATGGTCGCGGTTGACTCGACCAGCTCGTGGACGATGGCCTCTTTGCCTCAGACGACCGAGGGCGGCTTCTTCGACGGATACAAGCACATCATTCTCCTGCTTGATCCTGACAAGGCTGGCCGCGCTGCCGCTCTAACGATTGCATGCCTTGCGCGCGAGCAAGGGTCCGACGCCATCATAAGGCACGTAATACTGCCGGGCGGCTCGGATCTCTGCGAGTACTTCGACTCAGGATATTCCGTGGCCGATCTCATTCAAGAGATCAATCATGCGACTGTCCTTGCTCCTGAGAACTTGGAAGAGTTCAAACGGCAGCAGAAAGGTAACCCGCCCGCGTAACACAAGCTGCAAGCTAAAAGGGGCGCTCCACTCGCGGGCGCCTCTCTTTAATCTCTCTGAAGATCAATCTGAGTTTCCGGATAGCCTTATAGACTTGACCGCCTTAGGATACGCAGACGTGCTATGACACGGCCCGCTCTACTCCCGATTGTTCGATACTTGCCGGCCCGCGCTTTGCCTTGCCTCTTTCCATCTCTTGGAACCAGGCGGCGGCTTTTCTGAGATCCCTTTCAACTACGACGCGCGGCAGACTTCGCAGAAACACGGGGCCGTATTTTTTTGTCGTTATTCGAGGATCGAGTATGGCCATCAGACCGAAGTCCCCCTGAGAACGGACGAGCCTCCCAAGCCCCTGCTTTAATGCTATCGCGGCTTGAGGTATGGCCAGCTCATAGAAGGGCCTCCCGCCACTATTTTCGATCTGTCTTACCCGCGCCGCATAAACCGGATCGTCCGGGACACAGAAGGGTAGCCTGTCAATTACAACGCAGGAGAGCTGGGGGCCGCGGACGTCCACGCCTTGCCAGAAAGAAGCCGTGCCGAATAGCACGCCGTTCGGGGTTCGGCAGAACTGCTCGACCAACTCGTGCTTGCTTCTCGCCCCTTGAACCAGGCAGGGGAACCGGATAACGCCGGACACGATTTTGTGAAGCGCCCTCATCCCAGTATAGGAGGTCGAAAGGATGAAGGCGCGGCCGCTTGTGATCGACAACAGCTTGACTATCTCTTTTGCCGCGGCCGCTGTCCACTCCTCCGAATTCGGATCAGGCATCACCTCGGGCAGGTACAAAAGCGCCTGGCTCTTCATGTCAAAAGGGGATTCCACCGAGATCTCTTCGGCTTTTGCCAGCCCGACCCGGCCCCGAATATATCCGAAGCTTCCATTCGCGGTAAGCGTAGCGGAGGTAAGCACGACGCTTTTGACGCGGTCGAACAGGCACTCCTCAAGTGCGCCGGCAGGGTTTATTGGAGTGGCTCTAAGCGACCCGTGCTTACCCCTTCCGCTTCGTTCCGCCCAGTAGACAAATCTTTCATCCTCACGATTCAGGATCAAGGCGGTGTCGGCTTTTATCGCGCCCACTCTCTTTGCCAGGTTGGTGATCTCCGGCGGGACGACTTCTCCGAATGCGGCGAGCTGCTTTTCGATCTCTGTAAGCAATGCTTCGAGCGCCACGCGCTCGTCGGTTATTCGTCGAACGCACTTCGAGTCTAAGGCGAATCGCTCGCTCTGACCTTCGAACAATACCTCAAAGAAGACCCTCGCGGCCGCGTCGAGACCATTGATTGCCCGGTACAGACGGCCGTCAACAGCGCCGAGCGCGAACCGACCGAGATCCGCTAGAAGGTCTCTCACCCTGTGCGCGGACACCTGCTTGCCGAAATATGCGGCCGCGTACTCGACCAGCAAATGCGCCTCGTCGACGATCACGCCGCTGTAATCAGGAAGGACTCTCGCCGCGGTCCGGGCCCTCACCGCAAGATCGGCCAGAAGCAAATGATGATTGACCACAAGAATATGCGCGCCTTCTGCACGGGCCTTCATCTTTGTGATGTAGCACTCCCCGTAAATCTGGCACTCCTTTCCGACGCAGGTCTCCGCGCGCGCATCGAGCAGTTGCCAGAGCGGCAGATTTTCCGGCATGCCTTTGATCTCAGAGCGATCGCCGGTCTTCGTGCGCGAGGCCCACTTCTTGATTGCCGCGAGCCCTCGTGATGTGGGGTCGAATCCAAACCCGGCCAGGTCGCCGGCAGCTTCGAGTCGCTTCTTGCATAGATAATTCGATCTTCCTTTGAGTAGGCTCACGGTAAAGGGCAGGCCAAGCGCCCTTTGTAAAATAGGGACGTCCTTATACATTATCTGCTCTTGAAGGTTTTTGGTTCCGGTCGAGATCACTATGCGCGAGTCTTGCGCGCGCGCGGCGAGAACTGCCGGAGCAAGATAGGCGAGAGTCTTCCCGGTCCCGGTCCCGGCTTCGATCAGCAGGTGCGAGCCGCCCCTCAGCGCATCGTTGACAGCCTCGGCCATTTTCACCTGGCCTGGTCTGTGCTCGTAGTGGGAATTCTGTTGCGCGATCACACCACCCGGCCCGAATATCTCGACCGTATCCATCTGCTGAACACTCCATTCCACTCCAACACTCGGTCCCACTCGACAACACTCTATGACCCTCAACAAACATGATGACCCTTGACAAACATGAACCCGTTCGCTGCCGGAGTTGGACCTGAAGCCTTTATTCACCTAAGAGGATTGCAATTAACACTCCACCTTTGCCCACCCTCCATCTTTGCCGACACTCTAGCTTTGCCGATACTCTGGCTTTGCGAGCGACGGTTACCGAGAATCGGATGGTCGTTTAGCCTTCCAGATTATCTGGCTTGAATGAGTGCGGGAGGGGGCGTTTGAGCCCCTCCCGCTGGGAGCGGAGAGATGGAGGTTGTTATAAGAAGAGTAGACCCTGGCCGTTCGATCTGTAGCCAGAATGGGCCGCTCTTTCCAGGTCCGCCGAGTTGTCTCTCGGCGGGTCTGTCTGAACCACCGGGATATTCTCGTAGCGGCGGTGTTCAACGACATGAGTGGGGGGCGAATCCGCCTGAGTGTCGTCGCCCCCCGCGTGGTCGCGGCCCGCATTGTCAGGCCCCGTATTGTACGGAGTGACGAATCGATCAGGAACCACAGACATAGCTGCCGGCGTCCCCGTGACGACTGCCGAAGATGAAGCGGGGCCGGTCACAGAACCGACAGCTTGACCTGCGACAGTGCTCGCGGGCACGGAAGGAGCGGCGGCGCGAAGCCTGCTGCCGCCAGTTCTTACAAGCCGCTGGTGAGCAGCCATGATTCGCTTGAAGTGCGCGGTCGGGCATGGGAGCATGCTCTCTTCGCACTTCCTCGCGATAGCAAGACTCGCTTGAATACTCGCCTTGCCGTATCTGCGTCTGGTAGCAGCCTTGTCTGCCGATGCTTCGACGACAGCCAGGGCAGCCATAAACTCGGTATAGCGCTTTGACGATTTCCAGGTCTCATAAACGTCGAGCCCGGTCCTCGTATTGACCGCACCACCGGAAGCGCGCGCCTGTTCCGCGGCGTCCTTAGCCTTCCCGAACAGATGAACCAGCGCGTTGTACGCGAGGCTCACCGTCCAGGTGCCAATCGTTGCCACCGCGCGAATCTCGGTCTGAGACATGCCTTTAAGATGGCTCAGGCACGTAATGCCTACGCCATAATCCTGGGGACGGTCGGTCTTAACTCCGAGTCGTACCCAGTATTTATGGCGAAGAGCGTGACCGCGCGTACACTTGGCCTCCGCACAGCAACCCTTGTACTTGAAGTGCTCGATCTCGATGATGTCGAAGTCAAAGCTCGGCACATCGGCGAAAAGAGTTTGAATAGCCCGGCGTGACGCGAACCCCGCCAGATCGACGAGGCCCGAGGCCTGGATGTCGGTCAGGTTTAAGCTCGCCTTTAGCAAGGTGATTCTCTCTTGTCTATCTGCCGCCTTCTGATCGGCGGCCATACCAGTCGTGTTGATAGTGTTAGTCATGTTCGTCCTCACAGTCGCGGAATATGAGGCCGTCGCGCGGCCTCTAGCTTGAAGACTGCTCAATAAATTCAGTCTCCGGGTAAGAGGCCGCCTTCCGGCGCTCACACCCGAACCGGGGACTCAAATAACCTTTACCCTCAGTCCCGCGCTTTTCCTATACAAACTTCCTGCCAAAGGGGCAAACCTCGCGGCGCGACACTTGCTGACTATACTAAGCAGGCCGTCATCACGGCCTGAAGGTCTTTGACAATTGAGCTAAGACTCCAACCGGTCTGGCGGGCACCCACCAGACGGGCCGGGGTGCTGGGTCCGTCGCAAACGGGTCGAGCACCCCGGCCCGTCTGGGCTACCGGGATTCCAAACGATCGATTGGAGGAACGTTCCATGGCAAATTCCAGCCAGAAGGGCTCGAGCTTTGAGCTTGGCCGAAAACTCACCTACAAGGCGTACCTCGGTAAGCCCGTCAAGCCTTACCTTGACTTGCTCGGTCTTGAATTAAAGGGTCTTGAGGTATATCAAGATACCCGGCGGCCCTTTGTTACTCGTAAGTTTATGCCGACGCTAGCAGAAGGGGTGGCGGCAGTGTCGCAAGGTTACGTCAGCCAGATCGTGTTAGGCAGCTCCTACGCGCTTCCTCGCACGGTTAGCTACAAGATCGATAAGGCGGCGTATGCCGGCAGCCTTAGCGTTGTCACGGGTGTTGGGTTCGATGTGGTCGCGGGGTTTCGAGCCGACGATCTCGAATTCTTCACGCCTCTCGAATCAACATCCACGTCAAAAAAACCCGGCCAGGGGAAAGCCGAGCTTTCCCTCTTCCCGTCCACTCTTGCGTGGGCGGCCGATGCATTCACTACCGGCAAGAAGGAAGGCGAGCACTTGCTTCAACTGTGGCTCTTGTACATACAGCTTCTCGATTCAATCGGAGAACTCCCGTTGACGGGAAACTCTATGCAGACGAGGCCACAAAGCAGCGCGCAGTTTACTGCGTCGCTCGCGCGTTGTAAACAACTGGTCCGCGACCTTACCGACGAAGCCTACGATCTTATCCGGTACGGCGAGTCGAGCATAAGCAAAACTGCTCAACAGCTTACTACTCGTGATATATCCATCAAACGCGACTCCCTGCGCCAGCCTATAGGCTGGCGCAACGGGATTGAAGATGCGAAGGGGATGCTGCTCAGCCCGACGGAGATGGCGGCGTTTCTTAATGACGCCAAGTTCCCCCGCTCAGCAGCCCGTCAATCCGCATCTGCTCCACAACCCGCGGCGCAGCCAGCTCAGGCCGCCCCGCCTCCACCTCAACCTGCGCCGGGGGCGGCGCAGCCTTCGACTACTCAGCAACAGCCACCTCCGGCACAGCCCGCAACGGGCGGGCAGCGCGCACCCCGGACACCGCGCGCCAGCCAGCCACAGTATGTGCCTGAAGTGGACGGGCCACAGTTCGCAAGCTACCCCTGGGCGAGGCAGGTCTATCGTTCGAGCAGAATCTGCATGCCGAGCGCCGGACCCTACGCCTCGCTTATGGTCGGTCCCGCAGGTACCCTGAAAACGACCAGCGTGTTTGCAATAGGGGACGGGATGCCTACTGTGAAGCTATCGGTCAGCTCTCAAGCCGAGATCGCCTTGTTGCTCGGCGACTACGGTCGAGATCGAACCGGGCAGTGGGTCCCGCGCCTCGGAGTGTTGGCCCAGGCAGTCAGGGTCAGCATGCTTGCGGCGTTTTGTATCGCGCTCAAGCGTGGGGCGAAGATCGACGCGGCGCTCGCGCGCCATCGCGGTAACGCGCTCGTACCGCTCCTGGAGAAGCTGGCCAAACAGCCGGACGATCCAGAAGCGCGCGAGGAGTTGGACCAAGCGGCCTTCCCGTACTATCCAGAAGTGTGGGGAGCATTTGAGGACGCGTATTTCGAAGCGAAGGCGAACGCAGTCGGCGCCACCGTAAGGGTGTTCGTCGATGAAGTTCACGACGCGGCGGAAAACCGTTCCCTTGAGACGCTTCTCAAGGTCGCGTTCGAAGATCGCCGCCAGATCATGCTGTCTCTGGCGGGCGCTGGTTGGATGGATCTTGTGGCCCCGAATTGCCACTTCGTCGCAGCCGGCAATCCTGACGACGCCGCCAGAAACGGCGGTCAATTCGGCAGGGCGTTACGGAGCCGTTTCTCATTCACGGTTCCTGTCGGCTACCCGACATCCGCCATCGAACAAACCATCGCTCTTAACGCAACCGCGTCTGCCGGGCCTATGTTTGATCGTCGCCCGTCAGACCTTGCCCTGGCCCGGTTCGACTTCGAGCCGCCGCCCTGGCAAAGTGTTCAGCTAAAGAGCGAGCAGTCAGCGGCAATCCAGGGATTCGCCGACTGGACGCGCCAGGAGCGAAAGACCCAGATGCTTCCTGACTGCTTCGACGTTCGAGCCACGGTTCAGGTCGCCCGGACAGTCTCTTATTTACAAACTGTTGGGCTGAGCCCGCGCGACGCATTCTCGCAGGCTCTTGAGCCCGTCTACGCCCGGCTAGTTAACGCGGATGAAGACGGGCTGCCAATAGCAAACGACGTTGAGATGTGCCGCCAAAAGGCCGGACAGATCGCAACGCATCATCGCTTATAAGCTCAATTGATCGGGATCTTCACACAGGCGGGGGCTGCGCAGCCCCCGCCCTTTTCGCATCTATTCTCCGCTTTTCATCTCGCGCTTCTTCGCCCGCTTCATATCTATCTCCTTTCACGTACATCTCACCACGGCACTCCTTTGCGCCGCGCCTATGGAGCGGTTCTTGCCTTATACGCACGTGAGGGGAAGGCCCTGCGGGGCTGCTCCTTCGCACCAGTTGTTTGACAACCGAAGATCTTTCAATATCCGGAGGGACCGCTGATGAGCATGACTAAATCCACGCCCGCCGCGACGCGCGGCGGTGTAGCCTCGGCTGCGCCCAAGACGGTATCTTTTCTTGAGATCCCGTCGAGGAAGCAGTACTTGACTCTGACGATAGGAAGAAGGCTCAGGGACCGCTTCGCAAGAAGCGGCTCAGAAGCCCTGCCCCCTATCGATTTTTACACTCCTCAAAGAGCCCGGTCGTTAGGGCTGCCTTCGACCGGCTGGTTCGACTTCAGCGACAAGCGCATCGGGATCGTCCTCGACCCCGCGCGCGACGCCAAGAGGGAATGGATATGGGCGACGCTGGTGTCGGTACACGAATACTTGCACTGGCTGTTCAATTTCACGCCCTTGCTGTTTGATCTTGCCAAGCCGCATGAGCACCGAATCTGGAACATCCTTTTGGATGCAGGTAACGAGCAAAGGGCGATACTTGAAGACGTATGGGCGCGCCGTATTCTTGTGCGCGGCAGGTGTCTCATACTCGCTGAGGAGACGCGGGATTGGAAACAGGCGCTTCACGGGTCTAAACCCAAGACGCTCTCCAACCCTGATGAACATGCCAAGGGTCGACTCGCGAGCTGGGGGCACCTTGCCCCGATTCACGAAGCCGGCAATCTCGTCCTTGGCGCTCATACAGTACTCGCGAGCGAAAAGAAGCAGCGGATCCTCCGAAGGCTTCACGCGGGTACGGCCACAAGCTCGCAAATCTGGGCTGCGCTAGAGTCCGCGCTCGGCCCGCCGTCCCCGCAAATAGCTCCTCAATGGGGCGAGGCGTTCGACGTAGCGTGCCGGGCTATAGTTGAGCAAAACGAGTTCGTTCGCGCCGACCTGGTGCGCGCGTTCGTCTCGCTCTTCCCACCTCCGCCACCAGACCAAGAACCTCCTGATTCGAGGTTTGATGTCGGCGGGCACCGCGGCCAGGGAGCTGGCCAGAGTGCAGACGGGAGCACGGCCCCGCCCGGAGCCCAACCGCTTTCCGACCAGAAGAAGCAGTACAGCGCCGGAAAGCAGGGCAAATCGTCTGATCGCTCTCAGGCAAACGAACCTGGCACGGGCGAACCAGCCGCTTCTAACAAAGGCGGCGCTGGCAGTGATTCTGAGCCAGGCAGTAAATCTGAGCCAGGCGATAAACCTGAGGAAGCACACCCAGGCGCTCAAAACTCAGGGGCGCAAAATTCATCGCCGGGTAAGGCGTCTCCCAAGCAAGATAAAGCTGAGCCGGACGGCGGTTCACCCTCCGAACCGGATTCAGCCGCCGCCCCGGATTCAGGGCCTCTTGTCCTGGGGCCGGTGACCGGCGACGATGACCCTTCTGACGATCCCTCTCAGTCGACGGCTGATCCCGAAGACGACCCCGAAAAGGTTGCGCGGGAAACGTCGGAACTGAACCGGGAAGCGCAGAGGTGGTGTCCGGGCGGCCCCTGTAGCGGTGAAGCCGATACGGCTCGACCCGCGCCGGCAGCCGACCTGGAAAAGGAAGCGCTTCCCTATGCCGCAGAGCTTGCCACGAGGCTCAAGATTTCAAACAGGCCTCGGGTGCTCAAGAGGGAATCGCGCGGGCGGGTGATCGCGCGAGTTATAGCCAGGACTCCTGATGCGGCCGATCCGTTCAAGGGGCTTTCTGGCCATCAGCTCAAGCTAGGTCCGCAGGTCTACGTCACTGTGACGTGGGATTCTTCCGGGTCTATGAAGCTCGGTAATAAATGGCAGAAGGCGAGGCTAGCCTGCATGTCGGCCCATCTCGCCTTTCAACGCGAGCGCGTTCCTCACGCAATCCTCTTGTCGCGCACCCTGTTACAGGTGGCGGGAGAAGGGGTGCGGCCGGACCACGCTCGTTGTCTTATAGCCGGAGCCGCCGCGCAAAGTGACGGCGACAATTACACGGCGACTCTCCCCTTTGTGCTCACACAGGTCACAAAGCGGAAAGAGCCTGTAAAGGTTGTCGTCTGTATCACAGACGGCGCTCCGAATAGCCGGACAAGAGTCAAAGCCATCGTGGACGAAGCCCGCCGAACAGGAGTTGTGGTGGTGGGGCTGGGTCTCGATCTTGACGCGGCCGGCGTCCGGGGTATGGAAGAGATCTTCGGTAGGGACTGCGTCTCGACGCTTGCGGGAAAGCCTGAAAAACCGAGCTTTGCGACATTGCTCGGCCAGGTTATCAGCGCGGCCGTACAGCGCGGGAAACAACACGTTGCATTGAACAACTAGACGCGGAGAAGATATCCCCTTCGGCCCGCCTTCACGGCGGGTCTTTTCTTATGAGAACAAGATTACTCAGGTATAACATTTGCTACCGAAACGGCAGCGCGGCTTCTGATTGCGAGACTTCAGATCAGCTTGGTTGCGCAGCCTAAACTCTCGCTTCTTGTGAGCCGACTTCGGCGCAGCCGAATGCGCCGTTTCCGGCGCGGCTCACGGCGAGCTGAGTGCCGGGCCATCACTGAACAAGGTCTTTGACAGCAGGCGAGAAGGTCTTCGAGCCGGGGCCATAGCGGCTTCGCGTAACAAAGCGCGGGCGGCTACGGTCCCGACTCGAATAACTTTCACTCTTCAAGGAGAACGCTAATGCCAAAGTCGAAAAGATTAACACCGACCTCCACTCTGGCTCGAAAGGCAGCTCCGCAACTCAAGCGGGCCAGCACTATGACCAAATCAGACAGCGCATCTCGCAGGCAGGCGGGGCGACGGCTCTTCGAGAATGTCGCGTTGAAAATCTGGGCGTCGCTTTAGCACTAACGCCTGGAAGAGTGAAGGGCTTGTCGCTTCTCTGTCAGCCTGTCCGGTGCTTCGGCCCCGGCACTCTTCCAAACTCAGAAACCAGCCCCTCGTCTAATACATTTGCCTGATCTCCTCCACCTCTATTTATCGGCGCACTTATTTGTCGGCACACTTTTTGTGAGCTAAAGAGTTCGTTACATGCGCCCGTAGTCCGGAGATCTTTATTTGTCACAGCAAGTGCCGAGAGATAATGGTGGTGTCATAGAAAGGCTGATTCTCCCTGACCCTGAAGAGTTCGTCATGCCTGGTGTTAGATGGGGATTCCATTGCGCGCTCTTCACTCCGGCGTTTTGGAAGGCTATCTGGTGGATCGATGTCGGGCGCGAATACTGCGCATACCGAATAGGGGAGACTCTCGAAGAAGAGATTGCAGCTTGCTTGTTGGGTGGTTACGGTATCCCGTCCGCCGTCGGTTTGGCTGCCTTCTATCGGGTTCGTGATGCCGGATTGCTCTGTGGCCCACCTCCTTCAGAAGCAGACCTGTATAGGGTTCTTGCTATTCCGCTTGAGCTTGGAGCGCGGAAGATTCGCTACAGGTTTGCGCGGCAACGTTCGATCTATTTAAGTGAAGCTCTTAACAGGCTTCATACCTCAAGCCCCCCGACTCAAGACGATCTCGCCTTTCGCACCTGGCTGTTACAGTCGCGAGGGATCGGCCCGAAGACCGCTTCCTGGATCACTAGAAACTGGTTAGACAGCGATAAAGTGGCAATAATTGATATTCATATCTCGCGCGCGGGCTTGCTGATGGGGCTTTACCGCCAGGATGAATCACCTGGCAAACACTATCTCACGATGGAGCAAAGGTTTCTCGACTTCGCTGCGAGGATAGATGTAAGACCATCAATTCTTGACGCTCTCATATGGAGGCAGATGAAAGATGCCGGAAGAGTAGCTCTCCACCCTCTCAAACAATCTTGAGGCTGATCCGCTTCCTTAACTTACCGGGGTTCTTCACATACGGCACGAAGCGTGCTTCTATCTCGGCGACAGCCTTTTAAACCAGCCCCTCCATGTGATTGCGATCACGCAAGTGATCCCTGCTCCCTCGAAGGCACTCAATGGCGCTCCGCGTAGTTACAGGCGACTATGGTCTAGCGCGTCTTCCCGCGCCGGTCGGGGACTGGGATCAGCCCTCGGCTTGCGTGATGGGCTCAATAGCCTCAAAAGCCTTATTCGCAATTAACACTCACCAGCTTATCCTCGGCAATGCGCTGTGGGCGATCTTGATCACCCTCGCCGGGGGCTACCTGCCGCGCGAGCTTTCAGCAGAGTGGGATCGCGCGATGGCAAGATCGTCTGCGAGCCGCCATAACCTTTCTCCGTTGTTTGAAGACTCCGCGAGCGCTCTCTTCGTTTGCCGCCCCGACCTGCCGCTTGCTATTGAGCGACGTGACATCGGGCTCGTGCTCAACCTCGGAGCGATGCTTGAATACTCAGATGACCCGGCTTTGGCCATCTTAGGAACCGCTCTTATTTTTATCACGCAACCGAATCCCTCCTGAATGCGAATCCCTCCTGAATGCGTGCCCATCTTAAGTACTCAGGTGACGCCGGTTACATAGACGCGCCTGCCGCCTGGCGTTTCTTAGAATGATTTTTGCTTATAACGACCTGACGTTCGGCGGCCGCTCAGGCTTCCGAAGGCACAGTTAAGCGGCAGGTAATGGCACTGCGGCGTAAACAAGAGACCGTTTCCTGTTAGCTCTTTGATAACCACATCGCGCCTCGGGCCGCAGGCCTGAAGGCGTATGTCCAACCATTATCCGGGCCACGCCCAAAAGGAGAAGACCATGAGCCTTTCACAAAAGCATGTCGGTGAGAGGCTCCGCAAGCTTCTCGCCAACTTAAGCCCGGAACAAGTTGAAGCCGTCAAGTACCTCGACGGCGCTCTGCTGATCGACGCAGGGGCCGGATCGGGAAAGACAAGAACGCTCACTCGACGGATTGCATACATGATGTTGGCCCACGGTGTGAAGTCGCAATCAATCCTTGCGGCGACATTCACCAAGGCGGCAGCAGTGGAACTGCAAGGTCGAGTGCGCGAACTCTCCGGCGCTGACGTAAGAGTCTGCACCCTGCACTCCTGGGGGCAGCAGATCGTACAGCGGTTCGGCCCTTATCGCCACCCTCTCAGGGTGTGCGCCGAGGCCGATCAAGAATCGCTCGTGAGTGGCATATTGAAGCACCTGGGTGAACGCGATGTGTCACCTGGCGCAATTCTTTCCGCCATAAGCGACGCGAAGAACCGGTGGGAGAAGCCAGCCACGTTTCAACCCCCGCCCGACCTCGACCCTTCAATCTTGAAGCTGGTCGCTCCGGTCTGGGAGACGTATGAATCGGTAAAGGATGAAGAGGACCTGCTCGACTTCGATGACCTGTTGATAAAGTCGGTGGAGATTCTGCACAGCGACGGCAGGGCACTCCAAACCTGCCACGACCTGTGGAAGCATATACTGGTCGACGAGTTTCAAGACACCAACTCGCCGCAGTACGCGATGATCCGAACCGTATTCGAGGGAAAGCCGGTCCTTGGCGCTGGCAACCCATGCCCCGCCGAGCGAATCGTCGGTCGCAGCCTCGCAGTTGTGGGTGACGGCGACCAGGCGATTTACGGCTTCAGAGGCGGTAACGTCGATCTGATCCTGGGCTTTGCCGACGACTACCCCGGATGCAAAGTAGTAGAGCTGAGCACCAACTATCGAAGCCAGCGCGTGATCGTGAATGCGGCGGCGGCGGTTGTCTCAAACAACCGGTTTCGCACGCAGAAACAGCTACGGGCGCATCGACAAGATGGGCGCAAGGTTCGAATACTTGAGGTGGCGTCCCCGGAGGATGCGGCCAAAGCCGTCGCCGCGATCTCGCGCTGGCTCTGGAAGGCGACTCGCGGCAGGGCCGAGACTTCGGCCCTGTTCAGGCGCAATAAGGAGATGGACAGCTTCCGCACCCTTCTCGAAGATCTCGGCATCCGCACCCGGCGGACGGGCGGCATGAGATTCGAGCAGATGCCACAGGTCATCGCGGTTAACGCGCTTGTTCAAGCCGCGCGTGATCCCCGCAATGACTTCAAGCTTCTCGAAGCCGCCAAACTGATCCTCCCGCAGAACCGCCGCTTGCCCTACACGCTTGTTCGCCAAGCCAGGCGCGAAAGGGCGCAGGGCAGATCGGTCGCGCTGTGGGATGTCGTGGCCAGGGCGACTGACGAGGACTCGGGTATGGTCCGCGAGGCGATTCTTCGAGTGATCGCCAAAGCACACGTCCAGAGCGGCTCGGACCTCCTTCAAGTGCTCGAGGCTTGCCACCAGACCGGCTGGGTCAAGCACCTGCACGACGACTTTGACAGTAAGCAGGAAGCACGGGAAACGCTCGACGAACTGTGCCGACGGCTGCTATCAAAGAAACCCACTCAAAGCGCCCTCAAAGCGCTCCTGTCACCAGGCCAGGGATTTGTTGAGCTGACAACAGCGCACAGGTCGAAGGGTCTGGAGAGGGACTATATCTTCCTGCTTGATTGCCAGGAAGGCATCTTCCCCGACGACAAGGCCGATATAGAAGAGGAGCGCCGACTTTTCTATGTCGCGATGACAAGGGCAAAAGAGCAACTGTTCATCATCCACCTGGCAGAAAACCCGTCCAGGTTTCTCAGTGAGATACCTGAAGAGATGGCGTATCGAGCCCGGTGGACGTAACACACCGGCGGCAGGGACATTCGCTCCCTGCCGCTCCCCCTTCCACTAATACCTTTAATCCGCCAATACTTGCAATCGCCAAATACTTGCAACCGCTAATAGTTTCACTCCTCACCGCTTCCCATACCCATAATACTTTCAACTCTATTATTGACACCCCACACCGGTTCTCTGATAATGAGCGCGAGGCCGGCTTTAGCAACCGGCCGCTCATTCGCTAAGGTGTTCCGCTTCGTTTCCGATGAAGCGGGCATTAGCGTTTTCCTTGTCGGGCGCGTCGGGTTAACCGGCGCGCTTGGCGTTTAAGGCATGCCTTCTACTCAACCGGCTCTGAACACTTCTCCTCATCTCTGTTTTCTCCGCCCCGCCCTTGCGCACAAAACGGCGCACCCTGCGCCGGAAGCGGTTCAGCTAATAAGTGGGTCCCCCCAAAATAAGTGGGTCGCCTTCAAGCATCTCTCCGTTGCAATCGCTTTTAGGGGCCCCACGCGGGGGCACAACACTTGCTCCGGGATTTTGATATGGGAACGATCGTCAGATATTTGCTTTCTATTGTGGCCATACTTGCCGCCATAGCTGTCGGCGTTCTTATCGGGATCTACGGCCGCGCCTACACCTCTCCCACCTGGGTCGATTACTCCGCCGCGGATTCAATGTTCGGCGCATCTTTCCCGGTTAACCCGCGCGAAGAGATACTGCCCGCTCCTCCTCCTTTTACCGGAGAATTCAGGACTTTCACCTCGGTACTTGATCGCGGCGCGTACCAGGTGGCATACGCTGACATAGGGCCTAAAGCAATGCTTGCGGAAGAGGCGATGATGGCGCACACCGCAAGCCACTTCGGCGGGAGGGTGGCTATCAATGAGGGCCCGTCTACCTTTCAGATAGTCCTCGAAGATAAGACGGTCATCTTTTGTAAGATCGTTCGGGCAGGAAGCAGGGTCTACCGTCTTTCAGTGTCGCACGCTCCGTGGTATCAGGAATCTAAAGATATCGAATACTTCTTCGCCCGCTTTCAAGCGCGATAATCATTTCAAGTACGGTAATCACGGTTGGAGCGACCTCCCTTTCATCCCATAAAACGAGAACGGGATGCGCGCGTAAACGCTCACCCCGTTCGAAACATCAGGATCGTTAGCCCAGCCTGCTACCCATCACGCGTGCATGTCGCGCAGGGTAGCTGCCTCTGCATCTTCAGCCAACATCGCTTCTACGTCGTCAGGTATATCCGTATGATCGATGTCGGACGGTTCGGCATCCCAGGGCGGCGGCTCGACCTCCGATGAAGCGCGGGCACGTGTCTCCACGTGCTCTCCTTCAACGAAAGCCTCTCGCTCCTGGAATTCATCCGGCTCGTGATACTGACCCCTGTGGTCATGACGGGGGCCCCGTTGTTGGCCCATCGTGGTTCGAACAACAACGACGGGCGCCCGCCCTTGAGCGGGTTCCCGTCGTTCGTGGCGCGCATCTCGGCGGTTGCGCCTGGCATAAGACCGGGCGTGCGGATATCTTCTGATGGTTTCAGTCTCCCGCCCGCCGGCAACACCGGCACGCCGCCCCGACCGTACACGCCTGTAACAGGCGCGCAGGATTTTGAACACCAGGACAAGCAGCTTCCACGCGCCGACAATGATGCCGACGAGCGTGAAGAGGATTGCCACCAGCAAGAATCCTTCGGCCCCGCCCCGCTCGAATGAATTAGCGACGCAGTTTGTGCCGGTCTGGATGGTTCTCGCTGTGTTTTGGGCAGGTCTGCCGCCCCCACTGGCTCTATTAGTCTGTTTTCTCATCTGGTCCCCATTGAATGGAGAACTGCCAAAACGATCCCTCCGGTATGCCGCACCGGAAGCGTCGAATTCGCAGTTGTTCCACCTGTAAATCCAACGCTTACCGGCAGCGGCTGCCGACTTATGTTCCGAACAGGAGATGTCTATAGGCATCCCGTCCGTGACAGCCGATGCAAAACAGGTGCCTCCTCGCGTGAGGCATGTAGTTCGTGTGAGATATCGAGGTTACAGGGTAGGTTCCGGCTTCATAAATGGTTAAGCCTGGAAGGCTTCGCATTTTGCCGATTCCTTCCAGGCTCAAGGCCGTCGCCTTAGCGATCCTGAAGGGGGATTCAGGCGACAGCCTTTCTTCGACTCTCGTTATTGTTCGGCTTTGGCTATATTCGATCTCGTTTCTGCATGCTGCGCCTTCCGCTTGAGCGCCATATAACGAGCGGCAATAGCCTTAACGTATTTTTGGGTTTCGGCATAAGGAGGGATCGTCCGGTATCTATCGACGGCACCTTCCCCGGCATTATAGCCCGCAAGCGCCAGAGCGACATTGCCGTTGTATCGCTCCAGTAACCAGTTCAAGTAAGCCAGCCCCCCTCTCACAGATTCTCGCGGGCTGCTCCGGTCGACGACGCCGAACCGGCGCGCTGTGGCTGGCATAAGCTGCATAGGACCGGCCGCGCCCTTGTAACTCACCGCCCGCCTGCTGCCTCCGCTCTCCTGCGCGATCAACGCATGAATCAGCAAGGGATCGATCCGGTATTTCGCTGATTCCCGCGCAACCGCCTCGTTAAGCTCGGCATCCTTCCAAATTTCGTAACGTCGCTGGGCGTAAATCGGCACTTCCTCTTTTTCCGCCTCTTCTGTCGCGGGAGGAAGCGGGACGTCCGCATCCGTCATGCCTTTGGTCCCGGTTTGCGCCTGCGCTGCTGCGCGACTCCCCGGTTGCCGGCGGCTCGCCTCTTGAGATGGCCTGACTTCTTGCGAGAGAGCTGCCTGGCACAGGAACAAGACTAAAGCGGCGACGCTTAACTCTTTTGATAATCCGTTCCAGCGTCTCTGTGTGGTGTGAGGCTGCATGATGATAAGTTCTCCCGAATCCATTTTAAGGGCGGCGTTTGCGACTTAAGACATACAAGCGCGACTGCCGGTGGCCCGTGAAATTCGTCCTTGCCTATTGTGGTGCTGCTTGTCGTCTTACTCCAAAGGGCCGTACCCTTCAGCCAACACTAGCAATCTGCCTGCCATTGACTTGATGCGTTCGTTTTGTCATTACTATTGTCTTACCAAAAAGCCCCCCTTATAATGCCGCCTGTTGGTTCCGGCCCGCCTGCCCCTCCGGCTTCACTTCCTCAAATCTCGCGCCAGATCAGCCCGCTGGCACGGTGGTTGCGAGACCCCAACGTGCGTAAACGGCTCCCCGTCGCATTACGGACTATTTAAAGGCTTGATTATTTTAAGACATACAAGCGCGCTTGCGAGGGCTTCCGCTAAGGCAAGGCGAGGCGTACTTATGACAACACGCGGTGATCGCGGCTTCACAATGATCGAGATGCTGGTAGTAATGGCCGTCGCCGCCATCATCGCGGCATTTGCCGTTGCCCGCCTCTCTTCTGCCGGGAAGGAGGAGCGTTTCGTTCAATCCGCCGCCCGACGTGTGCGCGAGCGTCGGGCGGCGGCGTTGCGACTCAACCCGCTTTCTACGGCGACCAGTCTCGAAACTGTTTCGCAGCCGCCGCTTACGATAAATTTCGCCGATCTAAATACGACACGCGCTTTGAAGCTTGAAGCGCCCGAAGGACAGCCTGTAACCAGCTTCTCAACCCAGACCGGCACCTGGACTTACGTTTATGCTGGCGAATCAATCGAGCTGCCCTCAGGGTGGCGGCTGGCACCGACCTCCCAGGAGCTGGCCCCGATACCTGTCATAAATCCTGGGAGATTCACTTCCTCTGTCGGGTTTACGGCGGACGGGCGGCCCGGCCCTCAGCCGGCTTTGCCGACCGCAGCAGGCGAAAGCCCTTTTTGGGCGATCTATTTCACCAACGGGCGCGAGGCCCGCGCCGTCGCCGTTCACTCCACCGGTCTGGTCGAGGTCTGGCGCTTTGACCCTGGAACAAACACCTGGCGCGGGTTTGGAGGCAGATCCTGATTGGTGGGAAACATACCCCGGAGTAGCTATGGCATACAGTAAGAGCGAGCGAGGCTTTACACTGCTCGAGGCGCTTATAGCCGCCTCGATACTGGCGGTTGTCATAATGGGCGCGATGGCGGCCCTCGGCGCTTCAACACGGGGGGCGGCCGCACTTGTAGAAGCAAACGAGCTTGAGGAACGCCGCTCGGTCATCCTTGATGTGCTGCAACAGGACGTAGACCGCGCCGGGCACAATTTACTGTCGGCAACGACATACGGCACTGGCACAGAGCAGGGGCTCTTTTTCCCGCACTCCGAGTACTCTGCGACATCCGACGGGACGTTCGGCACGCTCACCAAGACGGGGCCGACCGGCTGGACAAGCTCGGCGCGAGTTACTCGCCTGATCACATCGGGCAACGGGTCTGTCTCATGCACCCTGACCTTCAACTCCTGGGTCTTGCTGCTCAATCATAACAATCCGATTGCATACCGGATGATTCAAGTGGACAGCGGCACTCCGGCGCAAACGAGCATATCTGAAGATGGTCAATTCGTAACCACGGTCCCCGGGCATAACAGCGGCGATTCCTACCGCATCGCTCAAGAGAGCACAGCGACGGGCACTGTCTCGGTCAAGTATTACCGCACCAGAGGCGGCGCGGAGACGCTCCTTTACACAAGCGCGCGCCCGCCACTACCGCTGCCGCTTTCGCCCTTGCTCGCTATCAACACGAACGGCACCAGCGTAACAAAGATTCAGGTATCAGGAAGCGTCCTCGCCGACGCGTTACCAACACTCGCACCGCCTCCGCTTCCTTTCGATAATGCCACCGGCCAGCGCCTGGCAGAAGCCATCACGATCTCGACATCGGGTGGGGCGCTTAGCCAGGCCGTAATGATCGCAGGCGACGAGAGCATTGACCCGGTCTACACAACCGCAATTATAAACACGACTACAACCCCGCTCTCGCTTCAGGTCACCGCGCCCCGACGAGGAACATTCGCCGCCGGCGATTACGTGTTGCTGATCGATCCCAGACCGGCATCTCCGGCTTCCTCGCTTTATCGTGTCACTACCGTCTCCACAACGACCGTCCTCGCCACGCTCACTCTCGACGCGATGACGGGAGCAGGGCCGACGACTCGCGCATGGAATCGCCTCTACTCGGCGTCGTCAGACCGAGCCCGCACGTACACGGCGGGGAGCCAGCTCGTGCGACTGAAGCCTCTTGTGACTTACAGCGTCCAGCAGGGCCGCCTGGTTAGAAGTGAAGCCTATCGCAACGGCGCAAACGAAGGCGAGCGGGCAGCCACGCTCGCTCCAGGGGTCACGCTCTTTTCAATGCTCGCGACCACGTCGGGTATGGCGCGGGCTTATACGATTGCCCTTAAAGCGCGGACTGAAGGGTTTGATACCACGGCTACTGAATCGCAATTTAACTTCACTATAACGCCCCGCGCCGTAACCCGTCCCGCGGAATGGACGGGACAAGTACCTTAATAAATCACGGAGCACTCATGCAATTATCTCGACCTCGTTCAAAGAGTAAGACGTCTGCTGACCCTCGCACAGCACTGGTCCTCGATACAGTCCATGATGAGGTGATCGTGGCCAGGCCCGACGCGGGCGGGCAGATCACCGTCGAGCGTGTCGCGCGCGACGGCCAAGGATCGGCCGTCCAAACATCTCAGGCGCGGACGGCTACCTTCTTGTGGGGTGCCTTTTCCGAGCGATTGCAGTCCGGCGACATTAGCTCACAGGCACCCGATGATCAGACTACGCGGACCCTGCTTGAGTTACTCGAACAGTCCGGCGACGAGCTATTGCGCGGCTCGCTTGAAGACTTCTGTGTCGGCTGGGCGCGTACTAATGATGGAGGGCTCACCCTTACCACAGCGCCACGCCACATAATAGACCGCGCGAGCGCCGAGATTCGCCGACTGGTTCTCACGGACCTGCCGCCCGAAGCGCAGCCTCTCACGGTTGAAACGCCTACCCGCGCGCTCGCGCGCTACTGGCTTACGGAACGGGCGCGGGCGGGAGAGTTACCAAAATCAGGGACGGTCGCGTTCCTGGTCATGGCACACGACGGGTTTGCCATCGGGTTGTGGAGTGCTCAGACGGGGCTGGTAATCGAAAATGAACAACCGCTTGACGCAAGTGGCGATCTACGCCGCCCGATCAGGACGGTTTGTGACACGCTGGCGGCGCTGGTCTCTCAGCAATCATTGAGCGAGGTCGGGTTGCCTACCTTATCGCTCGTCGTGATCTCTTGCGCCCAGCTCGCTTATGCGAAGATCGAATCATATCTCAGTTGCCTCGATCTTTTTTGTGACATCGAGCAACTCGCCGACTCTACGGGGTATCCGGTCGAGCACGCCGAGGCAATCGCGCGCGGCCTTCTCGGAGACTACGCGCTGATTCCCGTCGTCGATCTTGCCGACGACATCAGAAACCGCGTCGAAAGAATTCATCTGGCCGAGATGGCCCTGGCCGAACAGGGGCGGCTGGGGCGGATGCGAACGGCGATGCTCGCGCTCCTGGCCCCGCTGCTCATAGTTTTAAGCGCGTGCCTCGCGTCATATTTCTACCTGCACAATCAACAGGGATCTCTTGAGAGTGCGCTTGCGAGTGAGAAGCGCGAGGCCGCTCGCCTCGCCGAAGTCCAGGCCAACAGGAACGCGGCCGAAAAGCATTTCAACTGGTACGTCACGGTCACCAATCAGATCATCGAGCTTCGCAAGAAACAGCCGGCGACCGTGCAGATGCTGGTGGATCTAAACGGTCGATGGCCGGCGGGCGACCCGTCCTGGTACGTCACGGACCTGCGGGCACAGGCAAGCGGGGTCGTGGAGATAAAGGGGAAGACGCGAAGCGAAGAGTCGGTCAAATCTTTTGCGACCGCGCTCGAATTCGGCGGCGGCTTTTCGGCCGTCCAGCCCGAAATGAAGATAACTCTTCCAAAGCAGACCCCGAATGGCCCGCCGGTTGCACTGGAGACTCCCGGCTCCCAGGTGATCGATTTCACAGTGAAGGCTACTTACGGCCCGTTTGTCGGAGCAAGCTATCCTGCGCGGCCTGTGATAGACCCCACGCAGATAACGCCGCCCGCGATTATTCAGTCGCCCGCGCCGCCCGCCGCGCCGCCGGCGAGTGGAGGAAGACCCTGATGACGAACAGGAAGCGCAACAAGAAAAGCACCTACGCGGCAATAGCCCGCTGGGCAATGTCGGCCGGGCCGCTGAAGGCGGCGCTCTGCTCGACGGCTCTCGCGCTGGGGATCGGCTACGCCATTCACACCTACTTTCTTGAATCGTTCGAGCAGGAGAACCGGCTTGCGGCCCAGCAGCTCTCCCAGCTTCGCTCCCAGAACGAAGCGAATAAAAAAGTAGAGCAGACGCTGCCCGAGTTTCTCGCTGAAATCGAGCGGGCCATAAATAATTACAGCGTCGCGCGCGGACTTCTCCCTGAGGAGCCCGAGGTATCAATCGTGCTCGACGGGGTGCAGCAACTCGCGGCAAGCCGCGGTGTGCGAATAACAAAATTCGTCGCCACCGGCGCCGGGGTTAAATCCCCCCTCGCCGATAAGCTCAACGAGCGCATTGTGCCCACTCAGGTAATCGGCTCACACGAAGCGGTCACCCGGTTTCTTGCCGACGTGGCCACGTACCCTCGAATAATTCACGTTCGCAATATCACGCTCACCTCACTTAAGCGGAATGAAACGGCAGACTTTTCTCTGGCTGCCTATTACGCTCCCTCGCCGGCGGATCTACCCAAGCTTCCGCCCGAGCTTAAGCAAGGAATTACGGAACGACAATAGGAGACAGAAACGAAAACAGGAGGTCGCACAGCCAATTATGAAGACACCTAACAAGACACAAACAGAAAGCACGAGAGCCGCTTTCATTCTGAGATTACTACTGATAGTTATCATAGCGGGCGTCGTCACGTATGTTCTGCGGGCTACTAGCACGTCAGAGGCGTCGGTAGATTCTCTGCCCGTGCCTTCGCCTAACGCCGAGGTCCCGCGCCTTCCCCAAGACATGGAGCAGAAGCTCACCGAGGCTTTGGAAGCGCCGCCCGTAAGTGTCCCTTCAATGCTCGATCCGTTCGTCGATAGGGGCGGGCTTACCGCGAACAAGCCGCTCGCAATCGCTCCGCGCCCCGCGCCTGCGATTGTTCACGCGCCGGTCATACCGGGCTTTCAAGACCGTTATAGCGCATGGCGCAGGGCGGTGTTTGCTGCGCGCAGCGCCAACCTGCCCGACCCCCACGTGACAAGCGTCTACCTGATGGAGGAGCTTGACCCGGTTGGCCTGACAGGCACTGAATACGAAAGGCGCGCCTTGCTCTTCGTGCGGCCTGAGAAACGAAGCTTCAGCGCCACCGTCGGCACCCGGTTTTATGATGCCGTCCTCGATGACATTACCGAAGGCGGCGTGCGATTCAGAACCACAAAGGGCGTAAGATTTGTCGAATGGTCTACGGGTTCAAAGGAGGGGGCTTCTGAGCCGCCGACGCGCCCGGTAGACCGCCGAGAGCGTCCAGCGAACACCGATCCCGTAAGGGGATTACAAGAGGCGGTGCGCGAGAGGTATAAGGATCAGTCCGCAACGTTGAATCCAGCGACCGGTTATAAGATCGACCTGGCCGATCTCCGCGCGGTGCCAACCGGCGCTGAATATCGCAACTCTGAAAATCGCAACTCAACATATCTCGGCGCTTATGATAAGCGCGACCGCATGTTGATGAACAGGTTGCCTGGCCCGGACAGGTGGGGTGGTGTGAATCTTGCGCATCTTGTCCTTGGCCAGGTCGTTCCTAAGGATTCGCCTTCTGATCAAGACGTGAGCGCCAGTCACGAGGGACAAGTAGATCAAGGGGGACAAGCAGGCCTGCTACGGGCGCGCGTCCGGTTTGCGAGCGCAAGCGAAGTCGCCCTCATACCGGTCGCGGTTTTCTATCGTCAATCGAGCGATACACCGAAAAAGCGCAATAGCTCGACCCCCATCACCGAAGAAGAGATGCGGGCGCTTGCCGGGGCCTACAAAGGGAATGCCCGAACGGGGCAGCAGCCTGAGCAACGCGGCATGACGGTGCGAGAACTCCGTGAGGCTCAAGCGGGCGGCGCGCCCGCGCCAGATCCGGCGCAGAGTACTTTAGCCCCCCAACAAACCGAAAGCAGGCCGCGCTACACCAATCCGCCAAAAGAAGACGCGAGCGGTACAGCGCGCGACGTGCCGACGGTGCAAGTCGCAAACGTTCCAGCACCCGCCCGCACCCTTGGGTCTCGCGCTCAAACACCGGTCGCCTTCTGTGATCCGAGCTATACGGGGGCGGTCTACTCGATCACCAATACGAGATCGATTCCTCTTGTCAACTTCGTCGAAGAACTGCACAGGGTCTTTGGCGTGAATATCATCGTTGATCCAGAAGCCCAGGAAGTGCCGGTCCGGGTGTCGATTGCTAACGCTCCGTGGGCTACGATCCTCAGAACCGTGCTTGAGTTGAATGACCTTTCGGCCGTCTGTCTTGACGGCGGCAGCATTGTACAGATCGTTCCCCGGACGAAGATCGAGAAGCTGGAGGTGGAAAAGCGCAAGGCCTCGCCGATCATCACCAAAGTTTTCAAGCTTCGCTACATACAGCCAATAGCCGGCGGAAGCCGAAATCTCGCCGGGCAGATACAGAACACTACGCTCACGCTTCAGTCCCTCGAAGAGGCTATTCGCAAGATACTGCGCGCGGGCGGGGATGATCGCGGCGAAGTCACTCGCGTGCCGGGTCGCAATGAGCTGATCGTAGCCGGAACAGCCGATCACATCCAGGCCGCGACGATGCTTATAGAGCGCGTGGACAGGCCCGGTTATCAGGTGCAGATTCAGGCGCTGGTCTACACCGTATCAGATACTCGCCTGAAGGACGTCGGCTCGCAGTTCAGCGCCATCGTCGGAAATGTTTCGCAAAACGACCTCGGCGGCTTCAGCTCTTTGCCAAAAGCAACTACCACCGGCGGTGGCGGGCAGGGTGCGGGTGGGCCGGCAGGCCGCGATCCGGGTGGAGTGCCGGGCCTTGCGCGCAACATGCGCCAGCCCTCTGACCGATTGCAAGCGCCGAATCCGGCAGGCGTCGTCGGGGTGTCGTCGATTATCGGCACGGGCCAATTCGCTTACCAGCTCTCGCTTGCCGAACAGAAAGGCGCTGCCAATATTCAAGCGCGTCCCTACGGGACGGTAACCGACGGCAACACTATTGACCTTGTCGCGGGCAGCCAGATCCCTGTCGTGACGTCGGTCGTCGCGGGCGGCGCTGTCGCTCAGACGGGCAATGTTCAGTTTATCGAGGCAAGCCGCGTGTTGCGGATCACGCCACAGGTCGCTGAAGACGAGAACGGCACACCCGTGAGCGTCACCCTCATAGTGCAGTTAGAAAATAACGCGGTCGATACGAGCTTGCCTGCATTTGGCGGCTTACCCTCGCTCGCAAGGCAATCGCTTCAGACGATCATTCGGCTTAAGGACAACGAGACAGGCATCATCGGCGGGCTCGCCGCCGACTCCGTGTCAGAGACGACAAACCAGATACCGCTGGTTGGAAGCATCCCTGGCATCGGGTGGCTCTTCAAGCGAAAGACCAACCAGGTGGACCGGAGCAAGCTCTACTTCGCAATAACCGCGAGGGTGATTCCGCAGGACGCGCCCATGCTAGGCGTGCCTGCGCCGGATGATGCCCGAACGGAGCTGCCGCCGCCGCCGCCGCCTCAAACCCCTGGCCCCTACAAGCGAAAGAACTGATCGGCTTGAGCCCCCGGTTTCTACCTTGCAGGACTGAGCAATGAGTCAAAACGCGCTGAACGACCTCTTCTTTGATACTGGAGATCCGGACTCGCTCGATAAGACCGAGTCCCAGATTCTCCAGACTACAGAGAATTCCATCTGGCTCGGGGCGCTCGCGCGCCCCCTGGCCAAGGTGGCTTCCGTTCGTCATGAAGCGATCATTGTTGGAAACGAGAATGGCCAGGTGAGCCTCGCCATGACCGAGCCGAACAACGGCGCGCGGCTGGGGAAACTTGCCCACCTTTTACATGTCCCACTGACTGCGCTGACTCGTTACAAAATAACTGCCGCTCAATATCGAGAGCTGCAGGCAATGGCCTACGGGGACAACTCGCAGCAACAGCCCACACAGCGCGTCACCGGTGCCCTGTCCTGGAACCAGTTGCACAAGGAATACGGCGCGCCGCCCGAGGACACAGACCTTTTCGGCACCATAGAAGAGGTTGCGGAGACGGACGACGGGCTCGACAGTCGCACTCCCCGCGACATGCGGGATTTTGCCCGGCGACTTCTTCGCGACGCCTATGCGTCACATGCTTCGGACATACATATCGAATCAGGTGTGACCACCGGTTGTGTTCGCTTTCGAATCGACGGGATGATGGCCGATCACATCCTAAATATTCCGCCCGAACGGATGCGTAACATCACGAATACCTTTGCCAACATGGCATCGATTCCTTATCACCAGCTCCACCAGAAGCCGTTTGACGGAACGATTCGTCTGAGGGTAAGGCTTAAAAGCGGAGCTGAACAGCCTGCGGAGTATCGCGTCTGTTTTCTTCCGGTCAAGCGCGGCGTAGACGTTACCATCAGACAAAACGCGGAAGTGATAACGAAGCTCGATCAGCTCGGGCTTGAGAGCGAGCAGATGGAGGCGATCTACCGCGCGGTGGCAGCGCCGCAGGGCTTGGTCTTAGTAACAGGGCCGACCGGCTCCGGCAAGTCAAACACGCGAGAATCTCTTCTCGCCATCCTTCAGGCTGATAGAAGCCTCAAGATATGCGAGGCGGGCGACCCTATCGAATTCGATTCGCCTCATAGAACACAGGTCCAGATAACACCCACCTGCCCCTGGGACGTCGTGATGAACGGATTCCTTCGCTCAGACCCTGACGTCATAAGCCCGTCCGAATTCCGCGACGCCGAACAGGCCAAGTTCGTCGTGAACGCGGCGCTGACAGGGCACCTTGTCATTACGACCTTTCACACGAATGACGTCGCTTCGACCTTTACGCGGCTGACGCAGCTCGGCGTCGACCCGGCCTTCCAAGCCGATGCGATCACTCTAGTCATTTCCCAACGGCTTGTCAGGGTACTGTGCCCGCGCTGCAAGCAGCCTGACCCATCGGATCAGATGCCTGGCGGAGGGTTTGCATTTCGGGCTCCTTCAGCCGTCGACCGGGGATCGTCTTACTGCCATTACTGCACTAACACCGGCTACAGGGGGAGAACCGCAATCGCCGAGGTGGTCAGCGTTTCCGAGCGATTGCACGGCTTGATCTTGCAACTCGGCCAGAGGCAATCGGACAGAGAGGGCGCTGTTCAAATCACCGGGGCAGACATTGTCGAAGCCGCGCGGCAAGAGGCGCAGGCCTCGGGGCGGGCGTTTTTCACTCTCGAAGATGCTGCGATGCGCAAGCTGGCACACGGTATTACATCCAGGCGAGAGATCGAGCGGGTGTTGAAGCTAACGCCAAAAGCGCCCGACTTCTGGCGGCGGCGAACGTCAGATATCCCGCAAACCGGGCACGACTGGAACGATGTTCTCTCCCCGGCTTTGTATGGTCAATCAACTGACGATGTCCCCCTTGGGCAGGCTTAATGGAGATGGTAATGAAACACGAACAGACTTCGCACAATACGAGACGCCGCCGGACGGCAGCCGCGCAGCGCGGATTCACGATGATTGAGATTCTCATCGTTGCGCTCGTCGTGATCTTGTTAATCGCGGTCGCTATACCCGGTTTTATTAGAAGCCGCCGAGGCGCAAGCGAAAACATGGTCAAGGCTCGCTTGAGTACCGTCGCGGCGGCCCAATCCACATTCCGGTCCAGCATGGGGCGAAACCGATACGCGACGCTCGGCGAGTTGCGAACCACCGCAGCAGGAGGCAGCTCCCTGATCTCGCCTACAGAGGTGGATTCTAAGGGAAACCCGACTGCCTACGAAGGGTGGATGATCTCCCAGATTGAAGCCCCGACCGCAACCACCTACGGGCTTCAAATGAGGAGTGTAACGTCTGAGCGCGATAACCTTTATTGCCTTTACGAAGACGGTGTCGTCCGGGTTAAACCGTGTGTTGAGCGAGATAATACGCCTATCCCTTGCTTCTGCGATAGAAACGCCAACCCGCTGACGCAGGAATAGATCTACCTACCAGTCGAGTGAAAGAGAGTTATTAGTACTATGGCACAATCCAAACCGTATTCAGGACCAAACAGGCCGGTCGCTCTTGACGACCCGGACGAGGCAGAAGAATCGACGGCGTTCAGCTTCAAAGGAACAACACTTTCGGGGCGACAACTCTCCGGGCATATAGCCGCGTCTTCGGAAGATGAAGCGCGCGCGATTCTCACGCGCGCCTGCGTTCAGGTTGAGCCCGAAGACTTAAGGATTCGTCGGGAGCCTCTCGGCCGTCGTAAGAAGAAAGTCAAGCGAGAGGAATTGGGTTTATTCGCAAACCAGCTTGCCGACAGGCTATCAGCAGGCGAGCCAATGCCGCAGGCCATTGAGGGTGAAGCCAAAGCAACATCAAACCGCTTGCTTAAAGATGGCCTGCGAGAGGTCGCTGACCATATACATCGACGCGGCATCTCTTCAGCCGAGGCGTTTCGCCAGCGCCTTGATGTTTTCCCCGAAGCGTTCTGTCACCTGATACAGATCGGAGAAATCAAAGGCGACCCAACGGATCTGCTCCGCGAATTCGGCAACTCCCAGATCAGAACTGCCGAAACTCTGGGGCGGCTGAAGGGCGCTCTTGTTTACCCGTGTGCCGTGCTGGGAATGGCGCTCGCCGTATCTGCGGTTCTTATCTATTACGTGATCCCGAAGATGCAAGAGATCTACATGGTGCTACTGAGCGCAACTGGCGGCAAGCTTCCGTTCATGACTCGCGCTCTTCTTGCGGTCGCTGACTTTCTAATCTCCGTTCCCGGCATGATTACAGTAGGTCTTTTGATAGGCGGGGTTGTCGCCGGATTTAGATGGGTAAAGGGGCCGGGCAAAGAGAGTGTCCAACGCAAGGCGCTCGATTTGCCCGTTGCCGGGCCCCTTCTCAGGATGTTCAATGCGAGTTATACGGCGCGCTCGATTGGGTTGCTCCTCGGTGCCACTGACTTGAGCACGGCGCTGCGTGAGACGGCGAGCGCATCTCTAAATGTTCGATATAGAGAGATGGCGGAGGATATACGCGAGACTGTGACCAGGCACGGCAGGTCTATCTCAGAAGCGGCGGCTCCCTACGCCCATCTGATGGGGGATGAATTTCAGGCAGTCGTTGCAGCTGGAGAGGATAGCGGTCAACTCACGAATCAATTTATCAGGTTCGCCAACGTCCTGGATGAGAGAGTAAGGAGAGCCGTCGAAGGGCTTTCCCGCATAGTAGAGCCGGCCATGATCATCTTTGTGGGTATAATTATTGGCATGATTGTAGTTGCCGCCTATCTCCCACTTTTTACTTTAATTGGGGAACTCAGTGGAAAACGATGATCCTGCGGCGGATTCGTATCTTTGCGTTTGAAGGATTCGTATCTTTGCGGCTGCCTGTAACTGTAGACATACTGGATGTTTACGGCGAGCCATCGCCGCCGACCAGATGTGCTTTCAGGCTTAGATATGAAGGGGAGATAGGCTACAAATACAATAATCCACATTAAATAGAAACTGGCACACATCGGTTTATACCGATAACTGTTGTGCCTACAGAGGTAAATGAGAATGATACTCAACCGCCGTACGAAGGGCCAAAACGCAACGCTAACTACCGCCTCGACCGAAACGGGAATTACTATTGTCGAGGCGTTGATAGCTGTTCTCGCTATCTCTATCGTGCTGCTTATCACCGCGCAGTTGGGATCTGTGAGCGCGACCATGCTTTCACTGACAGCCAGACAACGCCTCGCGGACGGACAGGCCACGTCCGTAGTCTCGAAGCTGGTTGCACAAAAGTCCGCCGACTATTCAGCAGCACTAATTGTGAACCCTACCGGTACAGTTTCTCTGGGCACTCTTCAAGCGGGCTATTTCGACTATGTTGTGGCCCCTGACCCTATGGCCAAGGCGACCCCAGTGCTTCCAGCGAGCTGCGGCGCATGGCCATGCGCGGTAGAGCCTGGTGCGCAGCCTACCTCAACGACGGTTCTATTCGTGAGGGCCTGGAATGTCTCGACCCGCGATTCGGCCCGAGGGCTCAGGGATGTGAGGGCCGCTGTTTTTCCTGGCGCTGTTCTAGACCAAAATGCGGACCGGACGGCGATCTCGCATAGGCTTACAAGGGTTATTTATAGATAAGGGGGCGTGAGGCTTATGGGTGGTTTACCCTCGCCGTCTAAAAATAGTATTGACCGTGCGTCGATGTTGGGATACATAACACACATCCCCGCAGTGTGCTTATTCTGCCATCGGTCGTGTCTGTAATTCCTAATATCTCACTATTACGAGAGCGGATACATAAGCTATGTGGACTGAAAAAGTGAACTGCGACAACGCGGAACAACCCGCAAGCGGGCGAAAGCCCATCGTCGAAAGAGATGGCTCGGAGCGGGGGGCGGCCCTGCTGGTCGCGATAATGTTTATCGCCATCTTACTCGGGCTTTCTGTGGCCGCCGCGAGTCTTCGGACCACATCGTCGGACGACGCGCGCAGGCATGCGCAGATCGCCGAAGATCAGTGGAACGCCAGGGCAGTTGCCGAAACCACAGAGGCCTCGGTTAGAACCGACATACCAACTGCATATCAGCTTGAAATGGCGCTGGCGAAAACGGTTCCTGGCACTGCGAGCCTCACGGCGTTTGACTCAAGCAATGTCACAAACAGTCTTCCCATCTATGATCCGAATTCCTGGGTTGTCAGCTACACCACGACCAACAACCTTACGGTGAGCGGGACTAAGCTCGTTACATCAGGGGCAGGCAGAACGAGTTTGCTCGGCAACCTCGGAACCTGGCTCGCGCGCCACAAGACGTTACCCGTGACCTATGCGACCAGACAGGGCTACCAGGCCAGTCAAACAAACGTGGCCGTTCTCGAAGAGATGTTCAGAATGGCACAAACGGGAGGCGGCACGGAGCCCGCCTATGTGCTCCGCTTTGCTGTTGACTCGCGAGCAGGGCAGGGACGACACCGGCAGCAAGGGCAAATTGTGCTTGGTCCCGCTAATCTGACCAACGCGTGCGTAGGCATCAACGTCAGCGCTACGGCGAACCCGGCGACGGTGAGTTCAGGCAGTTCCTCGACGCTTTCGATTACATTCCAATCGGCGAACAGGATCGTCGTGACAAATCCGGCCGGCACAACCATCGCCAACCAGGCGGTGACCGAGCAGTCAACGGCTCAAACGATCAGCGTGTCAACGGGCCCGATCACAGCTCAAAGCACTTTTCAAATATCAGCTTCAAATTCGGCGGGCTGCAATGCGCAGACTTCGGTCACTGTGAATCTGTCAAGCTGTCCGACAATAGGGATCACCTTTACGGCATCGCCCACACAGATTCAGCAGGGTGAATCATCAATCTTGAGGTGGAACGTAACGAACTCAAGTAGGGTGACCATGACGGGGCCAGGGGTAAACGGGACAGTGCCGGCCACCAGCAATTCTTTCGCTGTCTCTCCGAATTCAACGGCAACGTATACGTTGACGGCCGTCAATTCGCAGGCAGGCTGTCCGGGGGCTACAGCTTCAGTCACAATTACCGTAGGGGCGGTCTGTCAGCCGCCGTTTGTGAACACGTTTACTGCCTCGCCTGATACTATCCAGTCTGGCCAGTCGGCAACTATTTACTGGGAGGCTCCCGGCGCGACTTCCGTCACGATCAGCCCGGGCATCGGCACGGTGGCAAGCAGCGGCAGCCGGACTGTGAGGCCGAGAGCGACAACTACATACACGCTGACAGCGACAAATGCATGCGGTTCGGCCTCGGCTTCGACCACAGTAACAGTGGCTAGCGCGCCGCCGCCGCCGCCGCCGCCGCCTCCCGATGGCGGCGGCGGCGGCGGTTGCACCGGCGCGCCGCCGGTCATTAATAGCTTTGCCGGAGTGCCCAATTCGATTCGATCCGGCCAATCGGCAACGCTTTCATGGAATGTTGCAAGTGGGACTACTATTTCAATCGATCAAGGAGTCGGTGCGGTTGCCGCAACGGGCTCTCGATCAGTCTCTCCCACTACGACAACGACCTACACATTGACGGCCACAAACGCGTGTGGCACCGTCTCTCAGTCTGTAACTATTCAGGTGACAAGCGGCCCGGAAAACACAGGCGCATTCGATTGCAACTTCGGCGACGGCGCTAGCTTTGGGCCGGGCGTGAACCAGGAAGATATAATCTTTGTAAACGCGGCCGGCTCCTTCCACGAAGACGGGTTCGGTAATGCGAGCGGGACTTTATCGGGCAGCGCAAGCGCCACCCGTGGGACTACTGATTTGATCGTGGAGTGGGAGATCAGAGATTCTCTGGGGCGACTACTTACCTCCGGGCAGGCTACCGTGTTCGGCTTTCCCCAGGCCAGTGTGTCGTGGGAACGCCCCTTCAGCGTGAGTCCATTGTCGCCTGCTCCCCCCAATGGTCGGGTCACGATCCTTCTGACCGTCGGCGGAAACAATAGCTACGTTAACGGATCTTTTAGCGTAAGGAGCAACATCGGGACTGGAAGTTGTCCCAGATAAAGTTTCCTTATTAAAGCCAGGCAACCTCGTAATTGGTTGGATGACAGGATGGCCGATGGTTTCAACAGGCCGTGGGCCATCCTGTCGAGGTAAACAATAGCAGACTGTATAACTTAGCGCAGTCAGCCAGTCCCAAAACCCCCATTATATTGCCGCACTGGAAAAAGCCCGAGACCACGCCATTTGACAGATTTTTCGATTCCGGTGTAAAAGGGCTTTACAGGAGAGTGGTCCACGGCCTTTCAAACCTGATGCTAAAAGGTGACAAAGGCGGCCCCTAGTAGAGGGTTATTACGAGGTGCCGAGTTTTAATGCAGCGTCTCGTGGGCGCTGGAGAGGTAGTAAGAATATGAAAAGGACGCGAAGATCAGTTCTCAATCAGCTTCTGGTAATTTCGCTGGGCCTGTGCGCTGGTGAGGCAGCGGCAACCACAGTCATAATGCCGTCGGATGACGACCTCATCATTGGTGCAAGGGCTATCGTCAAAGGCGAGGTCCTGTCAATGCTGTCTGCGCATGACGACAGGGTCGGGATGATCTGCACCTACGTGCGTATCAGGGTAGATGAAACATTGAAGGGGACGATTGGCACTGGTGAGATTGTGCTTAAGCAGCCTGGCGGGACAGACGGCAATCGCGGACTCTTGTTTTATGGGGCTCCTACCTTTACCCGAGGTGAGCGCGTGCTGCTTTATCTCGATACGTGGCCCGATGGGAGCCTTCGCGTCCATCAGATGTTCCTTGGTAAGTTCTCGATCATCAATGACCCGCGTTCCGGGGAAAGCGTTGCTATTCGTGGTGGCGGCGACAATGTTGAGTTCATTGGGACTGCTAATAACAAGGTGACTGACAGGATGGAGGCCACTTCTTATGTGAGAATGGTGCGCGAGAGACTGTCTGTCAATGCGGCGCGCGCGGCAACTTTCGAGGCGACCTACTATACAGGATGGCCAGTACTTGCTCGTCCGGCAGAATACGAACGGACGGCGGGGAGAGTGCGCCCGCAGTTTACCTTTTATATTCCAGACAGGCCCGCACGGTGGTTTGATTTTGATGACGGTGCCACGGTCGTTTTTAGATATAAGCCGGACGGCGCTCCGACCTCACAGGTCAAAGAGGATCTTCAAGCTGCCGCGGCAGCTTGGTCGGTTCGCGGCTCGACCGTAAAGCTCGCCATCGGCGATACACTTACGGGATGCACATTTCCGGGTGATACTGCCTCGGTTGTCTTTGATAACTGCACGGGCTTTTTCCCTCCGAGTCAGTGTGGCTTAGGGATGGTCGTGGGTGCCGGTGGGATTGCTTTCGATTCGACGCAGACGAAAGCAATTGGTGGAATAACTTATGCCAGGGGTCTTGGTGCTCTGGTCGAGATTAATCCATTTGCGGTTTGTCTGCTCTCAAATAGCTGTAATCTCCGAGAGGTGCTCACGCACGAGCTGGGCCACTCTATCGGGTTGGGCCATTCCTGGGAGCCGAGCTTCGGAGGCATACCCACGGCGGTACAGCGCGAAGCAACGATGTTCCATCTTGCTTCTTTCGACAGCCGTTGTGCCGGGCTTCGGGCGGATGACGTAAACGGCGTGCGTGCGATCTACCCTGACCCGCGCGGCATTCCGCCTCTGATTACGAAGCTGAAGTACAAGCCCGGAGGCAGGAAGCTGTTCGTGACCGGTGAAGATTTTGCTCCAGGAACTGTCGTGGTTATCGCCGGCGAGCAGCGGGTCCCGAAATCGAATACGGGAACATCAATGACGGTCAAGAAGCTCACGCTTGCGCCTGGCGAGTACGAAGCACGTGTGATGCTTCCAAACGGAGTGATGTCGGATCCGGTTTTGCTCACAGTCCGATGACGATCCCTGGAGTCTGCAGTCTGCTACCTGCCAGCAGACGGGACAATATTTAGCGCACCCGGCTACCGCCCCCGAAGCGAAGGAGGGCGGTAGCACTGTTTTTGGCCTGTTGTCGGAGTAGGCTCCCCCGCGGCCCGGCATAACGCGTGCTACTAACTTTTGCCCTCTTGCCCTCTGTGTTCTTATTATCCCCTGCTCAGGAGACGTAGTTATATGGTCGCTAACACCAATCAACAGGCCAATCGTGGCGCGCGCATGCCGCCAGGCATGGCGAATTTTTTAGCCAAGACGCTACTTCGAGATCTCCACGATGGTGATATGGATGCGGTCGGTGACCGCGTCGATCAAGTTCAAGGAATGCTCGAGCAGGACTTACCAGCACAGCTTCGACTCGAATTACTCCTCCCGGCCGCCGAAGGCGCGCGCGCACTAGGTCTTTTCGAAGAGGCCGAACGCTTTTTACGCCGTCTGGTTACTACGCCCGTTCTGATTCCGCCAGACATCCAGGCGGCGGCCCAACGCTTCCAGGTAAGACTGAGTTTGGACCTCGGCAAGTTTGATGACGCAGTAGACTTCGCCAGGGAGATCGAGCGCGATGTGGTTGTATTACAAGGAGGCACGAGCAGCGACCGGTCCGATGCTGCCCCGCTTATATCCGGTGACGAATCTCGCGTTAGCCCTGCCACCCACCTGGTCGCCGCCGAGGTCGCTTTGTGTCTCGGAGATATCGAGACAGCCTCAAGAGATGTAGAGAACGCCGCGCGCAAAAGACCGGCGTTAAAAGATGATCTAGCGCTCTTAGAGTTAATGCAAACGCTTCTTTCTCTCATAACCGAAGAACCAGGAGCTACTGACAGGCTTGAAAGTCTCTGGAATCAAAGCTCGACGGATGCGCAGGTGTCCGCCGCATCGAAGGCTCGGATCGCAGCGGTCGCCTCTCCATACCTGAATATCGGCGGGTTAAGCGACGGCATTAATGCGAGAGAGGCCCACCGATGGGCGGGCTTTGCTCGCATGAGAGTTACTCCGGTATTGCCATCACCACCAATTCAATCCGTCAGCGAAGCCGCGCACCCCGAGACGAGCACCTCAGTTTCAAGCCTGGTAGTTCAGGAAGCTGCAAATCGACCGGGCGAGAATCGCTCTTCAGAGTCCGTGGTCACAACAGACCGCGAGCAGCAGGCCGGGCCGGCTCTTGATATTGAACCGGCCGCCGCTCCGACTTTATTCGAGGACCTCCTTGCGGAACTGAACTTTGACGATGTCGGGGAGGTGGAGACGACGGCGGGGCCTGGTGTGGCAAGCGAGCAGGTTCCATCGATCACAACGCCGCTTGAAGTCGAATCCCCACAGTCCGCCGCTCTTGATCCGGGGGATCGATTCCCGGTATACAGCGAGCCCATGGACACGCTCGCTTCCTCGGCCTCTGATCACCAAATGACAGGCGGGCCGCTTATCATCTCCGAAGCCGAGATCGAAACATTCCTCGA
>CAZTUB010000015.1:167120-167556 GCA_964615905.1 uncultured Clostridia bacterium
TCTCAGATCCACAGCGCGCCACCGACACGCATACGACTCATGCGCTTAGTGTTGACGACCTCGCCGCTTTTTCGCTCGATACGATAATCGATTCGATTGAGAGAAGCCGCATGACGGGTGACCTGAGACTCGATTGGGACCAGCGGGCTCTTGATGAAGCCGCACAGCATAACACTCTTCAGGTGGCGGTCGAGCCCATTCCGATGGGCGGTTACATCTTCTTTCGCGACGGCTTGATAATCGACGCTCAATTAGACGGGGAGGATTTGAGCGCGCGCGGCGGGCAGGAAGCGCGGGCCGCAATGACTCTAATGCTCAATCTTGCCCTCGGCGTAGGCGCAGGGGTGCGCGCAAGGTTGGACCGTTATGAAGCAACAGATCGCGCGGCTACTTTACAAGTCACCAACAATGCCGGGCTGGTCCTGCAACTCCTCAC
>CAZTUB010000016.1:0-29371 GCA_964615905.1 uncultured Clostridia bacterium
GGTTGAAGCTCTGGAATATAAAGCCGACTTCGCGGTTGCGTATGCGAGCCCGCTCAGAGAGCGGGAGCGAGGCAACCGATTCGCCGTTTAGGATGTAATTGCCCTCGGTCGGTGAATCGAGCAGGCCGAGTATCGAAAGCAGCGTTGACTTGCCGCAGCCCGAAGGCCCGGCTATCGAAACGTATTCACCTCTGTTTATGTCGAGGTGGATGCCCGACAGGGCGTGTGTTTCGATGTCATCAGTGAGGAAAACTTTTGTAACACCTTCAAGGTGGATGAGCGGTTGGACAGTTGCTTCCATATTTCTTCCTCCGAAGCCTTGTCTATTTAATTGGTCCCCAGTTGCCTATATAAACTTGCACGATCAGATTACGTTCCAGAAAAGTTTTCAGGTGCAGCACTTGAAATCTGATCTCCAAAGTTAAAGATGAATCACAGCAGGTTAGTGTTAACAGTGACCGAAAAGTTTCACTCCACCTCAAATTCGCCGGTGTCTGAGATAAGTAAAGCAAACAAGGAACTAAAATCGACACGTACGGCGTATGATAGAAGAATAATTTTTGAGCCGGCCGGGGCTTTCTTGCTGAAACGGGCCAAAAAGGTGCAACCTTTTGGTCTGTACTGCCACTTACTGGCGAACTGAGTATGATTGGAGAGACCGTGGGGGCAATCAGCCTGTCAGGCCGGCTAACCGAACAAGCCGGGGCCTTGATGAACAAATACGACGACCTGACAGCGCGCGCTCGCCGTGGCGACGAGGATGCCTTTCGCCAGATATTCGAGCGCTACGGCAGACCGATAATCAGTTTCATCTACGATATGGTAGGTCAGCGAGAACTGGCCGAGGAGTTGATGCAGGAGACTTTTGTGCGGGCGTATAAGAACCTCAGCGGCCTGCGCGAAGAGACGAAGCTATCGACCTGGCTCTTTGGCATAGCAAAGAACGTAGCGCGCGAATCACTCAGGTCGCGTCAGAAGGACTACAACAAAGTAGACATGGATGATGAGCGCGTCGCCGACCTTAACGACGAAGGACTGCTGCCCGACGGCGAGCTGTTGAACAAGGAACTGAACGGGGTGATATATAACGCGCTAGGGGCGCTGGACGAAGACAAGCGATTGGTCTTCACCTTGAAGGTGTTTCAACAGCGAAGCTACGAAGAGATAGCCGAGATCACAGGCTTTTCGGTCCCGAAACTAAAGACAGACCTGCATCGCGCGCGCGCAGAGATGAGGCGGCGGATAGAGCCCTACTTAGGAGCCAGTTATGGGGTGTGAAGATTGTTTGGCAATCATTGAAGAGTACGTGGACGGCGAGCTTGACTCGAAAGCCGAAAGGCGAGTCGGTGAGCATCTCTCGGTGTGCGCGAGCTGCGAAAGCGCGGCAAATGCGCTTGCTCGCGAGCAGGTTTTCTTTTCAAGCTACCAGCGCGACATAGAGATTACGCCCGATCTATGGTCGGGTATTCAGGCGAGGATCGGCAAAGAGCGCGCGGTTGAAAAGCCGGGCTTTTTGACGCGGGTCCGCGAGGGCATCGCGAGCTTGATAGGAACGCCTCGACTCAGCCCCGCGTTCGCAGCATTGCTCGTCGCGGTGGCGATTGGCGCAACCGTCGGCGTCATGACCTTGATGAACCCGGGCAACCCTGATCAGCAGATCGCGACCGGCGGCGCGGACAAGACTCAACCGACTCCGGGCCAGACTGACCAGACAACCGTTAAGAAGGAATCGCCCGTTGAACAGTCGCGCCCTGACGCTTCGACCGTGGTGGCCAAGAAGCAAGAGGCCGACGCGCCCGCTCCTGAGAGGGCGAATCAGAAACGGCAGGCTGCTCAAAAGCAGCTTGTAGCCAAACCGGCCCCGACGCCCGAACAGCTTATCCGCGAAGCCGAGCAGAAGTACCTGTCGGCAATCGCGATTCTTGAGCAGGACATTGACCGTCGCCGCCCGAACTTAGACCCGGCTATGTACGCGCGGTTTCAGGTTGCGCTCGGAGACATAAATCGCACGATCCAGGATACGCGCCGCGCCGTTCGCGAAAACCCAGACGACCCGATTGCCTTGCAGTACATGCTCGGCGCTTACTCGAAGAAGGTGGAGGTGCTCAGAGAGCTTGCCATGGATAGGTAAGTATGTAGAGTGCTCGAAAAGCAATTATGAATAAAGCAGCCCAGATTCTTTTTATAAGTATTGTCTTTCTGCTAGGCCCCGCGACGGCAGCCGCGCAAACCGAAAGCCGCGAGGCCGGCGATGTGAGCTTCAAGCTTGCGCGCGGCGGCAAAGTTTCAATCAGCAATCGCTCCGGGGACGTTACCGTACAGGGGTGGGACCGCGACACGGTCGAGGCCCGCGCCGTCGACGTAGAGACGTCTGAGCGCGCGCCGATTCAGGCAATCGAGGCGACGACCTCAAGGATCAGGCTCGTGATCTCTGGCGGCGAAGCCCGCCGCCACGGGAGGGATGTGAGAGTTGATGTCAAAGTTCCGCGATATGCCGATATAGAGCTTGTCGAGAGCCGCGAGGGCGCCCTCAGCATCTCGGACATAGAAGGCTCTGTGACGGTAGGCCGTGGCACAGGCGATGTGGTTATAAATCGGGTGGGCGCGCTCAGGCTGAGCCGCGCAACCGGCGATACGCGCATCACGGGGGTTAAGGGTGATTGCAGCGTTCGCAGCAACACAGGCAGCGTTACCGCGAGCGGCATCGCAGGGGTCGTCGATATAGCGGCCGCAAGCGGCGAAGTGATTGTGAGAGATGCGGCAAGCGATGTTCGCGCTTCGTCGGCTTCGGGGAGCATTGAGATACGTTGCGCCAAAGGGCGGGCCGAAGCAGGCAGCGCGAGCGGCTCGATTATTCTCGTCGGCATCGGCGGCGATGTCGACGCGAACACCGCGAGCGGCGAAGTCAGTTTCACAGGCAACATCCGCGCGGGTGGCCGCTATAACTTGAAGTCGATTTCGGGCGAAGTTGAGATGATCGTCCAGCCCGACGCGCCGGGTTTTACCGCAACGCTCGCATCCTACAGCGGCGAGATCGAGACGGCGTTCCCGCTCACGCTCGACACGCCGCTTCGGGGCGGCGGGCTGAACAGGCGAATCATCGGGCGTTACGGCGACGGCTCCGCGCAGATCAACATAGACTCGTTCAGCGGGTCTGCGCGGATAGCAAAACGAGCAAGCGCGGCAATCGATGGGTGCAAGCAGTAATGTTTTCGGATTCAGGCGCGGCAATTCGCCTTAATCCATAGACCAAAAATGAGAAGGATAGAGGTGATGATAATGAAATATACGATGATGGTTCTATCGCTGGTCCTGCTGGCCGCGCTCTGTGCGCCCACGCAGTCCACAAGCGCGTCGCAGCGTTCACGACAGGAAAACCGCAGTGATCGTCATTCGGACCACTCGGATTCGCACAACGCGGATCAAAAAGATGTGTTTGAAGGGCGCGACTGGCCCGAACGGGACGAGATTCGCCAGACATACGAGCTTGCTCCGGGCGCGCGTGTCGAGGTCGAGCGGATAAACGGCACGGTCGATATAGAAACTTTTGAGGGCAGCGGAGCCGAGGTTCATATAGTTCGCTCTGCTCGCAACCGCGAGGACCTCAACTATAAAAAGATACTGGTCGAAGCGACCGGCGGCGGCCTCGCGATTCGCGGCGAAAAAGAGAATGACCGCTGGGGTTCGGACAGGCGCAACGTGAAGCATCGCGTCGTCTTGAAGCTGCCGCGCCGCATTGACCTGAATGTCGGGGGGGTCAACGGTCGCGTCAACGTAGGCGAGGTGGATGGACCTGTCGTTGTCAGCGGCATAAACGGCAGGGTCGAAGTCGGCCAGGCAGTCGGGTACACATCGCTTTCGGGCATCAATGGGGCGGTCGGCATAACAATCGCGCAGCTTGGCGATAGGGGGATCGACGTGAGCGGCATAAACGGTCGGGTGGAGCTTCGCTTCACGGAAGACCTGAACGCGGACCTCGACGTAACTGGGATCAACGGCAGCGTTCAGGCCGACGTGCCTAACGTGACCGTGCAGGGGAAGATGAGCCGGTCGAACTTCCGCGCGAAGATAGGCACGGGCGGCACTCGTATAAACGTCAGTGGCATCAACGGTGGTGTGCGACTCGTCCGAGCGGGTAGCGCCGGTTAGACCAACGCGCTTATAATCTATCTCTTGATCCTAACGCCTGCCCCGGCCCTGGTCGCGGCAGGCGTTATTTGAGTTTAAGCGCTCGTTTGTAAAACTCTTTTTACATCCGAATATATGAATTCTTATACGATAAAATGGAACATGCGGAGTTCGCCATACGTCTAAAAGGCGAGGGAGCAGGTTAGCCCTCACCGGTAGCGCAAATACATCCCGCACTATTCTAGAGCCAGGGGAGTTGGTCCTGTGAAATTTCGTCCGATTGTCTTTTTGTGTTTGCTCTCAAGCCTATTGCCCGTCGCCGCTGCTCAGACACCACAAGACCCGCCGCCCGCTTCTTCAATAACGACGACCGACCCGGTCCGACCGCCCGGCGCGAAAGGCTCCCCCGCGCTTCCGCCTGAAAAAGCGAACCCCGTCCGCATCAAGAAGTTCGAGTCTGCCGTGGTTATCGACGGCCAGCTCAACGAAGATGTGTGGAAGACAGCGGTCGTGCTGAAGGACTTCTATCAGACTTCGCCCGGCGATAACATCGCGCCTTCAAAGCCCACAGAGGTCCTGATGGGGTACGATTCAAAGAATCTCTACATCGCGTTTCGAGCCTTCGACGATAAGGATAAGATTCGCGCTACGATTGCCAAGCGCGACGAGGTTTTCGACGACGACAACGTACACATCTTTCTCGACACCTTCAACGACAACCGCAAAGCTTACATCCTCATGTTCAACCCGTTCGGAATTCAAGCCGACGGGATACTGACGGAAGGCAGGGGCGAGGACTATAGCCTCGACATTGTGATGGAGTCGAAAGGGGTGATAACCGACGAAGGGTACGTCGTCGAAGTCGCTGTGCCGTTCAAATCGTTGAGGTACGAGGCGGGCGAGAACAAGCTGTGGGGCATACACGTTGCGCGACGAATCAAACGGTTCGATAACGAGAAGGATTCGTGGATGCCTGTCTCGCGCGAGAGGTCCGATTTCTTGAGCCAGGGAGGGCGGCTGACGGGACTCGTAGGCATTTCGACCGAGCGGACGATTGAGATTATACCGACGCTCACGATCTCTGAAGAAGGCCGTCGCATACCGACTTTTCCGGTCCGCGTCATTGACGAAAACCCTTCGCTTCAAGACCCCGGCCGGTTTGTCAACAGGCCCGCGAGGCTCGACCCCGGCGTGACGATGAAGCTGGGCGTCACGTCAAACCTGACTCTCGATTTTGCGGTCAACCCCGACTTCGCTCAGGTCGAAGCCGATCAGCCTGTTGTGACTGCGAACCAGCGGTTCCCCATCTTCTTTGCCGAAAAGCGCCCGTTCTTCCTGGAAGGCAAGGAGATTTTCGAGACGCCGATCAGGGCGGTTCACACTCGCGCGATTATCGACCCCGACTACGCGGCAAAGCTAACGGGCAAGCAGGGCCGCTACAGCTTCGGTTTGCTCGCGGCTTCCGACAACGCGCCGGGTGATTTCAGCGATGAAGAGAAATCCGACCCCGACATCTTTCAAGACATCGAGAGGTTTGTCGATAAGAACGCTTTTGTCGGCATACTCCGTGTCAAGCGGGACATCGGCAAAGAGTCGAGCATAGGCTTCCTCGGAACGAGCTACAATTTCATAGAGCAACATAATCAGCTCGCGGGCGTTGACGGAAGGTTTCGACTCGACCCGAAGACCGTCGCCGCCTTTCAGGTGCTCGGAACAACTTCGCGCCGCCACTTCTATAACCCTGAAAAGGACGAGAACGAATACCGCACAGGCAATGCGCTGGCTTATTACTGGGAGTATGATTTTACAGACAGGACCTTCGGATACAACCTCAACGGCAGCGGTCGGTCGCAGGACTACCGGTCTGACGTAGGCTTCAACCAGAGGACCGACACTAACAACGTATTCTTTTTCTGGCGCGTGAATACTGACCCCAAGCCCAACGCGACGGTCGTCTCTACGAGGTTTTCAAACTTTTCTGCGGTGAACTGGAACTGGAGTTCGAGCATGCAAGACTGGGTGAACGGGAGCAACCTCGAATTCACTTTTCAGCGCCAGACGTTTTTGAACCTAGGCTTCAACGTCTACTACGAGCGTCTCTTTGAGGAAGAGTTCGGGCCGAAGCGCACATCGATACGGCAGGGGGCTTTCCTTGGCCCTGACTCGGAAAGGTCCATCTACGGGCGGTCTATGAGCGTCAGTTTCAGCACCACGCCGTCAAAAAAATACTCGATCTCTGTATTTGCGGGGAGGATCTTCAATTCCTTCGATCTGGACTTCGGAGCGGGGCCGCGTTTCCCTCGCGTGAGCCCCGCCGCGCTTGCCGACCCGGACGCCCCGCTAGACCCTGGCCCCGGCAACGTGTCGGATTTGAACATAGAGTTTAATTACAAGCCGACCGATGCCTTTAGCAATGGGTTCAGGTATACGAAGTCGCGGCTTGTGCGCAGTGACACGAATCGCCTGGCGTTTGACGCGAACATTTTCACTTTCAGGTCGACATACCAGTTCACGCGGTTCACCTTCGTAAGAGCGCGTCTGGACTATGACACGCTTTCGTCGCGCCTCAGCGGCCAGTTCCTTCTCGGCTGGGCTCCGAATCCCGGCACGTCTCTTTATGTCGGGTATAACGACGACTTAAACCATAACGGGTTTAGCCCGTTCACAGGCCATAGCGAGCCAGGGTTCCGCCGCAACGGAAGAACGTTTTTTATAAAGACGTCTTACCTGTTCAGGCGAAGCATATGACCCGCCTTATAAGGATAACTGTGCAGACAGGCCTGGTACGCGTTAACAGATGTCCCCGCTGCTGCGTCCTTTCGCCATAACAGGAAATAGATTTTCTTAGTGTCGAAGATTGGAGTTTGATTTTATGAAGTGTTCCGCGATCTTAATTTTAATACTGGTCTGTTCCGGCATCGTCTATGGTCAGGCTCCGGTGGCTTCAGTAAGTGACGCCGAAGTTCGGAAGGCCGCCGCGCCTAAGGCGGGCGTTGTCCTCCCGCCTGAGAAGGCAAGCCCCGTGAAGCTTGCGCGCTTTGACAGCGCGCCCGTGATTGACGGCAAGCTTGATGACCCCGTGTGGAAAACCGCCGCCGTGTTTAAGGACTTCTACCAGATCAATCCCGGCGATAACATAGCCCCCTCCAAACCGACTGAGGTTCTTGTCGGATATGACGCGAGGTTTTTATACATAGCTTTTCGTGCGCATGACGAAGCCGGGAAGGTGCGCGCCACGGTCCCCAAGCGCGACAATATCTGGGCCGACGATTATGTTGGCATGTTTCTTGACACCTTCAACGACAAGCGAAAAGCCTACGCTCTCTTTTTCAACCCGCTCGGCGTGCAGGCAGACGGGACGATCACAGTAGGCGCTGGCGAAGATTACAGTATCGACATAGTGATGGAGTCAAAGGGGGTTGTCACAGAAGACGGGTTCACAGTCGAAATTGCCATCCCGTTCAAGTCGCTTCGGTATGAATCGGGTAAAGGCAAGCTGTGGGGCGCTCACTTCTTTCGGCGGATCAAGCGGTTCGATAACGAGATGACTTCGTGGATGCCATTCTCGCGAGACATATCGGGAGACCTGAATCAGGCGGGACACCTGACGGGGCTTGAGGATATTTCGACAGAGCGCACGATAGAAGTCATACCGAGTCTTACGCTTTCCGAGACAGGCCGCCGCGTTCGCACGCTCCCGACCAGTGCGATTGTGAGCAACCCCAACGCTTTGGACGCGGGACGGTTTGTGAACTCGCCCATCGAACTCGACCCGGGCATCTCCGTCAAGTTCGGCATCACTCCTACCGTCACGCTCGATTTTACGGCCAACCCGGATTTCGCGCAGGTCGAAGCCGACCAGACGGTCGTCACCGCGAACCAGCGGTTTCCCATCTTCTTCCCAGAGAAGCGGCCCTTCTTTCTTGAAGGAATAGACATCTTTCAAACCCCGTTCCTTGCCGTCCACACGCGCACAATCATCGACCCGGATTTCGCCGTCAAGCTGACGGGCAAGACCGGCCGCAACACGTTCGGGCTTCTGATGGCGAGCGACAACGCGCCGGGCAACTTCTCCGAAGAGGAGATAAACGACCCGGAGACATTCGACCGGATAGGGAAGTTCGTTGATAAGAACGCATACATCGGTGTGCTTAGGGTTAAACGCGATGTCGGCGCTGAATCGAGCCTCGGTTTTCTCGCTACGAGCTACAACTTTATCGAAAAGCACAACCAGCTTGCAGGCATCGACGGGCGGTTCAAGGTAAACCCGAAGACGGTCTTTAGCTTCCAGACGATTGGCACGACGTCGCGGCGATTCTTTCGCGATCAAGACCTGGGGGATTTTCTCTATCGCACGGGCAACGGGTTTGCCTACACGTTCAACTTAAGCTCGTTCGGGCGAAACTTCGGGTATGAGCTTGGCGGAACCGGCCGCACTGCCGACTATCGGTCTGACGTAGGGTTTGTCACGCGGACCGACACGAATCAGCAATCATTGTTCCTGCGCTACGGTTCGACGCCAAAGGCCAAAGCGCGGTTCATCTCGTGGCACATTCACAACTTCACACACGTTAACTACGACTGGCGCGGGCGTATGCAGATCGCTGAAACCGAGATCTTCTCGAATCTGAACTTCAGCCGCGAGACCTTTATCGGGTTCGGGTACGAGCGCGCCTATGAGCGGGTGTTTGAAGAGGAGTTTGGGTTCAAGCGGACGCTTGAGCGGCAGGGAACATTTTTCGGCCCCAACTCCGAGAGGTCGTCACACAAACACCACTTCTTCTTAAACGGCGGGACCACGCCGAGTAAAGCCTTCTCTATCTTTGCTTCGACCATCTACAGGCATGGCCACCTCGATTTCGATTTCGGAGCGGGGCCGCGTTTCCCTCGCGTGAGCCCGGCCGCGCTTGCCGACCCGGATGCGTTGCTCGACCCAGGCCCCGGAAATCTTCTTGAGATGGGGCTGTCCGTGGCATACCAGCCGACGGACGCATTGAGAACGACATTCGATTATACGAAGAGTCGCCTCACCCGGCACGATACTGGCCTCACAGCCTTCGATGACAATATTTTTTCGTTGCGCTCGACATACCAGTTCACACGATTTCTTTTTGCGAGGGCGCGAATCGATTACACGACTCTGTCATCAAACGCGCGCGGGCAGTTTCTGCTTGGGTGGGCCCCGAATCCCGGCACGTCCTTTTACGCGGGCTACAATGATGACCTGAACCGGAACGGGTTCAGCCCTTTCACAGGCAGATTAGAGCCGGGTTTCAGGCGCAACGGCAGGACGTTCTTTATAAAGATGTCTTACCTCTTCCGCCACAGCATCTAGCACGGTTATGAGCGGGAGCTGGCCGCAGGGCGTAGCATTTGGGTTGAACACCCTGAGGCCGGTATCCCGCTTCTATTCTCAAAGTCAGCCTCAATTCGACCTCGGAGCGCGAGGCATCGGCGCTCTACTGGGTACCAACTGCGCAGGCGGGACCATGACGCCGGGCGCCTGCCTGGGCGCTTCAACCGGTTTGAGCGCGCGAGGCGGCGGATGCGGCGCTCCCGGCGAAGGAGGCAGAACCGGGACCATTTCAAGCGCGGCTGCTTCCGGGCTTCCGGGTGGAGGCAGCGGAACGTCCGGCGCGGGCGGAGCGTCGGGTGCGGGCGGCGCTAAGGGCGGCGGAGGGATGCCGGGCGGGGGCGGCATCGGCGGCGCTGGCGGCATCTCGCCCCATACCTCGCCGTTGTCAAATACAACCCCGACAAGTCTCACGGTCAATCGTTCCGGCTCGGTTCGCATCCTGATAATGTTGAGCGCGTCGTCATTCGACGTGTATTGCGCGCCGGGTTTGATCGACGAATCGATATGCTCGAAATAGATCGTGCGGCGCGAGTCCGGGTCTTCAAACTCAAGCGCGAAAGCAACGACCTCGCGCCCCGACACATTATTTAGCGCGACGGCTGGCTGGATGGCGTACCTGTCACGGCCCGAACGCTTGCCCTCGATCCTTATTGCCCGCACTCTTGCCGAGACGATCTCAAGCGGCGAGTTTGCAGTGCCTTCGAAATTGATTATAGATTCCGGGGCCGTGGCAAGCCTCTCCTGAATCTTCCTCCGTTCGGCCACAAGGTCATCTATGCGCAAAGGCTCGTCATCGCCTCTCGCATCTTGCGCTGGGCTTTCAGCCGCCACGCCGTCCGTCGCTGATTGAGCGTGCGCAGTCTCGCGGCTGAAAAACACGGCCGTAATCGACGTGACGATCAGCGCCGAAGCCACTGAAAAGAGAAGAAGACGATCAATAATAGACAGCTTTCTATCAGTTTTAGTTTTCATAATCTGCTCAACCCTTCCTGGCAAATTCGAGCCGGTTGCGGACGAAACCCCGGCGATCTTCCATCCGAGACAGAACTGCAAAACTTTCAAAAGACTCTGGGCGTAGACCCTTGGCGCGCCGCCAAGCTCGATCACTTTTTCATCGCACGCGCGCTCGCGCTCTGCGAGCAACCTTCTGTCGAGAAGCCACACCACGGGGTGAAACCACAGCAGGCAGCACAAGAACATTTGGAGGCTCGCTACAAGGTTATCGCGGCGCGCGACGTGGACCAGTTCGTGCAGAACTACTGCCTCAAGCTCAGCGTCACTTAGCGCGTCGGCCATCTTTTCCGGCAGCACGATCTTCGGTCTTGACATGCGCCAGACACCCGGCTCGACCGCTTCCGAAGAGAGGAGGAGCTCTAAATCAACTTTCAAATCGATCCTCTCTCTTGCGCGCTTCAAAGCCTCCGCCTCTCGCCCGCCCGCGGCCCTGTAGGCCGAGCCGAGCGTTTTCACGAACGCGCGCCGCCGCTTCCACCAGAGAGCAAACGCGGCAGCACACCCCGACGCCCATAGTATCGACAGGGCGCAAAACATCTCATTATGACCCGTCGACGACCTGGCGAGTTGCGGGCCGTTACCTTTGAAGCTGTAGATCGGTTCAGCTACTTGCGCGAATACAGGCAAGGCATCCGTCACTGGCGCGGACCTCGCAAGCAGTGCAGGGAGGTCGAGGCCGCACGCGCTTGCGAGCATCACGAAAAGTGCGGAAGGGAGAATGAATTTGAGCGATGTCAAAAGCAGAACTGTATAGCGAACGCGGGCGGGGGCCTGACGGGCGAGCGCGACAAGGGCCAGACCGGCGAGCGCGAATAGGGTCGCCTGCCATATGTGATTCCCCGCCGCCGGCCAGAGCCACTTTGACCACACAAATAAATGCTCATGCATCGTCGTCAGCCCCTTTCGCTCGCGGCCCATCCTCTTCGTGTGCTGCCAGAAGGCTCTCAAGCTCGCGAATATCGTCAAGACTGACCTTGCCCGACTCGACAAGATGCGCCATCAAAGGTCTGGCCGACCCGCCAAAGACCTGTAACAGGTCGTCGACCAGACGGCGATGCGCGGCCTTCTTGCTCACGGCGGGCTCGAAGATGAAGGCGTTGCCGATCTTGCGAACCTGCCGCACAGCGCCTTTCTCTTCCAACCTCCTGACTATCGTCTGAACGGTCGTGTATGCAGGCCGCCGCTTTTCCGGGAGCCGCTCTTGAATCTCGCGCACAGACGCGCGGCCGAGCGCCCACAGCGCATCCATCACCTCTATCTCGAACCGCGTCAGCTTTATCGTCTTCTCTTTAGCCATACCTATCGGTTGCTCCGTCGTACTACGTTTGAGGCTGATGCTACTACAATCGTCATAGCAAGTCAATAAAAAGTTTTGCGCCGTCAGGTGATTAAACTACTGGACAGAGCGCAGGAGTTTGACGTATAAGAGGGGCGGCCGAAGAATTTAACAATTTTGTAAAGCCATTGTGACATGGACGTGAAATTTACTTCAGAGGTCTTAAGGTGAGGCTAATACCCCGCGAAGAGAAATATTTTCACCTGCTGAACCAGCTGGCCGCAAGGGTCAGGGAAGGCGGCGAACTATTTCAAAAATTCTTTCAGGAATTTCATCGGCGCGCCGAATACATTGAACAGATCAAAGCGATAGAGACGGACTGCGACGACCTGGCGGCAAAGATAACGCAGAAGCTCAATTCGAGTTTTATCACGCCGATTGATCGCGAAGACATATACCTGCTCGTAAAAGAGCTGGATGATGTCATTGACATGATCAATGATCTGGCGCGGCGGTTCGACCTCTACGACATCACCACACCGAGGCCCGACGCCGCGGAGGTGGCGACCCTGCTGGCGCGCGCCACTGTCGAGATTCAAGACGCATTTACAATGCTTGAGGACCATAAGGGAGTGGGCGCGCATTGCAGCACGATAAGCCAGCTGGAAAAGCGCGCCGACTCGCTCTACACAGACGCGCTGCGCCGATTGTTCAAGGAAGAGAAGGACCCCATCGAAGTAATAAAATGGATGTCCGTTTACGAGCAACTGGAAGAGTCTATGGACCGGTGCAAAGACGTCGCGGAAGCTTTAGAGGCCGTCGTCGTCAAGAACAAGTGATCGGTTCATTAACCTAAAAGAGAGCCTATGCTCAATTGCATCGGAGGTCCACGCGAATGACAGCGCTGATGGCGTTTGTCGTACTCATCATCATAATCGCCCTCATCTTTGATTACATCAACGGTTTTCATGACGCTGCAAACTCGATTGCGACGGTCGTCTCTACTCGCGTGCTGTCGCCGGGAGTCGCGGTGGTGTGGGCGGCCTTCTTCAACTTCATCGCCTTCGCGGTCCTCGGTACGCGTGTCGCAAAGACGATAGGCGGCGATCTGATAGAGATCAAGTTGATAGACCAGCAATGGCAGTTGTGGGTGCTGCTGTGCGGGTTGCTGGGCGCGATTGTCTGGAACCTGATCACGTGGTATTACGGCATCCCTTCGAGCTCATCGCACGCGCTTGTCGGCGGTTACGCTGGCGCGGCTATTGCCGCCCACCACGGATTTGCCGGCGGGCTTTTGAAGCCGGAAGGGTGGATCAAGACTCTGAGCTTTATCTTCATCTCCCCGATAGTCGGTATGATTCTAGGGTTTGTGTTTATGGTTGCGATCCTCTGGATATTTCGCAACCGTGCGGCAGACCGCGTCGACAAGCTATTTCGCAAAGGGCAGTTGTTGTCGGCCGCAGCCTATTCACTTGGCCACGGCGGCAACGACGCGCAAAAGACCATGGGTATAATCGCTGGCGTGCTTGTTGCGGCAAATATCAACCCCGATGCCACACGCGAAATTCCTACCTGGGTAGTCCTTACCTGTCACGCCGCAATCGCGCTCGGAACGCTTTCGGGCGGGTGGCGCATCGTCCACACCATGGGCTCGCGTATAACAAAGCTCAAACCCGTGGGCGGGTTCGCCGCCGAGACGGCGGGCGCGACCTCTATCATCCTGGCGACGACAGCCGGGATACCTGTCAGCACGACTCACACGATCACAGGGGCAATCGTCGGCGTCGGCGCTACGCGGCGCTTGTCGGCCGTTCGATGGGGCGTGGCCCGAACAGTCGTCTGGGCTTGGGTGTTGACAATACCGATGTCGGCGCTTATCGCCGCCGTCAGCTTTTACCTTGTAGAGCTTGCGCACAGGCTTTTCGGCGGCTGAGCTGCGAGGCTCCGGCAGGATTAAAATCCCTGTTTCTATAGTTTTCGCCGGTAATCTCCCGGCAGGTCGGCTGATAAATACTTCGTAAAAAGTATATCGGAATGCATGACTAATTTATTGTTGACATGCCTTCCGGTCGATGTTACAAAGTACACGGCTAACGGTTCGAGCAACTCGCCGCAGCCGATTCTGCCCCTCCGATTTCAACCCCTTGTTCTGTCGTAAAATGACTTCCCCCGGTTGTCTTCTCTCTAGTCGAGCGCGAGCACGCGGCTCAACAAGTTTGAACGGTACGCTCTGACTCTCTGTTCGTTTGACCCATTTGAAACATGGTGAACGGATAGCGCCCTCCGATGCTTATTCGGCAGCGCTTCTGGCGAAACGCTGTAGAACCTATTTATCGGTGGCTCCGCAAGCATTAAAAGCGGGGATGGGAATTCATTCGAATTATGTCGGCAAAACTGGGCGAGAGCCTTCTAAAAGACAACCTCATCACTCCACAGCAACTCAAAGAGGCGCTGGATTACCAGAGAATGAACGGGGGGCGGCTGGCTTCGACTCTTGTCAAGCTTGGCATGCTCAGCGACGAAGAGGTCACGGCGGTGCTGAGCAGGCAATACGGCGTGCCTTCGGTAAACCTCGATCTCTTTGACGTAGACCCTTCCGCCGTCGCGCTCGTTCCGCAGGAGACGGCCGAGCGCTACTCCGTGCTGCCGCTCTCGCGCGTGGGCGCGACGCTCACGTTGGCGATGGTCGACCCGACAAATGTATTCGCAATCGACGACATAAAATTTATGACCGGGCTGTCGGTCGAGCCTGTCGTCGTAAGCGAGACGACGCTGACGGCCGCGGTACGAAAGTATTACGGCTCTTCGAGAGAGCTTGAGCTTGCAAAGGTCATGGAAGACCTTGTCGCCGAGACGACAAGCCAGCCTGAATACGGCGAGGAGATCGACCAGGTTGATCTCGAAGACGACAAAGAAGAGATTGACCTTGAAAACCTGGAGCGCATGGCCGAAGACGCTCCCGTGGTAAAGCTCGTAAACGTGATCCTGGTTGACGCGCTCAGGCGCGGGGCATCCGACATTCACATCGAGCCTTATGAAAAAGAGTTCCGGGTCAGGTTCCGCATGGACGGCGTCTTGTACAACATCATGAACCCGCCCATGAAGATGCGTGACGCGCTCATCTCAAGAATGAAGATCATGGCGCGGCTCGACATCGCCGAGAAACGTTTGCCACAAGACGGTCGAATAAAGATCAAGGTCAGGCTTGAAAACCGCTCGCGCGAGCTGGACTTCCGCGTCTCGACGCTGCCGACAATATTCGGCGAAAAACTCGTCCTTCGCCTGCTCGATAAAGAGAACCTGCGGCTCGACATGACCAAGCTCGGTTTCGAGCCGGAGAGCCTAGTAAAATTCCAGCGCAACATCGCAAAGCCTTACGGTATGGTGCTTGTCACGGGGCCTACGGGGTCGGGTAAGACCTCGACCCTATACTCCGCTCTCCAGAGCCTGAACACGCCGGAGACAAACATCATGACCGCTGAAGACCCTGTGGAGTTCAACCTGCCCGGCATAAATCAGGTGCAGATGAAAGAGTCGATTGGGCTGAACTTCGCCGCCGCGCTGCGCTCGTTCCTCAGGCAGGACCCGAACATCATACTCGTCGGCGAGATTCGCGATTTCGAAACGGCCGAGATAGCGGTCAAGGCCGCTTTGACAGGCCACCTGGTCTTGTCCACGCTGCACACGAACGACGCGCCCTCGACGATCAGCCGGTTGATGAACATGGGTATAGAGCCGTTTCTTGTCGCCACCTCTGTGAACCTCATACAGGCACAGAGACTCGTCCGCCGAATCTGCAAGGAGTGCAAGGTAGAGCTGCACACGCCGGTTGAAGCGATGGTCGACATAGGTTTTTCGGCAACCGAGGCGAAAGATATAAAGACTTTCAAGGGCGCAGGCTGCTCTGTGTGTAACGGCACGGGGTATAAGGGGCGTGTCGGTCTTTACGAGGTGATGGAGATAAGCGACGAGATTCGCGAGTTGATCCTCGTCGGCGCATCCGGCCTTGAGCTAAGACGCAAGGCCGTCGAAGAAGGCATGCTCACGCTGCGATTGAGCGGCCTGGAAAAGATCAGGCAGGGGCTGACTTCCGTCGAAGAGATCGTCAGAGAGACGGTGAAGTGAGACTGGAGAAAGTTATAGCAGGTATATAACCGGAGGGACTATGGCAGATATCGGTTTAAGTGACTTGTTGAGAAAGATGATAGAGCTTGGCGGTTCGGACTTGCACATAACCACGAACTCTTCGCCGATGGTCAGGGTGCACGGCACTCTCAGGCCGCTCGAATACCCTGAGCTGACTCCGGCCGAGACAAAGCAACTCGCTTATTCTGTTCTGACCGACTCTCAAAAGCACAGGTTTGAAGAGCACCTTGAGCTCGACTTTTCATTCGGCATAAAGGGGCTGTCACGCTTCCGCGCGAACCTGTTCAACCAGCGCGGCGCGGTGGGCGCGGTATTCCGCTCGATTCCTTACGAGATCAAGACTTTTGAAGAGCTGGGGCTGCCGGGCGTTATCGACAAGCTATGTGAGAAACCGCGCGGGCTTGTGCTCGTCACAGGGCCTACCGGGTCCGGCAAGTCCACGACGCTTGCCGCCATGCTCGACAAGATCAACCGCTCTCGCCACGAGCACATGATCACGGTCGAAGACCCGATTGAGTACCTTCACTCTCACAAGAGCTGCATAGTCAACCAGCGCGAAGTACACTCCGACACGCACTCGTTTGCAAACGCGCTCCGCGCCGCGTTGCGCCAGGACCCGGATATTGTCCTGATCGGTGAAATGCGCGACCTTGAGACGACCGAAACCGCGCTGAGAATCGCGGAGACGGGCCACCTGACCTTTGCCACGCTGCACACGAACTCCGCCGCGTCTTCGATCAACCGCATCATAGACATCTTCCCGTCGGGCCAGCAGGCCCAGATAAGAACGCAGCTCTCGATGGTGCTCGAAGGCATCGTCACGCAGTCGCTTCTTCCGAAAGCGAACGGGCAGGGGCGCGTGCTCGCGATGGAGATACTCGTTCCGAACGCGGCCATCAGAAACCTCATCCGCGAAGACAAGATTCACCAGATATACTCGATGATGCAGACGGGCCAGGACAAGTACGGCATGCAGACTTTCAACCAGTCGCTGGCGAGCCTCTATTTCAAACGCCACATCACCCTGGAGATGGCGCTCGCCCGTTCGTCAAACGCGGACGAGCTGCAAGACCTGATAAACCGTGGCCAGGCCGCGCTACAGCAAGGGCCACCGCAGGCGGGCCGCGCGCCCGGAGCAGGGCAGGGCGGCAAGCCCATGACGCCGCTCAGCCGCGTAGGCAGGTAAGCAGCGACAGATTTATGAGCAGCAGAAAGATTTATTGCCCCTTATGTTTAAGCAGGATTTCAGAGAGGGTTAGAGATGCCAACTTATGTTTTTAAGGGCCGCAACCGTTTAAACGAAATGGTAGTCGGCGAGCGCGTAGCATCTGACCGCGCCACGCTCGAAGCCATGTTGCGACGCGAGCAGGTAATATTGACGAACGCCCGCGAGAAGGGCCGCGAGATGCGGATGCCAAAGGTGGGCCGCGAGAAGGTAAAGAGCAAAGCCCTCGCGCTCTTCACGCGGCAATTTTCCGTCATGCTCGACGCAGGCTTGCCGCTCGTTCAGTGTCTTGAGATCCTTGGCCAGCAGCAGGACAACAAAGCATTTCAAAAGGTTATCTTTCAGACGCGCGCCGATGTCGAAGCGGGCATGACGTTGGCCGACGCGATGGCGAAGCATCCAAAGGTCTTCGAGCCGCTCTACTCAAACATGGTCGCGGCTGGCGAGACCGGCGGTATCCTCGACATCATACTCCAGCGGCTTTCGACCTTCCTCGAAAAGATGGTCAAGCTGAAGAGCGATGTCAAAAGCGCATTGATCTACCCGATAGCGGTCATCGTCATCTCCATCCTGGTGATCTCTGTGATCATGATTGTCGTCATCCCCGCGTTCAAGAACATATTTGAAGGCCTGCTGGGGCCGGGCGAGAAGCTGCCGTGGCTTACGGAGCTTGTTGTCTCGATGTCGCAATTTTTGGCCGGGTACTGGTGGCTTATCGGAGCCTTTGTCGGGTTGTGCGTCTTCGCGCTAAAGAGCTGGTATAAGACCGACCACGGGCAGCACGTGCTCGATAAGTTCATCCTGACGGTCCCGATATTCGGGCCGATCATGAAAAAGATTGCCATCGCGCGGTTCAGCCGAACGCTCTCGACGCTGATGAGCTCAGGCGTGCCGATTCTCGAATCGCTTGAGATCACCGCGCGCACCGCCGGAAACATCATCGTCGGCGAGGGTATCTTAAAAGTCAGAGCCGGAATCGAACAGGGTCAGACGTTCGTCGAGCCGCTCAGGTCGCTCGACATCTTCCCTGTCATGGTGAGCCAGATGATCGGGGTCGGCGAACAGACCGGCGCGCTCGACGCGATGCTTTCAAAGATCGCCGATTTTTATGAGCAGGAAGTGGACGCGGCCATCGCCAATTTGTTGAGCTTGATGGAACCGGCGATGATCCTCTTTCTCGGTGTGACAATCGGTACTATCGTCATAGCGATGTACCTGCCGCTGTTCACACTGATCGGAAAACTGGCTGGCGGAAGCTAATCGCAGCAACAGAATTCCTACTCCTTCTCTTGCCTGCAAGCGTTATCAAGGTAACGCTTGCAGGCAACTTCATTTCTTACTTCCGCAGTATATCTCTAAAGCGTGGCGACGATCTGGCAGACGTATGTCACGGTGTCACCGGCATTGACCTTTACCTTGCCTTCCAGGTGATCGACTTCGATTGGCGGGTCGCCCGGGTTCAACATCTTGACGAGTCTGGCCTCAAGCGCGCGCGCCCTATCGGTGTTTACTCGCACGAGTTTTTCCTGGCTTAGGCTCCCGGAAGATACCTCTATGCCGTGTGGCATGGCGAAGTTGATGTCAAAGCGCAATTCACCCAGGCGATGGTAATCCGAGCCGTTCCTGGGCGAGATGACGATGGTCGGAGTGTCAAGCTTGAGTACGTCCTCGCGCGAAATGTGGACCGAAACCGGCGGGCTGGGAGTCTCTCTCGCCATGTCATAGCGGGTAGCGTTAACCGTAACAAGTTTGAAACGCTCGGAGAGCCGTTTGGGCGGCGGTATCACAATCGGATTAGTGTCCGGGTGGTTGACCAGTGTGCCGGGAATCTCGTTTATTACAACCGTGCCATCAGAGGCGTATCTTACACGCTTGAAGACAGAGGTGATCGTGGACAACCCCAGCCCGGAGAGCGTTAGCTCAAAAACATAACCGAGCATTGGCTCGGTCGGCGTGAGCATATAGCGCAGCCTTACCGGCGTCGGGTCGGTCTTGTAGTATTTGATTTCGAACCTCTTTTTGGACCCACGGCCCAACGGCTCGCGCGGCTCGGGATCTACTTCAACAAGCGCCGCCGAGCTATACCCTTCAAGGCCGGAGTTGAGGACGATGTCCATCACGGTGAGGTGCAGGTCTGAATCATTTCTGATCTCAATAATCTTTTTCGCGTTGAGCGCGGGCGGCAAGTCTGCGGCTGGGAACTTTTCCCCGTTTCGTGTCGTGACGTAGTCGGGCGCGAAAAGGTCCGACGAAGCATCCGTCAGCGTGTGCATTCGAGTGCTGAGATTGGTACCGCCGTCTGGAGGCTGAATCACCCATAGCCGTTCGGAGTCGCCTCCTCGCAGGGCCGCAACCGATCCCTGTCCGACCTGCAACCCGTTGCCACACGGGAGCCACTCGTTCTTTTGAGGGTTATATATCAAATCCTGCGGGGGTTGCTTGATATCCGATTCTGGATCGAGCTCCTCGAAGGTAAAGTCCTCTACGTTTGTCATCCTTAATTGAGGCGAATGCTTAAACGATGACGGGAGATCAGGGTTCAAGACCAGAAGTACGTCGTCAACCGTGACCAGCAGACCTGTCCGCACAAGCGATTGACCTGGGCTCGCCGCGCTCGCCGCCCTGTGGGCTTCCTCGACATCTCTCTCTTCGACTACGAAGCGGAGCATATGGCCTGATTCGCGGTTCAGGCCGTAGAGTCCGTCGCCAATTGCTAGTATGCGGTAGTTCTCCAGCCGGTTTAGCAGCGGTTCGCTGTGCCAGGCGAAGTCATCGAAGTTCACCATCACCGCGTTGCGTATCGTCCCGCCCGGCAAGCGGCGTTCTGCGACGATGTAGATCCGGTCGCGGAATCCTACGAGATCGAAGATTGTGCCCGGACGATGCAACAGGTACATGAAGAAATCGTCGAGGTCTAAAGGCTCACCCTCCCGCTTGCCGTCGGAGTTGTACCGCGCAAGCTGCACGCCGTCGATTTTAGTCTGCTGCAGGACAATAAAGTTATCCTGAAAGGTTCCGAGCGCGAGCCAGGCTTTTGGCGTGTCGGTCGAGGTCTTGTTAAATTTCGGATCGATCTTCGTCTTATCGTCTTTGCCGACCTTCGCTATCCAGAGCCCGTCGGTCGTCAACAGCGCCATGTTCGGCGCAATTACGGCAAGCCCTAACGGCTTGCCAGTGAATTTCGGTGTGGGGGTAACCTCCTTCCATTTGGCGACGGTTATTTCGGCCTTCTTCTCCTCGAAATCGGAATTGACGAGCCTGAGGTAGACTTTATCCGAGGTGTCCCCGATCCTTTCTCTCCAGGTGCCTGTTCCCTGGTATGTCTGGAGCTTATCCTGCTCGGTCAACTTCAGCGTGAATGATTTATCCTCCCCTATCCTGAGTTTCGCCTTTTGGACGCCCCACACGGCCCAATCAATGTCTATCTGGCCGTTGGGGAGGACGCGATCCGGGCGGACGCGCAGGCTGGCAAATTGATCGACCTTCTTGGTGTCGATTATCAGTGTTCTGATCACCTGGATATTCTGCCTGCCCCTCGGAGGCTTTACTTGCGCGTCCAGGAAGTATACCGCGTGGCCGACAGCGTAGATTTCGAGCGAGCCTTCGTCAATCCTTAAGTCCGATTTTGGGTTCTTGCTAAGCGTAAGCTTCGAATGAGCACCCGGCAGCGGACCGCGAATGGTCGCGCTCACGCCGTCCGCGATCTTCCAGGAGAGCTTTACCCTGCTCGCGGGTTCAAGCGCCGTCGAGTTCGGCTGGTCGAGGGTGAAACTGACCTTCGGCGTGTAATCGCCGGTACCGCTGTCGGGCGTCAGATCAAACGAGCCGTTGACCGCATTGCGCTCCCCATATTTGTACATGTACGAGAGCGTGGAGCGGGCGCGGCTGCCCTGTTGGGTTAGCGGAATAATTATGTTCATAGCCGCGCCCGTGTCGATCTTGGCGGGCGGCACTAACGGTTTTCCGGTCTTTTGATCGAGATAGTTAACAAAACGCATGGCAACATAGTCGTCGCTGTCATAGTAGTAGAGCCAGGCGGACAAGCCGCCTTCTACAGTGACGATGCCAGCCAGGCTCGCCATTCTCTTAGGCACGCTACTGGTGCGGGCCTTTTGAATAAGCGCGCCGATTCGCGGGTCAACGAGCGAGGCGAGAATCTTAAACTCGATGAGCAGCTGCTCGCTGATCGGGGCCTGGCCGTCGTTTTTAACTCCAATCTCCAGATTGCCGGAGTTGATAACAGGAGCAGCGAATTTAAGAAGGTCGATTTCAGGCATGGCGTTTTCCTCAAAGCTATTCTTCGGAACTCAAAAGCAGCAGTCGCCCCTCTGTCGCAATCGCGGGCTGGTCGCTGAAATACCTCGTGTCGGACGGAGCTACCGGGGTCGCCGCATTCTTGGTCAATGGGCCGCTGAAATTCCACCGCCCCTTGTCGCCCGCGGGCGTGGGTAAGGCGAGCCTGTCGGGATGCAGCAAGACGGGGCCTACGCGGAACGAGGCTTCCATCTGCGCAAGCGTCTTGTCCAGCTCGGCCTGCGCAAGCGTAATCGTCTTTGCGGGAACGATACCTGTCGCCGCCTGCACAGAGCCCCACGGGTCCATCAAAAGCGTTAGCTGCTCAGGCTTGCCGAAACCGGCCTGCACGGCATCAGCTTTCGCACGGGCGACATACCCGGAAGGCCAGTTGTCGGACTCCTTCGGCTCGCGGGACATCACTATGCGGTCATAGAGGCCTCCTTTGAAATAGCCGACCAGACCGTCTTCGATGTTGTGCGAACAGCCCAGATTGACGCGGACTCGCAATTTATCGACCGTTTCGTCGCCGCTCGCTCCGGGCCGAGCGGGGGCAGGCTTTTGCGGATCGGTCCACGCCTTGCCGAATAGCTCCAAACCGACCGTTGCGCTCACGAGCGCGAGCGGGCGGCCAAAGAGCGCCGCGTCGCGTCGAGCGGAGGCAGGCCGTATCCGTTCTAGCGCGCTATCGATCAGCTTTAGCAAGTCATATAGACGTGGATGAGCAGTCAGCGCGGGCTCGACCAGTGACTGCGCAAATGACTTGAGAGCTGAATTGCGAACTTCGCTCAAAGGAACGCCGTCCGCGCCTGCGTGCCAGTCTATGCGGAAACGGCCTTGTTCTTCATAGATGACAAGCTCGCCCGCAAGTTGCCCGTCTCTATCGCAGAAGACCAGCGCCTGATCGAGCGGATTATAGATGACCCACCCGCAGATGGGGCTGAGCGCCGGATCCGAGTCGCTTTCGACGGACAGGTTTTCGGCTGCGGTGAATCGGAAGTTGAGGCGCACAGGCTGGACGATGCGTGGCGGCATCGCTACAGCAAAGCTGTCATCGTCCCATCGCGAACGCGGGTGGATGACCAGCCCGGCCGAACCGCCAGCAGAAGTCCCTTTGAGTAGATCGGCCCATTGACCGAAATCATCTATGAGCCAGAGCTCGTCAAGCCGAAACGCGCCCGACCGCACAAGCGTGAACGGAAGCGGCGGGTCTGTTGGGAACGGAGGCGCGAGGCGGTCGGTGGCCGGGGCGTCTTGATCCGTTGCCTCAAGCAGCGGTCTGGCCAGCTCATCGTTGTCGGCCCAGGGGTGCTGAGGGTCGGGCAGAACGCGAGGAAGCGTGACATCCCTGCGCAACAATGTTTGATGAAAGCCTGTCAGAGCCTGACCCATCAAGCCCGCTCTTGCAAGCTCGGCCAGCGTCTTATCCCAGACATCTTGATAATCGGACAGGACATCTCTTACCGCGCGAGGAAACTCCGGTTTGCCGTCTTCATTCTTGCCCCCGTCGGTTTTGGCCTCAAGGAGTTCGCGCAATGTCTCAATCGGCTCTTTGAAGATGCGCCCGTCGACGGGGTTGAGCAGGCTGCGCCCGCGCACAGTGAACCCATTATCGGGCAAGGACTCTCTATCTACCGGCTGATAATCGTGCTCGCCCTTCTGCCAAACGGGGCCGAAATCGTTAACCGAGTATGGCGCGGTCCTCCAGGTGATCTGCCAATCGAGGAAGAGAGGCGACCAGGGCTGCTCGACCCAAAGCTCCGCGAGATAATTCAGCAGCAGGTTTGATCTCCTCGCGGTTCTGAGCTTGATTTGATCGAGCGGCTGCGAATCGGGGTTACCATCCCAGTTTATATCTTTGACGAGCCGGTCGGCCCACTCCCGCCAGTCCTCGAAAGAGACGAGGCGCTTCTTGAGCGCGAAGGTTCTCTCGACCAGATTGCTGATTGCCTGCTCGACGAACGAGCCTTCTTCGAGCAGGCGAGTAAGCAGTTGGCCGCGCGGCCCAAAATGAGTCCTCACCTCCGATGCGGTCTGCGTTATGCCCGCCGCCTCGCGGATCTGGTTGGACTCCCGCCCGACCAGGACCTCTGCGGCCGTGACAACCTGGTTTTCCAGCCTGCAAGGCAACGGTCGTGGAAACTGGTGCTTTGTCGGCAGCCCGCAGTTTTTGACCACAACGACCGGGTCGGCGGGCGTCCAGAAGCGCGGCGCGGCATCAGACCGCAGCTCCAATTCTTTAGGCAGCTTGGTCTTGAGCTGTTCCGGCAGCGGTCGCAGGCGCTCAAGCAGCCGTTTGTGTTCGTTAACCAGGTTTGTGACCCGTCCCGCCAGAGCGAGATAAGCATTCCTGTCACCGGTTATGTTTACCAATGGGTCTTCAAGACGGAGTTGCTCACACAGCTTCCACCATCGCGCGTACAAATCCTGTTGTAATGCGGCCAGCTCTCGCCCTGTAGCGTCCGCGTCCGATTGCAGCTCGTTTAGCTCTTTCAGCGCGGTTAGTTGCTCCGGCGTCGGTTTGACCGGAGGTTGTGCGGCAGCGTCGTCCGGTTTGCTATTTTCATCGGGGCGCGGGCGAATCGACCACACCTTCCCCGCTTCCAAAGTCAAGAACCAGCTTTGATGGACGGCGTGATCGCGCGGCGCTGCGTTCCAGCTGCCGACGAGCGATTCGGGCTGGCGATAGATGACGGCTTCGAGCGCTTTCCACAGGTTCGGCTTCTCTTTGTCGCCGCTGTATTCGCTCGAAACAAGCGAGACCAGCGCGTCTTCTGCGTTGTTGCCGATTCCGACTTTGAAAGACGGCGGCGCATCGCCCAATACCCCTTCGACCGATGGCGAGCCCGGATAGCCGAGCATAGTGCCCTTGTACCGCTGAGGATTCCAGTAGTTGATCTGCGCAACCATGCCGTGGAATAGGCAGCGCCGGTTCAAAAGATCGGCTGGCGGCGGCGAGCTTGAGTCAATGAACCAGCCCGGCGGGTCGATGAGCCAGCCCTGCGGGTCAGGCGGCTTCTTTTCTATGACCCTGACAGGAAGGGCAGCGAGCGGCTCGTCCTTCGCGTCATGATACCAGCCCAGCAACAGGTAACTGAGCGCCGTCTCTTTAGGAATCTTTCCTTGACCCCCGTCATCGCGCAGGTCAAGCAGGTCGTCGTGCCAGGAAAGGATATTTCGATTTTCCGCGACAAACGCTGTGAAGGTTGGCGACCCCGTATGCGCGTTGCCGATGGCTGTGATGGTCGTCCGCTCACCTTGAAACTCGGCATCCGAGAACTGGTCGAGCGGAACCACTTTCCCAACACGCCTTGCTTCATAACTGTCGCCGTTGGCAAGGATCAGGTTGGCCGGGTCGTCCGTTGAATCGACGACTAACCCGCTGTCAATGAACCACGCCTTTGTTTGAACATCCGCGCCGCGACGGCAGAAACGCACGACCAGCCACTGGTCGGGCAGCGCCGGAAAATCGAGCGAGCCGGGCCTGTAGGCATGCCGCAGACCCGAAGGCAGCACCCAGTGGAGGTATACGCCGCGATCTTCCATCTTTGGCAAGACATCTTCATTAGATTCCGGCAGCACTAGCTGGTCCGCTTGCTCATCCTGGTCGGTGTACCTTGCCCCGTAAAATGGTTTGGGCGCAGCCTTGTCCAGAGCGAGTATTAACGGGCGGTAATCCTGCTCAAGCGGCGACCACTTGCCGTCATTGGCCACGTTACTCTGCGTGCCGACCATCAGGGTCGCTTTTTTTTCGATGACGAGATCGTCGATGACCAGCGCCTGTACATTGATGGGCACGAGCAGATGTTCAGCGTTCACTATATCTCTCCTTCAAAATCGTGTCGGGCTGCGTTTAGCCCCATTCGATAATCTGCTCTTCAGGCTTGCGAATCATTCGCAGCGCAAACTGAGCGGACCCCGCAACGCCAAGTTGGCTTTCAAGTGCGGCGATGTCGGCCACCCCGGGGCGAGCATCAGCCCGGAGCTTGACAGGCCCTTCGCTAGGCACTCCGAAGGTGAGCCCTTCGCGCGGCTCGCGGAAAGTTACACGTTTGATAAATCCGCTCGCCAGACAGAACAGCACGCCGTCGGCAACCTGATCCATGCGCAGAATCTCTGGGAGATTCGCATCCGGCGCGCCGCTGGTGGTCGCAATCACTTCGACCCCCGGCCAGCCCGTCACTATGCTTGAGCGCAACAGGAACCCCGACTTGGGAATCTCGCTGTAGCTTTTTGACGGGCTCACATCCTGCTTCTTGCCCTGTAGCCGCAGCCTGTGCTGGTAAACGATACTGGACAAGACCGCCTGCAAATCGGCGCGCGACGCCACACCCTGGTCGGACAGGTTGCGCACGGCTATGCTGAGCGCCCCGTCGACAAGCGCATCGACCCAGTTATCGTCCAGATGAAAAAATCGCAGCGATTCGGGCGGCAACAACGCCGGATGCGGAACCAGATAGTGAAAAGGCACTGGGTAGAGCAGCACAAGTCTTGCAATCCACTCCACAATCTCATCGGCAATGGTGACTTGTTCGACATCACCTTGGGATTCGCCTGCGGTTCGGCTGCGATGCATTTTCAGAAAGCTGTCGATCTGCCGCTTAAATTCGTTCGCGTTCAGGCGTCGCTCTACAAAAAGGCGCAACCCTTTTGAGAAGGCAGGCGACGCGAGCGCCAGCAGCCGTCCGAGTTGCCACGCCGCCGCGTACGACACATCCATAATGGCCGTGCGCTCGTCGAAGATCAGCGCGGCGTCTGATCGCCGGAAAAGTGGCTGGTTGAGCGAGCGCCTTGTGACAGGGGACAACGGCCCGCGATACCACGCAAAGGCGGGCGTGCTGTCGAGCGGCTTGTAGTCGACCGGGACATACCCTCGCGCGAGCGCCTCGCTTACGTCCGGGTCCTTCGTAGGCAGTGCGACGCCAAAGACCGTGGCGTTATTTCTAAGCCGCTGCACCAGTCCGCTGAAAGTATCGTGCCCGGCCGTGTCGTTGACAAAGCTCCAGCTGGCCAGCGTGATAAGCCGCAAGCGTGAAGCGGGGTGAGAAGTCTCGTCCGGCGCTTCTATCAAAGTACCCCAGCCTTCAAGCGAAATCAGAAAGACGGTCGTTGGGCCCAGGGGAGGGAACCGGTTTGCGACTACAACAGAGAATTCGCCGTCGGCGACCATCTCCAGCGGGACCTTGTTCGTCGTGTCTACCTGACGAATATGCGCGAGCAAGGGCAGCTCTTTTTGGCGGGGGCAGAGTTTGAGAAAGAGCTTGAGATCGAGATCGAGCAGCCGCACAGGGGTTTGCGGGTCTTCTTTGCGTGTGAATTTCGGGACCAGAATGGCTACGCCGTCTTCCTTGCGCGACCACAACTGACCGGCCTCCGAATCGGGCGCGAGGTCTGAGACCTTGCCCGTCTTCGCTATTGCGCCGCCCTCGGAGATGTCCTGGTCGGAGAGCACGATCAGCGCAAGCCAGGGCGCGCGTTGCGCGGTTCGCCAGACCGCTCGCTCCCACGGGAGGCTGCGAGTGCGTAGCACCATGTGCGGCAAGGTGTTTTTATAATCGCCCATGCCGCCCGGCGGGGGAAAGTAAGCCTGGATTTCGCTGCCCTCGATGGTATAGCGCGGGGCCAGGACTTCAAAGGGCTGGTCGCGGTAATAGTAACGGTCCTCTTCGCCTTCTACGCTGACCGTCTGTTGCATGACGAAGCGGTACGACCCGGCATCCAATGAAGTCTCATAGTTGTCACAAAAGACCATCAGGTCGTTAACAGGCCGTGCTCCTTGCTCTGTAGCCATTCTGCTCCTTTATCGCCCGGCCGTTCCATCAGCATAAGTCAACGGCTCGGCCTGTAGCTCTCGAAATCGAAACCCCGCCTGCGCAGGTTTCCACTCAAGGTTGAATCCCAAATCAGAGAGCGCGTTGGCGACGCGTGTTTGCTCTGTCAGCTTGCCAGCCATCGCAGCCTGGACGTTGCGCGAGCGCGTCTTTGTAGGAATCTCCTGCGGCGCGCCGGACCTGGGAACGGTCTTCCTTTCAAGCTCCTGCCAGGTCATCCCCCTGAACTCGGCGAGCTTGCCGCGCTTGCCTGTCGGCGGCTTGAGACGCTTGATGCCTGTGATGCAACCAGAGATAAGTTTCGCGCTCGGCTCCGACGGGCCTTTCGGGTCCGGCTTCGCCGCATCCCACAGCGCAGCGGGCAATGAGGAGATCTCTTCTTCGATGGACCACTTGGATAGATCGATGGCTATGGTTTCAGAAGCATCATCGAGCACGACCGTGACATTGAGCGCGGATTCGAGACCTTTACCCATCGGGCGAACTCCGAGAGGGCTACGGGACCGCCTGGCCGTCATCCCCTCGGCTTCGAGCACAAGCTCGTTCGGAACCAGTAAAGGTTGACCGGTCAGGTCGCTCTCCAGCAAGCCTTTTGGCAGGCTTTCAGTCTTCACACTTCCCAGCTTCATGACGGTTAAAGGAACCGAGGCCGTTGCCGCCAGCTCCAGCTCATCTCCGCGTACTATCCAGGTGGCGTTTTCGTTGCCGTCATCGACTGGCGCAGGCTCTTTATTCTGACCCGGCAGGTTGTTGAGGTTGTTGAGTCCCGCCGCGAGGCTCGGTTTTATGATCGGCAGCGCGGTCACAGGCGCATCAATCAGTGGCCTCTCTTCTTCGGTCGCGCTCAGGAAGCTGCGGCAGAACTGCGCCCACGAATCGATCAATTTCGGTCTGGCCTCTTCGCGCTGGGTGCCAAACTCAAAATCGAACGGGAGGTCGAAAGAGATCAGCGTCAGGTTCACGCGGGCCACTCCGCCCACGGGCGGCCCCCATATCTCGACAGACGCAGAGATCGCCAGTTTGATCGTGAGGAGAAAGAACGCGGCTTCGATGCGCATCGAGACGCCTAGCTCCACTTCGAAATGGAGCGGGCTCCATTCAAGGATGGCGTCGAGATGAGCCGTGAACCAGGCAGAGACTCGGCCCGCGTGAAAAGTCGCTTCCAGCTTACCGCCTATCATGAAACACGAAGGCGTGACGGCCAGGTAGACGCCGCCCTTGATCGTCAGCTTATCGCTTACGGGCCAGTTCAACCCCACTCGCGGAAGAATCGGGTAATGATCGGGGCGCATGAAGCGCGGGTGATACCCGCCTATCGTCACGACGAAATCGCCCTTGTGTTTACCGGCGAACCATACAAAGACCGCAAAACCGCCCGTAAGCTTGCAGTCTTTGTTGATGATCCAGGAATTGCTCGTGAGCAGAGCTTGAAGCTTGAAGCTGCCCTCGCTAGGCTTGAGCGTCATCAAGACCTGCATCTCGACGTAGCAGATAGCCTTCAGGCTCGTATCGTCCGGCTTGCGGAAGCGCGCAAGCCCCATAAGCGTTAGCTCGAAGTCGTTGCCGAACTGCACGATGAGCAGTGCGAAACAATCGACGTTCGGCGCGATGGTAAAGCGCACACCGGCGCAGATGAAGAACTGGTTCGGCTCGGCGGGCAGCCAGTCTTTCATCTTCTCAAGCACCTCGACAGGGTCGTCGTTCGCCTTGCCAAGCTGCTTCTGGATGTCGCCGCTATTGTCTTTATCCTGGTAGCCGCCTTTACCCATGACCATCTTGACCAGTGGGAACTCGGCCACCTTCTCAATCGGCGGGATTACGATGCGGCGATGGATGCCGAATCCGAGCGCGATAGCGGTGAACTCTATCGGCCCGGCCTTTATGCCGTGCCCGCTCGCCGCGCTCAACACGCCGTAGATGAACAGGCTCTTTTCAAGGCTCTGGACGTGCAGTTTGCCTTCGTGATCGACGATCAGAAGTCGCGTCCCGTACCTGGTAAAAAATTCCCATTCGCTCCAGAAGACCTGTTTGATCCCGGTTGTCGAATCCGGCTTGATCCCCTTCTTATCGAGTTCTTCGACAAATTTCGGGTGCAGCTTGCC